>NZ_VTUZ01000035.1 GCF_008369935.1 Paraburkholderia panacisoli | reverse complement strand
CTACCAGGCGGCTACGCAAATCTCGATCTTCTGACATGTACTCTCATCCCAGCTGTCCACGTGGACAGGTAGCATCAGAGAATCACTCGTTCATTGCTAGGGCGTCCGTAAAGGACCGCATACATTCAACTGGGCGTCTGCTGGCATCGGACCGGGGGCAGTGCTATCGACAGTGCCGCAGGCGACCAGTATCGTGGACAGTACGCCCAAAAGGATTGCCCGTCCCCATCGCGTCCGTGTTGCAAGATTCATTTCCATTTCAGCTTTTCCTTCTCACGGCGGCTGCGGCCGTGATCGCACCAGCGCGCCGAAAACACGTCGATGTCATCGTGGTTTAGTGGTCAGTTCCCGGTTCACTCGAGCGCGGCAGTATTTCTGTCCATTTTTCTACCGCTTGTCGGTGGACGCCATCGGGATTCAGCAGATCGGCCCGGACGATGATCGGCATGATGAAGACCACGCGACGCATGGAAAGACCGGGTCCGTGGCGCTGCACGCGGAAGTGCCCTCGCCGCCAGTGTGGGGAGAGTTCTCCACCCTCGCCGGTATCCGTGTGCGCCGCGCCGCGCTGATGCAGTGAAGGTAAAACTTCTGGCCACACGATATAACGATCGTAAAGCTGTTCGATCTCCTGCAGGCGTTCGTTCTTCTTGCGCTTCCCAAGACCGCTGAAATTCCTCGGTGCGTTGCTGTAGGCATTGTCCTGGGTGATCCGTGGTTGTTCGCTCGAGAGGTAGAACAGGACCTTGAAAGCATAGCTCAGCACCCTGGTCCAGAATCCAGGTCCGTCGTCGTCATCATCATCCAGCTCGTCATCGGGCGAACGAAAATATCTCCCGGCGGCCTGGCGGATCGTCATGGACTCGTCGTCGATCTGTATGCGCATCTGGGAAAAAGACAGCCTGTTCTTTTTCTTCATGCTCTCCCTGGGAGCAACGAACGTCAGCCAACGTTCGCTGGCCCCTTCTGCGGATGACCCGGAGTGATCAAAAATCATGATTGAGTCCACCGCGGATTGTTGATGATCCGAGCGTCACCATGAAGACACCGTAAGGAAACTTACCCTGAATGCCCTTCAGAACGAGATGTAGATTGTCTCCGATTTCGATGGAGTATCCGTTAGGGTCACTGGCTATCGCGGGCGTGGTATCTGGTGTCATGGGAAAGTCCGGAATCACGAGTTCGTTTGACCGCCGGGTCTGCCGTCTGCGGCGACGAAGAGGTGTATGAAGAGGCGTTCAGGCGTAATCGATGCAGCTGCGAGGGCCGCTACGGATGCCAGGAAACAGCGCCAAAGGTCCGGTGGTCGCATCGGGTCAGGTTCGGTTGACAGTGGGCATCAGGTCACCTGGCCGCGACGCGCGCTGGTCTGGCGGCATTGCCCTTCTTTGCGAAGTCCGCGATAGGGTCGGCTGAACGACCTGCCGGACGACCGCGAATTTCAGAACGCGGTTTGGCGGCTGCTGACTTTGGGCGAACGCTAGCGCAGTGGCTGTCTGCGCTTTTACACACATGAGCCGATGTGTGACTGCTGGCCCTTGCTGCTTCTTCCTTCTTTAATGCCTGCGGGCTCAACCATTCTTCCTGGTATGCAGCATAAGCACCGGTGTTCAGCACTGACAGCAGGCCAAAAATTATCCCGGACGTGGTGTAGCGTCGTTTCATGTTATTCATCCTGCTATTGACGCTGCCGGCAGGCAGTTCTTTATCGAACTGTCGCGCCGGCATGGTCCTGTTTTCCTCAGGCAGTTGATACTTCTGCCGCAGTTACGACCGGCTCGCCATGATCGACGAAGTCGATCGTCAGATTGCCTTCGGCTGAGCTGGACAGCCGAATCTTCGCGGGCGCGTTGCCGGCAGCCATACGCGTGAGCAGCTCACGGGAAACCGACGGCAGGATGCACTGGTTGAGGAACGCGTCCACGTTGCGTGCGCCGGATTCTCGCGCCAGGCACAGTTCGGCCATCGCGCCGATGAGCGAGTCGTCACAGACCAACTCGACATCGTGCTGCCGGCGCAGGCGTTCGGCGACCTTCTCGAGCTTCAGACGCACGATTGCGGCGAGCGCGGTCACATCAAGCGGCCGGTACACCAACGTCTGGAAGCGCGCGAGCAGGGCGGGCTGGAATTGTGCGACGAGTTGCGGATGGATCGCCTCGAGGAGTGCTGCCTGCGCGATATCCGGGCTGTCTGCGGTTACCTCGTCAATCTGGGCGCTGCCGAGATTGGACGTCATCAGGATCACGCAGTTGCGGAAGTCGATCTCGCGTCCTTCGCCATCGCGCATCGTGCCGCGGTCAAAGACCTGATAGAAGATGTCCAGCACGTCACGATGAGCCTTTTCCACTTCATCGAGCAGTACAACACTGTACGGGCGCTGACGCACCGCTTCTGTCAGGATGCCGCCGCGTCCGTAGCCGACATAGCCCGGCGGCGAGCCCTTGAGTTGCGATACCGTGTGCGATTCCTGGTACTCCGACATGTTGATCGTCGTAAGGGCGGCTTCGCCCCCAAAGAGCAGGTCCGCGAGGGCGAGTGCGGTTTCCGTCTTGCCGACACCCGAGGGACCCGCGAGCAGAAATACGCCGAGCGGGGCGTGTTCGTTCTTCAGGCCGGCCTTCGCAGTGCGCAGGCTTTCCGCAAGTGCGGCCAGCGCGTCGTCCTGGGCAACGACGCGCTTCGCGAGCTGGTCTTCCAGGGTGAGCAGACCCTGCAGCTCATCTTCGAGGAGATTGCCGACCGGCACGCCGGTCCATTCGGCCACCACGCGCGCGATCGCCTGACCATGCAGGCAATTGGCCGACGGTACGTTGCCGCTTATAACGCACGGTATGACAGGAGCGGCCCGCTCTGGGCAGGAAGTTACCGGGCAACAGTCATCGAGCCCGAGCGTTACCTGCTGATGGCGAGCCGGCTGGTCGAGCTTGCTCCGGTGCGCGCCGGCCTCGCGACTGCACCTGAGCACTACCGCTGGTCCAGCTACCGGCACCATGCCGGCCTTTGCACCGATCCGATTGTGAGCGAGCACGCTCTCTTCGAAGCGCTTGGCAGCACGCCTTTCGAGCGCCACCGTGCCTGGAAGCACCTGTGTGGCCAGCCGCTCGATGAAGGAGAGATCGCCACCCTCATGGCCGCGACGCTCAAGGGATGGGCGCTCGGCAGCGGCACCTACCTGGCCTGGGCCTCGGGCCGGGCCAATCGCCGGATTAGCCGACTGCCCCGAGGCCCTCAACGTAAATCCTCAGAAGCGCCTGCGCAGCCGCAGGACAAGCCCGCACATTGCCAGACTGATTGCCCCTACCATGACAGAGCCAACCCGAGATAACGAGATCCTGCGCTACTACGAGGCGGAAATGCGCTACCTGCGCGAAGCCGGCAAGGAATTCGCGCAGGCGTTCCCCGATCGCGCTCGAGAACTGGATCTCGATCGCGTCGGCGAACGCGATCCGCATGTCGAGCGGCTCTTCGAAGGCTTCGCCTTCCTGATGGGGCGCCTGCGTCACAAGCTTGACGACGAGTTGCCTGAACTGACCGAAGGGCTCGTCAGCATGTTGTGGCCGCACTACCTGCGCATGATCCCGTCGCTCGCAATTCTCGAGCTCATCCCGGAGAAGGGCGCGTTGCAGAAACATGAAACGCTCGAAGCGGGTCTAGAGGCCACGTCTGACCGGGTGGAAGCAGGGTCCAATATGGGCGATGCCGCGATCGAGTGCGTCTATCGCACGACGCAGGAAGTCGACCTGTATCCGCTCGCCCTGAGTGAAGCGGGGGTCTACGCGCGCGAGGATGGACGGTCCGTGATCCGCCTGCGGCTGGCCATCCAGACCCAGGCCGAACGCGAGCGGCTGCAGGTGCCACGCTTGCGCCTGTACCTGAATGCAGACCGGCCCGTTGCGCTTGCCCTATACGCCGCGCTCACGGCAAAGCCGGTTGCGTTGCAGGTTCGTGTGCCGGGCTGGCCCGAGGACCGGCCCGGTGCCCCGATGCCGATGCCGGGACTGCGCCTCGCACCCGCAGGCTTTGCGGCCGAAGAACGGCTCTGGCCGAAGGCTGACAACGCATTCGGCGGATACCAGCTGCTGCTCGAGTACTTTACGTTCCCCGAGAAGTTCATGTTCGTCGACCTGCTTGGGCTCGATATTCAGGCGATTCCCGCGTCGGCGACGTCGCTCGATGTCGAGGTCGTGCTCGAGCGGCCGTATCCGGATGACATGCGTTTCACTGTGGACAACGTTCGCCTGAACTGCACGCCCGTCATCAATCTTTTCCCGGTGGGCGCCGATCCTGTCACGGTCACGCAGCACGAAACCGAGTACCGGGTACGTGCGCGAGCCGAACACGGCTCGCTGGTCGACATCTATTCGGTTGATGCCGTGGACTACTTCGAGCGTGGCCGGCGCTATGAATATGTGCCTTTCGCGGCGTTTCGCCATCGCGGCGGCATGCTGCGCCACGACATGCCTGAACGGTACTACCACACAAGGATGCGCCGCGGTCCGTCAGGCCGCTTCGATACCTGGATTGTGCTCGGCGGCCACGCCTGGGATCAGGCGAACACGCTGCCCACCGAGACGCTGTCGCTGTCGGTCACCGGCACCAACGGGATGCTGCCCCGCAAGGCCCTGCGCGAAGCAGGCATCACGCGAATGCGCGGCGGCTTCACCAACATCGGCGCGGTGCGCAACCTCACGGCGCCGACCCTGCCGGTCTATCCACCCACCGGCGACCGGTTCCAGTGGCGCGTGCTCTCGCACCTCGCCCCGAACTACCTGTCGCTACTTGATGCGGAGATCCTGCGCGGCTCGCTCGCGCTCTACGACTGGGCCGACGGCGAACTCATCCGGTTCCGCTCGCGCGCACAACTGGGCTTTCCCGGGCGCGAGATCGACGCGGTCCGCTACGACGCCGACAATCCGTTGGCGCCGGTCTCGGTGGTGACGACGTTTCTCGGACTCTATGGCGTCGACGCGCGCATGACCTTGACAGCATTGTGGCGATCACAGATAGCAGTCACGTCGCGACACTCGACAAAACCATCCGTGAGATTAGAACCCGCTTTTCAGACGATTCGGCCATGTGGGAGCCCGCGCTGTGGCGCAGCCAGTGCGCGGAGGCACTCTTGAGCTGGACCGCCCCTGCGTCGTGGTCGCCCCCGCGCAGACGTAGCGCTGCAGCCGCGCCCGCGAAGATCTCCTTGATGATCGTGTGCAGGCCGGCTCGCGTGAGGGGCTTCACGGATTTTCCGAGGGGCAGCACGAGCGGGAGGTCCTCGTGCTGCATAGGCAGCACTGGCAGGCCACGTTCGCGCCGGTAACGACCCAGTTCCTCCATCATCTCCGCGGAAACGGGGACAAGCCGCGTCTTTCCTCATCCAGCAAGGCTACTACGAGTAGGGGTTCATATTGTGTTCTGCCTTATTCAGCGGCAATTGCAGGCCGGGCGCTGTGAAGCGAACAGCTTTCGCAGCATGGAAAACAGGCGCGATGGGTTCAGGCGGAAGTGGCTGTGGCGCGTAATGCCTGCGCGGCTGTGCTGACGCATCGCTTCACTCGCTGCATTCAGGAAAAAGGCGCTCAGAGCAGTCTCCGTGTAGGTCTCAAAAATGTTCAATGAGAGGATGAACCTGCGGGGCTCCGGCTGGTACCGGATCAAGTCCGAAACAACCGTGTCCCCCAATTCCTGGAACTGCGGCAAGAGAGCGCATCCCGTCCGCAGAAGGCCTACTATTGCAGGTTTCACGCTGGCCACCCGGTACCAGGGACATTCCTGGGGCAGGTTTCCAGTATCCAGCTTGACCTTCCATATTCCTGTGTGTGAATATTCATTCATGGCGGTGAAATAAAGACCGCACGCTCACGTCGAATCCGGACGTGGGCGACGTCAGATGGCTATTGACAGCTCGGTAGCTGTTCGTGCTGCAAGGGTGGCTTTGCCATTTCAATTTTAATCAATCAGTAGTGCAGATCATAATGGGCTTCCATTTACCTTCAACAGCAGGATCGTTGCACGGCTTGCGCATTGTGGATCTGTCCCGTGTCCTCGGCGGCCCGTACTGCACGCAGATCCTCGCCGACCACGGCGCAGAAGTGATCAAGATTGAACCGCCGGGTGGCGACGAAACGCGCGGCTGGGGGCCGCCGTTCGACGGCGAGACAGCTTCGTACTTCCAGGGCCTCAATCGCAACAAACTGGGCGTCGTGCTCGATCTTACGCAGCCATCGGAGCGAGAGCGTCTGCTCGCGCTGCTCGAAACCGCTGACGTACTGGTCGAGAACTTCAAGATCGGCACCCTCGAGCGATGGGGGCTCGGTTACGACACCGTGCTCGCTACACGCTTTCCGAGGCTCGTGCATTGCCGGGTTTCAGGTTTCGGTGCGGACGGCCCACTCGGCGCGCTGCCAGGCTATGACGCGGCGATCCAGGCGATGACAGGCCTCATGAGTGTCAACGGCGAGGCGGGTGGTGCGCCGCTACGCGTGGGCGTACCCATTGTCGATCTCGTGACCGGCCTGAATGCCGCCCTCGGTATCCTCATGGCACTGCGCGAGCGCGAGACAAGCGGCCGCGGCCAGTTTGTCGAATCCACGCTGTTCGACTGTGCGCTTTCGATCCTGCACCCGCACACCCCCAATTACTTCTATTCGGGCAAGGAGCCGCGACGAACTGGCAACGCGCATCCGAACATCACGCCCTATGACATGTTTCATACCGGCAGTGGCGACATTTTCCTCGCTGTTGGCAACAACACGCAGTTCGCGGCGCTTTGCCGGCTGATCGAGGCACCGCAGCTTGCTGCCGATCCGCATTTCGCCGACAACCGGTTGCGCAGCCAGCACCGGAGCGATCTGCGCGCGGAACTTGAACAACGTTTCGCCGCCTGGGATGGACCACAGCTCGCCGACACACTCGTGCGCCACGGTGTGCCATGTGCGCCGGTGCTCGGACTTGGTGCGGCCCTCGCGCATCCCCACACGGCCCATCGCGGGATGAAGGTTGAGATGGGTTCCTATTGCGGAATCGCGTCGCCCATCAAGCTGGGTCGCACACCGGCCACTTACCGAAGCGTGCCACCGGCACTCGACGAACACTCCACGCAGGTCTTCGGAGAACTGTCAGGCGACGCGTAGCCCGCACATCAACCGGCAGTTCGATATAACCACAACTGCGGCATACGTGACGCCGCGCAGGAGACAACAGTGACATCTACCAACCAGGCAAGATGCCTCGCGCACAGGGAGACTGGATCATGCTCGCGCTAATCGGTACGCCGGCGATCGTTGCTCTCTTCACGTTGATCATCACGAAGCGGCTTTCGCCACTCGTCGCGTTGATCTCTGTGCCTATCGTCGCGGCGCTCGCAGCGGGTTTCGGACTCTCCACCGCGAAATTCATCGTTCACGGGGTGCAGAACATCGGTCCGGTTGCGGGCATGTTCGTATTTGCGATTCTTTTCTTTGGAGTCCTTACTGACGCCGGGATGCTTGACCCGATCATCAACGGTGTGCTGCGCGTGGTGGGCTGCCATCCGCCGCGCATTGTTATGGGCTCGGCACTGCTTGCGTTGCTCATCCATCTGGATGGTTCGGGCGCAGTCACATTTCTCGTCACACTGCCCGCGATGATGCCGCTCTATACCCGCCTGGGTCTCGACCGCCGCATTCTCGCCTGCGTCGCGTCAATGGCCGCGGGCGTCAACTTCCTCCCCTGGGTCGGGCCGATGCTGCGCGCTTCCGCGGCTTTGCATATTCCCGGCACCATGATCTTCTATCCAATGATTTCCGTGCAGATCGTCGGGCTTGTGTTCGTATTCGGCACGGCATACGTGCTCGGCAAGCGCGAGGAGAAGCGTCTCGGTCTCACGCGCGAGCATGCCGCCGGCATCGCCGTCACGCCGCGGGTGCTCACGCCAGAGGAGCTTGCGCTGCGCCGGCCCCAGCGTTTCTGGATCAATCTCGTGCTCATCCTGATTGTACTCACCACGCTGGTGTCAGGCATCGTCGATCCGATGGTCATGTTCATGATTGGAACGGTGCTCGCCCTGGTTATCAACTATCCGGATGTGAAACAGCAGCGCGAACGCGTCGATGCGCACGCGAAGGCGGCCCTGATGATGGCGAGCGTGCTGCTTGCGGCAGGTGCGTTTACCGGCATCATGACCGGCACCGGCATGCTCACTGCCATGGCCGAAGTAGTCGTGCGCCATGTGCCTGCCGAGAACGCGCGCCACATGCCATTCGTGCTGGGGCTCGTCTCGATGCCGCTCAGCCTGCTCTTCGACCCCGATTCGTTTTACTTCGGCATTCTGCCTGTCCTGGCGAAGAGCGGGGAACTGCTGGGTGTGCCGTCCGTGCAGATGGCGCAGGCGGCTCTGCTCGGCCAGATGACGACGGGCTTTCCCGTCAGCCCGCTCACGCCGGCGACCTTCCTGATTGTCGGCTTGACGGGCGTCGAGCTTGCCGAGCATCAGAAGTTCACGATTCCGTTCCTGTTTGCCGCCTCTGTGCTGATGGTATTCACCGCCTTGCTGGTAGGTGTATTTCCGCTTTGATCATGCTTTCGTTTATGCCTTGAGAGGAAGTCCCCGATGAATTTCAACCTCAATGAAGACCAGCAGTCGATTGTCGGGGCAATCGAGAAGATCTGCGAACGCTTCGACGACAGTTACTGGCTCGAACGTGACCGTGAGGGTCGCTTCCCGCACGACTTTCACCGTGCACTCGCCGACGCGGGCTGGCTTGGTATTGCGATGTCGCCCGACTACGGCGGCTCCGGGCTCGGCATGACCGAGGCCGCGCTGATGATGCGCACGATCAGCGCTTCCGGCGCGGGGCTCTCGGGTGCATCGGCCGTGCACATGAACATCTTCGGACTCAATCCGGTGCAGGTGTTCGGCAGCGAGGCGCAGAAGCAGCGCTTCCTGCCACCGCTGATCGAGGGCCGGGACAAGGCCTGCTTCGCTGTCACCGAGCCCGACGCGGGCCTCGACACGACGCACCTGAAAACGCAGGCCGTGCGCATTGGCGATCACTACGTGCTCACGGGCCGCAAGATCTGGATCTCGACGGCGCAGGTCGCGAACAAAATGCTCATCATCGCGCGCACGACGCCGCTCGACCAGGGGACGAAGCCCACCGAAGGTCTGAGCCTCTTCTATACCGATCTCGACCGCACGCACGTCGAAGTCCGCGAGATCGAGAAGATGGGCCGCAAGGCCGTCGATTCGAACATGCTGTTCATCGATGGGCTGCGCGTACCGGTGGAGGACCGCATCGGCGAAGAGGGCAAGGGCTTTCACTATCTGCTGCATGGCCTGAATCCCGAGCGCATCCTGATCGCCTCGGAGGCTGTGGGTCTCGGCCAGGCGGCGTTGCGCCACGCAACGCAGTATGCGAAGGAGCGCGTCGTGTTCGGGCGCCCCATCGGACAGAATCAGGCAATCCAGCATCCGCTCGCGCAGGCGTGGATGGCGCTCGAGGCAGCGAACCTGATGGTGATGAAAGCCGCCACGCTCTACGACGCGGGCGAGCCGTGCGGCGCGGAAGCCAACGCCGGGAAATACCTCGCCGCCGAAGCTGCGTTCCAGTCGTGCCAGACGGCCATTGCAACGCTGGGCGGCATGGGTTACGCGAAGGAGTACCACGTCGAACGCTATCTGCGGGAGTGTATGATTCCAAGGCTCGCGCCCGTCAGCCCGCAGATGATCATGTGCTTCATCGCGGAAAAGGTGCTCGGGCTGCCGAAGTCGTACTGATCAGCGCAAGAGGCACCGCGCCACCTTGCGATCAACCGCCTGCCCCCATGGACGTCAAACTCGTTGCCCGCACGCTCGACCTGTTCGAGCTCTTCGCCACCGAACAGCGGCCGCTGCCGCTCGCCGAAATGGCGCGGCTCCTGAGCGTGCCCTCGTCAAGTTGCCTTGCGCTTGCCCGCACGCTCGTGAGCCGCGGCTATCTCTACGAAGTGCGCAAGCGGGGCGGCTACTATCCCACGCGGCGTCTGCAACTGCTTGCGAACGCGATCAACGCAGTCGATCCCGTGGTCGAAATGTTGCATCCCCGACTTGTGGAACTGCGCGACGCGACTGGCGAAACCATCGTGCTTGGCAAGATCCACGGCGCAGCGGTGGTGTACCTCGATGTAGTCGAATCGGAGAAGGCAGTGCGCTATTCGTGCGCACCCGGCACGCTGCGGCCGTTACACGCGAACTCGATCGGCAAGGTGATTTTCGGCGAACTCGATCTGCCGACGCAGGAGGCACTCGGTGCCAAGCTTCAATTCGAGCGCTACACGAGTGCGACCGCCCCTGATCGCGCGACATTCATCGATCAGATCAGCACTGCGCACGAGCGCGGCTGGTACGCGAATATTGGCGAAAGCGCGCCCGAGCTTTCAGCGGTGGCCGTGGCGCTCGATTTCGGCGGCGACCTGTACGGGCTTTCGATCGGTGGTCCGACAGAGCGAATCCGTGAGCATTTGCACGAGCACGTGGCAACGCTGGTCAAGGCGAAGCAGCAGATTCTATTGACCTGGAGAAAGAGTGAGGCAGCCTGAGCGGCGGCGGGACATGTGCAGCATGCCATTGCCCTGTCACAACTGGCCACCACCGCGCGACTACGCGGTCGAACGTCGCTTCGTGGCCACCTTCGTCCAAGCGGCTACCAGTCGATGCGATGCTTCTGCTCCGTTTCCCGATGTCGCTGGTCGTCATCGGCGTGCAGGTAGAGACTGGTCGTGGTGAGCGAGGCATGGCCGAGGTTATCGCGGATCAGACGCAGGTCAACATCGCCGTCGGCCATGTGGGACCCCGCGGTGTGGCGCAGCCAGTGCGCGGAGGCCCGCTCGAGTTGCGCCGCACGGGAAGCGTGGTCCTCGCCGCGCAGGCGCAGCTTTTTCGCAGCGCCCGCAAAGATGTCCTTGATGATCCCGTGCAGGGCGGCGCGTGTGAGCGGCTTCATGGATTGTCCGAGGGGCAGCACGAGCGGCGTGTCCTCATGCTGGGACAGTAGTGGCGCAAGTCCGCGCGCACGCCGGTAGCGGCCGAGCTCGACCATCATCTCCGCGGTGACGGGCACAAGCCGGTCCTTTTCTCCTTTACCCGTGACCTCGAGCCACCAGCGCTCGTGCCCGTCGGCGTCACGCCGGCAGAAGAAGCGGCCCATCGTGTTGCCGCTGATTTCCGAGATCCGCAAGCCTCCCAGATAGAGCAGGGTGAACAGCCACCGCGCACGCGCGTAGCGTTCGCGTTCGCGGTCCGTGTCACGCGGCAGGCTGTCGATATGGTGCTTGACCTCCTGCCACAGGTCCCGCTCCAGAAAGCGTGTCACGCGGGGCGGGGCGCGCCGGGCCCGCTGGCGCGAGAGCGACAACGGATTGCCGGCGAGATAGCCCGCCTGGACCAGCCAGGCGAAGAGGGCGTTGAGGATCACCATCGCCTGGCGCTGGCTGGTGGCGGCCAGTGGCCCGTGAAACGGGCGCCAGCGCGGATCGTCGCGGGGGCACTTGCGACCGCTGGCGACCCAGCGCTCGCGCGGCTGCGGGTCGGCCAGGAAACGCTGGTAGACGAGCAGATCCTCGTGGGTGAGTGACGACAGCGGCTTGCCCAGCTCGACGACCGACCACAGCAGCAGCCGCTCGGTTTCCTTGCGGTAGCTCCCGAACGTGGTCGGCGTGTCGGCCACGCGCGCGAGCCATGCCCGGATCGCGTTGAGGTCGTCGTTGGCGGCGATCTGGCGACGGCCGTCAACGCGGTTGACGCCGTGCTGGCCGTCGAGCGCAGCGGGCAGCACGAGCGTGTCGAGCGGCCGCGGCGCGCTCAGCATGATCTGCATGAGTAGTCGGAATGGAGGGTGACGTGCTGATTGTCCCATCGTCGGGTTTTAATTTCAACATTATACGAATAATGTCAAAATCTCGGCCAAAGTCCATTAGAAATCAGTCGGTTTACGTTATATTATTTGTCGAAATAACCGAGACCGATCCCGATGTCCGACGCAGTTCCTGATGAAACCCGCCTGGCAGCAGAAATCGAGCGCCTGAAGGCCGAATTCCCGAAGACGCGCGAGCTCTATCGCGAGGCCTGCGCGCTGCTGTTCTTCCGCTTCGGCATCACGCCAACCGCCAACCGGCTGTACCAGCTGGTGAAGCGGGGGAGCATGAGCACGCCCACCCAGGTGCTGGGGGAGTTCTGGACCGAACTGCGCGAAAAGAGCCGGGTGCGCATCGAGCATCCTGATCTGCCGGCCGATCTCGGCGCGGCCGCCGGCGAACTGGTCGCTACCCTCTGGACACGTGCGAGCGCATCAGCCGGGACCGCGCTCGACCCGCTGCGCGACGAGGTCGAGGCGCAGCGCGCGGAGGCGCAGCAGGCGGTCGCCGCCGCCCGCGACGAACTGGCTCGCGTCGAGACGGCGCTCGAGCAGCGCACCGCCGCGCTGCTGGCCGCGCAGGTCGAGGTGCGGAATCTGGACAAGGCGCAGGCCGAAGGCCACGCGCAGCGACAGGCGCTGGAGGCGGAACTCGGGCGGAGGAGCACGGCGCTGGCGGCGCGCGATCGCGAGATCGTGGAGGTGAGAGAAGCTTTTTCGCGGGATCTGGAGAAGCTGCGGGAAGCGGCCGAACGCGCGGAGGAACGACTGCGTGCGGCGGAGAAACGGGCGCTGCTCGAGATCGACCGCGAGCGCGGCGCCGTCGCGAAGCTGCAGAAGGAACTGGAAGAAGCCACGCGTCGTGCGGACCGGAAGGACGCCGACCATCGCCGTTCATTGGAAACCATGCAGGCGCAACTGGGTGACGCCCGCCATCAGGCGGGCGTGCTGCAGGGACGGCTCGATGCCGTCCAGGCCACGAACGCGACGCTGCAAGAACAACTGGCGGCACGGCGCGAGGCCGATGCCCACGAAATACGACCCGTTCGCGCGAAGGCCGTCACGGCACGCCCAGCCGCGACCCGTCCGGCACGGACACCGGGCCCGCCGCGCAAGGCGCCGGCCGTCTCCATGCCATCCGGCAAGACGGCGGCACGCCGCAAGCGGGGGTAGTCAGCATGGCAGGCAGCCGCCGCCCGCCGAAAGAGGGGAAAGGACGAACCAGGCGGACCCGTCGTCAGGCCCCGGCCTGTCCGCCGATCGGCGCGCTGATGCGCTACGGCGAGCGCACTGTGCGCGTGATCGCCGAAGCGAGCGGCCAGCGCGTGATCATCGAGTCAGTCGACGACGACGGTCGCACCTTCCGTAGCACGGTGAAGTGGGCTAATCTGGCCCGTCCTGAAAGGCAACTTTTCTGAGCGCGATGACCATGCAGCGGACCGTGAAGCAACTGGATATCTTCGCCGACAGCCGCGACGTGATGTTGCGCAACGACGTGCTGGAGCAACTGCAGAAGCGCGATGCGGTGTCCGCTCGCACCGCACTGGAACGGCTGGCTGCCGGATACCCGGACGATGGCGCGCTGCCCGCGATGAGCGTGCTGGTGTGCGAACTCGAACGCGGACTTGAGCGCGGATCGACGTCGCCCTTTGCGGATCACGCGGCGCTCGCCATCGCCCGCCGTCACCTGGAGGACGAGGTGGTGCCCGCCGCCCGGCGGGTGCTGCCCGCGCAGACCGGTCATGCATGGCTCGCACCCTGCTGGCGAGCGCTCGCCGACCGGGCCGCGACCCTGGCCTTTCTCCGTGCCGATGCCGACAGCCATTCTGCACCGCTGTGGCTGCTGGCGGGCGACTGGGCGGCCGCGAGTGACGCGATCGGGAGCATTGAATCGTGGTGGCGCATCCCGGCGCCACTCGCGTGGATGACCGAGTCGCGCTACCGGACAGGTGGACTGGAGGCCGCATGGCCGCTGCTCGCGGAACTGGCGTGGCTGGCACCTCCGCGGTTCGCGGCATTACTGCCGATGCTCAGCGACGCTTCGCTTGACGCGTTACGCCGGCGCTTCGATGCAGAGTTTCCGGGCGCGGGCGAGACGGACGATTACGCGTGGTTTCCGGCGTGGCTGTTGGTGGTCAAGCCCGCACTGGCGGGCCGGCTGGGCGAGGCGCGCGTGCAGCGCGACCAGGCGGGGTCGCGGGCGATGGCGCTGCTGGGCAAGATCCTGCGCCGGGAGCATGAAGGTGAACAGCGCGAACTGGTGAACCTGCGCCAGGAACTCAGCCGGCTGCATGCAGGCCTGTTTGACACGTATATGGCGACGCGGAAAGTGCAGCACCGATGAGGGGGCGTTTTCTCTTCCAGGGTTGCGGCGTTGCCGCCTCGACTTTGCCGCACGTCGTGCGCCCCGTCGATTCGGCGCAATCTGGTGTTCCGATGCCGAACCAGGCAACGCTTTATCCCTGCACCCTGAACTCTGGTGGCGTTGACGTGACGGGAAGTGCGGCGATGACACTGTACGCGTAGGAATCCATAAGAGTGTCGCGGATGAGAAGGATTGTCTTGATAGCGCGGTTTCCAGTCACGTCTTTCACGTCCGGCTTCCGTCAGAACGCGGCATGCGCGCTGCTCAGAGCCGCACCGAAGAGTCGGATGGCTTCCTTCATCGACGCGTCCCGCACCCGCGTATACACGGCAATCTCGATCGGCGCGAGCACTGGCAGTCCAAAGCGGCTTCCCACCTCCACCGCTCGCGCCGGAATGCCGTGGCGGGTCATTGGCGCGACGGCAAGGCCCGCCATGACGGCCGCGCCGACTGTCCCGATTCCACCGCCCACGAAGACTTCGGTCCATTTGATGCCCGCTTCGTCCAGCGCCTTGAGTGAGTTGGCCCGTACGCCGCAGGGCGCCGACAACGAAGCAACGCGCAGCGGTTCGTTTAGATGGCGGGTCCACTGCGGCGCCGCGAACCATCCGCACCGCTCGACGAAAAGACGCTGCGCATCGCGCCGCGCGGGGTCGTGCCTGGCGAAGGCCGCATCGAGTTCGCCGGCGTCGTATGCCTCGATCATCTGGCTGGAAGCGCCAATCCTGAGTTCGACGCGCAACGTGGGGTCGTAACTCGAGACGCGCGCGAGCAGCGGAATCAGGTCGTCGGCGGTGGTGTGATCGATGATGCCAAGGCGCAGACTGCGCTGCTCGCGGACATCGGTCGCCACCGCACGGTCGTGGGCGCTCAGCAGGTCGCGCGCGGCCGAGAGAAAAGCGACGCCTTCGGGCAGCAGCTGGATGTGGCGCGGCGTTCGTTCGAGCAGACGCCGGTCGAGCCGTTCTTCGAGCCGCTTGATTTTCAGGCTGATCGCCGACTGAGTCGTGTCCTGCACTTCGGCCGCGCGCGTGAAGCTGCTGAGATCGGCGACCAGCACGAAGGCCTGAACGGCATCGAGGTCGAGCAGGCGGCCAGAGTGCCGGGATCCCGCGCTCATGATCGCGTGGCCGCTTCAAGGCTGAAAACGAAAGACTCGTAGGGGCGGCCCATGGCGTGCCTCAATCCCATTTCACACGTGCGGTTCGCGCAAACGTACGCGTCTGCGTGCACATTCTCGAGATAGGCCTTCTGATCGCGCGTCGCCGAGATCACCAGCTCCGGGTGGAGCAGGCCGCGATCGCCAGCCGTTCCGCAACACGTCGCGCCAACGGGGATTTCGACTTGCGCAGACATATGCTCCGCGATGCGCTTGAGATCCCGCGTGAGCTTGAGATGCGACATCGCGCAGGTCGGGTGAATCACTATCTTTCCGAGCGGCGCAACGACCTTCAGATCGGGCAGGAGATTCGCGCACCAGGTAATCGAATCGATGATGTCGAGCCGTTGCCGGCGAGCGAGCAACGCCGGCGGCAGCGCGTCGTCCAGCCCGCCGACGAGGCCGTGCGTGCAGGACGCAGCATCGACCACGACCGGCAGTCGTCCCTCGTCGCTCCACCGCCAGAGGCGCTCGAGAACCGTCTCGGCCATGAGCTGTCGGGCCGACGAGAAGCCCTTCGAGCTGAAGGGCGTGGCGCAGCAGGTGCCGGCAATGTCTTCGGGAATCCAAAGCTTCTTGCTCGCACGCTTCGATACGGCGATGAGCGCCTGCTGGATCGAGAGGGCGTCGTCGGGCGCATCGGGATCACGGCCAAACATCCGGTTGACGCACGCGGTGAAGTAGACGGCGTCCGCGTTGTCGCGACGCGTGGCCGGCAGGGCGCGGGCCGGTTTCGGCAGCGGGCCGGGCACGGTCGGCACGATGTCGTTGCTGGCCACCCGGCGGGCCGTGTCGGCCACGGCTCGCACGGTCTTCCAGCCAAGCGCTTCGCCCATGTAGCGGGCGCCTCGCAGGGCGACTTTGCTCGCCCGTTCGACGCCATCCCAGTGCTGCGCGACGAAGCGTGCGGCGCCTTCCGACCTGCGGGTTTGCGTCGCGTGACGGAACTCGCGCATCAGTTCGCCCGTATTGATTTCAATCGGACAGGGGAGCGCGCAGGTGCCGTCTCCCGCGCACGTTTGAATCGCGTCGTACTGGTACTGTTCCTGAAGGCGTTGAAGCAACGCCGACCCCTCCGGCTGGCGCGCCATTTCCCTTCGTACAACGATACGTTGCCTCGGCGTCATCGTGACGTTGCGGCTTGGGCAGACCGACTCGCAAAAGCCGCATTCGATACACAAGCTCGCGTTGGCCGTGCTCTCGATGCCGGGCTGGGTCTTCAGGCCCTTCAGATGGATCTGCTTGTCCCGTGTGAGGATGACGTTGGGCGCGAGCACACCATGCGGGTCGGCCAGCAGCTTGACCCGCCACATCATCGCGGTCGCGCGCTCGCCCCATTCCTGCTCGAGAAACGGCGCCATGTTGAGCCCGGTTCCGTGTTCAGCCTTCAGCGAACCGTCGTATTGCTTGACGACGAGTTGGACCAGTTCCTCCATGAACCTCGAGTATCGCGCCCGTCCTTCTTCTTCGTCGAGCTTTGCGGTCAGCGTGAAGTGCAGATTGCCGTGCGCCGCATGACCTGCCACGCCGGGAATGAAACCGTGCCGCCGCAGCAGCGCCTGAAGGTCGCGCGCGGCATGCGCGAGTCGCGCCGGCGGAAAACAGACATCTTCTACGATCAGCATCGATCCGACGGGGCGCTGCTTGCCGACGAGGCCGAGCAATCCTTCGCGCACGAACCAGGCAAGCTCGATCGCCTCCGCGCTGTTCGTCAGGATCGGGTCCGCAATCAGGTTCGCTTTCGAGGCCAATTCGATGATATTCGCTGCTCTGGCCGTCAGCGCCGCGGTGTCCTGGGCGCCTATTTCCACCAGCAGCGCCGCGGCTTCGGGGTCGAGCGTCCGCCAATAATCCGGCGTGCCGGGAAAGGCCTCGGCGGCGGCGCGCAAGGCGGGAGCGACCATCAACTCGACGGCCTGCGCCCCGCGTTCCACGAGTTCCGGCACCAAGGCGATGGCGGCATCGATCGACGGGAACGCGAGCCAGGCTACGCTTGTGACGGGCGCGCTCGGAACGGTCTCGAAGGTCACGTCGGAGACGAATCCCAGCGTCCCTTCCGAGCCGATCAGCAGGCGTCGGAAGATCTCAAGCGGCGTATCGCCATCGAGGAAGGCGTCGAGCCTGAATCCGTGCGTGTTGCGAATAGCGTACTTCTGGCGGATTCGTTCGACGAACGCCTGGTCGGCCATGATCTCGGCTTTGAGGGTCATCAGGCCGGCGGCGAGCGCGGGCTCCTGCGCGGCGAATTGCTGTTCGGCGTCGGCGCTTGCCGTGTCGATCTTCGTGCCGGAGGCGAGCACGAAGCTCATCGCGCTGACCGTGTGATAGGCATCCTGACTGACGCGACAGCGCATGCCGCCCGCATTGTTGCTCACGACGCCGCCCAGCGTGCAGACATTGGCGCTGGCGGGATCGGGGCCGAGCTTGCGTCCGTGGCATGAGAGGTGGACGTTCGCGTGGGCAAGGATGGTACCCGCACGCGCCTTGAGCTGCGTGCCGTCTTTCGCAATCGACACGATACCGGCGAAATGCTTGCGAACGTCGATCAGAATGTCATCTGACTGGGCTTGTCCGTTGAGGCTCGTGCCGGCAGCCCGGAAGGTCGCGTGGCGCCCCGCTTCGCTGCAGAACTTCAGCACCTTCGCGACGTCGTTGGCATCGTGCGCTTCGATCACCACCTGGGGGATGAGCCGGTAGGGACTTGCGTCCGACGCGTAGCGAACGAGGTCGACCACGCGATGGAGCACGCGCCCGTTTCCCAGCAGATTCTCCAGCGCGGACTTCAACGGGGCCGGCGTGCCATCGAGTAGCGCCTCGGGCAGGGCGTCATCGGTAGGCGGACCTTTGGGGCGGCCAATACGGGTTGGGTCTGGGGAGAACAGCTTTTTCATGTCGAGCCTGCCGCATACAATGGGAGAGCAAGTCGAGGAAGTTACCCTGACGTCAACAGCCAGACTGCAAGAAATCCAACAGTTCGGGGTTTTTCTGCTGACGCGTTGCCGTTCCTGCCGTTTCGCTTTGCGTCGATAATCTTATGGATCGTTCCGCTGGATCCTCGGATATGAACCTCGCCCGACTTCGCGTTCCCTCTCTCGATGGGCTTCTGGCATTCGAGGCCGCCGCCCGTTATGGCACGTTCGAGCGCGCGGCCGAGATGCTTTGCGTGACTGGCAGTGCGGCCGCCAAGCGCGTCGCCGCGGTCGAGCAGTTGCTTGGCGTGCAACTGCTGGACAGAAGCGGCAGAACGCTGGTGCTGACCGACATCGGGCGAGAATATCTTCAACAAGTGGTTGGACCTTTGCGGCTGCTGGCGGCGGTGCCGTTGCATCAGCCCGATGACAAGCGCAAAGAGCGCCTGCGCGTGTGCGCGCCGCCTACCTTCGCACGCCAGATCGTCGCCCCGAAGCTCCAGGAGTTCACGGGGCGGTACGCGTCAATGGACCTGGAACTCGTCCTGAGTACGCCCTATCCGGACAGCCCGCCCGGCGATACCGATTTGTGGATTCGCGGCGGCGACCCCGTCGAAGCGGGCTGCACGATCTTGATGTGCGATTGCGCGACACCGCTGATCGCGCCAACGCTCCTGAGCTCGATCGGGCCGCTGCGCAAGCCGCCGGATATGGCGTCGGCGCCTCTGCTGCGAACCTCGCTGGAACCCTGGACGCCATGGCTTCACGCGGCAGGTCTCGACTGGGCGGAACCGGAGAGTGGCCCAAGGCTGATGGATCTGGGCTTGTTGCTCGAAGCTGCGGTGAGCGGCCAGGGCATTGCGCTTGGGAGGCCGACGCTGGCGCTTCCCTGGTTGGCGGCGGGCTCACTCGTGCCCCTCTTTCCCGAGATCACGTGCCCCGTGCCGCCGTACTATCTGATGCCTCACTCATCGTACGGGGCCGCGGGCGAGTTCGCGGACTGGCTGGTTGGCATTTGCGCGCGGGCGAGCGCGCAGGCCTCGGAATATCTTTCGGGGCGCTCCGGAAAAAATGTCGCGGGTGCGAGCGAGGCGGGCAAGTAGCATCACTCCGATTCAACTGGAGTGAGACAAATGTCCAACCCGATCGCATGCATCGAAGATCTTCGCGCCGTGGCTGAGCGGCGCATTCCGCGTATGTTCTACGACTACGTGGACTCCGGCTCGTACACGGAGTCGACTTATCGCGCCAACGAGGCCGATTTACAACAAGTCCGCTTGCGCCAGCGTGTCGGCGTCAGCATCGACGCAAGGAAACTCGAGACCGTGATGGCCGGCCGCCAGGTCGCGATGCCGGTCGCGCTCGCGCCGACCGGGCTTGCCGGGATGATCAGAGGGAACGGCGAAATCCTCGCGGCGCGCGCCGCGCAGCGCTTTGGCGTGCCGTTCACGCTGTCGACCATGAGCATCTGCTCGATCGAAGACGTCGCGCAGAGTGTTGCCGCGCCATTCTGGTTCCAGCTCTATGTCATGCGCGACCGGGCGTTCATCGAGCGCCTGATTCAGCGCGCCGCTGGCGCGGGCTGCACCGCGCTCGTCGTCACGATGGATCTGCAGGTCGGCGGCCAGCGCCACAAGGACGTCAGGAACGGCCTTTCCACGCCGCCGCGCATCACGCTCGCCAATCTCCTGAACATGGCGGCGCGACCTGCCTGGTCGTGGGGCATGGTGCGGGCGAAGCGCCGTCATTTCGGCAACATCGTCGGCCATGTCAAGGGTGTCGACGACATGTCTTCACTGGCCTCCTGGGTGAAAGACCAGTTCGACCCGACCATGACCTGGGCGGACATCGAATGGATCCGCAAGCTCTGGAAGGGGAAGCTGATCGTGAAGGGGATTCTCGATACGCGCGATGCGCGGCGTGCCGTCGAAGCCGGGGCCGATGTCATCGTCGTGTCGAATCACGGCGGGCGCCAGCTGGACGGCGCGGTTTCTTCCGTTCAGGCGTTGCCCGCCATCGTGGACGCCGTGGGCGAGCGCGTCGAGGTGTGGCTCGACAGCGGCGTCAGGACCGGCCAGGACGTACTGAAGGCCGTGGCGTTGGGCGCACGCGGCACGATGATCGGCCGGGCGTTCCTGTATGGCCTCGCGGCAGCGGGAGAAGCCGGCGTGCACAAGAGTCTCGAGATCATCGCGGCCGAACTCGATACGACCATGGCGCTATGCGGATGCACGGATATTGCTGCGGTCGGCCCCGCGATTCTCGCGACGCACGGCGCGTAAAGAGTGCGCGCCTTGAAACGCGTTGTCGCCGTTGCGCCACACCAGCCTCGACGTGTGTGCCGGACGGCCCCGAAGGGTACCGCGCTGCTTGCGTCGAACTCTGCCAGATTTCTTGCCTTTTCGGGGTTATCCCGACCGAGTCCGTCCCAGTGCGCGCGTTGCGTCGCGGACCGCAGCGCAAGCCTGTCGAGAAATGTAAATTTTCTGACGGTTTGAGCGCGACTTCCCGGGCAAGGTGTGTCCGTGGGAGCGACGCGCGCTAGCGAAGCTCACCTTGCACCGAGTCCAGGTGCGTGAGCGAAGATTCGATTCTGAATGATTCGTAGTCCAATATAAACATAAGGTTGGAGATTTCACATGAGGAAGGCAGGGAGATTGTTGTGCAGCGCTGTTCCGGGAAGGCGTAACCGTAACGAGAGGAGAAATCGCGGCCATACAGCAGGGCTGCGCCAGCACGCACTGGCCGGCGCAATCTCGGTCGCGGCGCTGTATTCCGTTTCGGCGGCTGCACAGTCGTCAGTGACGCTCTACGGATTGGTCGATGCCGGCGTCCGCTATACGACGCATGCGAATCCGGCAGGCGACTCTCAGGTTCAGATGGTGAGTGGCGCGAGCGAGAGCAATTTCGGCATCAAGGGCGCGGAAGACATAGGGGGCGGCACCAAGGTTGTGTTTAACATGGAGAACCGGTTCTTCCCGAATTCTGGGCAGACCGACCCGGCCTATCCGTTCTTCAACACCGCCTTTGTCGGGCTCCAGTCGAACACCTTCGGCAAACTGACGATGGGACGCCAGACCAATCCCCTGTCCGACGCTGTGGTCGGCGCCTTCGCGACGAACCGCTGGCTGCCCACGTTCTATCAGTTCCGTCCCGAAGTCATGATGGCCCAAGGCGTATGGGCGAGCAACATGGTCAAATACGCAGCGCGCTGGCAGTACCTGACCGGTGAAGTCTCCTATGCGTTCGGCGGCACGGCGGGCCACTTCGGCGCGGGCAGTCAGATTGGCGCGTCGCTCCTGTATCTGCCCGGGGCGCCGCTGAACCTGGCTGTCGCCTATCTCGACTCGCGCGACGCCGTGAACGCCTCGGCGCACCTCAAATCGTGGACCGCCGGCGGGTCATACACCTTCGACTCGACGACGGTGTCCGCCGGCTGGGCCGTCAATCGGCAGGATGCGGGCTTTGTCGGGAACTTCCCGAACGGCCCGTTCTCGGAGCCCGCGTTGACCGCACTGAAGTTCAACACTTTCAGCGTGCGGCAAATGTTCTTTGGCGGTGTGACCCAGCAAATCGGCCTTGCGACGCATCTTTCGGCCAATGTCTGGCGCACGATCCAGACCGGCAAGACCCCGTCCGCGGACGGCAACGCGACGCAATTCCAGCTTCTCGCCGACTATAACTGGTCGAAACGCACGGATACGTATCTGGAGGTCGACTACTCCCAGTACCGGGGCGGCATGGTCGGCGCGCAATTCCAGGGGATCAACGCCTTGAGCTCGGCCTTCAAGACCACGCAGCTTGGCGTGACGGCTGGCTTGCGGCACCTCTTCTAGGCCGGCAAAAGTTCTTTGGCTTTGAGCGCTGGATGCGATTGCCGGGCGCAATCATTAATCGTCCTGAAAGGACGCGAGTATGTCTTTCGAACAGATTTCGATTCGACCGTACCGCAACATGATTGCGCCTTTTTCCGCCATGACCTTGAGCTCCAGCGAAAGCGTCTGGCGGGTGATGCCGAGCATCATCGCCAGCGTGTCCTGCGAAAGGCTCACGTCCTGTCGGCACTGCGGTGAGAGCGTGACGTCGCCTGAGGCCACCAGCAGCAGGCGGCGGGCGATGCGTGCGCGCGTCGAATGAAGCGTGGCGTCTTCGACCATGCGGTACAGCCAGTTCATATGAATCGACTGCAGCTCGGCGATCGCACGCACGAATGCGGTGCTCCGCATCAGTTCTTCGAAGGCGGCCGCTCTCACCACCAAGAGAGAGGAACGTTCGAGCGCCACGACATCGCGTGGCCGAGGCTGCCGGCTCGTCAAGGACGTCTGTCCAAACCAGTTACCCGCTTCGATCACGGAGAGGATCGCCTCCTTGCCGTCTTCGCGAAGTGTGAACGCCTTTAGCCGGCCGCTCACGATCCCGTAGAAGCCAGTTGGCGCATCGCCCCGGTGGAACAGATATTCCCCTGGGTGCAGCGTGATCGATTCGCTTCGTCGAATCAGTGCCTCTTGCTCCGCAACTGGCAGGGCGCTGAACCACTGGTTCGTCCGCATTGCTTCGGACATGTCGGTCATGAGAGCCATTTGAGGCGATGAGGGCGTATCGATGTTCAAGCGCGGTGCCATTCGCCTGCGCCAATGGCATATTATCCTGCGAACGCCGTCAAAAGTCCTGCGCGTCTCTGGCTACCTCCGCTTCGGTACGACGGCAGCACGTTCTTGATCGTGGAGAGGGGCATTGCAGGAGAAATCAAAAAGGCGCCCCCGCGTGAACGGAGGCGCCAAGCCCTCGGATTGCCTTTGCGGCTTACTTCGAGTTGTCGACGAGCGTCTTGAGGTCCGTCACGCTGTACGCCATCGAGCCGCGAAAGCCGGCGCCCACGCGCACTGGCGCCAGATCCGAAATCTCCTCGCCTTCAGCGAGCGGCAGCGAGAGCTTGCCCTCTCCGGTCCACACGTCGGCGATCTGCGCATTGTCCATGATCGAAAGCACGAGTTCGTTGACGGCCGGCATTTCATGCTGGCCGGCGGCGAGGCGCGGGAAGTAGCGCAGATTGACCACCGGGCGGCCGGCGAGGCTCAGCTTCGACACGTCTTCGACAGCCGACTCCAGCTTCACCTCGGCGCGTGCGAGACGCTGGCCCGCGGCCGATGCCGTGGCGGCAAAGCGCGTACCGGCAGCGACCGGCGCAGCTGCCGCGCTTCGCGCAGCGAACGTGCGCGTCTGATGCACCTGGCCATAGCGCTTCGGGAAGCCTTGAATCAGGCCGCGCATCATGGCGGAATCGTTGTCCACGAAGATATATGGGCAATACGAGACCGGCTTGCCGTCGTGGAGGGCGTCGATCAGGATGAAGAACTCGCGGTACTGATAGCGCGCCGGATCGAGCATCTCATCGTCACCGGCCGTGAATTGCCAGTCGATGAAGAGGGCCGTTGCATGGCCTGGCGAGGCCGGATCGGCGGTGAGACCTTTGGGAAGCACGGCCGCCGCAGCGGCGGGATCGGCCCAGAACTCGACGAGGATGAAGTCGCCGGCATAGTGCCAGGGCGGCGGGGGCGCGATGCTCGAAAGACCACGGGGCGAAAGGGGAACGGCGTACTGCTTCGGCATGGTGACTCCAGATTGAATGAGGAACGACGTAAAGGGGGGCGCGTGCGCGGATTAGCTGGCGGCCGTCGTTGCCGGCGCGCCGGTGGCGGGAATGACGGAGTTGCGGCCCGCTAGCCCTCTACCGGGCGACCAGTTCTCGCTGGCGACCTCGATGATGTTGATGAAGACATCCGCCGGATCTACACCGGGACTGGCTTGTAGTTTCTCGACGAGGTGCTCGTAGAAGCGCTTCTTGTCTTCGGCGTCCCGGCCGGCGGTCAGCGTGATCTGGATCAGCAGCAGGTCCGGACTCCGTTCGAACGGGAACGTCATGTTCGCGAGGAAGTTGGCTTCCTCATGTTCGGTGATCGTCATGAAGAACGCTTCCGGGTGGATACCCAGGGCCTCGTGAAGCGACTCATGAATGCCCTTCAGGACGGCGGTGCGGAATTGCGCAGACTGACCGGTGCGCATCGAGACATTTGTCATTGGCATGGAAAACTCCGTTTAGAGATTGCTGCGGCAAATCTTAGGCGGCTCGCCGATCTTGTCCAACAATCGCGCCGCATTGCTGCGATGAGATTTCTAAATCTTCGCGGACAGAAAGACGGATCGCTTCGCACTCCGATCTTCTGCGCTTTTGCGTCGCCACGGCGATCCCCCGTTCAGGGGAGGTTTGTCGCGACTCAATAGCGGGATCAGGGCTTCAACGAGGGCGGTCGGGACGGAGACCTGCCCCTCGCTGCGTGATCGTGGCGGCCGGACCAGGCCTCAGCCGTCGATCATGCCGTTGACAGCGGCCTCGGTAGCCGCCAGATACGGCGCGCGCATCAGGAGATTCGATTCGCCGCCTGCGCTTTGAACCACGACGGGTTTCGCGTGGCTGAACGTGCGGTAGCCGTACTCACCGTGATAGTGGCCCATGCCGGATGCGCCTACGCCTCCGAACGGCAGCGTGTCGAAGAACACGTGCGTCATCGCATCATTCACGACGAGCGCCCCCGACGTGGTCCGCGTCGAAACCTGCTCGTGCCCGGCCGCGTCATCGCCGAAGTAGTAGAGTGCGAGCGGGCGCGGGCGCGCATTGATATACGCCAGCGCTTCGTCGAACGTTTCGTAGGTCACTACCGGCAGTACCGGACCGAAAATCTCTTCTTGCATCACGCGCATCGCATCGGTCGTCCCGGTGATGAGGGTCGGCGCCATCTTGCGCACGGCGGCATCTGAGAGGTCTTCGTCCGCAGGGGCGAGGCTCACGACTTTGGCGCCCCGTTGACGCGCATCGTCGACGAGCGAGAGCTGGCGCTCGAACCCTCGCACGTTGATCATCGCGGTGTAATCGGGATTCTCGCGAATGGACGGATACATCTGCGAGACCACCGCCTTCGCGTGCTCGACGAACGCATCGGTGCGCCCGGCGGGGATCAGTACATAGTCCGGCGAGAGGCAGATCTGCCCGGCGTTGAATGTCTTCACCGTCATCACGCGCTCCGCGACGCGTTGCAGGTCGGCGTCTTCGCCTACGAGAACGGGCGACTTTCCGCCAAGCTCCAGCGTCACGGGCACGAGGTTGCCCGATGCCGCGCGCATGACGTGGTGCGCGACCTGCGTGCTGCCCGTGAACACCAGATGGTCGAACGGCTGCGCGCTGAACGCCGCGCCGGTTTCTGCCCCGCCGAGCACGGTGGTCAACTCGTCGCTGTCGAAGGCACCTGCGATCAGCTCGGCCAGCAGCTTCGAAGTGGCGGGCGTCAGTTCGGACGGCTTGATGATGGCGCGGTTGCCCGCCGCGAACGCGCCCGCGAGCGGACCGAATGCCAGCACGATGGGGAAATTCCACGGACTGATGATCCCGACGACGCCAAGCGGCTGATACTCGACCTTTGCCTTGACGCCGGGAAACGGCTCGGTCGTGGCCGGCTGCGCCATCCATGCATCGAGATGCTCGCGATTGAAGCGCAATCCCTCGATCGACGCGAGGATATCGGCGAGCAAGGTCTGCTGCTTGCCGCGGCAGCTGTAGTCGGCGTTGATCGCGTCGACGAGTGCGTCCTTGTTCGAGCGCAGTAGGGTGATTGCGCGATCGATGCGGTCCTTGCGCAGTGCGGCCGAAGGCGCTCCGTCCCTGAGCTGCGCCGCTTTCATGGTAGCGAGTTGGACGTGGATCCGGGCGGCAGACGGCTCCGCCGGCAGCCTGAAATTAATCGGCATGATTGACTTCTCCTTGGTTTTCAATGACCCAAGCAAACGATTGGGCACGAACGGGCCGCTCAGATGACCGCCTCGATCAGCATTGGGCCCCTACGCTTCATCGCGTGCGCGAGTGAGGTATCGAAGGTTTCGCGCGATTCGGCACGGAAGGCCTCGACGCCCATGCCCCGTGCAAGGGCGACCCAATCGAGCGACGGATTGCCGAGATCGAACATGGAGGCGGCATGAGCGCCATCCGTGCGGGCGCCCACGCGCTTGAGCTCGTTCGCGAGAATCCTGTAGCCGCCGTTCGAGTAGATGACGGTCACGACGTCGATGTTTTCGCGCGCCATCGTCCACAAAGATTGAAGCGTGTACATCGCGCTGCCATCGCCCACGAGATTGACGACCTTGCGATCGGGGCACGCAACGCCGGCACCGATCGAAACGGGCATCATGCTGCCGATCGCGCCGCCAGT
This sequence comes from Paraburkholderia panacisoli, assembly GCF_008369935.1. Lineage (GTDB taxonomy): Bacteria > Pseudomonadota > Gammaproteobacteria > Burkholderiales > Burkholderiaceae > Paraburkholderia > Paraburkholderia panacisoli. The sequence goes on along the minus strand of NZ_VTUZ01000035.1, from coordinate 84,740 downwards.
GAGGGTCAGGAAATCATGCGGAGCGGCCGACTCGGTCAGGGCGTAATGCGCCATTGCCAGCGATGCCTCTTCGGTGATGATGGCGTTCTCGGGCAGGTGTCTCGCGACGCTACGCATGATCGATTCGCCGTCGAGGGGGCCGTTCGAAGAAAATTCGATATCCTGACGATCGATTGCCCGTGCGATGGCATGTTGTGCGCCAAGCGCTTCGACCAGCGATTCGAGTGCGGCCGTGCCGTCTTCATGCGGATGAGCCAGGACCGCGACGCGGCATTCTTGCGGCGTCAGCGAGCTCGGCTTGTCCGGGTAGGCGAAGAAGCTGACGGGCGGTTGCGCACCGACCAGCACTAGCAGTTCCGTGCCCGCGAGGAAGTCGACGACCTGTTCGGCGAAGTAGGGCAGGCGCTCGACCGGCACACGTCCGGCGCCACGCTGCAAACGCGGAGCGAAGGTGTCGCAGAGCAGGCGGGCGCCCGTCTTGGCAGCAATGCGGCCCGCCGCGCGAAGCCCTCGTTCCTGCAAGGCCTTGCCTCGCAGCAGGAAAGCAGTTCGCACGCCGGTGCGGGCAAGCGCGGCAATACGGTCGATGGCTTCGCCGCTCGCGAGCGCAGGCGCCGGCGTGGGCAGCGGCGCGGCAACGGCGTCGGCTTGCGACCAGGCCGTGTCGGCAGGCAGGATGAGCGTCGCAATCTGGCCCGCGCCTTCCATGGAAGCCTGCACCGCCCGGGCGGCATCGGCACCGACGGTCAAAGCACTGCTCGACGAGTGAATCCAGTGCGAGACTGGCCGCGCGAAGCCCTTGATATCGGAGGTCAGCGGCGCTTCGAAGCGAGCATGCGTCGATGCATGATCGCCGACGATATTGACGACCGGGCTCGACGCGCGGCGTGCGTTGTGAAGATTGGCCAGCCCGTTTGCAAGGCCGGGGCCGAGATGGAGCAACGTGGCGGCGGGCTTGCCCGCCATTCTTCCGTAGCCGTCGGCGGCGCCGGTGACGACGCCTTCGAACAGACCAAGAATAGGGCGCATGCCGTCGACTTCATCCAGTGCCGCCACAAAATGCATCTCGGACGTGCCCGGATTCCCGAAGCAAACATCCACACCACTCGCGATCAGCGAACGCAACAGACTTTCAGCGCCGTTCATAAGTATCACCTCGATATCGAACGAATCAATCAGGCTTTGCACCCTGCTTGTTTCAGGGGCCCAGACGTCGTGCATCGACGTACGGGCTGATCCTAACTATTCGCTCTTCATGAGAAAATACCGTCTGATCCGAAAAATTGTTACGTCATGCGCAAGAATCTCGACTATGGATTGCTGCACGCGATGACGGCGTTCGTGCGGGTAGTGGACGCTGGCAGCTTCACGGCGGCAAGCACGCAGATGGAGTTGACGACAGCACAGGTATCGCGGCTCGTTTCCGAGCTGGAGAATCGTTTGCAGACGAAGCTGCTCCAGCGGACGACCCGGCGCATGTCGGTCACGACAGCTGGCGAGCGCTACGCGAACCAATGCCGAACGATCCTCGAACTGGTGACGGAAGCGGAAAACGAAGCGAGCGGGGCGCGCATCCAGCCGACGGGGCGACTGAGGGTGCTCTGCATGGCGAGTTTCGGGGATCGGTACGTGGCGCCGCTCGTGGCGAAGTACTGTTCGATGTATCCCGCGGTGAGCGTGGAGTACAGCACCGCCCAATACGTGCCGGATCTGCTCGCGGAAGGCGTGGATGTAAGCGTCTATCTCACGCAGCGACTGCCGGACTCGAGCATCGTTGCGCAACGGTTGGGCGCGGTTCACGGAGTGCTGTGCGCCGCGCCGGACTACCTTGCGCGGCACGGTGCGCCGAAGACCATTAGCGATCTGGCGGCCCATGCATGCCTGCGCCTCGTCAACCCGTCGACCACGCTCGATTGGCAGTTGACGGATGGGAGGACGACGCATTCGATTCAGCCTGCGGGGCCGCTGGTCGGCGATCATCCGGAAGTGGTTCGGCGCGCGGCTTGCAGCGGATTAGGCATTGCACTGTTGCCGGGATTTGCTGTGCTGGACGAATTACGCAGAGGAGACCTCGTGCATGTCTTGCCTCAGTGGCGCTCGCCTGATGTCGGTGTCTATGTGCTGATGCCTTCGAGGAAGTTTCTCGAAGCGAAGACGCGGGCGTGGATCGAGCTTTTGAAGGCAGAACTGCCGCTCGCGCTGGAACGCGACGCAGTTTTTATCAATACTCTCGTCAAGCCAGATGGGAAGCCGAAAAGGCGCCGCTCGGCCGGGGGAGTTCGTCGCTGACCCTGTCCTGCAAAACGGTCTCGTTTGGAACTGGGTGATGTTGACACCCAGTGCGGAGCGCGGTGGTTGCGTGGATGGACTGGCGGGAAGCACGAGTGCAATGCGGACCGCGCATCGCACACACCAGAACAATTCATAGCAGTACTGATTGCACTATTGGATCACTTATTCCGGTGGTAAGGAACCGCACTGCTTGCTTTCGGAGGTGAGCGCTGGATTCTATGGGGCGGACGCTGATCCGCTAATGAAAGTCATCAGCCGAACCGCGTCACAGCTTTGAGCATGGAAACGCCGTCGCGGGTTATCTGGTGGCGTTGTTGGCCGCATGGGAGTGCTTCCAATGCGACGAGTTGATGTTCGAGCAACATATCCAGATCTGCACGATCCAGCCCGAGTTGATCGGGAGCGTCCTTGACCAGCATCAAGGTTGCGAACTCATGAGGGCTCAGCATCTTTGTCTCCTGTTGATAGGCGTCAATTTGATGAAAAGCTCAACCGTTCTTGCGTGACGACCGTGAATGCGTCCAGCGAAATAGGACTTTGTGCATGATTCATGCTGACCGGAAGCCGACTGCGCGCCGGGGAAGCCATCTTAATGTTTCCCCATCCGCATAATCAATATGTGGGAATTAACTTTTTCCCTACGATTGTGTTCGTGCGGTGGGCCGCCACCTGCCCGCAGGTGAGCAGGTGCCCCGTCAGTAAAGCGTTTCAAGATATTCAGACGCACGGTTTGCCAGCTTGCCGCACGGTCGTTCAGGAGGGTAAACGACAACTCAGTTTGAACTGGGAATAGTAGGAGAGGTGGCTTCGAGAATTCGGACAGTTCATGATCGGGCGAATTGCCGACCGACCACGCTGCCCCAACCAGGATCCGGGACGTCGAGCCAGACCTTGAGTCCGCGCTCACGGATGTAGTTGTACAGGTCGAAGTCGCTGATGCCCGGTTCGACGATCGCGTAGTAATTGGTGTCGCTGACCTCGAAGATGCGGTTCATGCGCTTGAGGTCGAGCACCGCGCTATCCGAATAGGTCCTGGCCACGGTCTCGGTCAGGAAGAGGCCAGGTGCCACCGCGTTGCAGCGCACGCCTTGCCGGCTCGACCCCATCGCATGGTCGTCGGCCTGTCCGATACCCCGCTTCGTCGCGACATGCAAGACGACCCAACGGTCAGCGGGCGCCCGACACGAAACATGCGGGGTTGTCGCTATTGGCCCCGCACGGTCATCCGCCGATAATGGCTCGATTCAACCATTCGATAGCCTGAGATGCGCGACCGAATCGATGAAGAGATTACCTTCCGCAAGCTGGAGGTTCTGCTCGCGTTCATGGAGACCGGCAACCTGTCGAAGGCGGCCGAGGCGTTGAACGTGAGTACGGTCAGCGTGCACCGGGCGCTGCATTCGCTCGAACAGGGCGTGCGCTGTGCGCTATTCCGGCACGAAGGCCGCAACCTCAAGTCGACGGAAGCGGCGCAAATGCTCGCCGATGTCGCGCAAGAAGTGCTCACGCTGATGTCCGATGGCATTCGCGCGACGCGCGAGGCCGCGGGCTATTCGTCGGACCGCCTGAAGATCGGTTCGTTGTACTCGCTGACCATCAAGACCGTACCCGGCATCGTCATCGATCTCAAGGTGCGGCGGCCGACGCTTCAGGTCGAACTCGTGCTCGGTTCGAATGCCGAGCTGCTCGACAAGCTCAAGCAAGGCGCCGTCGATGCGGCCCTGATGGCCGTGCCGGAGACCGAACCCGAAGTCGAGGCGCTGCCTCTTTTCGAAGACGACATCTTTTTCGCCGCACCTGCCGATTCGCCGTACGCGAAACTTGAAGCGGTCGATTTGCGTGACTGCCGCGACGAGACATTCGTTTCGCTCGGCGAGGGTTTCGTCACCTATCACGGCTTTCTGGACGCATTTCGTGTCGCGGACTTCACGCCGAACGTGACGATGAAAGTCGGCGACATCTTCTCACTGATGAACCTGGTGAGCGGCGGGGTCGGCTGTACGCTATTGCCGGGCCGGGTGCGCGGCGTGTTCGGCGACAAGGTGCAGTTCATCCCGCTCAAGCCGCAATACCTGATGCGCCAGACCATCGGCGTCAGCTTCCTGCGCGCACGCGAGCGCGATCCGAATCTGCTCGCGCTGATGGCCGTCTGCCGCCTGCGCACCAGAAGCGCCGGCTGAGATTTGAGCCGTCAGTCGCGCGCCCGCTCGCGCTCAATCAGCACGCGAAGGTCCGGCAGCGCGGTGTCGCTGCAGCTTGCCGCAATGCCCTGGCTGAATGCCGCGCCGGTCAAGCGGGTCAGCACGTTGCCGGGCGGCATCTCGATCGCGAGGCGGGCGCCTCGCTCCCACGCGAGCCGCATCGTGTCGGACCAGCGTACCTGGCGCGCCATGTTGCCGGCAAGGTCGGCCGCGATGCGTGGGCCGTCGAAGAGCGGGCGGGCGGCGCTGCTGCTCAGATACACGGCGCGAGGCGCACGCAGGACAACCTCTTCGAACGCATCGGCGAGCGCGGCCGCCGGCTCGTCGAGCAGTGCGCAATGCGACGGCACGGGCACGTCGAGACGTTCGCAACGTTGCGCGCCACGTTCGACTGCCAAGGCCGCGAGTTCGCGCATCGCGCCGTCGCTGCCCGCGACCACCATCTGCGTCTCGGCGTTGATGTTGGCCAGAAAGACGGGCGTGACCGTGCTGTTGACTTGCGCGATCAAGGGTTCGAGCGAGCGCTGCTCGAGGCCGACGATCGCCATCATCCCGTAGCCGCTGGGGTAAGCGTGTTCCATCAACTGGCCGCGCAACGCGACGAGCCTGACGGCATCGGCGAAGGGCAGGGCGCCGGCGGTCACCGCAGCCGGGTACGCGCCGATCGAAAGCCCCCCGACCATGTCGGGCTCATGGCCACTGGCGCTGAATATGCGCGCCTGGGCAACGCCCGCCACCAGCAGACACAGTTGCACGGCGATGGTGGAGCGTAGCGAGTCCGCGTCGTCGAGGGACCGGACGTCGTAGCCCAACGTGTCGCTGGCCTCTTCGATCGTGCGAGCCGCTTCGACGTCATCCGGTAGCGCGTGCAGCATGCCGCACTTTTGCGAGCCCTGGCCGGGAAAGGTGAAGAGGATGTTCATGGAGCGGACATCAGGATTCTCTCTGCCCCTGCTATCACGAGCCTACCAAGGCCCTCGTCGCAAAGAACAGCAGCGAGGGTCCGAGCAGGCAGCCGATGCCCGTGTGAAACGTCGCGATCAGTGCGCCATACGGCACGAGCCGCCGGTCGGTCGCGGCGAGCCCGGCGCTCACGCCGCTTACCGTGCCCGCGAGGCCGCCGAAGATCATCGCGGAGCGTGGTGTCTTCAGTCCCATGAAGCCGGCCGCGATCGGCGTGCCGATCATCACGATGATCGCCTTGATCAGCCCGGCCGCGATGCTGAGCGCAATCACGTCGGAGCTCGCGCCGATCGCCGCGCCGGTCACCGGGCCGACGATATAAGTGACCGCGCCTGCACCGATGGTCGTCATGCTGACCGCGTCGGTGTAGCCGAACGCATGAGCGATGCTCGCGCCGACAATGAACGGCAACAGGGTTCCGAGCAGCAGCGATACCACGCCGATGAGCCCGGCCTTACGTGCCTCGTCGGCCTGCACCTCGAACGCGGTGGCGACGATCGCGAAATCGCGCAGCATCGCGCCGCCCATCAGGCCCACTCCCGTGAAGAGCGGCAAGTCCGCGAGACCTTTCTGGCCGCCTGTGAAGAGACCGCCGAAATAGGCGAGCGCGAGGCCGATCACGATCGCGATGGCGGAGCCGTGCACGCGCCCGAACGTCAGCTTGCGCGAAATCAACGACGACACCCACATGATGAGACCCACCAGCGCGAACGAAGTCACGAGGCCGTTCTGAACGAATACTTTTTCGAGCATGTGCAACATGATGGACTCCTGCTTCAGATCTCTTCGAGTTGCGGGGCGTTCACGAACGAGGTGTTGTCGCGACCGGTACGGGCAAGGACGGCGATGCAGCACGCGCAGACGGCGGCGGCGCCGAGTGCCGACAGCAGCGCGACCGGGCCGCCCTTGAGCGCTGCAACGACGTTCTGGTTGGCGGCCATTGCGACCACCACGGGGATATACATCGCCCCCCAGAAGCCCACGCCCGCTTCGGTTTCCTTAGGCAGCAGCCCCTTCTTGTGCAGATAGAGGCGCAGGAAAATCAGCAACAGCATCGCGATGCCGACGCCGCCGACATTCGTCTTGACGCCGATCGCGAGCCCGAGCAGATCGCCGAGAAAGAGTCCCGCCAGATGGCAGAACGCAAGCAGTGCGGTTCCGTAGATGATCATGTGCTGTCTCCTGAATTTGCTCTATTGGCTTACGGCGAATCGATAACAAGTTGCGACGCGCTGCGCTGCATGTGGCCGAGGTCAGGGCGGATTCATCGCCATTGCTCGCGCAACTTCTGGCGCACCGTTACCGACGCGGCGCGGTGGGCGCTGTGAAGCCGCCCGTCGAGGCCGCGCGACGGATCGGCGCGGATGTCGTCGAACGCGTCTTGCAGCGCTTTTTCGACGCTGGCTTGATCGGCCGCAGTCGGCGCATTGGCGTTGCGCACGCCAAGCAACTTCCACAGCAGCCCTAGCGACGCATAGTTGTCGATGTCGTAGGCCATTGGCGGCACGTGCGCGGTGAACGCTTCGAGATCGGCCACTGAGCGCAGCGTTATGCGGGCGGCAGATTCCTTGCCCATGGCGTGGACCATGACCTGCGAATCGCCGAGTGCGAGCAGGCGGTTGGCCTGGTAGCCGTGTGCGAGAAACGCTCCGGACATCGCGCGCCCGACGATCAGCCCGATCACCGGATGACCCGCTAAACGCGCGCTAGCGTACGCGTCAGCGGCCCCGGCGAGCGCCTGATGGATGCCATAGGCTTCCTCGCGTCGTCCATACGCCTGACTCGCGACGTCGACGATCGCGACGATCGCGCGTTTCTCGTTACGCCCGGCATCGGCATCGACCACTTCGCGCACCGCCCGCGCAATCTCCCATCCCTCGATAAGGCCGACCTCGCCGCCACGTGCGCGAGGGAACGGGTTGTCTGGGTCCGGCACCACCGCGACGTAGCGCGCGGAATGCTCGCCAAGCCGCGCATCGACGACCCGCACTGACGGCGGATAGCCCGGCTGCAACGGCGCGCTGCAGGTGAGTGCGTCCAGCCAGACTGCGCCGCGCGCGGAAAGCTCTGGTGTGCTCATGACTAAAACCCCTTGCCGTAGATGGCGGTCACGTGTTCCGGCGTCGCCTGCACGCCCGGATCGATTTCCGAAAGCCGCTGCAAAAAGCCTGCGACGCGTTCGCTGCGGCACGTTTGCGGACGTCCCGTGCGAAACAGGTCGATGACGGCCGCGCGGATCGCATCGGTGTCGTCGGCGGCGTACACGTCGACGAGGCCCGTGCGATGGCGCTGTTCGCAACCGGTGAAGCTCCAGATCATCGGACGATCGCGCGAGTCGAATTCCACGATGCCCGCTTCCTGCTCGATCACCGCCGGTCCGTTCAGTCCAAGACGCGCTTCGCGCGTACCGATCAGATAGCTGCACAGTCCCGCCGAGATCGACATGCCGCCGTAACAGCCAATCGGGCCGGCGGTGATGCCGATCACCGGCTGATAGCGCCGCAGGTCGGCGATCGCCGCGTGAATCTCCGCGATCGCGGCGAGCCCGAGGTTCGCTTCCTGCAGGCGCACGCCACCCGTCTCGAAGAGAATCACCGCCCGGGTCGGGATGCCGTTGCGGTTGTCGTCGGCGGCCAGTTCGAGGCTGCCCGCGATCTTCGCCGCCGACACTTCACCCATGCTGCCACCCTGGTAGCCGCCATCGACTGCGAGCACGACCGCTGGTTGTCCATCGAGCTCGCCTTTGGCGACAACAGTGCCGTCGTCAGCCTGGGTCACGATGCCTTGCCGGGCGAGCCATGGCGAGCGTATGCGGTCGAACGGATCGAGCAGCTCGCGAAAGGTGCCCGGGTCAAGCAGCCTGCTGGCCCGGCTGCGCGCATCGAGTTCGATGAAGCTCTGACGCTCGAGCAATTGCTGGGTATCGGTCATCGTTATGCTCCGCCGGTTGATTGCAGTTGTTCGAGTACCTGTCCGATACGTATTTGCACGACCCCGGGCGTCGCGCCGGAATCGTTGATTTCGAGCTTCATGGCCGGCAGTGAGCTATCGCCGAAAATGCGCGCGAGCACGGCTTCCCATACGCGGCTCTTGCCGTCGACAGAAGTGGTGATGTTCACCACGGTGCGCTGCGCGGTGTTGGCTTCGAGTAGGACTTCGAGGTCGCCCGAGGCGACCACGCCGGCCACCGCGCGACCTTGCGCGGGTTGCCCGGCCGGGAATTCGAGGACGATAGTTTCCATGTGCGTTCCTATGCCCTGGTCGTAAGAGGCTTGGACCGATGAGGGGCGTTGGCTTGAAGCCGGTCGAGAAAGAGGGTGGCGGCGAGCAGATCGGCTGCGCCACCAGGCGAGACGTGCAATTCGACGAGACGCCGGTCGAGTGCCTTCAACTGCCGGCGGCCAGCGAGGCTCGCTGCGCCGCCGTCCGCGAGCACGCTTTGCGCGCCGCGCCGCATCTCGGCGAGCGCGCCGCGGCCACCGCGCGCCAGCACGCAGGTGTCGTCGAGGCTCGCCATGACGGCCATCAGCGCATTCAGGCGGGCGGCCGTTTCGCTGTCGCCGCGCCCGCGTGAACGAGCGAGCTCCGGCAGCGCCACTTGCACGACGTGCGGAAAGCCCGCCTGTGCCTGTCCGCGTGCGCCGCCTACGTTGTAGTCGAGGCATGCCTGCTCGCCTTTGTGGCCGGTGCGCGTCGGCGCGCGCCGGTCGGCAATCCGCGCGATCGATCCGGCGCGCGCGGCGACCGCTGCCGGCGCGAGGTCGTCCGGTCCGCGTGCCGCCGCGGTCACGAGCAGCCCGAGCGCCCAGATCGCGCCGCGATGGGTATTCACGCCGTGCGTTGCGTCCAGCATGCGCGCTTCGCCGTCGCGTCCGATGGCGCCGATCCGTTCACGCAGCGCGAACAGCGGCCGCGTTTCGAGCCCGGCCCGCGCCAGTTCCGCGAAGGTAGGCTGCAGTGCCAGCGCCGATGTGCACATCAGCTTCCAGTCGAGATCGTGATGTGCGCCCTGGCTGCGGATATCGACAAGTCCGGGTTTCGGGGCGAGTGTGACTTCGTCGATCAGCGCCGCGACCACCAGCGCGCCGTAACGCCCGGCAAGGTCCGGCTCCTGGCGGCGCGGCTGCGCTTCGTTCATTGCGAGGTTCTCGCGCATCACCAGCTCCGAAAGCGTGCGGGCGGTTCATACAGTCCGTCCGACCAGTCGACGAGGTCCGCCATGCTCTTCGCCGCGAGCAGCGACCGGGTCGCCTCACTGCGATGAATGCCAAGGTCCTCGGGCAGCGCGAGGAAACCATCGCGCCGCAGCGCCGCCCGTTTCTCCGCGCTGCTCGTGAGGCCGATAGGCGTTACGCCCGCGATGGCCGCGATCATCTCCTTGCGATGCTCGAGCGAACGCGCCTTGTACAGGTACGCGATGCCTTCCTCGGTCAGCACATGCGTGACGTCGTCGCCGTAGATCATCACCGGTGCGATCGGCATGCCGGTTTCGCGTCCGACTTCCACCGCATCGATCGACTCGACGATGGTCGGTTGACCGCCTGCCTGAAACGTCTCGACCATTTGTACGACGAGCTTGCGGCCGCGCTCGAGCGGGTCGTCGGTTTCCAGCATATCGAGCCAGGCGGGTGTCGCATGGCGACGGCCGTGCGGGTCGTGGCCCATGTTGGGCGCGCCGCCGAAGCCGGTGAGCCGTCCGTGCGTGACGGTCGACGAGTTGCCTGCGCCGTCCATCTGCAACGTCGAACCGATGAACATGTCGACGGCGTATTGGCCCGCGAGCTGGCACATCGCGCGATTCGAGCGCATCGAACCGTCGCGGCCGGTGAAGAAGATATCCGGCCGTTGCGCGACATAGGCTTCCATCCCCATCTCGCCGCCGAAGCAATGCACACTGTCGACCCAGCCGGTTTCGATCGCGGGGATCAGCGTCGGATGCGGATTGAGCGTCCAGTGCCGGCAGATCTTGCCCTTGAGGCCGAGCTTTTCGCCGTAGGTCGGCAGGATCAGTTCGATTGCCGCAGTGTTGAACCCGATGCCGTGATTGAGGGACTGCACCTGATGCCGCTCGTAGATGCCACGAATGGCCATCATCGCCATCAACACATGGATCGGCGTGATGAGGCGCGGGTCACGCGTGAACAGCGGCTCGATGAAGAACGGCTTGTCCGACTGGACCACGAAGTCGATCCACGAACCGGGAATGTCGACGCGCGGCAGGTCTTTCGGATCGTCGACGATCTCGTTGACCTGCGCGATCACGATGCCATCGCGAAACGCCGCGGCTTCGACGAGCGCCGGGGTGTCTTCGGTACTCGCGCCGGTGTAGAGGTTGCCATTGCGATCCGCCTTGTAGCCGGCGACCAGCACGACGTTGGGCGTCAGATCGACATAGAGCCGCGCGTACAGCTCAATGTAGGTGTGAATCGCACCGATCTCGAGGATGCCGTCTTGCAGGAACTGCGAAATGCGCAGGCTTTGCGCGCCGGCGAACGCGAAATCGAGCTTTCGGGCAATGCCGCGTTCGAACAGATCCAGATGTTCGGCACGGCTCACGCTCGGGATGATCAGATGCAGGTCATGGATGAGTTCCGGATCGACCTTCGCCAGCGAGCGCGACAGGAAGTCCGCCTGCTTCTGGTTGTTGCCCTCGACGACCACGCGGTCTCCGGGAACGATCAGCTTTTGCAGGACTTCGACGATACGGGTAGTGGGCAATACCACGCCATCGGCGATCGACGCAACGCGCGCGAGGCGCCGATGTTTTTCCGCACGGCGCGTGGCCCAGCGGGAGTGAGACGGGCTTTGACTGGACATGGGTGCTCTCGCTCTGGACATGAAACGAGTCTATGGAGCGAGGGGACAGGGTTCAATCACGTTCAGGGCGAGTCCGTTATCCCAAGGGTAATGATCGTTTCGGCTGAACGCTGGAACTGAGGCGGGACGGGAGAGGATGGCTTGAGCTGCTCGCTTAGTGGTATTCCCCAGTCGGCAGTCGGATGTGCCCTTAAACGGACTGCGACGTCACGTCGACCGCGAACCGGTTGTCTGGGCGCGCGTCTCCGCGTCTGCGAACGCCGCACTCGGCGCGCTACGCGGCGAGGTCGCGGCGCAGCGCGCCGAAGCGCAACTGTCGGTCGCCGCCGCCCGCGACGAACTGGGGCGTGTCGAGTTTGCTGCTTTATCGTCCTTCGCCTTTCCCGATGCGTGTCAGCTCTAGAACGCATGAAACGTACGAATGGCGGACTTGATCAGCCCAGCCTCAAGCCGCGGACGCGATTTTCCTCGGCTGGGTCAGCATGGCGGGCTGCAAAATCTCGTCGAGCTGGGACTGGCTCAGCAGTCCTCTTCCAACCACTATCTCCGCCACGCTTCGACCGGATGCAAGCGCTTCCTGTGCTACATCCGTCGCGTGGGTATAGCCTATGTATGGGTTAAGCGCCGTCACGATACCGATCGAATTTTCAATGATTGACCGCAGCCGGTCCCGATTGGCGGTGATTCCGTCGACGCACCTCGACGCCAGCGTCAAACATCCTGCCCGCAGATGGGCCACACTCTTGAAGAGGCTGTGCGCGATGATAGGCTCGAACGCGTTGAGTTGAAGCTGCCCGGCCTCCGCAGCAAAGCTGACGGTCACGTCATTACCGATGACCTCAAACGCTATCTGGTTGACGACCTCAGGTATGACAGGGTTGACCTTGCCCGGCATGATGCTGGAGCCGGCCTGAACCGGTGGCAGGTTGATTTCCCCGAGACCTGCACGGGGGCCGCTTGAGAGAAGACGGAGGTCATTGCACGTCTTGGACAGTTTCACCGCGACACGTTTCAACACACCAGACAACTGCACAAATGACCCGACATCCTGGGTCGCCTCCACCAGGTTGGGGGAAGTCGTGAGCGGAATTCCGGTTACGTCGCTCAGGTGACGGCAGACGACTTGTGCATACTCGGGATGGGTGTTGATGCCCGTGCCAATGGCTGTTGCGCCCAGGTTGATCTCGCAAATCAACCTTGACGCTTCCCTAAGACGCTCCTCGTCTTCTCCGAGCATGACGGCAAAGGTGCTGAACTCCTGCCCCAACGTCATGGGAACTGCATCCTGAAGTTGGGTTCGCCCCATCTTCAGGTCGTCCCGGAATTCTTCAGCCTTGCGCTCGAACGATGCGCGGAGCACGGCCATTGCTTCTATCAGTTGCATGATTCCCGCGTACGTCGCGATTTTCAATGCGGTCGGGTATACATCGTTCGTGCTTTGCCCAAGGTTGACGTCCTCATTGGGATGAAGAATGTCGTACTCTCCTCGTTGGTGCCCGAGGTGTTCAAGAGCAAGATTGGCAATGACCTCATTGGCGTTCATGTTGGTTGAAGTGCCGGCGCCGCCCTGAATGACGTCCACGACGAAGTGGTCGTGTGCGACACCGGAGCGGACCTGCCTGCAGGCTTGCACGATAGCCGACATCTTGAGCTCGCTGAGCAGCCCAAGGTCGTAATTCGCCAGCGCTGCTGCCTCTTTAACATTCGCAAGCGCGTTGATGAGATTCGGATAAGCCGAAATAGGAATTCCCGTGATGGGGAAATTCTCGAGTGCGCGCAGCGTGTGGACACCATAGTAGGCTGCCGCCGGTACGGCGAGGTCGCCGAGGAGGTCGTGTTCGATGCGTTCAATGGTCGTGAGCATAGCTTCCTTGATCTGTCAAAAAATGCGGGGCGAAGTGCGACACCCGACGCCCGTATACGCCACGGGTCGGGGGAAGAAGTCATTCAATCGGTCGGTTAGGGGCGGTGCGATTCCGATGCTGCAGTTGCGTAGGCGACACACTGCCTGGCAAGTACGTCTGTGGGGTCGACCAGCCGGACCGATGTTCCGTTAGTACCGACGAAATCCGTCTGCTGAAGCAGTAGCGGCAGCTCGGTGCAACCAAGGATGATGACGTCTACGCCCCGGGAAATGAGCCCGTCAATCGCAGCAGCGATATCGGACTGGCACTGCCCGGTCGTGAACCCTGCTTTTACGCCTTCCTTGCCGTAAATCGCGTCCATCACTCGCGCCTGCAAAGCCGGGCCCGGGACGATTTGCTGTAACCCTTGTGAGGTGAGCGCCTTTTCGTAGACACCGCTTTCGACCGTACCCGAGGTCGCCAGCACACCGACTGACCGCAGCGACGGAAAGCTCTCGCGAAGATAGCTGACGGTAACCGTCAGCATGTTCACGATTGGTATGCCGAGATACGGCTGGATCCGCTCGACGAACGCGTGAGCGGTGTTACATGGGATAGCAATGATGTCCGCGTCGCCTGATTCGAGCTTCTTGCATGTCGCGTAAAGGGAGATGGTCGGGTCGGGCCCGTCGCCAATCAGGCTTTCTGTGCGGTCCGGAATTTGCGGGTTCTGCTCGACCAACAGTTTGATGTGGTCCTGGTCCCGTTTAGCCGGCGTATTGCGCACGATCTTATGGATGAAATCGACGGTCGCCGCCGGTCCAACCCCGCCGACTATACCGACCTTGAACAGCGTTTCGGGCAAAGCATACTGCCCCGATACGACGTATTGTGCATAGGCCAGATTGGAATCGAGTAGCGGCACCTGCAGCGGGCCAATCTCCCCGGCTACCAGAGCGATTTCGGTCAGACCTGGGACAATGATGTTGACGCCCTGCGAGATGAGGTCCTCGCACGCCTCGCGCAAAAGCTTCACCGGTCGGCCACTCAGGTTCCCGCTCTTGACGCCTTCAGACCCATATACGGCTTCTGTGACGAGGTCCAGATTCTCCCGGTGGCGGGGATAGACAACCTCAAATTCAGGTGCCGAAAAATACTTCTCAAACAGCCCTTTCCGACGCGTGTATTCGGACGCCAATACACCGATTCGACGCACGGTAGGAAATTTCCGCCGAACGTGACTGCGAACAGCCTCGACCATGTTAACAATCTGAAGCGGTGAATTTGCCTTCAGCTCATCAATAAACGTGTGGCTGAGAAAGCAGGGAAGCACCACTGTCGTCACGCCTTGCTTCTCGAAGCGGCTAATCAGATCGAAGATATACAGCTTCCGTTGCGTCGTAGCCTCATTTCCGGTACCCGAGTTGCCGAAAGGGTGCTGCTCGAATACCACGTCGAAGTGCTCCGCGTCGCTGGTGGCGGGAGTCGATTTGACGAGCTTGAAGAATACATCGGCACTTGCCAACGGCCCCAAGCCCCCCACAACCCCGAACTTGCGCACGTTGTCCTGCTTCACTTCTTTCATTTCATCTCACCTTGCAGTTGAACGAAAGCGACGTCGCTGGCACGTTTCGCGTGCCTGGCTGAGCGTTTGGCCTCCCACTTCGCGATGACGGCCGTTGCGATGCTGTTGCCAATTACGTTGGTGGCGGTTCGGCCCATGTCGAGAACCTGATCGATGGCGAGGATGAGCACGACTCCGGACGGTGGCAGATGGAACATCGGTGCAACAGCAGCAACCACGACCACCGAGCCTCGGGCGACCCCTGCCATCCCCTTGCTGCTGACCATGAGTACGAGCAACATCACGATCTGGGCGCCCAATGGCATGTCAATGCCGAAAGCCTGCGCGATGAAAATCGCCGCGAATGCCTGGTACATCATCGAGCCGTCCAGATTGAACGCGTATCCGAGCGGCAAGGTGAACCCAACAACCTTCTTGTCAACCCCAAACGCTTCGAGCTTTTCGGTCAGGCGGGGGTAAGCCGCTTCACTGCTTGCCGTCGAAAAAGCGAGCATCGCGGGTTCGCGAATTGCCTTCAGCAGCGTCCAGATCTGCTTCCCGAGAAAGAAATACCCGACAAGGATGAGAAGCGTCCAAAGAAGCACAAGCCCTGCATAGAAGCTGCCGATGAGTTTGCCGTACGTGGTCAACACATCCAGACCGTGTACCGTGATGGCCGCGGCGAGCGCACCAAAGACACCGATTGGGGCGAGACGCATCACGTAGTCGGTCAGTTTCAGCATGGCCGGCACGAGGGCATCCACGCCTGCAATCAGCGGCGCCACACGCGTATCGCTCTTGATGGCGCTCAGTACGACGCCGAACAGCACGGAGAAAACAAGGATTTGCAGAATGTCGTTTCGGGCCATCGCGTCAATGATGCTGGTCGGAAACGCGTGGGTAATGAAGTCCTTGAAGTTCAGGCCAGCAGTATTCAGACCTGTTGTCACATCGGCGCTGGTCTGCACCATATGCAGCCCTGCGCCCGGTTGGAAGATGTTCGCCAGCACCAGGCCGAGCGCGAGGGAGAGCAGAGACGCGCACAGGAACCACCCCACCGACCTGAACCCGATCCGGCGCACATCGCTTGTCCCGGCCATGCCGGCAAGGCCGGAGACCAACGTCGCGAAGACCAGCGGTGCGATAATCATCTTCACGAGGCGAAGAAAAATATCGGTGATGATTGAAAAGTAGCCGGCCATGGTCTTCGCTTCAGCGGCATCCGCGACCGACCGGTGGCAGATGTACCCGACGACAACGCCGAGCAGCATGCCGACAAAAATATAGAGTGTGAGGCGATTCTTCATTTGAATCCGTCCAGGAATGGCGCCCGGCGGCGGGATGCCCCACCTGCGCATGAATGGCAAAAACGTCGCTGAATCAGCAGGTTTTTGTGTATGGACGGATCTTAAGGAACGTCAAAAATGCGTTGATGCTACTACTGCATGCGGTTATGCCAGTTTCGCATAACTCGTGAAAACCCTATCAGGAGGGCTGCGAGGCTGCCCGAATGTGTCCCCAGAGCTTCTCCAGAAACTCGCTGCGATTCGAGGCATCGCGGTACACGCGCAGTTCGAGCTCCAGATGCCATTCGGAGCGCCCGGCAGGCACCAGTTCGCCTGACTCGAGTTCGGCGATGATGGAACTTTTGGGTAGCCACGCGACCCCTTCACCTTCCATCACAAGTTTCTTCAGCACTTCTGCCATGTCCGATTCGTAATGAAGCTGCAGCGCCGGGGCAGCAGTTGCTTGCCCAAGAAGTAGCGCAAGGCAGCGGCCGAAATAGCTGGTTTCCGTATAGGAAATGAACGGGAGTGGACGGTTCGCCGTTCCCGGCAACCGGAACGCCGGGGCTGAGCGTTCATTGGGGCGGCACACCGGCATGAACGTGTCGACGCCTACGGTCAGATGCTGGTATCGCGCCGGGTCCAGATGCAGCGGCAGCTCCGGATGGTGATACGCAAACATCAGTTCGCAATTACCGTTGACGAGCATCAGAATCGAATCGTGTACGTTCGCCGGAATGACCCGAGCGCGTACCTCGCCAAAATGCGCGGTGAGCGTCTTCAACCATGCAGGCAGAAAGCTCAGCGCGATTGTGTGGCCGGCCGCAATCTGCAGGCCTTTGCCGGCCATTCGTTGCTCGGTGCGGATGATGGCCCGCGTATCGAAGAGCTTTTCGAGAATGTCTTCGGCCGCTTCCTGGAACAAACGCCCTGCAGGCGTCAGCGTCGGGGGAAAGCTGCTCCGGTCGATGAGGTCAGCGCCCACCCACTGCTCAAGTGACTGGATCCGCCGGCTAAACCCTGACTGCGTCACATTCCGAAATTCCGCCGCCCGTGAAAAGCTTTGATATCGGGCAAGCGCGATGAAGTCTTCAATCCACTTGATTTCCATAGCTGGTCCTGTGACGAGGCGGTAGCGCCTGCGAGACCGAGAGATTCTACGCCGGACCGCTTCTTCGGCAATGCAGGAGGAAGCGGTTGTCATCGAGCCGGGAAAGACCAGCGCGCTCCAACCACCTACGCTTTAGGTCCCATCCGCTCTTCCGATCTTCGGCCCGGACATGCGGGTGACGACGTGACCTCCAGTGCTGTCGGAATTCAGATAGTCCTTGTAGGCTGAGAATGCGTAGTTCAGCAGGTTACTGGCACCCGTTATCCGGGCACTAGCCGTTGGCGCACCCAGCAGCACAGCAAAAACGCGTCTTGTCATCGGCGGCGAGGGCTGGCTTCTTTTTGCAGTTGCGACGATGCAATAACCCGCTACTTGGGTGTGCCCCGTCTTCATCCCGTCGACTGAAGGGTCCTTACCCAGCAGCCAGTTCTTGTTCCGCTTCTCAAACTTGCCGAACGCGAAATGTTGCTCCGACGAGAATGCGTAGTAATCGGGGAAATCTGCAGTGAGCCGCAACGCCAAAGTGGACAAGTCGCGAGCGGTTGAATAATTGCCCGGCGTGGTAATCCCTGATGGTGTCGAGTAATGGGTATGTTTCATGCCGAGTTGCTGTGCCGTGTCGTTCATGAGCTGCTCGAATCCCGCAAGCGACCCGCCGACACGCGCGGCCAGGACAAGTGCGGCATCGTTGGCGGAGGCAGCAATCAGACCTTGGACAAGCTGTTTGACGGACACCCGCTGTCCCGGGACCAGGAACATCTTCGCTTCATCGTTGCCGACGTAACGGATATCCGCGGCGTCGACCTGAACTTTCTCATCCCAGCGTAAAGTTCCACGCTTCAGGGCGCCAAGCACGATGTATGCGGTCATGAGCTTGGTGAGCGATGCAGGCTGACGCTCCGCGTCCGCGTTTCGCTCCGCGAGTGTCTGACCGGATTCGCCGTCCACCACCATCCAGGACACGGCCTGGACGGCTGGTGGCGGCTGTGCGGTGGTGGCTCCTGATGCTAAAGAACTCAGGCATGAAGCGATTCCTGCTGTCATCAGGATGTGTCGAAATAGCGAAGTGGGGGTTCGGGGCTTCAAGTCTAAACCTCGGGTCAAGGCGACGTTTCAGCAGGCGATGTCTCGTGCCATAACGAAACGACGGTGCCATCTGCGTCTGAAAAGCGGAGCATCATAGACGGGGTCCCGCACCTATGTCATGCTGATTCCGCATAGCACTATTCCAATGTCGCAACTGTTCCCCTTTGGTTACTGTGCCCAATCTTCACGACGATGTTGTCCGGGGCCGCCAGTGCGATGCAGGGTGACGTGACGCGAAGTACGGCGGAGATCGTGAAGTGGGCCCGTCTGTTGAATGAATATCGCATTTGTCTCTCTCCGGTCATCGGATGTTGTAGGTGAAACGCTGTATTTAAGGAGGATCGATTACACGCGTTGGCGTCGCGCGAGATGGATGCCGGCGAGCATGCAGCGCACGGAACCGCCAGCCATTTCAATGGTGGGTACCCGAAGTGGCAGCAGGCGCGCGGATCGTTCAATCTGTGCGCGTTGTTGTGGTCTCAGACTTTCAGCTGCGCGCTCGGACAATGCAAGCACACGGCCGTTACTTCCGGTGAGTTCGAGTGCGTTGCCGGCAAAACTGTCGATCTGTTCGTGATCGAGTGCGATCACGGTCCTTCCACTTTCGAGCAGTCGCCGCTTAACTTCCTCACGACGGGACGCATTGGAAATCAAGTCGAGCCCCACGAGCGCAAATTCGGTGCCGATACTCATCATGACGTTGGTGTGGTAGATGGCACTGCCTGAGCGATCAGCCGTGTCGAAACACATGGGCTCGAAGTTGAAATGAGTACAGAAGCGCTCCAGGGCAACGGGGTCGGCGCGACGCGAACGCGCGGTGTAGGCAACGCGAGCGACGTGGTCGAGCACCATGGCGCCAGTGCCCTCCAGGAAAACACCGTCGTATTCGAGACCTGAGTAATCAATCACGTCCTGGACACGATATTCCGCTTTGAGCATCTCGACGACATCGGCACGTCGTTCGCGCCGGCGGTTCGCGCAATGCATCGGATAGAGCGCGATATGACCGCCCGCATGAGTTGAGAGCCAGTTGTTCGGGAACACGGAGTCGGGCGTCTGGCGTTCTCCGTGATCGTCAAAAACGTGGGTGCGGATTCCGGCTTTCTCCAAAGCTGCCGCCGCCGCCGTGACCTCGTTTCGCGCAGCGGTGGCCAGCGCCGCATGATCCTGCACGTGCTCGGCCCGCTGAAAGGCGTTGTCAGCCGCCGTTTCGGGATTGGGGTGAAAACAGTGCGGCCGGATCACGATGACAGCGCTGGGCGCCTGAATCGAAATAGTGCTCATGTCGGTGACGGTATGACGAGTGCGTTGTGTATGTCGTTTCGAGTTTCGACGACGCTTCTTATTGACTCAGTGCCATGGCCTCGCTATTGAGCGCAAGAGGGCCACTCTCGGGCGCGTTCGATATTGCCAGCGTATCGAACAGGTTTTTGGGGTCCACAGAAGGCGGGATTAACGCGACCTGTGTGCCGACTTTCCGGCTCTGCGCGAGACTATGCAGATAGCGGAGCGCGGAATAATCTTCGAGCGCGAAGCCCACTGAGTCGAACACCGTGACCTGGTCGACGCGTTCCCGGCCGGCCGCTTCGCCCCGAAGCACACGCCAGAATTCGATTACGGGGAAGTCGCCCGGCAGTTGCTGGATGTCCCCTTCGATGCGGGTCTGGGGCTCAAACTCGACAAATACGGTCGCCGCGCGCAGCACGTCTGCGTGCAGTTCTGTCTTTCCAGGGCAGTCGCCTCCGACCGCGTTGAAGTGCATGCCCGGCTCGATGATGTCGGGCGTGATGATCGTCGCGTACGCCTTGTCAGCAGTGACGGTCGTGACGATGTCGGCGCCACGCACGGCGTCAGCCGTCGAGCTTGCGCGCACCACTCGCAGCTGCGGGTACCCCGCAAGATTGGCAATCAACTTGTCGGTCGCGCGAGGATCGACGTCGAACACGCGGATCTCGTCGATGCCGAGGATGGTGTGAAACGCAATCGCCTGGAATTCGCTCTGCGCCCCGTTGCCGATCAAAGCCATGGTGCGAGAGTCGGGCCGTGCGAGCACTTTTGCAACCATCGCCGACGTTGCGGCGGTGCGCAACGCGGTCGTCAAGGTCAGCTCGGATAAGAAAGCCGGGTAGCCCGTGTCGACATTCGCCAACGCGCCAAAAGCCATCACGGTATGGATGCCGCGTTGCGCATTGACCGGATGGCCGTTCACGTACTTGAAGGCGAACAGGTTTGAGTCCGCGACGGGCATCAACTCGATGACGCCCACGTTCGAATGACAGGCAACGCGTGGCGATTTGTCGAACTCCTGCCATCGAAGGTAATCGGCGCGAATCGTGTCGGCGAGCTCCCTCAGGAAGCGCGGGACGCCGATGTCCGCGACGAGTCGATAGGTTGCGGGTACGTCTAGAAAGCAGGTCATTGCCGAATCTCCCAGGTTGTTGGTGGCCGCTATGGCGAAAACGCTGGAGAAATTATTCATCGGCCTCCAGCCAACAAAAAGATGGCAAAGTTTGCGCTTTTGGTGGGTTGCATAGCAAAATGCTAGCGATCAGTGGCAATTTGCTAAATTGACGGCGGCTTGTCCGCGCCGGCGCATTCAAATCGGTGGGGAAGGTGATCAATCTCGATGATGTCGACAAGCAGTTGCTTGCGCTGTTGCGGCAGGACGCCCGCACATCCGTGGTGACGCTTGCAAAGCACTTGCGAGTCGCACGCGCAACGGTGCAAAACCGTATAACCCGGCTCGAGAAAAGCGGGGTAATCGTCGGTTATACCGTGCGACTAAAACCGGCGGCAGAGCCGCATCAGATTCGCGCGTTGATGTCGATCGCCGTCGATGGTAATCGAGCGAAAGAGGTGATGACGGTCCTGCGCGGACACCCTAACGTGGCGACCATTCATAGCACCAATGGGCGTTGGGACATGATCGCGGAGCTGCGAGCCGACACGCTGGAGAATTTCGACCGCGTGCTCGGAGCGATCCGGTTGATTGACGGAATCGCCAATACGGAAACAAGCATTCTGCTTTCTACCCACAAGCTCTGAGCAAGCAGTGCGCGATTGCCAGGCGAGCGTTTATCCAACACAAATCTATTGATCACGGGGGCAATATCAAACGGTTGGCATGGCGGTGCCTTCATGAGTCGGGAAACGACTCTGCCAACGCAGAGGTTTATTCCGAGGGCGCAGCAGTTGGCGACGTTCGGAGGACTGCCGCTCCGTGCTACAGGGAGCGACAATCGCCCGATCCTTTGAGGACCGTCGATATGATCCGGCGCGAGTGATTTCGGACCGCAGAACAGCGAAATCCGGAGCAGCAAAGCGTGCGGTTTTTTCGTGAATCGAAACCAGGCTTTGCGCGCCCGCCTGGATGCTCAGAAGAAGTGCTGCATTCCGATTCGCACGGACATCTGTTCGCTGCTGGACGACGGCGACAAAGAGAGGAGCGCCGCGTGTGCACCGCCACCCGCGCGCTGGTAGGTCAACTCGGCATAGAGCGTGGTCCGCACCGAAAGGTGATAGAGATTCGATAAGCCGGCAGTCGTGTAGTTCTTGCCCGCGAACCACGTTCGATATCCGCCGAGCAGTACGGTGTCGAATGGCGTGACATTCCAGTCGATACCGAGTTCCGTGGTCGTTGCATGGGCGGAGTCGGTATTGCTTGCGATTTTCGCCGTATCGACGATAGCATGGAACGCCCATTGACGGTTCGGGGTGTAGGTGCCGGCGACGCCGAAGATCTGCGAATCCCGCGCCCTGAAAGCGACCCCGCCCGAGAGGTCCTGACCGAGGAAACTCGCGTAGCCGAGCGATGTGTTCAGCGCGTACGATTTGTTCCGCGTATCGCTATACACTGCGCCCAGTTGCAGGGCGGAGGACTTGTAAAGCAACGCGCCGCCGACATAGCGGCCTTGTCCCGTCGATGGATCGGTGAAACCGTACATGACGCGCGCGGACACGCCGTGCCATGGATTGCTCGCGTACTTCACCGAATTGTTGACTGTGGTCACCGCAGCGTTGTCGATATTGGCGGGGTGATAGAGGAAATAGTTGTACTGGACCGCGCCGTTCGCATTGGGAAGCAGCACATCGTCGGTCAAATCCCATTGCCTGCCGAGCGTGAGCGTTCCCCAACGGGAGTCGGTCAAGCCGATAAACGCCTTGCGACTGAAAAGAATGCCCGATGCCGCGAATGCCCCGGTATTCGAGAAGAATCCGTTTTCCAGTTGGAATAGGGCTTTCAAACCTCCGCCCAAATCGTCCGAGCCCTTGAACCCGAACTGGTCCGGCACGCTGATCGGCCCCATGACTGTTTGTGAACCCCCTTTCACGTTGGTCACGTAGCCTACGCCTTCGTCGATACTGCCGTATAGGGTCATGCTGGATTGAGCGAAGGCCGTTGAGGTGCATGATCCGAGCAGCGAAACAGCAAGGAATCCCTTATTTATCGTTTTCATGTAGGTGAAGCTTTGGTGTGTTGAGTTGATAGTCTTATGCCAAAACGTAAGCATTCCTTATTCATTATCAGAAACGATGACGTAGAAATCTCATGTCGATGACAAATATCGGGAGAGGAAAGAGGAAATGCTCAGGCCGCAGGCCGGTCCGCACCGGCTAGCGGCGTGTCATCCGTTACGCGGCCTGCACAGACCGATTGCGAGCGCGGCGACGAGACCCGATGCCGCGAATGCGACGAAATTCATCCGCACGTCGAGATGCGAGGAGGCGAACCACGCGCCGAGCATCGGACCGGCCATCGCGCCAACGCGACCGATGCCGACGGCCCAGCCCGTCGCGCTCGCTCGTGCGAACGGCCTGTAGAAGCTGGCGATGTAACCGAGCTGCACCATGGCCACGCCGATACTGCCGAGGCCGGCGAGCGCAACGAGCACGTAGTTCGTGATGACGCCACCCTTCACGGTGAGTCCGCAAATGGCGAGCGCGCCGATCACATAGCCACCGACGATTGTCTTGCGCGGCCCGAAGCGATCACCCACACGGCCAATCAGGATGCCGCCGATCGCCGAAGAGAGCATGAAGATCGCGAGAAACGACAGGCTCGAGCCGAGATCGTAGCCAAGCTTGCGCATGAGTTGCGGCAGCCAGGTCCCGAGCCCATAGATCACGAGCACGGCAGCGACCTGCGCCACCCAGAGGCAAAGCGTCGACCACCAGTTGCCGTGCGAGAACACCTCGCCGAATACGACGCGCAGCGAAGGCTTGGCGGTCGCTTCGCCCGGAACGCTGTCGAGCGACGCAATCGAGAGGCCGAGCCGTTGCGCGAGCCGATCGGCTTCGCGTCGCTTGCCGCTTGCAACGAGGTAGGCAAGGGACTCGGGCAGCATCATGAGCAGCGCCGGGACACCAAGCAGCGGCAACGCGCCCAGGGCGACGACGAAGCGCCACCCGTGTGTTGCGAGAAACGCGATACCGATCACGGCCGATACCAGCGCGCCGATGGCATAGCCCGAATACATGATCGCGAAATTGAGGTTGCGCTTCGCCGCCGGCGAATATTCGACCGTGAGCGCCGCCGCCGCGGAAATGACGCCCCCGAGGCCGAGTCCGCCAATGAAGCGCATGACGCTGAAAATGAATGGCGTAGGCGCGACGGCCGCGCCCAGCATCGACAGCGAGAACAGCGTGACGCACGCAATCAGCAGACGCTTGCGGCCGATCAGGTCCGTGAGAACGCTGATGAAATACGAACCGAACAACGTGCCGAACAAAGCCGCGCTGCTCATGGCGCCAACCTCGATCGGCGTCAATTTCCAGACCGGGTCCGCGAGCATGGAGGGAACGATCGTGCCCATGACGCCGATGTCATAGCCTTCGGTCACGATCGTGAGGAAACAAAGGGCCAGCACGCGGCGCGTCGTGCTCGCGGGTGGATCGAGGGCGATACCGTGAGGACTTTGGGAGATGGCGGCCATGGGGGATGACTTTTTCGAACGAACTACCGGAAAGAATCAGGCAAGCGCGATGCCAGTCCTCGTGCGTGACCTTGTGGCCAAGGCGTGGATGGAATGCCCCTCCGGCCCTGCGCGGCTTGCCAGCCCGGCGCAGGCGATCTCTGCTGTCTGCGCTCGAATAAAGAATGTCATTCCATTTTCGTTACGTCAAAGGTTTCAAAATAAATTTGTGCTGGCTTCGGGAAAGTCCTGGGTCGAAGTCATACCGAAGTCACGCCGCCTCGCGCGGCGCTTCGCCGAGCAGCAGCGTGGTCGTCAGCGCCGTGATGCGCTGAATGTCGCGGTGGTCGCCGATACGCTGATTGATGACGAAGCCGTCGAACGCCATCCAGATCACGTGAGCGAAAAGGTCGCCGCCGAGCGCGGCGATGCGCTCGGCGGGCAGCGCGTCCTTGAGCAGTTGTGTGAGGAAATTCTCGACCGACACCAGCAGATTGTTGGGTTTCGCGAGCCCCGCAGGCGCGCTTGCCAGCGCGTCGATCAGCGAGTTCGCGAAGGCGTTGTCGGCGGCCGGGATGTCGCCCCAGATGCCCGTCAGGATGCGCTCGATCTTCTTGCGCGGCCCGTTCAGCAGCGCCACCTCGCTTCGCAGCCGATGCAGTTGCTCGATCAGCCACGGCTCGTAGATTTCGTAAAGGATGACGAGCTTCGAGTCGAAGTAGACGTAGAGATTGGCAACCGTGGTGCCCGCGAGACGGGCGATTTCCGTCATCGTCGTTGCTGAATATCCCTTTTCGCTGAAGGCGTTGAACGCGGCCGTCAAAATGGCTTCCCGCTTGACGGCTTTTTTGATTTGCGGCACTTGAGGGCTCTCTAATGGAAGGGCGGTGGTCTGGTTCGGTCCATTCTATCAAGGCGCCACGCCTTCACCGGCGGGCGGCATGGGCGTGTAGCCGGGGGCCTCGCGGAGCATCAGAGGCGCCATCAATGACGCGACAGCCTCGACGTCGCGCACATCGCCGAGCCGCCGGTTGATCACGAAGCCGTCGAACGCCATCCAGATCAGGCGCGAAAGCATCGCGTCGTCCAGGCATGAGCCGCGCGCGGCGGATTCCGTGCCGACGCACTCCCGCAGCAGCGTGCCGACCGCGACTTCCACTTCGTTCAGGAAAGCGCTCGACGGCCCGGCGCGGGCGTGCCGTTGCGCGAGCCCGTCGATCAGGGCATTGGCGAAATTCGCGTCGGCACCCGGA
The DNA here is from genome assembly GCF_008369935.1 of Paraburkholderia panacisoli. Lineage (GTDB taxonomy): Bacteria > Pseudomonadota > Gammaproteobacteria > Burkholderiales > Burkholderiaceae > Paraburkholderia > Paraburkholderia panacisoli. The sequence goes on along the minus strand of NZ_VTUZ01000035.1, from coordinate 59,411 downwards.
ATGTCGTGCCAAAGGCCGACAAGCAACTGCCGCAGCCGCCGCTCAGGCCCATCGAGCGCACGCACCTGCGCGCTCAACGTGTCGAGCCGCGAGCGCAGCCAGGGCCGATACACCTCATAGAGGATCGCGAGCTTCGAATCGAAGTACACGTACAGGTTGGCGGCGGTCATGCCAGCTGCCGAGGCGATCTGCGCCATCTTCGTCGCCGTGAAGCCTTGTTCCTGAAAGAGCGAGAGCGCGGCCTGCGCGATCTGCTCCCGTTTCCCGCACTTCATTGCATCACTCCGGCTCGTGTTGGTGCGGGCTGGTCCCGCGTTTTGCAAAAGGCAAACAAAAAGCCTTGACGGACGAATTTTTTCAAAACAGAATACCATTCATTATTAAACGACATTCGTTTTTGAGGTGAAGCCATGGTGTCCACGACCTTGCTGCCCCCCGAAGTCCCCGCACCGGCCGGCACGCTGACCGGCCGTTATCCCGAACTCGGCTCGGGCCCGATCCCAGTCGAGCCGTACATTTCGCCGGAGTACTACGAGCGCGAGAAAGAGCACATCTTCAAGAAGACGTGGCTGCAGGTCGGCCGGGTCGAGGAGATTCCGAAACCGGGCGACTACTTCGTCAAGGATCTGGCTGCGTGCGACACGTCGATCATCGTGGTGCGCAATCGCCAGGGCGAGATCCGCGCAATGCACAACGTCTGTGCGCACCGCATGAACGAGATCGTCTACGACAAGTGCGGCAACACCCGCAAGTTCTTCTGCAAGTTCCACGGCTGGGCCTACGACCTCGACGGCAACCTGACTGGCGTGCCCGACGAGAAGTGCTTCTTCGGCCTCGATCGCGAGCAGTTCGGGCTTGCACGCGTCGCGTGCGAGGTGTGGCAAGGCTTCATATTCGTGAACATGGACCCGACTCCGTCGATCTCGCTCGCGGATTACATGAAGCCGATGTTTGGCGACATCGAGGGCTATCCGTTCGACAAGCTCACTGCAGGATTCGGCTGGCAGACGGTCGTGAACTGCAACTGGAAGCTCGCGCTCGACGCATTCCAGGAGGCGTATCACGTTGCCTACGTGCATGGCAATTCGATTGCGGACGCCATCGACAAGGCCGAGAACGAAAGCATGCCGCCGCTGGACGCGCTGTGTGGCGAGTTCCATCGGCGGCTCTCGCTGGCCGGGAACCAGAAGTCCGTGTACGGCAATCCGAAGGCTGTAACCGAAGGCGGCGCCGCCGCGAAGAACGCGTTGTCGGAGCAAGGACAGAAGCGTCCTATCGCGGCCGCTGCGTTGCGCGCGGGCATCGGCAGCGCCAGGCACGCGTTTCCCCTCGACGCGCTGCCCTCCGGCGTGAACTGGACGAAGAGCCCGAACTGGCTGTTCGACATGAACATCGTGTTCCCGGACTTCTACGTTTCGCTGCGTCCGAACTACTGCCAGGCATACAACTTCCGTCCGATCTCGCACAACCAGACGCTCGTCGACGCGCGCGTGTACTACCCCGAAATGACGACGCCCGGCGGGCGCTTCTTCCTCGAATACATGAAGGTCGCCCTGCGTGACGTGCTGCTCGAGGACTTCAGCACGCTCGAGCGCACGCAGCGCGCCGCGGAAACAGGTGCGAAGAAAGTGATGGTTCTACAGGATAACGAACTGCTGGTGCGCCACGCCTATCACGTCGTCGAACGCATGCTGGCACAAGGCGTCGCGACGGGCGCGACGGTTTAACGAGGAATCGAACATGAGTACCGCAATGCATACCCGGCCGATCAACTTCATCGGCAAGAAGGCACCTGTGGCGCGATCTCTGCCCGCTGGCTTCGAGTCGCTGGCTCCGTTCGTCGAGACATGGGCGCTCGAAACCGAAACCGCGCGCAACGCGCAACGTCACGCCGTCGGCATGGAAGCGATTCTCGCGTTTCGCGACGCGATCTTGCCGCAGGTGGACGACGTCGTGGCGCATCTGAACCGCCATGCGCTCGCGACGCTCGATGAGCACGCCGATGCGATGACGTTGATGTACCTGTTGCTCTCGCTGGCCGAGATCGCGCCGGCGATCGAGTTCTATAACCAGCCGGCCGTCATCGACGGATACGAGTCCGCGCGCTTTCGCGCCGACGAGTCCTTTGTCATGCGTCCGCTGCCCTGAGCGCTCACGCGCGATCGGCCGGCGCGTCCGGCCCGTTTTTGAAGGAGCCACGAAATGGCGAAATGCCGCGTGTTTGGCATCGATCACGGCCTGCAGACCGTTGTCGAAAATGGCCTTTATATGAAGACGATGATCGGCGAGACGATGAGCGTCGCCGTGATCAAGTTCGTCGAGCAGGAGGGCAGGAACCTGCCCGCAAAGGCGCACGATCACGGCGAGGAAGCGTCGCTGCAGGTGCTTGGCTCGTGCTCGATCTTCGAGGTGCGCCCCGATACGCCTGACGTCGAACGCATGCTCGCGCAAGGCGATGCGATGATCATTCCCGCCGGTCTCCGCCACTACGGCAAGAACCGTTACGGCGCCGAAGGCGTGAGCATGCGGCTGAACGTGGTGTCGCCGCCGCGAGCGGAGTATGGCGCGCAGGACGATGCGCCGTACTACCCGCTCGCGAACAGATGAAAAGGAACGGAAATGGATTCTCGCGGTGAACACGCGATGGACGACATCGCGCAGTGTACGACGGTGAACGCGGGTGAGCGATGGCGCGATCCGCAGGCAACGAGTCAGACGGCGCGTGCTCAAGGCGCGCTGTTGACGACCGAATTCGCCGTTTTCGAACTGCACGAAGTGAGCGACGAGGCGCAGGGAGCACGCGGTGAGGAAGTCGTCGCGATCCTCGAAGGCGAGTTCGATATCGAGGCGGCTGGCGAACATTACCGGCTCGTCGCGGGGGAGGCGATCCTGATTCCGCCGCGCGAGCCGCGCCGTTTTGCGTGCATCCGTGCGAAAGGCGTGCTGTATCGCGCCGGGACCAACGTGTGAGTGGAACCATGAATCACGATTCTTCGCAACTGAATGAAGTGAAGCGCGCGGAGCATGTCGTCGTGGTCGGCGCAGGTCATGCCGGCGGGCGCGTCGTGCAGCACCTCGTCTCGCTCGGTTTCGCGGGGCGCATCACGCTGGTCGGCGACGAGCGTCATCCGCCCTACGAGCGGCCCGCGCTTTCGAAGGAGTGGCTGACGAGCGAGCAGGAGCCGTGGAGCGAGCCGTCGCCGCTCAACGCTTCGCCGCTCGCTCTGGCGCCTGCGGCATTCTGGGAGCCGTCGGCCTTGCGCGATGCGCGCATCGAGCGTTTGCACGATCGCGCGGTCGCGCTCGACGCCGCGCGGCGCGTGCTGACTCTCGCGGGCGGGGCAGAGCTGGCGTTCGACCGCCTCGTCGTGGCGACGGGCGGCGCGCCGCGCGGCGGCGCGATTCGCGGCGCGAACTTGCCGGGCGTGCACATGCTGCGCACGATCGACGACAGCCTCGCGCTGCGCCGCGCGCTGCGTACAAGCCGCGGTCTCGCGATCATCGGCGCAGGCGTGATCGGCATGGAAGTCGCATCGTCTGCGCTCGATCTCGGCGTGCCGGTGACGGTGCTCGAAGCGAGCGATCGGGTGCTCGCGCGCTGCCTGCCGCCCGTCGTGTCCGAGTGGCTGTTGCGCGAGCATCGCGCTCGCGGCGCGCGCGTCGAGCTGGGCGTGGCCGTCGAGGCGATCGTCGAGCCCGCAAATCAAGCCACTGGCGATGCAAAACCAGGGCGCTACGCCGTGTGTTGCAAGGCCAAGGCTGGCGAGCAAGCGCCATCGCTCGAACCCTTCGAAGTCACGGCCGACACGATCCTGATCGCGATTGGCGTCGATTGCGCGCCGGCGTTTCTTGAGGGCACCGGGCTTGCCGGACGCCAGGGCGTCGATGTCGACACGATGTGCCGCAGCCCGGGCGCGCCGTGGCTCCACGCGGTCGGCGACGTCGCGCATGTGTTGAGCGGCACGCACGAGCGCGGCGGTCTGCGTCAGGAAACCTGGCGCAACGCCGAGAATCAGGCGCTCGCTGTCGCGCAGGCGCTCGTCGGCCGTCCGCAGCCGTATCGCGAAACGCCGTGGATGTGGACCGATCAGCTCGGCAACAACATCCAGGTCGTCGGCCAGCCCGATCCAAGCGACGAGGTCGTGCTGCGCGGCGAGCCGGGCGCCGGACCCTGCGCGGCGCTCAGCGTGCGCGATGGGCGGATCGTAGCGGGCGTGCTCGTGAACGCGGGCCGCGAGCGGCGCTTCCTCGAGAAGCTTGTCGCAAGCGCGACGCCCGTGGACCTCGCGCGGCTCGCGGACACGCGCACGTCGCTCAAGGAGCTTGCCGCATGAACGCCATCTCGATGGGACTGGCTGGCGCGCGCACCTGCAACGACGCGCCCGATGCGTCGTCGCACGGCGACGCGCAGGTGGCGGCACTTGCGGCGCGCGTCGCGCGGCTCGAAGCCATCGAAGCGATCCGCGCGCTCAAGGCGCACTACGGCGCGCTCGCCGACGCGAAGTACGCCGACGACTACCGCAAGCTCGACGCCGGGGCGCTAGAGGACATTGCGCGCCAGCAGGCCGCCTGTTTCACCGAGGACGCGGTCTGGGCGGCCGGCAATGGCTTCGGCGGCGACCTCGTCGGCCGGGAGGCCATCGAGCGCTGGTTTCTCGCGTCGCCGTGGCGCTTCGCGATGCACTACTACGTCAGTGAGACGCTGAGCGTGGACGTCGCGCGCGGCGAAGCGCAGGCGAACTGGCGGCTGATGCAGGTGGCGCTGCGCGAGGGCGCCGATGCGGGCGCGGTGTGGCTCGGCGCGGTGACGACCGAGCGCTACCGGCGCGACGCGGCGAGCGGCCTCTGGCTGATCAGCTACATGAAGTTCGAAGCGCTCCACATGATGACCCTGGCCGACGGACAGCTGCCGATCGCCCGAAATTTCGCGGATCTCGACGCCATGCGCGTCGCCCGCACCGAGGACAAACAGCCATGACAGAAACCGTAGCGTCGCCTTGCGCGACCCATACCGAAACCAGCGCCGAATCGCGCTGCTGTGGCGAGATCGCGCTTGATATCGCAGAACATGCGTGCCAGGTACTGCAGAACACGCGAGTCAACGCCGAGTACCGGCACATGATCGTGGCGACGCCGGCGGGTGCCGCGAGCGCGCAGCCGGGCCAGTTCTTCCATCTGGCGTGCCCGCCGGGCGCCGCCGGCACATCGTTCCTGCGCCGGCCGATGAGCGTCTATGGCGCCGATCCGGTGCTGCGCACGGTCGAGTTTCTCTACAAAGTGCAGGGCACCGGCACGCAAGGGCTGGCCACGATGCAGCCGGGCGATACGCTCGATGCGCTCGGGCCCCTCGGGTGCGGCTTCCAGTTACCGGAAGGCACACGCCATGTGCTGCTCGTGGCGCGCGGTGCCGGCCTCGCGACGCTGGCGCCGCTCGCGGCGCGCGCGATCACACTCGGCGCGCGCGTCACCGCGGTGCTCAGCGCGCGCAGCCACGCGTTCGTGATGTCCGCCGACCGGCTGCGCGAAGCTGGCGCGACGGTTCACATCGTCACCGATGAAGACGGCAGTAGCGATCCCGCGCGGCTCGAAGCGCAACTCGAAGCGCTGCACGCCGAAGCGCCGTTCGACTTCCTCTCCACGTGCGGTTCGAACCGTCTTCTCATGCTGCTCCAGAAGCTCGGCAAGGCATGGAACGTGGCCGGACAGACCGCGATCGAGCAGCACATGGGCTGCGGCATCGGCTCGTGCTATGCGTGCGTTCGTCCGTTCCGCGAGCAGGCGGATTCCGACCGTCTGACTTTCCGACGCGTGTGCTGCGAAGGCCCCGTCTTCGATTTACAGGAAACGACATCATGGTAGATCTGAGCGTCAAGGTGGGCGGCCTCACGCTCGCCAATCCCGTCATGCCCGCGTCCGGCACCTTCGCGGACGGCAACGCGCGCGTGTTCGATCTCAATTGCCTCGGCGCGATCGTCACCAAGACGATCACCGCCGACATCCGCGAAGGCGTGCCGCCGCCGCGCGTCGCCGAGTTCAAGGATGCGACGCTGTTCTCGATCGGCATTCCGAGCAAGGGCGCGGACTATTACATCAACACAACGGTGCCGTTCTATCAGCGCTATACGCCGCCGATCGTGGGCAGCATCTCCGCGAATTCGGCGGCCGAATTCGGCGAGCTTGCGGCGCGCATCGGCAAGAGCGGCATCGCGGCAATCGAAGCGAACGTATCGTGCCCCAACCTGAAGAAGAACGGCAAAGCGTTCGGCATGGACCCCGACGCCACGTACCAGGTCGTGAGTGCGATGAAGTCCAGCACCGGCATTCCCGTGTGGGTCAAGATGACGCCGAATGCGGGCAACATGGTTGAAGTCGCGCTCGCCGCGCAAGCCGCCGGCGCCGACGCGCTCGTGTGCAGCAACGCGATCCTCGCGATGGCAATCGACGTGCAGACGTTCAAGCCGCGCGTCGCGAATGTGATGGGCGGCCTGACCGGCGCGGCGACCAAGCCGATTCTGCTGCGCATGGCCTACCAGTGCGCGGAGGCCGTGGAGATTCCCGTCATTGGCTGCGGCGGCATCAGCACGGCGGAAGACGCCATTGAATTCATGCTTGCCGGTTGCACGGCGGTGCAGGTGGGCACGGCCAACTTCGTCACGCCGAATGCAATGCCGCGCGTCATCGACGGGCTACGCGCGTTCTGCGAGCAACGTGGGATTGCGCGCATCGTGGATCTGGTCGGCGCGATGAAGCGTCACGACGTCATCAATCTTCAGAAGGACTATGTGCTATGACGGTCATTCCTATTGCCTCCGTGTGCGCTCGCACGGTTCACGCTCCCGAAGCGGCGGTCACGACCGCCCGCGCGGTGGCAGCCGCCGCCGATGCGTGGCATCTCATCGGCGCACTCGATCGCTGCTTCGACGGCAACGATTGTCTGGGTGTGACGATCGAATCGGTGAAGGTCGGTCTCTTTCACGTCAATGGCGAGATCCACGCGCTCGACGACATCTGCACACACGGCAACGCGCTTTTGAGCGAGGGCTTTCTCGACGGTCACGAGATCGAATGTCCGCTGCACGCAGGCCTCGTCGACGTGCGCACAGGCGAGGGCACGACGGCGCCGATCGTGCGCGCTACGCGCCGCCACGAAGTGCGCATCGACAATGGCAATCTTTACGTTCGCCTGAGCCGCTGAAATGACGGGCTATCCTTCCACTGGAACATCGCGCGCGCCGAAGATCGCTGTGATCGGCACGGGCGGGACGTTCGCGATGCATGCGCGCGGACCATTCGACTGGATCGAGTATTCGGAAAGCGGCGTCGTGCATCCGATCGATTCGTTGCTCGCGACGCTCGGCGAACTTGCGCCTGATGTCGAACTACTGCCCATCACGTTCCGTAGCCTGGGCAGCGTGGCGATCCAGCCGGCAGATTGGGTCGAACTGGCGCGCCTGATCCGGCGAGCGGCGCTCGACGATCCGTCGATCACGGGCTTCATCGTGACGCACGGCACGGCCACGCTCGAAGAAACGGCATGGTTCCTGCAACTCGTGCTCGATATCGCGCAGCCGGTGATCGTCACAGGAGCGCAGCGGCCGGCCAACACCGCGGGCAGCGATGTGTTCGCAAACCTGCGAGGGGCGATCGCCGCCGCACGCGACGCCGCGAGTGCCGAACACGGCGTGCTCGTCGCGATGGACGGCTGGCTGTTCTCGCCGCGCGACGTGACGAAGGCGGCCAGCTTCGAACTGAACGCATTCGAGTCACCGGGCTTCGGGCCGGTTGCGCGCATCGAACCCGATGCGCGTGTCACCTGGCGGCGCGGGGCAGCCACACGGCGCGGCATGGACGGGCCAGCCTGGTTCGCCCGCGCGCTGCGCGAAGCGGATGCACCGTTCGCGCTGCCGCGCGTCGATATCGTCATGTCGTATGCGGGCGCCGACGGCACCGCCATCGACAGTCTCGTCGCGGCGGGCAGCGCGGGGCTCGTCAGCGCGGGGCTCGTGCCGGGACGGCCGGCGGCGGGCGAAGCGGCGGCGTATCGCCGGGCTGTGGAGGCCGGTGTGGCCGTCGTGCAGTCGAGCCGCGCCGCGCGCGGCGTCGTGCCGCCCCAGGCGTTTCTCGCGCGCGACGGCGTGATCGCCGGCGGCGATCTCGCGCCGCAAAAGCTGCGTATCGCCCTGATGCTCGCGCTGACCTTGAGCGGCGATGCAACGTGCGATCCGGCGCAGCGGCGCGAATCCATCCAGACTATCCTGCTGACGTTGTGACCGCGTTAACACCTGAATGGGCCGCTAAGGAGACATTTCGAATCATGCAGTTTTCATATCTCGTGACGTGGGTGCACGCCGATCCGGCTGCGCGCATCGCCGCCGACGATCTCGAGCGCATCGCCGCGGTCGTCAACGCGACGCCCGCGTTGTGTCGCTCGCGCCTCTACACACCTGAATCGGCCGAAGACTACTACACGCAGGACGGCCCGTCGCCCACCTTCGCGATGCAGCTCGATTACGGCACGGTGTTCGATCTGGAAGCGCCGATCGCCGCGGGCGGTCACCTGCAAGCGCTCGCCGCGGCCGATTTTCCCAGTCTCGCCGGATGTCGTGTCGAACAGCAGGCGATGCTGCGCCGGCCGTTTCCCGTCGCCGATTCCGAAGCGCGCGTGCCGCAAGGCGCGCTGCCGTGTCAGTTTCTGGTTCACTATCCGGGTCGCGCGCTCGACTTCGACGAGTGGATCAACTATTACCTCACGCACCATCCGCAGATCATGTTCGACTTCCCGGGCGTGCGCGAGATCGAAGTTTTCACGCGCATCGACTGGCTCGATGCGATGCCGTGGACGCGGGTGCACTACATGCAGCGCAACAAGCTCATGTTCGACAGCGCGCAAGCGATCACCGACGCGATGCATTCGCCGGTTCGTCACACAATGCGCCAGGACTTCGAGCAATTCCCGCCGTTCGAGGGCGGCAACATCCATCATCCGATGGCGGCGCGCACGGCCGTCTTCGACTGACTCGACGGGCGAGGAATGGTCATGAGCATCGGCTTCGGTCATCTGGCGCGCATCGGACATCTGTATCCGTCGGGCGGGTTGTGCGACTTCGAAATTCAGGCGATGGCGCCCGAGGGCGTACAGTTCTTAACAACGCGTCTGCCGTTTCGCGACACGTCGATCGAATCCGATCGCACGCTGATCGACGACATCGAACTGCACGCCCAACTGCTTGCCGACGCGAAGGTCGACTTGATCGCGACCAATTGCACGGCGGCCGGAGTCGTGAATGGTCCGGAAGCGATCAATGCACGGGTCGAGGCCGCGACGAACATCGCGGCCGTCACGACGATCGAGGCCGTGCTCGCCGCGTGCGACGCCGTCGGCGCACGGAAACTGGGGCTAGTGACCGCGTATGGACCGCACGTCGTTGCGAAAGAGAAGACTTTTCTTGCCGAGCGCGGCTTCGAGGTCGTCGCCGAATCGAGCCGTGCCTGCGCGACGCCATACGAGCAGGGTACGTTGTCACCGGAGGTGTGGTTGCAAATCGCCACAAGCTTGCCGCGCGAATTCGACGCGCTGCTGATCAGTTGCGCGGGGATTCGGGTCAGCAGTGTCATCCAGTCAATCGAAGACGGGATCGGCCGCCCCGTGATCGCCAGCAATTCGGCTTTGTTGTGGTATTGCTTGAAGAAGCTGGGGGTTATGTCGTCGTCCGGTGGGTATGGGGTGTTGCTGGGGCGATGAATCGGACACGTACGCGGCCGGATGGTATGCCAGCCACTCGCATTCCGGCGAACAGGCGGCCGCGAGTGGGAGCGACCGAGGTGAACTTCCTCACGAATTCTGAAATACTGTTTTTCTGCTGCCAGTAGTGCCGCTCACTGGTACCGCGCGATGACCACGACAGATAGGCAGGAATCGCTCAATTGAGACGCGAGAAAGTAATGGCGATCAATAAAGCCACGGACTAAGATCGCGTGATCGCTGCGCCAACGCTTAAGGCAATGATCTCGACCGAGGACCTGCACTTTTTCATCACGCTCACGAGCGCCGTCTCGCTGGCGGATGCCGCACGCAAGCTCGATGTCACACCGCCCGCGGTTACGCAGCGACTTCGTCTTCTGGAAAACCGGCTGGGCATGCGGTTAATCGACCGGTCAGGCCGGCGCATGGTGCTCACCGACGAGGGCGAACTGCTTGCGGTACACGCGCGCCGGATCTGCGATGACATCGGCAATCTGTCCGATACACTCGCGTCGCGACGCGGCACGGTGGCCGGGCATCTGCGCGTGATCGCTCCGCTCGGTTTCGGGCAACGTTACGTCGCTCCGGCCATTGCTCAATTTCGCAGCCTGTATCCTGAAGTGAGCGCAAGCCTTATGTTGTCCGATCGCCCCGCGCGCTTTTCGGACGACATGTGGGACCTGATGGTGCATATCGGCGAATTGCGCGATTCGTCGCTCGTCAGCCGGCGCCTTGCACCTAATCGCCGTATCCTGTGCGCCGCGCCGCGCTACCTGGCGCGGCGCGGAGCGCCACAGCATCCGGACGAACTGCGCATGCACGACTGCATCGCGCTGCGCGAAAACGATGAAGACGTGACGATGTGGCGTTTCACGCCGAAACACCAGGGCGCGCCGGCGAGCGTCAGGATCGAGCCGGTGCTGACCAGCAATGACGGTGGCACCGTGCGAGATTGGGCGCTTGCCGGGCTCGGCATCATTGCGCGTTCCGAGTGGGACGTCGCCGAACATCTGCACGCGGGGCGGCTTGTCGCACTGCTCGACGCATGGACGCAACCGGACGCGGACATCGTCGCATTGATCAGCTCGCGGCATGGACGCTCGCTGCGCGCGACGCGTTTTCTCGAGCTTCTCCACGCGTCGACATTGCAACAGCCGTGGCTGCCGCGCGTCGGCAGCGAACAGGCTCAGCATGATCAGCGCGTGCAGGACCTGTGCGCCGATGAGTCGACGGTACGTACAACCGCAGCCTGACCCTATGTGACCGCGCGCGGCGACGCTGCGATGCGACCAGACGTCATCGCGCACGTCAATCCCGGTAGTCGGGTTCCAGCTTGTCCAGTCTGCGTTTGATGCTATCGAGGTGCAGCTGACTGCCTTCGTCGGCGACAGACTCCATTTGTTCGAAGGTCAAGCGCGCGATGCCGGGATCGACTGGCTTGAGCGGCACGCCTGTTGAAAGCGCCAGGCGTTCTACTTCGCACACACGTTCGAGATAGTAAAGATCGTCCCATGCCTGCGCGATGCTTCGAGCCACGACCATGACGCCGTGGTTCTTCAGGAAGATCACGTCCGCGCTCCCGAGCGCGGTGGCGATGCGGTCGCCCTCACCGCTGTCAAACGCGAGGCCGCCGTAGTGCTCATCCACGGCGAGCCGGCCATAAAACCTCAGCGACGTCTGGCCGGCCCATCTCAATGGCGGCCCCTCGAGCATTGACAACGCGGTCGCGTTCGGCATGTGGGTATGAAAGCAGGCGACCGCATGGGGATGACGCATGTGCACCCGCGCATGGATATGAAAGGCCGTGCTTTCGGGCTTTCCCTCTCCCGCAAGAACATCACCGTCGAAGTTGCAGACCAGCAGGCTGGACGCGGTGATTTCATCGAATGCGTAACCGAGCGGGTTGACCAGAAAGAGCGTCGGATAGCCCGGCACCAACGCGGAGAAGTGATTGCAAATCCCCTCGTGAAGGCCGAGTCGCGAAGCCATGCGAAAGCACGCGGCAAGATCGATGCGCGCCTGCCGTATGGCTGGGGCATTCAAATCGTCAGCCGTAGGGCGTGAGCTTGAACACATTGTGGCGCGTGTGGAAGCGACATCAGTCATGCTCTCTACCCGGACGTCTCCCGCCTGCGGGAACTGCGGTTGAGCGCAGGGGCAGCTCAACCGCGTTGCGCAACCTTTCGACGTACCGGTCCTTTGGAAAACAGATTGCCTGGTATGGTCCGGCCGTTTGTCCGGTCCTGCCCGCCAAGCGCCTTAAGCGGTGCCGGGCCTGAGTTTGCGCTGATACTACCAGGGCCCCACGCCAGCGAGGTCGCCACACCTGTTTCGCAGGCGCGATCATGAAGCTGAGTCCGTGAAATTCCAGATCCCGTGTGTCCGGCATCAAGAGGCGCCACGCGGGGTGCGCTCGCTCAGCGGCTGCAACGCCGCACGGCTTGTGCGCTCTACAAACAGCACCATCATCGCGGATACGCACATCATTCCCGCAACACCGAGCATCGGCACACGATAGGAGCCGGTCATATCGTGCAGCCAGCCGGTAGCGTAAGGTCCGAGGAAGCCCGCCAGCGTGCCGATCGTATTGATGAGCCCAATACCCGACGCAGCCGCGGCATTGCTGAGATAGCGCGGAGGCAACTGCCAGAACGATGCATGCGGGGTGTAGACGCCGACTGCGCCGAGCGTAAACGCGGCCATGACCTCGTACGGCGATGAAAGGAACAGCGCTGCGGCGAACGACAAGCCGCCGAGCGCCGTCGGGATCGCAACGTGCCAGGCGCTGAGCGTGGTTCGTCGCGCATAGTGTCCCCACAACAGGATAGTCACCGCCGACACCGCAAACGGAACGGCGGTGATCAGTCCAACCTGGAACACCGAATACTTGACGGCGAACATGCGGGAGAACTCAGCGACAATCTGCGGCAAGAAGAACGACAGCGCGACGACGCCGATATTGATTCCGAAGTAGATCAGTCCGAATGCGAGCACTCGCCGATCCAGCAACGCAAGCCACGCGCTTTTCGGCGACACCCGCTGCGCTTCCTGCCTCTCCACGGCGAGCGCCTGGCTCAGTTCGGCGCGCTCGTCGACGGTCAACCACTGGGCGTCATCGGGGCGGTCTTTCATGACGATGAACGTGACGACGCCAAGTGCGATCGCCGGCAGTCCTTCGATGAAGAACATCGAGCGCCAGCCGGGCCACCCGAAGAGATGCACATGCTCCATGACGAGCGTCGAGATCGGCGCGCCGAGCATGTTCGACAGCGGGATGGCGAGAAAGAGCAGTGACATCAGCCACACCCGTTCCTGCCTCGGCAGCCAGAACGTGACATACAGCACCATCCCCGGGAAAAATCCGGACTCTGCGATACCGAGGAGAAAGCGCACCGCGTACAACATGTGGGCGCTGTTGACGAATGCGGTCAGCGAAGCGATCACCCCCCAGGTGACGAGAATACGCGTCATCCACAGCCGCGCGCCGAATCGCGCCAGCATCAGGTTGCTCGGCACGGCGACGAGAATGTACCCCGCATAGAAGAGGCCGGCCGCCAACCCGAACTGGGACACCGACATGCCGAGTTCGCGATTCATTGTCAGCGCCGCGTAGCCGACGTTCGCCCGGTCCATCTGGTTGACCATATAGAGCAGAATCAATAGCGGCGCAAGGCGCAGGATGACTTTCCGCGCGGTCTGCGGTCTGATTCGCGTTGCGTGTGCTGTATCGTTCACCGGGAAAGTCCTCTCGTGTAACAGTACGTGCCGGGGGCTTGCCGTGCAGACGGGGCGACTTCGCTGGATGGTGCGTTCATCGCAGTTCACTCCTCGGCAGGACCGCACGAACCGTCGGACTCCACGTTGAAACGTCGTCCAGTGGAATGGCAGGCCGCGGCAGCTTCCTGAAATCGAATCGTGCGAGGATCGGGGAAGTCAGGCCCGGTGCATCGACGCTCACGATCTGTGCGTCGGAGAAGAATTCGTCGAATGCCGCCCTGAAATGTCCGCGCGACTTCAGGACGACGACGCGCGCACGCGCAATGTCGATGCCGAACATCTCGAAGAACATCGGCTCGTGGCACTGATGCCGCTTGCTGATGACGATGACCGTCACGCCGCCGATCTGCAGCGCCGCGCACGGTCCAAGGTCGAAGCTGCAGCCCGCCAGTTGTCCGCGTCGGCCGACACCTTTGCCGTCGTGCAGTTTCAGCACGCGGGCAGGCGCATCGAACGGCTCCGAATGCACGGTGGTCTCGGTACGATTGAAACGCGCAACGAGCGTTTGCCCGGTGCCTGCCGCATACGCGTCCACCACGAGGTCCGGATCGGTGATGACGCCGAGGATCGCATCCTGCACCTCGTACTGGAGGAGCGCCTTGAGCACGAACGGCGTGTTGCCGCGCCCGCCGCCCCCCGGGTTGTCAGCCACGTCGGCCAGCAGCAGGGGCGCCAGCGAAGGGTCGTCGCTCGTCGCTTTGGCGAGGCGGACCGCTTCGTCGACGGGTGTCAGAACCGGAGTGAATGCGGCACGCTCCTGCCATGCATACGACACAAGATCATTCGCCACCTGGTGTGCGAGCGGCGCGTCGCCGCGCGTCGTAACGAGCACCGTCAAGCCGTTCTTCGGCGTGTCCGCAAACGCAAAGCCGCCGACGATCGAGACGTTCACGATGCGCGGGTCGTCCAGCGCTTCCGCGCGCCGGATCATCTCCGCATAGGGTCCGGTTCCTGGGGCGGTCAGCAACTGGGTCGGAGGCGCGCAGACGGGCATGCGTACGTGCGCGACAGCGGTGCGCATGCCGTTTGTCAATTCTGTGAGGATGCGGGCGGCCTCGGCGCCACGCTCGGCCATATCGGTATGAGGATTGCGACGGTACGAGATCAGTGCGTCAACGGCGTCCACCATCCGGTCGGACACATTCGCGTGCAGGTCGATCGTGGCCACAATCGGGACCGTGGGTCCGACGATACTGCGTACGAGCGTGAAAACCGCGCCGTCGGGATCGTCTTCCTCTGTCGTGATGGCGGCGCCATGCTCACAGATATAAACGGCGTCGAGCGGTAACGCCTCACGTAACCGATGTTCGAATTCGCGCAGCGTGTCGGCGAAAAATGCGTGTTCGACAGGGCCGCCCGACTCCGCGTTGGCAAAGAGGATCGGGACAGGCGTCCACGGAGAGGTCGCATCCATCGTTCGAACGAACGCGGGAATTTCCGGCGTCATCACCGGCGCTTCTTTTCGGGCGTCGTCCAGCAACGAGGCTGCTGGCAAGTACGCGCGCGATACGAAATCGGCACGCGTGGAGACCGGCGCAAACCGGTTCGACTCGATCGCGAAGCCAAGAATGGCAATACGCGGGCTTTTCATCAATCGCTCCTCATCGCCGGCGCGACGCCTGGAATGGCATCGGACACTGGCGTTCCCGGTGGATCATCAACACATCATTGCGTTGCTTTCGGCGACGCGACGGTGCACCGCCAGCATGCTGGCGTCGGCACGTGAATTCGCATGCTTGGGAAAAGTATTGGTTGCCAAAAAGCCGTCAGGGTTAACGTCGACTGATTGCTCCGTTCACATTTGAGTTAACGGTCTCGCATATGCGTGCAGCGGGCAGAAACGGCAGCAGCGGAGATCAGGGAAGTGCGATGCAGGACGAGGATGGGCGATCCGATGACGAGGGCCGCCCAGCAATGACGCAATTACCTGAGAAACCTTTGGCCAATTCCGGCATGCCTCAGGAGCAGGGCCGCGCGTTGTGAGCGCAAGAAGCAACCCTGTGACAAATCGTCGATGGACCGTGGTTTCGGCACGCATGAAAATCAAGGCTCTGACCATCACGAAGGAGCACGTCATGGCCACGCGGACATCTGCAAATGGCAGATTCCCGAATCAATCGGCGGACGCTTGCCCGAGCCACCGGTATTCACCAGCCTTGACGATGAGCGGCAACATCGCAAGCTCAAACACGCTGCGGCATTCGCATCTTTGCGCGATTCGGGTTCGCTGAAGGCATAGCCGGACATATCACGGTCCGCGACACGACCGGTTTGGTGGGACCGAACCCGTCAACGCCGGTGCGGCGGCGATTCACTGCGACATCCGTGGCGCGAATACGGATGTCGTTGCAGCAGCCCATACACATACGCCTTGCGCCCGCGCGTTTTCAGCGCGCGCTCGGCGCCTTGCTCCCCTCAATCAGGAAGCCTGTCTCTTCCATGACGATCACGTGCCCATCAGGCCCTGAGGGCGACGCCACGCATCGGGCGCGATAAGCTTTTGGGCCCGCTATCGAGCCTCGGGAATAAAGCGCTCGCCGGCGTGGTTTAGCTCAGTGTACGCAGCATGATCGACAGGTCGCAGCGTTTCGCTACCAACCGCCGATCGACGTGAGTTGCGGCGGAAATGGAAGGAGGCGAACATGAACATCGCCGAGAAGTCCCTGCGGTTCCTGGTAGAAAAATGGCTTGCGCCGACTCCGGCGACGCGGCTCCGCGTAATTCAATTCGGCCGCACCGGTTGCGAGAGGAGACGCTACGTGCGCGTCGAGGCCTTGGCTCCGAGCGGTTCGCACGCAATTTTCTTCTTTCGCCACGATGACGGCTGCTGGTGCGTGTTTCCGCCGGCGATAGCACGGCCGGCATTGGCAGGTCATAGGCTTGCCGTGTAGGAGGGCGTCGCACGGACTGGAGGTGCCTACCGGAGTTACGCTGGCGGGTGCCCCGCAGGTCACTTGATTCGGCCGTGCGATGACGCGCAACAATCGAAGGGATACCTGTTCGTTTTCTCGCAAACGCATCAAAGGTTCTTTGCGACGCCGTCGAAGGTTACAAGGGTGAGTGGACGCGTGCCCGTGCTGCGGTGCAGGTCATCAGCAAACGCCGTACGACGTGGTTCGGTGGCCAGCAAACCCGCGTCGTGCCCGTGCCGTGCAGGTGAGGGCGGTGACCAGGCCGTCGCCACGGGCGGCGCGTTATTCGCATCCATTTTTTCAGTTCGAAGCGGGAATAAATCGCCAGCGACGTCGGTTAAGGCCAAGAGAGCATGCCGGCGATCAAACAGGCGGTCCGCTTGTTTGATTGCGGTGCGTGAATCATTTACGCCGATCCGGCGCAAGCCTGAAGACTGGAGCGCTTCGCGATGCTCGAGAGCAAGTCCGCCGGCCAGGGGAAACCAGCGGCTCCCCCGTATCTCGCGGCAGCATCCGACTTCGCGCGTCGGCGCAGCCGGGGCGTCAGGGGTGCCGAGAATCTGGTCCAGGACGGCTATCTAAGTGCAGTCTTTTCCTTCGGCATTCCCTGCCAGGTACCCGAGATCGATGATGAGATCGCCGCTAAGTCACCATGAGATTGCCATTCTGTTTCTACTGCTCGATGCGCCCAGCCAGGTCGCGCCTGGTGATCCCGATGCGATCGCCCTTCAGGAAGCCCGCCTCGTCGAAATCGTATCTACGGCTTTTGACGATGAAAGACTTCGGCTGACGCCAGCCGGTGCGGAACTACTCCGTCGTCTTGGGATGACAGCGAGTTGAAGTACAAATTGGTTGGCGTCGCAATCAGCGATTGCGCGCGTGGAAGTCAGCATGGGTCAGGAGCAGCAACTCGTGAGGCGGCTATCGTGGAATGGGTCGAAACGCCGATATGTGTTTGCTATCGCGAGCATCTAATTACTCAGTTAGCATAGGCACATCGATGGCCTATCGTTGATCGGGGCAGCTTTAAATGGAGAATCACCACGAACACACCCGCTGGTTGGCGCCATCGGGCGATAAATTGGCTATTGGTAGTGAGACGTACATGCCAATTGAACCAGGACGAGGGGGCGGTGTGGTCGGCCATGGCTTCACTGGAAACAGGCAATACCGGTCGTGCAGTTGCGTTGCCACATCATGGAATCCAGATAAGAACGTCGTTCCCTTCGAAAGCCGCCACCCAAGTGCTCTCTGAAATAGCTGGATCGATGCCGCGACGCGGGAAGGCGACGCGGCAACAGCATCGGGAATCACCCGGTCACCGCACCGTTAAGAGGTGACAGCAAGCGCATGACTCTAAAAAAAAGGCGCCTGTCGGGCTATAGCCGTGACCTATCAATAGCATTGCAAAAATCTCATGCTATTAGTGCTCACACTCGCATATATTTTATTTGCTGTAGGCCTACCGACGCAGACCATCCCAGTCCAATGCGCGCCACGTCATCTGTCATTGAACCAACACCATGCACGTCGGGTGACAGCGGTAGTACACCAAAAAGGGCCCACCCTATGATTTCCCGGCGACCCCGCCGATGCGGGATCGGCGATGCGCCACAAAAGCAGGTGCCGTAGAAGAAAAGGTAGTGGATACGTCCCTCAAGGAGATAGCGCATGTCAACTGAAGCAAAGTGCCCGTTCAAACATGCCGCCGCCGGCGGCGGCACGACGAACCGTGACTGGTGGCCAAAGCAACTGCGGCTGGACCTGTTAAGCCAGCACTCCAGCAGGTCGGACCCGCTGGACGACAGCTTCAACTACGCCGAGGCTTTCAGGAGCCTCGATCTGGCTGCGGTGAAGAAGGATCTCGCCGCGCTGATGACCGATTCCCAGGATTGGTGGCCGGCGGACTTCGGCCACTACGGTCCGCTTTTCATCCGCATGGCCTGGCACAGTGCCGGCACGTACCGCATCGGCGACGGCCGCGGCGGCGCCGGGCGCGGCCAGCAGCGTTTCGCGCCGGTCAACAGCTGGCCGGACAACGTCAGCCTCGACAAGGCGCGCCGTCTGCTCTGGCCGATCAAGCAAAAGTACGGCCAGAAGATTTCCTGGGCCGATCTGCTGATCCTCAGCGGCAACGTCGCGCTCGAAACCATGGGCTTCAAGACGTTCGGCTTCGGCGGCGGCCGCCCCGACACATGGGAGCCGGACCTGGACGTCTACTGGGGCAACGAAAAGACCTGGCTGGGCGGCGACGTCCGTTATGGGAAGGGAGCCGCAGGCGTTGACGACGACGGCGGCGTGATCGTCGCCGACGAAGAAAAGCACGGTGAAGAGGTGAGCCGCGACGACAAGGGTCGCAACCTGGAAAACCCGCTGGGCGCCGTGCAGATGGGCCTGATCTATGTCAACCCGGAAGGCCCGGACGGCAATCCGGACCCGATTGCCGCGGCACACGACATCCGCGAAACCTTCGCTCGTATGGCGATGAACGACGAGGAAACTGTCGCGCTGATCGCCGGCGGCCACACCTTCGGCAAGACGCACGGCGCCGGTCCGGCCGATAACGTCGGTCCCGAACCCGAGAGCGCCGATCTCGAGAATCAGGGGCTGGGCTGGAAGAACAGCTTCGGCACCGGCAAGGGTGCCGACACCATTACCAGTGGTCTGGAAGTCACCTGGACCACCGCGCCGACGAAATGGGACAACGGCTTCTTCGAGAACCTGTTCAAGTACGAATGGGAACTGACCAAAAGTCCGGCCGGCGCCAATCAATGGGTCGCGAAGGGCGCTGACGAGACGATCCCGCACGCTCACGATCCCTCGAAGAAGCAGCGACCGACGATGCTGACCACCGATCTCTCGCTGCGTTTGGACCCCGTCTACGAGAAGATTTCGCGGCGCTTTCTGGAGAATCCCGACCAGCTCGCCGATGCCTTCGCCCGTGCATGGTTCAAGCTGACGCACCGCGACATGGGACCGCGCGCTCGCTACCTTGGGCCGGAAGTGCCCGCTGAAGAACTGATCTGGCAGGACCCGATTCCGGCGGTCGACCACCCGCTGGTCGACGAGCAGGACATTGCGTCGCTCAAGCAGAAGATTCTGGCGTCGGGGCTGCCCGTCTCGCAGCTGGTGTCGACGGCCTGGGCGTCGGCGTCCACGTTCCGCGGCTCGGACAAGCGCGGCGGCGCCAACGGTGCGCGCATTCGCCTCGCCCCGCAGAAAGACTGGGCCGTCAACCAGCCCGAGCAACTGGCGAAGGTACTGAAGGTGCTCGAAGGCATCCAGGGCGAGTTCAACGGCGCACAGTCCGGTGGCAAGAAGGTGTCGCTCGCCGACCTGATCGTGCTGGCAGGCGGCGCCGGCATCGAACAGGCGGCAAAGAGCGCCGGCCATCAGGTAACGGTGCCGTTTGCGCCGGGACGCATGGACGCCTCGCAGGAACAGACCGACGTTGAATCCGTCGGAGCGCTCGAACCGGTCGCCGATGGTTTCCGCAACTATCTGAACGGCAAGTTCGGTGTCCCAGCTGAGGCATTGCTGATCGACAAGGCGCAATTGCTGACGTTGACCGCGCCGGAAATGACGGTGCTCATCGGCGGCTTGCGCGCCCTGAAGGTCCAGGCCGGGCAGGACTCGCAGGGCGTTTTCACGAGCCGGCCAGAAACGCTGACCAACGACTTCTTCCGCAACCTGCTCGACATGGGTACGGAATGGAAATCGGTCTCGTCGGCCCAGGACCTGTTCGAGGGGCGCGACCGCAAGACGGGCGAGGTGAAGTGGACCGGCAGCCGCGTCGATCTGGTGTTCGGTTCGCATGCGCAGTTGCGGGCGGTGTCTGAAGTCTACGCAAGCGAGGACGGACAGGAAAAATTCGTCCGCGACTTCGTCGCAGCGTGGGTCAAGGTGATGAACCTCGACCGGTTCGACCTCTCGCCTGAGTAGGCGCCGCGGTTCCGTCAGGGTTGCCGCCCTGACGGGACTTTGCCCACCAGGCGAAAGATAGACTGCCAGGTTACGCTGCGGCTCTCGTTGTATCGGAGTCGCAGAGTTTGTTTTCGCCAGGTGCGACCGGCGATGCTTGGTTGCGGTGATGGGTTACGAACACAACCTAGGGGGAGGTTTCAATATAAATTGACATAATATAATTTATCAACATTTAGATTGTCAGGGCTTTTTAGAAGTGTCCGGTTTCCTGCTCCGGGCTGGCTGCTGTGGTGCATGCTGCGGCATCACCGCCAGCCCGGAGCCAGACCATGAACGGACGTGGATTCATCACGATCAGCATGCACGAGCTCGACCGTTTAAAGGTGATCCAGGCGATTGTGGAGCTGGGACTCAAGCCCGCGCTTCGGTCGCTACCAGCCGCAATCGGAAACACGCGACGTGCCGACTAAAATGCCTGTCGCCCGCTTCAAGCCTCAGGCCCTGGCCGCACCAACAACAACGGCGTGCGAGCAACGCGCGCGGTGCGGGCGGCCACGCTGCCAAGGAACCAGCGTGCGACGCCGCGTCGTCCGTGGGTGCCGACGACTATCAGGTCCGCATGCCATTGTTCCGCATCGCGGACGATCGCATGCGGCACGTCATCGCGCACCGGCGCCGTCTTGACGAGCGCCACCTCGGCGTCATTGGACAATTCGGCAAAGGACCTCGCCGCCGCCGCAAGACTCACCCTGCCTTCCTCGAGGAACGCCTCCTCGAGGACATGGATCGGCACGAGATCGGTCAGCCGGACGGCACGGTCAACCACATAGATCGCACGAAGGCGGGACTCGGGCGTCGCCATCTGTAGCCCGAAATGCAATGCGTCCAGCGAGGCGGCGCTGCCGTCCAGCGCGAACAGTATTCGCCGCGGCGACGTCTCGATCTCCGCTTCGTAGCTGGCGGGCACGATGAGAATCGAACACCGCGCCTGAGTGGTGACGAATTCCGATACGGTGCCTTCGACCCAGCGCAACATGCCATGATGCTGGCGCGCACCCACGACGAGTAGGTCCGCCTTCCAGTCAGCCGCGGCATCGATCAATGCATTAGCGGTGTAGCCGCCTTGCTTTGAAATTTCTATGACGCCCGTCTCCACGTCGATTGCGACATCCGTGAATATTTTTTTGCTTTCGCCACGGCTTCGGCGGCATCGCGGGCCAATTCGGCACGCGCGAGCTGCAGTTCGGCATCCGTCATCGACCCCAGCGGCAAGATGGCACGGGGATTTTCGGCGACACTCACAATGCGGATCTCAGCGCCCGGCAGTGTCATGTGGCGCACGTAGACCGCCGCACGCACCGCCTCCGGCGAAGCGTCGACAGCGATGAGTATCCGTTTGATTGCGCATGGAGCGTTTCCGCCGGTGCTCGTTGTGCTCATGATCCTGTCTCCATGTGGGCATTACATACAGCGCCGCAGACGGCAATGGCTCATTCTCTTCGCAGCGTTTTTCCACGAATTGACGTACGTCAAGTGGCGGCCATCGCGGGCGGTATGGTCCGGGTCGGGTACTCACGGCTAGGCCAGTCTCAATGGCATTTCCGCGCTCGCACATCGCGCCACTTGGCGGGCGTTCGCGCCGACGGCATTGCCGCCCACTGTGATTCGTGGCTGGATCAACCCATGATGCTCGCGGATGCAGTGTCCCTCAACAAAGACGGACTGCCGATCCTCGCGCAGACAGCAGGGTTCGGCGCCGCCGAACGCCCGGTGCGGTGGCCGCGCGGTGACGGCGGCTTACAGCCCCGACGGCATCTCATCCTGATCCTGCGGAGACCTGACCAGAAGCACCGGAACGTCCGCGCGTCGCAAGAACGCTTCCGCAACGCTGCCCAGTAAACATCGCCCTATCCCATGCCGGCCTTGCGTGCCCATCACCACGAGGCCGGCTCCCTGGCGTTGCGCGCAACGGGCAAGGCAGTGAGCGATATCGTCCGCTGCATCCTCTGTCTCGTCGATCTCGGTGTCGCCGGGTACGCCACGTTCGGTCATCGCCCGGCGCGCTTCATCGAGAGCGACTCGGCCGTCTTCGCGGAGCACTTTACGAAGCTGCTCGGGGTCGAAATAACCCGCATATCGGGACAGGCACCACGGATGGACGATATAAACCGCGTGAAGCCGCGCCTGCGTGAGCTGAGCGAATTCGAGCGCCTCATAAAGCGCCCATCTGGATGACTCGCTGCCATCCAGAGCCACGACGATTTTCTGATACATGAAGCGCTCCCTCGTTGGCGTTGCAGGAAACCTGCTCGACGTTTTGATAACGTCTATCGCCACAGGTCACTGGGTCATCGGCGCGAATGATTCCGACCGGTTGCCGCTGCGGGCACCGCAGACGCCGAAGACATCGCCGGCTCGGTCCGCACGTCGCAAGGCATGAGCGACTGGGTGGCGAGGCCGCCGGGCAGATTGTCCGCGAGATGCCACTGCCTGGCGGCGCCAACGGGCTGCTGAGGAGCGGCATCCCGCTGAAGAGCGGACATGATCTCGAAACACTGCCGCCTGCACGACAGCGCCTGGGCGAATCCCACAGGCGCGAGCAAGGTCGGCAGGCAAAGCATTTCCGGCAGATTGTTCGCTACACACGTGCGCGCACGGGCCTCCTGGGTTTCAGCGAGTCCAAACCGGAATGCCTGCAGATTCAACGCGGTCAGCCGTTCAGAAGCGTCGCAGCACCGGCTGGTGATGTCGAACAGCCGGTCGAAGCCATTGCTTTCCATGTCAAGCCATTGCTCGGGAATGATCTGAGCCGTCATGCCTCCATGCTCAATGCAAAATTGCCAGCACCCTGCAAGCCGCTGCCCGCTAGATGCCCGGCATCATTTGATACGGCTCGGTGTGATCTTCCACGCGCTTCACGCCGGGGATGTTTTGCGCCGCCACACGAACTGCTTCGACTGCTTCCATCGAATGGAACACGCCCCACAGATGCACGACGCCGTTGGTGACGACGAGATTGCGCCCGGCGAAGCTCCACTTGCGACCCGCCAGTTCACCCATCAACATCGCCCGGATCTCGGCGTCAGAGAGCGTCACATCCGTTGACGGCTCGTCCGGCACGCTTGCGAGCGCCTGCACGAGGTTGGCTCGGCTCACGATGCCCAACAGCCGCCCCGCCTTCGTCACAGGCACGCGTTTGATGCGCCGCGTTTCGAGCATGCTGGCCACTTCGCCGAGCGGCGTGTCGGGCTCAACGGTCACCACGTCGGTGGTCATCACGTCGCACACTTTCACCGCATGCGTCTTGATGTAGTCCCGCGCTTCGTGGCTTGCGGACCAGAGATCGAGCCACGAGGTACGCGGGCGCTCGTCAGTGCCGATTTCACTGCGGCGAAGCAGATCGCCTTCGCTGATCATGCCGGCGATATGGCCGTCCGGGTCCAGGACCGGCGCGCCGCTAATGCCGTTGTCGACAAAGATTCTGGCGGCCTCCCGGACGGTCATATCAGGGGTGACTGATATGACATTGCTGGTCATGACATCGGATGCGCGCATGGTAAGCCTCCTGAACAGTTAGGGTCCTTCAATTCGTGAGACTCGCCTCTCTCGGCCGTCAATATCCGAGCGTCGGCAAGTCCTCGTCAGATTTGAGATTAGGCCCACAAGGCAGGCACTCATTTGACATGGATCATCTCGAAGGCCGTTGCCCGCACCTGTCGATTGATCCGCCCTGACCACGCTATCCCGCTTGACTCCAATCAAACCGGCATCGGCCGTCTGCTGTCGAATAGTCCGCGGGGCTTGCCGACGCGACAATGCGTGCACCAGCCATCGGTGTCTCGCCTGACGCGTTCGGCATCCTTGTCGACTACGCGCTGCTGTTGCCGCGCCGCCGCGCGATTCTTCTCTTGCCGCGCCCCCGTTACTGCACTGGCTGCATACATCTCGCGAGCAATGGCTCACCTGAGGTCTGGCAAAGCCATAACGACCAGTGCGGCCTGATCTGGAGAAAGTGTCGGTGCGGGATGACCTAAGTCAATTACCCCGTATCCGTGAAGAAGATACTGATCCCCACGCAATCACCGTCCGGAGAAAGATCATGGTCCAACTTATGAAAGCTGCCGTCGTTCACGAATTCGGCGCTCCGCTGCGTATCGAAGAGGTCCCCGTTCCGACGCCCGGGCACGGACAGATTCTCGTCAATATCAAGGCGTCCGGCGTGTGTCACACGGACCTGCACGCGGCTGACGGCGACTGGCCGGTCAGGCCCACACTGCCCTTCATTCCCGGCCACGAAGGTGTCGGCTATGTGGCCGCCGTGGGCGAAGACGTCACGCATGTCAAGGAAGGCGATCGCGTCGGCGTGCCGTGGCTGTATACCGCCTGCGGTCATTGCGAGCATTGCCTCGGAGGATGGGAAACGCTGTGCCATGAGCAGCAGAATACCGGCTACTCGGTCAACGGCGCCTACGCCGAGTACGTTCTGGCCGATCCTGACTACGTCGGCTACCTGCCTTCGTCCGTTGCGTTTGAAGATATCGCACCGATCCTCTGCGCAGGGGTGACCGTGTACAAAGGCATTCGCATGACGGACACACGTCCTGGTCAATGGATCACGATCTCCGGAATCGGCGGCCTGGGTCACGTCGCGGTTCAATACGCGATTGCAATGGGCCTGCGCGTGGTAGCGGTCGACATATCCGCCGAGAAGCTTGCTCTCGCCCGCGAACTCGGCGCAACGCTCACGTTCGACGCTTCGCAATGCGACGCTGCGGCGGCGATCCAGAAGGAAATCGGTGGAACGCACGGCGTACTCGTCACGGCTGTATCGCGCAGCGCTTTCGCTCAGGCACTCGGCATGGTGCGCCGGGGCGGAACCATCGCGCTCAATGGGCTGCCGCCGGGCGACTTCCCGCTACCGATCTTCTCGACCGTGCTCAACGGCATTACCGTGCGAGGTTCCATTGTCGGCACCCGCAAGGACTTGCAGGAATCACTCGAATTCGCCGCGCAAGGCCGCGTTCGCGCGCGGATCCATCTCGATCGCCTGGACAATATCAATCATGTTTTCGCCGAATTGAAGAGTGGTCGTGTCGATGGCCGCATCGTGCTGAAGCTCGATTGAGTGACGCAATCGACAAACGAAACAATGGACGCGAACGCCTCAGCGGCTCGCGTTCCTTCCACCAATAACGTGTAGACGGATCCTTTCGGGGGCGGACCGTGAAAGGTCCGGACGGACCCACGACGCAATAGAGCGACGTCGCTAGAGCGACGTCGCTCAACGACACTCGCGCGGCTGAACCGACAGCGTATTCGCCATCTTGAGCCGCACCCAGTCCATACCTTCACGCAAACCCGCCAGTACCGCTTCGCGCTCAGTGGGAAAAATACTGCTGTGCGTGAACTCGTGCTTGAAGATTCCCTCTGGCGTCTGATGGCTCAGCTGGATCGAGCAATCGAAACCGCCGGCTGTGGGATGTGTGGTTGCGATGACCGACCAGTCGTGGTCGCGCACGTTGCCCGAAATCGTCATGGATCGCTCCTATTGATGCTTCGTCAATGAGCCGCGCGCGGCGGACGCCGCATTCGCGGTGTCCGCGCTGCCGTCGCGAGCAGGCTTGTCTACCACACCGCCAGATTGTCGATGACCGCATGCACACCCGGCGCCGACCAGGCCACACCGCGCACGGCCGAGCGCTCCGCCATCGAGTCGACGGTGCCCGTCAGCGTAACGGTTCCCTCATGCACCTTGACGCCGATGCGCTTCGCCTCGCGTTCGGCGTGACGTTGTAGCGCCTTGCTGATCTGTTCGCCTATCTCGTGAGCGGCCGCGTCGCCGACTATGGTGATCAGGTTCGACACGCCTATGACGCCTCGCATGTGTGAAATCGTGCGCGTCGCGACATGGCTCTGATAAGCCGAGTCAACCTCGCCGCGCAACGTCACCCAACCCTTCTCCACCTGCACCTTGACCGCCTCCTCGCTCAACCCGACCGTCCAGTGCACGATCGCGCGAACGGCCTTGGCGATTTCTTCGTCGGTCCGCACGTCCTCATCCAGCAGACGAACGTCCATTTCCACAACGACGGCCTTCACCCCGGCCACACGCTGCGCGGCTTTTTCCGCCGCGAGCTTTTCGGCGTAGTTCGCCGGATGGCCCGATAGCGTCACGACGCGCTCATGCACTTCGACACCGATGTCCGTGACGTTGACCGCCGGATCCCACTCCAGCTCGTCTTCGACCTGCCGTTTCAATTCCATGTCCGACTTCATTGCGTGCTCCCCATTTCCATCAAGCCAGCCGGCGTCATGCGGCGCGCGGCATCAGCTCAGTTGATCTCAAGGCGCTTGCGTTCGGATGCCGCCTTCTTCGGTAAGGTCAACGAGAGCACCCCGTCCTTATACTCCGCCGCCGCGGCGCTCTCATCAATTTCGCTCGCCAGGGAAAATGCGCGGCTCACAGCACCCGTATAACGCTCGCGACGAATCACCCGCTCGCCTTCTTTCATTTCCTGATTCCGTTCGACTTTTGCGCTGATCGAAACGAGGTTGCCGTCGATCTTCACGTCGATATTGTTCTTCTCGACGCCCGGCAGTTCGGCCTTCACGGTGTAGCCGCTATCGCTCTCGGTCACGTCGACCTTGATGTCGGCAAGCTGCGCTTCGCCGCCAGCGCTGCGTAGCGGCCGGAACAATCCCTGGAAGAGCTCCGACATGGGCTCGAGTGGAAACGGATCAAATCGGGTCAAGTTACTCATGGTCCCGCTCCTGACTTAGTCAATGACATTACCGATACAAACTCGCATTGCATGCCTTGTCCCGCCCTGCTTTACGCAGAAGCTGCAGGCCGTGACCGGCGTACCCAGTGTGCCCGGATGCATGGCGTTTGCTGAACGCATCAAGCCCGCTGTATCAATCACTTTAGGCTCGCCCGCGAGGCGCCGGTTGACATGTGTCAAACGCGCTGCATCGCCCGTGTGGACCAGCGCGGCGCATACCGGGCGCGACTTCGCGCTGCTCGTCGTGGCGCTGGCGCTGCCCGGCTTTTGGCGCGTCCCGTCGTGGGCGGTCGTACTGATCACGGCCGTGCTCGCGTGGCGGGTCGTGTTGAGCTAGTCTCGTTTCTTGCCGGCCGCGCGGATCATATGCGCTGCGCTGACTGGCCCCGTCGCGCGCCGTTGATCCAACTCGATGGAGTGTCCCCACCGCGCGCGTATGGTCCAGGCGCGACCTCCACGGCCGTCAGGGGAGCAATACGCTGAACAGCAGATCAAGGAAGAAAAGCCGACGCTGCGCATTCTCGTGCTGAATTGCCGATCAACCTAAGACACGAACCCTGCGAGATCCCACCGGTCGCCGACCTGGATGCAACCCGATCGCTCGCAAAAGAACGATGATTGACGAACTTGCTTCTATCAGTACCCACTGATCAGGCACTAACGTCGGTAAAACGGCAGGCGCAGCAATTTTGGTCTGACTACTCCGAACAGATCCGCGCCGCACGACCGCGCGAGCGACACCGACTGCTCAATAAAAACTGAACTTCCCCTAAGATCAACGTCCTCTCGGCCGCAATCGAAGACAAGAGTGTCGATTGACGAATTTAATGCGGACCGGTTGAAATTCAGGACTCCATTTCCTTCCGCGTATAAATAAGTCGTCAATTCCCACCCCGTCTGAAATCTGGGTTGAGACAGAATCAATGTGATCGACGATTACCCGCCGGCAGCCCAGGATGCTGAACCACGAGGGGTCGGACCGCCCAGATTACACGGCGCTTGAGCGATCACGGCGCTTGCAGCGTCCCGTCTTTCAATCTCGTCTGGGTCCAGGTCGTGACGCTGTTCTCGCACGGATATTTCGCCGCTTCGGCTTCGTCGATATCCACGCCGAGCCCCGGCTTGTCATTGGCGTAGACGTAGCCGTCCCGGAACTCAGGAAGTCCCGGGAATACGTCGAGCAATGCGGCCCTCGGGCCTTTGAGATCCTGAATCACGAAATTGGGCGGCTCGGTGCCGGACCATTCCTGCACACCGAAATTGCGTGAGGCCAGATCGATGTGGATGTTTGCCGCGTGCGCCATCGGCGACATGTCGCCCGGCCCGTGCCACGCCGTCCTTACGCCGAACTGCTCGGCGAATATCTGCAGCTTTCGCCCCGCCGTGATGCCGCCGATCTGGCTCAGATGCACGCGAATGTAATCGACCAGCCGTTCGGTGATCAGAAAACGCCATTCATACGGATTGTTGAACAGCTCGCCCTGAGCCAACGGCGTGGTCGTCTTCGCACGCAGCTGCCGCATCCATTCGCCCTCCTCCAGCGGGATTGCGTCTTCGAGGAAGAACAGATCGTACTGCTCCAACTCGCACGCGAAACGGATCGCTTCGACCGGTTTCAGACGTTCATGTACGTCGTGACACAACGCGACGTCAAAGCCGATCTTGCTGCGAATGCCGTCGAACAGTTTGAGCGTCTCGCGCATGTACTTCCTGCTGTCGAGATACACGCCGTCCGCCGAACCTGACGGCGCATTCGAAGGCGCCTTGCCATAGCCGCCCCCGCCATACCCTCCGCTCTGACAACGAATATGCGTGATGCCCTCCTCGCGATACTTCTGGATGTTCTCGCAAAGCTCGTTGAGATCGCGGCCATCCGCATGCCGGTAAATCGGCACACCTTCACGGCACTTGCCGCCGAACAACTGATACAACGGCATCTTCGCCAGCTTGCCCTTGATATCCCACAGCGCCATGTCGACGCCGGAGATCGCGTTGTTCTCGATCGGCCCGTTACGCCAGTACGCATTCTGATGCATCAGTTGCCATAGCTCCTCGATTGCCTCGGCATCGCGACCGATTAGCAGCGGCCGCAGATACTCCTCGATGAGGCACTTCACGGCGACGTGCCGGTAGGCGAACGTCGCACATCCGAGACCGACCAGACCAGGCTGGTTCGTCTCCACCTTCACGACGATCAGGTTGATGCCTTCCGGCGCGGTCAGGATGACTTTTACATCGGTAATCAGAGTTGCCATTTTCAGCCTGCCAAAAACGAATCAAGGAAAACAAAGCTGCTCAAGTGGAGCGTCACGTGCGATGCAGCGACAGCGGCGCTTCACGCTTTGCGCGCTGATCGGAATGCGCGGGCACGGTTATCATCAGGATCACGGAGAGCAGCAAGCCGCCCGCCATAAAAATGTACGAAGCCGCCGGGCTGCCGGTCGCGCCGTTCAGATATCCCACCACCCACGAACCCGCGAACGCACCCAACGCACCGCATGCATTGATCAGGCCGATCGCGCCGCCCAGCACGTTGCTCGGAATCAGCTCGGGCACCAACGCGAAGAACGGGCCATACGGCGCGTACATGCTTGCGCCTGCCACGACCAGCAGCACGAACGAGATCCAGAAATGGGAGCCGCCGATCAGGTAGGAGGCGACGAACGCGATGGTCCCGACCAGCAGCAATGGCCACACGAACAGCTTGCGGTTGCGCGTCTTGTCCGATAGCCACGACGCAAGCAGCATCAAAATGATTGCCGCGAGATACGGCACCGCCGCGAGCCAGCCGACCGAGACAATATCGATCGTCGACGCGGCCTTGAGAATCGACGGCAGCCACATGATGAAGCCGTACACACCGATGCTCCACAGCGCGTGAATCGCGCAGAACTTCATCACGATCGACGAGCGGAACGCCGACTTGTAGTCGCGCACAGGGGCAATATGAGCCTGCTCCGCCTTCAGACGTGCGTCGAGTTCGACCTTTTCCGCGTCGCTCATCCACGGGGCGTCGGCCGGACGATCTTTCACCGTGAACCACCACACCACTGCCCAGACAAGCGCCGGGGCGCCTTCGAAGACGAACATCTCGCGCCAGCCGAAACTGCGCACCAGATAGCCCGACACCACCGACATCCACAGCACCGTCACCGGGTTACCCAGAATCAGGAACGTGTTGGCGCGCGAACGCTCGCTGCGCGTGAACCACCGGCTGATGTACATCAGCATCGACGGCATCACGGCGGCCTCCACCACACCGAGGATGAATCGCAGCGCCATCAGCATCGGAATGTTGCTGACCATGCCCGTGGCCGCGGCACACACACCCCACAGAATCAGACTGAAGAAGATCAGTTTTTTGACGCTATTGCGCTGCGCGTAGATTGCCCCGGGCACCTGAAACAGGCAGTAGCCGAGAAAGAACAGCGAGCCGATCAGCGACGACGTGCCGTGTGTGATACCGAGGTCCTTGTCGATTCCGGCCGCCGCGGCAAAGCCGTAGTTCGCGCGGTCGAGATAGGCGAGACTGTATGTGATGAAGATGATGGGCATCAGATACCACCATCTTTGGGGTGCTACGGGCTTGACGCTTTCCATGATGTCTCCGGATCGGTACGGCGCATACAACGGTTGACTGCGCGCGAGTCGTTTTTTTGTTCTGCTGTACTCGCGCGGCCCTGCATTCAAATCGGCTTCAAAGTACGGCCAGCCAGCCGCCGTCCACGTAAATGATCTGACCGTTCACATAGCTCGACGCGGGCGACGCGAGATACACCGCCGTGCCGACGAGTTCATCCGGTGTGCCCCAGCGTTGCGAAGGGTTGCTGCTTTTCACCCACGCATCGAAGGCCGCGTTCTCGATCAGCGGCTTGTTCATGTCGGTCAGGATGTATCCCGGACCAATCGCGTTCGCCTGGATGTTCGAGACCGCCCATTCGGCGCTCATTGCGCGGGTCAGCATCTTGATGCCGCCCTTCGCCGCCGTGTACGCGCCGACTGTCGCCCGCCCTGCTTCGCTCGTGAGCGAGCCGATGTTGATGATCTTGCCGCCCGTGCCGCGCGCGATCATGCGGCGCGCGGCCTGCTTCGCGACGATGAACGCGCTGGTCAGGTTCGTGTCGATCACGCGCTGCCAGTCGCTCAGTTCAAGATCGACGAGCGGCTTGCGGAACTGGATGCCCGCGTTATTCACGACGATATCGATTGGCACGCCGTCCCTGTCCCACTGCGCGAAAGCCTCGGCGACGGCCGCTTCGTCGGTGACGTCGAAGGCACGGCCCTGCGCCTTGTAGCCTACGCTGGCGAGCTTGCTGACCGATTCAGCGACCGTATCCGCACGCGTGCCGTTGAGCACGACGCTGGCGCCCGCCGCCGCCAATCCCTCGGCCAACGCGTAGCCAATACCGCGTGCCGAGCCGGTGATAAGCGCCGTGCGGCCGCTCAGATCGAATAGATGGGTCATGCTGGGTCCTCTGTGTGGTCAGGAAAAAGGCGCGAGGGCGCCCATCGCGACGGCGCTGTGCGTCGCGATTCAAGTGGGTTGGATGCGCTGCTGGCGAAACCGGACTGCGTCAGGCCGGCTGGTCGTTGGCGGTGCTGTTCAACGCGGCGCGGTCCTCGAAATCCTGCTCGGCGCGCCTGATCAGCGTCAGCACGGCCTGTTCGGCGGCTTCCGGATCGCCCTGCTCGATCGCCACGCATAGCGCCTCGTGCATCGGCAGCGAACGGGCCGGACCGCCCGCGATTTCGGAACTGAGTTCGAAGCTCGTGCGCAGGATCGCCGACAGCGCGTTCTGCATCTGCTGGACGAACTGGTTGTGACAGGCGGCAAGGATGGCGCCGTGAAACGCGAGGTCGGCGGGGACATATTCGCCGTGGCCGGCCACCGCACGCTCCATCGCCTTGAATGCGCGGCGCACGGCGATGCGATCTTCCGGCGTCGCGCGTTTCGCGGCGAGCCTGGCTGCGTTCGGCTCGATGATCAGCCGCAACTCCATCAGATCTTCGATGAGCCCCGGTTCGATCGCGCCGGCGCGCGCACGCCAGGTGATCACGTCGGGATCGAACAGTTGCCATTGCGCGCGCGGCAGCACGATCGTGCCGTAGCGGCGACGCACTTGCAGCATGCCCTTGGCCGAGAGCGACTTCATCGTCTCGCGGATGGTGATGCGGCTCACCTGCATCTGTTCGGCCAGGATCGGCTCGGCCGGCAGGATGTCACCGGGCATGAATTTACCTGAACAGATCTGCTCGCCCAGCTGATTCAGGACCTGCCTGTGTAGCGTTGCCACGATTTACTCTCTAGGTCATACGTATGATGTAGAAAGATAGATGTGACAAGGGCGTTGTGCAACCAGGGATGACCCTCGAGGGTCGCGGCAGACATACAACGGACCGCAGTCCCGGGAGATCCCAATCAACTGCGGCCACTGTTCAGACTTGGAATCCCGTCAGCGGGCCGCGGACACCTGACCTTAATCGGACACACGCTGAGTAGCGGTGGGTGGCGCGATAGCGCCGGATGTCGTTGTATCGGTTCATTTGTGCAGAGGCGCCGACCACCTCCGGCATCCCTTGACGTGGACTTCCGAGTGAACGCAACAGAGAACGCCGCGCCAAACGGGGCGAGCTGCCCGTTCGCGTGCGCGAGCCCGCGGATCGAAAATGTCGAGGAAGCACGGCGCGTCGACCGTTGTGACGCTGCCGAAACCAGACAGTGCCTGCAGCAGGCGTTCATGCTGTCGGCGCGCGCTTTTGCCGGGCAAGTCGCCTAAGGATCGCCCTCAACGCCGTCGCCAGCGCTGCCGCGTTCGTTCGTGCCATGCCGATTCTTTTCGTTGTAAGCATGGACGCCATGCTGAGCCAGCATTGCGGAAAACCGGCCAAGCGAATCGGGCCGTTTGCACCGCGAAACTATGCCGGATGAAATAGCGACGAAGGACCCGCCTATTTCTTCCCTCGCTTCAATCATCCGCGCGCAGTCTGATAGCGTGCCCTCTTGCACCGGTGCGAAGCTGCCGATCAACGTACGCGACAACCAACCGCACGTTGAAGGACACGATGACAGACGGCGCATAAGCATTGACGTTGGCCACGCTGCTGACGCCGCGCAGCCGCAACCCGGCAGTCGAGGCTTAAACCCCTGTCACTGCTTCTCCGGCATAGCCGATGAATGGTGACTCGTAATCAGCCATTGCACGCCATCCCAGTGATAGGTGTACGTGTAACGGGCCTTTACAACCGCTCCAGTTCTTGCGAAGGTAAATGTGTAAAGCCCAGCGTCCACAGCAGAATTGCACCCCAGTTCAATGTAGCGGAAATCAATCTTTCCGGACGGCCTATCTTGCAGGAAATGATGGAAGTATTCTTCTTTGTCTGCGACCGTCAGGCGCGGCTTGTTGGATATCGTTGGAAGAAGAATTGACCGCTCCGCATAATTGGCGACCACCTTGTGCGGATCACCGGTTTGCAGCGACTGATTCCATCGATCAAACAACGCCGCAATCTCTTGATCTGACGTGACCTTACAGCTTTCTGTGTGCGACGCAGACGCAGGCGCGTTGTTTGACATGCCTTGGTTCGCGGCGCATCCGGCGAGCGCGACAGCCAGAACAGCGATGGTAAATAGCTTCATGGCGCACTTCTCCAATCAGGAGGTGGGAGGAAGACACAACGCCTGCAGTATGGCCCGTCCGTTGCGTATGAGCCATATCGGACTAACGGCCTCTGGGCCGACAGACGCCGCCGTCGCCGTTCCTGGGATCAGACGCGACTTGCGCTGCACCAGTCCACGCGTGTCGATCGATGGGAAACCAGCGCGTCGGCCGCCGTCGTTTCCCGAAAGCGGATATCGCGGCCTTGCCGCCACGAACGCATCGCGAATGATCGACCCGCAACGATCCCCCGCAATATGCGTCCAAGCGGCCGTTGCTTGACCCATAGCAGCCGCACCGGTTGCTGCGAGCGAAGCATCGGGAAGCGCGAGTACCGCCAAGGTTGATACTCGCCAACCCTTAGAGTTCAGGACGCGATTGTCGCTTTACAGACCTCACCGTTGTTTCGCTTGCTCACGGCGACACGGACGTCAAAAATCTCTCACTTTCCTGCATCGGAACGATTAGAAAT
The DNA here is from genome assembly GCF_008369935.1 of Paraburkholderia panacisoli. Classification (GTDB taxonomy): domain Bacteria; phylum Pseudomonadota; class Gammaproteobacteria; order Burkholderiales; family Burkholderiaceae; genus Paraburkholderia; species Paraburkholderia panacisoli. The sequence continues at coordinate 25,146 of NZ_VTUZ01000035.1, read as the reverse complement.
TGCGGCACAGGGCAATCGGCGGATTTTGGCAATCGCAGCGCACCTTTACGATCGTTACAGCATCACGCGATCAGAAAAGGCCGCGGAAGTGCCAGAGTTTCCTTCAATCCGTCGACGCAACCTAGTGAGCGCCCGAGCATGAAAAACCTGAAATTCTTCCCTCCTCTTCTGATGATGGTGTTCGCGCTGCAGCCGCTTCTGGCAGAGGCAGACGTCACGGTCAAGATCGGCCAGGTATCACCATTAACTGGCGAGCTGTCCCACATAGGCAAGGACGACGAGAATGGCGTCCGGCTCGCAATCGAGGATCTCAACGCGAAGAAACTCCGTATCGGAGGGCAGCCGGTCACGTTCGTACTGGATTCGCAGGACGACGCCGCCGACCCGAAAACCGCCGTGACTGTAGCGCAAAAACTGGTCGATGACCGCGTTGCAGGCGTGGTCGGCCACGCCAACTCCGGCACGTCGATTCCCGCATCGAAGATCTATTCGGATGCAGGGATACCGATGATCACCGAGTCCGCTACCAACCCCAAGCTCACGGCGCAGGGCTACAAGAACGTCTTTCGCATGGTTGCGAACGACGTGCGACAAGGAACGGTCATCGGCACCTATCTTGTGAAGGAACTGAAGTCGACGAAGATTGCGATCGTCGACGATCGAACAGCCTACGGACAGGGACTCGCCGACGAAGTCGAAAAAGCGGTCAAGGCTTCGGGAGGCACCGTTGTCGCGCGTGAATACGGCACCGACAAGACCACTAACTGGATGGCGGTCCTCACGACTATCAAGAGCCACGTCCCCGATGGGATCGTCTTCACAGGCGGAGATACGCAAGCGGCCGCATTCGTCCAGCAGGCGCAGAAGTTGGGTCTGAAGGCCAAACTCATCGCGGGTGATGAGGCCTGTACGCCGCAATTCATCAAGCTCGCGGGTGCCGCGATGAACAGCGGCACGTATTGCACGCTGGCGGGCGTGCCGCCGTCGAAAATGCCGCAGGGGGACGCCTTCTTCAAGCGCTACCAGCAGCGGTTCGGCGTTCCAGTGCAACTCTACGCGCCGTATGCGTATGACGCCGTGATGGCGATGGCCGGTGCGATGCAGGCTGCCGAGTCGGTCGACCCGAAAGTCTATTTGCCGAAGCTTCAGAAGCTTGCACTGGACGGTGTGACGGGACCGATCAAGTTCGACGAAAGCGGCGACATTCGCAACGGCGCGATTACTGTCCGGCAGTTTGGCCAGGGCGACTGGCACGACGCGAGCGTCGTCAGATAAGCCACTTTCGTCACGATGATCAACTCGAGGTCCGTCACGGAAACGCGGTGGGCGTCGTCAGCCGCGTGCCGGCGGCGACGCAATGGACACGTCACGTTCCGCGCGGCCGGCTGCCGCGCCGGATGAACTGCTTCAGTCGTCGATCTCTACCGGTACGCCGAGCCCGACCTTTACCCGGCTCATGCTCACGAGCGTCTTGAAGCGCTTGACGTTGTTATTGGAAAAGAAAAGCTGCCGGGTCAGGTCGTTGTATTGCTCCATGTCCCGCACGGTCAGGATCAGTACGAAATCCCACTCGCCCGCGACGTAGTAGCACTGCTGAATCTGCGGACACCGTTCAAAGGTCCGCTTCATGGAATCGAGCAGATCGATTTGCTCACTCTCGACTTCCACCATGGAAACAATAGTAAGAGGACATCCCACCTTTTCGGGCGAGACGATGGCCGCATACCGGTCAATCACGCCGTCTTCGGCCAGGCGGCGCAAACGGCGGTTCACGGCGGCAGTCGAGAGATTGACCCGCGCGCCAAGTTCATTTTGGGGCAGTTGCGCGTCCTGCTGGACCTCGGCTAGCAGCTTGCGATCGAATACATCGAGGGTGATAGCCATGGTGTGGGGTCCTGGTACGAAAGTGAGAAATTATTGCGTGAGGACCCAAGATTTAGGGATTAATTTAACCACGTCAAGCAATATTATTTTGTCATTGGCTGGCGTGTCGATTTCCCGCAGGGGTAATGCGACGGTCCGCCCCGGACACTGACTCACTGGAGCCGCACCGCAATGCTGATCGCTAACAAGCACGCGTCGCACACTGACTATCCCAACGAACTGAAGACTATGCTGAGTGTCGAGTCCGCTGAACAGAGCCGTGCATGGCTTAAGAACTGGCAGCTTCTCAGTTCGTTCGCTACGCCTCTATGGGATCTGCCCGATGCGGCAGCACGACTCGGCGTGGCGCGTCTGAGCATCAAGGACGAATCCGTCCGCTCACCACTCGGTAGCTTCAAGGCTCTGGGCGCACCGATCGCGCTCATACGCCTGATTCTGCGTTTGTGGCCCGAGCATGATCTCGATCCGAAGGGCTTGATCCAGGGACGCTACAAGGCAATGCTCACGAACCTCGCCGTGATCAGTGCGACCGACGGCAACCATGGCAAGGCCTTGGCCGCTGCGGCACAAACGCTCGGTTGCAATTGCGTGATCGTCTTGCACGCCAACGTGAGCGCCGAGCGCGAACAGGCCATCGCTGCGTATGGCGCGCAAATCATTCGCATCAGGGGCAACTACGACGAGTCGGTGCAAGAAGCCGCACGCCTTGCGAAGGAAAACGGCTGGCACGTGGTCTCAGACACATCCTATGAAGGATATGAAGCCATTCCTCGCGACGTCATGCAGGGTTATGGCGCGATCGCGGCCGAGATCGTGGAGCAGTCTGGAAGCCATGCAGACGAATCCGCGTTCACGCACGTATTTCTGCAAGGCGGTGTCGGCGGTCTCGCTGCTGGGCTCGCCAGCTATCTCTGGGAGATTCATGGCCGCAAACGTCCACGCTTCGTCGTCGTCGAGCCGCAGCAGGCGGATTGTCTGTATCAAAGCGCGCTCCAAGGCCGGGCGGCGAAAGCGACTGGCTCCGTAGATTCAGTCATGGCAGGTCTTGCGTGCGGCGAAGCTTCACCACTTGCGTGGAAGATCCTCGAGCCGTGCATCGACGATTTCATGACGATCAGCGATGAAGACGCGATCGGGGCAATGGGCAGGCTCGCGGCCGGAACCGGCGCAGACATTCCGCTGGTAATCGGCGAATCCGGCGCAGCAGGCTATGCCGGCGTCGAAGTAGTGATGCGCCATTCACAACTTGCGCGCGCCATCGGTTTGAATAGGGAATCACGAGTTCTGGTGATCAGCACGGAGGGAGCGACGGCTCCGTCGCTCTACAGCCAATATGTAGGCGAGACGGCCGACTCAGTTCTTGCGCGTCAGGCTCAATGGCTGAAAGCAGCAGTTCGATAAGACAATCCAAATCGCTATCGAAAAGGGATACGCATTATGGAAAGCTCCTTGCAATCGCAATTGAAGAGTTGGCGCCAGCATCTGCACCAGAACCCGGAAACCGGTTTTGAGGAAGTTGCCACTTCGGACTATGTCGCGAGGGCTTTGAAAGCCCTCGGCCTTGACGTGCACCGGGGCATTGGCGGAACGGGTCTGGTCGCCAACCTCGCAGTCGGCAATGGCCGCGGCGTGATTGGCCTGCGCGCCGACATGGATGCGTTGAATATCGCGGAGAACGCACCGGGCCGCCCGCATGCCTCGCGATCGCAAGGCAAGATGCACGCCTGCGGACACGATGGACATATGTCGATGATTCTCGGCGCGGCGCGTCTGCTTGCCGAACGAAGGGACTTCAGCGGCACTGTGCGATTCATTTTTCAGCCGGCCGAAGAACACGGCCGCGGCGCGAAAGCGATGATGAAAGACGGGCTCTTCGAGCGATATCCCGTCGACGCGATCTTTGGTGCGCACAATATGCCCGGCATGCCCGCCGGGACATTCGCGACGCGCGCCGGCGGCATCATGGCCAGCGAAGACAATTTCGTCATTCACATCAAGGCCCGTGGCACGCATGCAGCCAGGCCGCACATGGGCATCGATCCCATCGTGATCGCGTCGCAAATCGTGCTGGCATTACAGACAATTGTGTCCCGCAATCTTGATCCGAGCCTGCAGGCGGTGATCTCCTGCACGGAATTCATCACGGACGGTATCCGCAACGTCATCCCGTCGAACGTGACGATCAAGGGTGATACGCGCAGCTATGCACCCGAAGTCCAGGCGATGCTCGCAACCCGCATGCGCGAAATCAGCGAAGGCATCTGCCATGCGCACGGGGCTGAATGCACGTTCGAATACACGCACGAATTTGCGCCCACCGTCAATTCACCGGAATATGTGGACCTTGCCGTTGCCGCGGCCCGCAGTATCGCCGGCGTGGATAAAGTCGACGTCAGCGTGCAGCCCATGATGATCTCCGAGGATTTCGGTGCGTTCCTTCAGGCCGTACCTGGCAACTTTATTTTCATTGGCAACGGCGATACGGGGAAGGAAGGAGGTATTCCGCTCCACAACGCCACATACGACTTCAACGACGAGATATTGCTCACCGGCGCGCGATACTTTGCTGAGATAGCGCGACTCGCGCTTCCTCTTTCCTGAGTGACATCCGCTTCGAGTCGCCGGCTTGAACAACGGCCAGCCCGCTTTCGTCCGGAATCGCGGGCCATCTTCCATGATCGACAGTCCCCGAGGTAGTGCGGGTGGAGCGCCGCTTACTGTGGAAGCGCATAGGCAATCACATAGTCGCCGAGTTTGGTCCCGAACGAACCGTGACCACCGGCCGCGATCACCACAAACTGGCGGCCGTTCACGGAGTAGCTCATCGGCGTGGCCTGGCCGCCGGCAGGCAGGCGCGCCCGCCAAAGCTCCTGGCCGTTGTTCGCATCGAACGCGCGAAGGTAGTTGTCCGCCGTCCCGCCGATGAAGACGACGCCGCCCGCCGTGACGATCGGGCCGCCTAGCATCGGCATGCCCATTCTGAATGGCAGCGGAACCGGCGAGTTGTCGCGCACGGTGCCGATGCGTTTTTTCCATACGATCTCATTGGTCTTGAGATCGATCGCGGAGATATAGCCCCAAGCCGGCTGCTTGCACGGCAAGCCGAATGGCGAGAGGAACGCGTTGAGCGTCACGCCGTACGGCACGCCATATTGCGGCTGGATGCCCGACTCCGTGCCGCTGCCCTTGGCGGCCGGCACCGGCTCCATCGGATTGCCCGGGCCGCGCGGGATCAGACGCGAAACGAACGGCAGCGCGATCGGGTTTGCAACGGCAATCTGACGGTCGGTATCGATGGCAAGGCCGCCCCACTCGAACATGCCGAGGTTGCCCGGAAACACGAGCGTACCCTGTAGCGAAGGTGGTGTGAAAGTGCCTTCGTAGCGCAGCTTGTGGAACATCACGCGGCACACGAGCTGGTCGTACATCGTCGCTCCCCACATGTCGGCGTCGGTGAGCAGCTTCTTCGGACGGAACGTAAGCTGGGAGAACGGTTGCGTCGACGAAACGTGGTCACCGGGCGCTGCGCCCTGCGGCACCGGCATTTCGGGTGCGGGCACTACGAGCGCGCCGGTGCGTCGGTCCAACACGAACAGGTTGCCCGTCTTCGCGGGGGCGTACACGACTGGAAGACTCCGGAATCATCAAAATTCTTTTTATTGATCAGTGACTTATGCTGTCTTGTCGCGATAATCCAGCGTCTGAAAATGTGCCGACACGTCCTAATGGAATCAATAGCTTACGCAACGTTTTGAACAGGCGTGAGTGGCTGGCTGCGTGACGGACGTCGCTGCCGATTTACTTCAAATCGGCGATGGGAAATCGCGTGCATGGCAATTGACACGAAATTCGGCTTCGCCGCTCTGTTCTAGGAACGGGATATAAGCCGCGCGTCGTACGTGGCGCAAGCGTGCGACCATGGTATGTATCAATACCAGCCGTAGTCCCTTACGGCCTCCCGGAAGATAGCGTGGAACGACGCATGGCGCGTGTTGAGTCAAAAGATCCGTTCGTCACAGCGTCATGACACCGGCAAGCCGTTGCGCCTGCGCAGTTCCAGAATCAGTGCGCTGTGGTCCAGCTCGCCGTCGCCATGTTCGACCATGTCAGTGAAGAGGCCATCGACGAGCCCCAGTACCGGCAACTCCAGCCCCAAGCTCTGCGCGAAATCGAGCGCGGTCTTCGTATCCTTGATCTGATACTTGGCCGGACCGCCCGGCACAAAGTCTCGCGCGATCATGCGTGCCGCGTGCTGGCGGAGGATCGTCGAGTCGGCGAATCCTCCAAGCAGCGCCGCGCGGACTTGCGCGGGATCGGCGCCGCCGCGTTCCGCGAGCAGCATCGCTTCGGCGACCGTGGCGATCGTGCTCGCTACCATCATCTGGTTGACGAGCTTCGCGAGCTGGCCCGTGCCCGCCGGGCCGATGCGCGTCGGACGGCCCATCGTCTGCAATACGGCGCGCACGCGTTCGAAGACCTCCGCCTCGCCGCCGGCCATGATCGCGAGCGTGCCATCCTGCGCGCCTTTCTCGCCGCCGGAAACGGGCGCGTCGAGATAGCCGATGCCGCGTGCCGCCGCGGCCTCGGCGTGGCGCTGCGCCGTCTCGACAGGAATCGAGCTCATTACGATCAGCACGCTCGACGCACGCATCGTCGCGCATCCGGACATGCTCCACTCCGACGCCCGCCCAGGATTTCCCCTGGCTGACACGCGCCGTTCTACGGTATTAAATAAATCAACTTGATTTATTTAGTCGCCAACCAGACGACGATCCCTCCGGAGGAGACACGTGAGAAGTCCTCATATCGGTCAAGGCAGCAATTCGGCAAACGTGCGTCGTTACAACGAGCGCCTGTTGCTGCAGGCGCTGCGTCGTACGGGACCCGCATCGAAAGCTGACCTGGCACGCCTGGCGAACCTGACAGGCACGGCGGTGGGCAGCATCGTCGCGTCACTTGGCGAGGCCGGACTGATCGAATTCACCGGCCGCCGTCTGGAAGGCCAGCGCGGCCAGCCCGCCTCCCTGATCCGCCTGCACCCGCGCGGCGCCTTCGGCATTGGCGTGCGGCTCGACCGAACCACCATCGAGACGGTGCTGGTGAACTTTGCTGGAGAGGTGCTGGCTCGCCGCGCGCACGACGTGGTGCTGCCCCACCCCGCCAGGGTGCTCGAAATCGTGCAGGACGATATTCACGGCATCCTTCAGGTCCTCACCTCGCACGAACGCGAGCGGCTGGCCGGCGTCGGCGTCGCGCAGCCATACAACCTGGGAAGCTGGCTGCGCGAACTTGGCCTGCCGGCCGACACCTTCCGCGCCTGGGACGGCGTGGACTTCGCGAGCGAACTCGGGCGGGCCCTGTCCCTGCCGGTGTTCAGCGAGAACGACGGCAACGCTGCCGCCATCGCTGAGCTGTTCTACGGCCACGGGCGTCAATCGGACGATTTCATCTACCTGTTTCTCGGGCCGGCGATAGGCGGCGGCATCGCTGTAGACGGCGATTGTCTGCGCGGCGTGAGCGGCAATGCGGGCGATATCGGCGTCATGCCGGTTCCGCCCAGCCGCCTGCCTTCAGCCCTTCAGCCCAGAGGGCAATGGGACATCCTGCTCTCACGCGCGTCCCTCAACGCGCTCACACGGCATCTGCGCTACTGCGGCGAGTCGATTGAAAAGCGGGCGGATATCGAAGCCTGCTTGGCGCGCGGTCTGCCAGCCGTCGATGAATGGATCGACGATTGCATCGATGCGCTTGCCCCCGCCCTGCGCTCGATGCTGTGCGTGCTCGACGTTCCGGTCGTCATCCTCGACGCCGACGTCGACTGCGGGTTGCTCAATACCCTGATGAAGCGCCTGCGCACCGCCATGATCGCGACCGCGCCGGAAGCGCGCGGCACCCCGGAGATGGTGCAAGGCACGTTCGGGCCGGATGCAGGCGCGATCGGCGCCGCAACGCTGCCGATGTTCTTCAACTTTTCGCCGCGCACGGGAATTCTCAAAGGCGCGGGTACTACACCCCAGGAGGTGACCCATGTCCAGTTCTGAATCCCGCCCCGCGCTGCTGGAGATGCGTGGCATCAGCAAAACCTTTCCCGGTGTGCGCGCGCTCGACAACGTGCGCCTCACCGTGTATCCAGGCGAAGTGCATTCGCTGATGGGCGAAAACGGCGCCGGCAAGTCGACCCTGATGAAAATCCTCTCAGGCGCTTACCAGGCCGACGCAGGCGGACAGATTCTCATCGACGGCAAGGCTGAGGTCATCGACGGCCCCCTCGCAGCGAGAGCCCTTGGTGTGGCTGTCATCTACCAGGAATTAAGCCTTGCGCCCAATCTGTCGGTCGCCGAAAACATCCACGCGGGGCGCGAATTGCGCAAGGGTGGCCGCTGGGGCGTAATCGACCGCCAGGGAATGGAGCGCGCCTGCGAAGCCGTGCTCAAACGCCTGGGTGCTGCCTTCAGGCCGCATACCCTGGTGGGCGACCTGTCCATCGCCGAGCGGCAACTCGTCGAGATCGCACGGGCTGTCCACACCCGCGCACGTATCCTCGTGATGGACGAGCCCACTACACCGCTGTCGTCGCGCGAGACGGACCGTCTGTTCGATCTGATCCGCCAGTTGCGCGCCGAAGGGCTCGCGATCATCTACATCAGCCATCGGATGGCAGAGATCTATGAGCTTTCCGATCGCGTTTCCGTGCTGCGCGACGGCACCTATGTCGGCACGCTGGACCGCGACCAGCTCTCCGCCGAGAGTCTCGTGAAAATGATGGTTGGTCGCGACATCTCCGGCTTCTACAAGAAGCAGCACGCGCCCTACGATCCGGGCAAAGTCGTGCTGTCGGTGCGCAATGTCGCCGACACAGGACGCGTGCGCGGCTGCAGCCTGGATCTTCACGCGGGCGAAGTCCTCGGCATCGCTGGCCTCGTGGGCGCCGGGCGCACCGAACTGGCCCGCCTCATCTTTGGCGCCGAACCGCGCGTCAGCGGCGAAGTGGCAGTGGACGGCAAGGTTCTCGCACTGCGCACCCCGCGAGATGCAATCGACGCGGGCCTCGTCTACCTCACCGAAGACCGCAAGGGCCAAGGCCTCTTTCTCGACATGAGCGTGCGCGACAACATCAACGTCGCGGTCTGCAACCGGGACGCGCGGCTCGGAGTACTCGATCTGGCGCGCGGTGCTTCCCGCGCACGCGATGCGATCTCCGCGCTCTCCATCCGCGTACCGAACGCCAAGGTCAACGCGGGCGCGCTCTCCGGCGGTAACCAGCAAAAAGTGTTGCTGTCGCGCCTGCTCGAGACCAAGCCGCGCGTGCTCATTCTTGACGAGCCGACACGCGGGGTGGACATCGGCGCGAAGTCCGAGATCTACCGGATCATCAACGACCTCGCGCGCTCGGGCGTGGGCATCATCGTCATATCGAGCGAGCTGCCGGAAATCATCGGTGTGGCCGATCGCGTGCTGGTGATGCGCGAAGGCGAATTTGCGGGTGAACTCGGCGGGCACACCGGCACGCCAATTGTTCAGGAAACCATCATCGAACTGGCCACGGGCTCTCGCCCCGCGCTGGGCGAAGCTGCCTGATTTCTGAAAGAGACAGGATCTCGAGTATTTAGGAGGACGACATGAGCAATACCACCAAGCACCACGACGCCGACGCAGTCCCGGTCCCGAAAGCACCCACCCAGGTCCAGCGGCAGTCGCGTATCGAACACCGCGAGCGCATGCAGTCGCTGATGCGAACGGCAGGCATGCTGCCCGTGCTCGTGCTGCTGTGCATCGGCTTCGGCGTCGGTACCGACAGCTTTTTCAGTCTGCAGAACCTGTCGATCGTCACGCAGCAGGCATCGATCAACATCGTGCTGGCCGCCGGGATGACCTTTGTCATTCTGACGGGCGGGATCGATCTGTCAGTCGGCTCGGTGTTGTCGGCCGCCGCGGTGGCGGCCTTGCTTGCGTCGAACATTCCTGGCTGGGGCTGGCTCGGCATCCCGACCGCCCTCGCCGTCGGGATCGGCTTCGGCCTGATCAACGGCGCGCTGATCGCCCTCCTGAGGCTGCCGCCTTTCATCGTCACACTCGGCGCGCTGACTGCGGTGCGCGGTGTTGCCCGACTGCTCGGCCATGACACGACCGTCTTCAATCCGCAACTGTCGTTCGCCTTCATTGGCAATGGCACGGTCCTCGGCGTCCCCTGGCTTGTGGTGATCGCGATCGCGGTGGTCGCGCTGTCGTGGTTCATCCTGCGTCGCACCGTCCTCGGACTGCGCATCTACTCGGTCGGCGGCAACCCCGAAGCCGCTCGCCTGTCGGGCATCAAGGTGTGGGGCATCCAGATGTTCGTCTATGCGATGTCGGGTCTGCTTGCCGGCTTGGGCGCAGTGATGTCCGCAGCCCGCCTTTATGCGGCGAACGGTCTGCAGATGGGACAGTCGTACGAACTGGACGCTATCGCCGCGGTGATTCTCGGCGGCACCAGCTTCGTCGGCGGCGTGGGCTCAATCGTCGGCACGCTGGTTGGCGCGCTGATCATCGCAGTCCTGACCAACGGACTGGTTTTGCTCGGCGTATCCGACGTCTGGCAATACATCATCAAGGGCCTCGTCATCATCGGCGCCGTGGCGCTCGACCGCTTCCGTCAACGCGGATCAGCCCGCACCTGAAATACGCCTTCCCACGCTGTTCCCGCTCGCTTCAAAAACCCATGGGCGCAAACCGGTCCCCTTGCGCCCCACTCACCCAATGGACCACCTTGGAGACAGAGAAAATGTTCAAGCAAAAAGTCGCTTTCGTCAGCATCGCCCTAGCGATGGGCCTCAGCCTCACGCTGCCCGCGGCGAAAGCCGCCGACAAGCCGCTCAAGGCGATTGGCATCACCGTCGGATCCCTCGGCAACCCCTACTTCGTCACGATCGTCAAAGGCGCCGAGGCGAAGGCGAAACAGATCAACCCAAGCGCGAACGTCACCGCAGTGTCGGCAGACTACGACATGAACAAACAGTTCACGCAGATCGACAACTTCATCGCCGCTCACGTTGACATGATCCTGCTCAACGCAGCAGACCCGAAGGCCATCGAGCCTGCCGTGAAGAAGGCTCAGGCCGCTGGCATCGTGGTCGTCGCAGTCGATGTGGCCGCCGCGGGCGCTGACGCCACGGTGCAGACCAACAACGTCCAGGCCGGAGAAATCTCATGCGATTACATCGCCAAAAAACTCAACGGCAAGGGCAACGTCATCATCGAAAACGGGCCCCCCGTCTCGGCGGTGGTCGACCGGGTGAAGGGTTGCAAGTCGGTATTCGCGAAGCATCCGGATCTCAAGGTGCTGTCTGACGATCAGGATGCAAAGGGCTCCCGCGAAGGCGGCATGAACGCCATGCAGGGCTATCTCACGCGGTTCCCGAAAGTCGATGCGGTATTCGCGATCAACGACCCGCAGGCAGTGGGCAGCGATCTGGCGGCCAAGCAACTCAACCGCAAAAACCTCTTCATTACGTCCGTCGACGGTGCACCGGACATCGAAAACGCTCTGAAGACCGACACACTGGTCCAGGCTTCCGCGAGCCAGGATCCGTGGTCCATGGCGCAAACGGCCGTGACGGTCGGCTACGGCATCATGAACGGCAAGAAGCCCGCCAACTCGATGATCCTGCTGCCATCGACGCTCGTGACTCGGGACAACGTGAACAGCTACAAGGGCTGGTCCGCGCCCCACTAAGCTCACACCGTCAATTACACGCTGGATCAGCATGTCAAATCTCACTCAGTCGCCCGCCTGGCGGGCGCTCGCAGAACATCGCGAGAGCATCGCGCGTATTTCGATAGCCGGTCTTTTTGCGCAGGATGACGAACGTTTCGAGCGATTCTCGCTGGAGGCGGCCGGTATCTTCGTCGACTACGCCAAGAGACACCGTCGGCTGCGGCGATGCCTGCGTCGGCGCCTGGATGGCGAGCATGCTCAGTCGGCCTGACGCACCGCCGACATCCCATCTGCGCTTTTCTGCCGCTTGTGCAGCCGTGGTGTGTGCGCAGCAAGGAGCCTATGCTCCCACCATGGACGAGGTGACTGCGCTGGCTGGTTTGTAGGATTCCTACTCAACGCTTTCTTGTGAATGCCATGACTACAGCATCGACAAATCAGCCAGACTTGCCCGGATTCGCCTTCGTCCTGTTCGGTGGAACAGGGGATCTGGCGATGCGCAAGATCCTTCCCGCGCTATATGCCGCGCACCGCGACGGCATGCTCGCGCCCGACGGCAGGATCGTCTCGGTCGCGATGACGGCACTGGATCGCAGTGGCTATCTCGCATGGGTCGAGGAGCACGTCAAGCCGCACATATCGGGAACCGCGATCGACGACGCGGTATGGCGAGGCTTTCTCGACCGCGTCACGTATGTCGCGCTCGATGCCGGGCAGCCCGATTCGTACTCGGTGCTGGGCGAAGCGATCGGCGCAGCTCACGGCAGACGCATTTTCTATCTGGCGACCGGGCCGGCGCTATTCGAGCCGATCTGCAGCGCGCTGGGGGCCGCAGGGCTGACCGACGGTGCGCGTGTCGTGCTGGAGAAGCCGCTCGGTTACGATCTGGAATCGTCCCGTGCCATCAACGATGCGGTCGGCAGGATCTTCAGCGAAGACCAGATCTACCGCATCGACCACTACCTCGGCAAGGAAGCGGTACAGAACCTGTTTGCACTTCGCTTCGGTAACTCGCTGTTCGAGCCGCTGTGGCGTCGTGAATGGGTCGAGAGCATTCAGATCACGGTAGCCGAGGAACTCGGCGTCGAAGGTCGCGGCAACTTCTACGATCAGACCGGCGCATTGCGCGATATGGTGCAGAACCACCTGCTACAGCTCATGTCGATCGTTGCGATGGAGCCACCGCAATCGATGGACGCGGATGCAGTGCGCGACGAGAAACTACGCGTGCTGCGCGCGCTCAAGCCGGTGCTCGGTGAGCAGATCAGGCAAAACGTCGTGCGCGGCCAGTATCATGCGGGCGCCATCAACGGCGTGTCAGTCACTACTTACCAATCTGAAGCAGGCGTCAGACCAGATAGCAGGACCGAGACATTTGTCGCACTGAAAGTAGAGGTCGAAAACTGGCGGTGGGCCGGCGTGCCGTTTTTTCTGCGCACGGGCAAGCGGTTGACGGCCCGTGTCGCTGAAATTGTCGTCAACTTCCGGACCGTGCCGCACTCCGCGCTGGGGCCGACGGCCCTGCGTCCGGGTTCGAACCGGCTGACGATCCGTTTGCAGCCGACTGAATCGATCCGACTCGCCGCGCTCGCGAAGCAGCCGGGTCTAGGGATGACGCTGCAGGGCGTCTACCTTGATCTCGCGTTCGATCAGTTCTTTCAGCAGGACAGGATGGAGGCCTACCAGCGCCTGTTGCTCGATGTCATCGCCGGACGGCTCGCGCTCTTCGTGCGGCGCGATGAACAGGAGGCGGCGTGGCGGTGGGTCGCACCGATCATTGATGACTGGGCCACTCAGGAAAGCCCTCCCAAACCCTACGCGTCGGGTACCTGGGGACCGGCCGCGAGCAGCGCGCTGCTCGCGCGCCACAACACATGCTGGCTGGAAGAAGAGAACTGAGTGCAGTCCGGACGCTGTCTGGTTGAAGCCGCCCGGACGTGCCCCAGCCACCCGCTTGTCTAATGGCACACGCTATGCGGTGACGTGGCCTTTTGAAGACCGCCTGGCGAAGTGCGGCTCTAATTCATTTCCTCTCAAGACAGCGATCATGGATAAATTCTGGCACCTTGAATGGCCACACGGCGCGCTTGATGTGCATGCCAGGGGCGGCATGCTCGGCGGGGTGGCGCTCAAGCGCGGTGACCGACAGGTCCGGCCGTTTTACGAGCCCCCATGGATCGGCGACGGAACGCACCAGCGGCCGGAATTACTTAACCATATGAGAAGCGAATTCCCGTGTGTTCCCTTTGGTGTGTCCTATGCACGGGAGGCCGTCGTGGAAAGCTGGCAGGAGAGCGTCACCACACCCGTCACCGAATCCCACGCCCTGCTGGATTCGAGCGACGATCTGCTGCATGGTTATGGCTGCGTGACTGACTGGACACTCGTGCGGCAGACGGATCTTGAAATCGAGATCGCGCTCGAGTATCCGCCTGCCTCACCGATAGCGCGTCTTGTCCGGGTGGTCCGTGCCGACCCGAATGGCCCCGCGATTGATTTCTCGTTAGCAGTCGAGGCGCGCAAGGAGACACGCCGTCCGATCGGTTTGCATCCCAATCTGGCGCTTCCATCACTCGCTGGCGCATTTCAGATCGATCCCGGCGCGTTTCGTTTTGGCGTCGTTCACCCGGGCGGGCCCGAACCTGGCGTATCTCGCGCAGAGCCGGGGGCATTTTTTGACAGGCTTGATCAGGTGCCACTGCGTGCCGGTGGCACAGCGGCGTTTGATCGCTTTCCGCTTCCTCACAATACTGAAGAAATCGTCCAGCTCTGTGGGGTGGACGGAGCGGTGATCCTGACGGATGACGAATCTCAGGTTGCGTATCGCCTCTGTTGGGATGCCTCTGTACTCCCATCGCTTTTGCTGTGGATCAGCAATCGGGGCCGTAGCTACGGTCCCTGGAACAGCCACAATCTCTGCCTGGGCGTCGAGCCCGTGGCAAGTGCTTTTGAACTGGGCTGCCGTGCCGCGCTGGCGGCGAACCCAATCAATGAACGGGGTATTCCGACCGCAATAGCACTCGATCCGGGTCAACCGGTCGAATTCGCTTATCGATTCGAGGTCCTGACCCAATGAATGCGTCGAGGCCGTTGCTTTAAACGCAGCGCGCCTTGAACGTCCTGATTCGACACGACTACCTTAATGTCACCCCATCCTCCGGAGTCCTGATGAAGATCGACCGCAATTCGCAACTCGCCCTGCACTTCCCCGCGCCCAACGAGATTCCGGCTGAACACCGTCTCAGCGCACCCGTTCATCAGCGCGGTTTCCTTATCGACGGCCAGATACCCGCGTGGAACGGCCCCTTCAAGACTGTGTTCTCGCCAGTCTGCACGCGCGATCCCTCCACTGGTGACGTAAGCCAGATCGAGATTGGCAGCTACCCGCTGATGAGCGAGGTGCAGAGCGACGCCGCGCTGGACGCCGCGGTAGCCGCGTACGACAGCGGCAGAGGCAAATGGCCAACGATGACGGTCGCCGACCGCATCGCCTGCATGCACAAGTTCGTGAACGGCATGGTTGAGCGCCGGCAGGCGATCGTGAACCTGATCATGTGGGAGATCGGGAAGAGCCTCGCCGACTCGCTCAAGGAGTTCGACCGGACCGTAGAGTACATCCAGGCCACGATCGAGGCCCTGAAGGACATGGACAATGGCCATTCGCGATTTATGGTCGTCGAAGGGACAATTGGCCAGGTCCGCCGCACCCCGCTAGGGGTGGTGCTGTGCATGGGGCCATACAACTACCCGCTCAATGAGACCTTCTGCACACTCATTCCGGCGCTGCTGATGGGTAACACGGTCGTCCTCAAGCCGCCCCAGTATGGCACCCTGCTGTTCGAGCCGCTACTCGAGGTGTTTCGCGATGCGTTCCCACCCGGTGTTGTCAACACCATCTACGCACCGGGTGCACTGGTGGTGCCACGCATGCTGGCCACGGGCAAGGTCAACGTGCTGGCACTGATCGGCTCGAGCCGCGTTGCGGATCATCTGAAAAAGCAGCACCCCAAATCCCACCGCCTGCGCGCGGTGTTGGGCCTCGACGCGAAGAATGCGGCCATTGTGCTGCCCGATGCTGACCTGGACCTCGCAGTCAAGGAATGCCTGCTCGGCGCGCTGTCGTTCAACGGACAACGCTGCACCGCCCTCAAGATGCTGATCGTGCACAGGAGTGTTGTCGATACGTTCCTTGAACGCTTTACGGCTGAACTGGCGCGGCTCAAGCTGGGCATGCCGTGGGAGGCCGGCGTGCAGATCACTCCGCTGCCGGGGCCGCATCGCACCGCCTACATGACCGAGGCGATCGAGGACGCGAAGGCCCGGGGTGCGCGCGTCGTCAACGAAGGCGGCGGGGACTTCTGCAGCACGCTGTTCTATCCGGCTGTCGTCTACCCGGTGCGCGAGGGAATGAAGCTGTACCGCGAGGAGCAGTTCGGACCGGTGGTCCCGGTGATGACCTTCGACGCCGTGGAAGAGGCACTCGACTACGTGATCACCTCCGATCACGGGCAACAGGTAAGCATCTTCGGATCCGACGCCGGGCAGATTGGTGCGCTCGTGGATCCGCTGGTCAACCAGGTCTGCCGCGTGAACATCAATTGTCAGTGTCAGCGCGGGCCGGATGTATTCCCGTTCGCTGGGCGCAAGGACTCGGCTGAGGGCACGCTGTCGGTCAGCGACGCGCTGCGCGCGTTCTCGATTCGCTCGATGGTCGCCGCCAAACAGACCGCGCCAAACAGGGAACTGCTGAATACCATCGTGCGCGAGCACCAATCCAAGTTCATTAACACAGACTTCATCCTGTGAGGGGAGCGGACATGATGCATCGCAAACGTAGTGCCAGAATCGTCGCCACGCTGGGGCCGTCGAGTTCCGACCTGACCACGGTGCGCGCCCTGTTCGATGCCGGGGCCGACGTGTTCCGTCTCAACTTCAGCCACGGTACGCACGCCCAGCACCAGGAGCGGCTCGAGATCGTCCGCCGCGTCGAGAGGGACACAGGGCGGCCCATCGCCGTGCTGCTTGACCTTCAGGGCCCGAAGTTGCGCATCGGCACGTTCACCGATGGTCCGGTCACGCTGCAAGCCGGGGCGGCATTTCGCCTCGACCTGGACCCGACCCCGGGCGATGCCACACGCGCACCTTTGCCACACCCGGAAATCTTTGCAGCGCTCGAGACCGGCACCGAGTTGCTGGTCGACGATGGCAAGGTGCGTCTGAAGGTGGGGCGCTTCGGACCAGACTTCGCGGATACGCAGGTCGTCACCGGCGGCACGGTATCGGATCGCAAGGGTGTGAACGTGCCCTCGGTGCTGCTGCCCATCCCGGCGATGACGCCCAAGGACCGCGCCGACCTCGAGTTCGGGCTGACCCTGGGCGTCGATTGGGTCGCGCTATCGTTCGTCCAGAGGCCCGAGGACGTTCGAGAAGTGAAAGGCATTGTGCAGGGGCGCGCTGCTGTCCTGGCCAAGCTCGAGAAACCCGCTGCAATCGAGTCGCTGGACGCGATCATTGATGCGGCCGACGCGATCATGGTCGCGCGTGGCGACCTTGGCGTTGAACTGCCTGCCGAACAGGTGCCGCGCATTCAGAAGCAGATCGTCAGGGCCTGCCGGGCCGCTGGCAAGCCGGTGGTCGTCGCCACCCAGATGCTCGAATCGATGATCACTTCGCCGGTGCCAACCCGCGCGGAGGCCTCCGACGTGGCGAACGCGGTGTACGACGGCGCTGACGCAGTGATGCTATCGGCCGAGTCCGCATCCGGACAATATCCGCGCGAGGCGGTGGCGATGATGGACCGCATCATCGCCGAGGTGGAGTCCGATCCGGACTACCGCAGTGCGATCGATGCATCCCACACAGCGCCGCAGGCCGCGGTTGCCGATGCGATCTGCCTCGCTCTGCAGCAGACCGCGAACCTGCTGCCTGTAGCGGCGATAGTCACCTACACACGATCGGGCTACACCAGCCTGCGCGCAGCGCGGGAACGGCCGGTGGTGCCGGTCCTGAGTATGACGCCGGAGCTCGCCACCGCGCGCCGCCTGGCGCTCGTCTGGGGCGTGCATCCGGTGCACGCCAACGAAAGCGTCTCCGACGTGCCTGACATGGTGAACAAAGCCTGCGCGATCGCTCGACGCGAAGCCTTCGCGCAGACGGGCGACTTTGTCGTCATTGCCTCCGGCATGCCTTTCGGCGTCGCCGGCACCACCAACTTCCTCCACATTGCCAAGGTCTGAGACAGGATCAACGACATCCGTGCAATCGAAATCCTTGACTCGCGCGACAACCCCACAGTCGCCGCCTCGGCCACCCTCGAAGGCGGCGCCGTCGGCTACGCGGCCGCCCCGTCGTGGGCCGACGTGGGCCTGACCGCGAAAGGGCTGGCCGAGGCCCTGGCGGTCGCCCAGCTGCTGCGCAGCAAACGGTTCGAGTTCGATGTCACTGCCCGCCGCCACGAGCCCGGCGACTTCTGCGGCTATCGTGGATGGTGGATAACCTCGAGGAAAAACAGCATTTCAGCCTGCGAGACGTCGGGATATTGGCCTGGCGCTATGTTGCCGATTCACGGCCCCTGTTCACTTGAACGGCAGCTCCGATGCGCACGCCAAGCTGCGTCGCGGCGCTGCCGCGATTCACGGCGATCTCGACTAGCCCGATCGAGTTTTCGTACCAGAAGGCTTGACCGGCCATTGCATCGGAAAAGACCCGGGCATATTCGACGTCGGCATCTGCGATGCCCAGCCGTGCAGTCCTCGGCACCGCTCCAGCCCGCAGCCCCGTCAGTGCATTGCCGTAGTGATCTATGTATATGATCTCGGCGAGATCGCCCGCATCCAACTGTACACGCAAGCCTGTCGTCTCAACGAGCTTGTCGGGAGGCGACTCGCCGCGGCTGACCCATGCTGCCATCGGGGCGAACAGGTCGCGACCATGAAATGAGGCGGAGAGCGCGGCTGGACGCCAGATAATCCGCCAGGTCTGGGTACGCGCCGCGCGCGCCGCCACGACCGAAAGCAGCCCGTTGTCGGGCCCGACGAACCGCTGCCCGTCGGCTTGCAGCACGACGGCATCCCGCTCGCTACCCACACCGGGATCGACCACGGCCAGAAAGACACTATCTGGCGGATACCACTGCGCAAGTGCCGCGAGCAGATGCGCGCCTGCCTGCGAGTTGTAGTTTGGGGCAGTATGCAGCACGTCGATGATAGGGGTACCGGCTGCCGCGTGTCGCAGCAAGGCGACGCGCACCTGTCCGACATAGATGTCGTCGGCTCCGAAATCGGTAAAGAGTGCGAGCATCGCATAGCCTCCCTTGCAGTCCTCTACTGTTTCCTCTCATCGCGATGATGAGGGGCGTGGCATCGATCAGATAACCATGTTGGCATTGTTCAGTTGGTCCATTCCTGTAGCAGTGCCATCATGCTCTGCGCGAGCGGAGAAAGGTACGCGTCCTTTCGGAAGACCGCCCTGATGTGACGTCGCAAGTCGAGTTCGTTGGTATCGACATTGAGCGCGCGCAATCCTTCCAGCGCGTCAAATGACTCCGTGCCCGCTACGCAGAGCATCGCGGTGCGGCGCAACAGATGCAGAAGCGAGGTGCTGCCGAAATCCGTTTCCACGCGCAGCCTTGGCACGTCGAGACCAAGCCTCGCGAAGGCCGCGTCCACTTGCTGACGAGCAGGTATGGTCGGCCCCGGTAGCAGCCATTCCTGATCCGCCAGATCAGCGAGCCGAAGATTGCGCTTGAGGTGCAACGGATGCGACTCATCGGCGAGCACGGACAGGCTGTCGCGTAAAAGTTCGACGAACGACAGTCCGTCTGCATCCGCTTTCGGCTCGGGAGCCACGATCAGGTCGAGTTCACCAACGACGAGTAAATCGACAAGGTCGTGGGCGCTGTTCGACCCGCGGCGGTCATAAGAGCCGATGCGGCGGGGAAAGACATCACACCGGCAGAGTCGACCGCGATTGCGACGTCCCGAGCTATGCAGTGTCCACTATCGGCAACGTGAAATAAAACGTCGCGCCTTGATCCGTGTTGTTTTCGGCCCAAAGCCTGCCACCGTGCGTCTCGACAATCCCGCGGCTGATCGACAACCCGAGGCCAAGGCCGTTGGGCTTTGAGGTAACAAACGGTTTGAAGATCATTGCGAGTTGGTCGCCGGAAAGGCCGGTCCCGTGATCGCGTACGGCGACGCGCACGGTCTGCGGGCCCTCATGCGTGACGAGTACTGTCACGCGGCGGTCGTTGGACACGCAACCGTCCATTGCCTCGAACGCGTTAAGCAGGAGATTGAGCATGACCTGCTCCAACTGAACCTTGTCGCCATACACCTTGACCGGAGCGCCATTGACGTCGATTGACACACGTATGCCGCGCTGGATGGCATCGCTACGTAGAAGCCGCACGACATCACAGATCACAACGGCGGGGTCGTGCGACGCGAATTCCGGAACGCCTTTCTTGACGAGCGCACGAATTCCCCGGATCACTTCGCTCGCGCGAGCGTTGTCCTCAACGATGTCCTTCAGTATCTCGCACACTTCGTCGAGATCAACCGGATCGGCTTCCACAAGCCGCTGGGCTGCCTGGGTGTTGCTCAGAATGGCCGTAAGCGGCTGATTCAACTCATGGGCAAACGAAGCCGCCAGTCCGCCCATCGTCGATAGTCGCGCGAGGTGGGCCAGTTCCTGCCGGTGCCGATGCAGTTCAATTCGATCGGTCCTGTCCACAATGGTAGCGAGGACTGACACGTCCTCTTCGAATCGAACCATATTGAGTTTGGCCTCGACCGGAAACTCGGTCCCGTCCGCACGCCGCGCGAGCAGATCGCGAGCTGCTCCCGTCGTTAAGGCCTCCGGCCGCGGGCTGGAGCTGCTACTGGTCATCAGTTGCGAGACGAGCATCGTCGCGGGCTGTCCGATCAATTCGTTGCGTCGATACCCAAAGAGCCTTTCAGTCTGCTCATTGACCAGCGCAATCCGACCTCGTTGATCCAGCATAAGAATTGCAACGGGCAGAAATTCAAAAGCGCTTCGAAATTTCTCTTCTGCTTGTCTGAGATCCGTGATGTCGACGCAGGAACCGACAAAGCCGAGGAACGTGCCGTCCGCGTCCGTCTGGGGCACCCCGGTATCGCGGAGCCAACGATACGCCCCGTCCCGCCGGCGCAGACGGTATTCCATAGTGAAATTCTTGCGTGCGTCAAACGATGAGACATATACATTCAGGCACCGCTCGAAATCGTCCGGGTGCACACCCTCCGACCACCCGTTGCCCATTTCCTGCTCAAGCGTGCGCCCGGTAAAATCCAGCCACGGTTTGTTGAAGAACGTGCAAAGGCGAGTTGTGTCTGACATCCAGATCATCACCGGAGCCGCGTCCAACAGCGCTCGGAAGCGTGTTTCGATCCCGGGTAGAGACTTCTCCACTCGCTGCTGCTCAATAGAGTCTCTCGATGTGTCTCGCGTCCTGGCCGCACGCGCGCGGGCGTGATGTTCCAACTTGGTCGTCAAAACGCGGTCAACGGCAGAATTTGCACGATAGTCTTCGCCGAGGCCGGGTATCGCCTTAGCGATGCGCCAACCGGACATTCTGGCGTTTTTCGGTTGCGCAGTGCTTACCTTGCTGTTTACCCGCCCGTGCCCGGCCGCGCGCCGCCGTGACTGACGTATGAGCAGCAGTACGATGGTTAAGGCTCCGAGACCTACAGCAACGGCGGCGATGACCATAGACATGGCGGGTGCGCCCTCGTGAGTTTGGGCAGGGTAGAGTCAGGGACGGTCAAAATTCCACCCCTTATACGCTGGGTGGGGATCAACCTGGTTCCGCGTCAATACAGTGACAGTCGAATGCTCTGATCCGACGAGGTGCCGCGAGCACAAAGAGGTAGCAGGGACTACCCATGGGGTTGTTAGAGGATAGTAAATGTGTGACGCGTTTACTGCAACGCACCCAATTCAACATGAAGGAATCTGGATGTCATATCCGACATGCGAAACGCACCATACATCAAAAGCCGGTTGATGATCGTCGCGGTGTTAGCGTTGCCCGGGTTCGTGTTCACCAACGGCTGTAAGTCGACGGTGCCGCCGTCCGTGACCGCGCGGGGGGAGATCGCCACTGACGACGCTGCGCTCGCCGCCCGGGTGAAGCAGGCGCTCGTCGCGGACCCGGGGCTGAGATCATTGCCGATGAGCGTCGCGACGTATCGAGGCGTCGTGCAGTTGTCGGGATACGTGGATTCGGAGGTACAGATACAGAAAGCGCTTGCCGTGACGCGCGGCGTGCTGGGGGTGCAATCCGTGAACAACGATCTGCAACTCAGGCCGCAATGACGCGCGTTGCCCAAAAACAGATGACTAGCGAGCAGCGCGGGAGAGCGCGCCAAAGCGCGCGGACTGTCTCACAATCGACAAGTTCCTGGCGCGAGACAGCAATGCGTGTGCTGCGCGCGATCGGCGGCTCCGCCAATGGCATAGTGCACCTACACTTCGACGACCATTCCCCTGCGCTCTATCAAGGTCACCGGTCCGGGGCGACCGTGATCGGATCGGCAACAACCTTTCTCAGACATCGGACGCTCATTAGCGGTCGCATCTCATTTGCCTGACTATTCTGGCCCGGCGACCTATCCTGATAGAAAACAGGACGAGGGCAAGGGCCATGCATATCAGGCGATGTGTGACGGGCCTGCTTCTACTGGTGGCTACGCTGGCTGCGGGTTGCCACGGCGGAGGCGACAGCATCATGGCATCGGTGCCGCCGTCCGGATTGACCGAACGCAATGGAGGAGCGCTGTCGTCTGCAGAACTCTACAACCCCGCGACGGGTACCTGGTCACCGACGGGTAGCATGAGCCAGGTGCGTGTCAGCTTCGCCGCAGCCTCGCTGGCTGACGGCAGGGTGCTCGTGGTCGGAGGGACCGATGGCAGCACCACACTGTCATCCGCCGAACTTTACGATCCCCTCGCAGGGGCCTGGTCGCGGACAGGCAGTCTGGTTCACGCGCGCGATTTACTTACTGCCACGACGCTGCCCAATGGACGCGTGCTCGCAGCCGGAGGGCTCGCCCAGAGCATCCTGTCCTCAGATGAACTGTACGATCCTGCCACGGGGACCTGGTCACCGACAGCCAGCATGAGTCAGGCGCGCGAACAGCACACCGCCATCTTGCTACCTGACGGCACGGTACTCATAGCAGGGGGAATCGATCGTGGAATCCTGTCCTCTGCCGATCTGTTTCATTAACGCGGAGGCGCCCGTCGCGGCTACGACGTGGTGGCATGGCGCAAATGGAAGTTGATTGCGTGCCCACGTTACGCAGCAATGCCTGGCCGCATCGCGATAGCTGACGGAAATCGTGCGTTAAGCCGTCATTCCCGGGTCCGGTCTACCGTCCACGCGAATGTCCGTTCATGGCCGAACGCGGCCCGATGCGCTCGACTGAGCCCCACCCGGTGCGTCCTTTCAGCGTTTCAGATAACCGCGCCCCCGGCGTAATTTTCCCGGATTTACTTCCCACCGATATAAGCTTCAGCGCGATCTTACGGCCTACGCGCTGCGCGCAGTGCCGCTCTCATGCTCATTTCTATGTCGTGAATTTTCGCGCCGAGTTCCGCAAAGCTGCTGCGCCCCTCGCCGAATATCTCGCCGTTCATGTAGATCGTCGGCACAACGCTAATATCACGCGCCGACACCTCGCTTTGAAAAATTCCTCCGTCGATCGTAACGTTGTGAATCCGTGGATTGATCACCGCCATCATGTTCAGCGCTTGCACAACGTCCACACAGCTTCCGCAAGAGAGTGAAATATAGGTCTCGAAATAGTAGTCACGTTCTAGCGTTCGGATCTGTTCAATGGTCGTACGGTCGGCTATTACCGGATGTCCTCCCACCTGGAGTATTGCGAGGACGAGAGACGAAAATTCAGGTCCTGTTGGAGTGGCGGCAAACTGAATGCCGGCTTTTGCTCCGACCTGCCTGATTGAAAATGACGGCTTGCGTTCGTCGCCTTGCGGCTCCTCGGTTACCGTCACCAGATCTGTCAACGACGCGATTTCGTTCAACATCGTCAGCATCTCGTGCGATGTTTGTCCACCACCCTGCGACACGATCAATTCGACTGGTCTGCGGATGTTTCGCAGATACGTCTGCAGTTGTGACCTGAGACTGATGTTTAACATGATTCGATCCCGTGCCGGCCTGCACAAGGTTATGTGAAGAAGTGCCAGGAACTGAAAGAAATCTGAACAGAAGGTGTAGCGTGAGTCTGCCATCGGAATCACCCGAGGGCTTTCCGGCGTATATTGCAGTGCCGCAATATTGCTGGTCTGTCTGAATTACCCAAGAACAAGGATATATGCTCACGGCTGACGTGCCAATCAACCGGGTCGGGGAGACGTGGACATTTTCGAAAGCTACGGGTGCCGAAGGCAGCGACGCCGCCGTACCGATTCTTGCGACCATCGACAGTTGTAACGTCACGACGGGGGCATCACGGAAGCCTCCACGCCGCGACAACACGCGAGCACCCAAAGCCGCGGCGCCCGCCGGCGGATCGAGGAAGGGTGCCAGGCAACGCTCCCTCGAACGTCGGTGCGCTTTGGTGGGCTAGCGCGCAGATTCAAAGTGTTCGCGAATCGTCTGAGAGGGGTGCACTCGCGCCTGCTCCGGCGGCTACTTCTATAGCAACCGAGCAAGTTTTAGAACAATCCGGGGGCGGCCCGCGTCGACCGTTCGTTCCTGGTCGTACTGAGTCCGACGGCGTCCGGCTCGGGTCGACCCACAAGGGACGATCAACTTCTTACGAAGCGGACGTTCACGCCGGACGGGAATGCTCCGTCGAACGGCGCGCATCGAATTCGATGAATGTAAGCGATCCATTATCGGCGTCGACCCAAAGGCATTTTGAGCGAGGAGCATAGGTGTCCACCTGTTCCGCCGGGCCCTTTTCATTGCGATCAGGTTCATTTCGAACGGGTGACCAGGCAGCACTACGGCTTCGGTCCGGTCAGGCGCGAGATCGTCGAGGCGGCCTTGAACGAATTTGCCTCCTCGGCCGCGATTCTGGAGCAGCATCTCGCGAGCAGGAACTGGCTCGTCCGCTACGAGGTCACCTACGCCGATTTTCGCGTCGCCTGCGTGCTCCCGTTCGCCGAACTCGCCGGCCTGCCGCTCGCTGATTTTTCCCGCGTCGAAGCCTGGCATGCGCGGCTCATGGAGATCCCCTCCATTCGCAGGGCTCGACGGGCCTGAACTGCCGCCGGCGAGGGCGGAAGCGAGACAACCCTGGGCGGCGTTCGATTGGAGTCGGAAGCCCCGAATGGCGGCCGGAACCTGCTTCGGCGCGCTTGCGTTCTTGTTGTGGCGAGCAGTTGATCAGCACGGTGCCGAACTCGATATCCTGTTGCAAAAGCGTCGCGATAAGGCTGCAGCCAAGCGGTTTTCCAGCGCGTGCCGTTTTACCAGACTCACCGTTCGAGGTCTCATCGTGAATATCAGCGTCTATGGAACACTGGTCGCTACATCCCTTGTCCTTCTCCTGGGCGAGCGACTCGTCGAGCGG
>NZ_VTUZ01000034.1 GCF_008369935.1 Paraburkholderia panacisoli | reverse complement strand
TACTGTTTTCGGTCTCTTTCGAGACCGGTCGCTCACTCAACGTACTGACGAAGTGTTCAACCATCTTTCAACGGCCAAACCTTCCTTTCATTACTGTGTGAGACTTGATACTTTTGCTTTATGACAGATTCAAAGAACCCGCCCCGCATCTCGCATCAAGCGCCCACACTTATCGGCTGTTAGTTTTTAAAGATCACTCGCTCAGAAGCTCTGCTTTCTTCGCGTCCGTCATCAAACGGGAGGCGAATTATGCAGACCGGAATTCCATCGGTCAACCCAATTTGCGAAATATTTTTTCGCCGTCTCGATCGAGCATCGGCAAAGCGACGATGAAGTTCTTCCGTCGCTTGCAGTCGTCGCGGAAGTATCGAGCAGGTCCGCGCAACTACGCACGTCTGCTTCGAATCGACAAGGACTTTCTAACGCTCCGCGCCACGAGCACGGATATTGTTTCCGCGTTTTGCCGATGCACAGTGAAGTGCCCCGCTCAATAAAACTCCGGAGTGACCCACGCTCCGCCCGGACGGCAACGAGCATCGCAAAACGTGAACCGCCCCCCAGGCGCCATTGCCATCCAATGCATTTGTACCTGGCACGCACGACTCTGTTTGTCCATCGCGGGAAGCTCGACTATCGCGTCGTCGCAACCGCGCGATCGATCAAACCGTCGGACGATCCCAACATCATGACCGTGGCCGGCGATATCGCCGATCCGGCGACCGCCCAGCGCGTGATCTCCGCAGCCGTCGACCGCTTCGGCCGCATCGGCACGCTGGTCAACAACGCCGGCATCTTCGTCGCCAAGCCCTTCACCCGATACACCGCGAAAGACTACGCGGCCATCACCGCCGTGAACCTCTCGAGCGTCTTCCACAATACCCAGCTCGCGATCGCCGAGATGGAAAAGAATGCGAGCGGTCACGTGGTCAACATCACGACCAGCCTCACCGATCACGCCATCGATGGCGTACCCTCGGTACTGGCTTCGCTGACCAAGGGCGGTCTGAACACGGCCACGAAGTCCCTGGCGATCGAATACGCGCAGAGGGGCATTCGCGCCAATGCCGTTTCGCCAGGTGTCATCAAATCGCCGATGCACCCGAAAGAAACCCACGCGGCGCTCGACACACTGCATCCCATTGGTCACATGGGTGAGATGAGCGATGTCGTCGGCGCTGTGCTGTACCTGGATTCCGCGCCGTTCGTGACCGGCGAAATCCTGCACGTCGACGGCGGCCAAAGCGCCGGCCACTGATCGGAACTGGGCGCCGCAAATTGGCGCCCTGCAAGACAACCCACGTCAATTGAGATTCACATGCCCATCGTCACCATTCAGGTAACCCGCGAAGGCAGCAAGCCCGGCAACGACTCCGTCACTGCAGACGAAAAAGCCGCGCTAATCGGCGGCGTCAGTCAGTTGCTGCTCGACGTGCTGAACAAGCCGCTCGACTCGACTTTCGTCGTCATTCAGGAAGTGGAGACCGAGAACTGGGGCTGGGGCGGATTGCCGGTCGAAGCCTATCGCAAACAACGCGGCCTGAAGCTGGACTAGCCGCCAGCACTTGCGCGATGATTCAGAACGATCGTTGTCGAATGAACGAGGGCGCAATCTCAAGGAAACCTGACTCTCCTTCTTGCGCCCTCATAACGACAACGGCCGCTAGCCCGCAAACTGCTGCAATTGCCTGATGCTCTCCTTCAGTTCGCGGTCCAACTCGGCAACCAGCTCGGCGGCAGGCAACGGCCTCGCCAGCGCGGCCGCCTGCCCCGCCCACTGTGCGCCATAACCGAACTCGCCCGTGGCTTTCGCGGCCGCATGAAGCGCCTTGCCCGCATCGTATGCAATCGGATAGGCGGGCGGCTTTGGAGATCGCGCGTCGCTGCCGAGTTCGGTAAACCGGTTCACCATGCTTCTCGCAACCCGCCCCGAAATCGCTGCCGTAAAAGTCGTCCGGCGAGCCGCGTCCGCAAGCATCGCCCGACGATAACCGTCGTCGATCGACGTCTCCGGGCACACGACAAAAGCGGTGCCCAACTGAGCCGCTTGAGCACCCAGCGCGAGCGCCGCCGCGATCCCGGCACCGTCCATGATGCCGCCGGCCGCGATCACCGGCAGGTCGAATTCTCTGACCAGCAGACGCGTCAGCGCAAATACGCCCAAGCCGTCATCGACTGCATCCGGATCGAAAACGCCGCGATGCCCGCCGGCCTCGATACCTTGCGCGACGATCGCATCGACTCCCGCCGCTGCAACCTGCGCAGCCTCATCAAGGTTGGTTGCGCTCGCGAGCAGCCTGATGCCTGCTTTCTTCAGTTCGGCGATCACATCGGCGGAGGGCAAGCCGAAATGGAAACTCACGATCGCCGGCTTTTCCTCGATAAAAACTTGCAGCATGGCCGGGTCCGCCACGAAGCTCGTGTAGATCTCCGACAGCGACGCCGGCGGGCTTGCGCCGTATTCTTTGAAATATGGCGCAAGCCAGTTCAACCATTGGCGCGCGACAGCCTCGTCAGCCTGCGCCGGTTGATGACAGAAAACGTTGATGTTGAATGGTTTGGCCGTCAAAGCGCGTGTCTCTCTGATGACCTTGCGCGCTCCTTCGGCGTTCATCGCTCCGACGCCCAGCGAGCCGAGGCCGCCCGCATTCGAGACGGCCGCCGCCAATGCCGGCGTGCTGACACCGGCCATCGGCGCCTGAACAATTGGCTTGTCGATACCCAGCAAATGCAGCAACGCGCGATTGCCTTTCTGTTCGATCATGTCTATCCCCCAGTCGATGCTCACTACACTATAGTCCTGAGATAGTGTGCTCAGCCCGTGATTGCGCACCGAAGGCGAGCGCGCCGCCCGTTGCCGTCACTTTACGGCCGCCGCAGGGGACTTCTGCCCGGCCACAACAACGCGATGAGACAGGTCATCGAAAACCATGCAGCGTCAATTTGAAGACGTCCTTCTAGGCAGTATCGAACTGTTCTGTCTCGCCGCCGAACTGGAGAGCTTCACCCTCGCCGCGAATGCTGCGAGCGTCACGCCGGCTGCGGTCAGTCGCTCCGTTGCGCGTCTGGAAACGCGCCTGGGTGTGCGCCTGTTCGTGCGCACCACGCGACAGATCCGGCTAACGGATGCGGGAAGGCGCTATTTCGAACAATGCCGGCAAGCGCTGCATCAGCTTGCGGACGCCGAACGCGAGGCAACCGGCCAGCAGACCACCCCGGCCGGCGTGTTGCGGATCAGCATGCCGACGCCATATGGCCACTACCGGGTGCTGCCGCTGCTCGCGGAGTTTCGTGCGCGTTATCCCAGTGTCACCGTCGAAACGCACCTGAGCAACCGCAACATCGACTTTGCGGAAGAGGGCTTCGACCTGGCCATTCGCGGACGCGCGCCGGGCGACTCTGGCCTGATCGCGCGCAAGATCGAGGATGCGGAACTGGTGGTGATCGCGTCGCCCGCGTACCTGCGCGGAGCCGCCAAACTAAAGACGCCGGACGATCTGGTCCATCACGACTGCATCCAGTACGCGCTGCCGAGCAGCGGACGCAACTTGCCATGGTTGTTCAAGCAGAATGGCGAAGAAGCCGAAATGATGACGCGCGGCGGCTATGCGGCTTCTGGCGACGTGCTTTCCGGGGTGACTTTGGCACGCCATGACGCGGGCATTTTTCAGACCTATCGGTTTATCGTCGACAAAGACATTGCCGACGGCACGCTCAAGGAATTGCTGAAGCCCTATGGCGGATGTTCGCGGCCGTTCGTGCTGCTCTATCCGCATGCGCGACATCTCTCGTCGCGTGTGCGCAGCTTCGTCGACTTTCTGATGGAAAAGCTCGGATCGTAGTGCAATGGCCTGATTGCCACGCCCTACGCGCCGCCGGCCGTGACACACCTGCGCAGATACAGCGCAAACATCCCAATATTTGCAACAAATGCATCCGGGCCGCGCCTCTCCACGAATTTGCCGCCACATTGTTTTAATTTACGAAACAGTGATTTCGGAAATTAGGTATTTACCCTAGTTTCACGCCCTCCTAGACTGTCACCACTGCTGCAGACAAACAAGTTCGTAGCCCAAACAAGACAAATCTCTGGAGGTAGTCACCATGAAATCGCTCGTTCAAGCCGTTGTTATCGCCGCTACCCTTGCTGCTCCGGTCGCTGTTTTCGCTCAATCGAACCAGCCGTTGACCCGCGCGCAAGTGCGCGAAGAACTGATTCAGGTCGAAAAGGCTGGCTATAACCCGGCCCGTTCGAACCCGAACGAATACCCCGCGAACATTCAGGCTGCGGAAGCGCGCATTGCCGCGCAGAACAGCGCAGTGGGCGGTGTCGCCAGCGGTTCGTCGCAACAAGGCCACGCAGTAGCGGAGTGAGCCTTCCGGCCTACCGGCCGTCGCTTCACCGGAGCGCATGCACCTGCACCCGGCTGCTTCACTCTACGGGCCTGCG
The DNA here is from genome assembly GCF_008369935.1 of Paraburkholderia panacisoli. Taxonomy (GTDB): domain Bacteria; phylum Pseudomonadota; class Gammaproteobacteria; order Burkholderiales; family Burkholderiaceae; genus Paraburkholderia; species Paraburkholderia panacisoli. Next base: position 110,939 of record NZ_VTUZ01000034.1, on the reverse strand, counting down.
ATCGTGATTTCGATCGCGGGCCCGTTTCACATCAGAACCTCCGCCCCGGATTCCCGGTGGCTTCGCCCAGCCGTCAGCGGCTGGGCGCTTTGTCTCCCGTTGCCGCCGCTGCGTGCGCAACTACGCTAATCCGCGCCCCTCAAACGACGCCCGCATTCACATACGCGGTCTTGACCGTCGTATAAAACTCGCGGGCATAACTGCCTTGCTCGCGCGGACCGTAGCTCGAACCCTTGCGGCCGCCAAACGGCACGTGATAATCCACCCCGGCGGTTGCCGTGTTCACCATCACCATGCCGGCCTGCATATGACGGCGGAAGTGGCTCGAGTACTTCAGCGAGGTCGTGCAGATGCCTGCTGAGAGCCCGAACTCCGTGTCGTTGGCGACCGCGAGCGCCTCGTTGTAGTCCTTGACCTTGATGACCGAGGCCACCGGGCCGAACACTTCTTCCCGGTTGATGCGCATCTGCGACGTCGTGTCGGTGACCAGCGCCGGCGCGAGGAAGTAGCCGCGCGTGTCTCGCTCCACCCGCTCCCCGCCGAACACCGCGCCGCCCTCTTCGCGGGCGATCGCTAGATAGCGTTCGTCCTGCTGGAACTGCTTGTCGTCGACGACCGGGCCGATCTGCGTGCCGTCGGCCAGCGCATCGCCCACCTTCAACGCGCGCATGCGCGCTTTCATGCCGTCGATGAAGCGCTCATAAATACCTTCGGTCACGATCAACCGGCTCGACGCGGTGCAACGCTGCCCCGTCGAATAAAACGCGCCGTTGATGCACGCTTCGATCGCGACATCGAGGTCGGCGTCGTCGAGCACGACCATCGGGTTCTTGCCGCCCATCTCCAGTTGAAACTTCTTGCCGGACGCAAAGCATTTCGCGCCGATTGCCCGGCCGGTCGCGACCGATCCGGTGAAGCTCACCGCATCCACTTCCGGCGCAGAAACCAACGCTTCACCGACCACCGAGCCGCGTCCCATCACGAGATTGATGACGCCCGCCGGCGCGCCCGCCTCGGCGATGATCTTGACCAGCTCCCACGTGCTGGCCGGCACGAGGTCGGCCGGTTTGACGACGACGCTGTTCCCATACGCAAGCGCCGGCGCAATCTTCCACGCGGGAATCGCGATCGGGAAATTCCACGGCGTGATGAGGCCGATCACGCCGAGCGGCTCGCGCGTCACTTCGACGGTCATGCCAGGACGCACGGACGGCACGGTTTCGCCGCCCAGACGCAGCGCTTCGCCCGCAAAGAACTTGAAGATCTGCCCTGCGCGGCCCACTTCGCCGATCGCCTCGGGCAGCGTCTTGCCTTCTTCACGCGCGAGCAGCCGGCCAAGCTCGGCCTTGCGCGCGAGGATCACGCTGCCCGCCTGATCGAGGATGTCGAAGCGCTGCTGCGGCGTGGACAGTGACCACTGCGCGAACGCCTTGCGCGCGGCGCTGATCGCGCGTTGCGTCTGCTCGGCGTCGGCCTGCGCGAACTCGCCGATCACGTCGTCGAGGTTGGACGGATTGACGTTGCGCGACACGCTCGCGCCTTCTACCCACTGTCCATCGATATAGTTTGCAAACTGGCTCATGCTGTCTCTCTCCGGTCGATACGGATTGAAGGCTCCGCCGGCGAGACCTGATCGTCAGGCCGGAACGGCGGTAACTGGAAATACCTGGCGCTATGCGCGGCACGATCGCCGCGCCGTAGGCTCACGATACGCGCAAATACACGCGGGCCGATCAGGCCGCGCCGAGCAACCCGCGAGCCGCCAGATTCCGATAAAGCGCGCGCACGCCGAACGTCCACGGTTCGATTTCGGTGCTCAACCGGACCGTGTTGGTCAGCGCGCCGAGTTGCGGCGTCGAAATCGTCACGAGGTCGCCCAGGTGGTGCGTGAATCCGCCACCGGCGGCGTCACGGTCCTTGATCGGCGAGAACATCGTGCCGAGGAACAGCATGAAGCCGTCCGGGTACTGGTGATGCCGACCCCACGTCTGCGCGACCAGGTCCGCCGGATCGCGGCTGATTTCGCTCATGTGGCTCACGCCTTCGAGCACGAAGTCGTCGTCGGCGCCTTCCACGCGCAGCGCGACACTCGCCGAGCGCACCGAGTCGAGCGAGAAGCGCTCGTCGAACAGACGAATGAACGGGCCGATCGCGCACGAGCCGTTGTTGTCCTTGCACTTGCCGAGCAGCAGCGCCGAGCGGCCTTCGATATCGCGCAGGTTGACGTCGTTGCCGAGCGTCGCGCCGACGATCTGGCCGCGGCCATTCACCGCCAGCACGATCTCCGGCTCCGGGTTATTCCAGGTCGAAGCGGCCAGCAGGCCCACGTCGGCGCCGAAGCCCACCGCCGACATCGGCTGCGACTTCGAGAACACTTCCGCGTCCGGGCCGATGCCCACTTCCATGTATTGCGACCACGCACCGCGCCGTTCGAGTTCGGCCTTCAGCTTCATCGCGGCGTCCGAGCCCGGTTTGATCTTCGACAGGTCCGTGCCGATCGTCGATGCGATGGTCTCGCGGACTTCCTTCGCCTTCGCCGGATCGCCGCCCGCCTGCTCTTCGATCACGCGTTCGATCAGACTCACCGCGAACGTGACGCCGCACGCCTTGATGGCCTGGATGTCGCACGGCGCGAGCAGCCGCACGGCCGGCGCGGCGGCGCCGGGCAGGTTGGCGGCGATCAGTTGCGCCGCGCCGCCGAGCGACACGCCAGGCGCCGTGCGCGCGACCTGCGCGGCGTTCTCACGCTCGAACAGGTCAGCCGTGGTCGGCACCGTCGCGGTGATGTCGAACACCTCGCCGCCGCGCACGACGACCACGCACGGGCCTTCATGCGCGTCGGTCTTGCGCCATACGCGCCCCACGAGCAGCGCCTGGTCGAGGTCGTCGGGGAGGAAACTGGATTGGGAAGTTGCGGACATGGGAGTGGTTTCTTCAGGAAAGTTGGGAAAGCAGAACGGCCGGGCCCGATGTCAAACCGGAGCCCGGCCCTGCAACCTGCACGTCAGTGCGAATGCCTCGGATTGCCACGCTCGGCAATCACTTTCAGATACAGCGTCGCAGGTTCGAGACAGCCGCCGGTCGAAAGCTGGCCCACCGTCTGGCGGTACAGTTCCTGCCACGGCGTCTGCGCCGGCGGAATCGCGAAGCTAGCCGTCTCACGGCGCCGCGCGAGTTCGCCTTCGTCGACCAGCACGTTCACGCTGCGCGAATTCAGATCCACGCGAATGCGGTCGTTCGTGCGCAACAGCGACAGTCCGCCGCCCACTGCCGCTTCGGGCGACATGTTCAGAATCGACGGGCTCGCGGACGTGCCGCTTTGACGCCCGTCGCCGAGCGTCGGCAACGACGTGATGCCCTCGCGCACGAGCGCGGCCGGCGGCGCCATGTTCACCACCTCGGCGCTCCCCGGATAGCCGACGGTCCCGGCGCCGCGAATCACCAGAATGCAGTGCTGGTCGATTTCGAGCGACGGGTCGTTGATGCGCGCGTGATAGTCCTCGGGACCGTCGAACACGATGGCCCGCGCTTCGAAGCTGTTTTCCTTGCCGGGCTCGCTCAGATAGGTCTGCCGAAACGCATCGCCGACCACCGACATCTTCATGATCGCGCTGTCGAAGAAGTTGCCCGACAGCACGATGAACCCCGCGCCGTGTTTGAGCGGCTCTGCCGCTGTCCTGATCACGTCGCGATCCGCCACGGGCGCATCCGCCGCAATTTCGCCGATGGTGCGACCCGACACGGTCAGGCATTCGCCATGCACGAGTTGCGCGTTGGCAAGCTCGCGCAATACGGCGGGCACGCCGCCCGCGCGGTGAAAGCTCTCGCCCAGATATTCGCCTGCGGGCATGCAGTTCACGATCAACGGCACCTGCTCGCCCACGCGCTGCCAGTCGTCGAGACTCAGCTCGACGCCCATGTGCCGCGCAATCGCGATCAGATGCGGCGGGCAGTTGCTCGACGCACCCAGCGCCGACGCCACCACGATCGCGTTTTCGAACGCCGCCTTGGTCATGATGTGCGACGGACGCACGTCCTCGCGCACCAGATCGACGATGCGTTTGCCGGTCGCGTAAGCCATCTGCCCGCGTTCGCGATACGCGGCGGGAATGCTCGCGCAGCCAGGCAAGGACATGCCGAGCGCCTCGGCGAGACTGTTCATCGACAGTGCGGTGCCCATCGTATTGCAGTGTCCGATCGACGGCGACGACGCCGTGGTCAGTTGCATGAAGCCCTCGTAGTCGATTTCGCCGGTGGCGAGCAGATTGCGCGCATGCCAGATGACCGTGCCTGAACCGACGCGCTTGCCTTCGTGCCAACCGTCGAGCATCGGGCCGCCCGACAGCACGATGGCGGGCATGTCGACGGTCGCCGCCGCCATCAGACAGGCGGGCGTGGTCTTGTCACAGCCGGTGGTCAGCACGACGCCGTCGAGCGGAAAGCCGTGCAGAATTTCCACCAGCCCGAGATACGCGAGATTGCGGTCGAGCGCGGCGGTCGGCCGGCGGCTCTGCTCGGCGAGCGGGTGAACCGGAAATTCCATCGGAATGCCGCCCGCGTCGCGAATGCCTGCTTTGGTGCGCGCGGCGAGTTCGATGTGATGGCGGTTGCACGGCGCGAGGTCGCTGCCCGTTTGCGCGATGCCGATGATCGGCCGGCCCGACTGAAGCTCTTCGCGCGTCAAACCGTAGTTCATGAAGCGCTCGACGTAGAGCGCCGTCATGTCCGCATGCGATGGGTCGTCGAACCATTCCTGGCTTCTCAGCCGGCGCGGTGTAAATGCTGACATGTTGCTTATCTCTCGGTCATGGGGAGGGTTGAATCGCTGGCGCGCTGCGCCGCGTGCGCCGTCTGGCGGCTGGGCTTGCTGGCTTCGGCCGGCGCTGCCCGTGTCAGCATGCTGCGCGGCACGAGCAGGATCAGCATACAACTAACCAGCAGACACGCGCCGAGCGCATACGTGCCGTTGTTGATGTCGCCGGTCAGGTTCTTGGCGACGGCGGTGATCATCGAACCGGTGAAGCCCGACAGGTTGCCGATCGCGTTGATCATCGCGATGCCGGCCGCGGCGGCCGCGCCCGACAGCAGTTGGCCGGGGAACGTCCAGTAGATCGGCATCAGCGCGAGAATGCCGGCGGTGGCGATCGTGAGGAACGTGATCGCCAGCACGATTTGATGCGCAAACGCCGCGCTCAGAATCAGACCGAGGCCGCCGATCAGCGCCGGGATCGCCGCGTGCAGACGCCGCTCGCCGGTTTTCTTCGAATGGGCCGCGTTAGCGAGCGTGGCGATGATCGCCACGCCGTAAGGGATCGCCGTCAGCAAGCCGATATGCAACGGGTCCTGCACGCCGGTCGCCTTGATGATCGACGGCAGCCAGAACGCCAGTCCGTAGAAGCCGGTGTTGAAGGTCAGCAGAATCGCGACCAGCAGCCACACGCGCGGATCGCGCACCGCCGAGCCGAAACGCGCGGTCTTCTGCGCGCCCTCGCGCTGCAGATTCGCCGCGAGCAGGTTCTTTTCCTGCGGCGTCAACCAGCTAGCGCGCTCGATGCCGTCGTCGAGCGAGAAATACACGACGAACGCGGTCAACAGCGACGGCACGCCTTCGATAAGCAGCATCCACTGCCAGCCCTGATAGCCGAACAGACCCGCGGTGTGGTCCATCAACCAGCCCGACACGACGCCGCCGAGCATCAGACTGACCGGCATCGCGATCAGAAAGCCCGACATCACGCGGCTCTGACGCTGCGCCGGAAACCAGTAGTTCAGGTAAAGAATCACGCCGGGAAAGAAGCCGGCCTCGCAGATACCGAGCAAAAAGCGCAGCGTGTAGAACATCGTCGCGGTCTCGACGTGCGCGAGACGCGCGAGCGGCTCGACGAAGGCGAGCGCCATCGACACGAGGCCCCACGTGAACATGATCCGCGCGATCCAGAAGCGTGCGCCGTAGCGATGCAGGAACACATTGCTCGGGATTTCGAAGATGAAATAGCCCCAGAAGAAGACGCTGGCGCCGATTGCGTACATGGTGTCGGACAGGCCTAGATCGTCGAGCATTTGCAGCTTCGCGAAGCCGACGTTGACGCGGTCCAGGTAAGCCACGACGTAGCACAGCAATAGCACCGGCAACAGGCGGCGCACGACCTTGCGATAGGTCCTTTCCTCAAACTCGCTGATCGGCGCGGCAGGCGCGGCGACAGCGGACGGCACAGTGGTCATTCGAATCTCCATCAGCGTATTTTTGTACGAAACGCCTGAGCGCCGTGGCTCGCGTGCCATGCGAACCGATGCGTCGCCCCCGGAAAAGTTACCGGTAACATTTCTGGGTCTGGATGTTACGCTTGGCTAACCATCCGAACAACCAAGGGATATCCCTGAGGTGGAGACGACCGCGGGAAACGGTCTGCTGATGTCGTGCTGAACCGGCAGGCCGCCGGCTCAGGCGCTTTCCCGCGCAATCACCGTGAAGTCGATCTTGACCGCCTTCGCACGCTGCGGCTGTCCGGTCTCGCGCGCCGTCAGCGCAGCGAGCAGCGTTTCGCCGGCGCGCAAACCGATCCCATACGCGTCCACCGACACGGTAGTGATGGTCGGCTGACAGCACCACGACACCTCGAAGTTGCCGAAGCCGGCAATCGCGATGTCGCCCGGCACCGACAGTCCGCGCCGGTGACACTCCATGATCGCGCCGAATGCCGACATGTCGCTCACGCACATCACGGCCTCGGTATCGGGCCATGCGTCGAGCAATGCGCCGATCGCGGGCGCGCCATGACTCATCGTGATAGGCGATTCGCCGAGCCGGATCACGCGCGGCTCGCCGAGCCCCAGCGCTTTCATTTCCGCGATATAGCCGCGCGCCCGGTCGAGACCGCGACGATCGCGCTCACTCGCCCCGGCGATAAAACCGATGCGCCGATAGCCGCTCGCGTGCAGGTGCCGAACCATCGCGCGCGCGGCGGTCGCGTTCGAGAAGCCCACCGCCGTTTCGATCGGATCAGCCGGCAGGTCCCACATTTCGACGACCGGGATACCGGCGCGCTGCAGCAGCGTGCGAGTCGCTTCGGTGTGCCGGCTGCCGGTCAGCGCGACGCAGCGCGGCTGATGGCGCAGCATCGAGCGCACCAGCAGCTCTTCCTGTTCGAGACGATAGTCAGTGTCGCCAAGCAGGAGTTGCAGACCGTGCGGGCTCAACGCCGCATTCAGGCCGCGCACCGTGTCGGAGAAGTTGGAGCTGGACAGCGACGGCACCAGCACCGCGACGAACTCCGAGCGCCCCGATGACAATGCGCCCGCTGCCGCATCGGCGACGTATCCCAGTTCGTCGATGACCTTCTGCACTTTTTCGCGGGTAGCCTGCGAGACGCTGCGTCCGGCCAGCACGCGCGATACGGTCATCTTCGAAACGCCGGCGCGTTCGGCGACGTCGGACATGCGGGGCGGAACGGGCGGCCTGGACGTCATGGTCTTGGTCACTGCAAATGCGTGGAAGTCACGGAACGCACATGATACCTGGCGACACCTGGTATAGGGTCGGGTTTCAAGCGCGTTGCGCTGCTCCGCTTTTTTTCCCGCTCATTGGGAGAAGCCCCATCGGCACCCCGCCTGCGGCTGGCCCGGCACAGGCGAACGAAACGAAAACAGGCCGCCGGCCTGCGGCTGCTGCTGACGCTCGACGGGCGACAAGCCCTTCCACGCCGTCGACGCATACACCGTCTGCAAATCGTCGCCGCCGAATGCGAGCTTCGTTATGTTGGCGCACGGAAACGGCACCTGCTCGACCACCTTGCCGTCGGGCGAGAACCGCTCGATACGCCAGCCGCCGAACAACGCGACCCACAGATATCCGTCGGCATCGACGGCCATTCCGTCGGGGTAGCCGTCGCCGGAAATGGCGGCAAAGATGCGTTTGCGCGACAAGCTGCCGTCTTCGCTCACGTCGAACGCGTACACGATGCGCCGCATCGTGTCGTTGTGATAGAGCGTGCGTCCATCCGGACTCATTGCGGGTCCGTTGGTGATCACGTAGTCGTCGTCCTGCGCCACCACTTCGCCCGCATCGTTCACGCGATACAGCGTGCCGGTGGGCTGCTCTTCGGCGTCGTCCATCGAGCCGAACCACAGGTGCCCGCTCGCATCGACGAAGCCGTCGTTCAGACGATTTCCCGGCAGATGTGGCTCGATATCCTTGAGCTTGCTGAATTGCCCGCTACCGGTATCGAAGCGATACAGGCCGCCCGGCAGCCCGCAGACGAAGCCGTGCTCCGCGAGCGGCGCGACGAAACCCGGCTGATCCGGCGCGTTCCACGTTTGCGTTTGTCCCGTAGCGACCGACAGACGATGGATATGGCGGCCCTTGATGTCGACGAAATAGACCGCGTTCTCCGCGGCCTGCCACACCGGGCCTTCGCCGAGTTCCGCATTGACCGGCCAGATGCAGACAGGAAGACGGACTTTCATTCTCCGTACCACCCGGCATCGACGAAATAGTCACGGCCGGAGCAACGCGACGCGTCATCGGAAGCGAGGAACAACGCCATACGGGCGACATGTTCAGGCTCGATGCGCAAGCGCAGACATTGGCTCGCAACGACCTTCGCTTCGCTCTCGGGCGACTGCCACAACTGCATCTGACGCGGCGTTCGCACCGCACCCGGAATGATGCAGTTCACGCGGATGCCAGCGTCGCCGAGATCGCGCGCGAGGCCGCGGGTCAACCCTTCGATAGCGGCCTTGGCGCTCATGTAGATCGCCAGGTTCGGCAAGGCGAGGTGCCACGACACCGAACCGAGATTCAGGATCACACCGCGCCCGATCTTGCGCATGCCAGCCGCCGCGGCCTGCGCGCAGAAGAACTGGTGCCGCAGGTTCACGGCCATGCGCTCGTCCCAATAGGTCGGCGTGACCGCGTCGATTTCGTGCCGGTCGTCATTGCCGGCGTTGTTCACGAGCACCTCGATCGGTCCGGCGATATCGGCGATCTCCGCGAACGTGCTTTGAATCGCGTCGACGTTGCGCAAATCGCAACGGCGGAACAACGGCGGGTGCGGGGCGTCGCGCAGCGACTCCTGCAGCGCGAGCGAATCTTCTTGCGCCACGTCGAGGAAGAAAACGCGCGAGCCCTGCCGTGCGAATGCTTCGACCATCGCGGCGCCGATGCCGCTGCCGCCACCGGTAATGACTACCGTTTTGCCTGAGAGGCTGGGATAGATTGCGTACGACATCTGATATTCCACTGTTCCGAGAATGACTACCCATGCAGGGTGCCCAGCCGCCCCCGGCTGGACACGTCCCCGGCCTGCCTGTTACGACAGGACCTCGACTTCGCTCACCATGCGCCAGTCGCGTTCGAGCGTTCGCACCGCTTGACCGGTGACTCTTACCGTGTCGCTCAGATGAATATCGCGGCTCGAGCTTCCCACCATCAAATCGAAGTCGCCTGGTTCGACGATACGCTCTCCGCGCCCATCGGTGAAGTTGAGCATATCGACAGGGATGCGCACACGGACCTGCGCCGAGTCGCCTGCCGCCAGCGGTACGCGTGCGAACGCCTTCAATTCGCGCACCGGCCGCGCCGACGATGCGAGGCGGTCGCGCGCATAGATCTGCACGACTTCAGTGCCTTCACGCGGGCCGAGGTTCTCGACCGTGAAGCTGAGTTCGATCGTTCCGTCGCCGATCGGCACTTCGCGTTGCGCCACCGCGAGACTACCGTAACGGAACTGCGTATAGCTGAGACCGAAGCCGAACGGGTAGCGGCAACCGAAATGATAGGCAACCGGTGTACCGGCGCTCTTGAGCCGGTGGTTATAGGTGTACGGCACCGCCCCGGCGCTTTTCGGCACGGACAACGGCAGGCGTCCGCTGAAATTCGCACGGCCCGCCAGCAGATCGGCAAGCGCCTCGCCGCCCCGCTCGCCCGGCGCGAACGCCATGATCTGCGCCGCGATCCGATCCTCGAGACCGCCGAGGTTGTACGGACGGCCGCCCGTCATCACCACGACCGTCGGCGTGCCGCTGTCGACCACGGCGCTCAGCAGCGCCTGCTGGACGCCGGGCAGATCGAGGCTGTCCGTGTCGGACCCTTCGCCCACCGTGCCGGACTGGAACAGCCCAGCGAGATCGCCGACGAACACGATCGCCACGCCGGTCTGCCGCGCTGCGTCGACCGCCGCTGCGATGTGCCCGGTGTCCCGGCTGATCAGCTCGTCGCGGTTCGTGTCGCTCATGGTGTCCAGTGACACGTCGCCGGGGAACACCGGTGCGCCCGCACGGCGCTCCGTGATGATGTCGCAGCCGCGCGCGTGAATCACGCGCTCGTCGCCGAGCAGCGCGCGCAGCGCCTGCAACGGCGTGCCGATCGATGCGACCGACTGCTCGCCGGCGTTGATCAGATGCACCGGGAAACTGTAGCCTGCCAGCAGCGCCAGCGGATCGTCGGCGGTCGGGCCGATCACCGCGATCTTTGCAGCGCCCTTCACGTCGAGCGGCAACACGCCGCCTTCGTTGCGCAGCAGCACCGCTGATTCGAGCGCAACCTGGTAGGCGGTGTCGCCGGCCGATTCGCTCTTCACGTCCACGCGTTCCGGGTCCGCATACGGATTTTCGAACAGGCCGAGACGGAACTTCGTGCGCAGCACTCGGGTAACGGCGGTGTCGATCGTCTCTTCGCTGATCTCACCGCGCGCCAGCGCTTCCTTCAGATGCAGCGCGCACTCGTGGCCGGGAAGCTCGACGTCGAGTCCGGCATTGAACGCGAGCGCCGCGGCGGCCGCGCTGTCGCGTGCAACCGCATGGTGGCTGAAGAGCAGATCGACAGCGGCATAGTCCGCCACGACCAGGCCATCGAAGCCCCACTTGTCGCGCAACGTATCCGTCAGCAACGTGCGGTCCGCATGGCAGGGCACGCCGTCGATGTCGTGGTACGCGGGCATGATCGAACCGGCGTCCGCCAGCTTGACCGCCATTTCAAATGGCAGCAAGAACACGTCGTTCAGTTCGCGCGGCCCGACATGCACGGGCGCGTGATTGCGGGCGCCCTCGCTCGCCGAATGGCCGACGAAATGCTTGAGCGTCGCGAGCACATCGCGGCGTTCGCCCTGCAGGCCCTTGACGTAATGACACGCGAGCACGCCGACCAGATACGGGTCCTCGCCGAGCGTTTCCTCGGTGCGGCCCCAGCGCGGATCGCGCGATACGTCCAGCACTGGCGCGAGCCCTTGATGGCAACCGATCGAGCGCGCCTGCTCGCCGATGATTTCGCCGACCTCGCCGATCAGACGCGGATTCCACGTCGCCGCATAGTTCAACGGCGACGGGAACAGCGTGGCGTCCTTGATCATCAGACCGACCAGACACTCTTCGTGGGACATCACCGGAATGCCGAGGCGCGTGTCCTCCACCATTTGCCGCTGCAATGCGTTGAGCGCGCGCACGCCTTCCTGCGGATCGACGGTGTGCGTGCCGAGCGGGCGCGTGATCTGACCCAACCCATGTTGAAGGATCGTTTCGACCGTCACGCCCGCGTCGCCGTGCGCGAAATCCACCGTCCGCGCTTCGTGGTTGCCGTCGGACGACAGCTTCAGCCACGCGGCGTGAAGCTGGGCAATTTTTTCGTCCAGAGTCATGCGCGCCAGCAAATCGGAAACGCGCTCTTCGACGGCAGCCGCGGGGTTGCGGTAGAGCGGTACTTCACTTGGGCGAAGCAACATCGAGAACTCCTTTAAATGATCCTGATCTACTGAGCGCGTATCGCGCCGACAAATCCGTTTTTGGTCGCGAACGCAAGGCTTCGTGATGCGTGGCTCGCATCGTCGCCCTGCATTTCATATTTCTTTCAGAATTTCGCAGTCCTTTAAATTGATTCAACACCAGCTGGACTCGAAATTCGTTGCTTCAAATTCGTTGCGTCGCTCGCGTGACGAGGCGGCCTCGTCAGCGGGAGCGCAAGATCAGTGCAGACGCGGCAGCGCGAAGTCCCGGTCGTCGAACACGTGGCATGCGTCCGGCGCGAGGGTCAGCTCGATCCGTTCGTCGCGCGTCACGCCGCCGTCGCCCGGCAATTTGGCGATCAGCGTGCTGCCTTCGCGGCTGCCGCCGTCGATATGCACGTAGCTGTGTTCGCCCATCCGCTCGACGAGACGCACCGCGCAGCGGATCGTCTGGACACCCGGTTGACCGGACGGCAGACCGAGGTGTTCGGGCCGGATGCCCAAGGTAACGTGTGCGCCGACGCGCAGGTTGCGGCCGTCGACTTGGGCGCGCACGCGCTCGCCGCTCGTCAGTTCGACTTCGAGACCGTTGGCGTCGATCGCAGTGACGACGCCCGGCAGGAAGTTCATCTTCGGCGAGCCGATGAAGCCCGCCACGAAGCGGCTCTTCGGGCGGTGGTACAGATCCAGCGGCGCGCCGATCTGCGCGATGCTGCCGTGCTTCTCCATTTCCGCGCCGGCGTGCAGCAGCACGATCTTGTCGGCGAGCGCCATCGCTTCGATCTGGTCGTGCGTGACGTAAATCGCGCTCGCCTGACGGAATTCGCGGTGCAGGCGTGCGATCTCGATGCGGGTCTGCACTCGCAGCGCCGCGTCGAGATTCGACAGCGGTTCGTCGAACAGGAACACGCCCGGCTCGCGCACGATCGCCCGGCCGATCGCCACGCGCTGACGCTGTCCACCGGACAGCGCAGCGGGACGTCGTTCGAGCAGCCCGTCGAGTTGCAGCGCGGCAGCCGTGCGGCGCACTTTGCTGTCGATCGTCGCCTTGTCGATCTTCGCCTGACGCAAACCGAACGCCATGTTCTCGTAGACGCTCATGTGCGGATACAGCGCGTAGTTCTGGAACACCATTGCGACCCGGCGTTCGGCGGGCCGTACGTTGTTCATCAACTGACCGTCGATGCGCAGCTCGCCCTCGGTGATCGATTCGAGTCCGGCGACCATGCGCAGCAATGTCGACTTCCCGCATCCCGACGGCCCGAGAAACACGCAGAACTCGTTCTCGCCGACTTCGAGGTGAACGTTGCGAATAATCGGCGAATTGCCTTCGTACGCCTTCTGTACTTTAGTCAGGGTAATGCTTGCCATAGCTCGTTGTGTTCGCGGTTAAATGATCGGGCGCTCGCTTCAGCCCGACTGGTTCAGCCGGCCATGCGGCCCGGCTGGCCCCGGTTCTTCGTCAGTTCGTCAGCCCTTCAGGGAGCCGGCCATCATGCCCTTGATCAAACGCTCCTGGCCGAATGCGTAGGCCGCGATCAGCGGCAGCGACGTCATCGTGACGACCGCCAGCATCGCCGGAATGTTCGACGAGTAATGCCCCTGGAAGTCCCATACGGCCAGCGGCAGCGTGCGATGCGGGGGCGTGGAGGTCAGCATGTACGCGAAGATGAACTCGTTCCACAGCGCGATGCCGTTATAGATCGCGACCGTCGCCAGCCCCGGCGTGGAGAGCGGAAAGAAGATGCGCCAGAAAATCTTGAACGGACCACAGCCGTCGAGTTGCGCGGCTTCCTCGAGTTCATGCGGAATCTGGCGCATGAACTCGGTCAGGATGAAGATCGAGATCGGCAGACTCAGCGCCACATACGGCCCGATCAGCGCGAACTGCGTGTCGTAGAGACCGAGGTTGCGAGTCAGCAGATAGATCGGCACGAGCGTCGAGTGCAGCGGCACGATCATCCCTGCGATCATCAGGCCGAACAGCAGCTTGTTCAAACGGAAGCGCAAACGCGCAAACACGTAGGCCGCCATTGCACTCAGCAACACGATCAGCAGAACCGACACTCCGACGACAAAGACGCTATTGCTGAAGTACGTCAGGTACGGGCCGTTCAGCACCGCCCAGTAGTTGCCGAAATAAACATGAGTCGGCAGCGCCCAGACCGGTTCGGAGAAAGTTTCTTCCTGCGTCTTCAGACTCGTCACCACGACGAAGATGAACGGCAACGTCGTGACGGCGAGCCAGATCAAACCCAGCAGCGGCACGCCGATGCGGATCCTGGGAAAATGGAGGCGATTTGTTTCAGTGGCCATGCTCAAACTTCCGTTTCGTAACGACGTGTCATGCGCAATGCGATCGCGGCAACCAGCGACACGATGATGAACATCGCGGAACCGATCGTGCTGCCGTAGCCCAGCTGGAAAGAACTGAACACGGTCCGGTACATATAAGTCGCCATCAGCTCCGACGAGCCTTCCGGGCCACCGCCCGTCATCACGTAGATCAGATCGAAATAGCGCAGCGAACCCAGCACCGACAGCAGCACCGCGGTGCGGATCGCGCCTTGCAGATGCGGCAGCTTGATGCGCCAGAAGATGGTCCACTCGGAGGCGCCATCGAGGCGCGCCGCTTCGTTCAGTTCAGCGGGCATCGACGAGAGTCCTGCGAGAAACAGGATCATGTAGAACGGCACGTTCTGCCAGCAGATCACCGCGATCGTCGAGGCGAGCGAAAAGCGCGTGTCGCCGAGCCAGTCCTGCGCGAACGAATCGAGGCCGATGGCGTGCAGCGCGACGTTGAGCGGTCCGAAGTTCGGGTCGTAGACGTTCTTGAACAGCACGCCGATCGCGACGCTCGACATCAGCAGCGGCAGGAAATAAAGAATCTTGAGAATGCGCGAGCCGCGTCCCGCCTTTTCCAGCAGCACGGCCAGCGCGAGCGAGATGGGCAGCTCGATCACGATCGACGTGATCGCGAGAAGCACGTTATTCCACAGAGAGCGCCAGAACACCGTGTCCTGTGCGAGATGCGTCCAATTGGCGAGTCCGACGAAACGTGAATGCGTACCGAGACCGGTCCAGTCGACGAGCGATAGCCGCAGGCTCGACACCAGTGGGTACAGCAGAAAGATCGCCAGCAGCAGCACGGCGGGTGCGAGAAAGACCGTGATCACCAGCCACTGCGACGACATACGCGCCCGCTCGGCGGGCGCAGCGGAAATTGCAATATTCACAGATCGTGTGTCCCGGCCCGCATCGAACGACGCGGGCCGGGCTCCTCTTCAGACTACGGGTTAGCTTCCCGCCTTCGCGGCGGCTTCCATTTGCTGTGCAGCGGCTTCAGGCGTCACCGACAGGCCGAACAACGCCTGCGACGTATCCTTGTGCAGCTCGCCCAGTTTCGGCGGCAACTCCTGGTCGTACCACAGCTGCACGTTCGGCGCGTTCGCGATCAACTCTTGCAGGCGCTTCAGGAACGGATCGGAAATGCTGATGTTCTTGACCGGCGGAATCTTCTTGTCGACCACGCGGCCCTGCATCGACGTGTCGTCGGTCATCGTCTGAATCAGCTTGAACGCCGCCTGCGGGTCCTTGCATTCCGTCGAGATGCTCATGAAGCCGTCGCCGACGGTGCCGATCACATCGCGCGGATCGCCCTTGCCGCCCGGCATGCTCGGGAACGGGAAGAAATCGACCTTGCTGGAAAATGCCGGATTTTCGTTCTGGATCGTCGACGCTTCCCAGCCGCCCATCAATTCCATCGCGGCGCGGCCCGAATACAGCAAACGACGCGATGCGCCCACGTCATAGTCAAGCCCGTTGTAGCCCTGCGCGAACGCGCCGGCCTTCACCAACTGCTGGATGTACTTGCCTGCTTCGACGAAAACCGGGTCAGCGAAGCTGCCGCCCGGCGCGCGGTCCACTGCCTTGCGGAACACTTCAGGGCCGCCGAGCCGGTCGACGAGGTACATGTAGTACATCGAGCCGGTCCACTTGTTCTTGTTGCTCAGCGCAAACGGCGCGATGCCATGCGAAGTCAGCACCTGCACGACGTGCATCAGCTGATCCCAGGTTTGCGGCGGCGTCAGGTTGTATTGCTTGAACAGTTCCTTGTTGTAGAAGATCACTGCCGCGGACGCATTTTCCGCCGCCACGCCATACGCCTTGTTGTCGTACGTCACCGCGTGCCACGAAGTGGACAGGAAGCGGTCACGATAAGCCGGGTCTTTCTGCAGATACGGCGTCAGGTCGACCACCTGGCCGGCCTTCACATATTCGTGCAGCGGACCACCGCCCCACGACTCGAACACGCAAGGCGGCTCGCCCGCGCCGAACGCGACTTTCAGCTTGGTCTTGTATGCTTCGTTAAGGACGTGCGAGTCCTCGACCTTGTAGCCGGGGTTCTGATGCTCGAAGCGGTCTGCCGCATCCCGGAGCACCTTGCTCGACGTGACGTTGGTCTGCTGGTCCCACTCGGTAATTGTCTTGCCAGACTGTGCGAACGCGCTTGTCGATACGACTGCCGACAACGAGCATACGAGCGCCGTGGCGCCGACAACTGACCGCGCTTTAAAAAAAGCCGGGTACGCCATGTTTGTGTCCCCTCTCGTGAATATTGGAATACCAACCCAAACGTTTAACGTTAGCCTTAACGTTAGCGAATGTTAGGCTTCTGCGTGAACTGTCGCTATGCGGGATTTTACCTGGTGTTTTTGCTACGGGTCTTGCATACTGCAAAAGGTTAAGTGGCTGCTCGGGCTTTCACGGGCTGCAACCGAAACGGGTTCTGGTAGAATGGATTGTATATAAACGGTATCGCTAACGTTAGCAACGAGTCGATTTCGACATGACCTCTCGCACTCCCTCGTCACGCATGGCAAAGCAGACCCCTACGCTCGAGCACGTCGCCAAGCTCGCCGGCGTGTCGCAAATGACCGCTTCGCGCGCGCTCAATGGCCGTCCGGGCGTGTCGCGGGAGACCCGCGACGAAGTGCTCAGAATCGCGTCGGATATCGGCTACGTGGTGAACCGTACCGCGCAGAAGCTCTCGGGCGGCCGCAACGGCATCATCGGCATCATCACGCCCACGCTCGACACGCAGTTCTCCAGCGAGCTGATCCTCGGCGCTGGCCGCGCCGCGCGCGGCGCGGGCTGCGAGATGCTGGTCTACACCGTATTCGACGAGGACCGCCATACACATCACGATCTGCTAGGTCTGATCCAGCAATTCTCGGATGGCATCCTGGCGATTCTCCCGCGCGAGTCGCTGTGTCTCGAAGCGCTCGCAACCGCCAAGGTGCCGGTCGTCGTCGTCGATCAGCGCGGCACGCTGACCGGTTTTCCGTCGGTATCGGTCGACAACTACGGAGGCGCGTGCCTCGCGGTCGAGCATCTGGCGCAACTCGGTCACAAGCGGATCGCGTTCCTCGCGGGTGACGAAACGATCGAAGGCGTACGCGACAGGCAGCGTGGTTATCGCGACACGCTGGCCCGCCTCGGGCTGCCGCGCGAAGATTCGCTGGTCGCGGCCGGCGATCTCTCGCAGATGATGGCGTTCGACGTGACCTTCGACCTGCTCGATCTCGCGGAGCCGCCCACCGCCATTTTCACGGCGAACGATCAAAGCGCATTCGGTGTGATCGCCGCGATCAGGGAAGCGGGCTTGCGCGTGCCGGACGACATCTCGGTGATCGGCTTCGACGACATTCCGATGTCGGAGCAATTTCACCCGGCGCTCACGACGATCCGCCAACCGTTCCAGCAAATGGCGCGCTCGGCGGTCAATACGTTGCTCGCGCAGATCGCCGGCATCGGCGCGGCCTCGCAGCGCATCACGCTGCCGGCGGAGCTGGTGGTGCGCGACTCCACCGGACCGGTTCGCACCAAACAGCGCCGCCGCGCGCGTCACCAGATCGTCTCCACGTAAGTCGACGCGCGCACCTTCGCGTCCGAGGTGACGAGCGCGCCGCCGAACGTGCGGGCGGTGGCGACGATCAACCGCTGGTGCGAAGTCAGCGCAGGCGAGAGCGTCGCCGCGCGCAAGGCGATTTCGGTGTCCACCGGGACCATGCGCACCCCTTCCATCGACACGAAAGTGGACAGCCAGCTGCGCGCGTCCATTGACAGTCCGAGCCGGCCGTCCTTGACGAACTCCGCGATTTCGAGCGCGCTGATCGCCGAAATCAGGATCTCGCCGCCATCCAGTTCCCGATCTATCGCATCGTGCGCGGCCTGGCTCAACGCTTTCTGCCTGCCCAGCCAGCACACCAGCGCAAGCGTGTCGAGCGTAATCATCGCTCTTCCGGCTCCGACACGGCCGGCACGGGTGAGTGCTTCATATTGAAATGCACGATCGAAGCCCGCAACAGCTCAAGCGGATTCTCCTGCTTGTTGCGATAAGGCCTGATCTCGATTGTGGGTTGCCCACGGTCGGTGACGACAACCGTCTCCCCCAGCATCTCCACCTGCCGGAACAATTCACATGCCCTGGACTTGAAGATGGCCTTCGATACTCTCTTTTCCATTGCGCTCTCCACCCAGACAATTCATACCGCTATTTTTTGGATCGGGCCGAAACGCTTTGCGGTTCGCGGCCAGATATTCGTTATCAACCTTCAACTACTGCCGGGAAGCCCTCTCCCGCTTCCATACCTTCAAACGCCAGCGCGACATCGTTCGGCTCGAACATTGCAATTGATGAGGAGATGCTGTGCGCCCTCATGCGGCCCGAGCGTCAGCTCGATGGTGATCGGATGGCCCTGACCGATATCCGCCCTCGTGAGGCGAATTAGAAGAAAACTTCTAACGTTATCCATAACGTTAGAACATGTTAGTCGCGCGCTCAAGGCGCCGCCATGCGGAGTTTACCTAGTCTGCCGAATCCGTCTCAACGCGCCGCCAAGGGGCGCGCAGCGGGGCTTGGCAGGAAGAAAGCAAGTTGCAAGGTTCGAGTAATATCGCACCGTAAATCCTATGGTAGCGCTAACGTTAAATGCATGTCGAACACCATGAGATAAGCCTCCGTATCCGGCAAGCCTGGCGGGCGCACTCACGACTCCTCCCGTTCCGCCCAATCCGGCTGGGAGGCCTGCCTGGCATCGAAATGCACGATCGACGCGCGCAACAGTTCGAGTGGATTCGACTCCTTGCTGCAGTACGGCCGGATCTCGATGGTGGGTTGGCCGCGGTCCGTGACAACCACGGTTTCACCCAACATCTCGACCTGCCTGAACAGTTCGCATGCCCTGGACTTGAAAATGGTTTTCGATACTCTCTTTTCCATTGCGCTCTCCACCCAGACAATCCATACGGCTATTTATTTGGAATCGAGCCGAACCGGCTACAGGTCACGGCCGGATCTTCATCATCAATCTCGTCAAACCACTGCCTGAAGATGTCCTCCCACTTCACTGCGTTCGAACGCGACCGCCGCGCCGTTCGCATCGAACAGCGTGGCCGCCGAAGCCTCCAGCTTGATGCCGATCCGCGCGCCGACCGCGTGTTGCGCATCCTTCTTGTCGAGCTTCAGCGAAATCGCCTGACCCGCACCATCGAGGTGAGCGTGCAAAAGCGATACGTCGCCCAGATGCTCGACCAGTTCGACACGCGCGGAAAGCCCTTCGCCCGGTGCGCCGATGCCGAGATGCTCGGCGCGCACCCCGAGCGTCAGCTTGCCGGTGAGCGAGCGGCCCGGGCGGCCCGGCAACACGATCTGGTCGCCGCTCCCGCCGAGCGTGATGACGGTTTGCGTGTCGCTGTGCGATACGAGCGCGGCGGGCAGCATGTTCATCTGCGGCGAACCGATAAAGCCGCCGACGAAGCGATTCGCCGGCCGGTCGTACAGGTCGAGCGGCGCGCCGATCTGCTCGATATGCCCCTTGTTGAAGACGACGATTTTCTCGCCCAGCGTCATAGCCTCGACCTGATCGTGCGTCACGTAGATCATCGTCGTGCCGAGTTCGCGGTGCAGCTTCGCGAGTTCGATTCGCATCTGCACGCGCAGCGCCGCGTCGAGATTCGATAGCGGTTCGTCGAACAGGAACACGCGCGGCTTGCGCACGATCGCCCGCCCGATCGCTACGCGTTGCCGCTGGCCGCCCGAGAGCGCCTTGGGCTTGCGTTCGAGCAGGTGATTGATCTGCAAAATCTCTGCGGCACGTCCGACCGCTTCACGCACTTCCTGCCTGGACTTGCCCGACAGCTTCAGCGAGAAGCCCATGTTTTCCGCGACCGTCATATGCGGATAGAGCGCGTAGCTCTGGAATACCATCGAAATGCCGCGATCGGCGGGCTGCAGGTCGTTGACCCGCACGCCGTCGATCAGAATGTCGCCGCCGCTCACCGATTCGAGTCCGGCGATCATGCGCAGCATGGTCGACTTTCCGCACCCGGACGGTCCGACGAAGACCGTGAACTGGCCGTCCGGAATGTGCAGATCGATGCCTTGAATGACCTGGGGCCCTTCACCATACGTCTTGGCGACGTTGCGCAGTACGAGTTCGCCCATTGTTAGCTTCTCCTGAATCCTTATGCTTGCGCTCCCGCGCGACACGGCCCTCAGGCACGTCGCGCGTTTGCGATGCGGGTGACTTCGCTCTAGCGCGGCGTGGCCACGCCGGCGTGTTGCGCAATCACGTCCCGATACCAGTGCGCGCTGTCTTTCGGCGTGCGCTGCTGACTCGCGTAATCGACGTACACCATGCCGAAGCGCTTGTCGTAGCCGGACGCCCATTCGAAGTTGTCCATCAGGCTCCATGCGAAATACCCGGCGACGTCGACGCCCTTTTGCGCCGCATCCGACAACGCGGCGAGATGCAGGTCGTAAAAGCGGACGCGTTCGATGTCACGCACGCGGCCGTTCTCCAGCACGTCCTTCGCCGCACAGCCGTTCTCGGTGATGTAGATGGGCGGCAGCTTGTAATTCGCGTTCAGTTGCGTCAGCAATTCGGTCAGGCCTTGCGGATAAACTTCCCAGTCCATGTCCGTGAAGCCGAGCACGCCCGGCGGCCGTTTGTCACCGGATGCGCTGGCGAAAATCCGCGTGTAGTAGTTGACGCCGAGGAAGTCCATCGGCGTGCCGATGATGCCGAAGTCACCCTCGCGAATCACCTCTTGCGGGCCGTTCGCGCCGTACCACTGCAACGCCTCGGCCGGATATTCGCCCTTGAAGAGCGGGTCCATGTACCAGCTCACGAACTTCGCATATTCGAGCGACGCGGCAGCCTGGTCTTCGGGTGAATCGGTCGCGCCATGCGCGGGCGACTGGTTGAGCACGACGCCCAGCGGCGCCTTCACGCCATCGGCGCGCAGAGCCTGCAACGCAAGACCATGCGACAGCAGCAGATGGTGCGACACGTGCGCGGCCTGCTTCAGGCTCGCGTTGCCCGGCGCGAAGTAGCCGGTCGCATTGCCTAGCCACGCGGTGCACCACGGCTCGTTATGCGTGGCGATCGACGCCACACGGTCGCCGAGCACGCTGCCAATCTTGCGCGCGTAGTCCGCGAAACGATAAGCGGTGTCGCGGTTTTCCCAGCCGTTTTGCGTCTCCTGCAACGCGAGCGGCAAGTCCCAGTGATACAGCGTCGCGAACGGCTGGATGCCGCGCTTGAGCAGCCCGTCGATGAGACGTTCGTAGAACGCCAGGCCTTTTTCGTTGAACGCGCCGCGGCCGTCGGGTTGAACGCGGGGCCATGCGATCGAGAAGCGGTAGGCCTGAACGCCCAGGTCGGCCATCATGTCGAGGTCCTGTTCGAGACGATGGTAGTGATCGCAGGCGACATCTCCGTTCTCGCCGTTCACGACCTTGCCCGGCACTTTGCAGAACGCGTCCCAGATCGAAGGGCCGCGGCCGTCTTCATGCGCTGCGCCTTCAATCTGATAGGAGCTGGTGGCGACGCCCCATACGAAGTCTTCTTTGAAACGATATGTCGACATGAATGATGTTGTCCTGATTGTCATGCCCGTGAGGGCTCGAAGTAAGTCGTTTGCAACAGCTTCAGGCCTTGACCGCGCCGGTCGTCAGACCGTCGATCAGCCGGCGTGAGGTGAACGCGAACAGCACGAGCAGCGGCAGCACTGCGACCGCCGAGCCCGCCATCACCGCCCCCCAATCCGAATTGGTCGGGCTCTGCAAGATGCGCAGCGCAAGCGGCAGCGTGTACATGGACGGCGAGCGCAGCACGACGAGCGCCGACAGAAAGTTGTTCCACGCCTGGATGAAGCTGATGAGCCCGAGCGTGCCCAGCGCCGGTCCCAGCAGCGGCAGCACCACACTCCAGTAAATGCGGAATTCGCCGCAACCGTCGATGCGCGCCGCCTCGATGAGATCCGACGGTATCGCCGACGCAACGTACTGGCGCATCAGGAACACGCCGAGCGCGGCGGCCGCGCCGGGCACGTACAGAGCACGCGGCTGGTTGATCCAGCCCAGCAGGTTCATCGTCATGAAGGTCGGGATCATGCCGAGGAACGGCGGCACCAGCATCGCGGTCAACGCGACCGCGAACAGTGTCTTCTTGAAGCGGAACTCGTACATTGCGAACGCGTAGCCCGCCATCGACGTGACCAGCAGCGTCAGCAATGTCTGGAGCGTCGCCGTGTAGAAGCTCCAGCCGAGGTTGCGCCAGAACGGAATGTGCCGCATCAGCGACGCCATGTTGTCCAGAAACGCGCTGCCGCACCACAGCGGCGGCGGCATCGAGAAAATCTCGGAGCTGGTGTGCGTCGCGAACACGAACATGAAGTAGAACGGCGAGAACATCAGCAGCGCGCCCGCCATCACGATCGCATAGCCGGTATAGCGGGCCTTGTTGTTCGACAGTGTCATCGCTGGTTCTCCTCGTTCATGCCGCTGCGGTGAAAGATGCGTGTGTTCAGCCACATCAGCGCGGCAATCGTGATGAACAGCAGCCACGCGATCGAACTCGCGGTACCGAAATCGCCGTCGTGGAACGCCGTGCGGTACATGTAGACCGCCGTGGTCAGGCCCGACTGGCTCGTGCCCATGCCCTCGTTCGGCAGCAGGATGAACGGCTCTTCGAACAGTTGCAGACCGCCGATGATGGACAGCGTCACCGCGAAGAAGATCATCGGCTTGATGAGCGGAATCGTGATGCGCGTGAACTGCTGCCAGCCGTTAGCGCCGTCGATCTTCGCCGCCTCGTACAGATCCTTCGGAATGGTTTGCAGCGCGGAGAGATAAAGCACCGTATTCCAGCCGACATAACGCCAGAAGATCACCAGCGACACCGCCGGCTTGACGCTGGGCGGGCTGTACAGCCATTCGATCGGATGAGCGGGGACGATCCAGTGCAGGCCCGGCAACTTGCCGATCGCCGCAATGGCGAGATTGATCATGCCGAAGTCGGTCGAATACAGCGACGAAAAGATCAACGCGATCGCCACGCTCGACGTGATGAACGGCAGGAAGTACAGACCGACGACGAAATTGCGCCAGCGGCGAAACGCGGTCTGCAGGAAAAACGCGAGCGGCAGCGCAATCAGGTGTTGCGGCAGGCCGGACATGATCGCCATCGACGCCGTGTTGTAGAGGGATTTCCAGTACCACGGGTCGGTGAGCGTGAAGATGAAGTTCGACAGGCCCACCCACTTCATGCTGGCGAGTCCCGCAGTCGCATCCCAGCTCTGGAACGACAGGTACAGCGAGAACAGCAGCGGAAAGGCAATGAACAAACCGAACAACAGAAAAAACGGAGCAACAAACAGGTAAGGCGCGATCTTCACCGGGTTGACCAGCGACTTCCTGCGCGGCGCCGTCAGCGGCGCGTGCATGTCGCCGAGGCGCCCGTCATGGGCGGCCGGTTCGGGGGTGGGCAGCGAAAGGCTCATCAGGGGTTCCGTCCAGTCTGGCGCGGCCGGCGAACGGAGCCGGCCGCGCTATTGCAAAACTTCAACACGGCGCACACGGCGCCGCGCTGTTTCCTCAACGGCGGACGCGATGCGCGATCTGGTCCTGCGCTTCCTGCAGTGCCGTCTGGATGTCCACGTTGTCGTCGACCACCTTGTCGAGCGCCGAGTGGACCGCTTCCTCGGCCACCTGGTCGTACTTGCTGCGCTGGATCGACGGAATGTGAGCCGCGGCGTCGCGCCAGATCAGACGGGCCTTCTCATCGCCAAGGAACGAAACCGGCTCGGCAAAGAACGAATCGTTCTGGGCTGCGACCAGCGCGGGGAACGCATCAATCGAGCGGAACGACGCGAGTTGCGTGTCCTGGCGCGTCGTCAGGAACTTGATGAATTCCCACGACATCGGCTTCTGGGTCGCCTTCGCCGGAATCGCGTAGAACGTGCCGCCGAACGAGGCGTACGCGTTGTTCGGCAAATTGGCCGCGCGCCACAGGCCCTTCGTGTCCGGCGCAATCCACGACGACAGATGGCCGCCGAGCCACGCGCCCATCATCTGGGTGGAGACGGTGCCGCGCTTGAAGCTCTCGGCCCATTCGTTCGACCACGGCGTGATTTTCGCGTCGAGGCCGAGGTCGCGCGCCTTCTTCGCGAGCTTGAATGCGTTGACGAAGCGCGCCGACGTGACCACCGGGTTGCCGGCCTTGTCGAAGTACACGCCGTCGCCTTCCTTCAGGTCGGCACGAATGTAGATATCCTCAATATCGCGCGACGAAGCCATCAGATAAGCACCGGTGGCCTTCTTGATCTTCTGGCCCGCGGCGAGATACGAATCCCACGACTTGTTCAGGTCGGCTTCGGTGACGCCCGCCTTGTCGAGGATGTCCTTGCGGTAGAACAGCGTGCCCGGGCCGATGTCCGCCGGCATGCCGACGATCACGCCGTCCTGGGTGGTGGCCTGCGCGAACGTATAGCGAATGAACTGGCTCTTGTACTGGCCCGCGTTGTACGGCGCCTTCGACAAGTCCTCCAGGCCGCCGCCCGAAGCGAACCGGCCGATGAAGCCAACTTCGACCGCCATCACGTCGGGCAGATCGGAGCTGGTTGCGAGCGCGGTGGTCATCGCGTTGTGGTGATCGGCGATCGCGAGCGACGACACCTTGATGTCGACATCGGGATGCAGCTTCTTCCACGCGGGCAGCGCATCCTTGATTTCCTGATCCAGCTTCGGAAAGACCGCCACCGTCAGCGTGGTGTTGGCTTGCGCGCCGGCTGCTGCCAGGCTGAGCAGGACTGCGGCGGCAGCACCCGAAATGCGAAAGTTCATTACTTGTCTCCTGTTGAACCGTTTGTAGATTGCGTTCGGTTATTTCCAGTTGCTTCTTGTGCTTTCTTGCGACGTGCTTACGACTCTCTTAAACTTTCCTGGCGTTTGAAAGCGCTTTCAAGACCTCACAAAAAAAACGCCCCGAGGGGTTTTGCAGTGCTCAGAGCCGCTCAACGGCTAGTTCGGCGAGCCTTTGCGGTGGACGCCGGCGCCCATCGGCGCGTCGTTTCGCGAATCACCAGCGTGAGCGGAATCGTTTTCAGTGCGATGGGTTGCTTGCGGATCATCTGCACGATCCCCTGCGCCGCGAGCCGCCCGATTTCGTAGGTGGGCTGGCGGACCGTGGTCAGCGGCGGAGTCATATACGACGAGGTCGGCAAATCGTCGAAGCCGACCAGCGAGATGTCTTCCGGCACCCGCAAGCCACGGTGGAAAATCGTCAGACGCGCGCCATAAGCGCTCTGATCGTTCGAGCAGAACACGGCGCTAAACGACGAGCCGCGCGCGAACAGCCGCTCCATCGCCGCCACGCCGCCGGTCTCCAGATAGTCGCCCTGCTCGACCAGTTCGGCGTCGAACGCGATACCCGCTTCTTCGAGCGCCATCCGGTAACCGTCGAGGCGCTCGATGGCATCCTCATGATTGGGCGGCCCGGCGATGAACGCGATCCTGCGGTGACCCTGGTCGATCAGATGCCGGGTCGCGTCGCGAGCCCCTTGCAGGTTGTCGAGCGGCAAGCTCGCGAGGGACGCGCTGTTTTGCACGGAACGTCCAAGCACGAGCAAGGGCGCGTGCCGCGAGTAATCGATCAGGGACGCCTCGTCGAGTTGGGCATGCAACAGAATCATGCCGTCGACACGGCGCGCGATGAACTGTTCGAGGCGCGCCATCTCGTCCTTGATGCTCCAGCGGCTGCTGACGAAGAGCGCGGTGTAGCCCGTCTCCGACAGACCGTCTTCGATACCGCGCAGCCACTCCGCGTAGAACGGGCTGGACACGGTTTGTGTGAGTACGCCGATGGTGTCGGTCTTGCCGCTTGCGAGGCCGCGCGCCAACACGTTTGGCCGATAGTTGAACCGCGCGATAGCCTGCTCCACCGCTTTCTGCTTGGCCGGCAGCACACGCGCCGTGCCGTTCAGGATGCGCGACACGGTGCTCGGAGAAACGCCGGCTGCCCGCGCGATTTCCTCGAGTGTCACATTGGGTGGGGTGGCGTCGTCGTCGATCATGAGCAACAGAATACGATTTTTGAAAGCGCTTTCAAACGTGAGTAAACCCTAGTCTGGTTGCGCGTGAAATGCAAGGCTGTCAGCAAAAAACAGCCAGTGCGACGAGGGTGGAGGAAGCGTCGCACCGGCCTCTCTACGAAAGAGAAATAAGCAGTACCTGAAACTCAGAGATCACTACGATTGCCGGTCAAGGCAAGCCCTACTTAGAACGTCGTCATGATGCCGGCGAACACACCCGTCTGGCTGTGGCCGTAGTCCGGGTTGCTGTTGGACGACGTGCCGGTTGCCGGATTGAAGTTGTTGTTGCCGTACGGGCCGTTGCCGAGGTTCAGGTTCGACGTCGAGCTGTTGTGGACGTAGCCGGCTTCCGTGTAGACGAAGGTGCGCTTGGACAGCGCGTACGTCGCAGCCAGCGTGAACAGCGTCGCATTGCCGTTGCCGTTGTTCGCGTTCGCATGGAACACCGCGCCGGTCAGCGCCGTGGCGTTGGTCACCTGCCATGCCGCGCCGAACCATTCGTGGTTCACCCCGGTCGGCGCGCTCACGCCGATCGGCTGCGATGCGTCGGTCACGCCCACGCTCGCGTTGGTCGCATCCGGCGCACTCAGGTGCTGGTAGCCGGCGTACAGCTTCACGGGACCGATCACATACGTGCCGCCGGCGAGAATCGAACGCGAAGCCGAGTAGACGTTGTTGAACGAACCGTTCGCGCCGCGGACTTCGTCGTAAATCACGCGGAAGTCGCCGCTGCCGAACGTGTAGATACCTTCGACCGCATTGGTACGGCCCTGGCCCGTCGGAACGCCTTGGGCGTTGACCGGCGCCGAGTTCCAGCTCGTATTGTTGGTCAGCGAATATTGACCCTTCAGGACCAGGCCGCCGAGCAGCACGGGCGAGTTGTACTCTGCGCCGTTGCTGGTGCTCGCCCAGTTGCGGCCGCGCACCAGGGTCGAGATTGCGTAACGCTGCATCAGCTGCGGGTCGGTGCCCCAGCTGTCCTGCGACAGTTCGCCGGCGCCGAGATTACCCATCTTGAACAGACCGAAATGGTCATTGGTGAAGCCGACCGTGGCGTGGCGGCCGAACAGATTGCCCGCCGAAGCGCCGGTCATCGTATTCAGCTGCCCTTCCAACTGGAAGACCGCCTTCGTGCCGCCGCCCAGATCTTCCGCACCTTCCAGGCCGAACCACGAGCAACCCCAGTCGCCGCTCTGGGCAGCCCACGCGTGGCCGCCCGGAATACCGGTTTCGTACTGGATGCCGTTGTCGATACGTCCATATAGTGTGACGCTGCTCTGCGCGTGGGCCACCGTCGCAGCTGCCATCATGGACAAAGCAAGAACCTCTTTTTTCATTAGATATCCTATATACATTTTGGCGTCTCCAAGCCGCTCAGGATGTGTCCTCAGTGGGTACACTCCCCGCTTTGCTGAAATGTCCGCTTCACATTTCGAGGCGATTATAGGGACGCCAATTGCGCTGCGTATCAATCTTCCGTGTCAGGGAAAACGCTGTCGTATATAGCTGTTGCGCATGATCCAATGAAGAAGTAGCACGCTCTTCGTGACCATCACGTCGTGGTCATCTGCCTGGCAAATCCGTTTGAATCCGTACACTGAAAAATCGCGCGAAGCCCGCGTTTTGGCGTCGCGCGGGCTCGCAGGGGGCTTCGAGTCGTTCGAACGCGCGCGCAAGCCGATTTTGATGTTGTGCGAATGCAACGACGAACTGTGAACCGCATTGGGGATTGACGTGCGTGTTGGCCGGATTTTTCCGGCCTGAGCTTGCGCCTCTGTCGAATTCAACGACGAGCAAGTGTCCGATGGACATCCCCACAGCGCATCTCGCCGCCTTCCAGCAAGCGTTGGCATTCGGGACTATGATCAACAGATAGGACGCCGACAACGCCGGTCAACGAGCCGTGCCCAGCTCGACAGAGAAGATTGAGTGCGAGTCTGCAAGCGCATTCACGAGACTTATTCGCTTTTCGCGGAATTCACCGTTCAGGCCTTGCCTTGATCCGCTTGAACGGTCCGCGCCACGCAGTCAATCCAACGCCGCGTTCCGACGATGAACGCGCAAGCTTTTCGCCGGGCGACAACAAATCCGCCAAACGTCCCGACAGACAAAACCCTGCGCGCTCCCATCGACATCGATGGCACTGCGCATTGCACAGGGCTTTTGTCATCCACTTCCGCGGCCCCTCCTGGAGTCGGACCGGAAGACTTGCTGCCGGAGTTCGCCGGCACACCTGCTTATCTGCAAGGAGGTATCGTGAAAATAGCTATTGCTTCCACTCTCGCATTGTTGATTTCCAGCGCCATCGCACCCGCGGTCCATGCCGACAGCGATTCGTCGGCCGCCGACCGGCAACTCGCCCATAACGTCCGTGTCAGCTTCGCGCATAGCGGCGTCAGCCTGTCGCACGTATTCGTCTTTGCGCGATCGGGAGAGGTCACGCTGATCGGATGGGTGCCCGAGCGCACGCAGGTCGCGCTGGCTGAACAGACCGCCCACACGGTGGACGGCGTCACCTCGGTGAACAACCTGCTCTCGCGGTCGGGGGGAAGGTTGAATTGACGTTGAAATCAAACGACACCGCTGCGCGGACGACAGTCAAACCGTCCGCGCGCTAAACATCGGTCTGCCTCGGCAGCTTTGATCGTCTGGGGAATGGGCCTGCGCTTGAACGTTTGAACAACAGCGAGGTCATGTCAGCGACTACATCAGTTCCTGGTGCGCAACACCAGGCTCGGCACAGCACAACACAGCACAGCACAGCCGTCAAACGCGTAACGTCACCTGCCCCTCGCCCGCCGGCAAAGTGACGCTTACCCCAGACTCACCAACCCGCATCGGCAAGCCAGCCGCATCCCGCAAGCTATGCCACTGGCGCAGCACCAGCGGCAACGGACTTTGCACGCCGTCACGCCGAATCCGCAACAGGTCGCCGTGGCGAGCCACGCTTACATGCGTCACCTCGGCGCCGCCCAGATCACGCAGCGTCACAGCGGCCGTCTCGCCATCGCCCAGTTCGAATAGGTGCAGTTCGCTGCGTTTCGCATAGTCGTAATCGGGACGCTGATCCTCGGTGCCAAGCGCCAGTAGCGTATTGGGCCGCACGTACAGCGGCAGGCTTGGCGCCGCTCGACAATGCGCCGCAAGCGGGCAAACTCGTCGTCCCATGACTCGCTCGCATACATCACGAGGTCCATGCCATGCTGCGTCAGCACAGATTGCAGCCCGTCGGCCAGCGTCATGAACACACCGAGCGTGTACTTCTCCTCTTCGCGCCGCATCGGCAGCATCAGCCCGATGATGTCGAGCCGACCCTTGCGCAAGCTCTCGGCCGACTTGCTCGGCGCGTAGCCATGCCGAAGCGCGGCAGCGCGCACGCGTTCGCGGGTTTCGGCGCTGACCTCGTCGCTGTCGTTCAGTGCACGGGAAATGGTCGAAACGGAAAGATTGAGTTCGCTCGCGAGTTGTCGGATACCCATGCGCTGGTCTGGCCAAGGACGTAATCCGGCCAAGCTTATCAAACTGGCGGGCTGTTGCTGTATGAGTTTGTCGGTTCGGCCAAGCTTCTATGCGCCGGCATTTCGACATCCCGACAAATCATCGCCGTCTTGCCGCGAAGTGCATCGCCTCGCCGGTTCAGTCAGGTTAACCCCGCATAGCGAGGCTTGCAGTCGCTGCTTAAGATCGCCGCTGTTACCGGTAACGTTAAGAAGAGTTAGAAAAACCTCGAATGAGAAATCACACTACCAGGAGACAGTGAATGCGCGCCCGACGGACTTCGATACGCCTTCTCACCCTTGCCACGGCGCTGTGCTCGGTTGTCTGGGCCGGTGGCTGCGCGAACACCCAGGCGACAGCCGCGCACGACGGGCCGCCGCTTGCAGCGACACCTAAAGAGACGCCGCCTCAGTTGCGAAACGTCATGGCCGCGCATTTCAAGGTCGGCGCGGCGATCGAGCCAGACTCGATCGAAAGCCCTGCCGACGCCGCATTGCTCGCCGCCCAGTTTTCCAGCCTGACCGCCGAGAACAAGATGAAGCCGGGCACGATCGGCGTCGCCGAGGGCAAATACAACTTCGCGCCTGCCGACGAAATTGTCGCGTTCGCCCAGGCGCACGGGATCGCGGTGCGTGGCCACACGCTGGTGTGGCATTTCAAAAGCGGCGACTGGTCGGAAGCGCCCGCCTGGTTCTTTGCCGGCGATCCCAAAGATCCTCACTATCACGACATCGTGGCAGCGCGCCTGCAGCGATATGTAACCGACGTTGTCACACACTTTCGCGGCAAGGTCTATGCGTGGGACGTGGTCAACGAAGTCATCAGCGATGATCCGCATCAGGTCTATCGCGAGGACAGCCCGTGGTATCGCGCGCTCGGCAAGGACTACATTGCGATCGCATTCCGTGCGGCGCGTGCGGCTGATCCGAACGTGAAGCTCTATATCAACGACTACAACACAGACGATGCAGGCAAGCGCGCGAAGCT
This sequence comes from Paraburkholderia panacisoli, assembly GCF_008369935.1. Lineage (GTDB taxonomy): Bacteria > Pseudomonadota > Gammaproteobacteria > Burkholderiales > Burkholderiaceae > Paraburkholderia > Paraburkholderia panacisoli. The sequence goes on along the minus strand of NZ_VTUZ01000034.1, from coordinate 80,301 downwards.
GCTCTCCGTGGTCCGCGAGTTGCGCGCCGGGGGCGTGCCGATCGACGGCGTGGGACATCAGATGCACATCAGCGTGAACTGGCCGCCACTGCCGAACATCAAACAGGCTTTCGACGATGTCGCCGCGCTCGGACTCGAGAATCAGGTGACGGAACTCGACATGAGTCTCTACACCGATTCCGGCGCATGCTGGAGTAACCCGCATGCGTGCCTGCCCGACCTCGGCCACGCGGTGCCGAACGACGTGATGCGCGCCCAGGCACAGCGCTATCGCGCCGTGTTCGATCTGTTCGAGCACGAGCCGAGCATCAAGGCCGTCACGTTCTGGGGTTACTCGGACAAGCACACATGGCTGACCTCGACGCCGGTGCCGCGCACGAATCTGCCGCTGCTGTTCGAAGCCAACCTGCAACCCAAAGAGGCCTTCTGGACGATCGTCGACCCGTCTTACCAGCCGTGACGCATCGCTATCTCACGGCTCATCAGTGCCAACCTCGTTGAGTTCCGGCAACTCGTCCGCCGCCTGGTCCGGCTGCCCGGCGGCGGTTTCATGAGAACGCTCGGGCGACTGCACGACCGGCGGCGGCATTTTGCCGATGCCCTCGTCGATGCGCTGCAGGACATACGGGAAAAACGGATTCGACGCGATGCGGAACATCGAGTCGAGCGTGAGAATCAACGTGCCGCGTTCGCCGCGCGGCGCGAGCGTGCCTAGGTTCTCGTTGAAATTCTCCTCGTCGCTCGGTGCGATGCCATAGAGCGCGTCCGTCACCGGGAACGGAATAGCCACGTGCGATAACGAGAAAATATCTTGCGGATATTCGATGCCCAACGGCTTGACGCGCGTTTCGACCTGGCCCGCATCGACGTTGCGCTCAACGGTCTGGCTCGAGTCCGGCGACGCGTTGGCGATGACCGTGGTGCGAAAGTTCTGCGGACCCGTGCGCAGCAGCCGCGAGAGCGCGGTGTACGACGCCACGCGCAGAAAGGTTCGGAATCGCACGCTGCGATTCACGTCGAACAGCACGACTTCACTGCCATTCTGCGGAAGCTGGTCGTATAGCGACGACATTACCGCCGGCGTGCTGACGGTGAAATCGGTCACGGACTGGAACGTCAGCACGGGCGGCAATGCAACCAGCCGGTTCTCACGATGCAGCCTGATGATCTGCTCCTGGATCGTACTCGTGAGCAGGTGCGACTGGCGCGCGCCGTTGACCGGAAACGAGTTGTATTTGAACGGATTGAACTCGGGCACGATGCCGAGCCACGCGGCCCGTTCGAACGCCGGGAGCACCGCCGGCAGTCCGGCGAGACCGGCAAAGCGGGCATAACGGGTCACGCCGATCATCGGCGAGACAAGGATGACGCGGGTCGGGCGCGAAAGCGCGGGGTTCTCGATGGAATCCAGCGCGTATTGCAGCGCGAGCGCGCCGCCGTTCGAGAAGCCGACCAGTTCCAGCGGCTTGTCGGGACCGATGCGCCGGCGCGCCTCGCGCACCGCGAGCCGCGTTGCGGCGGCCCATTCACGCCATTCGACACGCGTAAGACCAGCGGGCACCGTGCCGTGCCCCGGCAGACGGATGCCGATCGCGACAAAGCCCCGGTCCCGGTAGCGGCGCGCGATGTGCCGCAAACTGAACGGCGAATCCGTCAGACCATGCAGCAACACCACGGCGCCCACGGGTGGTCCCGACGGTTCGAGTATGTACGAGCGGTTCCAGTCTTGCGCGAAGTGCGCCGGAAAGATAGGCGAGCCTTCGTAGTAGCGGTTCGCGGGCACGCGCTCGGCGGGGCGCAATTTTTCGACGACGTTGGTGCGCACGTCGTCGAAAATCCGCGACTCCGACTTGAGGTAGGCGTTCCAGTCGCCCGCGTCCATTTCCTCGATCGTCATTTCGCGCGGCACATAGGTGTGCCAGACCGCGAGTTCCGGAGCGCGCTGCGAGTACCACGCGCGCAACCCCAGCGCGGCTACCATCAGCAGGACCAGAATCAATGCACTTATCTTTATTACCTTCAGCGACGTGCGTAGCATTCGTGCCTCTTGGTGAGGGTTGCAACGACCTGCAAGACGATGATGCGCCACATCCGGAACACAGCAGGATCAGTCTACGCCGCTACGCCGCGTCGGCGTCTGCAACATGAAGGCAGGCATCGGCGCTCTCGGTGCCGGCATGAGCGTCGCTCGGACCGATACATCGTGCCGTTGGCCGACGCAATCGACCCATATGATGATCGCTTTCCCGTTCGGCCGTTGTCATCGCATGCGTCGTTTGAAAGATCCCGCCTGGATATCCTAAGGTCTTTTATCCGTCCGTTCAAACTCTGCTGCAATTCGATGAATGGCTGCGTTGTATGCGCCGGAGTCTTGATGCTTGCTTGCAATCCCACGCTGTTTGATGAGTTGGGCTGCGGGGTTGAACGTATGCATGCCTGAGTTGCCGGGCAGTATGCCGGCCGTAAGGTGCGGTCGAGCGGAGAAGCGGCTGATTGCCGCGTTTCACTGTTTGACGCGAGATGCGGCGTGAAGGTGGCAAAGAGAACGTGTTGAGTGGCATCCACTCGCCGCAAGGTCCTTGCGGCGCGCAGCATCGTCCGACAGCCAGTCATGCGAGCGACAACGGACGACGCCGCTGCGGGGCGAGGCTCGGCGCAGCGCGCTTCTGAGGAACCCTGCGACCCAGACCGGAACGCGGGGCGTGTTGCATAGCCCCGACGCTCCGGCCGGCATACCTACTGCCGACCACCCCTGATATTGCCCGCCACACCACCGGCAGCACCGCCGATGAGCGCACCGGTCCACGCGTCGCCCCCCGAGATCGCCGCAATGCCTGCGCCGCCCGCCGCGCCGATCGCCGCGCCGCTCATCGTGCCCTGCTGCCGCGCGCTCATGTCGGTGCAGCCGACCACGACCACAAAAGCGCCAATGCCCGCGATCCATCCAAGTCGTTTCATGATCGTCTCCTTTATGGGTTCTTCTTCAGGCCTGGCACGACCATTTCGAACCACAAGGTCTCGATCACCGGGTGCTGGATTCTCGTGGGATTGGCGGCGTACCAACTGTCGAGCCCCTGGCGCACGCTGTCGAGGGTTTGACCTTGCATGCCTTTCGCGAAGCGCGGCGCGATATCCTTGTCGGCGGATTTATTGCCCGCGTAATACGCCCGCTCGATTTCAAGCACATTGGCGACGCCGACGAGATACGCCTTCTTGGCTTCATCCGACGAGTGGATCCATTGCTCGCCCGTGACAATCGGAATGCTTTCTGCGCGGGCGACATTGCTCATCATTGCGAACGTCAGGAAAGTCAGAGATAACAGCGTTCGCCATTGTGGTCTGGTTGCCATCACGTACTCCATGGAAGTTATGTTCTCCAGCAGCCTGCGCCGACCGCATCCGGTGGCGTCGGTCGTGTTATGTAGAGGAATGGTCTCTGTGTCTGATCGGGCCTCCTTTTCTCGGTCTCAACTGACGCAGTGAAGTCATCCGCTCCGGCCTCGCCGGGAATAGCGACCTGCAGCCGCCTGCCGTACCGGACTGTTCTGTTATTCCGCCGTCGCACTGAATGGCGGAGTCAACATGAAGAACTGGAATTGATTGCGGATACGACGCGTCGAGCGGCGCGGCCGGTCCGGCATCGACGATGCGGCACGATATAGAGTCTAGGGCGTTTTCTATAATTTCCAAGCTCAATTCCGCGCAATCCACAGAAGAGCGCGTTTGCCTCGCAGCACAATGCAAAGCAGTTTGAACCCGAATGGAAACGGCGCTGGTCGATCGGGAGTAGAAGAAAGTCTCACTCATACCGCGTTGGATTCAGTTCCAGTAGTAGTGCAAACCGCTGATGACAGAAAGCCGATAAGACTGTAAGAACGCCGATTGGGGGTTGCCGACATTCCATTGTCCGAATGCAAACAAAGGTAGCTGTTTCCAGATGCAATGAAGCCAGCAGAACAACGGTCTTTATATGACGCACGCATCACACGATGCTCAATGCGTCGACGACTTCGATACGGGTCGCGCGATAAGCGGGATAAGACGCACACAGCACGGCGAATAAACTTGCCGCGAGCGCGATCGCGCCCATGCGTAGCCAGTCAAGATCGACCTGCAGCAGCACACGACAGGACGAGTGGGCGGCGTTTATCCGATCCCGAATGCGTTGATCGCGCACGCGGCGACGAGCGTGACGCACTCATCGCGGAGATGACTAGCACGATGCTCGCCATGAACGAGAAGATCATGTCGAACAGGCCGTTCACCTGGGTGTAACAACTCGACATTTCCTGCCACGTCCTGATCTCGATGTCGAAACCCTCGGCGCTCCACCGAGTCGGTGTTCATCAGCGCGTGGAATTGTGAGATGTGTTCGTGCCTTTCTCAATGCGGCCATGTGTCGATTGCAATGAAGCATGACAATCGACGGGAACCTCATCGAGCGGCTTGCACCGCTATGGCGGGACATGCCATAGGCTCGATCGCGGCCACTTCCTGCTGATGACGCATGACTGGCTGCGGAGCAGCTGGGCGGGCGTAAGCGGGCTTGACCGTTAGTTGCATTATAGTCACCGGCTCCAGCCACACCTCATGCCCGCGACGCCGCGTCCAACTTGCGCACAGACGCTTTGGACCCGGTATTGCCCGCGCGGATGCCCGCTTGCCGCGCATTCGGCATTAACAGTCTTTGGCTTGTATTTGCAAAATACAGCGTATAGACTGTATATGAAATTTACAGGCTTTAACCTGTCAAGGTGCCGAAGCACCTGCCGGAGATGAACCGTGGACTACCCCATCAAGACACTGAGCCAGTTGAAGCCGATTCTGCAGGGCTTCAGGAAGGCCGCCGGGCTCACCCAGGCTGCGATGGCCAGCCATCTCGGCGTGGCGCAGCAGACTTACGCGCAACTCGAGGCCAATCCGGCCACAGTCAGCGTGGAGCGGCTCCTCAAGGTCTTGCGGGTGCTACAGGTCGATCTGAAGCTGACCCAAACCGCAGACGGGTCAGCGGCAAGCAGCGTCGTCGGGAGAAATGTCACATCGTCCCCAGGCGCCCCGCAACCGGCGGACACAGCGGCGGCCGGCCGTCCCGCGAAAAACGCGTCGACGGCAGCGGCCGGCAACGTCAAGCGCAAAACGCCGGCGTCGCGCAAGCAGGAAGCTTCCTCCGCAACGCAGGCGCGCGCCGCACGCCCCGCGAAACAAACCGCCAGCAAAACCACGCGCAAAGCCCGCGGCGCCACCGCCTCTAAAGCCCCTCGCGGCGCCGCGAAATCCCGCAGCGCCGGCAAGAAACGGGAGGACTGGTAAGCATGGCGCGCAGCACGCAACCCACCCGCCTGAATCTTTGGATGAACGGCTTGCCAGTCGGCCATTGGGAAACGACCCGCCACGGCGAACGCCTCGTGTATCGCGACGACTGGATCGACGATCCGCAGGGGCGCCCGCTGTCGCTATCGCTTCCTTTCACGCCGGGCAACCAGCCGTATCGCGGCCAGGTCGTCGCGGACTATTTCGACAACCTGCTGCCCGACAGCGAACCGATCCGCCGCCGTATCGCCACGCGCCACAGGACCGGCAGCACCGCGCCATTCGCACTGCTTGCCGCGCTCGGTCGCGACTGCGTCGGCGCGCTGCAGATGCTGCCGCCGGACGAGACGCCTGCCGACCTCACGACCATCAGCGGGCGCGAACTACGCGACCGCGAGATCGCGGGCCTGCTGCGCGGCACGACATCGACGTCCCCGCTCGGACAGCACGATCCGCTGGAAGATCTGCGCCTGTCGATCGCGGGCGCGCAGGAAAAGACAGCCCTGCTCCGCCATCGAGGCCGCTGGCTGCTGCCCGAAGGCAGCACGCCGACCACGCATATCTTCAAGTTGCCGCTCGGACTGGTCGGCAACATGCGTGCGGACATGCGCACGTCGGTGGAAAACGAATGGCTCTGCTCGCAGATCGTCGCGGCTTATGGGCTACCTGTCGCGCGTTGCGAAATCGCGGGATTCGAAGATCAGAAGGTGTTGATCGTCGAGCGATTCGACCGCCGGCCGTCCAGCGACGCAACATGGATCGTGCGGCTTCCTCAGGAGGACATGTGCCAGGCGACGGCCACCTCGGCGCTTCACAAGTATGAATCCGACGGTGGGCCAGGCATCGAGACGATCATGGAAGTGCTGTCCGGCTCCGCGCGCGCGGCGACAGACCGGCGCAACTTCTTCACGACGCAGATGATCTTCTGGCTGCTCGCCGCGACCGACGGTCATGCGAAGAACTTCAGCATCGCGCACTTGCCGGGCAACCGCTACGAATCCACTCCGCTTTACGATGTGCTTTCGGCGCATCCGATCATCGGCGCGGGCGCCGGCCGCTTACCTGCGCAAAAGGTCAAACTGGCGATGGCGGTTCGTAGCAAAAACGTCCACTATCTGCTCAATCAGATCCAAAGGCGGCACTGGATTGCCGAAGGGCAACGAGTGGGATTGTCCGCTGCGAGTGTGGAGACAATGATCGACGAGTTGACCGCGCGAACCGATGCGGTGATCGAAGCAGTGTCGGCGCAATTGCCCGAGGGTTTTCCGATGGATGTGGCCGATGCGGTCTTTGGCGGCATGCGTCGGCTGAACACCAAGCTCGCGCAATCGACGTAAGGATCGTGGCGCGCGCCGCCGGACTTTGAAACGCCGGCTACGGCGAATGGAACAGTTACGTTGTCCGCATTCGCCGTCTGAATGGAGTCACTCTGTTCCAGCGACGATGTTGGAGATCGTCCAGTTGTTGGTGGATACCAGCACGTAGTCTCCGTTGACCCCTAACCATTTTTGTCCCCGCGGCGGCGCTTTGAGTCCATGGCCGCGCCAGTCATCCATCATGAAGTTGTAGTTACGATATTCAGCGGGAACGCGTTGGCCCTTGTGCCAGTCACGATGTGGAATCGACGGCATGACCTGCTGGCGGCCCATCGAGCCCGCCATGGGCGCGTCGCCCTGATCCGGCGGCGGACCTGCCGCGATTGCAATCAGAGAGACGCCGGAAAAGGAAAGAGCAACAAGCTGCACGATAATCTGCTTGTTCATGATCAAACCTCCCTACGGTGAAAGAAAGCTCACGGTGTCACGGCGCGCAATGTCTTTTTGACAATACGATGACAACTCGTCCGCACGACCTAGGTGGCTCATATGAGAATGGCCATGCGTCGTTGCGACACCCACATTCATGCAGTGGATCGGCTACATGATTCGCAATGCCAAAAATCGGCAACTGGATTGACTCGATGTTCATTGCACCCGGCGGTAGATGGACCGAATGCAATTTCTAAAGCAGTGCGGAAGGAATAATAGTTTCAGGGTGGTACCTGATGACGTTCAGATTATAGTAAATGAACGTTCGACTTCAAGCCGGCTCCGCGCTAGCGGCATACATGCGACAAAATCCGCAATTGCCAGCGGTTCACCAATGTTGGGCAAAAGCTCATCCGGATGAAGTCGCCAATCCCAAGCGCTAATCACGGCACACGCTCACTCGTCCCGAAGTGGCGAAACGGGCTCGGTCGCGGCATGTGCCTGCGCGGCCGGAAGCCGTAGCATACGGATGCCCGCATACGCGACGGCAATGGTCAGAAGCGGACTCACGAAACAGAAAACGGCAAACGGCGCATACCTCAGCGTGGCCACACCCAGCGTCGCCGCCATATAAGCGCCGCAACTATTCCACGGAATCAACGCGCCGGTCGGCGTGGCCGCATCGCCAACGGCTCGCGACAGCACTACCGGCTCGAATCCGCGCTTCGCAAACGCGGACTTGAACATTCGCGCAGGCAGGACGACCGCAATGTACTGGTCGGCGGTGACGATATTGGTCGCGACGATCGACGCGACGAGCGAAGCGACCAGCGCGCCCGCCGTCTTTGCCCTTTCGATCACCGGCGCGATCAGGCGCTCCAGCACCCCGCACTTTTCGACCACACCGCCGAACGCCAGCGCCGTGATGACGAGCCAGATCGTGTTCAACATGCTATCCATGCCGCCGCGCGTCACGAGTATGTCGAGCGTGGCGTTACCGGTCGACGCTTTGTAGCCGCTCGCCAATGCGAGCCAGACGCCTTTGAAAGCCGCAAGCCAGTCGGGCACGCCCTGCTTCGCCGAAGCAAACGCGATCACGCGCTCGGGGGCCACGCAAACGGCGAGCGCGCCGCCCGCCAGCGCGCCGAGAAAGATCGCGGTGAACGGCGGTATCTTGAAGGCCGCCAGCAGAATGACGAGGACGAGCGGCAGAAACAGCCACAACGAGATATGAAACGCGCCACGCATGGCGTACAGCTCAGCGGTGGCGTCGAAATCGCCCGGCCGGCCGAGCGCGAAGAACACACCGAGCGTGATCACTATCGACACAGCCGACGTCAGAAACGTTTCCCGCAGGTGCGGGTACAGTGAGGCGCCGGACGCCGCGGCGGCGAGATTGGCGGAGTCGGAGAGCGGCGAAGACTTGTCGCCGAAATACGCGCCCGAGATGATCGCGCCGGCCGCGATGGCCGGATTCAGACCCATGCCCTGCGCGATACCCATGAGGCCGATGCCGATCGTGCCGGCCACCGTCCACGAGCTACCGATACTGATCGACACGACGGCGCAAATGGCGGCGGCCGTCACATAAAAGTAATTGGGGCTGAGAAGCTTGAGGCCGTAATAGACCATCGCAACGAGCGTGCCGCTGAGCGCCCATGTACCGATGAGCGCACCGACGGCAAACAGAATGAAAATCGCGCCGATGCCCGTACTGACACTCGCGACCGCGGCTTCGCCGAGCGACGCCAGCGAATGCCCGCGGCGCCAGCCGACGAATACCGCGATCATCGTGGCGACGACGAGGCCCACCTGGTTCGGGCCCTCGGCGCCGCCATCACCAAACAGATAGTACGAAAGACCCACCAGCACGACCAGGCTGGCAACAGGGATGATCGCCTCGGTCAACGTGACCGGTTGAGGTGAGTCGGGTCTCTTCATTTGAGCTTGTCCCCGTTACGGCACCGCCCGCAACTCGTCCGCTACCGCTTCGGCGAAGTTCGGCTTTGCAAACGCGTTGCGGGTTCGCGGTGTTTCCGGCGGACACGCAACGCGCGCGAGTCGCTCGCCGGATCAGTAATCCACGGGATCGCGCATGATCGGACACGTCATGCAGTGACCGCCGCCGCGCCCACGACCGAGCTCCGCGCCGACGATCGTAATCACCTCGATGCCTTCCTTGCGCAGCAGCGTATTCGTATAGGTGTTGCGGTCGTATGCATAAACCACGCCCGGCGCCGCACACACCAGGTTCGCGCCGCTGTCCCACTGCGTGCGCTCGCGCTGGTAATCGCTGCCGCCCGCTTCGACGACGCGCAGTTTCTTCAGCCCCAGCGCATCGGCCACCACGTCGACGAACGGCTTGTCCTCCCGGTGCAGTTCGACGCCGCTCGGATGGCTGCTCGGCCGGTACGAGAAGGTGCGCGTCTTGTTCATGAAGTCCGGTGCGAGCAATACGCAGTCGCGGTCGGCGAAAGTAAACACCGTGTCGAGGTGCATCGCCGCGCGGATCTTCGGCATGGCCGCCACGATCACACGCTCGGCGGCGCCCTTCCTGAACAGCGTCGCCGCCAGTTGGCTGATCGCCTGGCGCGAGGTCCGTTCGCTCATACCGATCAGCACCACGCCTTTGCCGATCGGCATCACGTCGCCGCCTTCGAGCGTCGCCATGCCGTGATCCTGGGTCGGATCGCCCCACCACACGTTGACCTTGCCCGCAAAGTCCGGGTGGAACTTGTAGATCGCCGTGGTGAGAATCGTCTCTTCATGCCGCGCCGGCCAGTACAGCGGGTTCAGCGTCACACCGCCGTAGATCCAGCACGTCGTGTCACGCGTGTAGAGCGTGTTCGGCAGCGGCGGCAGCAGGTACTCGGTAGTCCCCGCAGCTTCCCGCGCGATCTCCAGTGCCTTGCCGCCATGCGCTTCCGGAAAATCGTGAGTGGACAGTCCGCCGAGCAGCGTCTCGGCCAGCTTGCGATTCTCCAGTCCTTCCAGATAGCTCCTCAGTTCGTCGATAAAGCCCAGCCCGACCTGATTGGGCACCACCTGGTTATCGAGAATCCATTTCTTGCCTTCGGGCACCGCCACGGTTTCCGCCAGCAAATTGTGCATTTCCAGCACTTCCACGCCACGGTCGCGCATCTTCGTGACGAAGTCGAAGTGATCGCGCTTGGCGTTCTCGACCCATAGCACGTCGTCGAACAGCAGTTCATCGCAATTGCTCGGGGTCAGCCGCGAATGCGCCAGCCCTGGCGCGCACACCATCACTTTGCGCAGCTGCCCGACCTCGGAATAGACGCCAAACGCGTCCGCTTTCGCATCTGTACTCGCCATGATGATCTCCTGAATGCCGGCGCTTGCCGGCTCTGTTCAACCCGGTGTCATTAGAGCGCGATCATTCCTGTCGCGAGTCCATAGATGCCGACGAGCGCGCCAATGACGGTAACGATAAAGATGATCCAGTCCGACGCAATGAAGACAGTCTTGCTGCGTTCGCGCCGCGCCCAGATATAAAGCGCAGTTCCCGGCGCATACAGCACGGCGGAAAGCAGAATGAATTTCAGGCCCCCCGCAAAGATCATGAAGACCGTATAAATCACGGCGATGCTGGTCATGGTCAGGTCGCGCCCGCGTTCGTTCGGGCGTATCTCGTAGCTTTCACCGCGTTTTGAAAGCATGAATCCGTAAGCCGCCACGAACAGATACGGAATCAACGACATCGCGCTCGTGAGATTGAGCATCAGCGCGAACGCGTCTCGCGAGAAGTAGGTGCTGATGACGAGGAGCTGCACGACGATGTTGGTCAGCCAGAGCGCGTTGGCGGGCACCTTGTTGGCGTTTTCCCGCGCGAAGACTCCAGGCATGTCTTCGGTCTTCGCGGCGGTAAATAGCACTTCGGCGCAGATCAGCGACCAGGCCAGATAAGCGCCCAGCACCGAAATGAGCAGACCCACGCTGACGAAGATCGCGCCCCAGTGACCGACCACGGCTTCGAGCACCGCCGCCATCGACGGCTGGCGCATGGCAGCTACATCCGCGCGTTGCAGCACCGCATAGGGCAGCATCGTCACGAGAACCATCAGCGAAGTCACGATGATGAAGCCCATGATCGTCGCCTTACCGACGTCGGTACGCTCCTTGGCATAGCGCGAATAGACACTCGCCCCCTCGATGCCGATAAACACGAATACAGTGACCAGCATGGTCGCACGCACCTGCTCGAAGAGATTGCCTTCGAGCCCTCCGCCGTAGAAGTTGGCGTGGAACAGATCCATTTTGAAGCCGAAGATCAGGATGACGATGAACACCAGGATCGGGATGACCTTGGCCACCGTGACGATGCTATTAATGAAGGCCGCCTGCTGCACGCCCTTGAGAATCATGAAGTGAAATAGCCATATGCCGATCGACGCGACCACGATCGCCACGACCGTGTTGCCGTCGCCAAATACAGGGAAAAATGCGCCGAGCGTCGACTTGATCAGCACCCAGTAAGAAACGTTGCCGATGCAGCTGCCAATCCAGTAGCCGAAGGCGGAGAGAAAACCGGGGTAGTCGCCGAAGCCCGCCTTGGCGTACGCAAACACACCTGCGTCCAGTTCCGGTTTGCGTTCGGCGAGAGACTGGAAGACACGCGCGAGCATATACATCCCGGTGCCGGCAATCAGCCATGCAATCACGGCGCCGAAAGGCCCGGTGGCGTTTGCAAAAGTTCGAGGCAAGGAAAAAATCCCCGCTCCGACCATCCCGCCCACCACCATCCCGGTGAGCTGCATCTTCGACATTTTTTGTGCTGGGGACGCCATTCGGATTCCTTTTTAGTTACCTTTTTAACTAGGGTCGAATTTAGAACGAACGTAACGTTTCCTCACAGCTCATCGCGACCGGCCGGGTCGTATAACTCTTCAACACGCCTGAAAAAGAATGGTACGTCCGTAGGGTTTTGTCAAATAATCGGCAGCTGATAAATAACCACCTCGGGGAGTGACATCACCTTGCCCGGTGTCTGCCCCGGCATCGGCGAATGCAGGTCAGCAGCCGTGATTGGTCATTTTTTGCCAGTCCTAAAAATCTGGCTGAGCAGATTGTTAGCTGAATTGACCAGTTCGATTCGGTTGCAATCAACCAAAGGTGGAAAGTAGCAAGCCGCGAGCAACTGGAACTTTCAAATCCAGCGGGTGATCCCGAACGGCGGCTATTTAATTGTGACGCGGTGCAATAATATATCGTTCATCAAAGCTGTCCCAGGCAGCGGGCAATGTGCTGTTGATTTCGATTAATCATCTTTATGCAGAACGACTTTACCGAAGTCTTACTGTTTTTATTCGGTGACGCAAATTATCAATTGCCGTCGTTCGACGAGGCGTTCCAGATCCGCAGCAATCGCTATGCCATTGATGAGGCATCCGCGCCATTTCTGCCTGAAATGAAAAATGGCTACAACGCGTGGCGTGCGGTTTCGGGTTGATGCAGAAGGAGTGCCAATTTCCGAATCTTGCTGCGCTCGCAGCGCGGTTCGCAAATGCGCAATGTTCCGGGTTCTGCCAATAGGATTGCAAGCTTCGCACTATCAATGGCCGCGCCCGAGCACAAACGGGAATGCGGTTCGCGCGCGCGATCGCAACAGCGCTGATCGCTCACGCGCGCGGCTCAACATCAGGACGATCGCGGCCCTATCGCTTGCGTCGTTTCAGCTGCGCCCCGCTCGCCTGGATCAGGGAGCATTGCAGCGGATGCGCCAGCTCGGCCGCGAGTCCGCCGGTCAGGAAGACGACAATCGCCAGTAGCCGCTTCATGCGTCCTCCAGTACGGAGAGGCTGGCGCCATCGGCGACGCCGGCTTCCAGCGCATACGGATCGACGCCTTCGAGACAACCGATATTGACGCGCCACTGCAGCGGGTCCTTGCGCGTCTGATGAAACGGATAGATGCCGCAATGCTTGCAGAAGTAGTGTTTGGCGACCTTCGTGTTGAACTGATAGAGCGTCAGCGCATCCTCGCCGCTCAGCATCTTCAGTTGGCTCGCGGGGAACAGCGGCGTCATCAGTGCTCCCTTGCGACGGCACAGACTGCAATTGCAACGACCGGCGGGAACGATCGCGGTACGAACCTCGAATTTGACGGCCCCGCAATGGCAGGACCCTTGTAGCAAGTCGGCGCTCATGGTGCTCTCCGTGATTGGCAACGACTGCTTTATAGCCTGGTTTGCGACGCCGATTGTGTCGCAATGTATCTGCTGCCCGAACCGATACACAACATTGCAATAGACGATGTTCTGGATGCGATTCGGCTGCCCTTTCGGGCTTCACGCGAAAGGCGGCGGAATGCGATTTTCGACGGAAGCAGCGACTGCGGCATGCAATCCGCGCAATGGGATTGCAGCCGCTGTCGCTACTGGATTCTGTGAATAGCCAGCCGTTGAGGAATCGCAATCCGCGGCAAAGGGATGCCGGTTCTCAGCGCGACGAAAGCAGCTTCAACAGTGCATAGCGGCTACCGTCGAAAGTGCTGGGCAATTCTTCGCGGCGGGTGTCCCACGTTTGAATGCATGGCGATTAATAGGCGTCATCAGGCGCCGCCGACCGTCTTCACGCTCTTCCACTGTCCCTGCTGGACCTGGAACAGCGTGTAAGGCGGCTTGATCAGATCACCATACGGATCGAACGTAATCTTGCCGGTCACACCGTTGACGGAGACTTTCCCAAGACTGTCGACGATCTTCGCGCGATCGAGCGAATCGGCGTCGTGAATCGCCTTGATCAGCGCTAGCGCGGCGTCGTAGGCGAACGGCGCGTACAGTTCAACGTCCTGATTGAAGCGCGCCTTGTAACGCTTGCCGAAATCCTGCGCGGCGGGAAGTGTGTCGAGCGCCGGACCGGGCTCCAGGTCCTGCGTGCCGTTACCGGCCGCGCCGGCAATCTGCAGAAACGCATTGCTCTTCAGCGCGCCCGCACCGAACAGTTGCGCGGGCATGCCAAGCGAGCGCATCTGTTTGATCAGCATCGCACCCTGCTCATCCAGCCCACCGAAGAAGATCAGGTCGACGTTCTTGCTCTTGAGCGTCGTCAAAATGGCGCGGAAATCGACGGCCTTGTCATTGGTGAATTCGCGATCGACGATATTGCCGTTCGCTTCTTTCACGCCCTTTTCGAAAGCGTCCGCGAGCCCCTGCCCGAATGCCGTGCGGTCGTCGATAATGCCGATCCGTTTGGCCTTCATCTGATCGACCACGAAGTGCCCGGCGACCACGCCGCCGATGCCGTCATGCCCCATGGTGCGAAACACGTTCTTGTAGCCCTGTTTGGTCAGTTGCGGATTGGTCGATCCGGGCGTAATCATCGCGACATTCGCCTGATGGTAGACCGTTGACGCGGGAATGCTGCAGCCCGAGTTGTAGTGGCCGATCACGCCGACCACGCCATCGTCGACCAGCTTCTGGGCGACCTGAATCGCCACGCGCGGGTCTGCCTGATCGTCCTGCACGTCGAGCACGAACTTGACCGGTTTGCCGCCCACCATCGGATGCCGGGCGTTTTCCTCATCGAGCGCCAGTTGCGCGCCGTACTGCAGATCTTTGCCGACGCGCGCCACAGGCCCGGTCAATGGTCCGACAAAGCCAATCTTGACGGTTTGCGGATCGGCGGCCCAGGACAGTGGCACATGCGCGCCGAAGGCGCAAACGGCCAGACTCAAAAGCCAATAGCGGCGATTCATGATGTACTCCTTGCGAGATGTCGCGTCGCGCGTTGTGGGTCGACCGATCCGATGCGCGACGCGTCGAGATTGTCCTGAGATACCTGCTGCAAAAAACTGTCCACTGCTGCGGCCGCCGCACGATGCTAGAAGCGCGTGGCCGCGTAAGGCGCCAGATCGAGCGGCGGTGCGCGCCGCGCGATCAGATCGGCGACGATGCGTCCGCTCACGCCGGCCAGCGTCAAGCCGAGATGCTGATGGCCGAATGCATAGATCACGCGCTCGCTTGCGCGTGAGCGGCCGAGTACCGGGACGCCATCGGGCAAGGTCGGGCGAAATCCTAACCAGTCGTTGTCGGGCGTACCGAGTGCGGGCAGCGCGCGCTTCGACGAAAACGTCAGCAAATCGATCAGCGAGCGATTGCGCGTATCGCTAAAGCCGCCCAGTTCGACGGTGCCCGCAACGCGAATGCCGTCGCTCATCGGCGTCATGTAAAAGCCGCGCTCGGCCCAGCCGACTGGCCGGGAAATCAGTTGCTGCGCGCCTGGATAGCGCACGTGATAGCCGCGTTCGGTATCGAGCGGCACGGTGTCGCCGCATTGTCTGGCGAATTGCGCGGAGCGCGCGCCAGTGGCGATCACCACGTGACTAAATCGCCGCTCGCTGCCGTCGGCCGTCACGCTCGCGCCGTCAGCGTAAGGCTGCACTGCGCTGACGGTCGCTCGCTCCAGCTTCAGGCCTTGCGCCGCGAGCTGCTCGTACAGCGTCTCCAGGAAGCCCAGTGGGTTGGAGAAATGCCAGCTGTCGCTAAACAGCACGCCTCGCTCGAAAATCGGCGCAAGCGACGGTTCCAGCGCACGGATGTCGTCGCCGGCAAGCAAATCGAAGGCGACACCGTGCTTGCGGCGCAAATCGAGCGCGGGACGCGCGGCGTCGAACGAGGCTGCGTTCGAATACAGATAGAGGCACTCGCGCGGCCGGACGAAGCGGCCCAGTTCCTCGTTCGCGAGCAGCGGCGCGTAGCCGTCCTGCGCGCGTCCTAGCAACGCGGCGAGCGCGCCGGCGCTCGCTTCGTAACGGCGCGGCAGCGAACTCATCAGGAAGCGCGCGAGCCACGGCGCGAGCTGCGGCAGATAGCGCCAACGCAGCCTGAACGGGCTGTCGTTCGACAAGAGGAAACGCGGCAGATCGCGGAACACCGATGGATTGTTCACCGGGATACACGCGTAGTGCGCGAACGTTCCAGCATTGCCGAATGATGCGCCTTGCCCGACGCCGGACGGGTCGAACAGCGTGACACGATGACCGTCGCGCATCAGCGCCGCCGCGCTCGCGAGGCCGATGAATCCCGCTCCGACGATGGCGATGTCCGGCATCACTTGCGTCCTTCAACGGCCTGTTGCCCGATCGGCGACAGATAACCGGTGGCGCTGCTGTAGCCCGTCTGCGGCAGCGCCTGCCGTTTGGCCGTCAGCAGATACGCGATCGATGCGAGCGCGAGGCTCGCCGCGCTCGCCATCAATTGCGGACGCAGCGCGGGATCGGCACCCATTGCGGCGAGCACGCCAACAATGGCCGCAACGACCGCGTACGACAGCCATGGGAACATCCACATCCTGAGCGTCAGTTTTTGCGGATCGCTCGCCTCGATGCGCCGGCGGATGCGGATTTGCGCCAGCGCGGTCACCAGATAAACGAACAGCATTACCGCGCCGGACGCGTTCACGAGAAACAGAAACACACCCTGCGGCGACACGATCGCCGCGACGATCGCCACATACCCGACCACACTGCTCAGCAACACCGCGAGCCGCGGCACTTTGTTCTGCGTCAGCTTCAGCAACGACTTCGGCGCATCGCCGCGCTCGGCCAGTCGAAAGAGAATCCGCGACGACACATACAAACCGGAGTTCAGCGCGGAGAGCACGGCGACGAGGACGATCGCGTTCATGATGTCAGCGGCGCCGGGAATCCGCATCGTTTCCAGTGCGGCGACGAACGGCGAGTGTCCGGTGACGATGCTGCTCCACGGCACGATGCACGCGATCAGGAACATCGAACCGACGTAGAACGTGATGACCCGAAGGATCACCGAACGCGTCATCGCCGCGACGCTTTTGGCCGGATCGTCCGATTCCGCCGCAGCGATCGTCGCGATTTCCGCACCGCCCACCGCGAAGATCACAGTCGGCACCGCCGCGAAGATCGACATCGCGCCGAACGGCATGAAACCATGATGGTCGATCAGGTTCGCCGCCGCGCTGCCGGTCGGGCTGAAGCCGAACAGATACGCGGCGCCGATCGCGATGAAGACGATGATCGCCGCGACCTTGATGGACGCGAACCAGAACTCGAATTCGCCGTATGACTTGACTGACAGCAGGTTGATCAGCGTCATCAGCGACAGCAGGACGAGGCCGATCATCCAGACCGGCGCGGGAATCCAGCGTTGCAGGATCGCCGCGCCGGCCACCGCCTCGACCGCGACGACGATCACCCAGAAATACCAGTAGAGCCAGCCATTGGTAAAACCGGCCCAGTTGCCGAGGCCGATGCGCGCATATTCGGTGAACGAGCCGACGCCCGGCACGGCGAGCGCCATTTCGCCGAGCATGCGCATCACCATCAGCACGACAATGCCGGCCACGAGATATGACACGCATGCGGCGGGCCCGACGGTAGCCAGCGTCGCGCTGCTGCCGACAAAAAGCCCCGCGCCGATGATGCCGCCCAGCGCAATCATCGTGACGTGGCGCTGACGCAGCGCCGCGCCGAGTTTTGGTGTGGGTTCGGAGGAAGAGAACTGCGGAACGCTCATCAAAGAACTCCTGCTGATGGATGGCTGGGCATTGCCGGCAGCGCCGTGTCGAGCCACGCCACCAGACAAACTCTGATACCTAGAATCACACAATATTTTTTTGTGTGCAATTAAAACGCTTATTGTGTGGCCCTGGCATTTTCCCTGGCGCGCCCGGGTGCGTTTCTTGTCAACCGTCGTGGACGCTGCGCGGCGCTGTGCAGGGCTTGCACTTGGGCAGGTGTGGTATAGAATCGGCAAACCTCCGCACAATTGCGGACAAAGCTGGTTTTGTATGGAGACACGCGAAAATATGGCTTCTGCAAAAGACGCCGCCCGCATCGCCAAAGGCGCGCCGGAGCAGGCGAAGCGTTCCACGTATATCGAGGTGTCCAGTTCGATCGAGGGCGAAATCCGCAGCGGCGTCTATCCGCCAGGCAGTCGGCTGCCGCCGCAGCGGCAGTTGGCGACTGAACTGGGCATCAATGTCTCGACGGTGTCGCGTGCATACAAGGAATTGCAGTTGCGCGGCCTCGTGATCGGCAGCAAACGGCGCGGCTCGCTGGTCACCGGCGGGGCGATGCCGAGCGTCGAACCCGTGCGGCCGGCGACCAATGCGGCGATCGACCTGACCGTGAACCGGCCGGCGACCGGCGAATTCCTCACCTGTCTCGCGCGCACGCTCGCCGACTTGCCGCGCGATCCGCGTTATCCGCAATTGCAGGAGTACCAGCCGCCGCAAGGGCCGTTGTGGGCGCGTGCCGCCGGCGCGCGCTGGATAACTGCGCCAGGTTTCACGCCGTCGGCCGATCACGTGGTCGTGACGAGCGGCGCGCAGCACGGTCTATATGCGGTGCTCAACAGTTTGATCGGCACCGACGGCGTGATCCTCGCCGATCAACTCACCTACTACGGCCTCAAGGCGCTCGCGCCGGTCTTCCAGTTCGAAATCGTTGGCATTCCTAGCGATCGCGACGGCCTGCTGACCGACGAGGTTGAAGCCGTGTGCCGACGCCGGCCGGTGAAGGCGATCTTTACGGTGCCCAATCTGCAGAACCCGACCGTCATCACCATGAGCCTCGAACGGCGCATGGCGCTCGTCGACATTGCACGGCGGCACCGGGTGGCGATCATCGAGGACGATGTCTATGGTCCGCTCGTCTCGCAGCGCCTGCCGACGATCGCGAGCCTGTGTCCCGAATTGACGTTCCATATCGCGGCGACCTCGAAGATCCTTGCGCCCGGGCTGCGGCTCGGCTATCTGTTGAGTCCGCGGGAGAGTTCGGCGCTGTGCGCCGAAGCCGTGCGCACCACCGCGTGGATGCCCGCGCCGATGTCGATGCTGATTGCGTCGATCTGGATCGAGGACGGCACCGCGCGCCACATCATGGACGCGCAACTCGCCGAAATCCGCGCGCGGCAGGATCTTGCGCGGGAGCTGCTGCCGCCGGAGCTGCTGCAGACGGATCCGGCCTGCATGTTTGTATGGCTCAAGCTGCCGCCGCCGTGGCGTGCCGATGATTTCGCAGCGAATGCGAAGGCGCGTGGCGTGGTGGTCATGCCATCGTCGGCGTTTGCGGTGGACCGCTCGGAGATCGAGCACGGCGTGCGGATCAATCTTGCGTGCGCGACGAGCCGTGATCAGCTGGTCAGTGCGTTGCGGTTGTTGACAGGGACGCTCAAGGACCGTCCGCGTGCGCTGTTCGGGACGATCTGAATCGGAGACGATCCGTGATCGTCATGCGTGGTTGTAGGCACGTCGATGCCACGCGCGATAGTGAATCAGCGACGAACGACAGACAACCGTTACGGCTTCACGAGTCTGTCGACTCGCGCGCCTTAGCCGTGTGCTTTTCATGTCACGATCTCATTACGAAGACACATGACACTCTCAATGAATAGGTAGGCCGCGCCTCGTTCCACACGAATTCCCTACACCTGTTTTTTGACCGCCCCGTGACCGGGCTCGTGCATGACCGCTCACGCCGTCCCACGTCACTGAGCATCAGTGCTACTGTCGCAAGTGTACAAATCTCGCGTCACACAGGCGACATGCGATGCGGGCGCGCCCTGGCGATTACCCTTGACTTTTAAGCAGCAGCCCCTTTCAATACGAATCATGCGGGATCGCGTTTCGCCTTTTAAAACATTCCGCACGTCCATTCAGAATTTCATACGTTCTTAACAGCGGGGTTCGTTCTTTCGCCGCTTGTATCGAATAGCCGTCCGCCGCTTCCGGCTTTGTTGCTGTCGTTTCTGTCCCACCGGTTTTCTTTGTCCGCCGTGCATTTCGGCTTCAGCTCGCCACATGGAGCACTCCTCACAAAGGAGATGTCTTGGCTGCTTCGAAAGATCAACCAGTGCGTCACGCGCCCGCTCGCATCGACCTCGCCTTGCAAGGCGGCGGCTCCCATGGCGCCTTTACATGGGGCGTCCTCGACCGGATTCTGGAAGAGCCGTGGCTGCAGATCGAGGGCATCTCGGGCACATCCGCGGGTGCAATGAACGCAGCCGTGCTCGTGAGCGGCTATCAGATAGATGGGCCGGCCGGCGCGCGAGCCGCGCTCGAAGCTTTCTGGCGACGCGTCTCCGACGCCGCGGTGTTCAGTCCGTTCCGGCGCAGCCCCTTCGACGCGCTGATGGGACGCTGGACACTCGATCATTCGCCGTTGTTCATCGCGATGGATCTCGCAGCGCGCATGTTCTCGCCTTACGACATGAATCCGCGCGGCGTCAACCCGCTGCAAAAGATCCTGCATGAATCGATCGACTTCGCCCATTTGCGCGACGCGCCGATCAAGCTCTTCATCACCGCGACCCGCGTGCGCACCGGCCAGGCGCGCGTGTTCCGCAACGCCGATCTGTCGCCCGACGTATTGCTCGCGTCGGGCTGTCTGCCGACGCTGTTCCAGGCCGTCGAGATCGATGGCGAAGACTACTGGGACGGCGGCTACGCGGGCAATCCGACCATCACGCCGCTGGTTCGCGAATGCACGTCGAGCGATACGCTGCTGGTCCAGGTCAATCCGGTCGTGCGGGATGAAACGCCGCGCTCCGCGCGCGACATCATCAGCCGACTCAATGAAGTCGCGTTCAACGCGCCACTGTTGAAAGAACTGCGGATGATCGCGCTGCTGCGTCGCGCGGCGGACGCCGGCAGCGACGAAGGGCGTCACTGGGCCGAGATGCGCATTCACCGGATCGCGAGCGAAGAGATGACGAAGCTCGGCTACTCGTCCAAGCTGAATGCCGAATGGGCATTTCTGACGATGCTGCGCGACGAAGGCCGGCGAGCCACCGAAGCATTTCTCACCGAACACGCCGACTCCATCGGCGTGCGCTCTTCGCTCGACCTGGACGTGTTGCTCGACGGAGTTTGACCATGGACGTCACTATCCTGTCCCCGCTCGCGCTCGGCTTGGGGTTGTTCGGCATGCTCGCGAGCCTTGCGCTGCTGATCGGCTTCGCGTATCGGGGCTGGAGCGTGTTGCTGCTCGCACCGTTTGCCGCGATGCTCGCCGCCGCGATTTCCGGCGAACCGGTTCTCGCGCATTGGACCCAAACCTTCATGAACAGCGCCGCGCGCTTTCTCGCGCAGTTCTTTCCGCTGTTCCTGCTGGGCGCGATGTTCGGCAAGCTGATGGAAGACAGCGGATCAGTGAAGGCGATTGCCAGCTTCATGACTGAAAAGCTCGGTGCGCATCGGGCGATTCTTGCCGTCGTGATCGGTGGCGCGTTGGTAACATATGGCGGCGTCAGCCTCTTCGTCGCATTCTTCGTGATCGCGCCGATGGCGACCGCACTGTTCCAGGCCGCCAACATTCCGCGCCGCTTGATGCCGGCTGCGATTGCGCTTGGCACGTCGACCTTCACGATGTCCGCGCTGCCCGGCACGCCCGCGATCCAGAATGCGATTCCGATGCCGTTCTTCGGCACGACACCGTTCGCCGCCCCGGGGCTCGGCGTGATTGCGAGCATCGTGATGGTGGCCTTCGGACTATGGTGGCTGTCGCTGCAACAGTCGCGCGCGAAGGCGGCGAACGAAGGTTTCGAAGGCCTGAGTGCGGTCGCCGGCGCCGCGGCCGCTGTGCCCGCATCGAAACCCGCGGTCAATGCGAACCTCGTGCGTGAACGCGCGACCGTCTCGCAGAGTTTCGACCCGGAGGAAATCGAGCACGGCCATATCAGCAGCGTTCTGCCGTCGTTCGGTGTCGCGATGACGCCGCTCGTGCTGGTGGTGTGCGTGAACTTCGTGATGAGCGTGATCGTGCTGCCGCGCATCGACGCCGACTACCTCGCGGACGTGCGTTGGGGCGAGACTTCGCTGTCGGCGGTTGGTGGCGTGTGGGGGGTGTGCGTGGCGCTGGCGGTCGCGATCGTCGCGCTCATCGTGCTGAACCGCCGGCGCCTCCCTGCTCTGCGCGACACGATCGATGCCGGCGCGAACGCGTCGGTGCTGCCGGTGTTGAGCGTCGGCAGTCTGGTCGGCTATGGCGCGGTGATCGCCGCGTTGCCTGCATTCGCGCTGGTGCGCGAATGGGTGCTCAGCGTGGGCGGCGGCCCGCTCGTGTCGCTCGCGGTTGCGACGAATCTGCTCGCGGCGCTCACCGGCTCCGCGTCCGGCGGCCTGACCATCGCGCTCGATGCGCTCGGCAGTACCTATCTGCAACTGGCCGCGCAACATGGCATCGACCCTGCGTTGCTGCATCGGGTCGCAGTGATTTCATCGGGCACGCTCGATAGCCTGCCGCACAATGGCGCGGTCGTGACGTTGCTGGCGGTGTGTGGTTCGACGCATCGGGAGAGCTACCGGGATATTGTGATCGTCGGCATTCTCGGCGCGTTGCTGGCGCTGGTGGTCGTGATCGTGCTGGGGTCGATCGTCGGGTCGTTTTAGATTGCAGTGAGGAGCGGCAGCGCGTAGCGCTCGGCTCGCATGCGTGTCTGCCGCCAGTGGCGGTGGTAGTGATGCTCGCCTGAAGCCAGATCGCTTCAGGCTGGCACGCGTGACGAATTCATTCGCCCAAACACAAACTGGCCCAGATACCAGACCAACTCCGTGTTCGCGAGGATAAGGTCCTCCGTTACCGTCGACGGCTCGAGCTTCATTCGTCGCAGCATCAGCTTGCCTTCCCGCGAGGTCGTCCATGCGTGCATCAGGTCTTTGCGCGTTTTCGCATCGGCCGCGGTGAAGTGGTCGCGGCCCTTGCGCGAATCCTCGTTCATGCGCGCGCGGACTTCCTCTTCACGCGACGCAACGCTGCGCGCCACCGAATTTCTCGTCTCGGATTTGGCCACCTGTTCCTGCGTTTCGTCGGCGATCAGCTTGGCCTGAACGTCGACCATCGTGCGCTCGGCATCGGACATCTTCCAGTTGTCGCGCAACGCTCGCATCAGATAGCCGGCGGGGCTCTTCTTGACCTGCCCGCGTTGGATCCTGAAGCGCGTGTATTCGACCGCTTGCTGAATGCGCTCGTCGGTCCACACATCGCGGTTCTCGGAAATCTCGCTGAACTGCTTGGTCGACAGCGCGAATTCGTCCGTGAGAATCTTGTAAAGGTGACTGGCGTCCGCGAGACTGGCCAGCACGGCGTCCGCAGTGTCCTTGCGTTTGAGCAGGAACCTGATGCGGTCGATTTTCTTCGACGAGGTGGACGCGGTCCTGGTCTCGTACGACAGCTCGATGTCCGACACGTCGTTGATTTCACGCACGGCCGGCTCGAGCCAGTCTCGCTTGAAGTATTTGAAAATGGCTGCGTTGGCACCCATTCTGCCAGGCCAGTTGCGCATCTCGTCGAGCTGGATCCAGTCCGTTCGGCCGGCCGGGACGTGCGGCAGGACTTTGTCGTAAATCGCGCGCGCGAGGCTGCGCGTGAACGCGGTGGAAATGCGCAGACTCAGCCAGTGCGATTTTTGGGGGTCGCGAATGTGAGGAACGAGGCGCGGATGGACGTCGAAACGCATCCGCCCGCGATGGAAGCCCACCATCCCGATCAACTGGACCTGGACCCAGAGGTCGTTCTCGTTGGGGTCGCGGTCCATCGGCGTATTGGTGACACGGACTTTCGCGTTCTGCGCTTCGTCCGCGATGGTACGCAAGTGTTTGAGGTTGCGGCTGTCGTAGCGCATCAACCACTTGAAGTAGTTCAGCTCGACATCGTACTGGTCCCGCTGTTCGGGCTCCTGGGCAACGATGAAATACGCCGCATCGAGGAACCGGCGCGCCGGCAACCCCATGTTGACGATTTCCGTGAAGAAGTCATTGCGCTGATAGCCAATCTCACGATTGGCTTCGTTGATCCGCAATCCGAGGTCGAACATGTCCTCGAACAAGGCGAGTGCCATCTGGCGCGACGTCGCCTTCGACTTACCCTCTTCCGGATTGTCCGCCGCCATTTTTTCGTCCGCTCTTTTTCGCTCCCGGGACTGTAAGCACACGGTGGTGAGCTGTCAACACACAGAACCTCACCATCATTGGAGGCGGCGGCGATTGTTCGCCTGGCTCGTCCTGTTGCGCACATAGAACCTCACCATCCGCACAACGAACCTCACCACTGCGGCGCCGTATTTTCCCCGAAAGCCTTATCCCACGGCGCTGGTGACAGATCCGGCTGGTGTGTACACAACCTACCTCACCTTCTGGATTGCCGTATTCCTTCGAGCACATCAAACCTCACCTTGGTGTGGAAGCAGTGTCACCTTGCTGCACAACAGACAGCACCTACGTGCACATCTAACCTCACCTTTGACACAATGCTTCTCACCTTTTCGATGTTAAGTGATTGAATTAAATCAGCATCGAAGATTGCTGTTGGTTTGTTGGCTTGTTGTGTTTTCTAAAAAAAACAAACAAACCAGCAGTCAGATCCACAGTATTCAGCGTAGGAAATTATGGTGAGGTTGATTGTGCAGATGGTCGTATCGGTCCGAGCTCGCATTCGATGGTGAGGTTGATTGTGTCGATCAGCATCTCGGACGTGCGATCGCGCTGAGGAATGCGGCGAGTCCGCCGTGCTGGTGAGGGGAATGTAGGTGAGGTTGATTGTGCGTTCCTGTGAACAGGCTCTGTCGAGGGGCTTCCAATGCGTGGGTGCGGTGAGGAAGGTGAGGTTGGTTGTGCGGAATGGTCTGCACCGAGATCGCGGAAATAGAAAAATGCACAATTGACCTCACCCTCCGCTGAATTTTCGAGCATCGGATGGGCCGGGAGAGGCCTTTCGCGGAAGGAAGGTGAGGTCATTTGTGCCAATTACAGTTCTTGAGACAGGTGCCCCTGCGATCTGGCGAGAGCTTGGTAGCGCGCTTGCAGTCAATCTGGGCCATTTTCAATCCCAAAAAAGGGGCGGTATTCCATATTTTTGTATAAAATCTGCGTTAAAACAGCGATTTAAGAAGCTAACTTCAAGCATTTCCTGTATTCTGAGGTTTCTAGACTTTTATGGAAAAACCTCAGAATGGTCAGAACGAGCCAACTCCCTGCCGTAGACCGAACCGTTCACTTTGAGCAGATCAGCCAGTTTGCGGAAAAGGTCACGATTTTCACGAACGAACTGCGTGACACGATTCTGGCTCCCCGTCCGCGCAAGACGGCTCCTGTTTTTAAAACAGGGGAGATTGCCGAGATGTGCAATATCTCCCACTCTCAGGTTCAATACCTCGCGACCAAAGGCGACGGTGAGTTGCCACCCGGCACCGCGGCTGGCAGCGGCCGCACGCGCACGTTCACGTTGGAAGAAGCACGTATCTGGGTGCAGAAAGTGTCCGACATTTACCAGACGCCGCTCGTCACGCGGCTAAAGGAACCGGACGGAAGAATCATCATCACGGCGCAGCTCAAAGGCGGCTCTGCAAAAACCACCACGACGATGTGTCTCGCGCAAGGGCTTTCGCTGCGCGGGCGCAAAGTGCTGGTGATTGACCTTGATCCGCAAGCGTCCCTTTCGGAACTCTGCGGACTCTACGCAGAGAAAGATGTTACGCCCGAAGACACGGTGCTGCCGTATGTCTACGATCAGGAGATCGAGGGCGGCCTCGAGGCGCGAGTCCAGTCAACATACTGGGACGGGATCGACGTGATTCCCGCGCATACCGAACTGATCGGCGCCGAATTCCATCTGCCCGCGATGCAGAAAATGAGACCGGGCTTCCGGTTTTGGACCGTGCTTCGTCAAGGCCTCGAGCCGCTGCGGAAGAAGTATGACTACATTCTCATGGACACCTCGCCGTCGCTGTCCTATCTCAATTTGAATGCGTTGATGGCAGCGGATGCGATGGTCATGCCGATGGTGCCGGAGAATCTGGACTTCATTAGTTCGCTATCGTTTTGGCGGCTCTTTTCGGATGTATCCAAGAGCTTTATCAAGTACGAGAAAGACAAGAAATACGATTTCGTTTCACTGATGTTGTCGAGGGTGGACTATGGCCGCAATTCGTCTGCGCCGATCGTGCGCGCATGGGCACAAAGCGCCTATGAGAATTGGCTGCATTCGATCGAAGTGCCGGCTAGTTCCGTGATGAGCACGGGGGCCTTGGCTTTCTCGACGGTCTTCGACATCAGCAGTACACATAGTGCGTCCAAGTCGTTGCAACGTGTACGTCAACCTCTGGTCGATTACTGCCGATGGGTCGACGAAATCTATTCGGAAAAATGGAGGAACGCGCAATGAGCAACATGCGGGAACAACTGCTGGCCAAGACGTCTGGCATCCGGAAGACTTCGTCGATCAACGAAGACGAAGTTAAGCGCAGCACGCGGACGCAGACGGCGCCTGGGCTCGCGGGAGCTTTGGCGGTTGCTCAGCTCAGGGTACAGGAGTTGGAGGCGACCGGTGTCGCGTCGCAATTGCAGGTTGCCGGAATCCTGCCGAATCCCTGGCAACCGCGCCGGGTGTTCAACGAAGCAAAGCTCACGGAACTCGCCGAGTCGATTCGTGAAGTTGGGCTGATGCAGCCCATCGTCGTTCGTCGCGTGGAAAACGATTATCAGATCGTGGCGGGTGAACGCCGGTGGCGCGCACACAAGATGTTGGGAATCGACACGATCAAGGCCGTCGTCGCTGATTGTTCCGATTCGGACATGGCGGTATTGGCCATGGTCGAGAACATCAGCCGCGACGATCTGGCTGACTATGAAATCGGTGTTGCGATTCGACGCTCCGAAGCGGAATTTCCGAACCGGAAGCGGCTGGCCGAAGCCATGGGTCTGTCGCGTGCAGGCCTCTATCAGTTTCTTGCATTTGAGAATTTGCCGGACTTTATCAAGAAGGATCTCGATATCCAGCCTCGCCTGCTCGGTGGGACTGCTGCTCAGGCTATTGCCGCAGCTATCAAAAAACATGGTGACGACGGACAGAAAGCCGCAATGGAAATTTGGCCGCTTGTCCTGAAGGGCGAGATCGACCAAGGCAAGGCGGCCGCGGCGATTAGCGCGCTAGCGACTCGTCAAACCACCTCGACCGGGACGAGCGGACGCAGCATCGACAAATTTTTCTCCGGCAAGGAACATGCGGGGAGTATCACCAAGGACATCAGCAACTTCACTGTCAAAATCAAGACCGGCGTGATCACGGAAGCGCAAGAGGCGCAGATAAGGGATCTGATCGGTCGGATGTTCCAGCCTCAACCGAAGGGGAACTGATCGAGCGCTGGCTCAGGAGAGAAAGCCCGCTTATTGCGGGCTTTTTTATTTCGTGAGCGACGCTGGCAGACGTTTGGCGGCAGTGTCTAGAGTCTAGACACTGCCGCCAAACTGGATAGGGGGAGCTGCGGAGATGGAGTGAAGCAGAAACGCCGTTGAATTCCAGCAGTAGTGAAAAGCCAGGCTTCCACTTGCATTTGAATCGGAGCGCGTTCGATCTGGACACGAACGATAACCAAATCAGTTGATCGATTCAATCCGAATTCTTTAGGCGGATAGCCGAGTCAGGTAGCAATACATAGCCGGTCTGAAAACCAACGACGATTTAGATCTCGTCCCAAGACGCTATGCGAATGACGACAGCGGAAAGTCGTGATCGCTCGCATGATGAGCAAATGCACGCCCTTTGTCGGTAAGTGCAGGTTTAGAACGAGTCGACTTCAATCCGTCCACGGGCTTGCGCTATCTTTCTCTGTGGCGTGTGACTGACGGAATTAGGCCCCGCAGAACGTAGCTGTATTTCAACGGCCCTCCCCGGAGGATTTGTCTCCTGAACGCTGTCCTGCCCACGTTTGCTATCTCAATGGGAATGCTGGCGGGTGGAGCGCTCACCAACGCCGCTGATACCCCCAACGGGTCTACTCGCCCCAACTTCTGGTCCGCAGCAATTCTCTCTACGTCCGGCACGCCGCGTCGGACCTCGACTTGCCGCAACAAGGTGCTGATTCTCGAGGCGACCCGCGCTTCCTATCTCGCTCCGATAGACAGCTAGTTCGCCTTCTGGTCGAGGGGCACCTGACCACGGGAAGGGAATGAGTGCCGGTTGAACGGAAGCCTGCAGGGTCATCGTAGAAAATCTTCATGCGCCAAAATCGTTCCTCTTCCGGCCTGCCCCTAAAAATACCCGGTGAGCCTAAGAGGTAATTGGGAGAACATCCCGAGCCGTTCGGCAGCAGGAGAGCAGATACGATGGTCGCTGTTCTTATGCTCAGGGTCCACGCTCCACAAAGTTTGGTTTTGCGAGTCATGTATCTGTAATCGGTGACGCAGCTCGTTCATAGCGGTGACGCTGAACCTTTGAGGTCCTATTGGAGTAGATCGCGCGGAACCGGCGCTCTTACCGCTCTTACACAAAGTCAAAGCCTGCGAATGTCAAAGCACGTCGTTTAATGAATCCTAAAAGGTGGTGGAAAGTGACTCGCGCGTGCCGACTCCCTCTTACGGTCCGGAAGGGGGCACGTAGATTTGCGAGAGAGTTGGCGAGGGGGCCCGGATGCTTCTCAGAGCTGAGCCCGCATCTTGCGCGTCTGTGCGTTGCCGCTCTTCGCGTGATCGGTTACGCGCGGGGGCCCCCTGACTTGAGGTGAACCGCGTGCCAGACTATTTCACGTTGTGTGTGTTGAGGCGTTTGCCAGCCTACCGCCACCTAGAAATATCCGTCACGCGATAGTGACCACCTTAGGGGCAGGGCAACTTGGCCAAAGCGTTGCGCCACTCAAGCGCCGCTATGGTCCATGCGAGCATTGCGGACCCGATTCCGTGCTGGTTGGGACAACAACTCGGATGTCTTACCGCCTGCGTAACTTGCGGTGTTGCGGGCGGCTCTGCTCGCACCTCTCGGCTTGACCGCCATCAGACATATGTCGATGCTGTAGACAGAACTCATAGCCCACGCTCGTGCCCGCAATGCCCAGATCATTTTCGAGGTTGCGAAAAATTTCCAGTCAACAGGACGCTGCGGCCTGACGACGAATATCGCAAACCTGGCAGAAACCAAGGCAACGTTTTCACAAGCGAATTCGGTGCGCAGCTGCAACGGAAGCCCGGGTTAGCTTGCGCATCGCCACAGCCTTGAAGTGGACCACGAACTTTACGATATTCGATCGCTGCGAATCGCAATATACAAAGAGAAGCGCCTTGACCGGCACGGGTTAGAAAGCCGTTGGCCGGTTACCGATTGGATCGGTACGGTACGATGGGGTACGAAACTAGCTAGTCACTGAGAGCAATAATTGGGGCCCGATCATACGGTTTCGCAGGAAGTAATGCTCGTGAACTGCGATAGACTACCAGGCATGTTCCTCTTTCGAGAAATGAACCATCGGGAGAAGAGCGCTGATGCTCGAAGTCGAACCTGACGCAGGCTAAATACCGCGTCGCCTCTTCATTAATCGGCCACCTTGTAGAAAACGCCCCGTGAAACATTTCAGAAAATCGCGTCAGGTCAGTAACTTAATGTTTTCTATGTGGTTTTTATCGCACGACGGCATATGTTTCACGAAATGGCGACATTTCAGGCTGCTCTCCGAGACTATCCTCAGTTTTTTCGCTCTATATTCGGAATTAATTGGCGAGACCAAGTGGATGTAGCAGTTGATACGTAATGTGTAGTGTTGCGATCGGCTGCCAACTTTGCAGCCGTTTGCCGAGTAGCCGACCGGTCCGAAGATAAAGGTCTTCGCTGGCTCACAGAGGGGAGGGCGAATAATGTCACCGTTTGCAGTATTTCATTTCTAAACAAAAAACGTCGTCACTTTTTACAGCTTGCCCGCTTAGTGTTTTAGAGCATCGGGACGCTAAAAGTCCAATCATTCCCCGCAGAGCGCAGAACCGACTCGCTCGCGCCAAGTTATGAACGCCCCTCGCGCCACGCGACCCGGCTGCGTCACAGCACATATTCCCTTCGGCCTTACGAGTGCTACCAAAAAACCCGTTGCCTAACTCCGGTGCCTAAGCGGATAAAACGAACAAGCAACGAACAAACTGCGCTCGCCTCGAACCATTACCCTCATGCGGATACGAACGGCACTACGTCGCCTCGCCCCAGACTCCGCTGTTGTGCACGTAGGGGCGGGACTACAGTCCCGGATGCATTCGAGAAGGAGGTGGCACCATCCCGGGTCGTCGAAACCGCTCAATCCGGTACCGAGTTGCCTACCGTCCTCCAGGAAGTGACGCGCGCCTCCGTCGTTAAGGGCTTCGCCATGCAGCAAAAATCCGACCGACGAATACGGACTCCGGAAGAATGGGGTCAAACATCTGAATACGGAGTCGCATCAAGTCGCCTTTACGATGCTCACTAATGGCGACATTGTTTATCGGATGACACAAACGGGTATTGCGGGCATCGTCGGCAAAGGTACAGACCTGCTTGCGCGCGGACTCGAAGAAGGAATTGAGTTTGTCGGCAGGCGTTGCGGCACGGTCGGCTCAAGAGGAAACCACAATCGAACCTCTCCGTCAGGCGCGGCCGCTGTCGCTCAAAGAGTTGGCGATCGTGCGACTGTATGCGCTCGGGCTTTCGGTGACGAACATTGCACGACGTCTGAACCATTCGGTTCCGACAATTGCTATGCAAAAAAGCGTTCTACCATGCGCAAACTTCACGCAGATACAACCGCAGATCTTGTAGGGCTCGCTGTTGCTTTGGGATTATCGTAGTCAACGCTTGGGACCTCGTTACTTCAGCTTTTGCCTTCTCTTCCCCGCCCACATCTGACCAGATGGATAAAGTGAGCATGCCCCCCTGTCCGTTTGATTATGAACGGCCGCCAACCACACTCGTGACTACCGGCTATCCTGCTTTTTCCGCATTCAGCGCCGTCATGATTTTCATTCGGCCAGCATTGCGCCGAACCACGATATGGACCAACCCAAGTTTCGGTTCCCGTTGCGTCGCCTGAAGCAAGCGTCGACGCCGGACAACATGCTGGCTAAATGGCGTTTCCAGACGGAGCGACATTCTCCGTCCGCTAAGGACTTTCCTTAGCACGCTGATGGCTTTGGGGCGCCATCTGAAGCGTGAGTGCCACGTGTCGTCCATGGCCGTCATGCTGCTGATTGTCGCCGTCATATGCGCAACAGTAGTTGCGCATATGCTGCGCCTTGCCGCCTCGCTACAGGTGAATCGCAAGCGGTCCAGATCTGGGAAGACGGTTTCAATAGCTATTGATCGAGCGGCAGAGTGTGCATACCACGGCGCGATTGCTGCTCGAATCGCCCATGCCCATGACCCACGAAATTCGCACTCCTCTCGATTCATTCACGGGGAGCATCGAACTCATCGCGCCCGGTCCAATGGCGCCGGCGCAGTATGCGCGCGTTGTAGCCATGCAGGTGTCGGCTACGGGCCTGTTGCAGGTCGTCAACGACACAATGGACTTTTCGAAAATCGACGTGGATGAAATGTGCCTTAACGAGGAGTGGGCATCGATGACGGACACGTTGGAGCGCATCGTTCTAGCGCACGCTGCGCGTTCCATTCGGCAGAAGGTCCAACTCCACGCAAGTGATGGAGCCCGAAATTCCGAGTTCCCTGCAACTCGGCCCGCTCAAAGTTTCGCAGATAGTCAACAATCCGATCGACAATGCATTCAAGTTCACGCCGTCCGGAAGATCTATACCGAGCCACCGCAGATATCGATAGAGAAAATTGCTAAATCGCGGTGCGGAGCGCCGAACTCTGAACTCGTATGATTGAAGCTCGGTACGAGGGACTCCGAGCACCGGGAGCAAGGGGAACTGAACCGGGTTCGACGGTGCAAGTCACGCGGCGGGTGTGCAGCCAAAAGTCGAAGCGCCATCACCATCTATTGGATCGCCGACGCGCGCTCGCAGCCCACAAAAAATCCGGACTCGCCTGTTTGAGCTGTTTGCTCGATATCCTCATGCAGGATGCGGCGGATTTCAAGAATGGCCTGAGGCGTCTCCTGCACGCTGTGTCCTGCGACGATCACCTTTTCAGAGACCGCGCCCGCCAGATGGGCACTGCGATAAGGGACGACGCCATCGTCGGAATCCTCGAGAGGGCCAGTCGGGCGGCGTCTTGCGATGATCGAGTGAAAACAGACGGCCGGGCTGATCGGCAACTGCGCGGTGGCGCGAATAAGCGGATCGGTTTCGCGCAACTGCTCGATGCTGTTGGGAACGTGGAAAGTTTGGCCTTCATTCTGTCCACCATCGTTGTTGGTGGCCGTCTGCATCACGTCTTCGAATTCATGCAGCAGCGCGAGGGGCAAGCGCACCAGGTTCGACGCCCAGCGAGCAATGCGATTGCTGGCGAACGGTGTGCCGCGGTGCGGTGCCGCGATGAAAATCGCCCGCTCGACTTGGGGCATCGGCGTGAAGCTCAGCAGACGATTGAGCCGCTCGTCGTTGCGATCGAGCTCCGTGCCGTCGGGCAGGTACTTGTCCTGGACTGTCGTCCATAGCTCCTCGTCTGAGGTCGAGACGAGCAGCCTCGCCAGCACCCCGCCCATGCTATGTCCGATCAACACCATCCCTTGAGAGGCCGGCAACGTGCCCGCCGGATCGAAATGCGCGAGCGTGATGCGCGCCGCTCGGCGAA
The DNA here is from genome assembly GCF_008369935.1 of Paraburkholderia panacisoli. Lineage (GTDB taxonomy): Bacteria > Pseudomonadota > Gammaproteobacteria > Burkholderiales > Burkholderiaceae > Paraburkholderia > Paraburkholderia panacisoli. The sequence continues at coordinate 47,770 of NZ_VTUZ01000034.1, read as the reverse complement.
TTCGCGCGAGGCTGACGAGGATTGGCACGTTGGTCGGGTAGTAGACCTGCCAGACCTGAAAGTGTTGCCGGAGAATCTCGTCGCCCTGAATGTCGTTGGCGACATTGACCCACGCTTCGGGGCTGCTGGCCAGGCCGTGCAGCATCAGAATGATGCGTCGGTCGGGATCGAATGGCTGCATCAAATAGATGCGCGGACTATCAATGGCACGCGCCCGGCCAAACAGGTTGCGCAAAGATTGTCCGGCAAAGCCGGAGCGGGCCAGCCAGATGCCGTAGCCCGCGCTGAAATTGGCGGCCAGCGGCACAGATTGGCCGTGCCGTTCAACGCTCTTTTCGCGGTAGGGATCGTAGACGGTCAAGACCACGTCATGTGCGCTGCGCAACTGCTCGAGGTTCTCGGCGTTGAACGCAAGAAGTACGGTGACGTTCGGGGAAGGCATTTCACTGAAGGGACGAGCCGGTAGTGTCGACCAGCTTGTCGCACTCCGGCTGGTGTCTGCCTTGCCTTTCGTTGCTTCCACTGCGTCTGATACATCTGATACGTCTGACACGTCCGCTGCGTCCGAAGCCGAAGCCTGCGCCGAAGCCGAAGCCGAAGCCGGCACCCCGGTAACCGCGACGAGTTCCGCGCCCAAACCGTCGCGTCGGTAGATGCTGCGCAGTCCCGCGAACGAGAGCCTCGAGGCCGGAATGACCTCGCGCAGCTCTCGCACGCCTTCAGGCAGCCGAAGCCGGCTCAGGTCGATATGAATGGTCCAGCCCGCTATCGACTGGACCCCGGGATCACCGTTGCCGGAATTCGCTTCGAGCGTGGCTCGCCGGAACAGCGCGCCGGCAAGTTCCTGGACCGCGTAGTTGTAGTAGTCGCGAACTTGCGTCTGCCGGTCCTCGAACGCTCGTTCTCCCGCTGTGCGTTGACCAAGAAAGAGAAACGCGTACGCATACCGGGCCGTCCTCAGCCACAAATCGAATTGCGCGTCACTCCACGGGGGGCCGTTGTTGGGCGTCTGGGCGATCGCCATTTGCAGCGAGAGCTCCGCCAGACTGGCGAGGCGGCGGTCGACATTGATGCCCGGTACGGTCGTGATCGTATCTATGCAGACCTGCGGGGTGCTTTGACAAGGGACCTCGTCGAGCGCGGCGACGCGCAGTGTGTCTCGCGTTGCCGCGCTGAGTCGGCCGGTCGACAGAATATCGCCACGGCGCATGGCGATGTACTGCTGCGGGCCGAGCGAACTGACGCGCACCATCGCGCAGCCGGATAAAAGACAGACTAGCAGGGCGAACGTAGACCAACGCGACTTCAATGCCGAGAAACAGTGCGTGACGATGCGTGCGCCCATGCGAGGCGTTCGTGTGTCTTCAGTCCGCTGACGCTCTGCTTCAAGGGAACGATTCGGCACGCGGATCGCCGAACGCAAGACCGACGCCGCAGTGGAGCTTTCGCACCGGGTCATCGGCTGCCGCACCAGGATGACAAGTGGCGCAGCGGCCGCACTGCCAACAGGCCGACTTCCGCATATCCGCTAACAGGAAGGTCCACGCGGCCACGTGAACATGGGCCATCCTTCCGTAGTGCCGCGCAATCAGTAGTCTTGCAGTGGACTGTTGCCATGGCCGCATTGCCGACAGGGACTTTCCGGGTTCACAGGCCATGGCATGCGTGGCCACGGAAACCGGAAAAATGATGGAGGGTCTATCAGCTCTCTGCGGTATCGCCCCTTCGGGCCATTTATTCGGCACCAGGTTTGTTTCATAAAATGCGGTTTTATGCGCGGCACTTGCAAAGTCACACGCATATTATTCATCGCAGAGTACTGTACGCTTGGCAGATTGCTTACGCAACAAGCTGCCGTCAGAGGAGGGGCGCAATACTGAGTGAATATGAGGATGCGGGCATAGATTGAATTCTCATTAGCCGCTGGTTTCTTCGAATGATTGAAACCTTGGTGGCGCACATTGCGTTGTCCTACATGGTTTGCAGAATGTCTTCACTAGACAACTACACCACCCGACGCCGGCCTGGAAGTCATTGACGGCGACCGCTTCGATCAGCCATCATGCCAATGCGCATGCAGCGCAGCCCGCAGTCTGAACACGCTTTCGACAACGAGGCACTTCGCGGGAGACGATGACATGCTCATGACAACTTCGCGTGCCGCCTGATACAAGCACTTCTGTTTTCTGTGTGTCGTAATCTTTGACATGTTTACTGACAAAAGCAAAACAATCTGGATGAACGTGCTCCGCATCAAGGTTTCTCTCGCCTCAACCGCACGGTAGCAGCGAAATTCTTGACAACGATTTGTTTGGGAACTTAAATACTTTTTCAGGAAGGCTTGTCGCACGGAATCGGCCGGCCGCGCGCAGCAGCAGACGACACGCAAAAGCTGTCGTTGTGAAGTTCTGGCGCAATGACGTTTATACAACGCCTTGGACGAGCCCGCTTCATCTTCTTCAGTTTGCACCAGTATTACAGTTTGGCATTTCGACCAGATGTCTGAAACCCGGAGTCAGGATGCTTTTGCCAATGGTGTGCCAGTCATCGTCTCTCGATCCAAATGGATGATCTGCTCGATCATCCTGGTCGGCGCTTTGCCGACTGACTTTCCGGTGTAGTGACGGGCAGGATCAACTTGGAGCGTGGGGAGTCAACATGGACGAATTCACGCACGCGGGAACAGGCCTCGATGGTGGAGGCACAACTCACACCAACACACTACTTCGAAAGGAATGCCCTGCGGTGCTTCGCTTGCCGGGGCCGCAGGCGGCCGTCGACGGTGCGGCACATTCCGTATGACATGTCTACTGATACGGAACACCGCGGATTTCTGATCGGTACATAAAGCCCCGTATATCGTCGAGGCTCGGGGTGCATTGCCACCTCGTGAACGACACGGGTTGCGTGAGAAGCCAGCCGAGAACGCCATGATTGCTTACCGAATCGATGCACTGCGTGCCCCTCGATGGGCCGGCGTCGCATTGACATGCTGTGTGCTTGCGCTCTCGCTCACGGCCTGTCAAAGACGGGCTGAAACGGTGAGCGGCGATGACAGGCCGGCCGTGCAACTCACCAAGGTCGCACCGGCGGATGCCTCCGCCATCCGCATCTTCACGGGCCGTGTCGAACAGACCAGCATTTCGCCGCTCGCGTTCGAAGTGGCGGGGCGGATCGTGCAGATCGCGGTGCTGGAAGGCGCGTCGGTGAAACGCGGGCAACTGATCGCGCGGATCGATGAAGAACCGTACAAGCTGCAACTGCAACGCGCCAACGCCCAATATCAGCAACTCAGCGACGACCTGAAGCGCAAGGGTGTGCTGCGCAAAGACGGCATCCTTTCGCAGGCCGGCTACGACCAGTTGGCGGCGGCAACGGAGGCCGCCCGCGCGCAACGCGACATGGCGAACCGCGATCTGCGCAATACGCGGCTCGTCGCGCCCTTCGACGGCCGGCTCTCGCGTCGCAATGTGGAGATCCAGCAAGTCGTGCAGGCGGGCATGCCGGCGTTCAATTTTGAAAACGTCGGCCGCGTCGATATCGGGGTCGATCTTCCGCAAAGCATCGCGGAGCGGCTGCTGGTCGACAAAACGCTCAGGGCCGAGGCGTGGCTGCCTGAACGCCCGGACTCGCGCTTCCCGCTTCTGTTCCGCGAACGGACCACGCAGACCACGCCGACCTCGAGCGGCTACCGGCTCGTGTTCTCCGTGCAAGGCACCACCGCGGCCATGCTGTTCCCCGGGATGGCGGTGCGCGTGCAGATCTCGGACACCGCTCGCCAAGTCGTGCAGCGTGACAATAACTACTTCGCGATACCGATGGCCGCCGTGGCGATCGGCGCGGATGGTCAGCGCAGTTTGTGGCGCTACGACGCCGCGTCAGGCCGTGTGCACGCTGTACCTGTCAACGTCCGCGAAGTCCGCAACGATGACGCGGTGGTGTCGGGAGCAGTGGCGGACGGCGACCGCGTGGTGGCAGGCGGCTCGCAGTTCATGAAGGAGGGAATGGCGGTCCGGCCCATGGAAGCCCCGCAATGAATCTCGCGCGCCCCCTGATCGAGAAGCCGCTCATTGCGTGGGTCATCACCGTCATTTCGCTGGTGGGTGGCCTGATCGCGTATGTCAACATTGGCCGGCTGGAGGACCCGAAGTTCACGATCAAGACCGCGGTCGTCGTGACGCTGTATCCGGGTGCGAGCGCACGCGAGGTGGAGCAGGAAGTCACCGACCGGATGGAGAGCACGATCCAGCAGATGCCGCAGGTCGAGTCACTGCAATCGCGCTCGTTGCCGGGCTATTCGGAAATCCGTGTGCAGATTCGCGACGCCTATACGTCGGCGCAACTGCCTCAGGTATGGGACGAGTTGCGCAAGTCGGCCGCCGACGCGCAAATCAGGCTGCCGCCCGGCGCCGCGCCGACGATCGTGCTGGACCGTTTCGGCGACGTCTACGGGATGTTCTACGCGCTGACCGGCGAAGGCTATACCCAGGCGCAACTGTATGCGTATGCGCGGGAGTTGCGTAAGCAGTTGCTGACGCTCGACGATGTGTCCGACATCGTGATTGCCGGCGAGCAGCAGGAGCAGATCGCCGTCGAAGTCGACCAGGCGCAACTGATCTCCAACAATCTTTCCACCGACGATCTCGCGCAAACGCTGTTCGTGCAGAACGAGATCCGTCCTGCGGGCCGCGAGCGCGTGGGCGATCTGTCGCTGCGCATCGCGCCGACCGGTTCGCTCGATTCATTGCAGGCGATTCGTTCGCTGCCGGTCGGCAATGCGCCGGGGCCGCTGCTGCTCGGCGACATCGCGCGCGTGAGCCACGGCTATGCGGCCATCCCCACGCACGTGATTCACTACAACGGTCAACCGGCCGTGACCATCGGCATCAGCGCGCGCGCAAACGTCAATGTGGTGAGAGTCGGCGAGGAGATCAAGGCGAAGATGGTCGAACTGGAGCGCGATCGTCCGATCGGCATGAAGCTGAACTCGCTTTACGATCAACCTCAGGTGGTCGATGAAAGCGTGCGTGGCTTCATTTTCGACGTGCTGCTGTCCGTGGCGATTGTCGGCGTGGCGCTGGGAATCGGGCTCGGCTGGCGCGCAGGCGTGATCCTCGGTGTGGAACTGTTCCTGTCGATTCTCGGCACGCTTGCAGTGATGTACGCCGCGGGCATCGAGTTGCAGCGCATCTCACTCGGTGCGCTGATCATCGTGATGGGCATGTTGACCGACAACACCATCGTGGTTTGCGAAGGCATGCTGGTCCGCGTGCAGCGAGGCATGTCGCATCTCGATGCCGCAACCGAGGTGCTCAAGCAGAGCCAATGGATCCTGCTCGCGTCCACGGTGGTGGGGATTCTCGCTTTCTCGGGCATCGGCCTGTCGCCGGATGCGGTCGGCGAGTTCTGCGCATCGCTGTTCGCGGTGGCGGCGATTTCGCTGCTGTTTAGCTGGGTGATCGCGATCGGCCTGACGCCGCTCTTTGGCACCTATCTTTTCAAGCCCGCAAGCGGCCCGCAGGAAGACCCGTTCAAGGGGAAGATGTACCAGCGTTATGGCGGCCTGCTTTCATGGGTCACGAGACGGCGAGTGGGCGTGATCGTCGTGCTCGTCGTGCTGACCGTGCTGGCGGGATGGGCGTTTCGTTTCGTTGAGCAGAGCTTCTTCCCGGCGTCGACCACGCCGATCTTCTATGTCGACATGCGTTTGCAACGCGGCGCGGATATTCGCGCGGTGACCGAGAAGAGTCAGCAGGTGGAAAAGATTCTGCTGAAGCATAAAGACGTCACCCAGGTCGGCACCTATATAGGCGGTGGGGCCACGCGTTTTTTCCTTGTGTACGATCCGGAGACGCGGGATACGTCGTATGCGCAGTTCATCGTCGGCGTGACGGACTCGAATCTCATCGACGACATGATCCCCGAGATCGAGGCGGACCTGAAGAAGCGCTTCCCTGAACAGCACTGGACCATCACGCGTCCGAACTTCGGTCCAGGCGGCGGCGCTGCGATTCAGGCGCGTTTTTCCGGTCCGGACCCGGCGGTGCTGCGCCGCTTGTCGCAAGAGGCGAAGGACGTGCTGAAGGCCGATGGCCGCATCATCGCGATCCGTGACGACTGGGAGAATCCGATCAGCGTCGTGCGGCCGCGCTTTGACGAGTCGCGTGCGCGCTCGGCAGGCGTTACGCGGCGGCAGGTCAGCGACATGCTGGCCTACGCGACTGAAGGGCTGACCGCCGGCATCTATCGCGAGAACGACCAGTTGCTGCCGATCGTGCTGCGCTCGCCCGATTTCGCGCAAGGCGTTGCCGGTCTGCAGGACATGCAGGTGTTCAGCGCGGGTTTGCGCCGCTATGTGCCGCTGGGAGACGTGGTCGATGGCTTCGAGATCGCCACCGAGGAAGGCGCGATCGCGCGGGAAGACCGCATCCGTACGCTGACGGTCTCCGCCAATCCGATCTACGGCCAGAACAGTGTCGACGCGTTCCGGCGCATACGATCCGGGGTCGAGAACATCAAGCTGCCTTCCGGTTATCGCTTCGAATGGGGCGGTGAGCATGAATCGTCGACCCGTGCGCAGGAAAGCCTGTTCCGGCAGCTGCCGCTGGGTTTCGTCGGCATGGCGCTACTGGTTCTGATGATGTTCGGGCGGCTCAAACCCGCGCTCGTCGTTTTGCTCGTGGTGCCGATGTCGATCTGCGGCGTGACCCTCGGTCTGTTGCTGTTCCGCGGCGCGTTCGGCTTCATGGCCTTGCTGGGGCTGCTTAGCCTGATCGGCATGCTCATCAAGAACGGCGTCGTGCTGGTGCAGGAGATCGACGAGCAGATCGCCGGCGGTGTGCCTCGCATGCAGGCGGTGACGCTGGGTTCGATGAGCCGGCTGCGGCCGGTGGCGCTCTCGGCAGGGACGACGGCGCTCGGCATGGTGCCTTTGCTGTGGGACCCGTTCTTCAAGGACATGGCGATCACGATCATGTCGGGCCTGGCCTTTGCCACCATCCTTACGATGGTCGCCGTGCCCGCACTGTACGCGCTGCTGTTTTCGATCAAGGAAACGGAATGGGAGCCGGGTCAACGCCCGGACGCGACATGATGCGCGCGCGGCACTACTACGTTCTTGCGGTCGCGGCCCTGCTACTGGAGGCGGGATGCACGGGCTCGTTGCAACTCGATAAGCCGGCCACGCTCCCCGCGCAGTACTCGGAGACGCAGAGCGCGGCGGCGGCACCCATGTCCCCGCAAGAACTGGCGACGTGGTGGACCCAATACAACGACCCCACGCTGACGCGTCTGGTGGAGCTTGCGCTCGCGCACAACTTCGATATCTCCATTGCGTATGCCCGCGTCGATCAGGCGCAAGCCGGAATTCGGGCGGCTCGCTCGCAGCTGCTTCCGTCCATTGGCGCCTCAGTCAGCGGCGCCAAATACCGCGGCGGTGAGACACAGCTCGAATTCCAGGAAGTGCTGGGTATCCAGAACACCGACGCGAATTTCTGGCGAGTCGGGCTACAGGCCCAATGGGAAATCGACCTGTTCGGGCAGGGACGCGCGCGCCTCTCGGCGACGCGCGAACAGGCGCGCGCGGCCGCCGGCGACGCCGAAGCGGTGCGCCTGAGCGTGGTGTCGAGCGTCGCCGATCTTTACGTGACTTATCGCGGACTGCTGCGCCAGCGCACGCTGCTTCAACAGAGCCATTCGATCGCCACCGATTTCGTCAGCATCGCTGAGAAAAGTTTTACGGCCGGGGTGGTGCTCAGCACCGACGTTCAGGCGGCTCGCGCCGGCCTTGCACAGGTCGACGCACGTCTGGTGGAAGTTCAGAACGGTATCGCCCAGGCTCGCCTGAACTTGCAGAATCTTTGCGGCGTGCAACCGGAAGATTTCGCGGGAATCCTCGACGAGAGCGATACGCTGATGCCCGCACTTGGCATGATCGCGCCAGGCCAGCCTGTCGATCTGCTGATGCGGCGGCCCGATCTGATTGCGGCGCAGGCTCGTGTGAATGCCGCGGTCAAGCAGACGGATGTCGCACGCCTCAACTATTGGCCGACCATCTCGCTGAGCGGGCTGCTCGCGCGCAATGGCTGGGAACTGGCCGGCCAGAGTCTTGGCCCCAGCACCTTCTGGCTGTTCGGCGCAGCGATGGCGATGCCGCTGATTGATTTCGGTGCCCGGCGCGCGCAGGTGGAGTCGATGGATGCCCAGGCGCAGCAGGCCATGCTCAATTATGAAAAGACGGCACTGGGCGCACTGTACGACGTGGAGCGCGCGCTCGCACGCTTGAACCGGCAGGACGAACTCTTTGCCGCGCGCAACGAGGAAGTCACACAGCGGGGCACCCAGTTGACTCAGGTGCAGCGTCGCTTCGAAGTGGGTGATACGGGTCGCCTGGATATCGACCAGGTGCGTGTGTCGCTGCTCGAAAGCCAGTCGTCGCAAGTGCGCGAGCAGGTGGGCGAGTTGCAAGCCCAGTTTGCTCTGTTCAGGGCAATGGGCGGCGGTTGGACGGCGGGCCAGCCGACGGCGAGTACACGGCAGCCTCCCGCGGGACCCGCAACGGCGGGCGCACCGGTTTCGCAGTAACGGGCGAATCGGAGCGTGCCGCGTGCGCGGCGCGCCATCGCCCAGCGCGGCGGCAAGTCGCGGTGCTCTTTCGCATTCGTCTCTTACCGGAAGAACTCTCCTTTCTGAATGGTGAGCAATGGCGTCCCAGGTCGAGACAAAACTGTCGCTGCCCGCGTTGACCGCGATGGTCGTCGGATCAATGGTGGGCGCGGGCATCTTCTCGCTGCCGCGTAACTTCGCGCGAGCGACGGGGCCGCTCGGCGCGATCATCGCGTGGTGTGTGGCCGGTATCGGCATGTATGCATTGGCGCGTGTTTTCCAGGCGCTGGCCGAACGGCGCCCTGAACTCGACGCGGGCGTGTTCGCGTATGCGAGAGCGGGCTTCGGCGACTATGCGGGCTTTCTCTCCGCGTTCGGCTACTGGATGGCGGGCTGTTTCGGCAACGTCTCTTACTGGGTGCTGATCAAGTCGACGCTCGGCGCATTCATTCCGGCGTTCGGCAACGGCAATACGCTGACGGCGATCGCTGTGTCGTCAGTCGGCATCTGGCTGTTTCATTTCGTGATGCTGCGAGGCGTGCAGCAAGCCACGATGATCAACACCATCGTCACGGTGGCCAAGGTCATTCCGATCGTGCTGTTCATCGGCATCCTGATCGTGCTGTTTCGCGCCGACATGTTGCGCGCAAACGTGTGGGAAGGCAGCGATGCGCTGTATGCGGGCCTGTTTTCGCAGGTGCGGTCCACGATGCTGGTCACCGTGTTCGTGTTCGTCGGCATCGAGGGCGCGAGCGTCTATTCGCGCTATGCAAAGCGGCGCTCTGATGTGGGCGCCGCCACACTCTCCGGATTCGTCGCCGTGTTGTGTCTGCTGGTTCTGGTGACGCTGCTGCCCTACGCGGCGTTGCCGCGCGCGGATATCGCGGTGATGCGCCAGCCGTCGATGGCGGCCGTGCTCGGCGCTTTGCTTGGGCCGTTGGGCTCGGTATTCATCGGCGCGGGGTTGATCGTTTCGATCCTCGGTGCGTACCTCGCGTGGTCGCTCATTTGTGCCGAAGTTCTGTTCGCCGCCGCGCGCACCGGCACGATGCCGCGCATATTCGCCCAGCAAAACGAGCGCAAGCTGGCAGTCGCCGCGATCTGGCTGACCAGCAGCGTGGTGCAGCTATTCGTGATCAGCACGTATTGGTCGAATGACGCGTTTGCGCTGATGCTCAACCTGACCAGTTCGATGGCGCTGATTCCGTATTTTCTTGTCGCCGCCTACGGCATCAAGGCGGCACGTCATGACATCGAAGAGGGGGGGGCGCAGCGCAATGCATTGCGCCGCGACTACTTCATCGCGGCATTCGCGACGCTCTATACAGCGTTCCTGCTATTCGCGGGCGGCGCCAAATTCCTGATGATGTCGGCGCTGCTCTATGCGCCGGGCACCGTGCTGTTCATCCTCGCCAGACGCGAGCGCGGCTTGCCGGTCTTTGTCCGCGCCGAGTGGATCATCTTTGCGGTGGCGGTGTGCGGCGCCCTTGCCGCGCTCGTCGGTCTGATAACCGGCACCATCGTGATCTGAGCGAACCGCGCGCCGTATCCGCGAAGCAAGCAACGTACGCAAGGTCCGGCGTTCTTTCCGTTACCCGCGCCCGGCAACCCCGCGCACCAGTTCAAGCAGCTTGGCTAGCGCGGGCGAATGGTTATCGGCGCGCCATACCATCAGAAGATCGATACGCGGCGGATCGCCATCCAGCGGCCGGCAGCGGATCGACTCGCCCGCCAGCGCGGCGACATACTCGGGCAACAATGCAAAGCCGAGGCCCATGCCCACCAGATTCAGATTGAGAAGAATATTCGACGCAACCTGCACGACGTTGCGCCGCAAGCCGTGCTTCGCGTAGTAGTCCTCGACCACGTCATAGAGTTTCCCGGAAAACTGCGGGTCGCTACTGATATACGCTTCGCCGTCGAGCGCCTGTAGAGGAATGCGTTCCAGCTGCGCGAGCGGATGTGTTGCCGGAAGCAGCGCGATCAACGGCTCCGTCAAGACCACCTCGCTGACCAGTTCCGCGGAATGCACGGGCGCGCGCATGAACGCGACATCGATATCGTTCGCGAGCAGCGCGTCTTCCTGCGTCATCGTCGGCAGGCTGCGCAATTCGACGCGCACGTCCGGGAAGTGCATGCGCAGGCGCGGCAGTATGGTGGGAAATACTCTAACTTCTGCAGCGGGCACGAAGCCTATCGTCACCGTCTCGTTCTGCTGCTGGGCGACATGGCGCGCTCGCGCGACCGCGCGGTCGGCTTGCGCGAGCGTCACGCGCGCCTCGGCGAGAAATACCTTGCCGGCTTCCGTCAAAGCCACCTTGCGGTTCGACCGCTCGAGCAATTGCACGCCGACTTCGTTCTCGAGATCGCGGATCTGCTGGCTAAGCGAAGGTTGCGCTGTATGAAGCAGCGCGGCGGCACGGGTGAAATTCAACTCGTCGGCCACCGTGATGAAGTAACGCAGATGTCGGAGTTCCATGCCGGGGAATAATCGTTCGAACGACTTGCATGAGACAAACTAAATATTGTACAGACTGATTCGCGGCTGTGATCATTTGCTCCGCCGCCTCTACGTGAGGCGGATCTTCTGGAGGAGATGAGACAAATGACCGCAAAAGTGGATGTCGACGCTCTGGTCGATGCGCAGAACGGCCGCATCAGCCCGTCGATCTATACCGACCCCGCCATCTACGAACTCGAACTGGAGCGCGTGTTTGGCCGCTGCTGGCTGTTTCTCGCGCACGTCAGCCAGATTCCGAAAGCCGGCGACTTCTTCAACACGTACATGGGTGAAGACCCGATCGTCGTCGTGCGGCAGAAGGACGGCTCGATCAAGGCGTTCCTCAATCAATGCCGCCATCGTTCGATGCGGGTCAGCTTCGCGGACTCCGGCAACACGCGCGCCTTCACGTGCCCGTATCACGGCTGGTCGTATGGCGTGGACGGTGCGCTGGTCGAGGTGCCGCTCGAGCCGCGCGCGTATCCACACGGTCTGTGCAAGGAAAAATTCGGGCTCCAGGAAGTCTCTCGCGTAGCCATCTACAAGGGGCTGATATTCGGCAACTGGGACACCACCGCGCCGAGCCTCGAAGAGTACATGGGCGATATCGCGTGGTACCTGGACGGCGTGCTCGATCGCCGCGAGGGCGGCACGGAGATCATCGGTGGCGTGCACAAGTGGGTGATCGATTGCAACTGGAAGTTTCCCGCCGAGCAGTTCGCCGGCGACCAGTATCACGCGCTGTTTTCGCATGCGTCGGCAGTCCAGGTGCTGGGCGCGCAGGGCGATAACGCAGGCAAGGCGCTCGGCGCCGGCCAGACCGCGCGGCCGGTGTGGGAGACCGCAAAAGATGCGCTCCAGTACGGTCAGGACGGACACGGTAGCGGCTTCTTCTTCACCGAGCAGCCCGACGCGAACGTCTGGGTCGACGGCGAGGTGTCGCAATACTTCCGCGACACCTATGCGGAAGTCGAGCAGCGTCTGGGCAAGGTGCGCGCGCTGCGTCTCGCGGGGCACAACAACATGTTTCCGACGCTGTCCTGGCTGAACGGTACCGCGACACTGCGGGTATGGCATCCGCGCGGGCCGAACCAGGTCGAGGTGTGGGCGTTCTGTATCGCGGACAAGGACGCATCGGACGAAGTGAAGGCGGCGTTCGAACGAAGCGCGACTCGCGCGTTCGGGCCAGCCGGCTTTCTCGAACAGGACGACTCCGAGAACTGGGTGGAAATCCAGAAGGTGCTGCGCGGCCAGCGCGCGCGCAAAACCGCGCTGTGCGTGGAGATGGGGCTGAACAACGAGCGCATACGCGACGACGGTATTCCCGGCATCACCAACTACATCTTCTCCGAGACCGCGGCGCGCGGCATGTACCGGCGCTGGGCGGACCTGCTGATTTCGGATACGTGGGAAGAGGTGCAGCAACGCACGCGCCAGTTTCAGCAGGAGGTGATGAAGTGAGTCTCGACACCGATATCCGTCGCGACGACGTGCCGCTCGCGCTGCATCACGAGATCACGCAGTTCCTGTATCACGAGGCGGCCTTGCTCGACGACTGGCGCTTTCGCGACTGGCTGGCGCTGCTGTCGGAAGACATCAGCTACACCATGCGGACCGTGACCAACGCGCAAACGCGTGACCGTCGCCGCAGCGTGCAGCCACCCTCGACATGGATCTTCAACGATACCTGGCAGCAACTCGAACGCCGCGTGGCGCGTCTCGAAACAGGCATGGCATGGGCGGAAGAGCCGCCCTCACGCACCCGTCACCTCGTGACCAATGTTCAGGTGCTGCAAGGCGAACGCGACGACGAGTTCGACGTGCGCCTGAACTACATCCTGTATCGCGCGCAGAAAGAACGCGACGAGACCTTCTACGCAGGCGTACGGCACGACCGCGTGCGCCGGAGCGGCGACGCCCGCGGCTGGCAACTCTGCCGACGCGAGATCGTGCTCGATCAGGTCGTGCTGACCTCCCATAACCTCAGTGTGTTTTTCTAATCATGGCTCGCATTTTTGTATGTCAGAACGGCTCGTTGGGTGAAGGCGAAGCCATCAAGCTCGAGCAGGCGTCGCTTGCCATCGCCGTGGTGAACTCCGGTGGCAGCCTCTATGCCGTCAGCGACCGGTGTAGTCATGGCAATGCTTCGATGTCCGACGGATATATCGAGGATGACGGCACGGTCGAATGTCCGCTGCACGCGGCGCGCTTCTGTTTGAAGACCGGTACGGCCCTGTGCCAGCCGGCCACCGAACCGCTTGCCACGTACCCCGTCGTCGTGGATGGCGATGCGATCTATGTGGATCTTCCGGAGGCCGTGCTGTGAACTGGCTCGAAAACGAAGTCGCACTGATTACCGGCGCCGGTTCGGGGCTGGGGCTGGCGTTGGTCGAACGCTTTCTGGAAGAGGGCGCACAGGTCGCCGTGCTCGAACGGTCAGCGGAGAAAGTAGACGCGTTGCGCTCGCGCTTCGGCGCTGCCGTGGTCGCGGTTCAAGGCGACGTGCGCCGCTATGACGACAATGCGCGTGCCGTGGCGGCGGCAGTCGAACGGTTCGGCAAGCTCGACTGTTTCGTCGGCAACGCCGCGGTCTGGGACCACGCCGCAAGTTTGATGGACCTGACGCCTGAGCAACTGGACAACGGTTTCGACGAGCTGTTCTCGATCAACGTCAAAGGTTATCTGCTGGGTGCGAAGGCTGCCGCGCCGGCGCTGATCGCTTCGCAAGGCAGCATCATTTTTACGCTGTCCAATTCGTCGTTCTATCCGGGCGGCGGCGGCCCGTTGTATACGGCCAGCAAGCACGCCGCAACCGGGCTGATCCGCGAACTGGCTTACGAACTGGCGCCGAAGGTACGGGTGAACGGCGTCGGCCCGTGCGGCATGGCGAGCGATCTGCGGGGGCCGGCATCGTTGGGCCAGGACGGCTTGCGCATCATGGATTCGCGCACGCCGGAAGGCATCGCCAGCATTTTGCCGTTGCAGTTCTTTCCGCAAACCGCGGATTTCACCGGGCCCTTCGTGCTGCTCGCGTCACGGGCCAACAACCGCACGCTCAGCGGCGTGATGATCAATGCCGATGCCGGGCTCGGCATTCGCGGCATTCGCCATGCCGCTGGCGGGCTGCAACTCTAGTCAGGGTTGCGCGGGCGGCGGCATGCGCCGATCAAAGATGAATCGCCGGGTTGCCTTATCGTGCGATCCCGGCGACAGGACAGGAGACTGAACCATGAACAAGCCGAGTATCGTGATTGTCGGCGCGGGCCAGGCCGGCGCGATGGCGGCGGCCGAGTTGCGCCAGAGCGGCTTCGATGGCCGGGTTGTGCTGATCGGCGACGAGTCGCATTTGCCCTACGAACGGCCGCCGCTTTCGAAGGACGTGTTGCTGCAGCCCGAGACTGCGCGCTGCCAGCTGTTTGCGGACGGGTTCTATGAAGAGCGGAACATCGAGCTGCGGCTCGGCGCGCGCGTGAGCGCGATCGACGTCGAGGCCAGACATGTTTCGCTGGCCGACGGCGAGACACTGCCGTTCGACAAGCTGCTGCTCGCGACCGGCGCGCGGGTTCGGCGCCTGCCGTTGCTGGACCGACTCGGCAACGATGTCTACACGTTGCGCACGCTCGACGACGCGCGCAAGCTCCGGCCCGTTCTAACGCCCGGACGACGCGTGGTGCTGGTGGGCGGCGGCGTCATCGGCCTCGAACTCGCTTCGAGTGCGATCGATCTCGGTGCGCACGTCACTGTGATCGAACAGGCGCCGATGGTAATGGGCCGCTGTTCGCCCGGCGTGCTGAACGAGTACCTGTGCAACGTGCATCGTGAGCGGGGCGTCGTGCTGCACCTGGGCGCCGCGCTTACGCACGCGCGCCGTGAAAATGGAGAGATCGTCCTGACGCTGTCGGACGGCGCGCAAGTGACGGGCGACGCCGTCATCTACGGCATTGGCGTCGAGCCGGACACACGCCTCGCGAGCGCTGCCGGTCTGGACGTCGAGAACGGCATTCTGATCGACGAAAACTGTCGCACATCGCATCCGGCGATCTATGCCGCAGGCGACGCCACGAGCCAGTGGGACCGGCTCACGCGCAGGTTTTACCGGCGGGAAACCTGGGAGAACGCGAAGAACCAGGCGATCACGGCTGCGCGGGCGATGATGGGAATCGAACCGGCCGAAGCCGGCGTGCCGTGGTTCTGGACTGATCAGTGCGGAATGAACATCCAGTTTGCCGGCGATATGGCGGCCCCGGAATGGATTGTCCGCGGGCAGATGGACGAGTCGCGCTTCATGTTGTTCGGCTTGAACGATGGCGAACTGGTGGCCGCGATTACCGTCAACCAGGCGCGCGAGATGCGCAGCGCGAAAATGCTCGTCGACAAGCGGGCGCGTCTTGCGGCCGATGTCTGGCGCGATCCGCAGCAAAACCTGCGCGCATTGTTGAACGCGGCCTGACGCGCAACGCGCTCGTCTTCATCTTCAGAAAGGCGCAGCTGCATGCTGCGTCGCTTCACCCTTCCTCACCTTCATGCGCTTCTCTCGACGCATCGTCGAGACGCTTCATATTGTCTAGCAGCTTGAGCAGGTAATGCAGCGTGTGGGTGACGTCATCGGTCGAGAAGTTCTCCAGCACCTGCTCGTAATAGCCGTGAATCTTCGGCGTGGCCTGATGCAGCCACAGCTTGCGGCCTGACGCGGTCATGGTGATCAGACGCGAGCGTCGATCCCGGCCGTCCGCGGTGCCGGTCAGATGGCCGTCACGCTCCATCCGGCTAATCAGGCCGGACAGATTCTGCCGGCTCACCATCAGATAACGCGCCAGGTCTCCGACGCTCATTCCCTTCTCCGCCTCCGGCCGCGACAGCGCGCCGAGCACGGCCCACTGCTGTGTCGTCAATCCTTCGGCCTCGACGGCCCGAGTGCCTGTTTTATGCAACATGTTGGCACATTGATATAGGCGGAAAAACAACCGGTTAGCCAGTTCCAGTTTCGCGGATGTGACATTTTCTTGCGCTTTGACCAAGGGATTCTCCTGGTGTTTCCGTTCTTGTGCTCATCATAGTGCCGCCCTAGTATACGTCAATATATTTACGTATATATGCGGTGCAGACGATGTTTATCCAGCGCCAATGGTAACCCTGGTAACTGAAGGAGACGATTGTGCAAGGACTCGAAGGCAAGACGGTCATCGTGACCGGTGGTGGCGGCGGCATCGGCGGGGCGACCTGCCGGCGCTTTGCGGCTGAAGGCGCGCGCGTTGCGGTGCTGGACCTGTCGGCGGACGCCGCCGCAACCGTAGCCGATGCGATTTGCGCGGCAGGCGGCACGGCGCAGGCGATCCGTTGCGACATCACCAGCCGCGCGGATGTCGACGCGGCCGTTGCGGCAACCGAGGCGAAGCTCGGCCCCGTTGACATACTGGTCAACAACGCGGGCTGGGATGTGTTCAGGCCGTTCACGAAGACCGAGCCGGCTCAATGGGAGCGTCTGATTGCGATCAACCTGACCGGCGCCTTGCACATGCATCACGCGGTGCTGCCGGGCATGGTGCAGCGCAAGGCGGGGCGCATCGTCAACATCGCGTCGGACGCGGCGCGGGTCGGCTCGTCGGGCGAAGCCGTGTACGCGGCCTGCAAAGGTGGACTGGTGTCGTTCTCCAAGACCATCGCGCGCGAGCATGCGCGGCACGGCATCACGGTGAACGTCGTGTGTCCCGGGCCGACCGATACGGCGCTGTTCGCCGAATACAAGGAAGGCGCGGCCAATCCCGAGAAGCTGATGGAAGCGTTCCAGCGCTCCATTCCACTGGGCCGGATCGGCCAGCCTAACGACCTGCCTGGCGCGATCGTGTTCTTCGCCAGCGACGACGCGGGCTTCATCACCGGTCAGGTGTTGAGCGTGTCGGGCGGCCTGACGATGGCCGGCTGAACCCATTCATCTGCGACCTGCGAGGAAATCACCGTGAACTACGAAGACATTCTTTACGAAGTGCGCAACGGCGCCGCATGGATCACGATCAACCGGCCAGAACGGATGAACGCGTTTCGCGGCCGCACCTGTGACGAACTGATCCACGCGATCAATCGTGCCGGCTATTCACGCGAGGTGGGCGTGATCGTGCTGGCGGGCGCCGGCGAGCGCGCGTTCTGCACGGGCGGCGATCAGTCCGCGCACGAAGGGCAGTACGACGGCCGAGGCACCATCGGCTTGCCGATGGAAGAACTGCACAACGCGATTCGCGACGTGCCCAAGCCGGTGATCGCGCGCGTGCAGGGTTTCGCGGTCGGCGGCGGCAACGTGCTGTGCACGATCTGCGACTTCACGATCGCTTCCGAAAAGGCCGTGTTCGCGCAGGCGGGGCCGAAGGTCGGCTCGGTCGATCCGGGGTACGGCACGGCCTTTCTCGCGCGGGTCGTCGGCGAGAAGAAGGCGCGCGAGATCTGGTATCTGTGCCGCCGCTATCCGGCTTCCGAAGCGCTTGCGATGGGGCTGGTCAACGCGGTCGTGCCGCACGAGCAACTCGACGCCGAAGTGCAGAAGTGGTGCGACGAGATCATGGAGATGAGCCCGACGGCGATCGCGATCGCCAAGCGCTCGTTCAACATGGACACCGCACACCAGGCCGGTATCGCGGGGATGGGTATGTACGCGCTGAAGCTGTACTACGACACCGAGGAGTCGCGTGAAGGCGTGAAGGCCTTTCAGGAGAAGCGCAAGCCCGAGTTCCGCAAGTACGCGAAGTAGCTCAACCGCCTAGCAGCAGAGACCCTTGGCGCGCCG
Source organism: Paraburkholderia panacisoli (assembly GCF_008369935.1). Classification (GTDB taxonomy): domain Bacteria; phylum Pseudomonadota; class Gammaproteobacteria; order Burkholderiales; family Burkholderiaceae; genus Paraburkholderia; species Paraburkholderia panacisoli. The sequence continues at coordinate 29,891 of NZ_VTUZ01000034.1, read as the reverse complement.
TCATGGCGAGCCGGAGCCGTCATATCCAGGAGACGTCATGAACCCCTACCTCGATGAAGATCTCGTCGCGCTTGGCGGACACGCCAGGCGTTTTGCGCAGGGACGCGTGGCACCGGGCTTCCTTGAACGCGACAAGACCCGCACACTCGACCGCAAGCTCATGGCCGAGATGGGGCAGATGGGGTTCATCGCGCCGGAGCTGCCCGAGCAATACGGCGGCCAGGGACTCGGCTGCCTCGCGGCCGGTGTGATTCATGAAGAGATCGCGCGCGCCGACCTGAGCCTGTCGTACATCAATCTGCTGGCGTCGCTCAATGGGCAGATTCTCGCGCATCATGCGTTGCCCGAAATCGCCCGGCCCTGGCTGGAGAAGCTCACGCAAGGCGAGGCGCTCTTCGCCATCGCACTGACCGAGCCGCGCGGCGGATCGGACGCCGCGAATCTGCGGCTGCGCATGGAGCGCGTCGGCGGCCACTATGTGCTCAATGGCGAGAAGACCTCGATCTCCGCAGCCGACCAGGCCGATGCCGCGGTGGTGTTCGCCCGATCCGGCTCGGTGGAGTCCGGCGCGCGCGGCGTGTCGGCGCTGCTGGTGCCGATGGATCTGCCGGGCATTACCCGCAACCGCTTCGATTGCCACGGCCAGCGCGCGATCGGCCGTGGCTCGTTGTTCTTCGAGAACGTGCGCGTGCCCGTCGACCATCTGCTCGGCAATGAAGGACAAGGCTTCGTGCAGGTGATGCAGGGCTTCGATTTTTCGCGCGCGCTGATTGGCTTGCAGGTGCTCGCAGTGGCGAAAGTCAGTCTCGAAGAAACGTGGGAATACGTTGCCCAGCGTGAGGCGTTTGGCAAGCCACTGTCGGCGTTTCAGGGCGTGTCGCATCCGCTGGCTGATTTCGAAACCCAGGTCGAAGCCGCGCGGCTGTTGTGTTTGCAAACGCTGTGGCTGAAGGACCGCGGACTGCCGCATACCGCCGAGGCAGCGATGTGCAAGTGGTGGGGCCCGAAGCTGGCCTATGACGTGGTGCATCAATGCCTGTTGTCGTTCGGTCATGGCGGCTACGATCGAGGTCCGATGGAACAGCGTCTGCGCGACGTGTTGGGTTTCCAGATCGGCGATGGAACCGCCCAGATCATGAAGACGATCATCGCCCGCACACGCGCGGGGCGCGAAGCGGTCCCGGCATGAACACAGGCACGCACACGCATCGATAACAACACCGGAGACACGCGAATGGAGTTCGACGCCGTTCCGATTGCGCCGCGCCGGGCGGCGAGCATCGCCAACGGTTGGTGGCGCGAGCGCACCATCAACGACGGACGAACTCGACGCATGTGTCGCCGAGTGTCCGGACCGGATCGCGCTCAGTGCGGTGCGTGTGGAAGACGGGGCGCACACGCGTTTCACGTACCGTGAAATGGCGACGATGGCGGAGCGCATCGCCATCGGCCTCAGCCGTCTCGGGGTGAGGTGCAACGACGTGGTGTCCCTGCAATTGCCGAACTGGTGGCAGTTCACGCTGACGTATCTCGCGTGCTCGCGGATCGGCGCGGTGCTGAATCCGCTGATGCATATCTTCCGCGAACGCGAGCTGTCGTTCATGCTGAAGCACAGCCGCGCGGCAATCAGCGCCTGTGTGCCATGACGGATATATTCAAATTCACGACGACGCAACCGTCCCGCTGCGGGCGCGCGTCCAGGATGCTTGCGTTCAATGGCCCGCCCGCAGCCGGCCGGCCAGGAACGGTCCATTATCGTTCGCTCGTGAAGGTCCGATTTCGTGGGCCAAACTGCCTTTAGGCAATGCCAGGACAACTAGGTATGGGATCGATGGCGCGCGCCACCTGTGCCCGGTCGAAAAAAGGCCCGTCCAGATGGAAGGGCCAAATATTGCTCGGAGAAAGTCGCTTCAGCGCAAGTGTCCACGGTCTCTCGCTCCGCATTCACTGCGCCGTGACCGCCGTTTGGTCTGGACCAGCGACGAGAGTCCCGACACATCTTTTGCCGGCGCACACTGCCGTTGCGCCCTGGGAAAGGGCTAACCCGGTTCGGTTTCAGGCTTCCCTAGAAGCGCGTGCGCAACCCGACCGTGCCGACCACCTGGTTCGCCGTCGACGACGCGCCACCCGACGTATTGATGAAGGCGACAACGTTTTGGCCGATTGCGTGCTGATACATGGCTTCGGCGTAAACATCCGTGCGTTTGGAGAACGCGTAGACAGCTTGCAAGTTGACCTGATTCCACTTCGGATCCGTGCCGTACTGCGTACCGGTGGCATTGAACGCGCCTGACAGATGGGCATCGGTGTACGTGTCAGTGATGCCCAGCGTAATCGCCGGTGTCAGCGCGTACTTGGCGTTCAGTTCATAGTTGTTGAATCGCTGCGAACCGTTGTTGAGGTTGAACGATTGGGTACCCTGATAAAAGCTGTTCGTATACACGAAGCCGACCACTGCCGGGCCGAAGGTGTAGTTGAGACCCGCGCCGATCGTGCGCTGAACGTTCGCCCCGAACCTGAAGCCAGCCGTCTGGGCAGGCGCTTCGCCGAGGTCAACTGCGCCGCTGGTGTTCACCTGGGGGACCGCGCCGTTGCCGTTGATCTGCAGGTAGCCGGCGGCCATCTTGAATGGGCCAAACTCGTAGCTTGCGCCCGCGCTGTAAGCACGATTCAGCGTGAAGTCAGTGTTGTTCGAGAACGCGTAGAGGCCGCCGAATTTCAGGCCTGCATAGTTGCTGCTCATGTACTTGACCGCGTTGCTCATCCGCAGCGTGTGGTTCAGATTGTCGTTGTCGAACGGGTGCGCGAAGCCCGTGTCGCCGAACGTACCGGCTGTACCGGACAGCGGTGCCACGAAGTCCACCAGCGAGTCATACTGGCGGCCCAGCGTCACCGTACCGAAATCGCTGCTGCTCAGGCCGACAAACGCCTGACGACCAAACAACCGGCTGTTCTGGCCGAGCTTGCCGTTTTGCACGTTGAAGCCGTTTTCCAGCACGAAAATGGCTTTCAGGCCACCACCGAGGTCCTCGGCGCCGCGCAGACCGAACCGGCTGCCGTTAATGGTGCCGCTGGTTGCCTGAAAAAGGCTGCCGTGCGCAGTGGCGGAGGTCTTGACGTTGTTGGTATACATCAGGCCGGCATCGATCAGGCCGTACAGCGTGACCGAACTCTGTGCATGGGCGGCCGATGCGGCAAGTGCAGCGGATACGGCGAGGGCTACAGGGATTCTTTTCATGAATTAACTCCAGCAGATTGGGATGCAGGCAGAACACAGCGGCGCGAGTATAAAAGGCGGGTAATCGCATACTGTCATTTCCGGGCTGGATTACACCGTTACGTTTTACTGAGTTAATTCGTCACAAAATCGAAATTATTCTGTTGAAATCCCTGCCAGAAAGGCGTGGGGCTGTACTTCAATCCCATCCGGGACGCATCGGGGACGCATCTTCGTTGCGTTGAAGCGACGGCATCGGGTTAGCCGGCATCCCAACAGCCGGCATCCTGATGCTTGACATAACAGATAACGGCGCCCATCTACATACATCTGTTTTTGGCGCAACGACACGCATGCCGACATTTCGATCTGGCCTCGGCTTGTTGCCGGCACGTTTCGATAAACCGAGGTAGAGATTCATCGGCTGTTCGCTGGCACGACCGCTCCTCGAGATAGAGCTGAACGTTATACAACGGGTCGTTCAGGCTCCCTGGGCATGCGCGGTCGGGATGGGGAGCGGCCGCTTTTTTGCGAAGCTGGGACATTCGGAGAAACTCACCGAAGGGCAGTAACGGGACCTTGGCCCACCTCGTCGACTTCGCCGTAAGCCGACATTCGCGAACCATGAAAGCTGCACCTATGGCCGGAACGCCCAAGGAACTCGTGCTGGACAAGGAGGGCGGTCACCTGTATTGGTGCGATCGCGAAGGCATGCGAGTCATGCGCGCGCGGCTGGACGGCACGGAGGTGACGGAACTCGTCCGCACCGGGAATTTCCCCGAGGATACGGGCGACGCGACCCGCCATTGCGTAGGCATCGTATTGGATAAGGCAAACGGGCGTGTCTACTGGACGCAAAAGGGACCGCCGGATGCCGGAGAGGGCCGCATCTTCAGGGCGGGCATTGAGCTGCCGCCTGGTGCGACACCCGATCGGCGCCCGGATGTCGAATGTTTGCTGGCCGATCTCCCGGAGCCGATCGATCTCGATATCGATCACCGCGACACCATGCTCTACTGGACGGATCGTGGCGACGACACGCATGACGGAAATACACTGAATCGCGCAAGAATCACAGCGTCCGGACTGGTTGATCGCCAGGTGCTCGCCCGCGAGCTGAAAGAGGGGATTGGCGTGTCTCTGGACTCACGGGGGCGCCGCGCATTTGTGACCGATCTGGGCGGCAACGTGCGCGAGCTGAACATCGATACGAAGCACGAGTCGCATTTCACCACCGTTGCTCATCTGGGTGTGCTGACCGGGATCGACTACGCCGACATCTGAGTTGGATCCCCGAGGACTGCCCGGGCCGTATCCGGGCAAGTCTTGCCATGTCGACGCCGATTGTCACGCTAGCGCCCATTAAGCTTCGAAAAGCGGCCATCGACGTTGTCATCGAGCAAGACCGTATATGGACTCCTCCTCGTTTGCAAACATGTCGCCTGTTAAGCCTCAGTGTCGATCGCTCACGTATATCCGTACGTGGACTCCCGCCTATGAGCAAGATCGGTGTGCATTTTGAAGGTCTCGACTGCGTCCGTACATTCGGCTTTTGATGTGCCTGCCATCAGCACAAGCCATCATGGAAGTTTGCGCGCTTGCCCCTCATCGGCCTCCTGGCTTCGTACGCAGCCGCCGGATATATCAGGATCTGCAAGCGCCGGTCCGACCGGTTCGCCATGCTTGCCACCTCTTGCGCAATCGTGGTTGGAGTGAAGGAATCCAGGTGCGTCGAAGAATGACGATGCCAACTTGAAGCTGTCGTTACTGGCCATCACTGCCCCACGCTATTCGCGCCGTCTTGTTCGCAAGAGCAATTGCAGCGACGCTCACGTGGCGGCGTTGCATCAAGGCTTTGATCCAGCGACTGTGCCGGTCGTCACGACGCCCGACGAAGCGCATCACCGCCCGCGCACACTGGACCAGCAGAGTGCGGAGATAGGTATCGCCGTGTTTCGTGATGCCACCTAGCTTTGACTTGCCGCCGCTTGATTGCTGCCTCGGTGTCAGGCCCAACCACGCTGCGACCTGCCACCCGTTCTTGAACTGCCGCGGACCTCCGACCCCGCTGAACAATGCGGTCGCCACGAGCGGTCCGATCCCGGGTACCGTAGCGAGACGCTGGCAGCCTTCGTTGCGTTTGAATATGCCGGCAATTTCAGAAGCAAGCTCGTGGATCCATCGCTGTAAGGCTGCCAGCTGTTCGAGGTACATCGAACCAAGCCGGCGAAGCAGAATTGTAGTCTGGGCGTCGGCATCTGCAACCAACGCTACGATACCTTGCCTTAACTGGATAATTCCTATTGGAAAGATGAATGCTTCCTCGGCGAACATGCTCCGTATCTGGTTTGACACCGCGGTTCGCTCGTGAACCAATCGCTCACGCATACGATGAACCGACTGCAATAATTGCTGTTCAGCGCTTTTGATCGGTACGGGATGAATGCCAGGTGGTGAGACTGCGGCGCAGATGGCCGAAGCATCATTCGCATCGTTCTTCCCACCGACCAGAAAAGGCTTTACGTATTGCGTTGGCAGCACGCGCACCGTATGCCCTTGTGAGATCAGTTCACGAGACCAATAGTGCGAACCCTGACATGCTTCGATACCTATCAGGCTCGAATCCAATTTCGAAAAGAAGTTCTACACCTCAGCTCGACGCAGCTTCCGCTGTATCACTGGCCTGCCGCCACGATCGACGCCATGAACCTGGAACACGTGCTTCGCAATATCAAGACCGATGGTGAGCGTAGGCATCTCGAATCTCCCGAAAGTGGCTCCAGAAGTGTGCGCCCCGGAGGGGGCGGGGTCCATACCATCAGTCTCGTACAACTCCGCCTCTGTGAGGCAACGGACCCCGATGGGCTATTCGCGCGCCGACTCCCAGTCGTTCCTACGGCCTTGGTCGATTTCGCGGCGCGCAAGCACCGCGCAAGATAGGTGAAGCGGCCCCACTTCACCATCCTTATTCGCGCCGGCGGCACTCAACGCGCAGCAGATGCGGTCTTCACTGACGACCACACATATCTGTAATCCGATTACAGATGCGCCGATACGCGGTCGATACCAACGACCACTTAACGCGCCACGAAGCCACCATTGATGAATGAAAGAAAAAGCGTCCAACAACAACTGCTTGGATGAGGTACTTCACGATGACTTACCTTCAGACTTTGTTTTGTCCTTCTACGAACGGCCCTGTTCGTAACCAGTAACTACACTCTAGGTAAGCAGGCGCGTCTTATTAAGGCCGATGCCAGGAAGAGATTGTTCTTGAATATAGGTAAACCCTGATTCGGTAGCGCCAGGATAACGGCATGTACGCCGCGCCAACCGTCGACTACGGCATCGTGGTTCAGCTCGGCGATCTCCGAGATCGGCGTCGACTCGAAGAAATATTCCTTGAAGGCTGGCGTTTCGTAGACCAGCGCGCGATAGGAGGCCATCGCCGTGTCCGACAACTGCTGCATCGTCTCTTCGAACACCGGCAGTTGATCGGGCGCATTGCCGTGCGGCAACAGCGACGCTTCGTGAAGGCCCAAACCCTCCACGGCATCTGATGGTGTAGGACTGTTGAATAAATGGTGGCGATTCGCCCCAGTTTTGTCAGATGATCGGCCGTGCTCGGATTGAGCATCAGAAACGCAATCGTGGGACGTATCCGATCCCGCTCGCGCCATAGGCAGTACCTGTATTGCCTGCGGTTGCTGATACTGGCACCGAGCTGCATCGGTAGTTCCGTGTTGTCACTCGATGTTGCATACTGGAAGAGCCCAAAAGCCATGAAGGAGCCGGTGATGGACGGTTTTATTACGCATCAGATTGAGGGCGTGTCGGTAGACATTGAAGTGGTTCCGATGGCGCCGCACGGCTTCACCGCCAGGTTCAGGATTTTCGGTGACCAGCACGATGAGCCCGGGTGGCATGCTGTCCACCTCACGGAGGGCGTGTTCGCCACGGAGGGAGAAGCGGAAGAAGCCGCAAAATCCCTCGCGGTCGACCACATCCGCGCACACCAGTCTCGCCAGCATTTGCCTGATTAACCGCATCGCGCGCCCCCGACCCTTGAGTACGGCCTTGCATTCCAACCGGAGACGCGCAATGTCCGAGTTATCCGGCCGACGGTGCCCACAGGGGGGAGCCGGTTTCATTGTGTCGATTTCGGGGAGCCCTTGTCCTTGTAGTACGTAAAAGTCCGTTTCTTGGGCACCCCAAGTATCACGCGCGGCTGATCGGATTGGGGCAAAAATAGCCGGCCAGGTGGGTTTGCCGGCGTGTCATCACGTCGGGGTACCCGAAAGTTATGTCTGGGTCTGTAGATGCGGCACTGAGTCAGAGCAGCGCGCTAAAAGCTATGCTTTCGAAGAAGTTTGTAAGCAGCCGCTCGACGATCGTAGGTCGTATCGACCCTGCCAAAGATCTTTCGACGCGCTCTCCGGCTCTCATACAGGAGAGCGTCATTCTCAAACATTGATCGATGCTGATAAGCGCGCACTGGCGGATGTTTCTTACTAAGCAACTTAACATCCGTCTTTCGATGTCGATCCGCGTGTGAACAAAATGAGAGGTTCGCGAGTCACTCAGGCGGCGCGAGAGGGCCGCGCAGTTAGGGACGCCTTTGTGTCTGTGCGAAAAGGCACATAAAAATACATTAATGCACCTTGGCGAAAGATTACGCCTTCCTATACTTTGCATCGACCCCGGCACCTTCTCCATACCAATTCCGCCGGGTCCAATCGGGTGTTCACGCCCACCCGTACCGATCCGTTCAGATAGCGCATCGCTCGTGAGGCACCAGCGTCGGACTCGACGTATTGTTGCCCCCGGAGACGACGTCCAGTAGTGTCCGGCAACCCGATGCGGCCGGGGCCCATGCTGGATCGGTTCGCCTATATTTGTAGCGTCCGATCACGGCTAATCGTTAGAGCCGACAGGTGAGTCGTGTGTGTCGGCGACCGGAGACAAGCATGACTCGCATGCTGAAGGTGTACGACGGAGATGCAGAAAAGGTTGCTCAAATCCCAGGCGCGAGAGTAGTAGAGAGTTACCCGGCTTTCGTGCTGGTGGAAGCAACCGATATCGCCGCGCGTGAACTGGCCCGAAAGGGTCTGACCGAGGACATCACCGAACAATACCAGCTCGATCTGAATGAGGCGGGGGCAGATGGGGGGGGGCCGCGACGTCGGTCAACGGGCATTGCCGCAGATACCAAAGGTGCTGCTCAGCTCCAGGATACCGTTCTGAAGCCTGGGCCGCACCATTATGTGTTGCAGTTTATCGGCCCGGTAAAACAGAGCTGGCTGAGTATGGTACGCAAGGCAGGAGGCGAAGTCGTCGCTCCATACGGGGGCTTCGCAGTGATCGCGCGCCTGTCGCCACGCGCGGTAAAGGCCGTCGCCAAACTGCCAGTATTAAAAGCACTCCACCATCTTCCGTACGCCACGCGACTCTCGAAGCACATCCGTCAGCAAATGCGGGATCTGGAGCTTGCGAAAGAGTCGGCGCCGCCTCGCACGCGTGTGCTGCCTGGAACCTATACGGTGCAATTCTTTCGAAGCGATCTCGCCGAAAAGGCGCGTGGTGCCGTCAAACGGCTTGGCTTCGACATCGTCGAATACGTGGAAGGGGCGCAGGCCATAATTGTGCATCTGTCCGAGAAGAAACCCGACGAGGTGCACCGCTCGCTGGAGGCGCTTGCGCGCATTCATGGAGTACGGCGCGTTGCAAACCGTCCCATTCGACGGACCTCCAACGACCGGGCCGTTGCAATCGTGGCAACGGCTGCAATGTTCGGCAACTCGCCTGGGTTAGGCCTGAGCGGTGCCGGAGAGATCATCGGCGTGTGCGACACCGGGCTCGACAACGGAGACCCAAAGACCATTCATCCTGATTTCGCGGGGAGGGTGGCTGCGATAAAAAGCTATCCGGTTGGAGCGGCTTTCAGCCAGGTGGCCAGTAATGTCGGACACGACGACGGATCGGCAGATCTTTCAAGTGGTCACGGCACGCATGTATGCGGATCGGTGCTCGGTGACGGAACTGCGAGCGCGGGTCTTGAAGGTCTTGCAGGCCCGATACGTGGCATGTCGTATCGGGCGAAGCTAGTGCTCCAGGCGATCGAACAGGAGGTTGCATGGAATGACCCTGAGGACGCTAACCGCTACGGCCGCTTTGTGCTGGCGGGTCTGCCGGACGACCTCGAAACGTTGTTCTCGTACGCGTACAAAAAAGGCGCGCGGATCCATTCCAATTCGTGGGGCGGTGGCGATGCCGGCGCCTACGACGAACAGTGTGAACAGGTCGACAGGTTCATCTGGACGAAGCAGGATTTCTGCATTCTGTTTGCGGCCGGCAACGATGGGACGGATGCCAATGCCGACGGCCTGGTGGATCAAGGCAGCGTCACGCCGCCGGGCACCGCTAAGAACTGCTTTACCGTGGGCGCAAGCGAGAACCTGCGCCCCACCATGACGATGACTTACGGTGGAAGCTGGCCGAGGGATTATCCGGCGGAGCCGCTCAAATCCGACCGGATCGCCAACAATGCCAATGACATCGCAGCCTTCAGCAGTCGCGGACCGACAGGCGATGGGCGCATAAAGCCCGACATCGTCGCGCCGGGCACTTACATTCTGTCGACGCGTTCTCGGATGCTTGCCGAGAACAATTTCGGCTACGGACGCTATCGCAACAGCAAGCTCTACATGTTCGACAGCGGCACGAGCATGGCGACGCCGCTCACGGCGGGTGCGGTCGGTGTGGTACGCGAATATTTGCGCAAGACAGTTCGAATTGTTTCTCCGACAGCGGCGTTACTCAAGGCCGCATTGATCGCCGGCGCGGTGACGACCCGGCCGCGGCTCGCTGTGCCGGACTGCAACGAAGGATTTGGCCGTTTGAATCTCGATGCAATTCTGAAACCGCCGGCACCTACGAAGGTTGTGTTTATCGAAGGGCGCGGACTCAATACGGGTGACCTTGACGAACGCACCGTGAACGTCAGGAAAGCCGGCTCCATTCTCAAGATCGTCCTCGTCTACTCGGATTACCCCGGACCGAAGCTCGTCAATAATCTCAATCTGATCGTCAGGGAGCCGGGTGGATCGGCGTACGTCGGTAATTCACGAGCACCCGCGACATTCGATAGCACCAATAACGTGGAAATGGTGATCGTGCCGAAAGCGCAGGTGGGCAAATACAAGGTACAGGTGGTGGGTTCGAACGTTCCTGAGGGGCCACAGACCTTCGCCCTGGTAATTCTCGGCGCCGTGACGACGTGACATCCTGATGGCAACCGCTACACGGGAGAATGTGACGTAGGACGAACTGCAGTACAGGAAGGAGTTGGCGCGGCAGCTACTGTCAGATGGCATGGGGCCTCGCGATTTCGACAATACGCCGCTACGTGTCGCTGGAACGGCTGCGCAAGCGCTCGCCCAGAAACTGCAGATTCCGTTTCCCGCCGGACTGGATCCCCGTCGTCAATCGATCGACGGCGGGTCTATCAGGGTTCGTCCCAATCAAAATTTCGGGAAGGGACGTCGTAATACATGCATACCTGAACGATGCCGTGACGGCGGGTCGGACATGAAAATGCAAACGTTTGCCCAAAAACTGTGGCTGCCATTGCTCTCAAACCTCGTCTGTTTGACCGCCATCAAGGGATTCGACGTATGGCTGTTGCACCAGGCGCATCGAACGAACAGAGCGTCGATACCCGGGCGCGATCGCGCGTTTGAAGGCGGCCCAGACACACACTTCAAGATGCTTCGGGCTGACATCCTTATCTGCCCGCTGGGGAAAGTTCAACATGCTCGACGCCGAAATTGCCGCGACGCTACTGAACCGGTGGGACCGTGAACGCGCATACCCAGGAGATCAGTCATCGCTGGACCTCTTGCAGGAAGGCAAGCTGCATTTCAGGCATGAAGGCGGCGATGTCCACTCACATGGTACTGACGCAGACCGGCGTCTTCGCGTTGAATGCCTGACGTTCACCGACGGCTCCCGTGCCTTGCGCGTCACCGGCGCAGACGGACAAAGCGGCTGGACGCGGCGAACTGCTGCTGAGCCGGTGTGAAAGCGCGAAATGAGCGCGCGTACTCACCACCCGGTATCGATGGAGAAAGCCGATGTCGACATGGCCTAATCGCACTCTGAGTTGGCTCTTCGCCCTCGCCTACCTCCTGATGGTGATATGGCTAAATTACCTGTGACGGATGTTGTGTCACATGTAGCGTGTGTCGCGTCCCCGCGCATGCCTGAGCGCCGTCGACGTCAAGCAGGGTGATGGAAACAGCCACTGATCTCTTGCGAATGAGGTGTCTGCTGCGGTCCGCGACGGCCGGTGCGACATTCCGGATTTCAGACGGAAGGAGATGAACGTGAACATGGTGAAGACCGAGATTGGACAACTGGAGAAGGCACTGAATGCTCTGGTTTGTCGCCCACGACTTATCCGTCGCGACTACTGGATATCGCAGATCGAGTGCCTGCTGGCACGCCCCGGGCTGTCAGCGCAGGACCGGCAACGACTACGCGCGCTGCTCAACCTGCTCGGCACGCCCGTCGCGGAATGTAGTGTCTCACTACAGCAGTGACAGGCGCCGCAGAGTCTTTGAGTACGGTCACGACAAGCGCGCTGATTCCCTGAACACGCCTGCCGCGGTTGCATCCATTGCTGCTGGCGTCACACGTCAAAAATTCGCGGACAACGTTGTGCGCCACCAGGCGTCGTCGCGTTGCCTAATTGCCTACGGTGTCGGCGCGATCATGTACGGCGAACGCGTCTATTGAGCTTTCGGAAATCACCATGTTTAACGAGTCGAAATACGTATCGCTAATGTACGAACAGGGCCTGGACCAGTGGACGCGTGCTTGGTACGGCGAAGCCGTTGAAGCGGGATTTATCCGCCCCCACTATCATCCCGACCCTGTGACCATAATGCGTGTTCGGGGGTATTTCAACGCCGGCCTGTCGCCCACCGAAGCTGCCCAGGCATGCTTCGGTCACAAGCACTGAAGCAACCGGATGATTGCGTTATTGTCCGACAGGCATACCTGTACGAATGGCAGGAACCGACCTGAACGATTCGACGAATTCCTGACTCACGACAGTAGCCGCGTCCGCATGTGCGCCAACTCGACCGGCATCCCGCAAGCACCGCCCCCGATGTCAAATTTACACCGCTCTGCTAACCGCTACCTCTCCGCCCATTCCTCGGCGGGTCGCATGACTTCGTCGAGAACGGGCTCCGCGATCGCGCCTCTGGCGGACCTGTCCCGGGCATCCTGATGACGCACGCGCAATCAGACTGCAGCGACGGTTGCGTCGTGCCGCCACCAGAGGTCATCACGGCCCTCAAAGCCCTCTACATAGTCTCGAGCGCTCTCGCGCAGCGCGGCGCTAACGCTCAGGAAATCCGCGACGCCCAATGGCGGACAATGGCTCAACGGGCTCAAGAAGCGAAGACGGCACTCGACCACCACGGAGCGAGAACTGAAACGCATCCGATTGTGGTGCTTCGACAGATGACAAAGGTATGCCAGGGTCTGGTTGATCGTCACGCGGCCCGACAGGAGATTCCCTTCGCGGTATGGCGTGAAGTGGACAGGCTCGGGCGCGACGCATACGAGTGCGTCAACCTGACCGCCCCCCGCCGGCGAGGCGCCGACGCATGAGTCAGCCGCTAATCATGTCGGCGCACTGGGCCGGGCTCGAACCGGCTTAGCTCGCGCAACGCCTCGGACCGGTATCGTCGCCACGCTCGGGCCACCCCAAGGTCCGCAGCGTTCCAGCCTCTTCGAGACACAGATCACGGACGGATGGAGCAGCGCTCCAAACGCCCGAACAAGGACGGAACTGCGCACCGATACCGGCAAACAACGATCAGAAGGTCGTCGCAACCATTAAACCGTGGAGCGTTCATTGAACGCGGAAGGAATCAACAAGGCTGCGTTGCTGCTGATGTCACTCGGCGAAAACGATCCGGCGCAAGCCTTCCGGTTCCTCGGCACACGTGAGGTGCAGAAGATCAGCACCTCGATGTCCGCGCTGGAAAACCTCACGCGTGGTGCCGTTGACACTGTATTGCAAGACTTCAGCAAGGAAGCAGAAACGCACACGACGCTATTGCTTGACTCGAAGGATTACATCCGCTCGGTGCTGACCAGGGCGCTCGGTGAAGACAGGGCTGGTGGCATCAAAGACCGCATTCTGCCAGGTGACGACGCCAGCGGCATCGAAGGCCTGAAGTGGCTTGATGCGCCGACGTCTGCGTCCCGTGTGGCCTTCTACCCGGTTCGTGCCGTCGCGGTGACAATACGGGTATCGGTGGCGTATTCTGCGCGGTCGCCACGGCGAAGGCGTGCTGCACATCGCGGTAACGTAGCCTCCCACGCGGGACCGATTGCGCGTCCAGCAAACGGTGTACGGAACAAGATGTCTCAGACCGGCTCTCTATTGAGCCGCCGTGAGCTTGAGTCCCGGCCGCAAAACCTGTGAGGATTCTTGTTGACCTTTGCGCTGGTCGGCAACCTGCTCGATACCGTTTTTTATGACCTCCTCGCAAAAAGCCAGACGTGCACGGTAGTAATCCGCATGCAACTGCGCATCGAGGATTCGTTGCTCCGCCTGGAAAAGCTCCAGACGCAGTTCTCGCAACGCTCTTTCGGCTTGCTTCTCCGGAGTGAGTGCATTGTGCACAGCCCAGTTTGCGATCCACCTCAGCATGGCCAAGTCCTCCCGTCGTTGGATGCTCTTCCTCTGCCGCAACTAAGGCTATCAAAATCCGGCGAAGGCGTGTGTTAAATAATTTTTTGGCGTCGCCTGTTGCAAAAACAACAAACGGCCCCTTCCGCATGTCGATATTGTGCAAACGGCCGTTCACCGCGAACGGCGCGCCTTATCTGCGCCAGGAAGTTCTGGCGGATACCCGCTGAAAGCTCACCGGCGCGCCTTCCCTGCCGATCGCCAGCAGATCACAAATCTGTTTTGAGAAGTTCCCGCCGATCAGGTTACGGGTCCAGTTTGTGATTTTCGTGACCGGCGCTTGCCGACCAAGGCCGTGTGGAAACCCGATGGAATCGCAATGCGACGCGTGACCTTGACCCCAGCGGCGCGTTTGACTGCCTTTGCGGTTTTCACGGCGACGACGAGAAGGTCAACGTCTCTGACGCGTTCCAGACTGGTTTACAGGCTTTATTTTAGGACCTACGGGGTGCTCACGCACCCACCAGCCGCATCGCCTTCATTGTTTTCTTGAACCCCAGGATTCGCAGCACTCGAGTGAGATTGTAGGCCAGTACGTTAAGACTCATTTCGGTGCCCAGGTTGGACAGCCTCCGTGTCAGGAAATGCGTGTAGCCCATCCAATGCTTGAACGTTCCGAAGACATGTTCGACGGTCCGTCTGCGTATCGTCATTGCGTCCGATGCCCTGTCGAGCCGAAGCTGGACTGCTTCCAGCACCGACTCATGTTCCCACCGACTTGTTCGTCGTTGGACGCTCGGCGTGCACTGTGACTTTATTGCGCATTGAGAACAGGCACTGCTCCAGTACCGGCGCATTTGCAGACCGGCTGCTCAGTAACATCTATCTCACCGAGGTAGACCGGATGCTGGAGCGGGCGAAAGAAGCCACGCGCAACGGGAAGTACACCTACGTCGAGTATGTCCGATTCGCTGACGATCTGGTCGTGCTGATCGATGCCCATCCGCGCCATGGTTGGTTGCTGGGGGCGGTGACCCGGCGACTTCGGGAAGAGTTTGCCAAACTGCAGGTCGAGGTCAATGAAGAGAAGAGCCGCACCGTTAATCTGGACCGCGCAGAGAGCTTCGGCTTCCTGGGATTCGACTTCCGTCGACTCCGCAGCGTACAGAGGCAGGTGCGGCGGGCGCACTATACGCCAAAGCTGAAAAAGCGCACGGCGTTATTGCGCAAGCTCAAAGAGGTGTTCCGGCGATACCAGTCGCAGCCGGTAGATCGGGTGGTAGAGCTGATCAATCCGGTGTTACGCGGTTGGGTGAATTACTTCGCTGTTGGACATTCCAGCGAGTGCTTCAGCTTCATCAAAGACTGGGTAGAGAAGAAGATCAGGCGCCATATGGGGCGCTCCCGGAATCGACGGGGCTTCGGCTGGAAGCGGTGGGGTAGGCGCTGGCTGTATGAGGAACTGAAGCTGTTCAACGGCTATCGTGTTCGTCGTGCTGCCGCACCGAAAGCGCGCCCAGCATGATAGGTCGCATAAATCTTGGCATGAAGCAAACAGGAGAGCGTAGTGCCGGAAATCGGCCCGCTGCGTTCGACGTGGCGGGAGCTGGAAACGTGACTACGGTTGCCGGATTGCGGGCCATCGCGACAGCGGTGGAATCACCACCGGCGCCTACCGGTGCGCGCGCCAGTTCTCGACCCTACCGATGAGCGGGATGTGGAAACGGGGTTAGGGTGAGGTTCCTCGGACACCGCCAGACGAGCGGGGCGGCAACAGACAAATCGAACCTACCGCTACCGCGCCACATCTCGACTCTACCAATCAGTCCTTTGGTTGACTGTCGAGCGTCTTACTGCGCAAGATGACCGAAGGTAGCTAACCGAAGATAGGTACGCCGGAGGCGCTTTGAAGTTGCAGACCGGTTACGCAGCAGTCATCTCGGCGTTGGTGATTGTGGTGCCTAATCCGCTCGGTACCTCTATTGGATAAATTCAAGCCGCGCGCCCGGCCCGAATTTGGCCGTGCATCAGGCTGGCCTGCGAGCAATCATGTCCGCTACCTCGTCACACCACGCGATATAGGCCTGTTCCGCCAGCACCCCGCGGCGCGCCACCAGCAGCGGTCCAAGCTGACGCTCGGTCAGCATGGCCTGTCTTGCGAGAAAGAATTCAAGTTGGACCTGGTGGTCCGCACGCACCTCCCGGATTTGCTGCAACGCTGTCTCGCGCGGCAGCAAATCGAAGCACAACACCCGCAGTATCTGTTCGTCCTTGATGGCGGGGCGCGGCGAACCGTTAGCCACCCACGCCCTCAGCTTGTCGAGCCCAGCAGCGGTCATGCTGTAGATCGAGCGGTCCGGCCCGCGCGTTCCCGGCAGGCGCTCCGACTGGATGAGTTCATCCTTTTCCAGTTCGCGCAAAGCGGGGTAAACCGAGCTGTGCTCAACCGACCAGCAATGCTGGCCCACCATCTGCAGCCATTTGGTCAGTTCATAGCCGGAACGCGGCTCGTTGTAGATACCGGCAAGAAGAACGTATTTCAGCGGCTTTTCCTTGCCTGCCGCGGCTTCCTTCAGATCACTCACTCGCATTGCTCCTGGATTGCGTCAACGCGCACACGGAATGACTATGTTTTTTTTGACATAGTCTAAACGACGTGTCACTATGTATTTTCCTACATACTCAATGTTATCAGGAAGGCCATGTCCCAAGAAACTATTCTCGTCACCGGCGCCGCCGGCAGCGTCGGTTCGACCGCGCGCACGGCCATCGCCAAGCTGCTGGAACAAGGCCATCGCGTACGCGCGATGGTGCGCAAACTGGATGCCCGCGCCGACAGGCTGCGTGACCTGGGCGCCGAAGTCGTAGTCGCCGACATGCTCGATATCGTCGCAGTGCGCGCAGCCATGCAAGGCTGCGCAGTAGTGTATTTCACGATGTCGGTTTCGCCCGAATACCTGGAAGCAGCCGCCACCGTCGCGGTCACAGCCAAAAGCTTGGGTGTGAAGGCCTTCGTCAATCTGTCGCAGATGACGCTGTCGCAGATGAGCGAGACAGAGACCACCGGCAGCCCGCAACAGAAGCAGCACTGGCTCGCAGAGCAGATGCTGCGTTGGTCCGGCCTGCCGGTGGTCTACCTGCGTCCAACCGCCTTCTTCGAAGGCTTGTTCCTGCCGGCGGCCAAGGGCATCCGCGACGACAACGCCATCCGCCTGCCGTTCGCCGACGGCAAGACGTCGCCGATCGCCGCCGCCGACGTGGGGGTTGCCGCCGCTGCTGTGCTGACCAACCCAGAGCCCCATATTGGCAAGGTCTACGAACTGACTGGTCCCCAGTCTCTGACGATGGCCGAGCTCGCACAGGAGTTTAGCGGCGCTCTGGGCCGCACCATCCAATACGTCAACGTGCCGCCGCAGATCTGGGAAGCCAGGCTTCAGGAGCTCCAGCAGCCGGCGCATCTGACCGCACACCTGGTCGTCATGGCCCAGTTGCATCGCGAGAACCGCTACGACCGCATGACCAACAGCTTCGAGCAGTTGGTCGGCCGTGCGCCGATTTCCGCTGCCGAATTCGCTCGCCGCCACGCGGCCGCGTTCACCCCCGCCTGATCCTCCCTATTAAAAGGAAACAATGATGGAATTCGTTCTCGCTTTTCAACAGCCACCGAACGCCTATGAAATCTACGCCGATCCACTCATATCAAAATAATCTCTGCAGGTGGTCATCATGAAGTCGATCATCAAGGCCTTTGCCATCGCCGCCCTCATCGCCGCTCCGCTCGCTTCCTTTGCGCAGTCGAGCCAGCCCGTGACGCGCGCGCAAGTCCGCGAAGAACTCGCCCAGCTTGAAAAAGCTGGCTACAACCCGAACGACTGGCTGAACTACCCGGCAAACATTCAGCGCGCTGAAGCCATCGTCGCGCAACAGAACAGCAACAACACTGCTTACGGCGCCGATACCAGCAGCACGGCGCAATCGGGCAAGTAGGAATTCAGCCGGTCCGCCCGGCGTCCTGAAACAGGCCTGTATCTCGTATGAGAGCCGGCCAGTTAGTCGGCCGCGCGCCGATTTCCGCCGCCGAATTCGCTCGCCGCCACGCGGCCGCGTTCACGCCCGCCTGATCCTTCTCAAAAGGAAACAACGATGGAATTCGTTCTCGCTTTTCAACAGCCACCAAACGTCTACGAAACCTACGCCGATCTGCTCAAAGGGCAGCAAGTCTCGCTCGCGTGGAAACAGTACATGGGCGCCTTGGCGGCCGCCGGCGTCATGCGGGCAGGCAGGCAACTCGATCCGCGTAACGCCAGCACGGTGCGGGTGCGGGACGGCCAGCGCCAGGGCCAGGATGGCCCATCCCCGGACGCGCACGCACTGTTTGGCGGCTTTGTGGTGATCAATGTCGAGACGCAGGCAGAGGCTTTGCATTGGGCCGAACTTAACCCCAACTCATCGGCCGGATACACGGAAGTTATCCCGGTCCTGACGATCATCCATGCGTAGGTGTCCATAAGATCATGCCCTCTACTCTTGAAAATCAGGCTGAAAAATTTCTTCTCCTCCCCGAAAGGATGCCTTGCTGATCCGGAAACCATGAAAGCGTGCCGGCTACGCGGCACCTGCAGGAAGGTGATCGGTGACGAGCTGGAACCGATTGGCCTGTTCGGCGCGCTCGCCGATCACGACGACGCGCCGGCAGAGCCATTCGGGAAGCGGCATGCAGCGGTCGAGCGTTTGGCTGTCGGCGGCCGCGAACACGAAAAGATCGCGTGAAGCCGCGAGTTGCGGATTGCCGAGCACCGGTGCCGGCGCCGGGCGGTCAGATCGTATATTCAGACACAGAAATTCGGTGCGCACTGTTGGTGTTCACAATTGACGCTGGCCGTGATCAATGATTCTGCTAGCGCCGAATAGGGAGGCTAATGGGTGTGGGTAATTGCAAGCGTCGTGAGCCACTTACGCTATGGCCTGCATCAGGTTCTTTGCTCTCGCAGCAATCCTCTATGAAGCGAGCCCATGCCTCCATTGCGGCGCGACGCTCCGGGATTTCCTCGCGGACGTCGTAAATACCCTCGATGCCTGGCAGCTTGTGATTAAGCGCGATCTCGCTGATGTCGCGCGAGAATCCCAGATTGCGTAGGTGGCCTTTGGCCGTGCTGCGCGTGTCGTGCGGCGTAAAGCGGCGCACGTCAAAGTCGTTGCGATTGAACGCGTCGCGTAGGGCCGTTTGTAAAACGCTACGTCCCACGTGACCTGTCTTGCTGCGAGTACTGCGGGCCGGACAGAGCCATTCGGAATCGCCCGCCATGCCGATCAGTTCCCGCATCCATTCGACGACGAGCGGAGCTAGCGGCACGAGGAAGGCATCTCTCGTCTTGATCGCTTCGGCCTCGACATACCAGCTGCCGCGTACCAGATCGATCCACGCCTTTTTTGTTCTTATGAGTTCGGATTGGCGCACACAGGTTGCCAACAGGATGCGGAACATCAACGCATCCTGTCGACCGAGCTTGTCATCGAGGCCAGTCAATACATCGGACAGTTCATTCTTCATTAGCATGACGCGGACACGTTTGGCCGGCTGCTTTCCTTTGACCGCCGTTAGGTCGATGCCGATGACAGGATTAGCGTCAATAAGGCGCTTGCCGATTGCATGCGCGAAGATCTGGCGCGTGATCCCCAGCAGTTGCTGGCACACCGACCACGGCCGGCCGCAGTTCTCGACCATATAGACGACATCGGAAGCACGTACGACCGGAACGTCCAGTGAGCCAATGGCCGGCTTCAGAAGGGTTGCTATGAGCCAGCGGTACAGATCCACGGTTGCTACGGAAAGGTCGGAATAGCGCTTCTTCTCGAAATCGTCGCACAGTTTGCTGACCGTCATTGCCGCACGCACACGCGCCTTTTCGACCTTGCGATCGGTGGCGGGGTCCTCGCCCGCGTCGATGCGCGCGCGATAGAAGCGGGTTTTCTTTCGCGCCTCGGAGAGCGTCAGTTCGGGATAGCTGCCAAGGGTGATTTCACGCCGGCGACGGCCGCGGCTATACCGCAATATCCACGTCGCTGCACGCGTGTCCGAGAGTGTAAAGGTAAGTCCGTCACCATCGGCTTTGGCAACAGGTTCACCGGCGGCGATCCAGCGGCGCAGTTGGAGTTCGTCCAGAGCGTGATGCTTGCGTGCCATTTCGATTGATTCCGGAGTGTCGGCACGCGGATTATGTGAGCCCTCCAGCTACCAGTCTAGCTACCATCTGGCGGCTTAATGTACTGATCCGTCGTGATCCCACGTGAACCATTTATCCCTAGGAAAATCAAGGGTTTGCTCGGAACCCTTGTTCGAACTGATTCGTTGTGATTCGACCTTTGGCTTAAGGTTCTCTTAAGCACGCCGCTCCCATAGTTTTGCCACTCGCAGATCGCCCCGCCACGCGGGGCGACACCTTTCCCGACACTTCTTCGCATTGACAGGCGGCCCTGGTACGTCCGACCGTCTGTTTTGCGTTGCCATAACGTCCATGAACACTCACCGAATTCTGGAGCACGCCGGTCTGCGGCCTACGTTTCCACGCGTCCTCCTGCTGGAATTCTTTCAGCAGCACGCGCATGAGCACTTCACCGCCGAACATCTCTACAAACGTCTGAACGAGGACGTGCGCAATTTGAGTCTGGGCACCCTCTACCGGGCGCTTGGTCTGCTGGTGGACGCGAAATTGCTGCACGGCGTAGCTTTCGGCGACGGACGCATGGTCTACGAACTGAACGACGGCAAGCAGCACGATCATCTGGTGTGCACGGCGTGCGGCGCGATCCGCGAGTTTTTCGACGCGGAGATCGAGAAGCGTCAGCAGGCGGTCGCGGACAGCTTCGAGTTCGAGGTGTCCGGACGACAACTGGTGGTGTTCGGTCTGTGTGCCGAGTGCAGAAAGACTGCGGTGCGAGTGAGGACGGTGACCAGGAAATAGCGCATCGCGCGGCTGGAATTCCCGACACGTGCACTCGCGCAGGTTTCCCAACGTCGCATTGGAACGACCGAATGACCCATAACGCATAACTTGCCTGAGATTCCACACAAGCCATAAATGACGGGCTCACTATGGACCCGCTGTCCGCTACGGCAGCTAACCATATGGAGCCAAAAATGAAAAACGTACATGATCTGACTGCACAGGGGCATCACCGGACGGCGTTGCCGGCTTTCGTCGCGACGCGTGTCGAACGCTATTACCGTGAGCGCGTGCAGGAGACATGGGGCGGAGGGCATATCATGCGCGGCCGCACGGCGGGGGCCGATGCGCTGCATCTGTCGAGCAATGACTATCTCGCGATCGCCCGGCACCCGGACATCATCGGCAGCATGGCTGACACGTTGCTGGAAAGCGGCAACGGCCTGTTGATGTCGGGCATCTTCCTGCACGGCGACTGCCCGCAGTTGCAGTTCGAAAACCGGCTGGCCACGTTCATGCACGCGGAGGCAGGCGTCCTGTGCCAGTCCGGCTATGCCGCGAACACAGGGCTGATCCAGTCGATCGCGTCGGCGCAGACGCCGGTCTATGTCGACATGATGGCGCACATGTCGTTGTGGGAAGGCATTCGAAGTGCGGGCGCGGTGCCGGTCGCGTTCCGGCATAACGACGTCGCGCATCTGGAGCAGCAGATCGGGCGGTATGGGCAGGGCGTGGTGCTGGTCGACTCCGTGTACAGCACGACCGGCGGCGTTTGCCGGCTCGCGGACATCGCCGATATCTGCGAGCGGTACCGCTGCGTGTTCGTCGTCGACGAATCGCATTCGCTCGGCACGCACGGTCCGCGCGGCGCTGGGCTCGTGGTCGAACTCGGCCTGGAGTCGCGCGTCGCGTTTCGCACGGCCAGTCTCGCGAAGGCGTTCGCCGGGCGCGCAGGCTTCATCACCTGCCCGCTGGAGTTCCAGGAGTACTTCAAGTTCGAGTCGAATCCCGCGATCTTCAGCTCGACGCTCTTGCCGCATGAAATCAGCGGACTCGACGCAACCCTGTCGGTGATCGAACGCGCTGACGAACGCCGCGCGAGACTCGCTTCGAGTGCCGCGTGGTTGAGGCAGCGGCTGACGGAACTGGGATACAACCTGAACGGCAGCCAGAGTCAGATCATCGCGCTCGAAGCGGGCACCGAGCAGCGCACGATCGTGTTGCGCGACGCGCTGGAGTCGCGCGGCATTTTCGGCTCGGTATTCTGTGCGCCCGCGACGGCGCGCAACCGTGCGCTGATCCGCCTGTCGATCCATGCGGCGCTGACCGATGCCCAGGTCGAAAAGATCGCGAGCGTGTGCCGCGACATACGCAATGAGGTCGAACTCGACAAGTGGGCGTCCACACGGCGTCTCGGTGACGAATTGTCGTCGCGCAGACGCAAACGCGAGAGCCATGAAGAGAGGACTGCTGTGACCGCCTGATAGGCAGGTTGACATGGAGTCCGCTTGCGCGGACTCCATGTCTTTTTCTTGCGCCTTACTTGGTGCCGTCGAGCCGTTCGAGGTACCTGTCGTAGCTGAGCACCTGGCTCAGATCCAGCCCCGGCGGGTTCGGCACGATTGCGTACACGTAGTCCTGGTGGCCGCTGAACTGCGTCGCCGGATGCATGTAGCTTTCCCACGCGACGCACTCCGGGGGGTAGTGGCCGTCGGTTTGCCAGAAGTACGGCAGACTCCGGCGGCTATCCAGCGCGTTCAGAAAGCCTGCCGGCGCGCCTTGTTCGACGGCGATTTCGCGCAGACCCCGCAACGTTTCGTTCGTATGGACGATCAGCAGATACGCGCTGCCCGCGCTGTCGAGCATGAGCAGCCCGCTCGGGCAGTACGACAGATAGTGCTCGACGATACCCAGCGAACTGGACAGCTCGGCCACCCGTTCCGCCAGAGCCTCATCGCGCAGAAACGCGTACTCCGAGTCCGCGAGGGTGTCGAGGATCGACTGGCACACATTGTCGAAATAGGCATTCTGCAGGTCGCGCACCGCGCGATTGAGCGTCGCGACCGCCGACGCATCCTGCTTGCGGATGAAGCGGTGAATGATGCCCTCGTTGAAACTCTGCACCGCGATGTGTTCGTCCGCCTTGCCGGTCAGCATGATCTTGCGCACCGCCGGATCGGTCATGCGCCGGCAGAACTCCAGCCCGTTCATGCCGGGCATGTCGTAGTCGACTACCACCACCGACGTCGCCAGAAACCGCTGCGCGTTGTGAACCTGCTTGCGGACGGTGTTCACGCTCAGCGCGATCACCTGATGCGCGACATCCTCGTCGGTGCGGTCACGAAACGGTGCGAACAGCGGCTCGTCCGAGGGGCCCGGCCGCGGGCGGCTGTTCACGAACTCGAGCGCTTCGCCCGGCGAACTGAACAGGCGGAACGCGAGCTGCGGTTCGAGCTGAAGGCACAGATTCGACAGGAACGTCGCGCTGTCGTCGACGAAGGTGACCGTGGTCGGAAAATAGAATGGTTTGATCGTGTGCATCGTCAGGGCCGGGGAAAGGTCAATGCAAACTCGGTAAACATCCCTTCGACAGACCTGCAGTCGATGGCGCCGCCCACCGCGCGCATCACGTCGCGACAGAAAGCGAGGCCGATGCCGGTACCGATCGAGGCGTCGTCGATACCCGCCGACGACGTATAGAAGCGGGTGAAGATGTGCGGCAGAACATCGGGCGCGATGCCGGGGCCGGTATCGCGGAACAACAGCTGGCTGGTGCGCGGGCCGCTCACGAGTCGGATCGAGATCAGCGCGCTATCGACGCTCGCAATCCCGCGCAACGCGTTTTTCAGCAGATTGAACAGCACGTGGACCATCAGCATTTCCGAACCGTGGAAGGTGAAGTCCGTGGCGAGATCGGTGAGCACCCGTTCGCGCTCGCCGTCGCGAAACGGGTAGCGTTCGAGCGCGCTTTTGACCGACTGCGCAATCGAGCACGTAGCGGCACCATGCGAGTAACCGCCAGTGAAGCGCGCGTTCGCGAGCAGCATGTCGATGATCGCGTTCGAATGAATGGCCTCCTGTTCGATACGCGAGAGCACGCCATCCATCGACTGAAGATGCACGAGGCGGATCTTCGGCACCGGCAATTCGCCCTGTTGCGCGATGGAGTACGTTTCGAGCAGCGACGGCAGATAGCGGCCAAGACCCGACGCGCCGGAACGAATCGCAAGAAGCGGCGTGCGCAGTTCGTGCGCGATGCTGCCGGCGGTGGCGAGCATCGCGCGCTCCTGTTCGATCCGGATGCGGTCCATGTCGTAGTTCGCCACGACGCCGATTGCGACCGCGAACGAGAAAATCGCCAGGTGAGCGGAATAGGCCGCATGGAGGACGACGGGGTCCGTGGTCAGCCAGTATGCGAGGAACGCCACACCGATGCCGATCACGAAATTGAGCAGCAGCATGAACCAGTCCAGCAGCAGCACCATCACGAAGGCCGCGATCAACGCGCTTTCGATCCATACGTTGGAGCCGTTGTTCTTCAGCAGCATGAATGTGAAGAAGAACGGCAACGAATAGAAGATCGTCGCATACCAGTAGTAGGGCAAAAACTTTTTGGCCCGTGCCGGCCAGCGCTCGGAAAACAGAATGGGGATGAACAGCGCGGAGCCGACGAGCCGCAGCGGCAAGTTCTCGTAAGGCTGCGGAAAGAGCTGGTGCCAGATGAAGAAATAAAGCGGGAAGCCGACGATCGCAACGATGGCGAAGGGGCGCATCCTGCGATGCATGTATTGCAGGTTGCGTGCGGCAGGGACGAATGCCTGAGCTAGCAGCGGACGGATCGACCCCAGTCTGCGAATGCCCCAGGGCGGTAATCTGGTTGTACTCATTTGTCCGGAGTCAGCAATCTACCTGGAATGTCCAGAGCGGCTCTTGTCCCGACGATCGCTCCCCGTTCGCACGCTGCGCTTGAGACAGCAACGCATGCGGCGGCATTGCGCGATTCGGCCATTACGTGATGGCCCTTAACGCGGCATGCACGCAAATTCTGACCGACGGTGCCGTTAATGTCACGGTAAATGAGCAAATTCCGGATAGGGCTGCAATGGGACATGCATGTACAGGTGTAATAAAGGCCAACGAAACGGCCGTCAATTATGCAAATTGGATCGAATAACGGGCGTCGGAAATCTGGTAAGCCGCATGTAATCGCCTATTGCCGGACATTCAATACGCCGGGAAAAACCCCATTCTAAATGAGCTATTCAGATTCGCCATGCCTGAATAAATCCGGTTAAAACATGCCGCCGAAGAAGTGCCATGCGCAGGGAAGTTCGCGTTGAGCGTAGGCTGGCAGACACCCTGCGTCGCAAACAGAATGACGACAGATCCGCTTTGTTTTTGAAGGGGGATTGGCGAAAACTCATGCCAGAATACAAGTGAGCTACGACCAGAGTCGCGGGTCGTGAGGCAGTGCGTTTTCCGTTACCACGGGCCTGCAACGTGACGATGAAGACTACCTGCACGCTCTCATGGCCGCCGCGGCATTGTGCGCGGCACCGGCCCGAACGTTCGCCCAGGAGCTTGCGCTGTACGCCGGTCCGTTGAGGGGGGAGCATAGCCATTCCTATGCATGGGCGCTCGACTATACCGAAGGATTCGGCCGTTACCTCGCGGGCAGCATCACGTGGCTCAACGAAGGACATATCCCCGATCATCACCGCGATGGCCCGACGGTTCAGTTGTGGGGCGGCTGCCGCTGTTCGAGCGGCGCTTCGTCATCGCGCTAGGCGTCGGCTATCAGCTCGACGCACCGGACGCGCCCGGTCCGCGCGACTTCGCACTGCCGCGCGCGAGCAAGGTCACGAACAACGAGATCACGTTGATGGTCGGTGCGACGATCCTGAACAGCCTCGATTCGCAGAGCGCGGCGGCGCAGGCGATCGAATACCGGCGCGGGCTGACGAACTATCTCGACGCGACGCTCGGCTATCTGCACGAAGGCAGTGGCCTGTCCGCACGGCGCGACGGCGCGACTGCGCAGCTTTGGCTGACGCGGGCTTTCCTGACGAGCGTCTGACGCTGGGCATCGGCGCGGGCGCCTATGCGGCGATCCATCACGGCAATGCGGACGACAACAACGGCTCGGGCGACGGCATTCTGTCGGGACTCGTGTCGATGTCGGCGTCGTATCGGGTCACGCAGCACTGGTCGGCGCGTCTGACGTGGAATCGCGTGATGACGCGTTATAGCCGCGACACGGACGTGATCCTCGCTGGCGTGGGCTACCGGTTGTAACACACGGGCCGGGCCGCGCCGACAACGAAAGCCAGCGCATGAAGAAGCCCGAATACGGGCATCCCGAATCAATAAATTATCCATTCAACGAGTGCATTGCAATTACGCTGAATTATTCAAAAAATCAATGTGATATTCGTAATAAAAAGCAACAGCGGTAATGCATTCGTAAGTCATGAAATCTGGCGATGATTCCAGTGATTAAAATACTAAATGCATTGACGGCATGGCGTCAAAGGCTTTGAACCGCCATTCGCTTTAATTAACAGACGCCATTCAGCATAAAAGCATAGGCTATTAGTAAAAATACCGATGCTGTAGTCAGACTACATTCTTACATTACCTCACACGGAGGATCGCTAACAGCCAATCAGGCTGGCCCGATTCTCCTGCTGGCAGGCACCCGTCTTCGCAGTCACCCTGCATCGCCGGCCCTCGCGTCCGCTGTCAACCCATTCGACGCGTTCCGCTGTCACATCGCCCCATCCAAGCAGAATTTCGGAGACACAGATATGCAGATGAAACTATGGCCGG
Organism: Paraburkholderia panacisoli; assembly: GCF_008369935.1. GTDB lineage: Bacteria > Pseudomonadota > Gammaproteobacteria > Burkholderiales > Burkholderiaceae > Paraburkholderia > Paraburkholderia panacisoli. The sequence goes on along the minus strand of NZ_VTUZ01000034.1, from coordinate 3,190 downwards.
CCGTCGCGTTAGCGGCGACCGTGTGCGTCGCTGCCCGCGCGGAAGTGCCCAATTTTCCACTCGATTTCGCGCCGACTTCGGCCGTGCTCAGTGCGTTCGAATCGGCGGTCGCGCACCGGCGCGCCGACTCCCTCGTCGGTAAAATGACGCTCGACGAAAAGCTGCAGTTCATTCACTCGCAGTACGCGATGTCCGCCGTGCCGGGCGGCGGCGCGGGCTACATTCAAGGCGTGCCGCGTCTGGGCATTCCTGATCTGAACATGGTCGACTCCGCGACGGGCTCCGGCAGCACGTCGCAGGCAAGCACGACCTTCCCCGCGACGATCGCGCTCGCGGCAAGCTGGGATCGCCGGCTGTCGTCCGAGTTCGGCAAACAGGTCGCGGTGGAACTGCGTGCGCAAGGCTTCGGCATGGGACTCGGCGGCGGCACCAACCTCGCACGCGAGCCGCGCGGCGGCCGGCTGTTCGAGTATCTCGGCGAAGACCCGTTGCTCGCCGGCGAGATGCTCGCCGAGCGTACCGACGGCACGCAGAGTCAGAAGGTCATCGCTACCATCAAGCACTATGCGGGCAACGAGCAGGAGCACAACCGGGGCGGGGGCAACAGCCAGATCGACGAACGCACGCTGCGCGAGCTGTATCTGCTGCCATTCGAAATCGCCGCAAGGCGCGCCCAACCCGGCAGCGTGATGTGCAGCTACAACCGGCTCAACGGCGACTATGCATGCGAGAACTCGCATCTGCTGAACGACGTGCTGAAGAACGACTGGCACTTCGAAGGGCAGGTCCAGTCGGACTGGGGCGCGACGCATAGCACCGCAAAAGCGATCAACGCCGGACTCGACGAGGAAGAGGATGTCGGCTCGACCGTCTATCTGACGCCGGACCTGGTTCGCCAGGCGATCGCGAACGGCTCGGTGTCGACCGCGCGCCTCGATGACATGGTGCGCCGCAAGCTGTACGTGATGATCCGCACCGGCGTGATGGACGACCCGGCGAAGGGCGGCGCGACCATCGACTTTGGCCGCGCGAACGCATTCGTCCAGGCGACCGCCGAGCAGTCGATGGTGCTGCTCAAGAACGACAACAATCAGCTGCCGCTTTCCGCCGCGTCGCTGACCCGCATCGCAGTGATCGGCGGTCACGCCGATGCGGCCGTGCTGACGGGCGGCGGCTCGGGCAATACGCGCGATCCGGTCACCGGCGCGTTTGCGGGTTGCGGCGGGCTGACGTTCGGCACATCGACGGGTTGCAGCTGGTGGACCAATCCGTGGCTGAAGCTCAATACGCCTATTGTCGCGGCGATCCGCTCGCTCGCCCCGTCGGCGCAGGTGAGTTTTGCCGGCAATAGCGATCAGCAGACGCCGTTCCGCATGTACACGCAAACGGAGATCGACCAGGCGGCGGCGCTCGCGAGCCATTCCGATGTCGCCATCGTCGTTGTCGCGCAGCCCGCTGGTGAGGACTTCGGCGATCTGCAAAGTCTGAGCCTCGCGAATCCGTCGAACCAGGACGCGCTCGTCGAGGCGGTGGCGAGCGCCAATCCGCGCACGATCGTCGTGGTGGAAAGCGGCAACCCGGTGCTGATGCCGTGGAAGGACCGCGTGGCCGCGATCGTCGAAGCGTGGTATCCGGGCGAAGGCGGCGGCCAGGCGATCGCCAACGTGCTGTTCGGCAAGGTCAATCCGTCCGGCAAGCTGCCCGTCACCTTCCCGGTACGCGATCAGGATACGCCGACGTGGGGGCAGAACGGCGCGTTCGATCCCAATCCGGTCTACGCGGAGAAGCTGGACATGGGCTACCGCTGGTACGACGCGAAGAACATCACGCCGATGTTCGAGTTCGGCTACGGGCTGTCGTACACGCACTTCTCGTACTCGGGCCTCTCGGTTGCGCATCGCCCTGATGGTTCGATCGACGTGTCGTTCACCGTGCGTAACGACGGGCGCGTCGCGGGTGCGGAAGTGCCGCAGGTGTATCTCGGCGTGCCTTATAGCGGCGAACCGCCGCGGCGTCTGGTCGGCTGGGAGAAGATCGGCATGAATCCTGGCGAAGCGCGCCACGTGCGCATCACCGTCACGCCGCGTATGCAGAGCGTGTGGGACACGTCGCGCAACGGCTGGCGGTATGTGCCGGGCGGGACGGTTTATGTCGGCGCGTCGTCGCGTGATATTCGCTTGCAAGGGAGTTGAACGCCGGGCGTGCCAGCAGGAATGCAAACCGTCTCGCTAGCGCGATCCGGAATTTGATTCGGTAACCGAAGTAAGAGGCGGAGTGCATTTCACTCCGCCTTTTTTCGTGTGCGCCCAGCATGGGCGCACTCTTGTGGGTGCAAGTCCCGCCGCGAGTTGATCACAGCGAGCGAAGCGAAGCGCAACTGCACGAGGGTGACCGAGTGTGGGGAGGAAGCGTGGAGCGAAACTGCGAGCCGATGGACAAGAACCGGATAGAAGGCGTTGCCGACCAGGGCGAGCGGGCACGAAACCGCGAAGCTCTCGTGATCAAGGGTCAGGCGATGTAGATCCGGCGGTTGTGCAGTGACGGAGTGCGTTCTTACCTGGGGAGATCTCGCCTCATGCCTGAAAGGGCAACGGCGTCGAGCCGGAGCGAGAAGTCAGCAGAGGCCGAAGTAGTCACAGGATAAGCCGGTGAGGCAGAGGCTGGTGACGAAGGGCCAAACGGGAAGGAGTGTCCAGCGTCATGTCGATGCGACAGGCCATGCGTCAGATGCCCGTGCAAACGGGGCGAGCGGGAGTAGCGCGCGGTGAAGCCGCGCGTGCACCTACTAGTGACGAAGCCTGCTGCCCGCGGCATGAATCCGGGGACACAGGGTCGGCGCTGCTGGAAGCGGCGCTGACGAGAGAGAACCTGAAGCAGGCGTTCAGACGGGTACGGGCTAACAAGGGAGCCGCTGGCGTGGACGGTCTGGACATTGACCAGACGTCGCGCCATCTGGTGACGGCGTGGCCTGCGATCCGCGAACAACTACTCAAGGGGACGTACCGGCCCAGTCCGGTAAGGCGGGTGACGATTCCGAAACCGGATGGAGGCGAGCGCGAGCTGGGCATCCCGACGGTAACGGACCGGCTGATCCAGCAGGCACTACTGCAGGTGTTGCAGCCCGTTCTGGACCCGACCTTCAGCGAGCACAGCTACGGTTTCCGGCCCGGACGGCGTGCGCACGACGCGG
>NZ_VTUZ01000033.1 GCF_008369935.1 Paraburkholderia panacisoli | reverse complement strand
CTGTTGGTGGCGGGCCTCCACAACCGACCGGATATTTATGCCGAGTTCCTACGACCGAACTCCTTTGCTATCAATGAGCCGGAACCGAGACTGCACATAGCAACTTTCGGCCGGTAATATATCAAATGCACTGCAGTACATTTACTCTACACGAAGGTCGACATGGTTCACTTGTCGGCCGTTGCGATGCCATGGCCTGGAGGTGCGATATGAGCACTGGAAACAACACCATCGAAGAGGCTGTCGAACGCTATCTGGCGCACCGCAGAGGACTCGGCTTCGAACTGGGTATTACCGGCCAACAACTGATGCGCTTTGCCAGATACGCAGACGTCCACGGGCATCAAGGGCCTCTGACACTCGCGGTACAACTCGACTGGGCGCGAGAGCATGTCAAGCGGACCGGATCGGTGACCTGGGCTCGCAGGCTGGAAGTCGTTCGACCTTTCGCGGCGTACTACCGGCAGTTCGAGCCGGAAACAGAGATCCCCGACTTACACACCTTCGGGTCAGGCCATCGGCGCCTGGCGCCGCATATCTACACCGCACAGGAGGTGTCAAATCTCCTCGAGCAGGCCGGCGGCCTGCCCCCGACGGGGGGAGTGCGGCCCACGACCTACCGAACGCTGTTCGGCCTCATTTCCGCCGTCGGGCTAAGGCTTTCAGAAGCCTTGAACCTTCTTGATGGTGACGTTGATTTGCGACGTGGAAGTCTAACGGTACGTCACAGCAAGTTCAAAAAGTCGCGCTGCTTGCCGTTGCACAGCAGCGTCGTACAAGCGCTCAGCGAATACCGGCAACTTCGTGATCGGAACGTCGAAGTCCGTGCGGGCATGCCCTTCTTCGTGTCACCGTCGGGCCGCCCGCTGCCGAAGAGGACAGTTGAAGGCGTTTTCGATCAGTTGCGTCGGGAATTGGGTTGGCAGGCACGCGGAGGCCACCCAAACCCGCGCATTCAGGATCTTCGCCATAGCTTCGCCGTGGCTCGACTACAGCGATGGTACGAGACGGGAGAGACCGTCGATCATGCCATCCTCTGGCTATGCACCTACCTTGGTCATGCCAGCATCTCGGACACTTACTGGTACCTCAGCGGCACGCCGGAACTTATGTCTCTGGTGGGCACGAAGTTCGAGAATTTCGCACTGGAGGAGATGCGTCATGCCTAGCTCAACCTCACCCACCTTCGCCGGCCTGGTGCAAGAGTTCTTCACCGACTACATGTTGCAGCAGCGAGCGCTTAGCCCCCGTACCGTCGCGTCCTATCGAGACGCCTTCTTGCTCATGTTGCGCTTTGCTGAGCAACACCTGGGCAAGCCGCCGTCAGCATTGCAGTTGGCTGACATTGACGCGAAGTTCCTGGCCAGTTTCCTTGAGCATCTTGAACGGGACCGCCACAATACAGTACGCAGCCGCAATATTCGGCTGGCGGCCATACGGTCGTTCCTGCGGTTCGCCGCTCGGCGCGACGTCTCGAACCTGCGTGTCATTGAGCAGGCACTGGCAGTTCCAACGAAACGCTTCGACAGGCCGATGATCGGATTCCTGTCGAAGGAACAAATGCTGGCCGTCATGGACATTTCGACGGCGAGCTGGCTCGGTCATCGAGATCGACTGATGGTGACCTTGCTTTATAACACCGGCGCCCGGGTATCGGAGATCGTTGGTGTTCGGGTCGGCGACGTAATCCTTGGCCCGACGTCCTTCATTCATCTGCACGGCAAAGGGCGAAAGCAGCGATCGCTACCACTTTGGAAGAGCGCAGCCCGGGATATTCGGGACTGGCTTGGCCGTAACCCGCAGCTGACCGAGCAATCTCCGCTGCTGCCCACACGGCAGGGCACGGCAATGAACCGTGCCACAGTCTGTCAGCGGCTGAAGCTGGCTACTAGGGCCGCGTTAGATCGGCATCCCGAACTCGCCAATGTCAAGGTTTCCCCACACCGCATCAGGCATTCGACCGCCATGGCGATGTTGCAGTCTGGCGTATGGCCCACTGAGATTGCGTTGTGGCTAGGACACGAGAGCCCAACGACGACGCACATGTACGTCGAGGCCGATCTTGAGATGAAGAAACGCGCGCTCGCCCGGTTGAATCCACCAGATGTGAAGCGAGCTCGGTATCAACCACCTCAGACGCTTCTGCGATTCCTGAAGTCGCTATGATTATGTGACCCATGCGGAGCACGCGTCGCGCTCCCGACGGGGCGCGGCCCTTCATTCGTCCTGCCAGATCTACATAAAAAAACTGTTCGCATTAGACGCGCAATGCATATAGTTGCATGACGCCTCAGAATCAACGATCGCCGGGATCCGCTTGCGATGCTCGCTCACTTCTCGCGTAACGCCGCGGCCAGATCGTCGCGTGAGTGGGAATCGTCTTGCAGGTCGCCAATTACAACGGCGACCTGCAGTTCATCGACCGGAATGGCGGCTTAGACAAGCGTAAGTGTCACGTCTATGTTGTTCCGCGTTGCGTTCGAATAGGGACACACAATATGGGCCTTGTTGATGAGGTCCTGAGCCGCATCGCGTGCCATGCGCGGCAACGAAATCTTCAACTCGACTTCGATGCCGAAGCCATTGGGAATGGGGCCGATGCCCACTGTTCCGTTGACCGACACATCAGCCGGGATAGCAATTTTGTCGCGCGCAGCGACGAATTGCATTGCACCGATAAAGCACGCGCTGTAACCGGCGGCAAAAAGCTCTTCGGGGTTTGTGCCCTTCTCGCCCTTTCCACCCAATCCCTTCGGCCTCGTCAGCTTCAGGTCCAGTCCGCCTTCCGGTGCCACGGCGCGGCCTTCCCGACCTCCAGTAGCCTCAGCATGGGCACGGTAGAGAACGTTTTCGATCGACATTGTCAGCTCCTTATCGATGAATCAGATAATGGGCGCAATCAGTAGCGCCCGTGATGCTTTAGTGCCCAGCGCTCTGGCCGCCGTCGACGTGAAGGATCTCGCCCGTCACGAACGGCGCCGCATCCAGATACAGGATCGCGTTGACGATGTCGCTCATCTCGCCCATGTGACCCATCGGGTGGAGTGCGCCGAGTGCCGCGTGCGTTTCGGGCGCATGCATAGGCGACTTGATGATGCCGGGGGCAACCGCGTTCGCGCGGATGCCGCGCTTCGCGTATTCGATGGCAATCGACTTCGTGGCCGCGTTCAAACCGCCCTTCGTCAGTGATGCCAACACCGACGGCACCCCGTCGATGGCGTGGTCGACCAGGCTGGTGGTGATGCTGACCACGTGGCCGCTCTTGTTCTTCTCCATTTCAGCGATTGCCAGCTGCGTGATGTAGAAGAACCCGTTCAGATTCACGCCCGTCACCGCAGCGTAGTCTTCAGCCGTATAACCGGTAAACGGCTTTGCGATGAAGACACCGGCGTTGTTGATCAGCGTGTCGATGCGCCCGAAGCGCGCTACGCCTTCCGTAATGACGCGACGCGCCGTCGCCGGGTCAGCGATGTCACCCGCCACCGTCAGGATGCTGGGATCGTCGGACGGCTTGATGCTGCGTGCCGTTGCGACAATGCGATAGTCAAGTTTGCGAAATGCTTTGACGGTCTCTGCGCCAATGCCCTGTGATGCACCCGTAACGACTACGACCTTTTGCGACGCGCTCATGAAAACCTCGAATATTGGATTGGGCTCTCTTGCCCACCGGGCCGGCGGCTCCGATGCGTGCCTAATCTAGGCGTATTTATGCTTCGAGCAAATACCCGCCATGGACAAACTATTTTGCGTGAGCGGAACAAATCGGATCGCGGCCCCATGACTCATCGGCTAGCGTCGGTCGACCGATGTTTTGATTCCCTTTCCCGGCAGCCCACCTTGCGCTCCTTCTGCGTCAACCTTTGTTCGCGAATGCCAACACGACGGCGCTACCCAGTTCGTCGGCGATGGGCGCGGATGCACCCGCCGCAGTGAAAATCGTGAACTCGACATCGGGCAGTGAAGGCAAGCCGGCATCCGGCGGGACCACGCGCAAGCCGTGCACGAGTTGCGTCTGCACGACCGGCGCGACCGCAAAGCCGGCCTGCGCTGCGGCGCACAGACCGGCGCCGCTCGAGCACACCAGCGCGATCCGGTAGTCGACGCCGGCCCGGGCGAGTGCGGCCAGTGCAGCCTCACGATACGGGCACGGTTCCGGCAACAGCGCGAGCGGCACCGGAGCGCCAGGCGTAAGCGATGCCCATTCCGCGCCGGCCCACACTAGTGGCTCGCGCCAGAGCACGCGTCCAGAGCGGGCACCCTCGCAGCGACCGCCGATCACCATGTCGAGTTCGGCCTGATCCATCGCGTGCAACAGTTCGGCGGGAATGCCGACCCTGACACTGAACGCGATGCGCGGGTAGCGCAGCGCGAACGTCTGCATGACGTTCATGAGCCTGACGTTGGCGAGGTCTTCGGAAAGCCCGACGCGGATCGCGCCCTCGCTCGGTCCGCGCGACAGTTGCGCCTGCGCATCATGATTGAGTGCGAGGATCGCTCGCGCATAACCCAGCAGCAGCTCGCCGTCCGCTGTGAGCGTGACCGAGCGCGTGGTGCGCGCGAGCAGGTCGCGGCCGGTCTGTTTTTCCAAACGCCGCAGATGTGCGCTGACGGCAGACTGCGTCAGATTGAGACGGGCGGCCGCGTGCGTGAAGCCGCCTTCCTGCACCACGGCCACGAAAGATCGCAGCAGGACGGTATCGAACATGGATAGTCCTCTTTTATATAGTGCGAATCAGACTGAATATGGCGATGATACTTCGTTTATATTTTGAATCGAAATATGTTGTGATGGGGGCTCTGTCAACCTATTCGGAGCATTTCCATGCCTACCTTGCTGCATATTGAATCGTCACCACGTAAGAGGCGCTCGGCGTCGCTCGACGTCGCACGCGCATATCTGGACGCTTATCTCGACGCGCATCCGGATCATCGGCTCGACGTGCTCGATCTGTGGTCGGCCGAACTGCCGGAGTTCGACGGCGACGCGCTCGATGCCAAATACGCAGACCTAAACGGCACATCGCTCAGCGAACGCCAGCAGCAGGCGTGGACGAGCATCCGAGAACTCGCGCAGCGATTGCACGACGCGGACACGTTGCTGTTCTCCGTGCCGCTGTGGAATTTTTCCATTCCCTACAAGCTCAAGCATTTCATCGACGTCGTGTCGCAGCGCGGCATTTTGTTCTCATTCGATGAGCGTGGGCTACAGGGCTTGCTGAAAGACAAGAAAGCGGTGGTCATCTATGCGCGAGGCCTTGACTATTCAGTGGGCTCGAGCACGCCCGCCCATTCGTTCGATTTTCAGCGGCCATATGTGGAAGCGTGGCTGCGATCCGTCGGCGTGACCGATGTTAGATCGATTGTCGTCGAGAAAACACTCCTTGGTCCCGAAGTCGATTACGCGGCGAGACAGGCTGCACGCGAGCACGCAGTAGCGCTTGCACGGGCGGCCTAAGTCGGCAAATGAAAAATTACGTGGCGCATGTGGCACATCACTCCGCCTGAACCAAAGTGATGCTCGACTACGTGACGCCGCCTTTATTCCTACTTTTTGACGAGGCGCCATTTTGAGTGCGCGGCTCAAGCAAGGATTATTGTCACTCGCCATCGCCGGTTGGTCTGCTATCCGCTGCCACTGCACAGGCCGTGTCCGATCCTGACCCCGCAGGCAAGAACGTTGCCCAGAAACCAGCGGAGAGATCTGAAGCGGTTTCAGTTAATGCGCCTCATTGCATAGCGAGTCGTTTTCGATGCCCAGTTCGACGCCGCATCCACACTGACCGGCAACGGGATTAATGAGCCTGAGCCAGATCAACTGTCTTCAAGACATCCGGCATATTGGAACATGGCCACTGCGGCTCAAGCCCCTCGCAACTCACGTACTCCCTTACCTATCCGCCGCCGCAGCAACGTTCGCAAAGTATGGCCGTCCGCATACCCGACCTGTTCAGCAATGCGATCAACCGTGAGCTTACTCGTCTTGAGCAGATGTACGGCGCGCTCCACCCGTAGATCCTGAATGTACTCGACGGGCGTTTTACCGAGCACCGCATCCAGACGTCGCGTCAAGGTCCGCTTGCTGGTCGCTAAGGCATCGGCGACGACATCGAGCGAGATGGCCATGCCGAGGTGTTCACGCGCCCAACGGTCGAAACGCTCGACGAGCGGGTCCGAATGGGCGAGGTGATCGGAGATCGCATACGCAGACTGCGACAGCCGCGAATCGAATACGAGGTACCTGGCCACGAGTGCGGCAAGCTCAGGACTGTTGTTGCGGATCAGCCAGAGTGCAAGGTCGACGTGGCTCAGGGCCGCCCCTGCCGTCAGCGCCTTGCCGCTGGGAACGACGATGCGATGGGCATCCAGGTGCACCTGTGGGTAACGCTGCCGGAACAGCGGTGAGAGCCACCAAGTGGTCGTGGCTTCACCACCGTCGAGCAAGCCGCTTTCAGCCAGCACGAACGTGCCCGTACAGGCGGCGGCAATGCGGGCGCCGCCGCTGTGCCACGAGCGCAAAGCATCAAGCGCATCGACCACGTCGTCCCGGCCGAGCACGGGCACGAGATCCTCGGCGGTCGTGCGGTTAAGCGCCGGTACGACGACCCAATCCGGTGCAGGGGTGTCAATCACCACGCGGACGGGCACTTGCAGCCCAAGCGCGGTGCGCACCTGGGGCCGCATCCCCACTACAGTGATGTCGAAGCCCGCTGTGGCTATCCCTGTCGCGCACGCAAGGCTGTTGGCCATCGTCAAGCCATCGAGCACAGTAGTAAGACCTGTATCGAATACCCCCTCGAGCGCGAGGACAAAAATTCGCATGGCAGAATTGATACCAAAATTGTCGATTGAGACAGTATTCTCCAGCGCACTATGTTTGTACAGTGTCACTCACCGCATGAACCCTCGCGCGGACACTGGAGAACGAAGATGATCAGGAATGCTTTATTTGTCCGACTTGAAGCCAGACCGGGAAAGCAGCAGGCGGTAGCGGACTTCCTTGCCGCCGGCCTTGAAATGGCAGGCCGGGAGGCGACCACGCCGATCTGGTTTGCCCTCAAGCTGTCGCCGACAACGTTTGGCATCTTCGACGCCTTTGCCAATGAAGAGGATCGTCAGGCACATCTGCATGGAAGTATTGCCAACGCCCTGGCGGCGCACGCCGACGAGATGCTGGCAAGCGCCCCGTCGATCGAGTCGATCGACGTCCTGGGCATGAAGAATCAACTGGCGTGAGTCGTTTGCACCCCGATTCAATCGCATTCACATAGATGGAGTAACTCGTGTCGATTCAGTACAAACTAGCTGCCTTGTTCGCCGCCCTTGCGCTTTCGAGTGCGTCTTTTGCGCAAACGCCTGACGTCAAACCGGAACGGATTCGTGGCGATGTCGTGTCGTTCAAAGGCGAAATACTGACCGTACACCGCAACAGCGGCGACACCGTGTCGATCGATGTCAAGCCGGACGTGGGGGTGTCGGCATTCAAGCCCGCCAAGCTTTCCGACGCCAAAGTCGGTTCGTACGTGGGGACGCCAGCGCTCACGGGCAGCGATGGGAAATTGACGGCCACTTCGATGATCGTCTTTCCTGAGGCGGCACGCGGTACCGCCGAAGGGCATTTCGCTTATGACTTCGGTCCCAACAGCACAATGACGAATGCAAACGTGGTGTCGGTTGTCACCGGCACCAGCGGCCGTGAACTGAATCTGTCATACAAGGGCGGTACCAGCACGGTGACAGTGCCGGCAAACGTGCCCGTCGTGACGCCGGTTCCGGCGAGCAAAGCGGATCTGACGGCAGGAAAGAAGGTGTTCCTCGTGGTAACACCGGGTGCGAACGGTGTTTATGACGCTCACGTGCTGTTCGTCGAAAAGGACGGCTTGGCGCCGCAGTTCTAACGCGTGATGTCGGTCCACTGTGGCCGCTCATGGAACCCGCCCCGTTCCGGTCAGGCGCGCTCGCCCGCAGTACCCGCCTGATGTGCTGGCATCGTAGATGACTACGGCAACGACTGCAAGTCGCCTCGCGCCGCCGACAGTGCGGTCTTATTTTCCATTCATTCAATTATCCTAATCGATTGTTTCCCTTTATTTTTCAAGGATTCACCATGCGTTTTCCGACGTTTCGATCCGCCGCCTTGCAAACTGCTGCTGCACTCTGCCTGCTTGCCACCGCCGCTGCGCCTGCTTTTGCCACACCTGTTAAGAACATCGTGGTGGTCCACGGTGCATTCGCCGATGCCGCAGGTTGGCGCCCTGTCTACAACATTCTGACGAAGGATGGCTATCACGTGACACTGGTGCAACAACCGCTGACGTCGTTTAACGACGACGTGACTGCCACGAAACGCGTGCTGAACAGCCTCGACGGTCCCTGCGTGCTTGTCGGTCACAGCTATGCTGGTGCGATCATTAGTGAAGCCGGGAACGACGATCACGTGAAGTCGCTGGTCTACATCGCCGCGCACGCGCTCGACGCCGGTGAAACCATGGCGGACAACGGCAAGAAGTACCCGGGCGCACCCATATCCATCATCGGAACTCCGGATAATTTTGTTTACCTGAAACCGGCCGACTATCCGTTGCAGTTCGCACCCGACCTGCCCCGTGCGCAGGCCGAATTCGAAGCGCATGCGCAGATACCGCTCGCGGCATCTGTGTTCTCGACGCAAATTTCCGATCCGGCATGGAAGACAAAGCCCAACTGGTATATGGTCGCGAAAGCCGACAAGATCATCAATCCGGATCTCGAACGCATGTATGCAGCGCGTGCTCACGCGACTACGGTCGAGATCAACGGCGCGAGCCATGCGGTGTTTGAATCCCATCCGCGGGAAGTCGCTGCACTGATCGAACAGGCGGCACAGCAGTCTGGCCAGTAAGCAATTGTTCTTACGATCGCGGTGTGTATGCACGTGACCAGAATGGTCGTGCTTTGGACGCTCTTCTTGTCACGGGCATGCTGCCGACCTGATCGCAAGCCGCGTCACGTAGTTGACAACAAATCTAAGGGCGCCGGGTTGGCGTTTCCAACGATGGGCAACCTCATCAATCACGAGATCGCTTTGAGCCATGTAACGACTCAACCCGCCTGGGTCCGCATCACGCACTGGATTAACGCGCTCGCTATCGTACTGATGGTGATGAGCGGCTGGCAGGTCTACGACGCCTCGCCGATCTTCTCATTCTTGCGCTTTCCGTCCGCCATCACATTGGGCGACTGGCTCGGTGGTGCATTGCTGTGGCACTTCGCGATCATGTGGCTGCTGGTCGTGAATTTCCTCGCCTACCTCGGGATGAATCTTGCTTCCGGACGTCTGCGCCGGAAACTGTTGCCGATCAGCTTCAGGTCAATCGCCACCGATCTGGTTGCAGCGCTGCGCGGCACGCTCGGGCATGAAGACCTTACACGCTACAACGCGGTACAGAAACTCGCCTATCTGGTCGTCATCGTCGATATCGTGTTCGTGATCCTGTCGGGGCTGGCGATATGGAAGTCGGTGCAATTCCCGCTGCTGCGTCTGCTGATGGGCGGATACGACAATGCGCGCGTCGTGCATTTTTTCGCAATGAGCGTGCTGGTTGCGTTCTTCGTCGTGCACGTCGTCATGATCGCGCTGGTGCCGCGCTCATTGCTTCTGATGATTCGCGGACGGTAACCATGACTTCTCGAAAAAGGACTCAGAAACCCGATACGTTTCTTTCGTCTCACGCTGAATCCATCATTAAAGATGCGCGCAATGAACTGAAAGATCCGGCACGTCGCCTGCTCGGAAGGCGAATTCTCACGCTCGGCGGCATTGCGCTGATGTCAGGCTGCGATTTGTCCAATGACAAGTCGGTGAACACCATGCTGCGCAGAATGTCGTCGTTCAACGACAACGTGCAAGCGCTGCTGTTCAATCCGAACGAGATGGCACCGACCTATCCGGAGTCGATGATCACGCGGCCGTTTCCCTTCAACGCGTTTTATGGCATCGACGATGTGCCCGAAGTCGACACCGCTACCTACCGGCTCCAGGTGGGTGGCTTGGCGAATGGCAAATGCGACTGGGCCCTCGACGAATTGCGCGCGTTGCCGCAGGAAGACCAGATTACGCGTCACATTTGCATCGAAGGATGGAGTGCGATTGGCCGATGGGGTGGCGTGCGCTTCTCCAATTTCCTGAAGCGCGCGGGCGTCGACACGACAGCGAAGTACTTGTCACTGCACTGCGCGGACAACTACTGGACCAGCATCGACATGCCAACGGCGCTGCATGCGCAGACCCTGCTCACACTGACGTATGACGGTGAAGTGCTACCACCGAAATACGGCTTCCCGATGAAGCTGCGCATTCCGACCAAACTCGGCTACAAGAATCCGAAGCATATCGTCGCGATCAGTGTGACGAACGAATATCCAGGGGGTTATTGGGAGAACCAGGGTTACAACTGGTTCGGCGGCTCCTGAACGGTACCAGCTGGCCGGGTGCATCGTTGACTCTCTTGCGCAAACGGTACTTTATCGTTGTTTGCATGTTGCAGGAAATGCCGCGACTATTGCGGTTATGAAACGAACTGCGCTTCAACACGACGCAGCTCCCAACGACGCCTATTCTATGCCGGCTGCCGATTCCCGCCGGACTTAACTCAGCTACGTGGCAGGACCAGTTGCAGCCGCCGGAGTGCCGCTCCAGCATTCGCGCTGAATGTGATTTCAAACCGATTTAATCGGGCCGAACTATCTATGTTATCGGGCCTCTACACCTAGTCAACATTGTTGCGCTGGTGGAAAAAGAATAAGGAACCTTTTCACTTGTCGTCGTCAAGTCACCCGGATAGGATAACCGCATGAATGCAGGCCATTTTGCATTGAATGAGAATACTGATGAGGTAGCGGCACTGGTGCGCAGGTTCGTCGGGCGATTGCTATGTGTTCCCACGGAGTAAAACTGGATCAGAGTCGGGCGGGGTCTGATGGTCGCGCCCCGGCGGATCCTCATCGATGTGCGGTCATTCGAGTTGCCGTCGCTGGTGTTTGTCCAGGAGAGGTTGACAGTGTCCCGTTGCCTAATTCATAAGGCAGTTCTTATGACTTGCAAACAGCAATACTACGAAAGCGATAACAACCAGTCCTGACTTAATCGCAGGCGTCAGACTGCATTTTTACGTTGTTATAACCACTAACCGGGTGGTTCGCCCCCGCGCAACGAGCCGCCCCCAACTGGCAGCAAACCTGGAGTACACAGATGAGCGAGCATGCACACGTAGATGGGGTTTATCCCTTCCCGGCTGTGACGCAGACGCGGACGATCGAAACCAACGGCACATCCCTCCATGTGCGGGTCGGTGGTCATGGCCCGGCAGTGGTCATGCTGCACGGCTTCGGCACAACGGGCGACATGTGGGGTCATCTGGCGAGCCGACTCATCGAAGACCACATGGTTGTCGCGCCCGACCTGCGTGGGTTGGGCCTCTCGTCGAAGCCTGATGGCGGCTACGACAAGAAGAATCAGGCGGCAGACTTGGTGGGCGTGCTGGACGCCTTGGGTGTGCGTACGGCCGAATTGGTGACGCACGACATCGGCATCATGGTCGGCTTCGCAGTCGCCGCCACTCACCCCGAGCGCGTGAGCCGGTGGGTGGCGATCGATGCGCCGCTGCCCGGCATCGGCCCCTGGGATCAGATCACAAAGGATCCGGCCATGTGGCACTTTGGCTTCGGTGGTCGGGACATGGAACGCCTGGTCGCCGGCCGAGAGCGCATTTATCTCGACCGCTTCTGGAACGAACTTTCCCGGGACCATAAACGGTTTGATGAAGCGAAGCGCCAGCATTATGCGGCGCTCTATGCGCGACCCGGCGCAATGCGAGCGAGCTTTGCCCAGTTCCTGGCGTTCAGCCAGGATGCCGCCGACAACGGGACGTTCCTTGCGCAGGGCAAGCTTCAGATGCCGGTCTTGGCCCTCGGTGGCGAAGCTACATTCGGCCCCATGATCGGCGCGGTGATGCAGTGTGTCGCCGATAACGTCGGACATGTGATCATCCCGGATTGCGGGCACTGGATCACGGAAGAGCAGCCGCAGGCGACGACAGACGTGGTCGTCGACTTCCTGCATCGCCGTTCGTGAGTTGCGTACAGGTCTTGAACGAGCGCAAGTCAACCCGCGCGATCGAATGCCGATTGATGTCCCTTGATATCAATCCACGATGGTTTGGTTGTCTTTTTCACGATTGCCTAGATTGACGATCAAACTGCCAGCCGCCTGCATGGCGCGATAGTGACCCGATTTCCGAAAGCGCCGGACGACGCTCGGCGTGTCGCTCATTCCAAGTCGGTGCTGATTGTTGTCCGACCGGAAAACTTCGTCCTTCTTTCCGATGAAAGCGCACTGACGCAATATCAGGGCGATAACCCGTCGCTCGCCTTCCTTTCTGCAAGCGATGTGGTGTTCACGTATTTGACCGTGTGAATTTGCCGAATGGAACGGGATACCCCTATATCAACGTGAACAGTATGTGCAACGACGAACTCGATTTGAACGAAGCTCTGGATGCGCCGATTCATTATCAGAATGGTTTGTCGAACGACTTGGGCAGTCTCCCTGCAGAAACCCGACATCTCTGACTGGGGAGCAAGAAAGCGGGGTTCTCAGGGTGCCCTTCCCGCATGTTGCGTTACCCCGGGCTCATGTCCGTCGAGTCGATGCCGACCAGAGGAAAATTGAATGAATTCGGCACTGAATCGCCAAGGCTCATCAAGGGTGCCCGCATAGATCGTCACTATTTCCGACGCATGAGCTGGTGTTCCAAACAGCAGGCTGCCGCAATGTGCGCAGAAATTCCGGGTTGTTGGCATCCCGCTGCCGCCGGTTTTCGTATACGTCCTGGTTTCACCTTTGAACGAAAACGCCGAAGCACTCACGACGACGACAGGCAAACCTGCTGAGCCCGACGCACGCTGGCAATCCCTGCAATGACAGATGAGTTGAGCCAGCGACGCGCCGTCAGCCTGGTATTGCACAGCGCCACAGAGACAACGCCCTTTCCAGGAATTTGACACGAGTCTTCTCCAATTTGCAGACAAAGCGTGATCCATACCTTAGCGTGTATCGTCAATCATGCAGGCATAGCCGTTGACTGTCTCTTCATGTCACAGCGTCCCACGACCGGGCCCGACGATCGTCTCAAGCGCGTAACCCATGCAAAAGGGAAAAACCGACCCAAAGCGGAATGACAAGCTGTGGAATTCGAAGGCCGAAAGCGGTCGCTCGACACCAGTTGCCAAAACGGGTTCTGCCATGGTTGAGCGGCGATCAACCGAGGCTAGCCAGAACCTACTCCGAATAGAAGCCCGAACCCACCAGGCCTGGAACTCCGTCGATCTTGACTGCCTTCACATAGGTCCATTTATGCGATGGCTGACTCTGCCCCGGTCTCAGGAACATGTAGTCAACCCAGCCCGATCCCTTCGTTTCAACCGTCTGGATCATGGCGTCATGAAACGGCTTGCCGTTGGTATCTTTCTGACCGCTGACGTTGGTTCCCTCACGGGCAGGGAAGGCCGGATTCAACAAGACATTTTCCTTCAGATCGTAAACGAACAGATAGGTGTCGCCGTGGAACCACTCGCTGCCTTTGATTCTGAACTCGGAAAACGCGACCTTGCCTTTACTGCCGATCAACGCCGCGGCTCTGTCGACCAGTGCTTCGGTTTGTTTTGCTGTCTCGGACGTCGGGGGAGATGACTGAGAAAATGCAGGCGACGCGGGGCAGAATAATCCGACCAGTAGCAATACGCTGGTAACGAGAGCTTTACCGTTCATACCAGTATCTCCAACGGTTGAGTTCTGCGCTGGCCCGTACATCGGTCGCTCTTCCCGGCCCGAAATGGTATTGCTGGATCTGTGCAGCCTCTGCGCGTGACCGCGTGGCCAGTTCCAATTACTAGGCGTGGGCCGCTTTCAATGGCTGTTCAGCCGTCGCGAATGACGACTGCCGATCGGAGCCGTTGGCGCGTGGCGATAGGCTCGATGAGCCCCGCACAAGAGCGGCCTGTGGAAGTGAGGCGCCTACTCTGTATGCAAAAGACTAGTGCACGAAGCGCAGCCTAGCCAGAATCGTTTTCCCGCATCAATGTCGGCTCGATAGCGGACGGTCGCGAATGGCGAAAACTGGCCGACTGCTGTCCCATACCCATCAGCATAGAGCCTAGGCGCGTTCGACGCTTTCGGCGAGCGCGCGCAACAAGGCCGCGCCATCACCGCGCCAAGCGCTGCCGTGCATGCAGGCCAGCGTTGTCGGCTGCAATGCAGCAAGGCGTTCCAGCATTGCGCGGGCGCCCCTGGTGTGTGAGAAGTAGTCCATCTTGTGACGGTACGCCTCGCTCGGTTCGAGGATGTCGCCCTCGGTAAGTGGCGGGTGATGCGAACCGCCTTGGGTAAACAAATCGCCACAAAGCAGCGTTGCCGACGCGGTCTCCATGAGGAATCCACATTCCCACGCGTGCGGTAGATGCGGCGTATAAAGCCAGCGCACGCTGTGCTGTCCGAGCGAGATCGTCTCGTCATCATCCAGCGCGCGTGGCGGCCGGTCGGCATAATCACTAACCGAGACCATGGCCGCGATCTGGCCGCACAGTGGCTCCGCACGCGGCGCGGCCGCGAGAAACTCATTGAGTGCGCCGCATTCGTCGGCCTCGAAATGCGAGAAACCGACATAACGCAAACGATCAATTGGTATTATCCGCTCGACTGCTTCCCGGACGACCGGAAACAGCCTGCGCAGACCGGTATGAAATAGCAGCGGCTCGTCGTCGTCGATCAGGTACTGGTTGAACGAGAATCCGCCACCACCAGGGGTCACGACTGGAGTCGAGATGCGATAGATGCGTTGCGCAATCTCGTCGATTGTTGTACCGCTCGAAAGGGATAGGGTCGCCATGGTGCGCTCCTTTCTTGGGCAACTTACGTAGTCCAGGCTCGGTCAGATCGCCGGTGCACGTTCGCCGATTGTCGACCATCCAGGTACTGATGTCCAATGAACACTTCTGGCCGGACTGAGCCCGACGACAACGGGCTTCGATCGACCCGCATGAGACGATCATCAGCGACATTCGAAAGTCCGTGGAGCAAAGAGTTACGGCCGTTCAGACCAGTCGCTTTTCAAACCAGTGGTGCGCATACGGTTCCGCGCTGAACGCATCGACTTCGACGTAACCAGATTGCCGGTATAGCGAAATCGCCTCGCCCAGAGTTCGATTTGTCTCCAGGCGAATAATGCGCACTTTGGCTTGCCGAGCACGTTTCTCCGCCTCGACCATCAATCGGCGGCCTACACCCATACCGCGAGCGGAAGGGCTCACCCACATTCTTTTGAGTTCGGCCGGGGACTTCTTATGAAACTTCAGCGCAACGCAGCCGATCGGGCTTCCACGGAGTCTCGCGACGATCAACGCGCCCTGCGGTGCCTTCAGTTCATGCGCATCCGCCGACAGGCTGCTGGACGGGTCGAATCCTGCTTCAAAGCGCTTATCAAGCTCGCCAAAATACTGTTCAAAGCACCATCGCGCGTCATCACTATCTGGATCCTCGAGCGCGAAATTCACAAGGGATGCCTGCAGCAAACGCTCAACCTCAGACATGGCTGCGACCAGCCTCCGACGCTGCTCATCGCCGAGCGGTTCGAGCGCGCGTAAAGCGACCGCGTCAGAGAGCCGTTCGAGTTCGGCCCGTTCCATGAGGCCCTCCTGAGTCAGGCAAACCCGGCGTACCCGGCGGTCGCTCGAATGAGTGAGGACAGCGACGAGTTTTTGCCGTTCAAGCGACGCCAACGTCCGGCTGACATAGCCCGAATCAAGATTTAGCCGCGCGCGAAGAGTACGAATATCCGCACCTTCGACTCCGATCTCCCATAGCAGGCGTGATTCACCCATCGGGCGGCCCCGTCCGAGGAAATGGTCATCGATAGCGCCAATGCTTTCGGCGACGATGCGGTTAAAGCTACGGATCTGGAGAATGTCGGATGCGCTCATATCTCTGACTTTAGTCAGAGATATGAAATCGGTCAACGTAAAGTCGAGGAATGCGCTGTCTTCCCCTGAACGACGGGCTCAGTTCGGATGAACCGGCCGCTCAAGCAAATTGGAAGGTTGCAGCACCGAAACGCCTGCTCCGGCGACCACTACGACTTTGCAAGCCAGCAGCACGTCGAGTAATGCCTGCGGCGCGGGACCGGATTCACTAACGGCGACAGACGGTGTGTTCACGTGCAGCACCGCAGATCTTTCCTGCACCAGTCGGATGAACCTGAAGGCCGCGGACAGCATCTTCACCCCGTCGCCCACCGACGCGGCCAAGCAATAGCAAGACTATTCGCAAGTTTACAAGTCACTAACTATCGTGCAGAATGCGCGCGGCTAAATGCGAATAGTTCGCATTTACACAAGACTGAGAAAAACGTATGAAATCAAGTACATGCAGCCGCGGAACCGGTGGCGGTTTCCGGATGCGGCCCATGGCGTGTGCTGCAATATTGCTGCTTTCGATGGGCCAACCCGCGCTGGCACAGCAAAACTCCGCCGGACAGACGCCAGCTCTTGATCAAACCACGACGGACAAAGCGTCCCAGGACGCGACACTGCCTGCGGTTTCCGTCACCGCGTCAAAGGACCCGTTGCAGCATCTGCACGAGGACGTGTCGAGCGGCGCACTCGGTACCCGCACGCAACTCGAAACGCCCTACTCCACCACCGTGGTTAGCGGCGAGGAACTCGAAGACCGCCAGGTCAAGAAACTGGGCGACGTCTTTGCGCAAGATGCGTCGGTGTCCGACAACAGCAATCCGTATAACGCATGGGCGAGCTATATCACCGTGCGCGGCATGCAGCTCGACTGGCAAAACAGCTTCCGGATCGACGGTCAGCCCTTCAACGCCTACGGCATCACCATGCCTTACGAACAGCTCGAGAGCGTCCAGCTTTTGAAGGGCTTGTCGGGCTTCATGTACGGCTTCGGCTCGCCAGGCGGCATCGTGAACTACGTGACGAAGAAGCCGCCCGTGACGGACAAGCAGATCGCCAGCGTCGATGTCGGTTACGCATCGACCGCGGTCTGGATGAGCCACGTCGATCTCGGCGGCCGCGTGGGTCCGGACAGCATGTTCGGCTATCGCTTCAACGCGACGCATGAGGAAGGCACGACCTATAACGGCGGCAACGTGCGCCGCAATTCGTTCTCGCTTGCCGCCGATGCCCGGATTACGCGAGACCTCACCGCGACCTTCGGCGCGCTGTATCAGGATCGTCATGCGTCGGGTATCACCACCGCAATCTCGACGGCACAATACACCGGCACCTCACTGCCACCGACCTTGAGCGGCGGGAGCAGCACGCTCGTCACGCCGGACCAGCATCTGGACACCAACCTGCAGATCTACACTGCCGGTCTGCGCTACGACCTCAACCAGGACTGGACGCTGAGCACGACGTACAGCTTCAGCAAAAGCACGCGCTATCGCAATGAGAGTACGTTCTATCTGCTCAATCCGGCAGGCGACTACAACGACACGCGCTTCGAAGGCAAGGAAGGCCATCAGCTCAACACGTGGCAGGTGATGGCAGAAGGCCTCGTGAAGACCGGCCCCTTGCAGCATCAGCTCGTATTCGGCGCCGCGTATCAGAAGCAGACCAACGACTACACCGCGAACAGCTTCTACGGTCAGATCGGCACGGGCAACATCTATCAGCCGAACGTCAATCGTTACGACAGTCAAGGCTTCTACACCTACCGCAACGCCGACATCACGCAGAAGGCGCTCTTTGCGAGCGATACCATTGCGCTCACGCAGCGCTGGTCGGTACTCGGCGGCGTGCGTTATACGAATTACGAACAGCACGGCTACGACCTCGACGGCGCGACCACTTCGACCTACACGCAAAACGGCGTGGTGACGCCGAGCGTCGCGCTGATGTACAAGCTCGCGCCGACCACGACGCTCTATGCGAGCTATGTCGAATCGCTCGAAGCGGGCAATGTCGTCAGTGAAAGCTATGCCAACGCCGGCGCGGTACTCAAGCCGCTGCGCAGCAAGCAGTACGAATTCGGCGTGAAAAGCCAGAACGATCGCTGGAGCGCGACCGCAGCGCTCTTTCGCATCGAACGGGGCGCGCAGTATGCGAACAGCGACAACGTGTTCGTCGAGGATGGCGAATCGATCTTCCAGGGCATCGAGGCCGGCACGGACGTGCGGCTTGGCAACAACTGGACGGTCGGCGGTGACATCATGTGGATCGCCACGCACTACGAGAAAGGCTCGAGCAACGACGGCAATCGTGTCGCGGGCGCACCGGGTTTCGTCGCCGCGGCGCACGTGAACTACTCGGTGCCAGCCATGCCAGGCCTGACCGTCGGCGCAGATGCGAAATTCACCGGCAATACGAACTTGCGCCCGTCCGGCGATCTGAACGTGCCGGGCTATATGATCTTCAACCTCGGCGCGACTTACACGACGCGCATCGCGGGTCATAACGTCGGCGTGCGCGCAGCGCTCGATAACGTGACGAACCGCCGCTACTGGGCATTCCAGTACGCCGACTATATTCAGCCGGGCGAACCGCGGACTGTTTCCATTAATGCGCGAGTGGACTTCTGACGGTCGCGCGATGCTGATGCAACTGGGCGGTATCGCAGTTCTTCAGCGGCCGAAACCATTGGGCCACGTCCCATCTCCCGTTGTCGGGATGGATCGTGATCCGATCAGTCGAAGAAAATCTCCGGCAACGGGAATCGCTATACCGGCGTCGCGCTCGTGAATAGCCGATCAAACCAGGTTTTGTAAGTTCTGAACAGACTGTCGGCGCTGCCGTTGTCGATCAGTTCGAATGCGGGCGTATCCGAAGTCCGCCTTGGCGCCGAAACGAATCAGATTGCCGTGCCCGATTTCTGCTCGTCCGACTAGTGCTCGCTGGCACCCTGCGCAACCGGTCATCAAATTCCAAAAGCCGGCCACGGTCAATCAACCATGCAAACTTGCATCGCCGTACCGGTCCTTCCGTAGTCTGTTCCAATCATTCTGGCGCAGGTGTTGGCCCGGATCCCGCCGTCATTCGATCGGTAAGCGGACAGTTCTCAACATCGCGCGCGGAAGGCAAAACGTGATCACGGAACTGCTCGCGCAGCTTCAGCTTGTGCAGTTTTCCGGTCGCGGTGTGCAGCAACTGGTCGACGAAAACGGCGTCGTCGGGAATCCACCATTTGGCGACCTTGCCTTCGTAGAACGCGAGCAGTTCCTCGCGCGTGACATCCAGGCCGGCACGCTTGACGACCACCAGCAACGGCCGCTCGACCCATAACGGATGCGCGCATGCAATGCACGCCGCTTCCGCCACCGCAGGATGCGCGATCGCGATGTTCTCGATGTCGATTGAACTGATCCATTCACAGCCGGACTTGATCAGGTCTTTGCTGCGATCAGTGATGCGCATGAAGCCATCGCGGTCGATGGTGGCGACGTCACCGGTCGGAAACCAGCCGTCCGCGAGCGGCGAGTCGTCCTTGCGGAAATACCGGTCGATCACCCACGGCCCGCGCACGTGCAGATCGCCGAACGCGACGCCGTCCCACGGCAATTCCTGCCCGTCCGCGCCGACGATTTTCATGTCGACGCCATAGACCACATGTCCCTGCTTCTCCAGCAGCCTGCGCTGTTCGTCCGGCGAGCGCTGCGTCTGCTCCCAGTTGAGTCTTGCCAGCGTGCCGAGCGGCGACATCTCAGTCATGCCCCAGCCGTGGATAGCCTCGACGCCGTAGTCCTCCTTGAACATCCTGAGCATCGCAGGCGGGCACGCCGAACCGCCAATCACCGTGCGCTCCAGCGACGAAAAGCGCACACCCGCTTCGCGCACATAGCTGAGCAGCCCAAGCCACACCGTCGGCACACCCGCGGAACACGTGACGCGCTCGGCTTCCATCAGCGCGTAGAGCGACTTGCCGTCGAGGTCCTTGCCGGGGAACACCAGCTTCGCGCCGGTCAATGGCGCGGCGTGCGGAATGCCCCACGCGTTCACATGGAACATCGGCACGACGGGCAGCACGGAATCGCGCGCGGACAGCCCCATCGCGCCAGGAAGCGACGCGCCGAGCGCATGCAGCACAGTGGAGCGATGCGAGTACAGCACCCCCTTCGGATTGCCGGTCGTGCCCGACGTGTAGCATAGATTCGACGCGCTGCGCTCGTCGAGCAGCGGCCAGTCGAAGTTGCCGTCGTGCTTTGCGAGCAGCGCTTCGTAGCTCGATGCCGCCGTCGACATAGGCGGCATGTGCATGTCATCCGTCATCGCAATCCAGCCGCGCACGTTCGGACATTGCGGCGCGAGCACGTCGACCAGCGACGCGAACGTGATGTCGAACAACACGTAGCTGTCGTCGGCGTGATTGACGATGTAGGCGATCTGATCGGGAAAGAGACGCGGGTTGATCGTGTGGCAGACGGCGCCGAAGCCGGTCGTGCCGTAGTACGTTTCCAGGTGCCGGTAGCCGTTCCATGCGAGCGTACCGATCCGGTCGCCCGGCTCGACGCCCAGCGCGATCAGCGCCTGCGCGAGTTGCTTCGCGCGCTTCTCGCAGTCGCGATACGTGTAGCGATGCACGTCGCCCTCGATGCGCTTCGACACGATCTCCGTCGCGCCGAAGTAGCGTGACGCATGAGCCAGCAACGAAGAAACCGTCAGCGGCACGTCCATCATCTGTCCATGCAGCGGTGTCGTCATAGCCGCGCCTCCGTGCTGTTTTGAACCTGAAAAAGTCGCTTATGAGGACCGGCCGCAACGGGTGGCGAGCCTTGGCTTTTCGAGTGCGATGCGGGCATTGGGGTTCTCGACGCTTGCCGTTGGTACTCGAAAGGTGAAGTCCTTGCTGGCCTTTGTGATGAGCCGGCCGGCAAATTCGGCTCAGTGATTCAAGATAGGTTAGCGCCGGACCTGTTGCAAAGGGCTAAGTGAATATTGCTGGCTCGTTGTGCTCGCGGTACTCGCACGCGGCGCGAGCAATGCGCCCGGCAGGCTACATTGTGCGCCGGAGTGCGCCGGACTTCAGGTCGAACGTGTGCATGTTTGGAGTGCCGCTATCAGCCTGTGGTGAGGCAAGCGCCGTGCTCAGCGCCGAAAGCGAGCGCGGTGGCGTGTTCGCGTACTCTTACGCTGGATTCTGTGCATCCGGATTCCCATTCGCAGGGAATCCTTTCTCGACGATGCTCGCGATGCTGGCATCGAATCGCGCGCCCATGCCGCCAAGCGCGACGGTCGCCCGTTTTGCGCATTGGAGCAAAGTGGTCAGCGCGGCTGTGATTGTCGACGTCATGTCAAATCTGGCCTTCGGCCCCGACAGGGCGAGCGCTCCCACCAGTTCACCCGTCGCGCCGAAAATCGGCACGGATACCGACGCTGTTTCCGGATCGCGCTCGCCATGCGACACAGCCCACAATCGTTCGCGCACCTCGTCCCAGCGAGGGTCCTGAGTCTCCGTAAACGCCAGCAGCACCTTGCCTGACGCGCCCTTGTCGATCGGAAATTCTTCGCCGATACGGATGGAAACACGCACGGCCCGAGCGGGTTCGACCCGAAACAGCACCAGTCGCTGGCTGCCCTGCCGCACATACAGCGATGCAGTTTCGCCGAGGTCGCGACTCAGTTGCTGCAAGATCGGCTCGATCACTGGCCCCACCTGGAACGACCGCTGGTAGAGCGCAGCGAGGCGCAGTGGTTGCGGTCCGATTGCGTACTGCCCGTCACTCAGCTTGCGGATAAATCCGCCGTGTTCGAGGGCACCCAGCAAGCGCAGCACCGTGCTCTTGTACAGATCGGTACGACGCGACAGTTCAGCCAGCGACAAGTGATCGTCGGTCGGCCCGAATGCATTGAGAATCGCGAACGCGCGATCGAGCACCGCGACGCCGCTAGACCCCTCATTCGGCCGCGCCGACTCCGAAGACGTCGATTCCTGCATCTCGCTGACCACGGCCATTTTCCCTATCAAGTTTCCCTAGCGGTGACTGTACCGTTCTATCACGCAGAACACAAGTTCTAAAATTCTTCCAAAAGACGGGTTTACCCAACTTTAACTCAACGATTTTTGCTTCTATAGTTCTATTCGACAGAACATCATTCTCTCCGATAGAACACATGAAGGAGTTCCCCTTGAATATTTCTCCAACACCCAAGGTTCTTGTCAGTGAAGTCGGCCCGCGTGACGGCCTTCAAAGCATCAAGACCGTCATGCCCACGCCGGCCAAGCTTCGCTGGATTTCCGCTCTTGCCGCTGCGGGGCTGAAGGAGATCGAGGTCGGCTCCTTCGTGCCCGCAAAGCTGCTGCCGCAGATGGCCGACATTCGTGAGGTGGTAGCCCATGCATTGACGATCCCCGGTCTCCACGTGGCAGTGCTCGCGCCGAACCTGCGTGGTTCACAAAGCGCCTTTGAAGCAGGCGTGCACAAGATCACATTGCCGGTATCGGTGACCGATGAGCACTCGATGGCGAACATCCGCAAGACGACCGCGCAGATGATCGACGAAGTGCGCGAGATCGTTGCCTTGCGCAATGCGCAGTTCCCCGGCGTGCAGATCGAAGCGGGCGTCTCCGTCGCATTCGGGTGCACGATCGCGGGCACGGTCAGCGACGACCAGACGATGCGCATGTGTCTGGCGATGGCCGAGTCCGGTGCGGACGAAGTTGGACTGTCCGACACCAGCGGCTATGCAAACCCAACCCAGGTCCGCCGCCTGTTCCGTCGTTTGCAGACCGAACTCGGTAGCAAGGCAGGCGGCGCGCACTTCCACAACACGCGCGGTCAGGGCCTGGCGAATGTCGTCGCGGCCCTCGAAGCAGGCGTCACGACCATCGACGCCAGCCAGGCGGGTCTTGGCGGCTGTCCTTACGCGCCAGGCGCGACCGGCAACATCGTTACCGAAGACCTCGCGTTCCTGCTCGAAGCAATGGGTTATGACACGGGCATCGACATTGACGCTCTCATCGCTGCACGCGCGATTCTTGCCGAAGCGCTTCCGGGCGAAGCGCTGTACGGACATGTCCAGGACGCCGGTCTGCCAAAAGGGTTCCGGTATGCGGATGGGCGTGCGCCGAGTGCGCCGCAACCGGAAGGGTGTTTATTGGGAGTGGCGCAATGAGTGAAGTTCGGTCGAATCAAGCCCTGCCGTACAGCGGCGTGCGTGTGATCGAAATGACGCACATGGTCATGGGGCCGACCTGCGGCATGGTGCTGGCAGACCTCGGCGCTGAAGTCATCAAGATCGAGCCGATTTCCGGCGACAGCACGCGAGCGCTGCGTGGATCGGGCGCGGGCTTTTTTAGCACCTTCAACCGGAACAAGAAAAGCATTGCCGTCGACGTGAAAGATCCTCGCGGTATCGAGATCGTTCACAAGCTGCTCGCCGGCGCTGACATTTTCAGCGAGAACTTCAAGAGCGGAACGATGGACAAGCTCGGGCTGGGATACGCGGCGCTGTCGAAGCTCAACCCTCGTCTCGTGTATGTCTCCCACAAGGGATTTCTTCCGGGCCCTTATGACCATCGGACCGCGCTGGATGAAGTGGTGCAGATGATGGGCGGCCTCGCCTATATGACAGGGCCAGAAGGACGGCCGCTGCGAGCCGGCACCAGCGTCAACGACATCATGGGCGGCATGTTCGGCGCCATCGGCGCGATGGCCGCACTGGCCCAGCGCGAGCGCACGGGCAAAGGTCAGGAAGTCCAGAGTGCACTGTTTGAAAACAACGTGTTCCTCGTAGCACAGCACATGATGCAGTACGCCGTGACGGGTAAGGCTGCAGCACCGATGCCAAGCCGCATCTCCGCATGGGCCGTGTACGACGTCTTCTCCGTCAAGAACGGCGAACAGATTTTCCTGGCGGTTGTGTCGGACACGCAGTGGGCCTTGTTCTGTGACGCGTTCGGTCTGACCGGGCTGAAGTCGGATGAGCGCATTGCCACCAACAACCAGCGAGTCCAGGCGCGCGACTGGCTTCTGCCGCAACTGCGCCAGCACATGGAAGCGTTCACCGCGGCGGAAATCAGCGCGACCTTCGAACGCATCGGCTTGCCGTACGCGCCGATCACCAGGCCGCAAGATCTGTTTGACGATCCGCACCTGCTCGCTACCGGCGGGCTGGCCGACGTGACCTTGCCGCCCGATGCCAGTGGCGCGGGTCAGCCGGTCTCCACGCGCACCGCATTGCTCCCTCTGACGCTAGACGGCGAGCGGTTACGTCTGCGCGCGGCACCGCCCGCACTCGGGCAGAACACGCAGGAGCTGCTTTCGCAGCTCGGCTACACCCATGACGAACTCTCGCAGTTGATCGATGCCGGCGTCGTCAGATGCCAGAACCGGCAGTCGGGCGGTCAGTCGAGTCCTTCGGCCAATGAGCTTGCGAGCGCCTGACGCCGGAACGCAATGCGAAAAACGCTGAACCGATCGGCGAGCGCCGGTTCGGTCAGCCCATGTTTGGAGACGACAATGACATCCATTTCCCCGGGAATGACGGCCGATAGGTCTGCCGATTCCAGCCTCGAACAGCAGGCGGTGCGAAAAGCGGCGTGGCGCTTCATTCCGCTGCTTGCCCTTGCATATTTCTTCAACTACCTGGATCGCACCAGCGTCGGCTTTGCCGCATTGACGATGAACCATGACCTCGGATTGACCGCGACCCAGTTTGGTTGGGGCGCCGGCATCATGTTCGCGGGATATTGCGTGTTCGAAGTGCCGAGCAATCTTGCGCTTTACCGCTTCGGCGCGCGACGGTGGCTCGCGCGGATCATGATTTCGTGGGGCATGATGGCTGCGTTGACTGCGGCTGCCGTCGGACCTAACAGCTTCTATGCGATCCGGCTCCTGCTAGGCATCGCCGAAGCCGGTTTCTTTCCCGGCGTGATCTTTTTCCTCGCCCTCTGGTTCCCAGCTCAATATCGCACTCGCGTGCTTGCGTGGTTCACCGTCTCGACGCCGCTGTCTTCTTTGATCGGTGGCCCGTTTTCCACGTGGCTGCTCCAACTCGATGGCACATTCGGATTAGCGGGCTGGAGATGGATGTTCATCATCCAGGGGTTGCCAGCGTG
Source organism: Paraburkholderia panacisoli (assembly GCF_008369935.1). Classification (GTDB taxonomy): domain Bacteria; phylum Pseudomonadota; class Gammaproteobacteria; order Burkholderiales; family Burkholderiaceae; genus Paraburkholderia; species Paraburkholderia panacisoli. Next base: position 91,903 of record NZ_VTUZ01000033.1, on the reverse strand, counting down.
CGTGATCGGCTACCTCGTGCTCCGGATGCTTGCAGATAAGCCCGCCGACGCCAGCTGGTTGTCGCCAGTCGAGCGTCAGGCCCTGCAGGGCGCGTTCGACCGCGAGAATTCGTCGAGTCAGAAAGAGAAACATTTTGGTGCCGTGCTCAAGGACGTCCGTGTGTATCTTCTGGCGATGATCTCGTTTGGCTTCACGATGGGCTCTTACGGTATCGGCATCTGGTTGCCCCAGATGCTCAAAGCCCACGGCATGAGCGTGATGCAGACCGGCTGGATGTCTGCGGTGCCGTACTTCTTCGCCACTATCGCCCTGCTCTGGTGGGCCAGACGTGTCGATCGTCGCGGCGGACCCATTGCAAACCTCGCCGCAGGCCTTCTGATTGGCGCTGTCGCGCTCGGTGCTTCAACGTACTTCAATCAACTATTGCCCGCGATGGTCGGCATTACGCTGGCACTGATCGGCACGATTGCGGGACGCACGATTTTCTATACGCTGCCCGCCCGCTTCCTCTCCGGCCAGGCAGCCGCTGGCGGACTGGCATTGATCAATTCGATCGGGGCACTTGGCGGGTTCGCCGGCCCCTATCTCGTCGGCCACCTGAAGGACAGCTTCGGTACATACACTGCCGGTATGTTCGGTCTGGCTGTCGTGCTCGTCATCACGACGCTGTTGACGCTCTCCCTTTACGCCTTCAATCGGGGGGCAAAATGACAGGACCGATTCATTCGCCGATGCGCCGCCAGCTTCTGCGCGCCGCCGCAGCGTCGATCGCCATTCCCGCCATCACCGCCACGCAGGCATTCGCCAAGGAAGAAGCGCGTCCCATGAATCCGACCAGCAACTATCTGCCCGTTCGCTCCGACTGGCTCGCCTCCGGGACCGAAGCCGCGCTTGAACCGGAGATTCCGATCATCGACGCCCATCATCACTTCTACGATCGGCCGGGTTGGACCTATCTGCTCGACGAATATCTTCGCGACGCACACTCCGGACATAACATCACGGCGTCGGTCTATATGCAGGCACTGACCCGTTACCGGCAGTCAGGGCCTGACGAATTGCGGCCGGTCGGTGAAGTTGAATATGTTGCCGGTGCGACGGCGCCGATACAGCGCGATAAGCCGCAGGTCGCAAAGGGCATTGTCGGCTATGCGGACCTTCGTCGCGGTGCGGCGGCGCGCGCTGTCCTCGAAACGCATCTCCAGGCCGGACAGGGCCGGTTCCGCGGCGTGCGGCATCTCGTGACCTGGGACGCTGACCAGACCCTCGTGAATCCGGTCTCGGCCGCGCCGCGCGGATTGCTGCTCGATCGGAACTATCGCGCGGGTGTGGCGCAGTTGGGGCCGCTGGGTCTTTCTTACGACGCCTGGCTTTTCTTCCCGCAACTCCCGGAGCTGTTCGATCTTGCCAAGGCTTACCCGGACACACCCGTCATCATCAATCACTGCGGCGGCGTCGTGCGTATCGCCAGCTACGCGGATCAACACAAGGAAGTATTCGAAAGCTGGTCACGATCCATGAGCGAGTTGGCGCAGTTGCCTAATGTGTATGTGAAGGTCGGTGGGTTGGGGATGCGAATCAACGGCTTCGACTTCGAGAAGGGTGAACTACCGCCCTCGTCCGTCCAACTCGCCGAGGCCTGGAAACCGTGGATGCACAGTTGCATCGAAATGTTCGGCGCCGGCCGTTGCATGTTCGAGAGCAATTTCCCGGTCGACAAGGGCTCATACCCGTACAGCAACGGCTGGAATGCGTTCAAACGCCTGACTGCGCAGGCGAGTCCCGATGAGCGCGAAGCGTTGTTCCGAGGCACCGTGAGTAAGGTGTATCGGCTTGGCTGATCGTCGCAGTGACGGGCTGCGTATGAGGCGAACGTCTGTCCGGCACTTTTTCAGGCGTTCTACAGGGTTGAGGTTGCGTTTGCGCCATCGCGGTGACTTCCGTTTCAACCCTGCCCCGCGCCGCCCGCCTCCACCAGAAAATCCACAAACGTCCGCACCTTCGTCGACGTATGTCGATTGCTCGGATAGACGACCGACACCGCCTGCGGTGGCGGCCCACAATCAGTCAACACTTCGACGAGACGCCCGCTGCGTAGTTCGTCGTCGACCGTGAAATCGAGCAGTTGCGCGAAGCCCCCGTCGTTCAGCACACCGGCCAGTGTCGCCAGCGGGTGATCGAATGCGATCTTCGGCCGGATCGGAACTTCATACGCAGCGCCTGCGTTTGCGGAAAAAGTCCACGACAGCACGCGTCCGGTGTCGGGCATGAGCAGACCGAGGCAATCGTAGTCGCGCAATTGCTCCGGCCGCATGGGTACGTCGCGCCCGCGCAAATAGGCCGGCGAGGCGACTACACGATAGCGCGCCTCGTGCAACGTCCGCGCGACAAGTCGTGAATCGGCGACGTGTCCCAACCGGATCGCGAGGTCGAAGTTCTGCGTGACGAAATCCGCCAGCGCATTGCTGAGCGAGACGACGACGTTCACCTGCCCCAGGTAGCGCTTGACGTACTTCGGTATCAACGGAATCACCCGTTTGATGCCGTAGCTGTATGGCAGACTGATCCGCAATTCCCCGCGCGGCATTCCATGCCGCGTCAGCACCCGTTCCGCCTGTTGAATGCTCTCCAACGCCGCCTGGCAGGTCTTGTAGTAGGCGAGACCGTCTTCGGTCAGGCGAATCGCACGGGTCGTGCGCTGAAAGAGCTTGAGTCCCAGCCGGTTTTCGAGCCGCTGCACGGCTTTGCTGATAGCGGAAGGTGTCACTCCCAACGCCGTCGCGCCCGCAGTGAAACTCTGAGCTTTCGCTGCGGCACAGAACAACTCGATCGCATGCAGCTGGTCCAGGCCTGAATTCTTCATGCGTTGCGTCCCCTCTTGTCACCGATCGACAGACACGCCCGTCCGTGCGGCTTGCCGTCCCGTTTCCCGCACGAGAAACGTTCACCGTCACCATACGCGCATTTGTGCCGTGGCGGCATAAATGAAATGCCGCCGGACAGCTTCCTGACAAACGCGATCCTCTCTTAGAGTACGTGGCAACAACCTGGCTCTTCGCGTGTGCGCGAGGTGCCTGTCAAACAGTGAGAGACCACCGCAGAATTGAAGCAGCCGCGAGGCCCGCTTCGACAGTTCCAATATGCATTCTCAGGAGACGCAGCAATGGACACTCAGCGAGAGGCCATAGACCTCCCCGCCTTTATCGATGCGAACCGTGTGAGCCGCTTTCAGATCGGGCTTCTGATACTGCTCGGCCTGACGGTGGTCATTGACGGGTTCGACGTTCAATCGATGGGCTTCGTCGCGCCCGCCATCATCCAGTCGTGGGGCGTGAACAAGGCCGCGTTCGGGCCGGTATTTGGCGCCGGTCTGCTGGGCATGCTGTTCGGCTCACTGGCCTTGAGCGTCGTCGCAGACAAGGTGGGACGGCGTCCGGTGTTGATCGGCGCGACGCTCGCGTTTTCGGTCTGCATGCTCGCGACATCGCAGGTGAGCACGATGACTGAATTGCTGATCATCCGCTTCGTCACCGGGCTGGGCCTTGGCGCCATCATGCCCAATGCAATGGCGCTCGCCGGCGAATTCAGCCCGAAGCGCAAGCGCGTCACGCTGATGATGTGGGTGTCATGCGGCTTTACTCTCGGCGCAGTGCTGGGCGGACTGATCGCCGCGAACCTGATTCCGTTGTGGGGATGGCAGTCGGTGTTCATCGTCGGCGGCATCGTGCCGCTCGTGCTTGCGATTCTGATGTTCCTGTATCTGCCGGAATCCATGGTGTTCTCAGTGGTGCGCGGCGTGCGACTCGAACGCGTGGCAGCAACGTTGCTCCGCATCGATCCGGCCATGACCGTGACGCGAGATACGCGCTACGTAGTGCCTGAGTCGCGCCCGAACCAGGCACCCGTCGTCGAGCTGTTCCACGCGGGACGTGCGAAGACCACGTTGCTGTTGTGGGCCGTCAACTTCATGAATCTGCTGAATCTGTACTTCCTGTCCAACTGGCTGCCGACGATCGCCAGGAGCGCAGGCCTGTCGACTTCGACGGCGATCCTGGTGGGCACCGCGCTTCAGCTAGGCGGTGTGGCCGGCACGGTGGTGATGGGGCCGATCATCGATCGTGTCGGCTTCTTCAAGGTTCTCATCCCTGCGTTCCTGCTGGCCGCGGTGTCCATCGCGACCATCGGCCGGCCGGGGCTTCCGCTGGGGGTGCTGATCGCCGTCGTGGGTGTGACGGGCTTGTCGATCATCGGCGCGCAACCGGCGGTCAATGCGCTCGCGGCCACCTACTATCCCACTTCGCTGCGCTCCACCGGCATCGGCTGGAGCCTGGGCATCGGGCGCATCGGCTCCATCGTGGGGCCGGTGATCGGCGGCGAGTTGATCCGGATGAACTGGCCCAATGCCGATCTGTTCATGGCGGTCGCGGTGCCTGCCGCGTTCTCCGCGCTGATGTTGATGCTGATGGCTCGCGGCCGGCAAACCACGAATACGCATGCCGGTGCGCATCGGTCATTGGGCGGATTGAAGTAATTCGAACCCCCATCCGATTGTTCTGGCGGCGCGCTCGTCATCCCGCGGGCGCTGCGCAGGCACTCCCGGCGCCCACGATCCGGTCCGCGGAGCAACGCAGAAACGCCAGAAACTCCGACGCAGGCAACGGCCGTTCCGCGAGAGGGATGAATTCGAGCGGAGCAATCTCGCCGAGTTCGGGATGACGCCAGCGGATCAGCGCCTCGACACCGGTCACTGATTGCGATGCGACGCTGAACTTCGGCTGGAACGACATGCTGAGTTCGCCGTCGCTCAACGCCCGATGCAGGTCGCGTTGCAGGATCAGCGACTTGAGCGCGCTCTGGTTCATCTGCGCCTCGAACACGCAGAACGTGTTGCGCCCACTTTGCTTGGCCGCGTACATCGCCGCGTCCGCGCTATGCAGCAGTTCGTCGGCATTGCCGCCGTCGCGAGGGTGAAACGCGATGCCGATGCTTGCACTCACCCGCAGCGGCAAGCCATCGACGACGATCTCCTCGCTCAGCCGCCGCAGCGCACCAGCGGCAAGCGCTTCGGCGGACGACGCCTCGGGCGCCGCCGGCAAGCCAAAGCGGCCGCCGTTTCGCGCTCGCGAGCGCATTCAGTCCGGCGGACAGTTCCACGGCCGTACAGGACGCGAGGAATGCGACTACCAGCGACAGGCAGACCAGCAGCGGGTTATAGACACCAGTCATCGGCCCTCTCGCTTGTTCTGTAGCAGTCTTGTGTGACTGTTTGTCCTGCGGCGTGCCAGGTCAGCGCACGCGGCATGCTCTCTGTCGTGCTATCGACAAACTTGCGGACAACTTTATGTCTGTGCCGATATGACAGGCTCCGTCAACATCGGCTCCGCAAATGCTACGCTGCGTCCCGTGAACGGCGATGTCCGCAATCACCGAACGGCTGCGGGCTTTCCCCAAGGTCCGGCAACGATGCCGGCTCATGTCCTATTCCGCAGATGTTTAGGCCGAAAACGTTGGTATTGGATCCGCATCACACCCTGTGATGTCCGGATTGGTCGTAGATAATCCCGTGAACGTGCAGCCGGTTGGAGCAACGTGAGCGGGAAGCAGGAAGCGCCGCGCTTTGCACGTCCAGCGTGGCAAGCGACGCGATCTACAGGCGACAAGGAGACGTGATGAACCATGTTTCGCCGGTATCAGATGCTGGACCTGATGTACGTCGCCGCAACGCGCTCGTCGCGCTGCTTCCCGTTGCCGCCGCCGTCCTTTGCTGCGTCACGCCACTGCATGCGCGAGCGGCCGGACCGTTGCCGGCCGGTGGACACTTCGTCGGCGGAACAGGGTCGATCGGCGGCAGCGGCGCCACCTTGACGATCAACCAGAGCTCCGGCCGCGGCGTGGTCGACTGGGACAGCTTTTCGATCGGCGGCAACAATCACGTCGTCTTCGCTAACGCCAATGGCGCCACGCTCAATCGCGTGACGGGCGGCTCGCCCTCGGCGATTCTCGGCACCCTCACCGCCAGCGGCAGCGTCTACCTGATCAACCCGCAAGGCGTCCTGGTCGGACCGAAGGGCGTGATTTCCACCAATGGACGCTTCGTCGCATCGACACTCGACGTGGACAGCACCACCGCCTTCATGAACGGCGGACCTCTGACACTGTCCGGCAACTCGAGCGCGGGCATCGTCAATCTCGGCACCATCGCGTCGAGCGGGGGCGACGTCTTCCTCATCGCGCGAAGCGACGTGACCAACGCGGGCACCGTCCGTGCGCCCAACGGCACGGCGGAACTGGCCGTCGCGCAGCAGGTGCTGCTGCAGGATTCCTCGTCGGGCAAGCAGGTGTTCGTTCGGGCGGGCACGGGCGGGTTGCTGTCGAATAGCGGCATGATTCGGGCCGCGCAGGTCAATCTGCAAGCGATGGACGGCAACATCTACGCGCTCGCCGGCAATCACGAAGCCATCCGCGCAACCGGCACGGCCACGCGCGACGGTCACGTCTGGCTGGTCGCCGGCCATGGTCTGGTACGGCCCGGCGGTTCGATCGAGGCGACCGGCGGCACCGTCGACATGAGCGCGGACACCGTGACCTTCCCCAGAGGCGGCACGTCGGTGAAGGCCGGCCAATGGAACATCTCGACAGCGGGGTTCACGGTCGACGGCAAGGCGGCACGCGCGCTTTCGGCGAGCCTCGGCAACGGCACGTCAGTCGATGTGCAAACGACGGGCGCGAGCGGCAATAGCGGCGACCTCAACGTGAATTCGGGGATCACCTGGCGAGGCAGCGCGTCGTTGACACTCGCGGCCTATCACACGCTGACAGTCAGACAAGGCGCAACCATCGGCAATCAGGGCAGCGGCAATCTGACGTTGCGCGCGGACGCCGCGAGCCTCGACAACGGCGGCGGCGTCGTCAACCACGGCGTCGTTGACTGGTCGCGCAGCACCGGGATCGTCGATGCGCTATACGACATGAACGGGACCTACAGCGCGGGCACGCTGCTTGCCAATTCGGCGTGGACCCGCGCGCCGGGCAGTGGCCAGATCACGCAGATCACCGCGTACAAGCTGATCAACAACGTCACCGACCTGGAAAACATTTCGCAGGACCTGGCGGGCAACTACGCGCTCGGCAAGGATGTCGACGCGGCGGGTGTCGCGCTCACGCCGATCGGCAATCACGCGACGCCCTTCACGGGCCAGTTCGACGGCATGTGGCATAGCGTGCTTAACGCCACGATCCAGATCGCCGATTTCAGTCACGACTACTCGGCCGGCTTGTTCGGTGTGGTTGGACAGGCGGGCGTGCTGCGTGATGTGGGCGTTGAGAATGGCTCGGTCAGCACGAGCTTTCTGGGCAGCGGCATTCTGGCCGGCGTCAACCAGGGCTTGATCACCTCCGCGCACACGACAGGCGTGGCCGCGGAAGCGACGCAGGAAGGCACCACGTTCGGCGGCCTGGTGGGGCGAAACGAGAACACCGTCGAGCGCTCGTGGAGCAGCGCCACAGTCTCGGGTTCCGACGCGAACGGCGGGCTCGTGGGCTACAACCTGGGTTCGATCATGCAGTCGTATGCGACGGGCAGCGTCAGCCCGACCTATTCGACGGGCTTCGGCGGCGGGCTGGCCGGCATCAACGATGGAAAGATCAGCCAGTCGTTCGCCACGGGTGCGGTTCAGACTCGCCTGATGGCGACCCACGGCGTGATCGCCTTTGGTTCCGGCACCCTCGCGCCGGATGTCTACTGGAACACGCAAACGACGGGGCAGCCTTTGAGCGGCGGGACGCTGCCGCTGTCGAACGGGCTCACCACCGCGCAGATGAGCAACCCCGCGAGCTTTGCCGGCTACGACCTGGGTCCGAATGGCGTATGGGCGATGCCGGCCGGCGCCACCCACCCCGTACTGCGCTGGCAGCTTGCGCACTAGGCGAGTCGGGTCGTCCGCCGCCGAACCGGCGCGCGTAACGCGACGCGTGTTCGTGCCTCTGCATCGTCCACTGATCGCGCTAGGTATTGCAGCCGCCGTTCAGTGTTCTCCGGCATCGGCGCAGGCGTGGCGGGACCTCGCGCCGCAGCCTGCCCCGCCGACGCCGCGCCGCGCGCCGCCCCAGCAGTCTCCCGAAGCCGACACGGAAGCCGCGCAGATCGCCGTTAGCAGGCTCGAAGGGTTGATCTTTGAACCCGCGGGTACCAATGCGCCAGCAGCGCTGGCGCCGTCGCAACGCATCGCCGCCAACGATCTGCCGGTACTCGACGCCCAATTTCTAAACGCCTTCGAGGCCGATCTCGGCAAGCCGCTGAGCTTCGCGCGCCTTGCCGAGATCCGCCGCGCGGTAGTCGAGCGTTATCGCGCGGCGGGCAAACCGCTGGTGGATGTCTACGTGCCCGAGCAGGACGTGAGCGCGGGCGTGGTGCATATCGCCGTCGCCGAATTCCGGCTGGGCCAGGTTCGCGCTCGCGGCAACCGCTACTTTTCCGACGCGTTGCTCGAACGCGAAATGCCGCTCGAACCCGGCGGCGCGATCCTGCAGTCGGAGGTGTCGGCGGGACTGACCGTGCTCAACGCGAACCCGTATCGGCGGGTGGACGCGGTCTTTACACCCGGCGATGCGGCGAACTCGACTGACGTGATCCTGCAGACGGAAGATCGCCTGCCGCTGCGCGTGAACGCGGGTTACGACAACGCCGGCGTGCCCGATCTCGGCCGCGATCGCTTCTTCGCGGGCATCGGCTACGGCAACCTGTTCGGGCTCGACCAGCAGATTGCCTATCAATTCACCGCGAGCAACGACTTCTTCAGCGGCAATCCGGACATCGAAGGGCGGCCTGATCGCGCGCGCTTCACCGCGCATGCGCTGAACTACGTCGCGCCATTGCCGTGGGGCGACAGCATCGAACTGTTCGGGGTCTATGCGCAAAGCACGCCACGGCTGCCCGAGAGCTATGGGCAGACCGGTATCTCCGCGCAGATGAGTGTGCGCTACGACTGGCGTCTGCCGGGCACGACCGACACGGCGCAGCAGATCCAGTTCGGCTACGACTTCAAGCGCAGCAACAACGATCTGGAATTCGGCGGCTTTCAGGTGTTCAACTCGAACACCCACGTGCATCAATTCCTGTTGACCTACGACATCAGCAAGCCGACCGATGTGGGAGCCGCGCACGCATCGGCGACGCTCGTCGGCAGTCCGGGGGCACTGGATAGCGCGAACGACGACGCCGCGTTCAACGCCGCGCGACAAGGCGCGACCCCTCGCTACATGTATCTGCAACTGTCCGCGCTGCGCACGTTCGCGCTCGGCGCTGGCGTCACGCTGAGCGCAAGCGGCGCATTCCAGTGGACACCGAACACGTTGTTGCCCAGCGAAGAAATGGGACTCGGCGGAGAGTCCAGCGTGCGAGGGTACACCCCGTACGTCGCGCTCGGCGATCGCGGCTGGAACGTGCAGACCGAATTGCGCGCGCCCGGACTGCCGTTCGGCGCAAGCAGCGCGATCGTTCAAGCTTTTGTTTTTTTCGATGCCGGGCATGTGTGGAATCGCATCGATCAGCCCGCGGAAACCAGTAGCGGTTCACTCGCCAGCGTCGGCGCGGGCGTGCGGTTTCAGTGGTCGCGATTCGTCGACTTTCGCTGCACTTATGGCGTGCCGCTGCGCGCGCCGACCCCGGGTGGATCGAAGGCGCCGATGGTGTTGTTGTATGTTTCGATCGGTAGTTGATTGCCAGGCGGCGGCGCGGGTGGCGTGGCAGCGCGCCGGCATGCACGCTGCTGCTTTCGTCGATCATTGGGCATCAACGCGGCGGCATCTCGGTGCCCATTGCCTATTTTTGAAGATCGGACCGCGCCCGATGACTAGCCTGCTGCCACCGTCCTATCCGCCAGAAGCGCTAGTCGACGTGAGCACGGCTTGAGCCCGCTTCGTGCTGAAGTTCCAGCGTTGCGCCGAGCCTGTATCGACCGGCGCCGGCAAAAGACCCGCGCGATAGAACGTATCGGCAATCTTTTGCTGCTCACCGAAATTCTGCGCGTCCACCGCGCGCACGACATAACTGCGGCGTCCATTTGCGCGCTCGATCGTCGCCGCGTCCAATCCCCAAATCGGCCCCAGCAGCTTCGCCGCATCGTCCGGATGGGCTCGAGCCCATACGCCCGCCGCCGTCAACTGCGCGAACACGGTATTGATCACGTCAACGTGGGCCGCGGCAAAGTTGCTGGACGCCAGGTAGTACCGTTGATAGGAAGCGAGCCCTTCGCCATTGGCCAGAATGCGCACGTGCGGTGCCTGGTCGACCGCCGCGACATACGGGTCCCACGTGATCCACGCATCCACGCTGCCGCGCTCGAATGCGGCCCGTCCATCGGCAGGCGTCAGATAGCTGATGCGCACGTCGGCCGGCGTCAGCCCCGCTTTGGCGAGCGCGGCTAGCAGCAGATAGTGACTGCCTGCGGCCTTGGTCACGGCGATGCGCTGGCCTTTCAGGTCTGCGAGTGTATGCAGCGGTCCGTCGCGTTTCACGATGATGGCCTGAGCGCCAGGCGACGGTGCTTCCTGTGCGACATACACGAAGCGTGCGTGAGCGGCCTGCGCAAAAACCGGGACCGTATCGGCGACATCGGCACTGAAATCGACTGCGTCCGCATTGAGCGCTTCGGTCAGCGGCAAGCCGCTTGCAAACTCATTCCACGTAATGCTCACGCCCAGCGGCGCTAGTGCCTGCTCGAGCGAGCCACGTGCTCTCAGAATCGTGATGAGCGTCGACGACTTTTGATAGCCGATACGCAGTTTCACCGGCGCCGAAGCACTGGCAGCGGTTTGCGCGTGAGCAACACCGACGACGAGCAGTGAAGTCAGCATCGCGCGCGCGAGCAAGCGAAAGAGAGAAAGTGTCACGGCTTGATATTCCGGTCTGTGAACTACGATGAATATGCCATCGTAGCAATGCCGGTTCGCGCGGATAAGCGAGCGTTTTAGCTATGCTTAGCAGTCGGGCGCATAACGAAGAGGCGGACCTTTAAAAAAACAGCAGCGATCGCAATTCGATGCTTCGGCGTGCTGGCGCGTCCGGCGCGGAAGTGGGATCGTCAAACGCGGAATGGGCTGTCATCCGTGCAATCGGATCGCCCGCCGAATCGTAGATTTTCAGCAGCAGGAATTCGTCCGGCGTCATGTGCGGAAAGTAGTACCAGTGGTGCCGCGGGTTGAACACGAGCGCGTAGGTCTCACCAACCTTGTCCGGATAGACGAGGTCCGAGGCGACCAGATCGTTGAGCGCGATGCTGCGCGAGTCGCATAACGCCAGCGGCGACGATTGCACTGTCTCGCCAATGGGCCGCCACAGGTTGACGATCGCCACGCGGCCTTGCAACAACCGCTCGGCTTCTCCCGCTGGCAGATGATCTCGCACCCGGCGCGGCCCCGACACGAACGTCTGGTCGTTATGGATGTACTTGACCGGCTCCCTCACGCCTTCACCGCGCTCAGGCTTGCCGTCGCGCAGCGTGTGATCGAACACGACCACCCTCTTCGCTCCGGTCGCCTGCTTGAGCAGTGCTTCCGCCTCCGGGTAGTAGACGGCTTCGATCTGCGCCGGGTGCGAGAAATCGCTGAGCGCACTCGCATGCCGATGCAGTTCAAAGCCGTTGCGATCGAGCGACAAGCGGCCAGGCGGCGGCGCCACGCGCGCATTCGAAATCTTCACGCGATGCGGCCGGTACACCCCGCTGCGTTTCGGCACGCCCGGCGGCGGTTCGTACTGGTAAGAGACGGGCTTCTCGCCGGTAAATTCAAGGTAATTCAGTTCGGCTTCGACCGCCGTGGCCGTTGCAGGTGTATCGATGACGACATCGCTCATGTTCAAGTCCTCATCACGTTAAAACGATTCATTGAAGGGGCGCAGATCGATTTCCTGCGACCATGCACTACGGCCCTGCCGATGCAGAAACCAATAAGCGTCGGCGATATCGTCGGGATTCAGCAGGCCGTCTGGTCCACGCTCGGCAACACGTTGCGGCGCGGACGTGCGCAGACGCTCCCCGTCGATCCCGCCGTCGACCACGACATGCGCAACGTGGATATTGCGCGGCCCGAATTCGCGCGCGAGGCTCTGCGTGAGAGAACGCAAGCCGGCTTTCGCCGACGCGAATGCTGCAAAAGGCGGACGCCCCCGCAGCGACGCCGTGGCGCCGGTGAAGAACAACGAGCCGCGCCCGCTCGCCAGCAGCGGCTGCAACGCCGCCCGGGCGAACAGGAAACCGCCGAGCGTCGTGACACGCCACGCGGCTTCAAACTGCTCGGCGGTCAGTTCGAGCGTCGCCGCGCGAGTCGCGGCGGCGGCATTGAAAACGGCAACTTCGAGTGTGCCTATGCTGGCCAACTGCCGCGTGATCGCGGCGAGATCGCTTTCACTGGTGACATCGCCGGGCAATGCGATCACGTTGCCGCCAGCGCCGCGAATTTCGTCGGCCAGCGCGTCGAGCCGCTCGCGCGAACGGCCGGTCACGGCAACGGTCAGGCCCTCGCGCGCGAAGCGTCGCGCGAGCGCCGCGCCCAGTCCGGCGCTCGCGCCGACACCGGCTATCCACGCAACACGCGTGGGCTCGTGTTTCTGCTCTTGGGGTTCGGTCATCGGAATCTCCATTGCCCACAGCCGCGGCACGCGACGCGTGGCGGCATCGGGTTCTTCGCTCGGGCGTGGCGTGCGCGCGTCGGAACGACTGCGTGCTTGCGTGGCCGCCCCACCACCCATCACCAGCGTCAGTCGGACGGAATATCGAGCGGCACGACGAACATGCCGGCGGTGTATTCCGTATGAAAGTAGCCGGATTGCGCGTAGGCCGCAATGCGTTCAAGCCTGTCGGGCGAATTGCATGCGGATTGTGGCGGCGGCCCGGCTTGCGGCGCGCGCGCGGACGGGGCGCGTCCTCGCGTTATCCGGTCCACAAGAAAAGTACGGGTGTGCCGAAGTCCGTCCCAGATAGCCAGCGCTGAATTTGCCATCATGCGGCCTCCATCGATTCGATTCATCCTTATTGAATCTAGCCGTCGACGCGGCGAAGAGCAAAGAAGCGTTTGTGGAATGGTTTTCGCGGAACCGGTCAAAACGTGAGCAGGTAGGCGCCAGTGCCACGTCCAGTGCCGGTAGCTGCGATTTTTTGAAACCGTCTTCAGATGACACCGCGAGTGCTAGGATGACGCCTGCGAAGCGTAGTCTTTTTCGCAAAGCACCGCCTGGGTTGCTGATCCTCATGGGAGACTTCTTGCCGGAATAAGCAACCTGCAAGAACGGCCGGAATCCCTTCCCGGGCGGTGGAATAGTTGCGCAGCCCGACACTCAATCAAAGAGGAGACATCAAATGAAATTGTCGAAGCTCCTGCTCGCGAACGTGTTTGCCTTATCGGCCATTGGCTTGACTTCTGTTGCCGCGCATGCTGAAGATCTGCTGGACAGCGTCAAGCAGGCTGGAGTACTCAGGATTGGCCTGGAGGGCACCTATCCTCCATTCGATTCCCGCAATACCGCGGGTGAACTCGAAGGTTTCGACGTCGACGTCGCGAAGGCTGTGGCGGCCAAGCTCGGCGTCAAGCCGCAATTCATTCCCACTGAGTGGAGCGGCATCATCGCGGCGCTTCAGGCCGGAAAATTCGACGTGATCGTCAACCAGGTCACCATCACGCCGCAACGCAAGCAGTCTCTCGACTTCAGCCAGCCGTACACGTACTCGGCTGCGCAATTGATCCAGCGGGCAGACGACAAGCGCGAGTTCAAGTCGCTAGATGAATTCAAGGGCGACAAGAAGCTGGGCGTGACGCTCGGCACCAACTATGACCAGATGGCACGAGCCGTGCCGGGCATCAACGTGCAGACCTACCCCGGTGCGCCGGAAAAGCTGCGTGATCTCTCAAGCAAACGTATTGATGCGACGATCGACGACCGGCTGATGTTGCCGTATATGATCAAGACCTCACAACTGCCGCTTCGTCCGGGCGCAGTGCTCAAGGGAGCGGATCAGGAAATGGGCATCCCGTTCCGCCAGAACAATCCCAAGTTTGCGAAAGCGATCAATGATGCGCTGACCGAGCTGAAGCAGGACGGTACGCTGAAAAAGATATCCCTTCATTGGTTCGGCACCGACGTGACTCAACCGGTCGCGCAGTAACAGCCCACGCGTTCGTGTGCGCCCACGCCGGGCAGTTGGACTGGCGGCGTGGGCGCGCGTCGGTCCCAACCCGTATCCCGTTCGAGGTCGTCAAAGAAGCTGACGGGCAATTGACCGTTCTCTCGATGAGGATCGCGATCCGGTGTTTGTTTGCCGATTGTCGATGATCCCAGCGGCTGTGTCGAATCTCTCGAACCGTCTCGAACCTGGTCCGGTGATGAACCTCTTTTCCGCCCATTGGAACCGAACCGTCAGGCGACGGCCTGCTCGCGGCGTCTAGGCTTCGCGGCGCAAAACCTGTTCGCGGATTGCCGCGCGAAATCTGTCAACGGTCCACGATTCATCGAGTGCGCGGGAGAACAAGCCCTGTTGGCTCTCCGGCGCAAGGCCGCCGAGCGGTGGGTCCCGGTCGAGGTTCGTCGGAAAGGGGTAGCCCTCCGCGCACGAAGCAACCACGGCATCGGCTTCAGCTCTTGTCATGCTCGATGTCCCGAGGCACTCCAGCAGGACCGGGTACAGCGCCTCGCACATCCTCGCGCGATTCAGCGACTCCATTGCACGGCCATAGGCCGATGAAATCTGCAACAGGTTCGCCATCCGCTGCACCGACGCCGTCCGGTTTGAACCGGCTGCGTGAAAGAGCGCCGGATTGAAGAAAAGCGCATCGCCTTTCGCGAGCGGCAATTGCACGAAGTGCGTCTCGAAGTAATCGCGGAAGTCCTGGCGACGCCACGCAAGATAGCCTTCGGCATATCGTTGCGAGAACGGCAGAAGCTTGGTTGGCCCGCTTTCCACCGGCATGTCGCTATGGGCGATCGCGCCTTGCAGCGTGAGAAAGGCCGACATCGCGTGCACATGGGCTGGGTAACGTTCGGCTTCCGCTACGGTCTGAAAGCCGAGATGGTAGTCCCGATGGGCCTGCTGCGCCTCGCCGCCGGGACGCACGACATTGACCTGCGACGTGACCTGAAAGCGAGGACCGAGCCACGCCTCGGCCACGGCGAGAATCGCCGCGCTCGAATAGTAGCGGGCAAACACCGATGGAGCACGCAGACACAGCTTCTCCTGCGCGTTCCAGATCCGGTCATTTGCTCCCGCTTTCGCAAAGTGGTCAGCGGCCGCGGCACCCGCTTCGCGCTCTTCGCGGATGATCGATTCGAAGACTTTTGTAGCGTCATCAACGGGCGTGGTGTCGGCATAGACCCGCTTCAGCACCAGCACGCCCGCCCCACGATTGAATACGTTTGCCCACTCCGCTTGCAGGTCAGCGCGACACAACGGGTCTTCCAGGTCATTGCGAGGCTCGCGGCAGTCGTAGATCGGAACGTGCTCGCATATGTCGGCGGCGAACTTCAGATCGCCGTCTTCCGGCCGGGCCTTCAGCACGGCGACAAAGTCCCGCAGCGAACAATCCTGCTCGCGATACCCACGGCGTGCCGGCGCATCGTTGCGCTCGTCGGTGCTGTTCATGGCGCCTCCTCCTTATCTGGTATCGACAATAGTCCTCCAGCGGGCGCTTGCGGTACCATAAACACCTCAAAAACACATCAATCAGGGAGGCGCCAACCGTGGCTCATCGATTTCTGATGAAGGAAATCGCCCTCCAGGCAGGCCTTGGGCTAGCCACGGTCGACCGGGTGCTGAACGGGCGGAAACATGTTCGCGAGCACACGCGTCAGCGCGTCGAACACGCGATCAAGGAACTGGAGAAACAGCAGTTCCAGTTGGCAACCAGCGGACGCAAGCTGGTTGTCGATGTCGTTGTCGAGGCGCCGCCCAGGTTTTCCGACGAGATACGCGAAGCGCTGGAGTCGGAGCTGCCGGGTCTGCATCCCGCGGTGTTCAGGCCGCGCTTTCTGATGCGCGACACCATGACGACCACCGAGGTCATCGATGCTTTGAAAGCGATCGGCCGCAGAGGCAGCCACGGGATATTCCTGAAGGCGCGGGATGTCCCCGAGATTTCGCACGCTATCGCGGAACTGCAGCAGCGCGGCACCCCCGTCATTACCATCTTCACTGACATTCCACAGTCCGGGCGAATCGCCTATGCGGGACTCGACAACCGGATGGCAGGGGCGACGGCGGCGTATCTCATTGGCCAATGGCTCGTGCACCCGGAGGGCAACGTTCTCGTTACGATGAGCAACGAACGCTTCAAAGGCGAGGAAGAGCGTGAAGTCAGTTTTCGCGAGGAATTACGCCGACGCTTTCCGAAGTTGAAACTCGTCGATGCTAGCGGCGGGCACGGTCTCGACACGCAAACAGAAGAACGCGTAAAACGCGCCGTAGGCCGAAGGAAGAAAATCGCAGCCGTCTATTCGATGGGCGGCGGCAACGTCGCGATACTTCGCGCGCTGCAGTCGATAGGCCAGATGCCGGAGTGCTTCATCGGACACGACCTCGACAGGGACAACGTTCACCTGCTGCGCGAGGGGAAGATCAGTGCGGTCCTGCATCACGACCTCCGGCAAGACATGCGAACCGCCTGCCATCACATCATGCATTTCCATAAGCTGCTGCCTGCTTCGGCCGTCGGTCTCTCGTCGTCGGTGGTCGTCGTGACGCCGGTCAACATCCCCCAGTATGTCGAGCAGCGCTTCGGCAAGCTTTATCCGTAAATGGGCGGTCAACTCGGCCCTTGGACAATTTTGGCACGTTGCGCCGCAGTATGGCACCGGTATAATAGGGTTTATACCTAGGCAATTACCCGGGAGGCCTGTCATGAATACCGCCGCTGCCGCAGTACGTACCCAATCCAACTGGTTTGCACGTTTTCGCGCCCACTGCGCACATGCATGGGCAATCCATCTGCGTACCTGCGAATTGATCGCTGAGTCGCGCCGCGGACTGTTCTAAATCAGTCACCTGCCGGGCGGCGGTTGCGTATGCGCCGCCTTGCGTGCCCGCGTCGCCGTTTAACTTTGGTGGTCGGGCGCATGAGTGACCCGCTCGACGGCGTCACGCACCGACGTATACCGTGATTGAAAGATCGCGTCCTCATCCGGTGCGATGGCGCGGACCGCACGTCGCCTCGACGCGCCATCCTGCGCAATAACTGACCGCGCCGAAAGTCCCCACCCTTTTTCAGTCGCCGCAACCAGCCAGTGCTTTGCGTGGAATTGCGTCGCGACATTTCAACTGCGCGCCCCTAGCGGGTTCACCTCGTCACGCCTCAACGCGCTTTGCTTCGCTTCGGAGGCACGGCGTTATTCGATGCCGCAAAGAACCTGGAAGTTTTGACGATCTCTGGAGAGAGAAGGCTTCTGGAGTCTCGAGACCCTGCAGCGCAGGGTCTGTGATGTCGTCTTTTAAACGCTTATCAGACGTTGACCGGAAGGTCTTTTCGCTTCGTCGCGGGCTTCGCGCTCGCTGAATTGCGCATACTGCCGACCACAAGTTCCGCAACAGCTTCTGCAGTCGCTGCCGAGAGCGTCCACCCTAAATGCCCGTGACCGGTATTGTAGAAAATGTTGCGTCGACGACCGGAGCCAACCTTGGGCAACATGCCCGGAAGCATGGGGCGCAGGCCAGCCCACGGAATGACGCGCGCCGTGGACATATCCGGGAAATGATTGCGCGTCCAGTTGACGAGGGGTTGGATTCGATCCGAGCGGATGTCACGGTTCATACCGTTCAGTTCGGCCGTTCCGGCAACACGGAAGCGATCGGCGCCGAGACGGCTGGTGACAATCTTCGCGTTGTCATCAAGCAGGCTGACCCAGGGCGCAGCTTGCTGGCTTCCTGTATCGTCCAGGCAGACCGTGATCGAATAACCCTTCACCGGATAGACGTTCACGTGGTCTCCTACATACGCGGCCAGAGCACGGCTTCCGACGCCCGCACAAATCACCACCTGGTCGAAGCTATCCGTGTCAGGTTGACCGTCGCGCGCGAACGCAATCCTTAATTCGCCATCCGCAGTCTCAGAGATGGACTGCACGCTCGTGTCATAGCGGAACTCGACACCCAAACGCACGCAGGCTTCTGCAAGACCACGCGTGAACTTATGAATGTCGCCGGTCGAATCTGACTCGGTGAAGAAGCCCCCGTGGAACCGCCCCTGAAGCGCCGGCTCAAGGGCGCGAATCTCGTCAGGCGTCACCGGGCGTCGATCGAGGCCGCCTTCACGTAGCAATGCATTGACCTTCGTCGCCGCATCGAACTCCTTACGGGTGGCATAGAAATGCAGGATGCCGCGTCGTTCAAGGTCGAAATCGATCTGTTCCCGCTCAGCAATCGAGAACATATGCTGGCGTGCCGCGATGGCTAACCGCACTGTTTCGATCGTGTTGCTGCGATAGTTCGGAATCTGGCGCAGGAACTCGCCGATCCAACTGTACTTGTGCCAACTCGGGCGCGGGTTCATGAGGAGCGGCGCGTCGCGGCTAAACATCCAGCGCAGGCCTTTCAATACGGTAGCGCGACTGTTCCAGACCTCGGCGTTGCTGGCTGAGAGTTGTCCGCCGTTGGCAAATGACGTTTCCATTGCCGCATAGCGATGACGTTCGAGAACGATGACGCGGTGACCGCGCCGAGCGAGGGCGTAAGCAGTGGTGACGCCCGTAATTCCGGCGCCAATGATGGCAATGTGGGACATGACATGGTCCAGTGTTCGTTGAGCATTGCCGGCCGATGTTGACCGGCACCAATGCCCCATCTGTCCATGTACCTGAGAGTTTCGCCACTACCGGTTACGGTATTGGCTCCCCTTCGGTGGGCGCGCATGCGCCGCTCTCCAGATGTTCTCGCCGCACGGTCCTTTTGCCTGAGAGTTTCCGGGGCGGTTGCTCCGTCGGCGTCGTCGCGGGTGGACGATCTCTCCCGTACTTCGTTGTAGAACAGCGCAAGGCTACTCGTTCAAAGAAACGACGGCAAGTATTTTCAAATAGACGAAGTCAACTTTCCCCTCGCATGCGTGACAGGCTCAATCACGGTCTGGCGCCGTCCAGGGATTGCTTCGGACTCTCCCGATGTGTATATCGGATCATTGGCATTTTTCCGTTGAATTTGTTTGCCTAGACTCCGTTTCAGATGCACCGCTGGCCCGTCACAACGGACGCCGCTGCAGCAGCGAAGAGGGCGCCCGGTGCGCCGCACCTATCTGAACCCATAACAGGACGAAGGCAATCATGTCTGAAAACAGCTACGAAACCGGCCGGCTCAATTTGCCGTTTGTGGGAATCTGCACGTTCGCGAAGTCTCCGCTGTGTCTTGACTGGGACAAGATCGACGCGGACGTCGCGGTGATGGGCGCTCCATTCGACTGCGGTACGCAGTGGCGCGCGGGCGCAAGGTTCGGTCCGCGCTCGATTCGCGATGCGTCGACGCTATTCTCATTCGGACACGGCGGCGCATACGATTTCGAAGACGACGTCGTCTATCTGCCGAGCGACGAAGTGCGCATTGTTGATATCGGTGATGCGGACATGGTGCACACCAACACGGAGAAGAGTCACGCCAATATTGAGTACGGCGTGCGCAAGATCCTCGCGACGGGCGCGTTGCCGGTGGTGATGGGAGGCGATCACTCGATCAACATTCCGTGCATCAACGCGTTCGAAGGCCAGGAGCCGTTTCATATCGTCCATATCGACGCCCACCTTGATTTCGTCGACGAGCGCCATGGCGTGCGTCATGGCCACGGTAATCCGCTGCGGCGTGCGGCGGAAAAAAGCGTTGTATCGGGCATGACGCAAATCGGCATTCGCAACGTATCGTCTACTGCGCGCGAGGGTTATGCACAGGCACGCGAGATGGGCTCGGACATTATCTCGGTGCGCGACCTTCGGCGCCTCGGCATCCAGGGCGTACTCGACCGCATCCCGAAGGGCGTGCGCTATTACCTGACCATCGATATCGATGGCTTCGATCCGTCGATTGCGCCCGGCACGGGCACGCCGAGCCACGGCGGCCTGCTGTACTACGAAGGACTCGAACTGTTCGCTGGCCTTGCGCAACAAGGTGACGTGATCGGCATCGACCTCGTGGAAGTCGCGCCTGACTACGACCATTCGGGTTCGACTTCGATCCTGGCGGCGCAATTGCTGCTGAACACGATTGGCCGGGTGATGCATCAGCGCAAAGTCAAACGGAATCTTTCCCGCTAACTATTTGCCGCTTCGCGCGGCGCGGCTCACTTCCCTGCCCGCAGCCCGCAGCTGTTTGCAAAAGGCCTGCACGACCCGCGCCGATTCGCCGCCTTTGCGCGTGATGATCTGAAAGTCCAGATGTGTCACGTAGTGCTCGGGATCGATGCGGGCCAATAGACCGCGTTCCACCCAGGGCTGCGCGTAGTGAGGCGGCAGAAAGCCGATGTAGTTGCCCGACAGGATCAGCATCGCGCGGCCTTCGACGTTGTCGACCGAGGCCGCGGCCTGCACAGTGTGCAGCAGCTTGAGCTCCTGGCTGCCGAGGTAAGCGCGCGCAGCCAGGCGCTGCTTGCTGAGTACCGAAACGGGAACACGGCCACTCGCCCTCTCGTATAACGGGTGGGTCGATGCGCAGTAAAGCCCCTGCTCCTCCCGATAGAGCGGCATGTAGTCGAGACCGGGAATCCGCGCGGGAAATGGACCCACGGCCAGATGCAGGCGCCCGTCCAGCACGTGCTGCTCCATGCTGCCTGGCGTTTCGATCTGCACATGCAGGCGGACTTCGGGCGCCATCTGGCCGAACTCGCGAATCGCTGCCGGCAGCGGCGAGTTTTTGTCAGTCAACGTCGCCTCGATCATGCCGAAGCGCAACACGCCGGAAAGCTGATTGCGCAACGCGCCGGCTTCCATTTGAAACGTGTCGACCGCACCAAGCAGACGCTGCGCGGCGGCGTGCAGCTCCGCACCTTCTTCTGTAAGGCGGAAACCCGCCCGTCCGCGTTCGCACAGTCGCAGTCCGAGGCGTGTCTCCAGTTGCGACATGTATTCGCTAATGCTCGATGCGCCGATGTTGAGAATCGGTTGCGCTGCGGCGAAGCCACCGCATTGCACGATGGTTTCGAAGATCCGCAACAGCTTGAGATCCGTGTCCTGAACTTGCATCGCGCCGCCTCTCGATCACTTCGGAAATGACCGAAGCTTATTTCATCAATGGTGCATTTTATTGGGGAATCTGGCCACCCAGAATTGCTGTCAACCCCACTGCCAGAAGTTCGGTGAAGGCAGGCGGACAGCGGGGTCCCAAAGCGATGTTTTCTGTGCCGAAGCGCAACGAGTTCGCCACTTCCGGCGGCAGGGCAATCTGGCACGTCACGATGTGAGGAGAGCACGATGAAAAAGCCGTATGCAGGTGCAAGCTGGTTGGCAGCCGTCGCTTTGAGCATGCTGTCTGTGGGCGCGACGGCGGGCGAGCAGGTTGTCAAAATCGGTTTAACCGGACCCTTAACCGGCCCGCAGGCCGCGATCGGCAAGGACGACGAAAACGGCGTCAGGATGGCGATCGAGCATCTGAATGCCGAGAGGCTCGTGATCGGCGGCCAGAAGATCCGTTTCGAACTGGTTTCGCAGGATGACGCCGCTGATCCGCGTACCGGCGTGACGGTCGCGCAAAGCCTTGTCGACGCCAACGTAAAGGTCATCTTTGGGCCGTTCAATTCGGGGGTCGCGATTCCAATTTCTAATCTGGTGAATGTTTCGGGAATCGTGATGGCGACCGTCGCGTCGAATCCATCGATCACGCAGCACGGATATTCGTTCGTGTTTCGCATTTCCGCCAGTGACACGCAACTTGGCAGCCGCATGGGTGAATTTGCGGCAAAGGAACTGAAGGTCAAGCGCATTGCGGTGATTGACGATCGCACCGCATATGGCCAGGGCGTCGCCGATGAATTTATCAATGCCGCTAAAGCCAGCGGCATCGAGATTGTCGATCGGGAATATACAACCGACAAGGCGACCGACTTCGTCTCGATCCTCACACACGTCAAGGGTGCGAACGCGGAAGGCATTTTCTACGGCGGTTACTACGCGCAGGCCGGTGCGCTGCGCAAACAGATGAAGCGCCTTGCGATGAACGGCTATCTGCTCGGCGGCGATGCCATGTGCAATGCCGAACTGGCGAAACTCGGCGGCGATGCGGTCGATACACGCGTATATTGCCCGCAAGGCGGCCCCGTGCTCGATCAGACGCCACAAGGCCGACAGTTCAAGGCGGACTACAAGCAACGCTTTCATACCGACCCGTTGACCTACAGCGCGTCCCTATATGATGGCGTGAATATCGTTGCGCAGGCAATGCAGAAAGCCGATTCGATCGAACCGGCCCAGTATCGTGGTGCGCTGGCTGGCATCGATGCTCACGGCGTTTCAGGACACTACCGGTTTGACAGGAACCGCGACCTGACGGACTCGCCAATCACGATTTATACCTATCGCAATGGTGAGCCGACGCCGCTGGCATCTTCACAGCCCTAGGCTTATGTCGCCCAACCCGGGCGAGGGATCGCGATGCATGACACTGCTGCAGTTGCAGCCGCGTCATGCGCAGCGTGGGGTGCGTGAGGCGTCTTGCCGCCGTCCCTGTCACGCCCCCTAGGTGATGGCCCTGCGGTATGGCACGGACGCTGCGACAGCCTTACACCGTGTGCGCTGTCCGCTGGACCATACGGTAGCTTTCCATCAAGTCGATCATGAATACCTGCAGGATGGTCGGGGGCACGGCGGCCCGCCGTGTGATCGCGCAAAATGGCCAATGGGTACCGAACTGCTCCGGGCATATCTGACGCATCTCGCCGCGCGCGACCCATCGCATAGCGTAGTGAATCGGCAAAAATCCAATGTAAGCGCCCGATAGAATAAGGATCGCCTGCGCCTCGATATTGTCGACGGTTGCTGCAGCTTTACTGACCTTGAGCATTCGCAGGTCGTGCTGCTGCAGGTACCCCCGCGCTACTACACGGCTGGATGCGATGGCTTCGTCGAGCGCGACGTCGCCTGGCGATCGGCCGGC
Organism: Paraburkholderia panacisoli; assembly: GCF_008369935.1. Taxonomy (GTDB): domain Bacteria; phylum Pseudomonadota; class Gammaproteobacteria; order Burkholderiales; family Burkholderiaceae; genus Paraburkholderia; species Paraburkholderia panacisoli. The sequence goes on along the minus strand of NZ_VTUZ01000033.1, from coordinate 68,806 downwards.
GAGCGCGTGAGCCTCCCCACAATAAAGTCCATCCGGTTCGCAATAGAGGTCCGTGTAGGTCAGCCCCGGCACGTGCAGCGGAAAATGCCCGACTGCGATGTGCAACCGGCCATCCAGCACACGTTCCTCCAGTTCGGCAGGCGTGCCGACGTAGACATCCAGATGCACGTCGTGCCCCCTCGATACGAACGCTTGCAATGCCTGCGGCAGGGGCGAAGCCGAGTCGGTCACCGTGTTGTCGATGATGCCGAGGTACAGCCTCCCCGAGACGTACTTTTTTAATGCATCGGTATCCACACAGAAGTTTTCAACCGCCAGTTGCAACCGCTGCGCCGCCTCGTAAGTCGCCACGCCGTGTTCGGTGAGACGGAAGCCGCCACGCCCCCGCTCGCAAAGCTTGAGCCCCAGGCGCGTTTCAAGCGTCGTCATCTGTTCGCTGATGGTCGACTGGCTGACGTTCAGGGTCGCCTGGGCGGCTGAAAAGCCGCCGCACCGCACCACTGTCATAAAAACCCTCAGTAGCTTGAGGTCCACGTCCTGCAACTGGATCACCGTCGTCGCTCCCTTTGCGCCGTTTGCTTCGATATTTCCGATATGAACATCTGAACCACGTGATTTTTACCCGCGGCGATGTCGTCCATAGTCTCTCAAAAGGCCGCGCTGCCACAAGCCGCATTTATATCGATGGCTCCGATGGGTTGTGAACTGATGAGACTCCCGTCGATCTCGTCAGGGGCTCGTCAAAGCGTTGCAGGATCAGACGCACCCACGCGCACGAAACTGGCTCACCAGAGGCCATGCAGCAGTTAATCCGTAACACAGGAGACAATGATGGATAAGGTCGTACAAAATTACCTGGAGAAATTCGGTATCCGGGAAGAGACACAACGCTTTCTCACCAGGCCGCAGAGGATGTTTATCGGGGGTGCCTGGGTTGCGCAAGGAGACCGGGAGTCCTGCGCGGTGCTCGAACCGTCCACCGCAGGCGTGATCACGCACATTCCCTTAGGCACGGCCGCCGATCTGGATCGCGCGGTCGAAGCTGCCCGAAAGCAGTTCGACGGGGGACCGTGGCGAAGGCTCAAGCCCCTCGAGCGCGAACGGCTTCTCCATCGTCTCGCCGATCTGATCGAGGCGAATGCAACGGAGTTGGCCGAGATCGAGTCGATCGACGTAGGCAAGTCTGTCGCCAATGCGCGTGACGTCGACGTTCAAGGCACGATCGACACCTTCCGTTATTTTGCCGGCTGGGCCTCAAAGCTCCACGGCCGCACGGTAGAACCCTCCCTGCCTGGCGACTACGTTGCCTACACGCGCAAGGAACCGGTCGGTGTCATCGGCGTCATCGTCCCCTGGAACTTCCCGCTGCAAACGATGGCGTGGAAGGTGGCGGCCGCGCTCGCCGCGGGTTGCACCACCGTCATCAAGCCGGCCGAACTCACGTCACTGTCCACGCTTCGCTTCGCGGAGTTAGTGCACGAGGCGGGGATCCCAGACGGCGTCGTTAACGTCATCACGGGACGAGGGCGCGACATTGGCGCGGCAATGGCGGCCCATCCAGGTATCGACAAGACCACATTCACCGGTTCCACCGAAGTGGGCCGCACTGTCGGGCGCGCGGCCGTGGGCGGCATCAAACGCGTCACGCTCGAACTGGGCGGAAAATCGCCGGTGCTGGTGCTGGAAGACGCCGACATCGAGGCGGCTGCCCAAGCGGTAGCAAACGGCATCTTCTTCAATTCCGGACAGGTGTGCGATGCGGGGGCACGGGTTTACATCCAGCGCGGCATCCACGACAGGTTCATTGGCGCGTTGATCGAACATACGCGCAAGATGAAGATCGCGCCTGGCCTTGATCGGGATTGCTTCATCAGCCCGCTCGTATCTGCGCTCCAGAAGGATCGTGTCGAATCCTATATTGAAGCCGGGCGGCGCGAAGGCGCGGAAGTTGCATATGGCGGCCATGCACTGGACCGGCCAGGCTACTTCGTCGAACCGACCATCTTTACGCATTGCCGCAGCGAAATGACGATAGTCCGCGAAGAAATCTTCGGTCCGGTACTGGTGACGGCGCCCTTTGACGATATAAGCGATGCGTTGTCGCTGGCGAACGACTCGCCATACGGCCTTGCCGCCGCGATTTACTCCAATGACCTGAACCGCGTGCATAGGCTGATTCCAGCTTTGCGCGCCGGCACGGTCTACGTCAATGCGCACAGCACTATCGACCCGTCGATGCCATTCGGTGGATTCAAGGAATCCGGCTTTGGCAAAGACCTCGGTCCCGAACAACTCGATCATCTGATGGAGAGCAAGGCGGTCTGGATCACGCTGCACTGAGCCGTCAATCCGCCGGCGACGCCCCAAACGAACGTGAGCCAGCGCCGCGTGACGAGTGGGTGTCGCGGCCGGCATGCATGACCGCTCTATCCTCGTTCCATCAACCTCTCATTCGAGCCAGGGGTACATGATGCAAGCAGCAGACGAAACAGTGAATGGCACCGTAGCCGCGGTTGAGCACGGCGCCATCGAGGGTCATTCGATAGATTTTATTCCGGATAACGAACGAACCGACAAGTTATCCAGACAAGGACCATTCTGGTTTCTGGGCAATTTTACTTTCTTCACCATGACGATTGGCTTTGTCGGCCCCAGCATTGGACTGAGCGCGCTATGGACCACTGTAGCCGGCACGCTGGGCATCATGTTCGGCACATTGTTCATGGCCTTTCACGGATCGCAGGGTCCTCACCTTGGCTTACCGCAGATGATTCAGTCGCGAGCGCAGTTCGGCTATCGCGGAGTTATCGTCGTCCTGTTGGCGACACTATTCGTGTTCGCTGGGTTCAACATCGTCAACCTCGTGCTGATGATGCAGGGCCTCAAAGCACTGTTCAACTGGGACCCCGTCAAGGTGGCACTGGCTGTGACCTTACCGGCTTCGATTCTGGCGATTCTCGGCCACGACTGGATGCACCGGAGTTTCAAATGGGCTTTGTATCTGTCGTTACCCCTTTACGGACTCGTCACGGTAGCTGTTCTGATGCACTGGGTGCATGACGTGCCACTCGCCGCAGTCGCGCCGGGCGCTGCGCCCACGCCACCGCTGGGCTTCGGCTGGATCGCTTTCATTGCGCAGTTCGCAGCAGCCGCCAGCTACAACATCGCCTACGCACCCTATGTATCCGACTATTCGCGCTACCTGCCGAAAAACACGCCGAGCGGCAAACTGATTGCCGCCGTGTTCCTCGGCGCATCGCTGTCGGGGGCGTGGATGATCGCGATTGGCGGCTGGCTGGCGGACCATCTGCACGCGACCGATGTGCTAGTTGCGTTGAATCAGGTGGGTAGCGACTTCTCACCGGGGATGGGAAGCGTTGTGGTTGGCGTCACGATTCTGGCGTTTCTACCGGTCATCGCGATGAATATATACAGCGCAAAACTGACGACTATCACGGCAGTTGATTCGTTCCGGAAAGTCCAAACGACTCCCAGGACTCGGATTCTGGCGATTCTCTTTGTAGTGATCCTTCAGCTCGGCGTGGCCATCAGCATCTATACCTCAGGTAAGGGTCTTTCCGTCCTGAACATTTACCTGATCGTCATGCTGTATTTTCTGGTCCCCTGGACGGCTGTGAATCTGACGGACTACTTTTTCGTTCGCAAGGGTCGCTATGCCATTCCACACTTCTTCCTGCCTCACAACAACCTGTATGGAAAATGGGGCGCGCGTGGTCTGATTGCCTACGCGATCGGCTTCGTCTCGATGATTCCGTTCTTCTGCGTGCTCGACGGCGCTAACGAGGTGTATGTCGGGCCGCTTTCCCGCGCGATGGGCGGCGTCGATCTGGCCTGGCTGGTCGGTCTGTTCGTCTCGGGCATTGCGTACTACGCATTGTCGCGCTCGCTCGACCTGAAGCACGAAGAGTCTGTCATCACGTCTATCGAGAAGACGTCACCGCAATACACCACCGGCGACAAAGGTCGCTACTGAACCACAGACGACCCCGTCAAGATACAGGAAGCAGGCAAATATCATGGCTACCGAGAAATTCGATTACATCATAGTTGGTGCTGGATCGGCCGGGTGTGTATTGGCCAACCGGCTTACCGAGGACCCAGCGGTCCGCGTTCTGGTGCTGGAATACGGCGGAAGCGATCGCAGCGTCATCATTCAGATGCCGAGCGCGTTTTCGATGCCGATGAATACGTCCAAGTACAACTGGCGCTATCAGACGGCCCCCGAAGCTCATCTGAATGGTCGCCAGCTGCATTGCCCGCGCGGCAAGGTGCTGGGTGGATCGTCGTCCATCAATGGCCTCGTTTATATTCGCGGGCACGCTTGCGACTTCGACGAATGGGAGGAATTGGGTGCTCGAGGCTGGGGCTATCGCAACTGCTTGCCTTATTTCCGGCGTGCGGAGACCTACAAGTTTGGAGGCGACGAGTACCGGGGCGCAGCCGGGCCGCTGTGCACCAACAACGGAAACAACATGGCGAATCCGCTGTACGGCGCCTGGATCGAGGCGGGGGCGGAGGCCGGATACATCAAGACAGAAGACTGCAACGGTCATATGCAGGAGGGCTTTGGCGCAATGCACATGACTGTCAAGGATGGTGTGCGCTGGTCCACCGCCAACGCTTACCTACGCCCCGCGATGAAGCGGCCCAATCTGACCGTGGTGACGAATGCGATGACACGCCGCGTGATTCTCGAGGGCAAGCGCGCCGTTGGGGTCGAGTACGATCAGGGCGGGAGCACGCACATCGCGCGATGCCGTGCTGAAGTATTGGTCGCCTCCGGCCCGATCGGTTCGCCTCACCTGCTGCAACGCTCTGGAATCGGGCCGGCTGAGGTGTTGCGCAAAGCGGGGATCGAGGTCAGGCATCACTTACCCGGCGTGGGGGAGAATCTGCAGGATCATGCGGAAATTTATATTCAGTATGCCTGCAAGGAGCCCGTCACCCTCAATGCGAAAATGGACCCGTTCAGCAAATTCATGATCGGGCTGCGGTGGCTGTTGTTCAAGGATGGTCTGGGAGCCAGTAACCACTTTGAGGCCGGCGGATTTATCCGGTCAGAGGCGGGTTTGCGCTGGCCGGACATTCAGTTCCATTTCTTGCCCGCCGCCATGCGCTATGACGGCGACAAGCCGTTCAAGGGACATGGGTTCATGGTGCTGACCGGACCGAACAAGCCGAAGAGCCGAGGCTACGTACGGTCGATATCGGCCGATCCCTATACGCATCCGGAGATCCGCTTCAACTATCTGGATCGCGAAGAGGATCGCGAGGGATTTCGACGCTGCGTCCGCTTGACGAGAGAAATCATCGGACAGCCGGCGATGGATCGCTACCGCGATGTCGAACTCGCTCCCGGTCCGGACGTTCAAACGGACGAACAGATCGACGTCTTCGTCAGAGCAAATCTTGAAAGTACGATGCATCCATGTGGATCGTGCCGCATGGGAGAGGACGGCATGGCGGTGGTCGATTCCGAGTTGCGAGTGCATGGCATCGCAGGCTTGCGGGTGATCGATTCGTCGGTATTCCCGACCGAGCCCAACGGCAACCTCAATGCACCGACTATCATGCTCGCGGAGCGAGCTTCGGATCTGGTACGCGGCGTTTCCATGTTGCCGCCGTCCACCGCCGACGTGGGCTTTGCCGAGGGGTGGGAGACGCAGCAACGTACGCATGCGCCGGCGCGAAATCTGTTTGTCGAGTAGGTTGATCGCCGACGCTGAGAACGGAGGTCGCTTTCCTGGTATCGAATAGGGATGATGCGACCCGCCACGACCGAAGAGCGTTTAGCCAGGGCGCGCCGGGCGACCGTCAGATGCTAGACGAACTTCGGTCATTCGTTTCGCCTTGTTGAAGGGCGGCTGCGGGACCCCGAGCGGCCCCTTGAGGGATCGTAGCGGCAACCGCAGGTTTCGATGTCAAACGGTCTTCCGCTAATCAAAGAGCAGAACTCCTTCGTCGGCTCAAATGATGTCTGTCCCCTTCTTCCCCAGCGGCAATGTCACGCGGAAAACTGTTTCGGCCGGACGTGAGCAGGCTTCGATCGTACCGCCATGCCGGTTGACCACGATACGATAGGCGACGTGCAGCCCCATCCCCAGGCTATGCCCCTGCGCCTGACTGGCCTGCTTCGACGTAAAGAAAGGCTCGAACAGGTGCGGTACGACTTCCCGCGGAATACCGGGCCCAGTGTCGATGATCTCGACCATCGCATGGTCCGCATGGCGGCGCGTGCGAACAGTCAGTTCGCCGTGCCCGTTCATCGCCTCGACGGCATTTTCGATGATCCGGGTCCACACCTGGTTGAGTTCGCTGCCATACACCGGAAGACGCGGCAGGCTGCGGTCGTAGTCGCGCACAGTCACAATGCCAGGGTTGAGTTCATGCGCCATCACGGTCAGGGTATCTTCGATGCCGTCGTGAATGTCGACTTCCTGCCGCGGTCCCTGATCCATGTACGAGTAGGACTTCACGGCCTTCACAATATCGGAGATCCGGGCCGCGCCGCGCATCGCCTCGTGGATCACCGAGCGAAGCTCCAGGACCTGGGCGATCCACGAAACGGCCGCATCGAGTTGCTCCGCGTTCAGGCGGGCAGCCAGTTGCCCGAGCGCATCGGAGGTGATCCCATGCGCGACAAGGCAGGGAGCCGCCAGCCACGGCTTGGCCACGCCATGGGTAGCAAGCCAGTCACCGAGCAGCGACTCCGCTTCGCCTTGCCGCAGCGCATCCGCGGCACTCACGCCGGCCTGCTTTGCGCCGCGCGCGGCCAGGGCTCTCAGTTCATCGACGGCCTCGCGAGGGACTGCGCGCAAGCCAAGCGCCAGAGCAGAATCCTCGATCGCCGCAAGTCCGCCAAGCATGTGGTCGAGTGCCCGTGTCATGGCTGACGCGGGATTGTTCAGCTCGTGCGCGAGCCCCGCCGAGAGCTTCCCCAGGGCGGCCAGCTTCTCACGATTGCGTCCAGCCGTTTCGAGCGCGGTAAGCCAGTCGGTCATCACGCGGGCGACGACGCGCGTGAAGGAGCCGCACGACACGAACAAATCGCGGAAGGCCGCTTCCGGAAGCCGCGCAACCCGGCAATCGGTCGCAGCCCTGAGCGTTGCCGGATAGGGAATCGAAGCAACCAGGCATGGTGTGCCGAAGATTTCGGGTGCGACGAAGCGTTCGGTGGAAAGCTCGCCTTCGGCGCGTCTCGTCGTCCTGACCTCTCCTTCAAGCAGAAGAAGCAGACTGGTGCTCATCTCACTTTCCTCGAGGAGCACGTCCCCCGCCTTGGCGGCGAATTCGGTCAGGTTGTCGCACAGCCATTGCAGACGCTCACGCGGAAGGTCCGCAAAGACCGGCATCCTGCCAAGCTCGTCGAGTTCGATCATGATTCGCTCCCGCCTCGCGAGTCAATACAGGCGAGGAAGCGGTGCCGTCATCCGGTCGTTTCCCGCGAGCGCACGGCCGCGGCCTCCAGCCAGGACGACATCTGCCCGGTCAGCCCCATTGACTGCGCATCGCGGCGAAACAGCAGGCGAATGGTCCCGTGTATTGTTCCCATGATTGGGTGTTGGAAGCCACCCGCCTATACCTATCATATGCATTCCGGGTGATGCCAGATATTCGGTTCACATCAGACGTCGTTCGATCCGGCGCGCGCAGGCAGGCCTTGGATTGATGCAGGTTTCGGCGGTGTGCAGTGCATCAATCAATCGCTGCATGCATGTTCAAATACTTGCTCTTCGATTCCGAATCGGGCGGAAACCCGCAAAAGCCGGCGGGAAGTGCCGGCCGCAAGGCGGGCCGTGATGCAGGCGGTAAAGCACGCCGCAAAGACCGATCTGGCAACGCCGGGCCAAAGTGCTAGGCTTGTAGAGTCATAAGTACACTGCGGCGGGCCGCATGAGATCAGCCGTTCCCCGGCCGACCCCGCATCCGATCATGTCCAGTCCGTTGGCCGGCGCCGCTATCGAGTCCGCAAACAACATGGACAAGCCAGTCATCATCGCGGTCGACGACGACCCGGAAGTGGTTGACGCAGTCGCGCGCGACCTGCGGCTCGGATACGGCGAGCACTATCTGATCGTGCGTGCCGGATCGGGGCAGGCAGCGCTCGAAGCGGCTCATCAGCTGCGCTTGCTGAACCGCTCGGTCGCCCTGTTCCTCGTCGACCAGCGCATGCCGCAAATGAGCGGCATCGAGTTCCTCGAGCAGGCGATCGCGCTATTTCCCGAAGCCAAGCGGGTGCTGCTGACGGCGTACGCCGACACCGACGTCGCGATCCGCGCGATCAACAAGGTACGGCTCGACTATTACCTGCTGAAGCCCTGGCACCCGCCGGAGCTCACTTTCTACCCGGTGCTCGACGATCTGCTCGAAGCCTGGCAGACCGCGTGGCGCAGCACTTTTAAGGGGATCCGCCTGATCGACCATCCCTGGTCGCCGCTGGGCCACCAGCTGCGCGACTTCATGGCGCGCAACCATATTCCATACAAATGGCTGGACGTGGCGAGCGGCGGCGAGGCTGACGTCTTGCTGAGTTCACTCGATGCCGCCGCGAGCCAGCTTCCGGTGCTGATTTTCGAAGACGGCTCGGCGCTGAGCCGCCCGACGATTGCGCAGATCGCCGACAAGGTCGGACTCGTCACCCATTCGACCATGCCCTTTTACGACATGCTGATCGTGGGCGGCGGACCGGCGGGACTGGCGGCTGCCGTGTACGGTGCGTCGGAGGGCTTGAAGTCGGCCATCATCGAGCACGAAGCGCCGGGCGGACAGGCGGGGACCAGCTCCCGCATCGAGAACTACCTCGGGTTCCCCGCCGGCGTGAGCGGCGCGGAGCTGTCGCGGCGCGCCCTCACCCAGGCGAAGCGCTTCGGCGCCGAGATCATCCTGACCCAGCGGGCGGTCGGCACACGGGTGGAAGGTCCCTACAAGTTCGTCACCCTTTCCGACGGCTCGGAGGTGAGTTGCCACGCGCTCGTGGTGGCGAGCGGTGTGTCGTACCGAAAGCTCGACGCCCCCGGCGTGGCGCGTCTCACGGGAGCGGGCGTTTACTACGGCGCGGCGATGACCGAAGCGGTCTGCTGCGCGAATCAGGGCATCTACGTGGTTGGCGCGAGCAATTCGGCCGGCCAGGCCGCGATGTTCCTCTGCAAGTACGCGCGCAATGTGGTGATCGTGTGCCGTGGCCCGTCGCTCAGTGCCGGGGTCTCGCGCTACCTGATCGACGAGATCGACGAGACGCCGAACATCAGCGTGCGCCCTCATACCCTGGTGGACAGCGTCGACGGACAAGGCCATCTATCGGAAATTGCGTTGCGCGATGTCAACACAAGCGCGATCGAAGTCGTCCCGGCTGGCGCCCTGTTCATCTGCATTGGTGCCGAGCCTTGCACCGAATGGCTCGGCAATGTCGTGGAGCGCGACGACTACGGCTTCGTGGTGACCGGGCGCGCGTTGCTCACGGACGGCAAGCGCCCGAGGGGCTGGCCGCTGGCTCGCGACCCCTTCCTGCTGGAGACGAGCGTGCCCGGCATCTTTGCAGCGGGTGACGTGCGCGCCGGCTCGATCAAGCGCGTCGCGGCAGCCGTGGGCGAAGGCTCGATCACCGTGCATCTGGTTCATCAATACCTGGCCACCCTATGATCGACCTTGCAAAACTGCGCGAAGTGCCGCCCTTCGCGGATCTGGCGGACGAACAGTTGCGCTGGCTGGCCGAACACCTGACGGAAGTCGACGTCAAAGCGGGGGAGCTTCTCGCACGTGAAGGCGATACGAAGCACGTCTTTTTCGTCGTGCTCGAAGGAGAGTGCCAGGCCACGAAGTTTTCTGGAGCGAAGCAGATTCCCACTAACCGTTTCATCGCGCCAAGCTTCTTTGGGGGCGCATCCCTGCTCGCGGGTACGCCTTCTCCGGGCACGATCGCCGCCGTGACCGACGGCCACCTGGCGCTGCTTCCGGAACGCGCATTCAAGGAACTGCTGGTGGCCTCCGAGGCCTTCAGCCGGTCGATTTTCCGTAGCTCCCTCGATCGTCTCACCACCCTGGAGGCGGCCGTGCGCAACCGGGAGAAACTGGCCGCATTAGGCACCCTCGCGGCCGGGCTCGCGCATGAGCTGAACAATCCGTCGGCGGCAGTGGCGCGCACGGCGGATTGCGCGGTCGAAACACTCGCGATGCTGAAGGATGCGGCGGTCGCGCTCAGTCACAGCGACATTCCGCCGGACGCGATGAGCGCGCTCGACAGCCTCGGCGCGCGCAAGGGACCGGGGAACGGCCCCGCCGCCGACGCGCTGCAGCAGAGCCAGGCCGAGGACGCGCTTCTCGACTGGCTGGCGAAGCTCGGCATCGCGAAGCCATGGCTGATGGCGCCGTGCCTCGCACGAATCGGGATCGGGCCCGCGGACCTCGAACCGCTTGCGGCCCGCCTGAACGAGGAACAGTTTGCGGCCGGCATCCGGTGGCTCGCGACAACTCTGGAGCTGCGTTCGCTGGTGGAGGAAACGCGGCGCGGCGCGGTACGCATCTCTGAGATCGTCAAAGCGATGAAGTCCTACTCGTACATGGACCAGGCGCCGCAGCAGGCGGTCGATCTCCACGACGGCATCGAAGATACGCTTACCATCATGCACCACCGGCTCAAGCACGGGGTCACCGTGCGCAGGGAATACGACCGTAGCCTGCCGCGGCTGGTGGTGTATGGCAGCGAGCTGAACCAGGTATGGACCAACCTGATCGACAACGCCATCGACGCGATGGAGGGCAAGGGAGAGATCGTCATCCGCACTGGCCGCGACGCGAACGAAGCCGTGATCGAAATCACCGACAACGGGCCTGGCATCGCGCCGCAAGTGATGCCGCACCTGTTCGAGCCGTTTTTCACGACCAAGCCGTTGGGCCAGGGCACGGGACTGGGTCTCGACATCTCATACCAGACGGTGGTCCAGCGGCACAGCGGCGAGATCCGCGTCGATTCGCGTCCGGGCCACACGACGTTCCAGGTCCGCCTGCCGCTTGCGCCGCGAGGCGCGGCGAGCAAATAGAAGAGGAACGCCGGTGCGCCGGCGCCATGTTCTTCGGCGACCGCGCCCAGCGATTCAACTTCGTGCAACCGTTCGCCAACGAACCGCGAAGACAGCGCAGCGCGGTGCATCGTCACGATCGCAACGTCAGGGCATTCAGCGCAACGGCGTACAACGGCCGTTGTTGAACTTTGACAGAGTCTCAAGGCGAGCGAAGCGGTCACTGGCGAAAATCACCTGCTCTCTCTCACGCGTTGACGTCTGCCAACGCACACGAATGGCCCGAATTTTCGCGAGCTAAACAGACGTCATCTCGCCATTGGGTCCCGCCGCATTCGCGGACGCGGTATCGATTTGCGCCATATGACTCTTTCGCCATGCAGCCGGCGGCATCCCGAATTCGCGCTTGAATGCCCGATTGAACGCCGGCTCCGAATCGTAGCCGACCTGCTCCGCTAGCGCGGCAAGCGACTTGCTCCCGATCAGGAGTTCATGCGAGGCGAGTTGCAGACGCCACCGCGCCAGGTACTGCATTGGGGGCTGTCCTAACAGGTCAGTGAACCGTTGCGCTAACGCCGAGCGTGATAGTCCCACTTTTCGCGCGAGTTCATCAACGGTCCAGGAGTGTGCTGGCTGAGCGTGAAGCATCGATAGCGCAGGCCCGACAAAGCGATCGCGCACGCCCGCTAGCCATCCCTTCCGGTCTGCGGGCAACGTATCGATACAGCGGCGCACCGCCTCGACAAAGAGTAGTTCGGATAGCCTGGCAAGAACAATCGCACTGCCAGCGCGCCACCGCGCCGCTTCGGCGACAGCGAATCGAAGTGATGATTCAAGCCATGCCGATTGAGGATCGTTGCGCATATCGATCTTGAAGAGCCGCGGCAGCGAGGACAGCAACGGGTTCCCCAACGTACCGTCGCAGGCCAGAAAGCCGCACACCACACGCGTTGGTGGCCCGCCCCCGCCATAGGAGAGTGTCATCACCTGGCCTGGTGCCGTCTCCATCTGAATGGCCAGAAGGGGGCCCGCGAGCGCAGGGGAAAGGTCTAATGCGCTTCCGAAAATATGTGGTTCGCCCTGTGGCACCACCAGCAGTTCGCCAGCATTGAGGTGAATAGCCGAGCCGGGTTCATCTGCCAGTCGCGCTGAACAACTGCCTTCGGTGATCAGATGGTACGAAACCACGCGTTCTGATCCTGGCAGAAAGGCAGCGCAAAGGGCCGCATCCGCCTGGCCAAACAGGCACCAAGGTGTGGTGAAGTCTCCGTTGAGGTACACGGCACCGCTTAGCCGCACAACCCGAAGGACGTCGGAAAGGGCATCCATTAACAGCGTCCGCAAATCCCGGCGTCCTACACAAGAGATCTGGACGCCTGGGCATTCATCGATATGACTTACGAGCTGATACTAGCACCCACGTGATCGCATAACAAATCCCTTTCAGGGTTTCGACGACGGAAGCGGACGATTCACTGCAAACCACCAGGACGACACATCGTGAGTAACGAGAGCACTTACAAAGGCGGTTGCTTTTGTGGCGCGGTTCAACTCACGGTCAGTGGTGAGCCAGCCGCAATGGGCGATTGCCATTGCGATTCATGTCGGAGCTGGTCGGCGGGACCTGTCAACGGACATGTATGCAGCGGCTATTCCAGACTTCCCTTACGACGCCGCCGTCCATGTCCACTATCAGCAGACGAAACTTCGAATGAAGGACGGCCTGCCGAAGATGAAGGACGTTTCGAAAGAACTGGGTGGCTCGGGTATCACGGCAGCCGAATAGCCCATTTGACGCATCAAGGGCCATTGTCCGAGCGGCCCCAGTTGCCGTCCTGCCGGCTCTTCTTTGCAGGCCATAGCCAGCAGGACGGACAAAGGTGCCGCGCTGCCGTACGAAAAGCAGGTTCCCGTCCAAATCCACCAGGAGTACAGTCATGTCCGAACTCGCATCCGTTTCCTCACCCGTTGTCGATCTCGCCGCAGTCAAGACCCGCCAGCAAGCCGCCTGGTCCACAGGCAACTATGCGGTCGTCGGAACCACCCTGCAGATCGTCGGTGAGCAGTTGTGCGAAGCACTCGATCTGCGCGCAGGCAGCCGCGTGCTCGATGTCGCCGCCGGTAACGGCAATGCCACCCTCGCCGCCGCGCGCCGCTGGTGCGACGTGACCTCCACCGACTACGTGTCCTCACTGCTCGAATCCGGGCGGATGCGCGCGCAGGCCGAAGGCCACACGATCCAGTTCCAGAAGGCTGACGCCGAAAACTTGCCGTTTCCCGACGCGTCGTTCGATGTCGTGATGTCCACCTTCGGTGTGATGTTCACGCCGGACCAGGACAAAGCCGCCGCCGAACTCGCGCGCGTGTGCAAGCCTGGTGGCAGGATCGGTCTGGCGAACTGGACGCCGGAGAGCTTCATCGGACAACTGTTCAAGACGATCGGCAAGTACGTGCCACCCGCGCCGGGCGTCAAATCGCCGGCACTGTGGGGCACGAAGGCAAGACTCGAAGAACTCTTCGGCGAAACCGCGCAGGAAATCCACACGACCCGCCGCGAGTTCGCCTTTCGCTACCTCTCGCCGGCACACTGGATCGAAGTGTTCCGCGCCTACTACGGCCCGTTGAACAAGACATTCGGCGCGCTCGATGCCGAGACGCAAGCCGGCTTCACCCAGGACTTGCTGACTCTCATGGAAAGCCGCAATCGTTCGGGCGACGGTACGCTGGTGCTGCCGAGCGAGTACCTTGAGGTGGTGATCGACCGGAAGTGATGCAGCGCTGTCGTGGCGAACCGTCTTACCGTACGTGCCGGCCGTTTGAATGGCACCGATCGGGATTAACGGCGCCGATCGGCCACGCAAACAGTCGACACGTTCTGTCTGTGGTGTCCGAACTATTGCTAAAAAGCGTGAGTGAACAGACGACACTTTTCCCTCGCATCGTCAGAGGAGGCCAACACGGCCATCAGCTAGGGCTTTGAAAAAAGCCGCAAGGTCGCATGGTCGATGCGGAAGTACGGCGGTCAAGTTGTGTAGTTATCCGAAGTCTGCGGCAGCCGCCACCGAGACCGGAACCGAGCTACTGGAGTAGACCATGCTTGCATTCCTTGCCAAGACGTTCCGCAACTTGCTTGAACGCGCTGAATATAGTCGCCGTGACGCATACCTCGAGTCGTCGGTCGATATATGCGACTTGGAACGCCGCATGCGTTCGATCGAGACCAACGGCTAGCGAAACAACAAGGCCGTCGCAGGACCAGCGACAGCTCCTTGCCGTACCACGACCGACGGCCGACATGTTGCGCGGCAGACGTTCAATCCAGTCCGCCAACGACTCGGGATGCGAGAGCAAATATGCCGGCGACCGGTGATGCATCGCTCGCGTGCTCAGCGAATAGTGGATGCGGTCGATGCGACTGCATCTGACCGTCCACTTGATTTAAGGATGACGAAACATGACCCTCACCGCTGCATGCACGCCGTCAACGAAACGGCCGCCGGTTCCCACCACGCCAGACAACGCGGCTGGTCAGCCTGAGCCATATTTCCGTGAGGCAGGAGTTGGCCCGGGCGTCGTATGCTTACACTCGAACGCAAGCACCTCCGGGCAGTGGCGGGCCCTGATTGATCGGCTGGCGCCACAATTCCACGTTTTCGCTCCCGACTCTTATGGTGCCGGCAAAAGTCCGCAATGGCCTTCGGACCGGGTCATTAGCCTTCGCGATGAAATGGAACTCATCGAGCCGGTTCTCTCCAGAGCCGGTTCACCGCTGGCGCTGATTGGTCATTCGTACGGCGCCGCAGTGGCGTTTGTCACGGCGCTCGCTAATCCCCGTCGTGTACATGCAATGGCCCTCTACGAACCAACACTGTTCTCGCTCATCGACGCAGAGACACCTGCGCCGAACGAGGCTGAGGGAATCCGCAAGGCAGTAGCTGATGCAAGCGTCGCCCTCGACGCGGGACACCAGGATGCCGCCGCCGAGCGGTTCATTGACTACTGGATGGGAACGGGTAGCTGGAAGCAGACTCCAGAACTACGCAAGTCTCCAATCGTCGCGTCGGTGACAAATGTGCGTAGATGGGCGCACGCATTGTTCACCGAGCCCACACCATTGACGGCATTCCGGTCGCTCGATATTCCGGTCCTCTACATGGTTGGCAAGCGCTCGACGCCCTCGGCTCATGGTGTAGCACGGCTTCTTACGGCTGCGCTGCCGCGAGTCGAAGTCGTGGAGTTCGAGAATCTTGGCCATATGGGTCCAATTACGGATCCGGACCTGGTGAATGATGTCATCGCGGGATTTCTCGAACGGGTCGAACTCTAGCCGCTCGCAGGAGGGGCTCGGGACTCGAAGGTCCGCTATGGGGGCGGGTTGAGTGCTATGCGAATGACCGCAATTGGCCCTTTCGGAGTTGCGAGGGAATCTGAAACCTGTTTAGGAAGCAGCGCAGCAAACGAATGCACTTCCGACAGATACGACAGCGCCAGCAGCATGTGCCCGTCGTACGCATGATCGAGCCGGGGACAGTCGAAGGCATAGTCGAATATGTCACGCAGGCCGACGCCGCGAGGCTCCCGTTACAGGATCGGGCAGATGTCTTCAAACAATGAGCGCCGCATCTCGCGGCTCATCGGCAGCGCCGGTCGCAAGTCGTTCAGCCTACGCGGCGATGGAAACGGTGAATCCTGATTTCGTCCCAAAGCCCAAGTGCGAAGAACGGATCGTTACGATTGAAGGCCTCGACTTCCTCGCGTGTCTGTGCTTCCACCATAAAGAAGCTGCCGATCTTGTTCTCGCCAGCGTCGTCCATTAATGGACCCGATACAACAAGCGCGATCGGCCGAGTCTCCAGATATGCCCGATGCTGCGGGGTATTGGCTTCGCGAAGCCCGAGCGCGCCAGTCTTGTCGGTGCAATACACGATCCAGTTCATGATTTTCAACTCCTTATCAAAGTCGGACAGGTTTGATACGCGCTTGCTGAGCGGCACAAGAATCCCGCCGGCTTGTAGTTTCATTGCCCCGAAGCGGGCACAGTGGCGGATCCGCCGAATGACGTGGAGAGAGATAATCTCTACGGCCGGAAACCGGGTACAGTATCCGTCCATTGCGACGTGCCCGCATGCGCTGCACGTCTCGTGGCTTACCGAATGATCCGATTTTTTATTTGCTGAAGGTGCGCGCGAACTGCAGACTTCAGTTGAGCCGATCTGCGCGGCGCCCGTGCTGCTTTATCCGGCAGCGCTTGCATGCGTGCTACAAGAAACTGAATGAACGTGCGCACCTTGCTCGAATGGCGGCGATTCAGAAAGTAGGTGACGTAGACCACCGATTTGCCGGCATGCGGATTGGCCTTGGTGCTTTGGAATAGGCACAACAGGCGGCTGGGTGAATGTCGGGGCTTTTTCGTAAGGGAAATGGCGGTTAACTCCAAAAACAGCCATAGCATCTAGTGACTCCCGATTGTGAGGACCGCGCTAAATTCCAAAGAAAGGCAAAACCGCCGCTTCCGATAAGCACCCGGCCGGCAGCTTGAACCGGACTTGGCATGGCTACGCCTCAGCTTGTTTCGCCCGGAGCGCTTTGGCCAATCCAATCGCGCGTGAAGTCACCGCCTTGGTCGAGAACATGGTCAACTTGTTGTCCATAAAACGAATGATTCAGGTTCGAACATTTAGATCAAGCCATTCGAGGGTTTCCACCGTCCTCTGCGATGCATAGAATATATAAGGCGTTAAACCGACGCGCTTCAGATCAAGCGGAGAGGTCATCATGAATGTCACTGCGTTTTTCACGGTCGCGGTTTTAAGCATGTCCGCCTTTACACTGGCATCTGCCAGTGAGCATATGCATGTGAATCACGACCATGAGCACACCCGCTATCAACCGGCCAGCGAGGACCAAGGCGGCGCGGATCAAAACAGATCGCCTCGGGCGCCACAGGACAACAATCAGACCATGCCGGGCAACAAGTAAGCTCGAAGAGTGCGCGTCTCGTCTTAGCGTGCATAACGAAGCAGAAAATCCCGTAACGGCGGATTCACAATATCGGCATGCGTCAAATTGGGCGTGTGTCCCGCTCGGTCGACCAGTACAAGATCTTTGCAGTTCGGCAACCGGGCAGCGAGCGCCTCTGCGCAGTCAGGGCTAATGGCGGCGTCGGCGCGTCCATGGAACACGATCGACGTATGTGTGATCTCGGCAAGGCGGGGCGTGATGTCGTCCCGATAGACCAGGGCATTGACCGGATGTTCGAAGTGATCAGCGCTAGCGTTCATCCATTTCCGGATCCAGGCCGATGCCGCGTACTCGGGACCAAACAGAAACACCGACAGATTCTGCGCGACATTTCTCGCGCCGTTTCGTGCCCACTCCGACTTCAGCTCTTCGAAAGATTGCCGGACCGCTTCGGAGTCGACATCGCTTCTCGTCGATATCAGTGCGATCGCTCGAAAGCGGTCCGGCTCCAGCAACGCAGCCCGCATTGATATAAATCCGCCTTGGGACATGCCGACCAACGATGCCGAGGCAACCTCCAGATGATCGAGCAAGGCAATGAGATCCTGCGCGGAGTCCCAGTAGCTAAAGGCCTTAGTCGTGGCTCCGGTTGCACCGAAACCTCGTTGGTCCCAAACGACGCAACGGAACGCATTCTGGAGTTCCGCAATGTTCGGCTGGAACATGTCGCCGTCCATCAGGAAGCCATGGCTGAAGACAACGACCGGTGCCCCGGAGGGGCCGAACTCATCGTATGCGAAGCGTATCCCTTCTCGTTCAAAAAACGGCATGCGTATCCCTACTTTTGAATAACACGGTGGATTCAATATAAGCCGACCTCCGCTGGAACACCTGACCGAAAGCTCCGATTGCTTGTCAAATCGTCCTGACTTTCCGAAATCTTCATGCACGTCAGACAGGTTTCTACCCATTGACTGCACTCCTTACTTTTGATTAAGTGACGTCTGCGCGGGTGGTCAATCGACTAGTTTGCCGCGAGATGTCACCGCTTAGTGAAGCGTCTTTTTTTGCATTCATGGAACCCGGCAGGCGTCATGCGCCGCCTCGTTCCACCAGGAGAAATGTTGGGGATGACGACAGTACCAATTGATGGAGACAAGCCCGTCTGGATTCTGCAAGGAAGTTTCGGGCGAGCAACGGTGAACTTCATAAGCCGCCCGCTTGTCGCTCACGCTCACGCCCAATACCAGTTCCTTTTCAAGCTGGGTGGAAGCAACTGCAATTTCCGCATCGGCGCAGACGATTGCGCGCTTACAGCGGAACGGGCAATCTGCCTGAACCCTTGGGTCGAACACTCGAAAAGCTGCAACGTCAGCGAACCTTCCCTGATCCTTTCCCTCGTCATCGAAGCCCCCTGGCTGCGCCAGCAATTGAAACTCGCTGAAAACGGCACCGCGAGCATCTTCCCGAAGCCTGAGGTCGTCGTCACGCCGGACGTGCGGCATCACGTGGATCGTATCGCTGCGGCGATCACCAACCACCTGGTCGCCCAGGACGACGATTGCATGCCCATTCTTGCGGATCTGGTAACCGCGCTCGGTCGAGATTTTGCCGATCCTGCGTTGACGGTCGGCATCATCCCGTCAGGCAGACCGATTGATTTCCGCATCCGCAAAGCGGTGGATTTCATCAAGCACGCGTCGGTGATGAATCCCACTGCTGCCCAGGTCGCTGCTCAAGTCGGCTTATCCAGGTCGAGATTCTTCCAGCAGTTCCGACTATGCATGGGTATTTCACCGCAGCACTATATCGATTGGGTCCGCATGTCGCATGCGATCCAGCTGCTCGGCGCTAGCGATAAGCCGCTTTCAGATGTCGCCGAAGAGTTGGGGTTCGAAGAACACAGCCACTTCACCCGTTTCTTCGCACAACATATGGGCGTGCCGCCCAGTGAGTTTCGCAGACATTCGGTGACGTTGGACAATCAGCGCAGTTGAGCGCTGGTGTGGGGCGCCGAACGATCCCCACACCCTGTGAAAAAACAGGTTTGATTTAACCGGAATCAGGCCGCGGACTTCTGTTCTGCGTAACCACTCTCACTGATGGACGCGTCGGCAGCGACTGGATTGCCAAGTACGCCCAGTCCATCGATCTCGACCTCGACCCAATCTCCTGGCCGCATATGCACCAGCCCCGGTGTCGGAAAGGGACCGTATTGACGCGAGAGATCGTTGCCTTCCACATCATCCGGATGGGGCTTCAACGCACCAGGCGTGCCCATTGCAATCAGATCGCCAGGCCGCAAACGATAACCCTGACTCAGATAGCTGATGACTTGCGCAACGGTCAAAAGCATATCGTCGAGCGGTGCGCTCTGACGAACGATACCATTGACGCGAGTCTTGATAGTGTGCGTGGCAGGATCGCCAAACTCATCAGGGGTCATCAGCCACGGCCCATAAGATCCGGATGCTTCGAAATTCTTGCCAAGGCCGAATTGACGATTGTGCATCTGGAACTCGCGAACCGATCCTTCGTTGAGGCAGGTGTAGCCCGCCACATGTTCCAGCGCCCGCTCCACTGGAATATGACGTCCAGGCGTGCCGATGACGACGCCCAGTTCGCCCTCATAGTCGAACGCGCGTGCAACGGATCCCGGCGGTGCCAGGATCGGCTCGCCGGCTCCGACATAGGACGCAGCCGTGCGCATGAAAAGGTGGGGAAATTCCTTCGACGTTTGAAGTCCCGTCTCTGCGATATGGCTCTTGAAGTTCAACGCCAGTGCCCACATCGCGTTCGGGCGTTCCAGGAAGGGCTTGAGCGTGACGTCTGCGAGCGCCCGGTCGCCCTGCCGCCCTTCCGCCGCTAGCTGCAACCGCGTTAGCCCGTCCTCCTGCTCCAGGATTGAAATGAGGCTGGAAGGAAGGTCCTGGGCGAGGTCGGAGACAGCAACGAAATGGGTCGGGCTGGTGACGATGCCAAGTGCGATGCCGCCACCGTCTGAGTAAGCAATAATCTTCATAATCGAAAGTCTCTTTGCGTTGGATTAGAAAGCTGAATTTGCAGCTTGAATGCAGGAGCGATGTCCCGCGTGAACCGATGACGCCGGCAGCGCACTGGCGCGTGCGAATCCAATCACAGCCTTGCCGGCGAGTGCAGCATGACGTCGCGAGTCTCAGTTCTCCGCCACAGCGCTGTCGGGAAACTTTTGAACCGCCCTGCGATCGACCAACGATAGGGCGCCGAGCGTGAGGATCGCGGCGCCGGCGGGCACCACGGAGATAAGCACGATATCGCGCACCGGCCAACCGAGCGACAGCAAGCCCCCTCCAATCGCCGGCCCCACGAAGGAACCGACCCGCCCGATCGCATGCCCCCAGCCGACCCCAGTCGCGCGTATTTCCGGCGGATAGAAAGAGACTGCGAGAGCGGTCTGGCCCATGATGCCGTTGACCAGACCGGCGCCAATCACACCGATGAGCAGCAGCACGATGCCTGGGGTCACTGCTACCTGACTAAGGCTGGTAATGCTAAGCATCACAAGCAACAACCCCAGGACCAGCGCCGATTTCACCCTGAGCCTGCCAGCAAGCGTCATCATCGCGACAGCACAGGTCATCAGAATGTTGCCGCTCAGACCACCGATACTGAAGGCCGCCATGCCGACCGACGCATGGTCCGCTGAGAAGCCGAAATCCACCAGAAGCGTCGGCACCCAGAACAGCAGTGCGTAGACGTCCATGAAGATCAGGAATGAAAACAACCACAGCAGGCATGTGTAGGCGCCCAGACCGTTTTCGAACAGCGCCTTGAGCGGGTTAGACGCACGCACGGCGGCGATATTCGCTATCACCGGGCTGCGCGCAGGGAGGATGCGAAAGAACGCGGGAACCAGCAGGAAAGGAAGGACACCGCCAGTCACGAAGATGGACTGCCAGCCAAAGTGACCCATCAGAGGACCACCGGCCACGCCGCCCGTGACCGCGCCAACGGACATGCCGGTCGTCACTAGCAGGGACGCCGCCACCTTATGCCTGGCGCCAATGATGCTGGCAGCCGCCGTAATGGCGATGGGTAGCGCCGCGCCCAAACCGATGGCCGCCGCGAGGCGCATGACGGACAAGCTGGCGATATCGTTCGCATACGTGGTCAGCAGCGTGCTCCCGGCGAACAGCACCACGCTGGCGACACCCACGGAACGGTGTCCGAAACGGTGAGCGAGCGGACCGGAAATCATGAAACCGATCGCCGCGCCAATGTTCGTCGCCACGAAAACGGTGGTGAAGAGCGCGGGCGCCAGGTGCCATTCATGAGCGAGCTTTGGCACCACAAAGGAGATCGACGTAGTGTTGAATCCGTCTAGAACAATCACCAGGAAACACACCAACAGGGCCAGTAGAGGACCTGCGCGGCGCGCTTTCGCCAAGCCGCCTTCTTTAGACGGTTTCGGGTCTTTCGCATTCATCAAATCACCTCCTATCAATGCATGCACGGGCACGCGACCCGGCTAGAATGCTCTATCCAGGCTGAGCAAACGCCTGTTGAACTGACGCACCACCAAGGACTCAGGCCCGTATAGACATTGCGATGCGCTCTTGCAGCGCAGGAGAAAAAATGCGCTTGGGAAGCATGCAGTGAATGCCCTTCGGCGGGATGGTCGAGTAGACCGTTCCGGTTTGATTGGCGTATTGCGTCACGCGGAAGCTGCCTGCCACGCTATAGATTCCGTAGCAATCTTCCGGTGCAATACCGCTAGCCGCGGACAGCCAGCTGATCATCTGGCGCAGGCAGGCCACCAGTGAATTCTCGAGGGAGTCGGAAAACCCGAAGCCGATCCAGTGGTCAGGTGTCTCTGCCATTGGCACGTTCAGTGCAGCACCCTTGTGGAGGATGTACTGGATGCGCATCTCTTCAAAGGCCGTCTCAATCGAAGTCTGATCGACGTTGCCTTCACCCGACGCTCCCATGGAGCCACCCGTCCACACCCGCGCGCCGCTCACCTGTACAGGCAGGAAGATCGACGTATCGACACCCAGCACGGCACAGTCGAGATTGCCGCCATAATTGCCGGCCAGATTCGCGCTGATGGGTTTCTCGCCGGCCGGCTGCGCGGCGATATACGCCTGAAATGGCTTCAGCGGAATATTCACGCCTGGCACATAAAAGGCGGCGGTCCTGTCCTTGTCGAATTTCAGATATCGCAGGTAAGGCTTGAAATCGTGCGGCAATGCGCCGACGCCAGGAGGCGCGGAGTTCCAGCCCCAGTCGATCGGCCGCATCTTCAACATACGGCATTCGACCAGATCGCCCGCTTCGGCACCGATGATCGAAACGGGCCCAATCAGCGAGAAGGGCCCGTTGGGGTACTTCTTGCGGATCGGCTCGCGCTCCTTGAAGGTCAGCCCATACTTTGCCTCATTGCCCCAATTGGTCCACGTGCCGTCATACCAGACGGTATCGCCCGATCTGATCGTGACCGCCGTCGGCGCGCTGGGCTCGATCTGCCCGACCTTCACAGTGTCCAGTGACGGGACCAGTTTGATGGTCTGGCCTTCGCGCGAGGATGCCGCAACAGCCGCTCCTTGCGACGTGCCGTTCTGCGCGCGAGCTCCTCCGGACAAACCTAAAGCGCCCGCGGCAAACGCGCCGAATCCCAACTTCAGGATCGAGCGACGGCAAGCGTCGGTCGCGTCAGATGTCGAGGCATGCCTGTCCTCCGCGGCGCTTGCTACGCTCACCGCATCACATTGTTCTGTTTCGCGTTTCATGAAAATCTTCCTGATATGGTTTCGATGGGACACGACGTGTCATCGCACAGTCGTTGCACCGATTGCTTCAATTGCACCCTTGATGACCTGATCATCGATCTCAGAGGGTGCGCCACTCGCGCCAACGGCACCTGACAGATGCCCATCGACAAAGACAGGAAACACCCCCCGTGCCGGCAGAAAAGGGGCGAAATACCCCGCACCCGAAACATTGCTGTACTCCGAAGGATCGTCCTTGAAGCGCTGCTCCAGCGTTGCACCGGACTGACCGCCGAGGGCAACGGAAGCGAAGGCTTTGCCGCGCGCAAAATCGATGCTGACAAAGGGCGCACCGTCCATGCGCACGGCCATGATGAGGTGACCTCCCGGGTCGAGCACGGCGAAACTCATCGCGAGATGACGGCTCTGCGCGGTGGCCGTTGCGATCTCAACGAGCTTCATTGCCTGCTTCATGCTCAGCGAATAGCCTGCAAGCGGGGACGCTGCCAGTTGCGCATCAGTTGTGTCGGCAGCGCAAACATTGCTCAGAAAGGCGAGACATGCCGAACCAAGTAATGTGGCCAATACGGCCTTTGTTGACGGAGCTGAACGACAGAATCTCAAGCTAGTCTCCTCTTCATGACACCTCGAGCAGCGCTCGATAGATGAAGCTTATGGTGGGGGGCGCGCGTCGCTATAACCAGAAAGATTGCGCGTTTACCAATACGTCCGATAATTCTTTCGGGCTTATCGCCGAGGACGCGGCCCCCAGAAATCGAGTGTGCTATTGGCCCAATCCGGACGACGGCGGAGCCTCTTTCGATGCAGCGGCCTTGCGCTCCGCGTCCATGAGATTCTGCGGATAGTTATCCTGATTGCCCGACTCTCGATAGCCGTTCTTTTCGAGCGCCTTCAACTCGGCGTTCTTCTGCTCCCGCCCGGCCTTGCGCGCAGCCTTACGCTGAGCTTTGGCGATCTGCTTTGACGTTGAGGCGCTCATGGATGGAGACACCTGCTCTCCAATAGCCGGTTGTTGAGCCAGCGCCACCGGCACCTCGATAAGCATCAAACCAAGCGATACGACAAGTGCAGCTGAAACTGCACGAAACTGGACCATGATTGGGTCTCTCTGAAAGTTGGACTACTGAGCGCAGAGGGATCGTGACGCAAGGTGCCCCAGGACCGCTCGACGAAGTCCTGGGGCAAAGGCAGCGGTCCGCCCGCGAGTCACACGCGCCAAACCGCTACCGGTTCGCTTACTCGGTCGCGAATACTGCTACGCCGGCACCCGCGAACTGCTCCGAGTGGCCCGGTCCATGCGGCACGAACACACGATGAGACTCACCGTCCACCGCCACCGAATGCGCGCCCATCGTGGTTGGAACAATCGCGACGATGCTGCGCGTAGCGGCGTCGATAATGCCGAGCGCCGGGTCGAACTTGGCCGTCTTGCTGCCAACCTGCGAGACGTTGTCGGCCGAACGGTGGCCGGCGGCCAGAAAGTAGCGGTTGGACACCGGGTCGTACACGACTTCGTCCGCGCCGCCGAACGGCAACTCGGCGACCGTTTGGCCGTTCGTCCGGTCGATGATCACCGTAGTCTGCTTGCCTCCCTCGTCCGGATCGCATCCGATCACTGCGTCGTTGCCCGGGCCCATCGCGAGGCCAGTCGGACCCTCACAACCCTTCAGTGCGAATACGTTCGCAACGGCAGGCTTGCCGTCGAGAATCGACGCGACCGGAATCACATCGACCTCCCCTTTCGGGTTGGCTTTCGTACCATCGTTGTTCAACACGAAGTTCTTGCCTTTCGGGTCGTACGCACACGCTTCAAGACCGGTCGAATCCTTCAACGTGACTTTCCCGATCACTTCCTGGGTCTCGGTATTGATGAAGGTGGCAAAAGGCGGCTGCTCTGCGCCACTCGAGAACATCACGACATGATGCTCGGGGTCCAGACAGCTCTCATCGGCGCGAATGCCGGACGTGCTGACGGTAATGGTCTTAACCAGCTTTTTGGTTGCGACGTCGATCACCTTGACCGCGTTGACGTCCCCCACGTACACCAGCGACGTGCCCGGCACCGGGGTGACCCCCGATGGTCCCGATTTGTCATGGCTGGGTCCTATGCCGGCGAAATCCGCCGAAATCTGGTCGAGCAGCGTGGCCGTTTTCGCGTCGAACACGTCCAGCGTCGCGTTCGCCCCGTCCGCAAGGTAGTACTTGCCATCCGCCGATGCGCTAATATCGAAGCCGAACGGCTTGGCGCTCGTCACCGGAATATTCGCAAGCCATTTGGGTGCGGTCTCGGCCGCGTCGCTCGCCCACGTATAGGCACCGACCGCCAAAGTACCCGCTAACGCCAGTCCAAGGTAAGTACGTTTCATGTGTTGACTCCTCCAATCAGTCGTTAAAATTTCCAGCTTCGGCTGGGACGGGGAGCACTTCCCCAATTCGGTTATCGCAACGCAGACGAATCCGCGAAATAAGCGTTGTTAGAAAGCGTGATACATGCCGACTCGCACGTCAGCCTGCTGCCCCGCCAACGAGGGTGCGAAACTCCCGCCGATGACGGCGTCCACACCGGACGATGCTTTCAGGTAGTCCGAGGAGATGTAGACCTGAGTACGTTTCGACAGCGAATAAAGTGCCGCTGCAGTCAACTGGTTCCACGTGTGACCTTCGAAGCCGGTGTGCTGATAACCCAGAACCAGTTGCGTGGCCGGTGTGACCTGATACGTCGCCCCGGTTTCATAGACATGCATGACCGAGGTCTGGGCCTGGTACTTCAGGGTGGTGTCGCTGAAGTCGCCGTAGAGCGTGAAGTCTCCAATCGCGTACGATGCGCCGATCCCGAACGTTCCCAGAGAGTCGATCTGAAACTCGGGCATCAGATCGGTCGCGACGTTGTCCGATACAGTGGCGACAGGCACGTTGAAGAACGTGTGGACACCAATTTGCGCATAGGGGTCCAGCGTGGGCTTGGCCTGGTACGTGTACGCCGCCCCCACAATCAAAGGTCCATTGGCGTATTGCAAGCCGGCACTCCAACCGCTTCCGTCATGAAAGCTCCCGGCCGTATTGCTAAAGCCGTACATCGCCCCAAAAGTGAAGCCGCCCCATACGGGACTCGTGTACTTGATGGAATTCTTTATGCGGTCATTGTTGGTGTGGTCAAAATCGCCCTGGTGGATCGCGTAGCCGCTGCCGGAAGCGCCCACGTTGAACTGACCGAAGAAATCCGCGCTGAAATCGAACTGATTGCCCATCGTCAGCGTGCCGTAGCTGGTCTGCAGACCTACCCATGCCTGCTGGCCAAATAAGGTGTTCGGCTGATTGAGCTGGCCGTTGTTCAGGTTAAACAGGGTCGACAACTTGAACACGGTCTTGACGCCGCCGCCCAGATCCTCGGTGCCAGTCAGTATCCATAGATTTGGAAACAGCACGCCGCTATCGGCTTTGTAATTGTGGTGACCGCCATCGTTGTCGACGAACGTGATACCGTTGTCCAGTTTGCCCGCCATCGTGATGCTACTCTGCGCAAAACTCGCACAGCTCAAACCGGCGCTGCACAGCCCCGCACCAATGACTGCGGCAATCAGCCTTCTTTTCATGTCTTCCTCACTCGCTCTATGTAATGGATTCACTGCCAGCCGCTCCCGATTTCACAGCTCGCATTTGTATATTCGTTGTACGAATCATTCGGGCAGGAAAGACAGGCTAAACGACCCGTCACGACGCATTTGCAAGACAGCCACATCGCCTCGGTCGTTGTCTTTGCTAGCTTCCGAGCCGCCGCCACGCCAAATCTTTCCCCACATCTAATGCAACATTCATGCAATCGATTGCATAAGACTGTGCGATCTCTTCCTGGCAAAAAAAATTTTGACTTATGCTTTTCCTCGGTATTTCGATTAATCAGATGAGGTTTAGTAAGCGTGCCTTCGCAAAGAGAAGAACAGTTTGCAGTAGCGGTCACGCACTGCAGATCCGTTAATCACCCTACTCTCCCGGCGCGTTCTCGACCGATCCGGTTACCCACCGCGTTTGTCTCGAGCGGATCGTTATCCAGATATTACGGAACATCGGGTTAAAATCCTTGACCTCGCAGTCTCGCGACTTATCAAAGCGTCCGTTTTCATGACTAACGGTAACTGGAAATAGCGACAACAGCGGCGAAGTGCGTGCACGACGAACAACACCTGGATCGACAAGCAATCTTGAGGTCATTCATCGCCCAGCAGCGTCAGCCGATCCGCTCTTTTCTGCTCCGTCCGAGCACGTCCGCAAGCACGGCAATGAGCAGAACGGTACCAATGATCAACGGCTGCCAGTTTGCGTTGAGGTTCAAGAGGTTCATCCCGTCGATCACGAGCGCGAGAATGAGACATCCGGACAACGTGCCCAGCAAGCTCCCTGCGCCACCGAACAGGGATGTGCCACCAATCAATATGGCCGCGATAACGGGAAGCAGAAGCGGCTCGCCCATGGCTGAATCTGCTGCATTGACCCGCGCGAGATAGATGAGCGCGGCAATCCCGGACATCAAGCCGCTTATCGTATAGACAGTAATTTTGCGCCGGCGCACCGGTATCCCCGAGAGCCTCGCAACCTCGCTATTGGCGCCAATCGCGTAGATTTCCCGGCCGAAATTGAGACCTCCCGTGACGATCGTCGCACCAAGCAACACGACTACCATCATGTAGACGGGCAACGGTATGCCGCCAAGGAATCCTGTGCCCAGTGCTCTGAAGCCCGCCGGAAAGCCGTAGATTTCGTTACCGCCCATGTAATGGAACGCGAGCCCCTGAACGACCCAAAGCATCCCGTAGGTGGCGAGAAACGGTGGAAGCCGCAGCAACGTCACGGCCAGGCCATTAAGCAGCCCAATGAGCGTACTGCAAGAAAGCGCGGTTGCAGCCGCGAGAATCGGCGACCCGCCAGTCTTCATTACACCCGCCGCCAGACAGGCCGACAGCGTAAGATTGGCCGCGATTGAGAGATCAAAGCCGCCAGACAGGATCACCAGCGTGAGACCGGAGGCGAGCAGGAACATCAGGCTGGCCTGACGCAGAACGTTGAGCAGATTGGGGGCCGTGGAGAACGCAGACGTCGCGAAGACCAATGCCATCGCAATCAGAACGATGAGTACGGCGCGATAGATCAGCGTGGCCGTTTCCTCGCGGACATGATTTCGCACATCCAGCTGGCTGACGCGGGACCATACGAAACGGGAGTTGTTCAGAATATTCATGCTTTCGCTCCGTTGACTCTGGACTTGCGCACACTGTCGATAACAACGACAAGGAGTACCAGCATCCCGACGGAAACCACCTGAAGAGAAGACTCAACGCCAAGGAGATTCAGGGCATTGCGCAAAACGCCGATCGTCAATACGCCCATGACTGTGCCGAACAACCATCCTTCGCCACGCTCGAAAGACGTGCCGCCGAGGACCACGGCCGCAATCGCGTCGAACTCCATGCCGATCGCCGAGTTAGGCTCGGCGGAATTCATTCGGCCGACCAGCACCAGCGCCGCCAGTCCGACCATCAATCCACCGAAGACATAGATCGCGATGTGAAAGACTTTGGCCTTGATACCGGCGAGAAGCAGCGCATCCCGATTACCGCCGATGGCGAACACATAGGTGCCAAACCGGGTGTGATATAGCAGGAGATGGGTTAATGCATACGCGATGAGCGCAAAGATCACCGGAAACGGAATGCCGAGAAGGTTCCACGCATAGAGCTGCGCTACGCTGGGGTTCTCGACGACAACCGCGTTGCCGTCCGTCAGCACTAGCGCGATACCGTGGGCAATGCCGAGCGTACCAAGCGTGACAACAAAGGGAGGAAGCCCCAACTTCGCGATGAGTACGCCGTTGAAGAGACCAGTCAGTATTCCCACCGTTACTGAAGCACATAACGCCAGCGCGATGCCCCACCCCAACCCCAGCGTCTGAGCGAACACGACCGCACAGAGACTGAGGAGCGCACCCACGGAGAGGTCGAGCCCCTCGCTCAGAATGACTAGCGTCATCGGCATGGCAATCATCAGCAGGATCGAGAGCTGCAATCCGATGTTGGTGAGGTTGCCACTCGATGCAAACCCAGGCACACCGAGCATCGCCGCCGCGCCAAGCACGGCACTCGCCGCGACAATCGACGGCACAGGCCGGCGCTTGCGTATCACACCGCTTCTTTCAACGATTGCTTCCATGATTTAACTCCCGTGCATCGCCAGGCGAAGAATGTTCCGTTCGCTCAAGCTCTCTCTTGGTAATTCACCCGAGACCACGCCTTCGCGCATGACGTATGCGCGGTCGCAAACGTGAACGATCTCCGTCAGTTCAGAGCTGATGAGTAGAACCGCGGCACCGTCTTTAATCAGTTTCTCGATCAAGTTGAAAATTTCCGTCTTTGCGCCTATGTCAATGCCACGCGTCGGTTCATCGAATATGAACAGCCGGCAGCCGGCACTGAGCCATTTGCCAATCACGATCTTCTGCTGATTGCCGCCGCTCAGGACACGGGCGCATTTATTGGGGTCACCGGGCGCGATCCGCAAGGAATCGATGAGCACTTTAGTCGCACTCCTTGCTTTCTCCGCTTGATACCACCCTTTCGGAAAGAGTTTCCACAGGCTGGAAGTGAGCAGGTTTTCATGCACGGAGCGCTTCAGCGCCAGCCCCTCCTGCTTCCGGTTCTCAGGAATCAGACCCACGCCCATTGCCGCGACTTTGTCAGGACCGCCGGTCACAGCTTCCCCAAAGACGGTGACCTGGCCGGTTTGAATCGGGTCCGCGCCGAAGACCGCGCGCACGACCTCCGTGCGCCCTGCGCCGACCAGTCCCGAGAGTCCGACGATCTCGCCGCATCGAACCTGCAGATCGACACCTCGAACGCCGGTCTTGGTGGTCAACTGGCGCACGTCGAGCGCGACCTTGCCCGGCTCGCCGAAATATTGGCGCTTGTACGCCGTCCCGACTGATCGGCCCACCATCAACGCGATCAGTTCATCCGATGTCGCCGCGGTGGCCGGCATCGACTGCACGAGGCGGCCGTCGCGCAGTACCGTGACGCGATCGCCCAGGTCGAACACCTCCTTCATGCGATGGGAGATATAGACAATCGCGGCACCGGACTCGCGCAGCTTCCTGACGACACGGAACAGCGCCTCCGCCTCACGATCGGAAATCGCTGCAGTCGGCTCGTCCATGACCACCACCCGGGCATCGTGCGAGAGCGCCTTCGCGATCTCCACCATCTGCTGCTGCGCGACGCCGAGGTCGGCCGCGTACGCGTGGGTATCGTAGGCAAGTCCAAGTTCTTCGAGCGCCCCCCTGGCGTCGAGATGCATCTTGCGATGATCGATCAGGCCAAAGCGATTGCGCGGTTCGCGCCCCAGATAGATGTTCTGCGCGATAGTCAGATGCGGTACGAGAGAGAACTCCTGGAAGATCACCGCAATGCCAAGTCGTTTGGCGTCGGCCGGCGACTCGATGGTTATCGGTTGGCCGTTGCTGAAGAATTCGCCGGAGTCGGCTCGGTACGCGCCAAACAGTACCTTCATCAAGGATGACTTCCCAGCGCCGTTCTCGCCGAGAAGCATATGCACTTCACCTGCATACAGCTGAAGGTCGACGTCAGCCAGGGCGCGCACACCTGGGAAGCTCTTGCAGATCTTGCGCAATTCCAGAAGAGGGACGGCTGCGGTCGGAATCGTTGTTTCCATGTTTGCCTTCACTTTGCGGTTCGAGCAGCCACTGGCAATGCAAGCGTATCGTTCGAGCGATATCGCGCACCGCGACAGCGCAAACCCTTACCTCGTTAGTTACTAACGACATCGTCCCATTTCGGACACTGCCGTTTGTCGCCCAGCACTTCGAACGGCGCGTAGTTCGTCTTGTCGATGACGGTGCCCTTGATCAGAATGGTCTGCGGAACGGACTCCTTACGTACCGTCCTCACGCCCGCCATCGTGGCAATGCAGCCCATCTTGTAGCCGTTGAATTCGGCGGTCGCCAGCAGCCGGCCGTCCTTGATGGCTTTGACCGACTCCGGCACGCCTCCGATACCCACCACCTTGACCTGCTTCTGGCCGGCTGCCTCCAATGCTTCGATGGCCCCCATCGCCATCACGTCCGCCGCCGCGAGAACACCGTCGATCTTCGGATTCGACTGAATCAGGTTCTCCATGACCTGGAGCGCCTGCAAACGCTGATAGTTCGCAGGCTGGGAGGCGAGCAGCCTGACGTTCGGAAACTCCTCCAACGCCTTGTGAAAACCGCGTACCCGTTCGTCACTCGTGGTGGAACCCTTCACGCCTTCAAGGATGACAACATTGCCTTTCCCGCCCATGCTCTTTAGCAGATAGCGGCCGATGTCCAGTCCAAGATTGAAGTCATCGGCAACGACGACCGAGGCAAATTTGCCGCCTGCGACCCGGTCGTTGTAGTTGATGATCGGGATACCGATCGCGTTGACCTTCTCGATCTCCGGAACCACACCATGAGGGTTGACACCCATGAACAGCACGACGTTGGGTTTTCTGACACTCACGTCCTCGAGCTCGCTGAGTTGCTCGCCAAGATCATTGGGCCGCGTCGGCGCGTAGTGAGTTACCGAAACGCCAAGTTCCCTGGCTGCCGCGTCAACGCCGGCGTGGACGAGCGCGAAATGTGGATCGACCTGATTCTTGTAGAAGGCAGCAACGCTCTCGCCTGTTGCAAATGCGTTTGGCCCTGCGGCAATGCCCAGTGCGAACGCACAGGTGATGAGCATGCGTTTTTTCGCCAGTCGGCTTGTCAGTTCTGTCGTCAGTTTCAAGGTCGTCTCCGGTTAAATGTTTTCTTGGCAGGCTTCAGGCGAGTGCCCGGGCACGGTACGCCAGCCCAGTTGCAGGAATGCATCGCGGGAAGCACTTCCGATCTTGCGCATAGTCGATGCAAACGATTGCTTAAGTGAGGATCAGTTATTAAGCTTTTGCTGCGTCGCGCACGCGTAGCCATTGACCTCACCGCGCAACAATATTTATGCAAACGTATGCATATACTATTCCGACAGATACCTTTGTCAATTCATTTATGACGCTCAGTACATAGGGTTTGTACTTGCAACATTGAGAGCAACCCTTTGCACCTATACAATGACATCCATGGCCAAATCATCAGAATCCCGCGCAACGAGCCGCGTCACCATTCGCGAAGTCGCGCTGCATGCGTCTGTCAACGCGTCGACCGTCTCGCGAGCGCTCAATCCTGCAACCCGTCACCTGATTGGAGACGAAGTCGTCCGCAGAGTGTTGGCGTCCGCGAAAGCGGTGGGTTACCGCCAGAACAAGCTCGCGTCCGCGCTTCGCGGAGGCCAGTCAAGGGTGGTCGGCGTGTGTTTGCCCGACATCGAAAACCCGGTGTTCCCGCCGATTGTCTGCGGCATCGAAGAAGAACTCGCGGCCGTTGGCTACGGCGTCCTGATCGCCAACACCGTTGGCACGTTGAAGGACCAGGAGCGCATGCTCGAGCAGATGCTCGAGCGCCAGGTCGACGGCCTGGTCCTCGCAACCGCCGCCCGTCACGACCCGTTAGTGCGCCGTTGCATTCTCGATGGCATACCCGTCGTGCTGGTGAATCGCGCGGAGGAAGGCGGACAGGTGCCGGAAGTGATCAACGATGACTTCCTCTCCATGAAGCTTGCGGTCGATCACCTGGTGGCCTTGGGGCACAAGCGAATAGCGCATCTCGCCGGCCCTGAGCGCCTGGCAACCGGGCTCTCGCGAATCCAGGGCTTCCAGATGGCTACGCAACAGCATCGCCTGGCCGGGACGGTCATTCTCGAGGCTGCGGAATTCACGCGTGAAGCGGGCCGTGTGGCCTGCGAGCAGCTGCTGAAGGAGCACAAAAGCGTGACCGCGATCATTGCCGCGAATGACCTGATCGCGCTGGGATGCTATGACGTTTTCGCGGAACAACGTCTGGTGTGCCCGAAAGATATTTCGCTCATCGGTCACAACGACATGCCGCTTCTCGACATGCTTCATCCGCCATTAACTACGCTGCGCATCCAGCACCGCGAGATGGGCCGCCAGGCCGCAAGACTGCTGCTCGGGATGATAGGGTCACCGGGCGTGGCTCCGCACCGCATTACGCTTCCCCCCGTACTTATGGTGCGCGGCTCGACCGCCGCGCCACGCAACGCACCGCTGCGGGCGAGAGCATCGAAAACCGCGCCGACATCCGCCAAATGATTGCGGAGAAAAAGCGCCGATGTGTCAGGCGGAAGCACTTCGTTCGGGCGGGGTGATGCGCTGACGCGCGAGCCATTCGCGCGGTGCATTGCCGATTCGTGATTTAAAGAACGTCGAGAACGCACTCGATGTGAATCCGAGAACACGGGCCGTCTCCGCCACGGAAAGCCCATGCACAAGGGCGCACATCGCCGCCCCCACCTGCACCTCCCGGCGCCATTGGCCGACACTGGCGCCCAGTTCTCTCGTAAAAATCCGGCTCAAGGTACGGCAGCTGACTCCCGCCCGGCTTGCCGCCTCCTCAATCGCCACATCCCTGGTTGGATGCATGAGCAGCGCCTCGCATAGCGCCGCGACACGGCTTCCCGATCCCGGCATGCGGACAGCAAAACTCCCGCCAATTTCACGCACTGCACGCAACTCATCGGCCAACAGGGCCACGACCGCGGCATATGAGCGTTCGATAACCGATCGTTGCGTCGCCGAGAAGATCGCGATCAACACGTCGGAACAAGTCAGAACGCGCGCCGCCGGTACGAAATCGGCGCCGAGGACGGTATCGACTCGAAGCGCGCAAATATCAGCTCCGTACACCGCGCAGACGCTATATGCGACGGCCGGGGGAAGCCAGATGCCATTGCCTTGGGTCACACAGTACGCGCGTCGCCCCGCCGTTACCCACACGCCGCCTTGCCGCACATAGAGAAAGCAGCCGACGCCGGCGGTCTCGGCTTGGCGCTGTTCACCAGCGCCAAGCCGCATATCCGCCGCAACACCTTTGGAATGCATCATGCGCGACCTTTGCGGGTCACCATGGGAAGCATGCGGGCGCTTATCACTATCGTCGCCGCATCAGCAGTGCTCAGGCCGCAAAAACGGCATCGCAAGCAGAACCTTCACCGGGCTGCGGGAACGGTTGTGCAATGCCCGCCGCTCTCCCGGCGCAATGCGGCAGGAGTCGAAGGCCGCGAGAATAACCTCGCCTTCATCGGTCATGACGATTACTTCACCTTCCAGCACCACATAATGTTTTTCAACGTGCGACGCATCCGATGTGGTGTAGCCGCCCGGCTCGATCGAAGACACACCTAGCCACAGCGACTCCGCCGGTCCGGCTTCATGGCCTTGAAGCCGGACGCACCGCATCGAAAAGTGGTTGGGTGGAAAGTATTCGGGCGCCTTGTCAAAGCGGGTTACGTTCATGGCTTGAGCAGAACCCGGTTAGCCGCGCCACGAAAAACGGCCTGATACGCGAGCGCCGCGTCGGTGAGATCGAAGACAAAATCTTCGACGATGGGAAACGGCTTTAACGTGCCACGTTCGAATGCCGGCAGCAATGCGTCCAGAATGAGCGCGCCTTGCGTGCTGTCGAGTGCGAGCGTATCGATACCGACATAGGTGTGTTGCCCCCGATAGAACGTAAAGATATCGAATGGCACCGGACGTTCGATGGTAGAGATGAAAATCTGCGTGCCTCGCACCGCCATGGCCTTGTTGGCCTTTTCGAAGTATGGACTGCCAACCGTGTTGTAAACGATGTCCGCGCCGTGGCCGTCTGTCAATTGACGAACCACCTCGTCGAGGTTTTGCGACGAAGCATCGATCATGGTGACGTCGGCGTTCGCATGGCCAATGTACGGTTCATTCGTGCGCTCGACACCGAACACCTTCGCCCCAACCTGGGTCGCAAGCTGAATCGCTGCCTGCCCCACCTTCCCGTTTGCACCCAGCACGAGGACGACGTCGCCGTCTTCGACGCCCCCGGCGCGTTGCAGTCCTTCGAAGGCAGTCACGAAGGGAACGCCGACCGCGCCCGCCTCCTCCATGGTCAGATTGGCCGGCTTGACGCGCACACTGCCCACGGGCACTGCGAGATAGCCGGCGTGGGTGCCGTCGCGCCGGATACCCAGCTCGCCACCGCTGCCCCACACTTCCTTGCCGAGCATTTCCTGCGGCCCATCGACAACCACGCCGGCGTAATCCCGGCCGGGCGTGCGCGGCCACACCGCATGCGGCATGAAGCCCAGCACCGCCTTCACGTCGCTAGGATTCACCGCGGCACTCACCACGCGCACGAGACAATCGGCAAACTCGACATCCGGCTCATCTTGCGCGCTAACGTGCAGATCGAGCGAGTCGATATCGCCGCTCTTTTCCAGTACCCGGACTGTTTTCATTTCTGGTTTTCCTAAAAGGTCAAGATGGCAGCGCTAGCTGTTCTGTAACGCTCGGCAAGTGCCACGTAGCGGGCAGCTGACGCTGCCATTCCCTCGAATTCTTCGTCATTCAGTGTGCGCAACAGACGCGCCGGGTTTCCCGCCCACAACTCACCCGCACCCACCACCTTGCGCGGCGTGAGGACCGCCCCTGCAGCCAGCATGCCGCCTGACCTGACGACAGCCCCATCGAGTACACGCGCGCCGAATCCGACAAACCCCGCGTTTTCTATGCTGCAGGCGTGCAAAATCGCGCCATGACCAACGGTCACGTCATCCCCGATGATCACGGGCAGCCCGTTGGTCGTGCCGTGGATAACCGTGCCGTCCTGGATGTTCGTGCGCATGCCGATCGTAATTTTCTGGACATCGCCGCGCAGCACGCAGTTGTACCAAACGGACGACTGCCGGCCGATGGTTACGTCGCCGACAAGCGTCGTGCCATGCCCGATGTAGACGCTCGGATCCAGCTCCGGCGCGCCGAATACCGACGCGTCGTGAAGCGCGCTCATCGGTTCAGGCCCAGAAGCTCGCGCGCCTCCTGGCAGGTCGCCAATTCGCCGCCGAGCGAGTGAACGATGTCGCGAGCACGCGTGACCAGCTCCGCATTGCTGTTGGCGAGCACGCCCTTGGCGATGTAAATGTTGTCTTCAAGTCCGACGCGGACATGACCGCCCGCCAACCATGCCTGGGCGACGATCGGGAATTCGAAACGGCCGACACCGAAGGCCGACCAGACGGCCTGACGCGGCAGCAGGTTACGCGCGTAGAGAAGCGTTTCCGGACTGGCCGAGAAGCCGTATTTGACGCCCATCACCAGGGTCCAGAGCCCCGGCCCGTCGAGAACGCCCTCCTTCATCAGGTCCAACGCGAGGTGCAAGTCACCGGAGTCGAAAATCTCGAGCTCAGGCTTGACGCCCGCGTCGCGGATGACGTTGGCCATGCGCGTGACATTCTTAGGTGTATTGATGACAACGTCGCCGCCCGAGTTCATCGTGTTCAGGTCGAGACTGCAAACGTCCGGCCTGAGTTCGAGAATGTGCTCGACGCGCCTTTCCGGCGGCAGCAACGTGGTGCCCGGCGCCGCGATTCGTGGGTCGTCTTCGCTCGGGATAAAACGGCCACCCGGGCCCGTGGTCAGATTGATGATGAGATCGGCATTCACCGCGCGGATGCGCTCGATGACTTCCCGGTAAAGCGTCACATCCATCGAGGGACGCCCCGTCTCCGGATCGCGCACGTGGATATGAACGGCGGCCGCACCGGCGCGTGCCGCTTCGAGCGAGGCGGTCGCGATCTGCGCGGGTGTGATCGGCAGCCCCGGATGTTGCTCCGGCTTGGTGATATTGCCTGTTACAGCGCAGGTGATGATGGTCTTGCGGGAATGCATGTTGATCCTCGCTGTAACTAGTGCAGGCGACGGCCACCGTCGACGACGATGGTCACCCCCGTGCTGAATTTCAGATGAGTGGCGCAGGCTTCGATGGCCGCCGCGATATCGTCCGGCGTCCCGATGCGGCCCAGCGGCGTGGTGGCCGCAACCTTCTCGTTGAAGTCATCGCCACGACCGGGAACGAACGACGTGTCGACCACCCCCGGGGACACGTTCAGGACACGAATGCGAGGGGCGAGTGCACGGCCAAGGGACGCAGTCATCACGTCAAGCCCGGCTTTGGCCGCGCAGTAAGCGATGTTGCTGCCAACGCCCGTCGTGCCGGAAATCGAGGAAACATTGACGACCAGACCGTCCCCGGACGCATCGAGCAACTCGCGAAAAGCGCGGATGGCCGCGAATTGCCCGCGCCAGTTGACCTTCAGAATCTCATCGATCAATTCGTCGGTGAGCGCATTCAGGTCGGAATGCTTGACGGGCCGGGTAAAGCCCGCGGTGTTTACGAGAATATCCACGCGGCCATACCGGTCACGAACCAGCCCGGCCAGTGCGTTCAGACTCTCGCTCACGGTAATGGACGCTAGCGCCGCGGTGTGGCCGTCGCCCGGCAGATCGTCGACTACGCGCTGCGCTTGGGACCGGTCATTCTGGCCGGCGACTACGACGTGAGCGCCAGCTTGCGCAAGACGGTGGGCTGCAGCAGCGCCGATCCCTCCGGTTCCGCCCAGGATGACCGCAACCTTCCCTGAAAGTGTGTCGGACACGTGAGACCTCTTCGTTACTTGATGGGGGGAGTGGGATAGGTCGACGCGCCTTCGGCAAGAACGAAGTCATAGTCGAGCGTGTAGTAAAGCCTGTCTACATCTGGCCTCGGACCTGCGCCGGAATCGTGGCGCTCAAACGTGCCGACGAGACGGCGGTTGACACCAAACACGACGTCGGAATTCAGGTGCTCCGAGTCATCGGCGAACACTTGCGAGACCAGGGTTGCGTAGCCTTCGGCAATGATCACGAAGTGCAGATGCGCGGGCCGGAACGGGTGGCGATTCTGCTTTTCAAGCAGCACGCCTACCGGCCCGTCGGTGGGCACAGGGTAGCCAGCGGGGCGTACGCTCTTGCAGGTGAACCGCCCCTCGCTGTCGGTGTAAAAGTGACCACGCAGGTTCTTGTCGGGCTGGTTCGAGTCCTGGTTTTCGTACAAGCCGACCGGCGAGGCCTGCCAGACGTCGACTTTGGCGTTGGCAACAGGCTCGCCTTTGGTGTTGAGCACGCGGCCGTTCACGAAGAGCGGGGAGCCGGGTGAGTTCTCGCAGGCGATGCTTTCACCATTCGCGTATGGCGGCGAGTCACCCCGGTAGAAGGGCCCCAACAGGGCGCCCGGCGTGCGACCGCTGGCGTCCGAATTGTTCAGCAACGTAACCAGGGTCGACAAACCCAGCACATCGGCGAGCAGAACGACCTCATTGTGCTTGTCGTTGCAACCCAACCCGACCGCCCTCACGAAATCAAGGCCCTTCTCGAATTCCTCGTCAGTCAGTTGTGCCTCCTTCAGGAATGCGTGGCCATGCTCCACTAGCGCGTCGAGGATCTCCTTGAGCCGAGGATTGTCAGTCCGGTGCATTGCCGCCTTGACAACTCTGGTGATCGAAGCGGCGTCGTCGACAATGTTCTTCAGATGGTTTAAATCTTTCACGGGCCTTCTCCATTGATGCAATCGTTTGCATAATAAATTGCAAATATGCCAATGTCAAAGACAACGGATATCCTAGTTAACCCTGACTTCTTGGATACCTAAGGCGGCAAGAAATACATGCAAATCGCGCAACCGATTGCACTCGAATGCATTCGATTAGGTCTCTGCCGCGTGCGCGAACGGATAGAATTCCGAGCCGGTGAAGCTGGACGCATCTGTCGACCTATACGACGAACGGGCCTGCTGTGCTTCGCTAAAAATTACTTGAGCTAAACCGCTCCACTAACGGTTGCGGTTATGGGCAGCAATCCATGCTGTTTTCGACCAGGATTAACTCGATCTGACGGTGCACGCGTGCCCGGATAATAATTTGCAACTGAGCCTCAGCTACCTGATCCGCCAGTCACGCAACGCAGCAGCGCGCAAGAGCAGCGCAAGCAGTTGAGCGAGCGCCCGGCGCTGCCCGCCCAGCCCCGCGGTCGGGATGCAGCCAGTTCTTTTCGTGATCGTTCAGCCATTTCGCCTGGTGCGGGCGAACAGTCAGAGAGAACACCCCAAGGATGCCGAGCGCGACCGCCGGCATTCCTTCCAGCACGAATAGCCAGTCCCAGTTGCATGATGGCGCCGGAAATCAGTGATGCGACGACCTACACGGGCGGCATCGCATACGAAAACATCGCGCTGTACCGAGCGCGATGGTTCTGCGGCATCCAGTACCTCAGGAAGAGAAGCACGCCCGGCGTCAGCCCGATCTCGGCGACGGCTAGCAACAGCCATGCCGTATAAAAGCTGTACGGCCCAGTGACGAACGCCATCGACATCATCGGGATTCCGAAGCACTTCGCGCTCTAATGACATTTACTGCAGACTTCGCTTTATTGCAAGCATCTCGCCGAGCGCTTCGCCGGACGGCATCGACTCAAGGCACTCATCCAGGATCCGTCCGCGTTCTGAGCAAATACGCGTCCTCTCCGCTATTACGTCACGTCGCTCGAACGACGACGAAAATTCCCAACTGCTGGCGATCATGCCTTGGGGGCAAGCTTGGTCCGAGCCAAATCTTGTGCAACAGCCCACTACACTATTACCTTGGTATCACGTGGGTAGCCCGCGACGCCGGGCTGGCGTGGCACATAGGGCCCCGAGTAAATGGACCACCACACGCGATATCGCACATCAATATGCATATCACCGGCCGTATAAAATAAGATATTCATTTAAATCAATGTTTTATATAGTTTATGAAAATCGTCGACTGGAATATTCAGTGGGGATGCGGCGTAGATGGCCGCGTCGACCTCGCCCGGATCGCGCGTGAAGCGCACGACTTGTGCGACTTCGACGTACTGTGCGTGCAGGAAGTGACCCGCGGCTTCAATGAAGAGCCGGCAACCGGTGGACTGAAAGGCTCGCCATCGTCCGATCAATTCGCCGAGCTGGGCCGTTTGCTGCCCGAGATGACCGTGATCGACGCGATCGGCTCCGACCTTCCCTCCCTGCGCGACAGCCGGCACCGCCGGCAGTTCGGCAACGCCATCGTGACCCGCTTGCCGGTCCGGCAGGTACTGCGCCATTCGCTTCCATGGCCCGCCGATCCCGCCAAACCATCGATGCTGCGCGTCGCGCTCGAAGCGGTGCTCGACACCGACATCGGCCCGCTACGCGTAATCAGCACGCATCTGGAGTTCTATTCGAAAAGGCAGCGGCTTGCGCAAGTGGAGCGACTGCGGGAGTTGCATCTGGAAGCGTGCGATCACGCGCGCTTTCCGGCGAGCGCTGAAAAGCCGGACAGCCCGTTCGCCGACACGGGTCGCCCGATGAGCGCCGTTCTCTGCGGCGACTTCAACAGCGCATTCGAAGACGCGGCTTATTGCCGGATGCTCGAACCGATCGCCAGCGCCCCCGCATTTGTCGACGCATGGGCCTGCGCGCATCCTGGCGAGCCGCGCGCTGCGACCGTCGGTCTGTACGATCATGAGCAGTGGCCCGACGGACCCTTCGCATGCGATTTCTTTTTCGTCACGGAAGATCTCAAACCGCGCATCATGTCGTGCGATGTAGACCCGCACAGCCAATCGTCCGATCATCAGCCGATGTGGCTGGAATTGCACTGAACCGGATCGGGGGCGAACGGGCAGCGATCAGCCGAGCCCGGCATTCGCCAACGAGATCGCCCCCACCATGATGAGGCTGCTCGCCCAGACCGTATCCAGATTGAACCAGCTCCGCGATACGAACTTGAGCCCCAGATAGCGATAGACCAGCCACGCGAGAAGGCCGCCTGCAGCAATCATCGCAGCGCCATGCACAGCGGAAACCAACAACGCCATGCGCAGGTTGTCACCGATCAGGACCTGCGCGGCCAGATGCGCGTGATCCATTCCGTAAGCGCGGCATAGCCCGAGATAGATCGGCACCAGCATCAGACCCGCGCCGTGTGCAATGGCAATCGCGAACGACCACAGCGCGAGACGCGACGGCGGAATCCGCGCGAGCACACGCGGATGACGTCGCCAAACCAGCAGACACGCACCAAAACCGATGACAAGCACGCTCGCCCCGATCTGTATCCCGCGCTGCCATTCGAGCAGGATCGCCAGCATCGCGAACGGCAGCATCACGACGAACATCGCCAGCACGTGCCCCGCCGCGAGATACAGCAGCGCGGCGAGCAACGCCCGCGCGCGCCGCTGAATCAAACCGTTCGAGACGGCGAGCGGCCAACCCATTGCCGGGTTGATCCCGTGATAAAGACCGCTCGCAAGGATCGCTAACCAAAGGCCGAATCGCGACCAGCCTTCCCCGATCAAATTCCCACCGACGGATAACAGAACGAATCGGTCGAGCAATCGCCACCTTCGAGCCGGATCTGATGAGCCCGGTAGCCTTGCGGGAAGGTCACCCAGAAATCGTCGGCCAGCGTGAGGCCGCCACCGGGTTCGGCCCGCGCCATGACCTGCGCCGCGGGCACTCCCGCTGGATAGAACTGGTCGTCCCAGGTCGAATACAGCGAGTTGGTCCAGTAAACGCGCTTGCCGTCGCGGCTGATCTCGACCATCTGCGGGCCGCCCGCGAAGGCTTCACCGTTCGGATGAGGCGCGCGCCGCACGATCCCGCCGACGTGGACCGAACCCGTCAGCTTCGGCTTGCGGGGCTCCGTCACGTCGTATTGCCGCATCTCCCCGGTTCCCCAGCAGGCTACGTACAGGAATTTGTCGTCGAGCGAGAGATCGATATCCGTGACGAGCGGCGGCACCGCGCCGAAGCCCTGAAGCAACGCTGGGAGGTGTTCCGCCGCTGCGGGCTCGGGCGCAATGGTCGCCGTCTTCTCGATGTGGAACTGTCCACCCTCGCGCCACCAGGTCCAGATCGATCCTTCCAGATTGGTCGTGTCGACCACCACGCCGATGAACCCGTACTCGCGACGAGGATCGTGCGCGGGACGCACTTCGAGCGCCATCTGGTGATTCGCGCCGAGGTCGATCGTCTGCACGTTGCGCCTTGCCCGCAGGTCCCAGAAGTGGATGCGGTGCCCGTACTTGTTGGACAGAAGATCCGCGGCGACAATCCCGTTTTCGAATTGCGGCGGCAATGCCCATTCGCTCGACACCATGTAGTCGCGCGGCAGGTTCCACCAGAAATCGTAGTGTTTCTCCTGTGGACCGCGGTCGATCTCCCAGCGGCCGAGCACATCGAATGTCTCGCAGTCCATGATGAAGATTCCGGGCGGCCCGTCGGTGCCGTCTTTCCCACCGCCGCCCAGCGTGCTGACGTAAATGCCATCGGGCCCGCAATGGACCGTATGCGGACGCGAGTAACCCGTCTTGCGGAAGATTTCCTCGGGTTCAATGATCTTGTGAATGCGCGCCTGGGTCGGATGAGGCTGCGTATCGACAATGTAGATGCGCGATGAGCGCATCCCCGGAATGATCAGGTAGCGCCGTTCGAGGAACGCGTGGCCGGTTAGCGGCGATAACGCCGATGAGCACGCATTCCATCCGAAATGATGGAATTCGTCGCCCTTGTGCGGCACCGCAACCGTATGAACTACTTTGCTGTAGGTCGGCGAGCCGGGCTTCACGTCGACGACAGCGAGCGCGTCGGGTTGCGAGAAGTCGGGGCTGAGCAGCAGCGTGTACGCGTAATCTTCCGCTGGCGCATCCATCGCGAGTTTCGGCGACGCGTGAAACGTGGGATCCGGGCGCATACCCATGGTGGAACTCTCCTTGTGTGGCACAACGACCCTCAGGATAGATTTGTAGTCCACGCTTACGGCGAGATCAACCGGAAGTTTTCGCCTCCTTCGGCGCGCGTTGTCTTTCGCACTGCGTCGATCCGCGCGCGCCGCCGCTGCCTGCGTTCGCGAACCGCGTCATTTGCAATGCACGAATGATTAGAAGCAACCGCTCGGGGATTGCTTATAGTGGATCGCCTAAAGTAATTCCACCCAGAATCGGGATCTTCGATGAAACCCATTGCGTTCTTCGCTACGAATAGCCGCTGCCAGCATCGCCCTTTTCACGGTAACAGCTGGTGTCGCACGCACTGATTTTCCGGGCAGCATCTTCTGACCAACTACCGCGCTTGCCGATGCATTTTGTCGTGTCGTGATGCGCCGATGTGACACAGCCTGCCGCCGACAGAACCGATGCCACGCTATTCGCCAAATACGTCGCACTGCAGATTAACTCTTCCTCGACCGAAGGACCGTTAGAATGGGCAAACTGTTAAAAGTCGTCGCGGTCTCCGGCGGATTGAAGCGGCCTTCGCGCACGCTGGTCGTGGTCGAACGCCTGCTCGCCAAACTCGGCGAAGCGCTCCCGATCGACACGCATGTGATCGAGTTGAGCGAGATCGCGCCACGCCTCGCAAGCGCCGTGCATCGCGCTCAGGCTCCGGCAGATGTCGAGGCACAGCTCGGGGCCATCGAATCGGCCGACCTGCTGGTGGTCGCGAGTCCTGTGTATCGCGCTTCGTATACGGGGCTCTTCAAGCATCTGTTCGATCTGGTCCATCACGAGGCGCTATTCGACCTTCCGGTGCTGCTCGCTGCGACAGGCGGTAGCGATCGCCATGCGCTCGTGATCGACCATCAGTTGCGGCCGCTCTTCAGCTTCTTCCAGGCGCGCACGCTGCCGATCGGCGTGTATGCATCCGAGGCGGACTTCAACAACTACGCGATCTCCAATCCCGCTCTGGAAGAGCGCATTGCGCTTGCCGTAACCCGCGCGCTGCCCTGGCTGCACAGCGGACGCGTTCCGTCACCTTCCACGCAAGCCGCCACGCTGGCGGCATAGCCCCCTTTACTCCATCGTCAGGACCAGCATGAGCCAGAACCTCTCTCACGACGACGCCGTCAAGTTCGCCTACTGGGTGCCCAACGTCAGCGGCGGGCTCGTCGTCAGCACGATCGAGCAGCGCACGGACTGGAGCCTCGAATACAACCAGAAGCTCGCGCAAACCGCGGAGCAGGCGGGTTTCGACTACGCGCTGAGCCAGATTCGCTTCACGGCGGGGTACGGCGCCGAGTATCAGCACGAATCGGTGTCGTTCAGCCAGGCGCTGCTGCATGCAACGACGAAGCTCAAGGTGCTGGCCGCGATCCTGCCCGGTCCGTGGCACCCCGCCGTCGTCGCGAAGCAGCTTGCCACGATCGACCATATTTCGAACGGCCGGATCGCGATCAACGTGGTGAGCGGCTGGTTCAAAGGCGAGTTCACCGCGATCGGCGAACCGTGGCTGGAGCACGACGAACGCTATCGCCGCTCGAACGAATTCATCCAGGCACTCAAGGGCATCTGGACGCAGGACAACTTCACCTTCAGGGGCGACTTCTACCGCTTCAACGACTATACGTTGAGCCCGAAGCCGCTTCAGAAGCCGCATCCGGAAATCTTCCAGGGCGGCAGTTCGCGTGCCGCGCGCGAGAACGCCGCGAGCGTCTCCGACTGGTACTTCACCAACGGCAATACGCCCGGGAATCTGAAGGCGCAGATCGACGACATTCAGGCCAGGGCGGCGCAG
The DNA here is from genome assembly GCF_008369935.1 of Paraburkholderia panacisoli. Classification (GTDB taxonomy): domain Bacteria; phylum Pseudomonadota; class Gammaproteobacteria; order Burkholderiales; family Burkholderiaceae; genus Paraburkholderia; species Paraburkholderia panacisoli. The sequence continues at coordinate 24,488 of NZ_VTUZ01000033.1, read as the reverse complement.
AACAATCACAAGGTGCGCATCGGCGTAAATGCGTTCGTGATCGCACGCGATACGGAAGAAGAGGCGCGGGCCGTGCTCGACGACATCATCAGACACGCGCACGTCGAGGCCGTGCATGCGTTCGGCGACGCCGTCAAACAGGCCGGCAAGGCTTCGCCGGAGGGCGAAGGCAATTGGGCCAAATCGAGCTTCGAAGACCTCGTGCAATACAACGACGGTTTTCGCACCAACCTCATCGGCACGCCGCAGCAGATCGCGGAGCGCATCGTCGAATTGAAATCGGTCGGCGTGGATCTCGTGCTGGCCGGCTTTCTCCACTTCATCGAAGAGGTGGAATATTTCGGCAAACGCGTATTGCCGCTCGTGCGCGAACTCGAACGCAAGCAGCACTTGAAGGCTGCCTGATCATGAAAAACGCACCGCCGCTGACATTTGCGGACCGGCCGTGGCAACCTGCTTTGCCACGCGAACCTGCCCGAGTGTGTCGGAAATGAGACAGAGGCCCTTCGCTCGCGGCACTCGTTCGACTGCCGACGGACCTCTCGCGTGAGCAAGTCGGCCGTCGTTAGCGTCCGCTTCCCGCTCCGGCAGATGCGTATTCCCGGCCCGTTGCGCCTGCCGCACAGACTGGCTTGAAAGGCGCGACAGCAGCCATCCGCGGGGCAATCGGGCTTTCGCCAGCGAAGCGCCAGATCGGCTTGCTCTGCGGCATCGCGCACGCGAGCGATCCGTGCGGCGTGGTCGACACCTTCGGAACGAAATCAGAGAAAACTAACTAGATCGTACAAATCCGTATAAACCCCGAAAGACGCGTTATTACGTTTGATTGACACTTCGGCTGTTCTCAAATACTGAGCGCGACTCTGTGCTCCCCGTTGCGCGTTGGCACGGCATACTCGTCGGCCACGCACCGCGCACGCTGGATTACCGGGCGATCACTAGTGACAGAGATCAATAAAAGACATTCACAGAGATTCACACAGGAGTAGAAATGAAAAAGGCACTGGTTGGTTCGGCCCTGGGGTTGGTCGCCCTTGGCGCGCATGCACAGAGCAGCGTGACGTTGTACGGTATCGTCGATACGGGTATCGGTTATCAGAACAGCTCGACGACGTTGAGCCCGACATCCGGCGCGGCATCGGCACGACCGTCCCCGGGCGGCAGCTCGCAAGTCAAGATGATCAACGGCATCTGGGCTGGCAGCCGTTTCGGCCTGAAGGGCGCGGAAGATCTGGGCGGCGGCACGAAGGCGATTTTCCAGTTGGAGCAGGGCTTCAACAGCGCAACCGGCGCGCAAAGCGTGTCGGGTCTGGCGTTCAACCGTCAGGCATGGGTGGGTGTGACGAACGGCACGTTCGGTACGCTGACGGCTGGCCGCCAGTACACGTCGTACTACACGCTGCTGTCGCCGTACAGCCCGACCACGTGGCTGACCGGTGCATACGGCGCGCACCCGGGTGATATCGACTCGCTCGATACGCTGTACCGCGCCAACAACTCGCTGGTCTATACGTCGCCGAGCATGAGCGGTCTGACGGTCAGCGGTTCGTACTCGCTGGGCGGCAACCCGGGCAGCTTCAGCGCCGGTCAGACCTGGAGCGCGGCCGTGCAGTACCTGGCCGGCCCGTTCGGTATCGCAGCAGGCATCCAGCGTATCGACAACGCGTCTAATGGCGGCGTGGTCTGGAACTCCACGACGTCGAACAACGGTTCGCAGCCGGCGGTGTCGGCTATCAACAACGGCTTCCAGACGGCCGCCAAGCAGCAGCGCATTGCGGTGACGGGCGGCTACGCGTTCAACTCGCAGTGGGACGTGTCGTTCGCCTACTCGAACGTGCAGTACTCACCGGGCGTGAACTCGTTCTTCCACAACACCGCGATCTGGAACACGGGCGGTGCCGTGCTGCACTGGAAGCCGATCACGGTGCTGGACGTGGCCGCTGGCTATAGCTACACCCGTGCGACGGAATCGAACGGCATCACGAGCGCGGCGACCTACAACCAGTTCAACCTGTCACAGTACTACTCGCTGTCCAAGCGGACCGGCCTGTATGCGCTCGAAGCGTATCAGCGGGCTAGCGGCCAGACGCTCGCCGGCAACGGCCGATCGATCATCGACGCAACGGCAAGCATCGGCGATGCTCAGAACGGCTCGCCGTCGTCGTCGCGCAGCCAGGTTGCTGTGGGCGTGGGTATCATCCACAAGTTCTGATCTGGTAGTGGAGTGGCGGCGTTTCGCTACGCCGCTACGATTGCCGGCGCCAAGGCCGTGCAAAGCCGCTCCTTATCCATCGACGGCGTTTCACGACTCGCGGCGTCGATGCAAATACTTCGTATGAACGGGTCGATCTGCGGCACGCGTGAGCGACCCGTTCTCCGTCAGGATTTATGACGGCTATCCTCGAACCGACCGCCTGCTTCCCGGCATGCCGGTCGCGCACACGCTGCACGTGCCGAACGGCAACGTGATGCCGATTTTCGAAGCCGCCGAGCGCTACCGGCGAGATGGCGACGCCGTCGTGCTCGTCGCAGCCAGTGCCACCCATCCTGCCAGGCGCGTTCCGCGCCGCCCCCTCGTGTGGCAAGACGCGCAGCAATCGCCGTCGTTAGAACAGGCCTCTTCTCGATCAGTTTTGTTGCACCGCGTACCGGCCCGCGCCGGATCAGGGTTGTACCCTTCCGTCGAAAACCCAAAACCCGACTTAGCAAATATCCGCCGACAAACCGCCTCCGGTGGCGGCAACCGCCTGATGTCCGGAAAGCCCGCGCGCCCGACATTCAGCCCTGGGCTTGGCGTTCCTACCGCTCAGTCCCAGAACGCAGGCAGTTTCGCTTAATTCAGACAAAAAAACGACTCACAATTAAGCGGACAAAGCACCAAGGGTAATCACCTACAAACCGCTTCCCCAAAGGCATATTTAACAAAGTTAGAATAAACCATCTAATGCTGCATTGCAGAAGCGGGAGCCTGGCGTAGAACAGCGGCTCTCGCCTCCGCGATCGAGTTCGGGGGCGGTTTTTTCATACGACCGTCTGAACGTTGATTTGTATAACTAAAGGAGTTAACGGTGTACGCATCGATGACTGAGCAATTTGGCTGGACGGACAGTGGCAACGTTTCCACCGCGTTTTCCTTGGCCCGCGAAGCCTTCAAGGGCTTCGAACAACTGGTGCAATTGAACCAGCAGTTAATCCAGACGGCGCTCGCCGATAGCGAACAGGCCGTAAAGGTGGCGCTATCGGGCAAGACGCCTGTTGAGCTATGGGTTCATCAAGCCAACAGCGCACGGCCGGCCGCGGAGAAAATGCTCGCGCATAGCCGCCAGGCACTCGAAATTGCGACTCATACGCAGGCCGAGTTCCTGAAAAACCTCGATGCCCAATTCCAGCAGCAGCAACTCAAACTGCGCGAGTCCGTCGAAGGCTTCGCCAGGAATGCTCCCGTGGGCTCCGAGGCCGCTGTCACCGTGTTGAAGTCGGCGGTATCCATGAGTGGGGTCGGCTATGAATCGATCCACAAGGCTGCCATGCAAGCTGTCGCAATAGCGCGCGGTAATCAGCCTGTCGCCACTTCGGCCGCATAGTCCAGGCGAACGCTGCCAGGTTCATTCAGCCATTTCCGGAGAGGCCGTCAGCATCGCGTGATTCGGGATCGACAAGGGTCGCATTGGGCAGCCCATTTTCTCGCCAACCCAACTGCACGAGGGCATGGGTGCGATTGCCGTCCCGTTCACCGGATATGCGCCGCGCGACTTCATTGAACAAGATGTTGCGCGAGTTACTGACAACCCGAGTCGCCCGATAACGTCACATTTTTATCAGACGAGGTCACTATGAGCGAAACATGGATGGGACTGACAATCAGCGGCGTTGCAATGCTGGTTGCAATGCCTCTTGTCGTAAGCCACTACCGCCGGGAACGGCGTCGCGGCCAGCTCCTTCGGAACCTCAACCACGAAGACTGGTGGTATCAGGCGCGAACCGGAATAACAGCGACCCGGGCATTTAAAAGGTCTAATAGATAGGGTGTGTGATGGGAATTGACGCTTCTTGTAAGAGCGATCTGTTGCACATCGAAGCGATAACCGCCACGCTCGAACGAATGGCCAGAACTGGCGAGGGCATTGCCTCCACGTCCGTCATCAACGATCCGGACTATTGGCGCCGACGCATTGAAATGCTGCTTGACCGGCAGGATCTCTCTGGCGCTGATCGAAAACACGCGCAGGCCGTGAAGGAAAGACTGCACGGAATAGTCCATATTCCATTCGAAAGACGAGAGACCGAAAAATAATATCGGCTTGGCGCGTGCGTCAGTCAAAAAAACAGGAGGAGTGGTATGAATAGCGGACCGTTCGAAACGGGGGTTGACTTGCCATCGATGCATTCAGCGAACGATCATCGGCTCATTGTGCGGGCGCGTATTCAAGGGATGCGCATTGCGGCTATCTGGCAGGTGCTCCTGCCTTTTTCCCGCAACATCGAGAAAGTGAAAATTACGACGCTTCCGGAAGACGGTTTTGAGCAGGTCACGATAGCGCTGCGCCCGACTCCACGAGAAGCGCTGGATTTGATCGTCACGCGGTTTAACAACATGCCTTGGGTGACGAGCACCATTCTTTGCTAGGGCTCTTCTGGAGCGAAGGGTTGGCGGTCATTTGCCGCGCTGCACGATAAGTCCGCTGGCACGCGCGTGAAAGACACCCACAGGGGCGTGCAGAGCATCGGATAGCGGCGACTGTCACACGCATTGATTCAACGGCCTCGCCACGCCCGAGGGCGTGGCGCGCGTTGGCTCGCGTTTCAGAGCCGCGGCAGGTCGTCGATACATTTTTCGATGTGTCCATCCGGAACGTCTGTATCAATTCCGTCGCGCCCATCGGTATGCGGAACCGGGCGAATCTTGGGCCCAAGGAAACGCGTGCCGCCTAGCGTGAACAAGGACCACACGTCGTCGCCGCGCCGCATGATGTCGACGACCTCGCCGACTTCCACGATCGTGGCAGGGGTCTGCCAGGTGCGCGTGGCGGGATCGACGGAGCCAAGGCGCACGTGGGAAATTTTTCCGTCCTGCGGATCGATACGCACGGCGTCGATAGCAAATGTTGCCATATCGCCTCCTTCCTCTGAGTGTCTTTCAATCCTAGCACTGCCATAGATCTACGGACGCTTCAGGGTGTCCGAAAAAGACTATCGCCGGACTTGCGCAGATGCTTTAAAACGTCACAGCATTGCGCTACGCTCTGCATGAATGACCCTCTCCTGACATCCTAAGCGGAGTTGCGAACTCGCTCTCATGACAACGTACCATCTCACTGTAACGGCTGGTCCCGGAGCGCTGCACGTGGTAGCGGTGTGGAAGGGCCTACGCAGTTGCGGTGCGCGTATCACGACGTTGCGAGTCCAGGTCAAACCCTCGGAGTCAATCGAAATGTTGACCGTGCAGGTTGACGGCGTGTCGCTCGACGCCCTGCAAAAAGTGGTGGCCGCCTTGAACAACCTGCCCTGCTCGATGAAGACGTCGCTCGTTTTCACGGACGGTGACGCGAGCATGTCTGCAACAGCCAAAACATAGCCTTCACAACGCGGCTTCGATTCTTGGTGCCGGTTCTCCGGAAAAGCGGCAGCGAATCCCGCAGTGCAGCGACCGCCGCGCCCTTCGAGGAGCGATGTGAAGATCAGTTGGAACGTCTGTTGCTGAATATCCACGCGAACGTCACGCGCAAACATAACGCAGGTCCATTCAGCGACAGACCGCCTCTGCGTCCTCTGAACATATCCAGATGCGAAGCGCCAGACCACTCATTTCATCTGACAAATGAATTATGGGCGAGATACGAATTGGAATCTCCGGCTGGCGCTATAAAGGCTATGGGTTCGACGGACTGTGCCGCCGTCCGTGTCCGGTGTGGAAGCTGGCCGACGTGCTCAACTAGATGAGCGTTGCGCGATCGCCAGCCATCGCAATCGGCAAAAAATTTCCACCACTGCGCCAGTCAGCCGTCGCGAGTACATCACGCTCCCGCGCGCCGAAGCCCCGGCTGCGCCGCCAGCACCTGCCGATAGTGGTTGTTGTCGAGCACCAGGCGGTCGATGCGCTCCGACAGCTTCCGGTTCTGCTCGCGCAGCGCCGCAGCCTCACGCGTGGCCTGCCGGTGGATCGCTTCATTCTGCGTCTTGAGAAATCGCCCGGTCCCGTCGAGCCGTCTCACCGCCTGCGTCAGCATGGCGGCGCTATTGCCTGACCCGATGATCGTGTCGTGCAGTCCTTCGAGCATCGCATTCACGTGTTTGCCCGCCAGATCGCGAGCGGCCTCGGCCCGGCCCAACTCGCACCGCAGGTGAGCAGCCTCTTCCTCGAGACGCTGGATGCGCGCATGCGCATCCGCCAACGCCGCTTCGGTCAATCGCAGTTGCAGCGCGTCGTCGCGCCGAGTGGGCGCACACCCCTGCGCCGACGCGATTTGGAGTTGCCCGAGCAATGGCGTAAGCACATCGCGAATCGCGGGAACCAGCGCGGACTGCAGCGTATCGACAGTGACGCCGGCATCCGCCCTCTCGCGTGCCCTGTTCGCCGCAGACCTACCCGCACGGGTCACCGTCGCGCCGTTGCGGTCGCGGCTGCCGCGAGTCGCCCCGGCCCACTTCGCCCCCTCGGCCGCACTGGGGCCGGCACCCGGCTGGGCCGCCGCCAACGACTGCGCGCGCAACACCGCGGCCTGCACGGTCGACGAACTGGGTCTGCGTTCGATCCCAGCTTGCGGCGCGACGTGCTGCAGCAGCTTGCTATACGTTGTCGCACCATAGAGGCGACCGGTCGCCACGCGCACCACTGCGATCACGCCGTCCAGGAAGCGCGCGTTGTCCTGTTGCGTGTCACGGTTGAGCCGAGGCAGCGCCGCCAGGATCTGTCGCAACTGTGTGTCGGTCCATTCAATGCGCGGCCTGCCCATGGTCTACTCCTCCAAGCCTTCAGAACAGCGACGCCTGGCGCGGATCGCGCAAAGGCGGCCGCGAGAGCTTCGACGTTTTCGCGGAGACCGTTGCGCGAGCGGAGGCACGGCGCCTCGCGACGCGGCGCAGATGCGCAATGAGCCGCACCACCCCGCCCGCGGCGGTCAGCGTCAGGCTGAAGAGCCCGGTTTCACCGGGAGCGCTCGGGCCGTGTGCACGAAGGGAGGGCTGTAGCGCGTGGCGCCGGGCCCGCGCAACGAGTTGGCCCCGGCTCATGCCCGGCCAGCAATCGGCCACAAGTCGCTTTACCGCTGCCGGCAGCGTCTCGGGCGCGACATCCGCCGGCAGCGCAAGCGCGACCAGTTCGAACGTATCCGCCATGTAGGAGTCTCCAGAAACTTGACGAGTGGTATTTTGCCATTATTTGGATCATAAATACCGAGATATTTATGATCCGTTAACTCGTCTGGAGAAATCGCGTGAATAGTGCCGATGCCGTGCGCGCCGCCCTGCCGACATCGCAACATAGTTTTCACTGCAAGCCAAAAATCAGTGCGACGGAAATGGCATTTCGTAACGCATGGATTGCAGCGACAATCGCGAAGGCGCGCTCTCGCCGCATCTGTTCGACAACGAACACGTAACCCAGTACGAGGCCAACGGGAAACGTGGTGATGACATATTTCCAGCTATAGAAATGCATCGCCGCAAACAGGGCCGCCGACACGACCACCGCCACCCCATGGCCCGCACCCAGTTTTTTTCGCAGCAACGTGATGCACCCCCATTGATTGAACGCCGTCTCGACGAGCGGCGCGATCAGGCAAGCCACGATCAGTGCATAGACGATGCCGTGCGACCTGATGTTCGGGCCACCGGAGAACTGATGCGGAAAGAAAAAGTCGGCGGCGTAGTCGAACGGCAATGGCAATAGCTCGGTCGCCAGCAACGCGAGAGGAATCGTGAGCCACCAAGGTGTACTCAGACCGAGGCGCCATAGGCTGGCTTCCAAAGAGCCCGGCAGGTCTGTGTCGGCAGATCGCATCGTCTCTCGCCTGTTTTCGTTATGGACCGCTCACGACCTGCCTGCGGATGTCGAGGATCAACGACTCTCCGGTCAACGACGATAGCGCGGCCTACCGCTCGATGTCGTGCGCCGGGCCATATTTCACTGGCCATAGACGTCGAAGTCGAAATACTTCTTTGCGATCCTGTCGTACGTGCCGTCCGCGCGCGATCGACATCTCGACAGTGCGATCGCGCGCCTCCTCACGTCTCTTTTTCGCAGAGTGGTTGGCGCAAATTGTGAACACCAACAGTTGCCGTGCGCATCGGGCGGAGGAATATCGCGATTGCCAACGACGTTCGTCCAAACGGCTCCGACAGGAAGCATGCTAGAGAGGATCGCCCATCGCGACAAGGGAGATCGACAGCATCGGAGTTAACGCGGACAACATCCAGAATTACTCCACAACCTCGGTGCCGGAGCACGCGTTCGCACTGATTTCGCAGTGTGGCGCAGCCTCGTGGGTCGCAGTGATGCGTGCATGACAGGCGGGGCAGTTCTGTTTCTTCGACTGTTCCCGTTTCACATGACGCGGCTGGGGAAATCAAGCGGGTGTAGCCGACTGGAGCCGCTACATCCCTGGAGAGGATGAAGCCGCCTGGACGATCTACCGTACACAACCAGCTTACGACTTCAGGGCTTGGCGAGATACGCCACACCATTCTGACCGTCCGCGCCCGCTACGCACCGGTTCACGCTGCGACTTTCCGTTCCACGCCGATGGGCAATTCGGGCAATTCACGATCGGACTGCGGCACCGAGCCAGGCCGGCGATGCACGTCGTGCGTCACGAAACCCTTTTCGCGGCTCGGCACATCGAACCACTCCCGATGGCCAAACGAATCGCGAATGTCGTCGAGACCGCTTTCCCAGTGCTCGCGCATCGTGTCGATGCTGAACTCATAGTCTTTGTAATGCCCCTCGTACGGCTTGTTCTTGTAGATGAGGTGCACCACATTGATCGCGCTGCCGTCGGCCGCTTCTTCAGCGAGACGGAATAGCGGATCCGTTTTGCGCAGATCGGGCGGAACATGCGCGAGCAACTCCTTGATGAAACGTGCATGCTTCTGACGATCCGCCAGCATGCTCGTAATCGCCCGCGTACGGCTCGAGTACTGAATGTCTTTGGCACGCTCAGACACGTCGAGGAAGTCCCCAGGCGGATTGCCTCTTGCGCTCCACAAATCCACCTGAAAAACCAGTGTATCCTTGTGGTCCGCATCGCGCAGCACCTCGGTCAGCGGCGTGTTGGAAACCAGGCCGCCGTCCCAGTAGTACTCGCCGTCAATCTCGACCGCCGGAAAACCTGGCGGCAACGCCCCTGACGCCATGAAATGCTCTGGCTCCAGACGCATCTTCGTGTTGTCAAAGTACATCAGGTTGCCGGTTCGCACGTTCACAGCGCCCACCGAAACGCGGATGTCGCCGTCGTTGATACGGTCGAAATCGGCGAACTTCAACAGCGTCTCCCTCAGCGCGGCCGTGTCGTAATAGCTGACCACGTTGGGGTTTTGCTTGCCGAAACCCGCCATTGGCAATGGAACCCGCGGAGAGAAAAAGCCTGCCTGGCCCTCAGTCAACGCACGCCCGGCCGCCCACATACTGCTCCATTTGCGCGACACGTCGTCCAACCCGAGTCCAGGCAATGTCCAGGCGCCCAAGCCACCGAGCCAGTCGAGCGGACGGCAGATCGAATTCCAGAATCCGCGTAATGCTTCCACGCGGTTCTCCGGTGCATTACCGGCAATGACCGCGGTGTTCAATGCGCCGATCGAAACACCGGCGATCCAGTTCGGTTGTACACCGGCCTCGGCCAGGCCTTCGTAGACGCCGGCCTGGTAAGACCCTAGTGCGCCACCGCCCTGAAGCACCAAAGCAATTTCGTCGTAGCGCGGCAGCACGAATGTATCCGGCTGCCGGTTAGTTTTTTTCGTGCTGCTGCGCATACGTGCCCCTTATTGCATTGACCAGCCGTGGCTGACGATCACCGACTGCCCAGTCAGCGCAGACGATTCAAAGCCCGCCAGGAACGCAACCGTGTTGGCAACGTCATCGACCGTGGTGAATTCGCCATCCACGGTTTCCTTGAGCATCACGTTCTTGACGACTTCGTCTTCGGAGATGCCGAGCGCCTTGGCCTGCTCGGGAATCTGCTTGTCGACGAGCGGTGTGCGCACAAAGCCCGGACACACCACGTTCGCCCGCACGCCGCGGGGGCCGCCTTCTTTCGCGACCACCCGGGCCAGTCCCAGCAGACCATGCTTGGCCGTCACATAGGCGGACTTCAGTTTCGACGCCTCATGCGAATGCACCGACCCCATGTAGACGATCGAGCCGCCCTTGCCGCCGGCGTACATGTGTTTGATCGCCGCCTTCGTGGTGAGAAAGGCGCCGTCCAGATGGATCGCCAGCATCTTCTTCCAGTCGGAAAACGCATACTCCTCAATGGGAGCGACGATCTGGATACCTGCATTCGACACGAGCACGTCGAGGCTGCCCAACTCCTGCACCGCGCGTTCAATGCCGCTGTTGACCGCTTCTTCGTTGGTGACATCCATTGCAATGGCAAGCGCCTTGCCACCTGCCGCAATAATGCTGCTGGCCACCTTCTGCGCGTTCTCGAGATTCAGGTCGGCGATTACCACCGCGGCGCCGAGACTGGCGAGTTTGCGAGCACACTGCTCACCAATACCGCTTGCTGCGCCGGTCACCAGCGCGACTTTTTGGTTCAACGACATGTTGTCTTCCTTATCGGTTCACGGATCGTTATTGATTGACCGCGAGCTTCATGCTCTCGATCGTGGCCAGATAATCGAGCGCAACCTCGCCGATATCCAGCGTGAGATTGGCAATTACGTGCCGCGCACCGACCACCCGCTTCACCGGCAGATCGGCGACCGGTGCCAACGCGTGCGGATGCAGTTCGAGCGCAGCGGGACCCGACCACGCGCCATGAACGCTCACGTCACGCAAATAGAAGCGCACGAGTTCGCACACGCGCGGCGAGCCGTCAACGTGCGGGATCACTTTCAACAGGTAGTTGGGTGTGTCCGCGAGCTTCTTGCGTTCGGCCTCGATGTCGAGCGGCACGTGCTTGAAGCCCATCGTGCCGGTTGCGACACGTTGCGTGCCGTAGTCGAGCGTGCCGAGCAGCGTGTCGTTACCGTCGACGCTCAAGGTCGGCTTGGCCAGCTTCTTCGGAAAACCCCAGATTTCACGACCACCGGCGATCGGGCCCTCGTCATCGAGGTACATCGAATGCGTGTAATTGCCGAGGCGCCCTTGCTGGTCGCGCACCGAGATGACCTGACCGCTTTCGGTGTAATTACCGAAGCCCGACGAGTCCGGCATACGAATGAATTCGTAATGCACGAGGTCGTTTTCGGGATGCAGCGGCTCCGGGACGATAGCGCGCAGCGCATCGAAATCGGTCTCGTACGAAATAATGAAGTATTCGCGATTGATGAAGCGGTACGGCGGCCGGGGATAAGCGGGATTGTGAACGGGCATCGCAAAGGCGTCTTTGCGGATCGAAGCGAGGTTCATGAGACTCCTTTATGACTAGCAGCGCATGCAGCGCCGGTGCAATGGTAGAGGCAATGCTTACACAACAGGAGTCCACATTTGTCAACAAACCGTTAACCAAACTGCAACGCTGCGGCTCGAACCTCCGGATGATTCACACTGTCGGACGCGAAACTGGCTTTGCCAGTAAAATCATGGCAATTTCGGCAGAATGGTTTCTCAACGTGCGTGTTTCATCCGGAGCCAGGCGGCACGAATCGACTGGCTGGCAGTCTTTTCCCATCTCGGATGACGGTCGTTAGGCCCGTGTAAAAATCGTCGTTTTGGGTCAGGGTCTTCTTGGAGATCACGATACGCCCGAGCAGGAAGCATGCGTTCGTCTATGGCAGGGTTTGTCTTATACCCCAGTGACAACCACGGCACCGTGATTCACAAACTTGGCTGAACGTTCGATGGAAGGGATACCTTTGTCCGTTGATGTCCAGTTGGTCAAACCAGACTGCGTCGCTTCCGGTATTGCGTCAGCGACTGGTACAGCGCATTGTCCGCACGACGCATGGCGTCGTCGAATTCGAGCTCTTCCACGGGCCAGCGAACCACAAGGCCGATCTTTATCGCGAGGACAGGCAGTTACCCACGGCAAATTGCGCCGCTGGAATAGACACCGTCGGAGCAATTCAATTTTTTGCGACCGGCCCGGCGCAAACCTTCGTCCCACGGGAGGCAGATAGTTATCCACGCTAGGGCTGCGCCTAGTCGAGCTTTTGAATGGCCTTAACCAGATTGCGCGTCTATGTTCCGATCAAGTCCCGTTGATAGAACCCTGAGTACCGCACCAAGTGGCGGGCTGCGTCTGCCGGGTCGAGACCTTCGTTGAGTACGGCACTTGAGAACCCGGTTCGCGCCATCTGCAGAAGTTGGTCAATCTGCACGTCACCGATTGCGCGCAAATCCCCCTCAAAACCCAGTCTGCGGCGAAGAAGATAGGCCTGACTATATGCACGGCCATCGGTGAAATGCGGAAAATGCAACTCGATTCGCCCGATGCCGGCGAGGCCGTCTGCCAACGCCATCGGGTCTGCATCATTGGCGAGCCTGAGGACATTGGGCGGTTCATCGCCCTGAGCTGCGGACCATGCAATGACATTCAATTCGGGGACGTTGTTCATGCGCGCACCTCCTGCTCTGCTCTCGCGCTGCTAGCCGCCGCTTTGAACGGGTCAAGGCCGGTCCGACGCAAAGTTTCAATGAAACGTTCGTATCGCCCTTGTTCTCGGTATTCGCGCAATTCGCGGTACTTTTCGAGAATGGCTGCGACGACATCTGGCAGCTCAGCAGCAGAGAACGAAGGACCAATCACCTTTCCGGGTTGCGCGGCGCCACTCGCAGCGGTCCCGTCAGCCCCTCCCAGCGTAATCTGATAACACTCCTTCCCGTCCTTGTCGACGCCCAGCACTCCGATGTGCCCGCTGTGGTGATGGCCGCACGAGTTGATGCAGCCGCTGATATGGACGTCTATTTCACCAATGTCATCGAGTTCGTCAATATCCTGATAGCGCTCGGCAAGTGCCTGGGCGATTGGGATTGAACGCGCGTTCGCCAGCGCACAAAAATCCCCTCCGGGACACGCGATGATGTCGGTCAACAATCCGACGTTCGTACTGGCCAGACCCAGCTGACGAGCGCCCTCCCACAAGGCAAAGAGGTTGTCTGAAGCCACCCATGGAAGGACGACATTTTGAGTGTGCGTCACGCGTGCCTCGCCCGCTGAAAAGCGGTCCGCCAGGTCGGCAAGCCTCTCCAACTGCCCGGCTGACGCATCTCCGGGTGCTTGCCCAAGACGCTTGAATGACAGCGTGACGATGCGTAGTGCCGGGTCCTTGTGAAGAGCCACGTTTCGCTGCATCCATCGCATGAAAATCGGATTATCAGTGGGCGCATCCTGCCTCGCAGCGTGCTTTGACTCGCTACGAGTCACCGCTGGTGCCACGAACGAGGCGGTCACGCGGGCAAGTTCCTCCGGTGGAATCGTATGCGGCCCCCCATCGTGCTCGACGATTTCTCGAAACTCGTCTTCAACATCGTCGATGTAGCGCTGCCCCTCGGCCTTAACCAGAATCTTGATGCGCGCCTTGTACTTGTTGTCCCGCCTTCCGTAGCGGTTGTACACGCGCACGACCGCTTCGATGTAGTTCATGATGTGATTCCAGGGCAAAAACTCACGAAGCACGGAGCCGACCATCGGCGTACGCCCCATGCCTCCGCCGACTGTTATACGAAAACCCAGTTCGCCCAGTTCATTGCGCAAGAGCCGGAGGCCGACATCATGCCAGTCGGTCGCGGCGCGGTCCTCTGCGGCGCCTGTTACCGCAATCTTGAATTTTCGCGGCAGGAATGCGAACTCGGGGTGCAAGGTCGTCCATTGCCGCATGAGTTCGGCGAAAGGCCGCGGGTCGGCGATTTCGTCAGGGGCGACACCTGCGCGCTCGTCGCAAGAGATGTTGCGGATGCAGTTACCGCTAGTTTGAATGCCATGCATGTCGACGGACGCCAGAAGGTCCATCACATCAGCGGCCTTGCTCAAGGGAATCCAGTTGAACTGCACGTTGGTTCGTGTCGTGAAGTGCGCTGAATTTGTCGGTAGATGGGTCGTACCCAGCCTGCGTTGGGCGTCAGCAGCCTTTAGATAGACCTCAGGCTCTGGTGCGTCGAACTCTCGGGCGATGCGGGCCAAGACGCGGAGCTGGGCGCTCGACAATTCGCCATATGGCACTGCGACGCGCAACATTGGCGCGTGGCGCTGTACATACCAGCCGTTCTGCAGGCGCAGCGGACGAAAGTCGTCTTCACTCAGCCGACCGCTTTGCCAGCGGTCCAGCTGGTCCCGAAACTGCGCCGCACGGCTCTTGACAAATGCTGTGTCGAAATCGTTGTACTGATACATGGGTAGGGAGCGTCTCGCGTCGCAGTATTACGCGACGTAGTTGAGGGCGACGGATGTTGGAGGCAACCATCCGAAAGGCACGAGCACCCACGATAGGCCCCTCGCCGTCCGGCGAAAAGCAGCAGATGCCACCGATGTTTGCGTAGCAGGCGAGCTAAGCTGGTGGCGTCCGCACAATCGCTTATAGCCCCACCGCAGTCGTCCTTGGCTCAATGACGGAGACTATAGTATTGCGGCACAATTTCTCTGCAGACACGCCGGGAATCATGCGAGAAAGCGTGCGCTGCAAGTTCGGTTACCGAAGAACACGGTAAGGGCAATCAATGAATCGCTACGAGACTATTGCGAACAATCTGGCAACGCAAATCCGGGAAGGCCTTCTTCCCGCCGGAGCCAGGCTTCCGTCACTTCGCCACCTGATCGCGCAGTACGGCGTGAGCCAGTCGACGGTATTTCGCGCCTACTCGCTCCTTGAGCAGTGGGGTCTCGTGCGCGCCGAGGAGCGTGCTGGGTATTTCGTCACGAAGGGCGCCACCGTGAACGAGACGGTTCGGGGAGAAGGACTTGCAACTGAACCAAGGAAGGTAGACATCAGCGACCTGGTGTTCTCCGTGCTCGAATCAGCCCGGCATGCGGACATTGTGCCGTTGGGTTCAGCGTTCCCCTCGCCACAGCTCTTTCCAACTGCGCGGCTTCTGAAGTCGCTGGTCGCCGGCACACGGTCGCTCACCCCATGGAACACGGTGGAAGACCTACCGCCCGGTAACGACCATCTCCGCCAGCAAATCAGTCTTCGTTACGTTGGAACGGGCATGTCCGTGTCGCCGAACGAAATTCTCATTACAAACGGTGCCCTCGAAGCGTTGAATCTCTGTTTGATGGCCGTCACCCGGCCTGGAGACCTCGTGGCTGTGGAGTCCCCGGGTTTCTACGCCGCCCTGCAGGCTATTGAGCGGCTCGACCTTCGAGCTGTGGAGATACCTGTCGACCCGGTGTCCGGCCTTGACCTGGAAGCGTTACAAAGTGCGCTTGACCAGCATCCCATTCGAGCGTGCTGGTTCATGCCCAACTTCCAGAATCCGACCGGCACATCCTTGTCAGCCGACAAGAAGCGCGCTCTGGTAGAACTACTGCGTAGACGCGAAGTCCCGCTCATCGAAGACGACGTCTACCAGGAGCTTCATTTCAGCCGCGACCGTCCGCTGCCAGCCAAAGCGTTCGATACGCAGGGGCTTGTCATGCACTGCAGTTCCTTTTCAAAAACACTCGCGCCCGGCTATCGAATCGGATGGACGGCGGCCGGAAGATTCTCTGACAAAGTCCGACGGCTGAAACTGATGACGACACTTTCTGCGTGCATTCCCGCGCAAGCAGGCGTTGCCGACTATCTGGAGCACGGAGGATACGACAAACACTTGCGCTCGCTGCGTTCGTCGTTTCAGTCACAGCTCGAGCGAATGGAGACGGCACTCCATAGATGGCTGCCGAGTCCAGTTAGGTGGGTGCGTCCGACTGGTGGCTACCTGCTGTGGCTACAGCTTCCGCAGTCTGTCAAAGCAATGGAACTTCATGCGTTGGCGAGCGCGCGCGGTATCAGCATCGCTCCGGGGCCGATTTTCTCAGCGACGCACGGGTTCCAGGACTGTATCCGGCTCAATTTCGGCCATCCTTGGGACAATCGCTTCGAAAACGCGATTCGCGAACTCGCCGAAATTCTCGACGACCCTTCTATTCACGGCTAGTGTCGCCACCGCAGCGTCAACGGTCGAGTCTACGCCGCGAGGCCCTCTGCGGCGCGTTGCCTTATCCCATCCGCGCGCACGAGCGCGCTTGCAATCAGAATCCTTGCGCCGAACTTGTGACGTCGGCAATCAGATGTACGGCACCAAAGATGAGCAAGCCAATCATCAAGGCGAGCGCGACGGCGACAAACGGCAGCAGCACCATGTTGACATTCGCCATATCCGCCTCATGAGCGGCACGTTTGCGTACCCCAAAAAAGCTGGCCAACACCATGCAAATCATACGGAAAAGTTCCACGATTTCTCTCCCAGAAATCCATCTCATGGCAAATACTCTCGTATAGCGCTCGGTACTGGAAGAAGCAGTTATCGCCGATTCGAGGTAAGCAGGAACTGAGGGTGCAGTGGGAAACTGCCACCATTCCGTAGGTCTGCGTTCTTCGGCACGTTATCGCCAACCACGATCAGGCATCGGCCTGCGGTTCGGCGCCCTCAGGACGGACGCGCTTGCGCGCAATCTCGTCGAGTCTGTCGCCGAGGAGGCGACGCACCGCCACATAGAACACCGGTATGAGTAGCAGCCCGAAGATCGTCGCGAACAGCATCCCGCCGATCACGCCGGGTGCCGATCTCGTGGCGCGACGCCGCGCCGGCGCCGCTCGATGTCACCACAGGCACGGCGCCGACGATGAACGCGAGCGACGTCATCAGGATCGGCCGAAACCGCAGCCGGGCCGCGCTCATGACTGGCTCGTGCGCCAGCCTCCTGCCTCGCGGAAGGTCATAGTGTCTTAACAGAAGCGTCAATCAAGGCGGCTAGGTAAGTGTCCGCTCCACGCCTAACACGCGACATCGACCTTGGCGATACGCACTCACGGACTGTTGCCAACTCAGCACCAGCGCGGGCACGATCCGGCCGCTTCAAAAAGTCTTTGCACATATCTGATGTGTCAGATATAGTTTCAATCAGAAACGGAGATGTCAATCATGAGCCACTATAGCGAAGACAGCTTTTTGCCGGTCCAGCACATCCTCTTTGCGCTGAGCAAAGCGCGCAACCTGCTCACGGCGGAAATGGACGTCGCGCTTGCGGGCACGGGCGTCAGTAGTTCGCACGTCGGCGAGTTGTTGCTCCTTGCCCTGGGCGATGCGCGCTCGTCGGCCGAGTTGTCCAGGCTGCTGGGCATCAATTCGGGATTCGTCACACGAGTGGTCGACCGCCTGGAAAGGCGAGGTCTCGTGCGCCGGGGTCGCAACAGTCCGGACCGGCGGGTGGTCGACCTGACGTTGACCGAAGCCGGTCGGCATGTTGCCGGGCGGATCGCAGAGATCATGCCGGCGGTGTTGAACCGGCGCCTGTCAGGTTTTACCCCCCTGGAATTTGCGACCTTGTGCAGACTCCTCGGCAAGTTGCTGGATGAATGAGCTTTTTTTTAACCGAATATCTGACATATCAGATAAATGGCGACTGCGTGAGAACAGCCGGCCATCAAGCCTCTTAAAGGACGCAACATGAATCCGCCAAATAACGCGAGCGCTCTGGCGCCATTGACTGGCTGGCAGTTCGCACTGGGCACCTTCGCTGTGGCCCTCGCCACCTTCATGAATGTGCTGGACTCGTCCATCGCCAATGTCGCGATCCCGACGCTCTCCGGCGACCTCGGCGTGTCGGTCGACGAAGGCACGTGGGTCATCACGTTGTTCGCCGCGGCCAACGCGGTATCGATTCCGCTGACCGGCTGGCTCACGCAGCGGATCGGGCAGGTCAAACTCTTCGTGGCCGCGATCCTGCTGTTCGTGGTGGCGTCCGCGGCGTGCGGCCTCGCGCCCAGCCTGCCTGTGCTGCTCATGGCGCGTATCGTGCAGGGCGTGGTGGCGGGGCCGCTGGTGCCATTGTCGCAATCGCTCCTGCTCTCCTCGTTTCCGCGGGAAAAAAGCTCAAGCGCGCTGTCCCTGTGGGCAATGACCGCAACGGTCGGGCCGATCGCCGGGCCCGCTTTGGGCGGCTGGATCACCGACAACTACAACTGGTCGTGGATCTTCTACATCAACGTGCCCGTCGGCCTCTTCGCCGCCGCGGTGATCTGGGCGCTCTACCGCAAGCGCGAAACGCCGTCGCGCAAGCTGCCAATCGACAAGGTGGGGCTCGTGTCGCTGATTGTCTGGGTGGGCGCGCTGCAGATCATGCTCGACAAGGGTAAGGATCTCGACTGGTTCAATTCGCCGGTGATCTGGGCGCTCACGATCGTCGCGCTGGTCGGGTTCCTGTTCTTCGTGATCTGGGAGCTGACCGAGGCCAAGCCGATTGTCGATCTGCGCCTGTTCAAGGGACGCAACTTCCTGGGCGGCACCATCGCGATATCGGTCGCGTACGCGGTCTTCTTCGCCAACCTCGTGATCCTGCCGACGTGGATTCAGGAGTATCTGGGCTACCGGGCCGTCGATGCGGGGCTCGTGACCGCGCCGCTCGGCATCTTCGCCGTGCTTCTTGCGCCCGTGATGGGCAAGATCATGCCGAAATCGGACATGCGGGTGCTGGCGACGCTTGCCTTCCTGGGCTTTGCGGGCGTGTTCCTGATGCGCTCGTGGTACACGACGGGTGTCGACGCCTACACGCTCGTTCTGCCGACGCTGCTGCAGGGCATCCCGATGGCGCTGTTCTTCACGCCGCTCACGGCGATCATCCTGTCCGGCTTGCCGCCGGAGAAGATCCCTGCGGCCGCGGGTCTGTCGAACTTCGCACGGATCTTTGCCGGTGCGGCGGGCACGTCGCTCCTGAGCACCATCTGGAACGACCGCACAATCCAGCATCATGCACAGCTCGCCGAGCGGACCAGCGTGAACAACCCGGCCTATGTGCACGCGCTCGCCGGTATTCAGACGACGCTGCATGCGAGTCTCTTCAAAGCCGAGGCTTTTTTTGAAACCCAACTGAATGCGCAGGCTTCGATGCTCGGCCTGAACGATGTGTTCTGGCTGTCGGCGGTGATCTTTATCGTGATCATTCCGCTCATCTGGATCACCAAACCCAGCAAGGACGGCGCGAAGAACGCAGCGGGCGCGGGCGGTCACTGAGCAGCGCGCCGCCCGATCCGGAAAAATCGCAAAAATTCTTCTTGCACTCTTCTGACTTTGCAGTTATTGTTCTAGTCACTTAACCTGAGGCCCACCATGAAGCACTACACACCCGAAAGTTTCTCGCTACCGCAAAGCGTCGGGTTCTTGCTGACCAAGGCCCGCAACCTGATCACGGCAGAAGTGGACACGGCTCTCAAGGATCTAAGCATCACCGGTTCGCAGATGGGCATTTTCCTTGCGATGCAGCGTGGCCTGGCCTCCACGCCGTTCGAGCTCTCGAAGATGTTGTCCGTCGACACCGGACTGATGACGCGGATGCTGGACAAGCTGGAAACGAAGGGGCTGCTGGAACGCTCGCGCAGCCTGGACGATCGCCGGGTGGTCAACCTGGTGCTGACGAAGAAGGGCGAAGAAATCGCGGCCGAGATTCCGAATATCGCGCCGGAAGTGTTGAACGCGCGGTTGAAGAAGTTCACGAAGGCAGAGTTCGAAGAGTTGCGCCGTCTGCTGAACAAGTTCATTGGCGACTGAGCGCCGTGGCGCTCCTCTTTTTTTAATCATTAATCTGATAGGTCAGACAATGAAAACGCAGATTAGTAAGTCGGCCAGCGGTGTCCGCGCGATGAAAGCGGGGCTGTCGGCGATTCTCGTGGCACTCCTCTCGGCATGCGTCAACTATGCGGGCATCCACAGCGACCAGCAGATGGCCCAGCCGCAACAGTACGAGTCGACGCAAAGCCTGCCGGCCGAAAGCGGCCACTGGCCGTCGGCCGACTGGGCCGACCAGTTCGGCGACGCGCAACTGAAGGCCTTGCTTGAGGAGGCGCTCAAGGGCAGCCCGACGATTGCGCAGGCGCGGGCCCGCATCGCCGGGGCGCAAGCCTATACGGAAACCGCGAAGGCCAGCACGATGCCGCATGTCAACGCCGATTACTCGCTGACGCGCCAGCAGTTCAGCGGCACGGCGGCAGTGCCGCCGCCCTACGCGGGCAGCTGGCAAACCCAGAACAGCGGACTGCTGAGCGCTTCATACGATCTGGATCTGTGGGGCAAGAATCGCGAAGCGCTGAAGGCGGCGGTCTCTCAACTGCAAGCAAGCGAGGCCGACGCGGAACTCGTCAAGCTCACCCTCACGACCGCCCTCGCCCGCACCTATAACCAGCTTGCGCGGCTCTACGTGCTGCGCGATATCGCACAGCAGGAAGTCGAGCGCCGCGAACGGATCGACCGCATTACGGCCGGGCGCATTGCGACCGGGCTCGATACCCAGGTCGAGCGCAAGACGGCCCAGGCGAATCTGGCGACCGCTCGCTCAGCGCTCGCCGCGCTCGACGGCAGCATCCTGACGACCCGCTACCAGTTGGCCGCGCTCATGGGCAAAGGCCCTGACCGCGGGCTCGAGATCGCGCGGCCTGCGCTTGGCGTCGGCGACGAGGTGCGCCTGCCGGACAACCTGCCCGCCGATCTCGTGAGCCGCCGCCCGGACATCGTCGCGGCCCGCTGGCGTGTCGATGCGATCACGCACGAAGTGAAGGAAGCGAAGGCCGAGTTCTACCCGGACATCAATCTGAGCGCCGCGATCGGCCTCGACGCGTTCGGCTTTGGCCGGTTTCTCACCGCCGCGAGCCGCACGGGTTCGGCAGGAGCGGCGATCCATCTGCCGATTTTCGACGCAGGTGAACTGCGTGCGCAATTGAAGGGCCGTTACGCCGATTTCGACGATGCCGTCGCGACTTACGACCAGACGCTGATCAGCGCCCTGAGCGGCGTGGCGACCCAACTTGCGCAGATCCGCTCGAGCGACGTGCAGCTTGACGATGCGCAAACGGCGCAACAAGCCGCGCGCGAGGCCGACGATCTGGCCATCACGCAGTACAAGGGCGGCCTCACGAATCAGCTGACCGTGCTCAACGCCGACATGAACGCGCTGCAGGCCGATCAGGCCGTCGCCAACCTGCTGATGGACCGGCGCGACCAGCAGATCGCGCTCGCATCGGCACTTGGTGGCGGGTATGTCGATACGTCGTCCGAAGCAACACGCAGTGCGGATTCAGCAGCGCCTTCCAACCCCGTCGTCGCCGCGCGTTGAACCGGCACGTTTGCAAACTCTCTGGTGAATTGACATGAGCGATACCATCACGACTGACCGCACGAGTGCGGACCCGGCACAATCGAACAGCAACCGTGCACAAGATCGCCCCGCCGGCACCCCGCCGGACGCGACGCCGCCCGCCGCCTCAGGCAAGCGCAAGCTGTGGCTCGCGCTTCTGGGCCTCGGCGTCGTGGTCGCGGGCGCGGCGTATGGCGGGTACTACTTCACATATGGGCAATATCACGAGTCGACCGACGACGCGTACGTTAACGGCAACCTCGTACAGCTCACGCCGCAAGTGACCGGCACGGTTAACGCGGTCAACTCGGACGACACGCAGATCGTAAAAGCGGGCGACCCGATCGTCACGCTGGACCCGGCCGATTCGCGGATCGCGCTGCTGAACGCCGAGGCGGCGCTCGGCCAGGCCGTGCGCCAGGTGAGCACGCTCTATGTGAACAACGACTACTACGCGGCCAACGTCGCGCAGCGCGAGTCGGACCTGGCCCGCGCGCAGGACGACTTGAAGCGCCGTGTCGACGTGGCCAATACCGGCGCGGTGTCGGCGGAAGACGTTTCGCACGCCCGCGAGGCTGTGGCCGCCGCTCAGGCAGCGCTCGATGCGGCTCGCCAGCAGGCGCAATCGAACCGCGCGCTGACCGACCGCACGTCGGTCGAACAGCATCCGAACGTGCAGGCCGCCGCGGCCAAGCTTCGCGACGCCTACCTCGACTACGCACGCAATACGCTGCCGGCGCCCGTGACGGGCTACGTCGCGCAGCGCTCGGTGCAGGTTGGCGAGCGCGTCTCGCCGGGCACGCCGCTGATGTCGATCGTGCCGCTTGACGGTGTGTGGGTCGATGCGAACTTCAAGGAAGTGCAACTGCGCCGGATGCGCATCGGTCAGCCGGTCACGATGACGGCGGATGTCTACGGTTCGAAGGTCAAGTACCACGGAAAGGTGATCGGCTTCTCGGCTGGCACGGGCAGCGCGTTCGCGACGCTGCCGCCGCAGAACGCGACTGGCAACTGGATCAAGATCGTGCAGCGCCTGCCGGTGCGTATCCAGCTCGACCCGAAGGAGCTGGAGGCGCATCCGCTTCGCATCGGGCTGTCGATGGTGGTCGACGACGACACGCGCGACGACTCCGGCACGCAGCTCGCCGCTGCGGTAAACACGACCTATCACACCGATGTGTTTGCGCAGTACGGTAAACAAGCCGATGCGGAGATCGCCAAGATCATCGAGCAGAACGAGATGGCGGCACAGGTGAAGACTGCACAGGTGAAGACGGCAAAGCCGGCTGCGGCGAAGGTGGCGATGGGAGACCAGACGCGCGGATAGGCACATCCAGTGCGAGCGCAGCCCCGGCGACAGGGGCGCCTTCGCGCTTCTTACAGCCGCATGGCAACATGACGCAACGCGGCCGGGCGGGCGCTGGCCAGCTCAGGACGAACTGGAGCACCGGCGCAATCGGGCAACCGCAGCGCGTCTACGTATTCCATTCATGGACTTTTCGGCAGCTTGACGGGCGCTCCGCGCCTGCTCGAAACGCAGACACCTATGCTCAACCAGATACATGGCACACAAAACGACTACCTGCAACGCGCATTCGCCACCTTCGTGCTCTACAACCTTTACCGTGCACGTATGATCCAGACGACGGCTGTCTCCGGCGAAGCTGGATGGCAACCCTTGTGGAATGGATCATCACGAAGCGCGTTGCATGCCCTGCCATCAAGGGGACTATATGGACTATCTTGAGAGTTTGCGCGTATTCCGTTCTGTCGTCGACGCTAAAAGCTTTACGCGGGCAGCAGACATGCTGGGTATTAGCGTACCGGCCGTGTCACGCGCTATTTCAGGACTCGAGACACGGCTGGACAGCCGTCTGTTTCATCGGACGACACGGCAGATTTCGATGACGGAGGCGGCTGAGCGCTTCTATGCGGGCAGCTCCCGCATTCTGAACGATCTGGAGGTGCTGGAAGCTGAAGCGTCGATGCAGACAGTTGAGCCTGGCGGTGTGCTCCGACTCGTCGCCCATACCTCGGCGACGGTGTTTCGACTCGTACCGCTGATCTCGACCTTCAAGCGCAAGTATTCCAAAGTCGATCTAGATGTGACCCTCACCGAGCGACCGGTAGATCTGGTCGCGGACGGTTATGACCTGGGCATCGTCGTGCCCTTCATGTTGAGCACCGAGACCGTCGTCACTCGACTTCTCGAGCGCGTACCGCTCACTATCGTAGCCACGCCGGAGTATCTGAAAAGACACACATTACCCCGGCATCCATCCGAGTTGACCAAACACACGTTCGTCGCCGTGTCACCGTCCGTTCGCAAGCCAGAGTTGACCTTCCGCCTGGACGAAGGGGATCTGACCGTCCCACTTACGTATCACGTCGCATCGAATAGCCCAATGTTCAATCGGGAAATGGTACTGGAGGGATTAGGCATCGGTGCGATGTCAGCAGCGCTCGCGCAGGCTGAACTGTCCTCCGGCAGGCTAGTACCGATCCTTACCGACTTCGAAATCGTCGATGGTGCGATTGAAATCCGGCTGGCATACAACTCGAGAACACTCTTGCCGGCCAAGGTTAGAGCGTTTGTCGAGCATGCCGCAGCGTTTTTTGAGGAAACAGCAGACGTCCAGCCGGCATTGAGCTAATTCGGAGTTGTCCGAATCGACTCAATCCACACGCTGATACGTCCGAACTCAAGTCACGGTTCCGGCACTGTGCGCCTTCCTCAAGCACCAGGGGCTACGGTCGAGCGGACGGACACAGAGCCGCTTCATCCTCCGCCAGTGCCTTGGGGACGGCCTCGCGCAAGAAATCCACGAACGTCCTGATCTTGGCGTCGAGGTACTGGCGCGACGCATAGAGCGCGTAGGCGTTGAGCTTTTGCAGCCGATATTCGGGCATCACGCGGACCAACGCGCCGCTAGAAAGCGCCGGCATCGCCGTCGGCGTCGGCAGCGCTCCAATCCCCACGCCTTCACGCAGTGCCGCACTGAGCGCATCGGGAAGGTTCATTTCGAAGGCCGCCTTTGGAAGCTCGACCGTTTCCCGGCCATTAGGTCC
>NZ_VTUZ01000032.1 GCF_008369935.1 Paraburkholderia panacisoli | reverse complement strand
ATGCACCTAATAAAAAGTGGCTTACCGACATCACAGAATTCCAGATTCCGGCCGGAAAAGTGTATCTATCGCCGGTAATCGACTGCTTCGATGGATTGGTCGTCAGCTGGTCAATCGGCACGCATCCAGATGCGGAACTCGTCAACACGATGCTGGATGCTGCTGTTGAAACGGTGGCCGATAGCGTCGACAGGCCTGTTGTTCACTCTGACCGGGGCGCTCACTATCGCTGGCCCGGCTGGCTCTCACGAATGGGGGATGCAAAGCTGATTCGCTCGATGTCACGCAAAGGTTGCTCGCCTGACAATGCGGCCTGCGAGGGCTTCTTCGGGCGTTTGAAAACGGAGCTGTTCTATCCTCGGAACTGGCAAGCGACGACGATTGAGCAGTTCATCGAAGTGGTTGGCTCGTATATACGTTGGTACAACGACAAGCGAATCAAGATATCGCTTGGCGCACTCAGTCCCTCGGAATACCGGGAACGTCTCGGTATCGGTACATAAACCAGTCCAACTTATCCGCCGCACCCCCTCCGTACCCGAAAGAAGTAGCCCGTCGATGGTGCTTCTTGCATCACGAGGCAGCGGCTCATGACGCAAGTCGACAGAGCCGCCCATAGCACCCACCCTACCGGGCGTTACGTCACCTTTAAAACCACCCTGAACCGCGCCGCGCCACTCATCATCCGGTCATAAGCTTCAGCCGCACGCTCGAGCGGAAACTCTTCGATCATGGGTTTGACCCCGGAAAGGGCGCTAAACGCGAGGGTATCCTGAGAGTCGGCGGAGGTTCCTGACGGCCACCCCTGAATCGAATTGCGGCCCATGATGAACTGGGCAATCGGAACTTCGACAGGCTCTGCCGACAGTCCAACCATAATCATCTTGCCATTCAAACCCAACCCGCCAACTGCCGCGCTCATTGCTTTCCCGCTCGTGACGGTCGCGAGAATTACCTTCGCTCCGCCCAGCTTTCCGAGTTCTTCCGGAATATTCTGTGTTGTGCTGTCGATGTAATGATGAGCGCCCAGTTCTTTCGCCAATGGCGCCTTGTCTTGTCCGCGGGCGATAGCGACCGTATTGAAGCCCATCTTCCTGGCGAACTGCACACCGAGGTGCCCAAGGCCGCCGATACCAAGAATCGCGACCACGTCACCCGCACGCGCACCGCTATTGCGCAACGCGTTATAGGTCGTAATCCCGGCGCACAATAGTGGCGCTGCGTCAGCGTCCGACAGGTCGTCCGGGATGCTGGCGAGCGCTTCTACCGGAGCAACCACGAACTCTGCATAACCACCGTTGTAACTAATCCCCGGCACCTGCGCCTTTTCGCAAAGGACGAAATCGCCCTGACGGCAATGACCACACCGACCGCAATGGCCGCCATGCCAGCCGACGCCAACTCGTTTCCCGACGCTCCATCCCTCTACACCAGATCCCACGGCATCAATAATGCCGGCAATTTCATGGCCGGGGACCCGGGGAAATTGCAGGCCTGGCCAGAGCCCCTCTTTGGTCAACGAATCGCTGTGACAAATTCCACACGCCTGAACCTTGATGCGAACCTGACCGTCGGCCGGCTGAAGAACATCCAGCTCGACGAGCTTCAGCGGGCCTCCCGCTTCTTCGACCTGTACGGCTTTCATCTTGGACATGGACTCACCTCACTGGTAATCGATAGGGTTTCCACCTGCACGGACGGGCTTTACTTCCAACCCGCAGCCACAACATTGAATGAACGTTCAGAGGCCTTCCGGCGCTCATCACCGCCAGGCACACGATTTAACATCGCTTCGCCGTCACCTGATTCAGGGCGCGCGGTCAGCGTGACGGTTCAATTTCACCACGCTGATTCCCGCGTCGCGATTCAAGAGGTAACTAGTTCATGGACGGAAAAACGTGGCATTTTCGCGTGCCTGACGCGACCGCGTCGGACACAAGGTGCCGGATTTGGTTATAGAACGTTTGATTTGTAAGGTTAAGCTTGTAACGTCGCAATGATTCATCCAGGCTCCCTGAAACTGAGTCTTGACGGTATCGAACTTCGTCGATATTGAATCGTCCACCCTCGCCCATATGTGATGGGTTTGCTTAACCGCAGCGGGCAAGCGAACAAACATGACCAAACCTGAATTCAACGAGCGCGACAGCGCGCGTCCCGACTTGCTATGTTTCCTCGTCGCGATTGCGGCGGCGTCCTACGCTTTGACCAACGAATGGCGAGTGGACCATGTTGTCCAGTGCTGCCGTCAGTGGCTGAGCAAGAATCGCGTGCAGATGGACTGGCTGGACAGGGTCCGCATCGGCCAACTGGCTTTGAAAATCGCCAGCAAGGATCTGCTGGAGGCCGGCGTTGCGGTTCGGCTGTCCAGCGTGAATGCGCTCTTCACCAGTGAAATGGAACTCAACGAGGCAAGCACAATGGTTCAGAGGATGATGGCGCTCTGTCACGACGCGCTTTGAAAACTTGATGACCCCGGCACCCGTCCATCAAGTTGGAGAAAACACGACCGCAGCCACTTCGTCCATGTGCGTAAAACTGCGGAAGAACCGGTACGTTCTACCTTCGATTTCCATCACGTTCACTCCCGCCCGAGTCGCGTCGAGGATTTCGTTGGCAAGCGATGCCGTCACCGTTCCGCGCCGCTTCAAATCCTCTCGCGGGCCCGACGCGTCCCCCAGATAGAGGGTCGCGGTATCGCTTGCGTGACGCATGACGATCAGGCTCGCGCCCGCGTCGAGCGACAACTCGAGATACTCCGCCAAAGTCAGCAGCGCTTCCAACAGCGGGGTCCGCCGACCGGTATTCGCCCCGGATGCGTGTGCCATGTTTTTCTCCGTCGCGTTGAAGAACTGCCGACAGCGCCAACCCCGTCGCGCGTGCAAAACTCGCCAGCCGGGAAGTCATCGGTCCGCAACCAATTTGCCACGCATCCGCGCATGCGGCTAGCAAATTCGCTTACTGCAACAATTGGTAGCCAGATCCTTGCCCGCCCTGCTTTCACCTAGTCGTTACGCGAAACAAAAAGCATCGTGACATAGAGGATGGTCGATACGACAATGATGGCGACACCGACCAGCACCTTCGTCGTGTTGAAATAGAGCCCGCCGTTAATCACCACACCGATTCCAGCGACCGCCGCCAGCGTACCGAATGCGGCAAGGCCGATGCGCACCTTACCGCGAATGACTTTTCTGCGCTCCTCCTCTTCGTCGGCGGATCTCACGCGCTTTTGTTCCATTCGATACTCCTTTACCGAACGCCATGACCGCGTCGACGACGCGCGCTGCAAGAAACGGCGCCAGGCGTCAACTACATGGTGATTCGGACCTGCATCACCATGCCGCGAGACGCCGTGCTACATGATCACTTTACGCCTCCCACATCGTCGTCACTTGACTTCTTCACCGCCGCGCGACACGGACGCCGCGGCGGCGACAACGAACACGGCCCGAACCGAGTTGCCCACCTTGATGTCGTCCAATGAGATGTCCGGGGCGACGTCGAGCGTCTCGGTACGGGTCGGGCCGCGCAGCGTGACCGTGCGATGCTTGCGGTCGACTTTCTGCACCGTCGCCACCACCTCGACACGGCGCGCCGACGCAACGACGCCGCCCGACGCGGGCTGCGCGACCTGGGTATCGAGGCGGGAGCGAATTCCGCTCGTCGCGAGTTTGTCGACGCCGATCAGAACGGCCTTCTGATAGGCAATGTTCACTATGTCGCCGACACGCAGCTTCTTCACATCCGCCACCGCGGGATTCACGTCGATGACCGCAAGGTTGCCGCGCGGACCTTGCAGCGTGACGCTGTTCGAAGCGGGATCGATCTCGACGACGCGCGCCTGAACGCGCAGCAGTGCCGCCGCGCCGACGACCTGCGGCGCAGGCCCCGATGCCGCCTCCTGGGCCACCGCAGGACAAGCCGCCGCAAGCAGAATCGCGAGCGCTACCGGGACGGACTTCAGAAGATTCAAATCGGACCTCGATGACTTGCAAGCCATGAAATGCTCCTTTTGATTGCATCGTTGGTGAAGCTCAAATCATCAGCTGTCGCGGCACGCTATGCGTGCATCGCGAGCGTGATCCCGTCCTCGACGCGCCGCGCCGCGTGCTCGTACACGCGCGCGCGCTCCGCCGCTGCAATCAGGCGCTGCTGCTTGAGCGTCGCGTTGTGGTATCGCGGATCGCCGACCAGCGCGGCATATTCGTTGCGCCGGTTCACCCGGTATCGCTTGAAGAAATCGGGGCCGGGAAGCCCGTTGTCGCGCGCGAACAGGACGCCATAGTCCACCTCCTGCTCGTCGCAGATGTGCCGCAACGCTTCGTCGAGCACCGCGTGCCGGGCTGCAAGCGTCATCGCACTGGGGAACAGCGCGTGAAAGCGCGAATACGGAAGCACGCCGCGGTTCTTCGCCGTGAAAAGCAGCGTGTCGGTCAATCGGGCTATGAGGTCGGCATCCATCCGTTTTCTCCGCTGAATGACGGGCGCACGATGTGTGGTCATGCGTAGTTCATGATCTCGATTCGCCGAACGTTGTGTTGCGGTCAGCGAGAATCTGCCGCCTGATGGGCGGCGGAAGATGAGGCACGATGAACACGCGGTAGCGCGCAGAGCCGGACACCGGTCCGCGCTCGCCACGACTGAAAGTTCATCCGGAAAACGTGTGGCACGTCGGTCGGGCCGACGAAATCAGATTGAGCGATTGAATCAGTGGGCCGCCTCTGGACGTTGGACTGAACATTGAGCGCAGGAGCAAGATCGAACGGTTTATTGCCGCCGCTCGCGTAATCGGCTTCACACCGCGCGAATCTGTTTTCGGCAAAAACCGCCAAACAGCCGCCATCGAAAAACCGCAAACCCGGATAATCCCTTTGTTCATACTGACCTCCGTCCTTTAAAAGACAAAGGCACTCGTCGCATAATGCCCATTATGCAAAAATCGCGAAAAGCAATGTCCACTCAGTCGAATGCGACTGAAAACGAGCCTTTTAGATAATGACGCGAAAAAACCACGCTGCCTGGCGTCCCGCGCTCGTTCGAGCGTCAGCGGGCGGGTAAGTGGCTAGCCATAACGCGTTCCTCGCAGAGACGTTGGCTGCCGCACGGCCGACTTTGTGCGGACCTTGAAGACTGGAAAAGTTATGACTATTGCAAACTGTTACGGGATGCTAGCAAACGTATATAGGAATAGCAAGGAGCGGCGCACGGCAAATCCCGGGGAAATGTTTTATTAACCCTTCGGTGATTGAAGTTGTCGCCGGGAATGCCGGAAGGCATCATAGACTTATCGAATCAAATCCACGCGGCAATTGTTTTTATTACAAAAACGTCCAACAGTGGCAAAAACGATTATTAGTAGTTTTGTATGCGGATTTGATCAGCAATCGGGTTTCGCCGTCATTCCAGCAGCGCGCAACGCTTCAAGCCGTTCTGGTGACGGCCCTAGACAGCCACGACGTTTCACCATACCTTTGCGGCGCGTGGCGAACGCGCTTGCGGTACGCCGTGTGACGTCGATGAGTCGTGTCGGGAATGCGCACGCATTCCGTGGTTTTCGTGTCCGGCCTTGCCAGGAAGGTTCAACATGCCCTCCCGAACAGAAGATCTGCCAAGCGTCGTACGCCGGATGAACGCGGGCCGAATGCTGATGGAAGGCGCATCGGTGTCCGCAGTGGCCGAAGCCCTGCACCTGTCCACCGACACGGTCAGGAAATACCGCTCCATCATCACCGAAGGCGGGCTCGAAGCGCTGCAGAAGGTCAGTGTCGGGGGGCGTACTTCATCGCTCGACGGCGCCGCGCTGGAGTGGATCGCCGCCGCACTGAACGGCTCGGCGTGTGAACACGGCTTTCCCACCCATCCATGGACCAACGCCCGGCTGCGCGAATTGATAAAAATGCGCTTCGGCGTGAGCTATTCGCGGGTGTACACGTGGCAGCTTGCCACCAATCTCGGCCTGGGACACCGGCTGTCCAAGTCGAGAAAATGAACGGCTCGTCTCAATGCTTCACTAGAACGCCGTTTTCTTATCGATGCGACCTCGACGGCTGTTCGATGCAAGCGTCCACGTCGACACTTTCCGCGCAATCGGCAGCCTTGCTTGCAAGCCGCAAATAGGCGGCGGCGAGGCGTCGAAGATCCTCTTCGGAGGCGTCCTCGATTCCGATCAGCTGATTGTTCGCGGCACGATGCGATGCGAGCAACTCGTTCAGCTTGAGATGCACGGCCGCACTGTCCTTGTTTTGACTTTGCTGGATCAGAAAGACCATGAGAAACGTAATGATGGTCGTGCCCGTGTTGATGACCAGTTGCCAGCCATCGGAAAAGTGAAACAGTGGCCCGGTGAGAGCCCAGACGAGCACGGTAATCGCCGCGACGCCGAAAGCGACCGGCGAACCCGCGAGCCGCGTCACCGAACTTGCGAATGCATCGAATGCTCGCGTGATGGCGTGGCCCTTGGGGTGGCTCCTGGCGGATGCGACATCGGCTGCGTCGGGAGCAGTGCCCACGCTGTGCGCGTATGCGCGGTTTTCGGCTTCTCGCATTCCTGCCTCCAGTAGTGCGGATTTGCATTAACTCATTGGCTGGTAGCACATAGCATGCCGAAACCGCCGCATAGACGCAGCGTCCGATGCTATTCATTTCCCCGTCACGGATCGCCATGAAAAAGCTGATGGTGATGATCCGCTCGCGATTGCAATCCTGAAGGAAAGTGAGCGTTGCTTCTGTCGCGAGCGGATTCGCATCGATGCGAGAAGCAGTAAAGCGCCAACCTCAGGCACAGCGCTTGCTGAAGCCGCCGTCAGCGTTCAACGTAGTTCAACTCACAATCATCCGAGGACATCGCACATGCTTACCACCCGCCCCTGCACTGCCACATGCGTCATCGACGGCATGCCGGTCATCCTGACCTTCTATCCGGACAACGGGGTGCTGCGTATCGCCGATCCGTCGGGTGTGTGCATCAGGGAAACGCGCTGGCATGCGTCGTGGCGCGCGTTGCTGGATGAATTTCGCAGCTACACGGAGCGGGCCGAAGTGGAAAAACAGCATGTCGACGAACTGGTGGACCGTCCCGGCGAATGTCCCGGTCACTCGATGCCGATCGCCGCCATTGCATGAAAACTGGGTGGGACGCGGCGCTTTCTGTCGAGCGCCGCCCCCCACTCGCGGATCCGTCATTGACCGA
This sequence comes from Paraburkholderia panacisoli, assembly GCF_008369935.1. GTDB lineage: Bacteria > Pseudomonadota > Gammaproteobacteria > Burkholderiales > Burkholderiaceae > Paraburkholderia > Paraburkholderia panacisoli. The sequence goes on along the minus strand of NZ_VTUZ01000032.1, from coordinate 110,966 downwards.
AATAGATCCTGCACTGAGGTCCGGTAGAGCACGGCTTGCCCTGCAGCCCGCTCCCCGATTCCGATTGCCCCGCGGCCACGCCGCCGTACGACACGTTCCGCACCGCTTGTGTGCGAGTGTCCATCCCCTGAGCCGCTTCGCCGTACGACATATCCGTCGTGGCTTGAGCCGACTCGTTCGCGTTCTGTTGCATCAGCGCGCGGCCCGACGCGCCGGCGCCCGGCTGGCCATCGAGTTCCATCGCGCTGGCGCTTCGCGGCACGAGGAACAGCAACGCGCTCGCGACTACCATCAATAAACGTAATTTCATGTCCAGACTCCTCGAATCCGGCGCAGCAGCTCTCGTCCTCCTAAAGAATTGATCCGCGAAAAGCCAGCTCGCCCAATCGGGCCGAGGAACAAGTCGATGCCGATGCACAACTGCCGCGACGGATCACCGAACCAAACGAGTAGATAATTGCCACACTTGCAGCCGATGTCGGACGCTTTCTCCAAGGTAGGTGAAATCAGTCGCCGCAAGCTGGCAGCGCGAATGTGTGTTCCGCAATTTCTTTATAGCTCGCCCGCCTGGGAATTCAATCCCGGGCTCCGCCGGTGGCGACGCGGGCTATTCCGTTCGATAAACCGCATTCGTGAAGAAAATCAGTTGAAGCGGCGCGTGCGTTGTCCGCCCAGTGCGTTATGATGCTGTTATAACGCAAAAAAGCGGCGCGCGCGAAACACCGGCGAGAGACGGAGCGTGGACGTGAAACCAGCCATTCGCAATCAGTGCATTGTCACCTCAGTTCTTTCCGTTGCGGCCGCGAGGCATATCCAGCCTTGTCCGCCGTGCGGCGAATCGCTGGCGTATTCACTGGCCGCCACGGCCAGCCCGATAGGCGGCTGGATTGGGCATAAGCTGTAGCGCGATTTATGGAGCAACGTTTTATAACGCGGCTCATGGATTTTCCTTCGATTGACAACCCCACCGCGGGCCGGCCCCATTCAAACGGGATCGACGCACCGCAACTTTAGCTTGCAATCTGTAATTGACAGAACGCTGGACGTTTTAGAAGGACGAATATCTTATGGACGAAAGGAAGCGAGATAGCATGATTGCGTATCTCCGCCATCGCATGGAAGAGTTTGGCATCAGACCAGAAGACCTCGCTGCCGCGCTGGCGTCCGAGCCGTTGGCGCAAAAGGCCGAACGCTACCGGAGCGCGACGGGGGACAGCTGGGACGGCCAGGGCGAAATGCCCCAATGGCTGAAACAGGCAATCAGCGCAGGTCAATCAATCGACCACTTTGAATTGACAGCCAAACCGGCCCCTGCACCGCACCCGAAAAAACACGTGGACTGGAAAAACGACCCGTTCGCGGGAAGTCCGCTTGCGCGTTCCCACAACCGTTAAGCCATCAGGCTGTTGAGCCGTTGGCTCATCAGGTCAGCCCCCGCATTTTCCTGTCGGGTTTCCCAGGTTTCGCATGCCCGCCGAAGTGCGCACGCGAGGCGCCGCTGCGTGTGCCCTGCCAGCAAACATCTTTCCGCAGTCAGCGCTCGGGCGCGCCGCCGCGCCGCATAGCCGGCCGGAGTAGCGCAATGCCGCGTCGGCTAGCTGAGACCGGTCATGCGGGTTACGAATTGGCATGACGCCGCAATCCACGGCGAAAAGACATGAATTCGATAAACCGCGGCAGCCAGCCGATGTCGCTCGACGCAGCGAGGAACGCCGCGAAAAGAAACATTGAATGAGCCGGATCTGTGGCTCCAGCGCATCTCAGGCGAAGCGACGGCTTACGACACTCACGCGTCGCACGTGCTGGCCCGGTCTTCCGGTGAGGCGATTGCCGAGCTGAGCGTTACGGTGCCCAATGAATCGACGACCGACGGGTTCGCGAGGCCACCATCGGTGCAGGGCGCATCGCTAACGGGCAAGACTGTGGAAACCCTGTTATGGACTCCACCGGCGTGCCCCGGCGGCGTGTCAAATTGCGGCAACGCAATAAGCGCGCTGACCTGCCGCACGATCTGCCAGAACATTTTTTCGAACAGCCGCGCGCGCTCGTCGTCCGGCACGCCGTCCACGAGCGGATCGGCAACGCTCCAGGCGAGCAACGCAGGCGCGCCTGGAAACACGGGCGCATGATGTTCGTCGACGGAATCGTCCAGTGCGATGACGAGGTCCATTCTCGGCGCCCATTCGCCGGTGAATTCCAGCCAGCTTTTCGGGCTCAAAATGTCGCGCGCCGATACGCCCGACCGCAATTGCGCGACCGCGAGCGGATGAACCCGTGCGGCCGGCTCGGGCCCCGCGCTGAACGCTTCGAACCGGTGTCCCGCCAGTTCGCGCAGCAAAGCTTCGGCAACCACGCCGCATGCTGAATTATCGCGGCAAAGAAACAGCACCTTATATTTTCTGGTCACGCTTACCCCGTACCGTATATTCTTTTTTTGCTTCTGGGTGCCATTCTGTCGACCCAGTCTTGCGCCACCGTGACACTACGACGTCTTAAATACTTGCGCCACAGGAATTGCACCAGGGGAATTCAATTCACGGGGCACGCAACGATGCGAACTGCATTTGCCGGTGAAGTGTGTCAGCGCGTCGATTATGCTTACATTATGCTGTCGGCCGCAGGCAAGGCGGCAAGCACGGGCGCATGCAACCCAAAAGAGGCACGCTCGCTGCGCGCACCGCACCGGCCTTGGGCATCACACAGAACCCTCCCTGTCGCACCGCTCCGACACGATCTGGTAGGCCGCGCCGCTGCCCGCCCTCGGCGCCGGAGGCGCGGCTTCGAACGACACGGCCGCGGGTGGCGAACTGATCGCCTTGACTCCTTTCGCAATGCCTGACGCCGCCGCTTAAGGGATAAACGCCGCGACCGCAACTACCACGATGTAAGTGAACATGGCATGCGGGACGATTCGCGCGGGGCTCGCCGCTGCCAGCCCGGCGAGCATCACAGCCGGGCACCCACTCATTGGCGCCGATCATACGACGCACTGTTTCGCGCAGACCGATTTATTCCGCCGCCGCTCGCGCTCATACTTCAACCAGTTTGTTAGGTCGGCGCGCGGCGCCGTTCATCACGGGACCCATTGATGCTGAACAGAAACGCCATCAGCTCCGGCGCGTACCTCGAAAGTTTTGATTCTCTGCCGAGAGAGATGCTGTGGACTCAGGCGCAGATCGATGCATCGCTCGCGCAGACCATGCAGGAGCGTCCGCAAGAAGGCGACGTCTGGGTCTTCGCCTACGGCTCGTTGATGTGGAATCCGATTTCGGACTTCGACAGCCGCCGCATCGCGACGCTGCACGGCTGGCATCGCAGCTTCTGTATCCGGCTGATCGCCGGGCGCGGCACGCCGCAGCAGCCGGGGCGCATGCTCTCGCTCGAACCGGGCGGCAGCACGCAAGGCGTTGCGCTGCGCCTGTGCGGCGCGACGCTCGAAGAAGAACTGCGGATTCTCTGGATCCGCGAAATGGTGACGGGCGCTTATCGTCCGACCTGGGCGCCGGTCACGCTCGAAGACGGCACCGAAGTCAGCGCAATCGCCTTCGTCGCCGAGCCCGGCGACTCGCAATACGAAGGCGACGCTCGCGCCGCAGCGATCGCGCCGTCGATGGCCGTCGCCACCGGCCTCTTCGGCACGAACGCGGAGTACGTGTTCAAGCTGCAAAGCGCGTTGGCGGATTGCGGCATAAACGATTCGTATATCGACGAGCTTGCGGGCGAGCTGACGCGGATCAGCGGCCAGCCCGCGTGATCCGTCAAAAACGCAGGCTGTTCAGAAACTGAAACCACAGACCGCCGAGCGCGCCGGCCGGATGAGCGTCGGCGGTGGGTTCATCTTGATTCGCTGGGTTGGCGGAGTTGGCGTGCTTTGCGCGATTGGCGGGCGCGTCGCGAGCAGCGGCATTCTTCCCTGTGGCCGCATCGGCCTGGTGCTTTATATCGGCATCCTTGGCGGCATCAACGGTATCGGCGGCATCAGTCGCCTTGCTTGCGTCGCCAGCCCCCCCAGCCTTCGCCGCCTCGCGCCGCGACGCCTGCAGCGCCGCCACGCTGTCCGCGATCTGCGCGGCGCGCCGCGGCTCGCACTGCCGCCCGAGCAGCACGCCGAACAGCACATCGCGATTGTGGCCTTCGTCGGCGAAACGGATCGCGACCGACACCATCTCCGCATACGCCGCTTCGTCGGCCGCGCGTGCCGCTGCCGCGCGCTGCGCGTGCGCGTGCTGCTGACGCTCGCGCTGGGCTTCCCAATGGCGCATCTGCTCCGCGTAGACCGCGTCGTACACCTTGCGCTGCTCGGCGTCGGAAAGGATCGCGTACGCGTCCTTGATTTCCTGGAACGCGGCGCGCGCCACGTGCTCAGCGCCGTGATTGCGGTCCGGATGCCACTTCATCGCGGCCTTGCGGTAGGCGCGCTTGATTTCTTCGTCGGTGGCGTGCGCTTGCACGCCGAGCGTGTCATATAGGGTCGTCATTGCCTGCCAGATCTCGCCGGGAATCATCGCGGACCATCGTAGCATGCGAAAAGCTGCATTTTTTAAAACGGCTCGCGCCAGTGCCGCGGCAACGACAATAAAAAAAGGCCTCGCCACCGAAGCGGCGAGGCCGAGTCCCATGTCAAGGAGTGTCATGGAGGAGACGAAACCAGCATAGCCGGCGGCCGTCACACGGCCAAACAACGGTTCACCATATGCTTATCCGGCGCGGCTTCACGTGCTTTGCAACGCAACGCGCCCGCGACCGGTTATATGGTTAGAACAAAAAGTCGCTTAGCCCCGCGCCCGGCGGTCATTAAGATGACACTTCAAAGTCCGGTTCGCCCCGGCCCGTCTGCGCGCAGCCCCGCGCCAGCGTGCCGTGAGCCGCTACCGAAGGAGCATCTCGTTGACCCGATTCGATCATCACCGCCGGCCGCTCGTCATCGGCATCGGCGGCACCACCCGCGCTGCTTCGTCGACCGAACGCGCGCTCGGCTTCGCGTTACGCGGTGCCGAGGCCACCGGCGCGAACACTCGCCTGTTCGGCGGCACCTTTCTGCATAGCCTGCCCCACTATGCGCCGGAACAGCCGAACCGCACCAAAGAACAGCTCGAACTGATCGACGCCGTGCGTCACGCGGACGCGCTGATCATCGCCACGCCCGGCTATCACGGCGGCGTGTCCGGTCTCGTGAAGAACGCGCTCGACACGCTCGAAGAACTGCGCGCCGACGAGCGCCCGTATCTGGACGGCCGCGCGGTCGGCTGCATCGTCACCGCGTATGGCTGGCAGGCCGCTGGTTCGGTGCTGACCTCGCTGCGCTCGATCATCCACGCGCTGCGCGGCTGGCCCACGCCGTTCGGCGCGGGCATCAACACGCTCGAAACGCGCTTCGATGCCGTCGACACCTGCTCAGACCCGAAAGTCGTCGATCAGCTCGCGACAGTCGGCCAGCAGGCCGCGCAATTCGCGCTGGCGTTCAATGCACATCGCGCGCCGAACCCGCTGTCGGCCGGCCAGCCGCTCGGCGAAACGCAACCCGCGCGTCTGCTGCACGCGGTCTGATTCTGGGCCGCACACCGCTCGCGCATCCCTCACCCACCCCTCGCGCACGATCTCCCGTGGACCGCTCTCGCGATCCACGGAAGCGGCATTTGCGCAATCCGTGCGGGACATAACAGACCGCGCAGCCGCCCCGCTGTTAGTGTGATCGGCACAGCGAATACGATCCGATCCGGGCTCCTGAAGACCGCTCCCGAACCCCGCTGATTAGCTTACGACGAAAGATTGGTTCACCCGCTGTGCAGCGCGCCCTACGCTTGCCCCTAGCCGCCCACTCATCGATCGTCTGGCGCTACGGGTTACGTCCTACGCACTGATTTTTTTGCAACGCATGCGGGCACACTGATAAGAAGTCGACATCATGAAGTCACATATCCGCTACAAGGGTTACGAGGTCGCGCCCGTCGCGCAACTGCTGCCCAACGGCCTGTTCGCCGCCAATCTGACCATCGAGAACACTTCCGCGAACAACGGCAAGGCGTATTCGTTCGACGCGCTCGATTACTTCTTCGACGAAGAACATGCGCTCGCCTATGCGTTCCGATGGGGACGTATGTGGATCGACAATCATCAGTGACGTCCATCGCGTCGATCGTCGCGACGACCAGGCTCGCGGTGCTCGCGGCTTGAAAGAACTGCGCGCGAACCTGAGAGCAGTTGCCTGCTAGCGGCGGCCGTTGCATCGTCCGGCGTCGGCATCCGGACGGGTGTGCCAGAATAGGCGGCATCACGAGTACGCCCTCTGCATCCCGCCATGTCCGACACGTCGACCGATATTGCCGAAGCTCGCAGCCCATGCTCGCGGATTTCGCGTGGCCGTTGCCCGCGTAAAGCGCGGCGCGCACGCGCGCACTACGCGTGCGCCTGCTCATGCGGCCTCCCGGCGTCCCCATGTCTGCTGAACTTGCCGTGATCGCGCACCCGGCGTTGCCCGCGCGTCGCGCGTATCGCGCCGCGCTTCGCATCACGCTCGCGCCGGCAGCGCACCCGACGATAAGGAGACGCGCCCATGCCCTGGACCGTCGATGAACAACTCGCGCTGAGCGCCACCCAAGCGGTCGCTGCGATCCAGTCCGGGCGCCTCGCCGCCGCCGACTACATGGGCACACTGCTCGCCCGCGCCGCGGCGTTGTCGAGCCTCAACGCGCTCACCACGCTCGACCTCCCCGGCGCGCTTGCCGCCGCGAGGCGCATCGATGCGCTGCCCGCCTCGGCCAAGGCGCAATTGGCGCTCGCCGGCCTGCCGGTCGTCGTCAAGGACAACATCAATACCGCGGGCTTGCAGACCTCGGCGGGCACGCCCGCTCTCGAAGGCTTCGTGCCGTCGACCAACGCGCCGTCCGTGCAACGGCTCATCGACGCGGGCGCGATCGTGCTCGGCAAAGCGAACATGCACGAACTCGCGTTCGGCATCACGAGTACGAATTTCGCCACGCATGCCGGCCCGGTGCGCAATCCCTACGATCCCTCGCTGATTCCCGGCGGCTCGTCGGGCGGCACCGCGGTGGCGATCGCCGCGCGCATCGCGCCCGCGGGTCTGGGCACCGATACCGGCGGCTCGACCCGCATTCCGGCGGCGTTGACGGGCACTGCGGGGTTCCGGCCGTCGGTCGGCAACGGCGGCGCCGAGCGGCGCTATCACGATCCAGACGCCGTGGTGCCGATCAGCCACACGCGCGACACCGTGGGACCGATGGCGCGCACCGTCGCCGACCTCGCGCTGCTCGACGGCGTGATCACCTCGGCCGGCGCGTTGCCCGCGCTCGCGCTGAGCGGCCTGCGCATCGGCCTGCCCGCGCCGCTGTGGGACGGGCTCGAACGCCAGGTGGACGACGTGGCGCGGGCCGCGCTGGTGCGGCTCGAAGCGGCCGGCGTGGTGTTCGTGCCGGTGGCGATGAGCGAGCTGGAACAGCTCAATGCGATGGTCGGCGGTCCGGTTGCGATTCACGAAGCACGCGCCGACGTGCTCGCCTGGCTTGTCGCCAACCACGCGCCGGTCAGCACGGTGGCCGAACTGGCCGCGCGCATCGCGAGCCCGGATGTGCGCGCGATCTACGACAGCGTGCTCGCGGATGCGCTCGGCGCGCAGTACGCGGCGGCGCTGAACCACTGGCGGCCGCGCTTGCAGCAGTACATGGCCGCGACCTTCGCCGCTGAGCGCCTCGACGCGCTGCTGTTTCCGACCACCCGCCTGACCGCGGTGCCGATCGACGACGTGAGCGGTTCGTCGACGGTCTCGATCGACGGCGCGCCGCCGATCGACACGATGGAAGCGTTCCTGCGCAATACCGATCCGGCCAGCACGTCCGGCATTCCAGGGCTGTCGCTGCCAGCCGGGATGAGCGCGAGTGGGCTGCCGGTCGGCCTCGAACTGGACGGGCCGCTGGGCTCGGACCGGCGGCTGCTGGCGATCGGCGTCGCGTTCGAGCAGTGTCTTGGCGGCCTGCCGGCGCCGGTGCTTTGACGCCGCTTATCGCGATGTGTTGACCTTTCGTACCGCTTGACGCCAACGACAACCCCTCTGAAACCGCTAGCCAAAGTGCCGATGACGACACGAACATCCACCCCCGCCCACCCGCAAACGCAGCCGCAAATGCGGCGAACCTTCATGCGCCACGCCGTCCGTCTGGCGTCCACGTTAGCCGTCCTATGCAGTGCCGCCGGATGCGCGCGCCTCGCCACGGTCGATTCCAACGCGCTGTGGAAGATCGTCGACATACGCTGTGTGCCGTCGCAGCAGGCCACCGGCACGCCGGGCCAATGCACGATGGTCGATCTCGACAAACGTTACGTGGTCCTGAAGGATATCGTCGGCCGTTCGCAGCATCTGCTGATTCCGACCGACCGCATCACCGGCATCGAAAGTCCGCTCGTGCTGGCGCCGCACGCGCAAGATTACTGGGTCGACGCGTGGGGCTCGCGGCATTACGTCGAGACTGCCGTCAAGCGCGCGTTGCCGGACGATCAGCTCGGCCTCGAAATCAACTCAGAATATCTCCGCACGCAAAACCAGCTGCATATCCATATCGACTGCCTGCGCCGCGACGTCAGTGACGCGCTCGCGAGACATGCGAAGGACACGCCTGACGAATGGCGTTGGCAGACGATCGACGGCGAGCGTTACCGGATCAGACGCGTAACGTCGCTCACCGGGACCAGCAATCCTTTCCGCGTCGTCGCGCGCGACAATCACGGCGCCGCGGCCATGGCGACCCAGACCATCCTCGTGACCGGCGCGGGACCGGACGCCGACAAGGACGGCTGGCTGATCGTCAACAGCGGCACCGACGTCGGCAACGGCAGCGGCTCGGCCGAGGGGCTCATGGATCACGCATGCCGCGTGGCGGATGCCAATTGAGCCTGACCCCGCGCCGCTACCGCTTTCGCCGCCTTTGCACGATCGAGCAGATGCATTGCTCAATAAAATGGTTCTGGCGTCGCCCGTTGGTCCGTAGGATCGGTCTGAATCTGCTTGATGACCGGTCCCGCCCATGGCGATTTATCTCGACGACGCGCAACGCACTTCCCTCGCCCGGCTGGCAACGAGCCTTACGTGGCGCACGCAATGGCCGACATGGGCGCTGGTCGTCGCGATCTACGGCGGCTGGTTCGGCGTCGCGACCCATGCGCGCGAACTCGGCCTGCCGTTGAGCGCAGCACTGCTCGCGGTATTCGGCACATGGTACATGTCGTTGCAGCACGAATTGCTGCATGGCCATCCGACCCGTTCGCCGTTCGTCAACGCGCTGCTCGGCTTCACGCCGCTTGCGGTGTGGTTCCCTTATCGCATCTATCGCGACTCGCATCTTCAGCATCACGACGATCCGCATCTGACACATCCGGGCTGCGATCCCGAAAGCTATTTCGTCAGCCAGCAGGTGTGGATGCAGGCGGGCCCCGCGATTCGCACGCTGCTCGCGTTCCGCAATACGTTTATTGGCCGGCTTCTGGTGGGCCCCGCATTCGCGATTGCAGCAACCAACGCGCAGGCGCTCGGCAAGATCAAACGCGGCGACTGGCGCGACGTGCCGGCATGGCTCGCGCACTTCGCCGCATTGGCCTCGCTCACCATCTGGTTGCAGCAGGTTTGCGCGATACCCGCGTGGGTTTTTATCGTCGGCGTGGGATATGGCGCGCTGTCGCTCGCGTCGGTCCGCTCGTTTCATGAACATCGCGCGGCGCAGGATCATGCGCATCGCACCGTCATCAACGAAGCGGGATGGTGCTGGCGCTTGCTGTTTCTGAACAACAACTACCATGCAGTGCATCACGATCTTCCGCATGTTCCCTGGTTTGCACTTCGGGAGGTCTATGAAACGTCCCGCCAGCAATACATAGAACGCTCGGGAGGCTTTCTGGTAAAGGGTTACAGCGAGTGGCTGAGACTTTACGCGTTCGCTCGGGTCGCCCATCCAGTTTATGGGGATCTATCCGACTTGATCCAGAGTAATCCATCTGCTTCCGACAGTTTTGCGGGTAAATTGCGGGTAAAGTTTATGGTAGTTGTCCGTCGAGGAGAACTCCATGAAGCTAACCTACCCGCTGCTGCTGAACGCCAAACCGCAAGACAAGCGCTATAAGATTCGCGACCGCGACTCCATGTATCTACGGTTGTCAAATTTGACTACCGGCTAGATGGCAAGGATTGCACAGCTATAGCCTTGGGCGATTCCCTGATCTGTCGATAAGCGACGCCCCCAACGTCGCAATGATGCAGCCAAGCTCGTGTCGTCCAGCGTTCACCCCAAGGCCTATGAGAAGCAGCTGCAACTGCAGACGATCACACATAACAAGAACACCTTTTGGGCCGTCTGCGAAGACTGGATTGAAGACAACCGCGACAGGTGGAGCGAGGATTACTGCGGGCAGGCCATACGCTTTCTCACACGCTACGTGAAAGATTCGCCACTCGGGAAGATGCCAGTACGCGATATCAAGGTGGCACACGTCTACGATCTGCTGCAATCCATCGCAAAGCGCAAAGTGATTGCACGCAACGAACGCAAGGCTGAGGGCACTCCCCATATCGCGACACGACTCCGCCAACACCTTGACGCGATATTCAGGCGAGCGATTATCAGCGGGCGGGTCGACGCGAATCCTGTTGCAGCGCTCAAGCCATCCGATGTAGTGACACTCCCGCCTCCGCGCCACAACCGGGCGCTGGAGGCTAATGAACTGAAACACGTGCTGGCGGCATTCTCGGTTACGGGAACTGAGCTCATACGTTTAGTGATGCGTCTACTGTTCCTTACGTCGGTGCGTACCGTCGAGTCGCGAGGTGCGACGTGGGGAGAGATCGACCTGGAATCCGCCATATGGGTCATCCCCGGCGAGCGCATGAAGATGGAGCGTCCACATGTCGTGCCCCTCAGCCCTCAAACAATTGAGATTTTGGAAAAAATCAGAGAGATTACACGGCCTAAAGGCGCCGATGATTACCTTTTCCCAAACGTCAGAGACAAATCGCGGCCCATGGCGGCTACCACAATCAATGCAGCCTTGGTCGGCGCTGGATTCAATCATGAACGGCTCTTCAGGGCGCACGGCGCACGAGGGACGTTCAGTACATGGGCGCACGAACAGGGGTTTGCTCCCCTGGCGATTGAACGTCAGTTGGCCCACGTCGAAAAGAATCGCGTGAGTCGCGCGTATAACAAGGCGGAGTTTTTTCCTGAGAGACAGAAGATGATGCAGGACTGGGGGCATTATCTGGAGAGCTTGAGCGATTAATCTTTTGGTCCGCGTCGCCCCCCGCTCACGGCACAAGCGATTTCGCAACCCCGAAGAAATAGCGCGCGAAGCGTTTCAGACTCGTTTGCGTGAGTTGGCCGATGATTCCCACTCGATCGTCAATCGGTGATCGGGGTCCCTACGGAGACGGCCTTTCCGCCCGGTCGGATAGCGACGATACCGTCAGCGATACCGTGAGGATTTGATCCGGACGTGCTCGCACGCGCCTGGCTGTATCCGCAGCCCACAGTTGCCGTGCGGACTCCTGACGCCGCAATGACAGCTTCCGGGATGCAACTGACGCTCGGCCCGCCGAGTTGGTCGGCAAGTTATCGGCCGGAGCCGTCATTGGGATGGGCTGGGTTCTACGTCAGCAATGTGGCTGATTGCCGACGATGGCGTCATCGAGCAACCCGGTGGCAGCATCCTGCATCAGTGAGCTCACACTCCCGATCTTAAGCGGCCCTTCGACTCGATGCGAGCGCTATGGCAGCTTCCAAACTGGAACTGCCAGGGGGTTTAACTCAGACGATGACCTTCTGCTCCCCGGCGGCCTGCTCGCGCATGCGACGGGCTTCGTCGCGCAGGAACTGCTGGTAATCGTCCAGATCGCCGTCAAAGGGCTCGACGCCACCCTTGGTGACGAGCCAGAACTCGTCACAGACCGCGCGCAGCAGGGACCTGTCGTGACTGACCAGTATCACTGTGCCTTCGAATTCGTTGAGTGCCATGCCTAGCGCTTCGCGTGTGGCCAGGTCGAGGTGGTTGGTAGGCTCGTCGAGCAGCAGCAGATTGGGGCGCTGCCACACGATCATGCACAACACGAGCCGCGCCTTTTCGCCACCGCTCATCGTGTTGACCGCCTGATGGACCATGTCGCCACTGAAGTTGAAGGTGCCGAGGAAGGTGCGAAGCGATTGTTCGGTGCCACTCTGGCCGGGCGCGCGCATGTGCGGCGGCGTGTCCTTGGCAAGGCGGATCATGTGTTCCATCGGCGTGTCGAGCGGACGCAGCACGTCGAGTTCCTGCTGTGCGAAGTAGCCAATGTTCAGGCCTTTGCCTTCGCTGATTTCGCCAGCAATCGGCGCCAGTGCGTGCGCCACCGTCTTCACCAGCGTGGACTTGCCCTGGCCGTTGGCACCGAGGATGCCGATGCGCTGCCCGGCCAGCACGGATCGGTTGATGCCCCGCACGATGACCGTGGGCGGCGTGCCCGGCAGTGCGTCGGTCGGCGCCGGGTAGCCGAAGCTCGCGTCCAGCATCGACAACAGCGGGTTCGGGACGTTGAGCGGTTCCTTGAACTCGAAGGTGAACTCTGCGTCGGCAAGCACGGGTGCGATCTTCTCCATGCGTTCGAGCGCCTTGACCCGGCTCTGCGCCTGCTTCGCCTTCGAGGCCTTGGCCTTGAAACGGTCGATGAATTTCTGCAGGTGGGCGATCTTGTCCGCCTGCCTGGCCATCGCGGCCTGCTGCAACACGAGCTGCTCAGCGCGCATCTCTTCGAACTTGCTGTAGTTGCCGCCATAACGCACGAGCCTGGCGTTGTCGACGTGCACCGTCACCTGCGTCACCGCGTCGAGGAATTCGCGATCGTGGCTGATCACTACCAGGGTTCCTTGATAGCGCTTGAGCCACGCTTCCAGCCAGACCAGCGCGTCGAGGTCGAGGTGATTGGTCGGCTCGTCGAGCAGCAACAGGTCGGACGGGCACATGAGCGCGCGCGCCAGTTGCAGTCGCATGCGCCAGCCGCCGGAGAAACTGTTGACCGGCTGGCTAAGCTGCGCATCACTGAAGCCAAGGCCCAGGATCAGCGCTTGGGCACGTGCGGGGGCATCGTGCGCACCGGCGTCGTGCAGGTCCATGTAGGCGTGCGCCATGCGCATACCGTCGTCACTGGCCTCAGCGGCGGCTACTTCGGCCTGCGCGGCCAGCAGCACGGTGTCACCCTCGACTACGAAGTCGGTCGCGCTCTGCTCGGTCTCCGACATCTCCTGCGCGACCTGGCCCATCTTCCACGCAGCGGGAATCGAGAACTCGCCACTATCTTCGTGCAGCGTGCCGTTGAGAAGGCCGAAGAAGGACGACTTGCCGGCGCCATTGCGGCCGACAAGACCAATCTTTTCGCCGGGGGTGAAGGTGATGGACGCGTTGTCGAGTACGACATTAACGCCGCGGCGCAGCGTGAGATTACGGACGGAAATCATAAGGGGCTACTTCGGAGAGGATAGGCATGATAGCCGACCGGATGTACAGGGCGGTCTCTTTTCTGGCCGCACGAGTGAAGAGCCGCTTGCGCTTTGCGGCGCCCACCGTCCACAAAGCGAGGCGGGCACTGGCGCACCGGGTGTTCCGGCTGCGGGGCCAGCGAACAGACGGTGAGTGACGGCTCCTGGCCGATAGCACCAGTTCGATGAAGGTGCCGCCGTGAGGATGTTGGAATTCTCAAGGGCAGCTTTCAGGCGGTTCGTGAGAATCCGTACTTCCGGCCATGAGCCGTCGTTCGACTCGATCGTCGGTTTGACATTCAAGTGTCGGCTTCGCTCAGAAACCACTTGACGGACTGGCTCAGGGCGTGTTGCGGTCATTGGGCCGATCGCCGGCCAAGGGTCGGTGTAGGTTGCTCTGCGGTCGTTGGACGAGCTGTTACTTCGAATGACAGCTTTTCACCCTACCAGAGGACGGCACCCGACCCTGAGCAGCCACAAGACGCAGGGTGACCTCAACGACCGCTTCCAGCGGTAAAACGGACCCTTCGTGGTGGCGTCAAGGTTCACCGGCTGGTTTTTTCTGTCGGCGGGCGGAACGCCGTAAATCGTCGCGCTTTCCTCTGGCGATAGCACGGCTGTCGAAACCTGCACGCCACCCGCGGTGCGAGTCACCGCGCGGTTCTGATATCCCGGCACGCCGACGGTTGACGACGTTCCTGCACATCCTCCGAATACACTGGCGCAGAGGACGGCTTGCACCGGCGTCAAGATGCGGTTCAATGAGGCACGCGCGGGAAATCGTGTTCGTGCCTCCGGTCTTCGTGCCCAGGTCAGCGGTCTCTTGCCGGCGTGATGGCAGGGGACGGGCCGACGCTAGCGCGAGCGACTTCAGATTTTCAGTCGGGAAACCTTGGTGCCAGACAGCGACACATCACCCATTAGTCCGGCGTTGGTCATCACAATTGCTTGAACCGGTGCGGTAGCCGTTGTCGTATCGATCTGGCCATTCGCTCCAACCGTCACCAGCGCAACCGATCCTTCGCCACCAACTGACCAGCCTTTCGAGTTGCGGAAGCTGTTAAGCGCATCATGGGTCATGAAGAGGAAGATGACAGCCTTGGATTGCGCACCTGCCTGCAAGCCGAATGAGGCCGCCGCCGTGCTGTAGTAGCCGACCGTTTTCCCACCTACCCGCAAAGCGCCTTGACCGTACTCTCCCCCGGCGACGAAGCCAGCCTTGATCACAGCCGGGAATACGAGTACGCCATCCGCCTTGGCGACAAGTTCTTTTGAGCCTTTGACTGTCTCGAACAGCCGTGACAGTGTCGCGTTGACCTTTGCGTCGATTTCGTGACGCTTCGCTGCACCGGACTCTGCGGCAACGGCCTCAGTCATTGTCGCTGGGAATCTGGTCAGCGACAGTCCCACGATCGTTAGCGTTGCGGCACCTGTCTTCAGAACAGAACGTCTGCGCATCATCACCTCCATCAAGGGTTACGGTCGAATTCACTACCTCTGGCAATTAGCCGGCGTGGCGCGTGCAATCAATGCGTTGGCTACGTTGAGGGCATCACATGGTGGAACCTGGTCGCTATTTTCGTCGGGAAACGAGTAACGCGAAGCAAACGGATGGAGCCGGTCGAGGGGCCGGTTATTGCAGGCGGCTCAATCGCCTCGACGTAAACGATTGGAAAATGAGGCGAGGATTGTGGCGCCGCTAGCGGCCGTGAAAATTGAACCAAAGCCAGGCGAAGCCTCTTCGTCTGGCGATGCAGCAATATCGATCAATCTAATCCGACCGGGCTCCTGGTTCGTCGTCGTGCCAACAATATTTGGCAGACTCGCGCGTTGCGCAATAGGACTTAGGTCCAATATGGTGATGGCAGCCTCTTGCAGAGACGGGCCGGATCAACTGCCGCACTCGACTGCCGGTAGGCGTTCGTCGTCGCGAACGGGCTGGCTGCTCACTGATGTACTTCAGACGTTTGAGTGTCCGTGCAACGGCGCGCGTGAATGATCGCCCTTGGCCGAGAGCACCAGTTCGGCGAACGCCCTCCAGAGCGGACGTTGGAGTCATCAACGGCGGCTTTCCGGCAGGCTGGGTGAATGCGTACTTCCGGCCATGTACCGCCATTCGCCAGCACCGTCACTCGGACATTCAGGCGTCGGGTATTCCGGGTCTTCTTACCCTTAACCGATGCCCGCGAGAGGCTTTTAGGCCGATTCGAGCGGATTGAAAGCGCAATACGGCGAATTTCTCATCAGAATCGACGCAATATAAATAGTCCCTCGGCGCGGTGCGCGCCGCGTTGGGAAAAGGCCGCGCGGGCTTACTTCGTCTGATTGTATTGAACTTTGGTCCTATATCGGCATCCCCACCAGTCGTCTATTCTATTGCTCAGGTAATCGTGGTCGAACGTGCGTTCTGGCGCGAGGCGCCCGGAGGAAATCAAAGGCCGAGCCATCTCGTACGGAGCGTAACCCCGACGACGCCGTTCGCGATACCGCCGTCGCTCAATACGAACCGATTTGTACTGTTTAGTAGCGGAGAGAGCCGTGAATACGATCAAAGCAGCAGTCTGTCTTATCGGAGTCGCCCTGTCGGCATCCTGCCTTGCCGATTCGAGTAAGGAAATGAAACCAGCCAAAATGACATGCCAGGACTTCATCGTGATGGATGATGTGTACAAGCCACAGATGGTGTACTGGATGGACGGCTACAACAACAAAGGCAAGCTGCGAGCCGAAGATGTCGTCATGGTCGGTCAGGACGAAACCGTTGCCGCGCTGATTGAGGAATGCAAGAAGACGCCGAAGCAGTCTTTTGCGCAAAAGGTGAAATATTTCTTTTCACACGGCAACACGCCGATCAGCAAGACCTATACCCACAATTGAACGAGTTCGCGTCGAGAATAGGTGCACCGGGAGACCGGTAAGCAGTAAGGGGTGAAAGTCGGCTCCTGTCGCACGGAGGCCATTCTCCTTGCGTTGCTGCCGGACGATGGGCGAACCGACGAGTTCTTCAGCACTGCGGGACCGAATCCGTGGCAGATGTTTCGTTTGGAAACAGGCCACTGCTTCACACACGCGATCGTCACAACCGACCCTGGGCGGATAATCGGCCGAATCCTTTCGCAACGACAGTTCACGGAGCTCGCTGCCGCCGTTTCTGAAATCCTTGAGCAAAATCACAAGGAATATTGTGTTTCTCGGTAACCGACACGTACCTGCAATACGTCGGCTACCAACTGACAATCCCCCCCGATGTTCGCCAACCCGATCTTCAAAAAGGGACGTGGGAATGGCACAAAGGCAGTCCAGTTATAGCCGTGCAGCTAAGGCGATGGCGTTGCTCCAGGAAATGGCACATCTCGTGCATATCGGAGTGCGCGATCGCTCTTAACGTAAGTTTTGTGGCTTCAACTTTCGATTCGGAGACTGCAATGAACATACTAGTGATCAAAGATCTGACCAAGATCGAAGACTTGGACAGAAGTGCCATGGCGCTCGTGCGTGGCGGGATTATCGGTGGATGCACCGTTGTTGACTATACCAACGTGAACACATGGGTCACCACGACCGTCCTACGAATGAACGATATCGCCAACGGCGGAAAGTGCTAGTCGGGCGGGAAGTGGGCAAGTAGCTGGCGCCAGCGAACCTATCACTTCTCTGCCCCGCAAGCAGGCGTGCTCCGCACGTCAAGGCCCGGCCGCATATAGCTGGGTTTGTCTATGTGAAAAACTAACAGATCACACCTACCTCCCAGAGCGCGAGACCACGCAAACCAACGTTAGCGCACGTTCAATCTTTTTATACCGGTCATTCAAAATTGCCGAACCCCTGAAGGCTCGAATGACCGGAGTGGCCGATGACTTGTCCTCGATCGACGGTACGGAATGACCGTTCCGCTCTGATACGCGCCCTTGAACCTCCGGCGGCTCGACCGGCAGTAACGGGTCGAAAGTGTGAGTTCGCGGATGCAGGAAGCTGCCGTCCAGCTGCTTGATGCCGTCTCCGTCGGCAATCCCCCCCATTGCTGACGTGCGACCGAGGACAGCCCAATGTCGGCTTTGGCCGATCAAGTAACGCCTCGACCCGCACATCATCTCGCCCCCTTCCTCGCGAGCACCATTCCACGTCGCGGCAGTTTCCTCAATCGGATTCGTGACCAGCCACGCAACCAACGGACTTGTGCTCCGTCGAGCATGTGCACCATAATGCACATGGTATGCAACATGGAGCCGCACATGGGCAAAGCGCTCGAAGTTCGACCGCGTAAATCCACCAACGTCACCTTGCCGCCTGAGTTGCTGGAGCGGGCCAAGCAGCTTGGTATTAATCTTTCGCGGGCGAGCGAGCGCGGCGTGCGCGAAGAAATCCAGGAGGCGGAGGCGCGCCGTTGGGCCGATGATAACGCCGAGCTGATCGCCGCCTACACGGCGATGGTCGATCGCGACGGGCTTCCGCTCGCGAAATACAGGACGTTTTAATGCCCCGGTTTGACCTCTACACGAACCCCGACAGTGAGACGCGCAAACTTGCACCTTACCTGCTCGACGTGCAAAGCACCCATGTCGGCATTCTGCCGACGCGCATTGTGATTCCTCTGCGACCTGTCCGGCAGCTCGCCTTCTCCGGCAAACCATCCGACCTGCTTCCCGTTTTCGAAGTCAACGGCGAAGAATGTTTCCTTGATACGCCTGGCATGAGCGCAATCCCGTTGAACCCTCTCGACAAGTGCATCGGTTCCCTTTCAGATCGACGTGAGGCCATTCTCGCGGCGCTCGACCGGATCTTCGGCGCATACTGAGCGATAACAGGACGGCTTTGTTCGAAAGGGTCGACCCTCGTATCAGCAAATCAACCTTAAACCTCTAAACATTAATCTCGCTGTTGCGCTTCACCCTTGAAACCGCCCCGGGAAACCGCGATTGGAGATGCGATGCAATTCGACAAGCAACAGAAGAGGCTCAGGCAGAGTGGCGCAACTATGCGTCCTGGTCCACCGAGCTTATTGGCGAAGGTACTAGCCGTGGTGATAGGCGCTGCGCTGCTCGTCGTGGGGTTCGCCGTTTCGCTTGTGATGTTGGCTGTGGTGCTTGCGGCAGGCATTGTGATCGGCGGTTTCGTCTGGTGGAAAACGCGCGATCTGCGCAAACAGCTTCGCGAGCAAGCAATGCGCGCACAGCAGATGCACGAGCAACAGGTGCGCGAGCGCGCGGGCCAGTGCATGGATATCGGCGACGTGATCGAGGACGTCGAGTTCCACGACGAGACTCGACAGAAGTAAGCGCTGCACCATGACTGCGCATGCGCTGCCGCGTCACTGGCCGCGAAGAGGGTGTGTCCGGAATTTTGTGTAAGCGGGTTGAGGTTTAACCCGGCACCAGCCGCACTTCGAACTGGATCGTGAAGCGGTTCAGTGCTGCCTTCGGCACTGTCAGGTTGTTGCAGAAGTCGACGAATACAATGGGGCATGAAGAAAGTTGCCGTTTCCATTATGCCGTCGGCTGATGCGCCGATTCCATTCAAAGGCTACCGATTCCCGCCGGACATCATCAGCTATGCGGTGTGGCTCTATTACCGCTTTCCGCTGCGTCTGCGTATGGTCGAGGAGATGCTGGCGGCACGAGCGATCGATCTGACGTACGAAACGGTGCGGTGCTGAGCGACGAAATTCGGTCAGGCGATCGCCTGGCGCATTCGGTCGACAGCGCCGGGGCGCGGCGACAAGTGGCACCTGTCGTGACGATCAACGGCAGGAAGCACTGGCTATGGCGGGCCGTCGATCAGCACGGCGTTGTCAAGTTGGCTGCAGCAGCTTAACTCTGTTGCAGAATCGTAGTTATCCTTATCAGATCAATCCCATGGTGACCGCGCCGTGCGGACGCGACTGGAGACGCTAGAACAGCCGGTGCTCGCGATGCAGGTTTGGCAGGTTCCGGTCCAAACTTTGGGGTAGATGGGCCTCAAAGATACCGCTGCGCCCGCTGTCTGGATGGCCGTCCTGTCTGCCTGATCAGGTATCCTTTATACAACAAAATATCTCGTCCATATCGACTATTTGCACCAGTGCCAGCAGACCCTCCCTGTACTAAAAGACGGGGGACGGTCTTGATGTCCGCGCTTATGCTATTGGTTACGAGCGCTCGGCCACACGGCCAGCGATTCACTTTCCTGACCTTCTCCATCAAAGGGTTGCTCGCAGAATCATGCTCGTCAAGAAAACACCGTGGTTGATCCTGCACGAGCCGCGCCCCGAAGCTCGAATCCGATTGTTCTGCTTTCCCTATGCGGGTGGTGGATCTGGACTTTATCGTCGCTGGGCCTTGGACATGCCACCGCATATCGAAGTCGTCTCAGTCGAACCGCCCGGACGTCAAACGAGATTCTCGGAGCCGCCTCCCGGCGGACTCGGAGAAATTGTCGACGCCTTGACTGACGCCACGGACACCCTTATGGGAAAGCCATACGCAACGTTTGGCCATAGCCTTGGCAGCATCGTAAGTGTCGAATTCGTGCGCAACGTTGTGCAGAAAGGAAAACCGGCTCCGATACACATGTTCTGTTCGGCGCATAGGGCGCCACATATCGAGCCACGCAAAGATCCAGTCCACATGCTGACCGACCATGAACTCGTCCAGCGTCTTGCGGAATTGGGAGGTACGTCCACGGAGCTTCTCGCTAGACCAGAATGGTTACGGCCGTTCTTGAAAACCATTCGAGCAGATTTGCGAATTGCTGAGCGCTACTGCACAAGCACACCTTTTGCATTACCTAGCAGGCTTTCTGTCTTCGGAGGGACTCACGATAAAAATGTCGAAATCGGGTCGCTCCTGGCATGGGAGACCTACAGTGACGGGCCATTCAAGCTACGGCTCGTCGAAGGGGGACACTTCTTCATACACACATCGGCGGTAGAAGTGATGTCGCATATTCTCACTGACCTCTCCATGGTGGATGGCAACGTTCCAGCATGACAAGACCCGACTGACCGACCTACACATGGACACGCTCAATACCACCTCGAGTAGCCTGATTGATGTAGTTTACAAGCCAGTCCTCCCCCAGAATTTTCCTTGCCATCTCCACAACGATATACTCGGAAGCAGCGTCTGTGTCTTCCGTGTAGCGTGAAAGACCTTGAAGACACGCAGGGCAAGTGGTGAGGACCTTCACGTTGCCATCAAATTTCGCTGCACGAAAACGTTCAATGCCTGTCTTCAGTTCCTCTTCCTTCCGAAAGCGCACCTGAGTCGAGATATCCGGACGCGTCACCGCGAGCGTGCCGGATTCGCCACAGCAACGATCGTTCTTCTCGATCTTGTAGCCGTCGTGCTCCGCGCCCATCAGCTCATTGACGAGCTTCACCGGATCCATCGTCTTGATCGGCGAGTGGCACGGGTCGTGATAGATGTAGCGCGTCCCGCTCGCGCCTTCCAGCTTCATGCCCTTCTCCAGCAGGAATTCGTGGATGTCGATGATCCGGCAGCCGGGGAAGATCTTCTCGAATTCGTAGCCGGCGAGCTGGTCATAGCAGGTACCGCACGACACCACCACCGTCTTGATGTCGAGATAGTTCAGCGTATTGGCGACGCGGTGAAACAGCACGCGGTTATCCGTGACGATCTGCTCGGCCTTGTCATACTGGCCCGAGCCGCGCTGCGGATAGCCGCAGCACAGGTAGCCCGGCGGCAGCACGGTTTGCACACCCACTTCCCACAGCATCGCCTGAGTCGCCAGACCGACCTGTGAGAAAAGCCGCTCGGAGCCGCAGCCCGGGAAGTAGAACACCGCTTCCGTATCGGCGGTGGTCGTCTTCGGGTTGCGGATGATCGGCACGATCTTGTTGTCTTCGATATCGAGCAACGCGCGCGCGGTTTTCTTCGGCAGGTTGCCCGGCATCTTCTTGTTCATGAAATGGATCACCTGCTGCGTGACCGCCGGCTTGCCGACCGTGGCCGGCGGATGCGCGGTCTGCTTCTTCGTGAACTTCTTCAGCACTTCGTTGCCGAGGCGCTGTACCTTGTAGCCGACGCCCATCATCGCGGTGCGCGCGAGCTTGATGGTCTGCGGATTGGTGGCGTTCAGGAAGAACATGCCCGCCGCGTTGCCCGGGTTGAACTTCTTCTTGCCCAACTTGCGCAGCAGGTTGCGCATGTTCATGGTGACGTCGCCGAAGTCGATCTTCACCGGGCACGGCGTCACGCACTTGTGACAGACGGTGCAGTGATCGGCGACGTCGTTGAACTCGTCCCAATGCTTGATCGACACGCCGCGGCGCGTCTGCTCTTCGTACAGGAACGCCTCGACCAGCAGCGAGGTGGCGAGAATCTTGTTACGCGGGCTGTACAGCAGGTTGGCGCGCGGCACGTGGGTCGCGCAGACCGGCTTGCACTTGCCGCAGCGCAAACAGTCCTTGATCGACTCGGAAATCGCGCCGATGTCAGACTGCTGCATGATCAGCGATTCGTAACCCATCAGGCCGAAGCTCGGCGTGTACGCGTTGCGCAGGTCCGCGCCTTCGAGCAGCTTGCCCGCGTTGAAGTGGCCATGCGGATCGACGCGCTGCTTGTACGCGCGGAATTCGCCGATCTCTTCGTCGGTCAGGAATTCGAGCTTGGTGATGCCGATGCCGTGCTCGCCGGAAATCACGCCGTCGAGCGAACGCGCCAGCTTCATGATGCGTGCGACCGCAGTGTGCGCGTCCTGCAGCATCTCGTAGTTGTCCGAGTTGACCGGCAGGTTGGTGTGCACGTTGCCGTCGCCCGCGTGCATGTGCAGCGCGACGAACACGCGGCCGCGCAGCACCTGCTTGTGGATCGCCTGGGCCTCTTCGAGGATCGGCTTGAACTCGCCGCCGTTGAAAATCTGCCGCAGTTCAGCGCGGATTTCCTGCTTCCACGACACGCGGATCGTGCGGTCCTGCGTGATGTGGAACACGGTCGCGTCGGGTTGCTGGTCGGCGCGGTCGGCGAACTTCTCCGCCAGCGCTTCGTAGCCGAGGCCGACCAGATAGTGCTGCGCCTCGCGCACCGACAGGTCGAGCTTGTCACGCAGGAATTCCCAGCGCGTGCGCACGCGCGCGAGCAGATCGAGTGCCTGTTGCACACGATCTTCGAGCAGCTCGGCGCTGGGGATTTCGTTGGCGTCGTCGCTCTTGCCGAGCGGCAGCTTGCCGCCCTTGAAGAACGCTTCGAGCGCGTCGACCAGTTGCAGCTTGTTCTTGATCGACAGCTCGATGTTGATGCGCTCGATGCCGTCCGTGTACTCGCCCATGCGGTCGAGCGGAATCACCACGTCTTCGTTGATCTTGAACGCGTTGGTGTGCCTGGCGATCGCCGCGGTGCGGCTGCGGTCGAGCCAGAACCGCTTGCGCGCCTCGGCGTTGACCGCGACGAAGCCTTCGCCGCTCTTGCCGTTGGCCATCCGCACGACTTCCGAGGTGGCCTGCGCGACCGCGTCCGCGTCATCGCCGACGATGTCACCGATCAGCACCATCTTCGGGAACGCATTGCGCTTGCTCTTGGTCGCATAGCCGACCGCGCGCAGATAGCGCTCGTCCAGATGTTCGAGGCCCGCGAGAATCGCCCCGCCCTGACGCGACGTCTCGAACAGGTAGTCCTTGATTTCGACGATGCTCGGAATCGCCTCGCGCGCCTGGCCGAAAAATTCGAGGCAGACGGTGCGCGTGTGCGCGGGCATCTTGTGCAGCACCCAGCGCGCGGACGTGATCAGCCCGTCGCAGCCTTCCTTCTGCACGCCCGGCAGGCCGGCGAGGAATTTGTCGGTGACGTCCTTGCCGAGACCTTCCTTGCGGAACACGCGGCCCTTGATGTCGAGCGATTCGGTGCGCAACAGTTTTTCGCCCGGCGCGTAGTTGCCGTCGAACCACTTGAGCTCGAAACGCGCGACTTCAATGTCGTGAATCTTGCCCATGTTGTGGTCGAGGCGCGTGACTTCGAGCCAGTTGCCTTCCGGGTCGACCATGCGCCACCACGCGAGGTTGTCGAGCGCCGTGCCCCACAACACCGCCTTCTTGCCGCCCGCGTTCATCGCGACGTTGCCGCCGACGCAAGAAGCATCCTCCGAGGTCGGGTCGACTGCGAACACGAAGCCGGCCTGCTCGGCCGCTTCGGTCACGCGGCGCGTGACGACGCCCGCGCCGGAGAAAATCGTCGCGACCTTGCGGTCGACGCCCGGCAGTTCGGTCATCTCGACCGCGCCGAGCTGCTCGAGCTTTTCGGTATTGATGACGGCCGAGAACGGCGTGAGCGGCACCGCGCCGCCCGTATAGCCGGTGCCGCCGCCGCGCGGAATCACGGTCAGACCCAGTTCGAAACACGCCTTGATCATGCCGGCGATTTCGGCCTCGGTGTCCGGCGTGAGCACGACAAACGGGTATTCGACGCGCCAGTCGGTCGCATCGGTCACGTGTGACACGCGGGACAACCCGTCGAATTTGATGTTGTCCTTTTGTGTCCGGCGCCCCAGCACCTTCGTCGCGCGACGGCGCAGGTCTGCGGTCTTGTCGAACTCGCTGGCAAAATCCGCAACCGCGCGGCGTGCCGCGGCGATCAGCGTCCCGACCCGCGCCGCCCGGTCCAAGCCGGCTTCGTCAGCATACTCGACGAGATCGGCGCGGCGGTGCTTCTCGATCTCCACAAGACAGTCGTTGAGTACCTCAATCAGCAGCGCGCGGCGCTTCGGATTGTCGAGCAGATCGTCCTGGAGGTACGGATTGCGGCGCACGACCCAGATATCGCCGAGGAACAAGTGGAGAAGTCGCAGCGATTGTCGGAACTTCGGGTCGGCGCGCAGGCCTAAAAGCGTGTCCCATGCCGCCTCATTCAAAAGACGAACAACGATCTCACGATCAGAGAAAGATGTGTAGTTATATGGAATGTCTCGAAACCTTACGCTCGCTTCAACAGCGATAGGGGTATCAGCGCGTAGGAGTGCCGTGGGCAAATGGGCGTTCATTGAAATCAACCAATATTTGTTCCAGCTGTGCGTTGCTTGTCCGCTGCGCCGTGTCCAAACAACGGGAGCGCCCTCGCTTCAAACTAGATCACTAATTCTCGGCCACGTCGTGAGGCAGCGTGTTACCGCTTGATGCTGGCGCTCGCAGGCCGCTGGCCGGACGCGCAAGATAGCCCGTGTTGTAGAAGTAATCGAAATACACGCGCAACCATTCGTTGACCGGCCTTACCCCTTCGCTGATGACATCGCCTGCGAGCAGATTGAGATGATCGATCGCGATCGGAAGCTGGCGACCGACTGACGGGTCGACGACAGGGTTCAATTTCTTGAGCACCGGAATCAGCATCGCCAAAGGATGGGTCTGGTCGTGCCGAACGTGAACGGTGAGCGCGTCTAGCCAGCCTTCGTAGTCCATGCGTTGAATGGCATACCCCTCGGATTCGATGAAATCGACCAGCGCGTCCATGGAATTCCATTGCGGGTTAATCACATGCACGGCCTTGCCGGACGCAGTCGGCTGTAGCGATGCCTTGACGATGATGCGGCTGACGAGATCGACGGGAAGCATGTTGTCGAAGCCTGTGTCACGCGGCGCTTTGCCGAACAGCACGATGCCTTTGATGAGGCGGCAAAAGAGATCGTCAACGTTCATCCTTCCCGTACCGGAGTGACCGACAATGCGTGACGGACGATAAATCGTGACAGGCAGGCCTCGTTGGGCGGCAATCGACAGGGTCTGCTCAGCAACCCACTTGCTTTGTTCATAGCCGCTCATCAGCCTGTCGTGCAAACCAACCGCAAGGGTCTCGGGAATCGATTCGGCGAATCGGTCCAGCGTGCCGACAGTCGACACGTAGTGCACCGGCTTGGTCCTGTGCAAGCTCGCGAGGCGCAGGACGTCCCGTGTGGCCACAACGTTGACCTGTTTGAGACTACTGTATGGGTAGACAAAATTGACAAGCGCGCCGTTGTGATAGATTGCGTCGATATCGCGCGCCAGAGCCGAAAAGGCCCGCTCTGACATGCCGAGGCGCGCCAGGCCGAGGTCGCCCGGCACCGCAACGATGCGCGCCGCCTGATTTTCATCCCACAGACCATGTTCCTTGAGCGCGTCGACGAGCCTCCGGAATCCTGACGCTTCGTCAGTCGCACGTACCAGGCAATGTACGCGTGCTTGCGTACTTTTCAGCAATTCTGCGAGGAGATGAACGCCGAGGAAACCTGTTGCGCCTGTGAGCAGAACCTGTTGGTAAGCGCGAGGACGATATTCGTTCGCGGGAACGATGTCATCTTCCAGGATCGCATCTGCGGACAAGTCGAGCTGCGCTCGACCTTCGCCGTCACTTCCGCTCGAAATCGCCTCGGCAAGACCGGCGATCGTGGGGCGTTCAAGCAGCGTTTCCATGTCGACCTTGCACCTCAACTTCTCCTCGATCTGGTACAACATCACCGTGGCCTGCAACGAATCGCCGCCGAGATCGAAGTAGCTGTCGTGAATGCCGATTCGATCGCAATTCAGCAGCACGGACCAGATTTCGTGTATTGCGGATTCGACGGCATCGCGCGGCGCCAGATCAGCCCCCTTGCGCAGCGGTGCCACATCGCCGTGCAACAGGGACAGGCGATCCACACCGCACTCATTGCGCGGCAACTTGCTGAGCTCCACGCACGCCGAGGCGTGAATCCCGCACAACTCGCTTGCCTCGCGTATCCGCTCAGCGTATTCCCCGGTCGGTGCGCCGTCGCGCCCGCTGTAGTAAACTGCGCACTCCCAATCGCCAGCATCTGACACACGCTCGACGATGGCCACTTCGGATACAGCAGCGCGGGTGGCGAGTTCACTTTCCCGCTCCACCCAGGCTTCAGTCAAGGTGTCGAGCGTGGCCTCGGCGTTCGGGAGTTCGGTTTGACACGCGGCCTCGGTCATCCATGCGCGCAGTCCGGTGCGCAATTGAACCCCCTCTCGTGTTGATATCCATGCATCGAGATCCGGCTTTCCGTTGCTCAGCAGCATATCGGGAACCGTCCAACCCGCAATGGCCAGATGGCCTCGCGCATCCACCCCGGCAGGATGCAGATGCCTGTCAAGCACGCCAATGACGGTGCCGATAGCTGACACACCGACATCGGTCGGCGCGGGACCGTTCGCGTCTGCCGGTTCGTTCATCGTCACCGTCGAATGGGCAAGGGATTGCGCTGGCCAGCGCAATTCGCGCATCACTCGGGCCCCTGGCGCTATTGCCTCAAGACGTCGAGCATCGCGCTGGGTGAGTCCACAGGCGTCCGTGATCCAGTAGTCGGTGTCGATCGTCCCGCTTGCGAGCGTTGCCGCAGCCCGACCAATGCGTCGCGTATGCGTCGAAAGCAACACGATGCTATGCCAATGCATGTCCGGTGACGCCAACATGGGCAGGAACATCTCTTCCTCAGGACACCCTACATGATGCAGGGAGAGGCCTGCGCACAAGCCGGCCAGCGCTGTCCATATCGTCGAGTGGGCGAGAGGCGAGCAGCATAGCGCCATGTCGAGCGCTGAATTCGCGGGATACGTTCGAGAAAACGATTCGGCCGCGCGGATCAGCTGCGATTGGTGGTAGCGAAGCAGCTTCCATGCGCCCAACTCACTTCTGCCCAGCAACGAGCACGCTCCTCGTGCGGAGTCGGCCGTGGTGGGCATCGACAAGTCACCGGCACGTTCGCCGCCATCGCCATCTACCGGATCACGCTCAACGAACACGTCGCATTGCATACCTGGGATCGACACGGAACTCGCGGTGCTGACGCAGCCACGCACCTGTTCCGGGCCGCACGCCTTTTTTGCCGAACTCGTCAGCGTATCGACGCTCAGTTCCGGGTCAGGCAGTACGCAGTCGACACCATATGCAAGACCCGACAACAGTATCACGAGGCCCGCCACCGGCTCTTTGCACAACACGAGCACCCGATCACCGGGCAGGTATCCCAATCTGTGCCATTGCCATATGGCCTGCACGATCCGGGAACGCAGCATCGAGTAATTGAGACTGGCCGACAGCGTCAATGTGGAACTGCCCGTGCACTGGATGGCTGACGCCGAGAACGCCAGCCGGTCGGGCGTGCCGTCGGCGTGGCGGGCGATCATCGCAAGCAGCGAGTCCGCTCCAGCGGGAGGCTCTGCGCTCTTATGAGAGCTCGACACGCACGCGGCTTGCAGATGCAGATCGCCCACGCGACATCCTTCAGCAAGCAGCATTCTTTCAAGGAGCGCGCGGTACTGATCAGCCATGCGCGAGATGGCTGAGCCGTCGAAGCGTGCCGTATCATAGGTCAGCTGGAATGTCAGCCGCTCCTGCGGCAGGACGATCAGCGCGAGCGGATAGTTTGTTTCCTCGACGGCATGCAATTCCTCGATCGCCAGTCCGCAGTCGGTCGCCACCGCGCCGAAGGCTTCCTGACCGGGATAGTTCTCGAAGACGTACAACGATTCGAACAGCGCGCGTTGACGTGGCAGCGCGCTACATTGCAGCACGTCCGTGAGCGAGCTATAGGCGTAGCGCTCGGCCTGTTGCGTAGTCGACTGAATGCGGTGCAGCCATTCCATCGTGTCGAGCTCTCCATCAAGCCGTACGCGCGCCGGTAATGTGTTGATGAACAACCCGGCGATTGCATTGACGGCATCGATCTCTGGAGAACGCCCCGACATCACCATGCCATAGACGACATCGTCGCTATCACTATAGCGTCCGAGCAGCGCGGACCACGCTCCCTGGCATAGGGTATTCATCGTTAGCTTGTTGTCCCGGCACAGCTTTGTCGCTGCTGTGGTCCACTCTGACGACATTGCGCGGGACACCGTCGCGAGGCGTCGCCGCCCGTCGCTCAACTGCCCCAGAGCTGGCGCCATCGACGCGCAGAAGCTCAACGGCGTGCGAAACCCTTTCAACGTTTCCTGCCAGTATTTGCGAGCCTGTGCGGTGTCCTGCACACGGTGCCACGCCACGTAGTGCCGGAAGTCCGTCGAAGGAGCCGGCAGCAAGTTGTCCGGCCGCGCGTAGAACTGGAACACCTCGTTGAGCAGGATCGGCATCGACCAACCATCGAGAATCGCGTGATGGTAAGTCCAGAGAAAACGGAATGTGTAATGTCCCAGCACCGCAAGGGTTAGCCGCATCAGCGGCGCCACGCTCCAGTCGAATCCCCTTGCCCGATCGTCGGCTAACAGGATATCGAAGCGTCGCTGTTGATCGGCGACGTCGAAGCCACTCCAGTCCAGCGTCTCGAACGGCAAGACGACATTCTTTCTCACCACCTGCATGGGCCTTTCTTCATGCAGGCGAATGAACAGCGTCTTGAGGACATCATGACGATGCGCGACGGTCTCCCACGCATGCCTGAAGCGCTCGATATCTAACGATCCTTTGAGTACACACGAGAACTGCTCCACATATACGCCCGATTCCGGATCCATGCGCGAATGGTGCAGCATGCCGCGTTGCAACGGTGTGAGGTAATAGATAGTGTCGACGTTTTTGCTCATCTCGGCTTCCTGCCTCGGTTTCGTGCGTTTAGCGTGCGTGGCGGTGCAACGCGCCGTGACGCGTGGCACCTGGCGACCGGGATTGCCCGCCACATGCCATTGTTAGCGCTCAAGCGCTTCGATCTCGTCCAGCAGTTCGTCGAGCCCATCCTGGTCGACGTCGATTTGCGGAACGTCGGACGGTGTCAGCCCACCGGCGCCTTCGGTGCAGCAATGTCGAATCAGCATCGTCAGTGCATCGTTGACCCGGCCCATCAGACAGCCGATGCTCTCGTCGACGCCAGGCATGCCGTGGAAGCTCGATTCGATCGTGAGCCGGCCGTCCGCGATGTAGGCGCATACGTCCAGCAGATGCGTACGGCGTTGCCGTGGGCTACGGATGCCAAGTGCCGGCTTGAGCGCCTCACCATAAAACGTCGACGACCCGACCATCTGGTCTAGTTGACCGAGATACGTAAACAGTACCGGCGAGTTCGGCAGCGAAGCCAGCGATGGTTGGTCCAGATCGCGAGACTCACGCAGAGGCGCGTCAAGATATCGCAGAACACCGAAGCTGGCCCCTTTGTGTGGGATTTGCCGCAGCCGCTCCTTGACCTGCTTGATCAGGCGGCCGGGATCGTCAGATGCCGACGCGTCAATAAGAACCGGGTAAATCGATGTGAACCAGCCGATGCTCCGGCTCAGATCGACGACATCGGCAAGCGCGTCGCGGCCATGGCCTTCCAGATCGATAAGCAACGCGTCGCTGCTGCTCCACGAGCGGAAACCCGCATGTAACGCCGCGATCAGCAGATCGTTGGCGTCCGTTCCGTATGCCTGATGGGCGATGGTACGAAACGCTTCCGTCAGTTCAGCGTCGAGCGTGGTGGTACAGCTTCCCGAAGATTCGTTGTAGGTATGGTGCACGATAGGTGCGAGGCCATGCCGCATCAGCGCGACCTTGGTTTGGTCCAGCAGCGTGCCATGCACGTGGGCCGAGAAGCTCTGCCAGTAGCTGCGATCGTCGTCCAGTGCATCGCTTTGGCTGAGCGCGGTCCACTGCTCGACCCATGCCTTGGCCGAACTGGTCTTCAGCGGCAACTTCACCGCTGACTGCTCACGCAATTGCATGTAAATGTCACCAATGTCCTGCAGCAGGATGTTCCACGACACGCCGTCGATGACGAGGTGATGCACGACAATCAGGAGCCGGCTCGCGCTCGGCGTCGTACTTTCGAGCCAGCGCACGCTCCAGAGTCGGCCCCGTTCGATATCGAGTGCCACCTGGGCGCTGGCAATCGCCTGCTTCCAGGTTTTCGAGCAGGGCAGACCTTCGTTCGTCGTACATGAGACGACAGCCCAGTCGGGCTCGCACGCCTGGTCATCGTCCGGGGTGAATACCTGACGCCATCCGTCTGCGCGCTCTTCGAAGCGTGAGCGCAGCACGTCATGATGGCGTGACACGAGGCGCAGCGTTTCCCGCATGAGAGCCAGGTCCGGCGCCTCGCGCAGACTGACGAGAAGTGCCTGATTGAAGTGCGAGCGATCTACCTTGACTCGATCGAAGAACCATTGCGACGCGGGACCTGGCACGGCCTCGCCCGTGACCGCCCCCTGCTCCACCTGGATGCCGGGAACCGCGCTCACCGCGCCCGCGAGGCCGGCGATCGTCGGGTGTTCAAAGATATCCTTCGGCTTCAGATACATGCCCTCGAGCGTGGCCTTGGAGACGATGACGGCCGCAAGTATCGAATCTCCGCCGAGCGCAAAAAAGTCGTCATCGATGCCCACCGATGTTTTCCCTAGCACTTCGCACCAGATAGCCGCGAGCTTCTGCTCGATGTCGCTGATCGCTGCGCGGCTTGCCGCCGAAGAGCGTTGCGGCAACGGCAGGCGGCCGGCGTCGAGTGCACCGGCGCGATCGAGCGGCAGGTGCTCCAGCATCATGAAAGTCTCCGGATGCATGTAGTCCGGAAATCTCTGCTTCAGGCTTTTCCGTAGCGCACTTTCGAGCTGAGCGGGCGATTCGCCAGCCTCCGGTAGCAGGTAGGCGGCGAAAACGGCCGTCCCGTCCGATTCGATCACGTGACAGACCGCTGTTTGCACGCCCGCACGAGACGCGATGAAGCGCTCCACGGGGCCGATGGCAAACGGCGCCAACCGGTGCGTCACGACGCGCGATGACGGATCGAGGCATACCATGCAGCCGGACCGCTTCGTGATCGTTACGGGCGTGGCGACAATCTCGCCATCGATCAGCGCGCGCGCCAGCTCGTCGTCGGAGCCGGGGCTGCGCTGTACTTCGGCCGCCTGATCGGCCTGCGAGCCCGCTATGTGGTCTGCCGCCTGCGCTCGCGCCCCCGCGCGGCGTACCAGATGGAGCCGTCCGGCTTGTCGCTCGTCGGCGAGACGCATGAACTGACCGAGCACGATTGGAAAATGATAGGAGCCCTGCAACGGTGCCAGATGCCATTCGCCGCGCGACGGGCTGAACGCGACGGGTCCCGTCCACGCATCGGAACAGCGCAATGGCATGAAATACAGCGCCCACGGAGTCGAACGAAGGCGCGCCAACTGTTCGAGTGTGTGTGGATGATCGCCGTACGCGATCAGTGCGTTCACACTCTCGAGCTCGGTCGGTGCGGCCGGCAGCAATAGAGTCGGTAACGGGAACGCTGAGATACGCTCGCTCGCAATCAACTCGCGAAGACCCGCGAGCGCCTGTTCGGATTGCGCGCCGATGTCACCGACAAGCTGGCCGATCGAGACGCGTTCGGACAGGCGGACCCACCCCCCTTCGAGCACGGCCTTCGCCATGATCGATAGCGCGAGTTGCCGGTCCGTTCCTTGAAGAACCAGTGCGCGACAGGTTTCGTCAAGCTGAAGCAGCTGGCCGAACCCGTCGATGAACCCTTTGATCCGCTCGGCCCCATGGCCGCAGTGCGCTCCCGCGGGTGGGTCCATCGCCGTTCCCTTGAGTACGGCGATCTCACGCGGATTCCAGTCCGACCAGGCTTCGCTCGCACCGCGGCAGATCGCGTCAACGGACACGTGCGGTTCATTCGAATGATTGGCGTCGTGAGCCCGCTCGTCCTGCAGCAGACAAGACGCGCCGACCTCGAGCACGGCGAGCAACGTGGCGGCCAACTCGGCGATGCTGCGCAGCTGGAGCGAGACAGTGCTGCCCGCGCCGATTCCGAGCGCCTTCAATCGGGATCGCACCACATCAACTGCTTCAGCCAATTCTGCACAGCCGATCGCACGACCGTCGAACTGCCAGGCCGTCCGGTGGGCATCCCTCGATGCATCAGGGAAGAGCGATACGCGCCGCAACGACGACTGTCCGGCGTTGACACCCGTATCCGCGATCCACCCATACGCTTCGTCGTGGGCCGTCTGGGCCGCCATCCGGTATTCGACTGTCAGCCGGCCGGGGTGGGCCAGGACTTGATCCACAAGACGAGCATACTGGGTCGCGAAACGCTCGATCGTCGCATCGTCGAACAAATCGGTGTTGAACGTCCACGCGGCGACATACTCGACACCCATGTCCTGCATGTTCAGCGTCAGGTCGTGCGTTGCGCCGCGCGTGCCTGTGCTCGACGCGGCCAGTAATTCCCGATAGAACGCCGCCTGAGGCGGCCGATCGGTATTCGCTTCGCTACGCGCCTGGTTCCAGTTGTACATCACCTGATAGACCGGAGACCGGCTCGGATCGCGCGGCGGCCGCAATGTCTCGACCAGCAGTGGAAACGGATAATCCTGATGATCCAGGACGCGCAGCATCATCTCGCGCGTGCGCTTCACCAGAGCGCCGAACGGCTCATCGGCTCGAACTTCGCAGGCGAGCACCACCGTGTTGACGAAGTGTCCGAGCACGCTTTCGCTGCCGGGCACGCTGCGCCCCGCCGTCGGTGTGCCGATCATCAGCCTCGACTGCCCCGTGTGCAGAAACAGGAACAGTTGATAGACGGCGAGCAGCAGCATGTACGGTGTGACACGCAGGCTGCGCGCGGCTTCCTTGACGGCTCTCGATAGGTCCATGCCGAGCGCAACACTATGTACCCGGCCGTTCTCGGTTTTCAGCGACGGCCGGATGCGATCGGTCGCGAGATTCAGCACCGGCAGCGCGCCTTGCAACTCGCGTCGCCAGAACTCGGCGAGCGCCACACCGTCACCGCTCTGCAGCCGCTCTGCCTCGCGCTGTACACAGTCCTTGTATTGCAGTGTCAGGCGTGGCAATTTCAGCGGCTGTTCCGATTCTGGCTGTGCAATGGCCATCTGGTACAACGCGTGCAGTTCACGGATCAGGATTTCTAGCGACCAGAAATCTGCCGCGATGTGGTGCACGTTTAGCAGCAGCACGCGTCGGATTGTTTGCCCGGTCGTTTCGCTACGCTCGTTGACCAGCAACTTCATGCGTATCGGCGACTGTGTGAGGTCGAATGGCCGGTTCGCCTCCTGGTCGATCCAGCGCCGGATCGCGGCATCGTCGGCGTCAAAGACACGGTCGATGGTGAACCGCGTGCTGGACTCGGCGCTGACCTGCTGGCGTGGCTGCGCGTCCACCACGCGATAGACGGTGCGCAGGATCGGATGCCGGGCGATCAGATAGTCGATGCAGCGATGCAGCGTCGGCAGATCGACCGAGTCGTCAAGTCGGGTTGCATACGTCACGTTATAGGCAGCACTGTCCGGATTGAGCTGGTGCAGCGACCACAACGACTTCTGCGCATACGAGAGCGGATAGCTGCCCGCCGTTCCGGCGAACTGTTCGAGCAGAGCGATCAGCGTCGCCTTGTGTTGCTTGAGCTCGGCAAGCAGTTCCGGCGTTACAGCATCCTTCGGCGCCTTGTATTGCAGCTTGCCATCCTGCGTCCAAAGCTGGATACCTCGTCCGGCGAGTTCGTTGATGTAGTCGATCGAACTCATAGTTCGCCACCCTCCATTTCCACGCCGAATGTGGCTTCGCTGGATACGACGTCGAGTTGGTTGGCCGAGCGCGGCTCTGTCTGCACCGCCGTGGGCGCAGTCGCGCCGCGCCCCATGGTGTCGACGATCGTGCTGACGACGTCGTTGAGCGTGGCGCCTTCCAGCAGCCGCCCGAACGGAATATCGACGCCCAGTTCATCGCGCAACGCGTTGCGGAATTCCGCAGCCATCAGCGAGTCGAGCCCGAGTTCGATCAGCGCTACGCTCGGGCTGACGCGCTCGGGCGCAATCTGCAACGTTGCCGCGATCTCGCCGGCCAGATGATCGCGCAGGGCCGTTTCACGTTCGCCGTCTGGCAGAGCAGCGAGCCGTTGTCCGAGACTCGACGCGCTACCGGCGGTTCCGGCCGGGACGTTCGCTGGGCCATCCGTGATTTCCTTCAGCAGCGTTCGCAGCGAACCGCTGGCGCTGCGCTTGAGCAACGTATCGACATCGACGTTCCAGATCTGGCTCTGCCCCTGGCGCTCGGCCATCAACCCGTCGAGCTCGTGCAGCGCCGCGTCAGGGTCGAGCACCTTGAGGCCATAGGTCTCGATGCGCCGCAGCTGCTGTGCATCGAGCTGTTCGGCCATGCCCTTGCCACCCCACAGCCCCCAGTTCATCACATGGCCCGACAGGCCCTCTTCGTTACGTCCGAGGCTGAGCGCATCGAGATACGCGTTGGCTGCCGCGTAGGCGCACTGCCCCGGCGATCCGATGCACGACACGATCGACGAGAACGACACGAAGTGATTCACGGCAAGATGGGCAGTGGCGCGATGCAGGTTCAACGTGCCGGCGATTTTCGGCGTCAGCACCTTCATCACCGACGACATCGGTTGCGTGAGCAGCAGCCCGTCTTCCAGCGTGCCGGCCGCGTGCAGGATGCCTTTGAGTGGACGGGCCGCATCCGCTTCGATGGACTTGATCAGCTCGTCCACCTCCGCAGCCGATGCGATATCGACGGCCGCGAACTCGAGCGCCGAGTCATGCGCCAGGGCAAGTTGGGTCAGCCGGCCGCGTTCCGCCTCCGCAGGCAGTTGCCGGCTCACCGACACGATCTTCGGCATCCCCTTTGCGATCAGCCATTCGATCAGCCGGGTGCCGATCGCGCCGCGCCCTCCCGTGACGAGATACGCACCGCGTGCGAGCGGCCTGGCCGCGGGCGCGTTACGCCGCACGAGGCGCGGTACATACATCGCACGGCCGCGCATCGCAAACTGCATTTCGCCGGTCCGGACCGACTCGCCGATCGCCGCCAGCAATGCCTCGCAAGAGGCCGGGTCCGGCCCGGGCAGATCGGCCGCAAGCACGCGGATATCGCCACTTTCGTGCATCAGGCTGCGTGCGACGCCCCAGGCGGCGGCCTGGGCTGGATCGACGAGCCGGTCGTGGCCCGGAATGCACTGGGCCGACTGTGTGACGATGCACACCATCAACCGGCGACCTGACCAGTCGGTCGCCTGCACGGCGCGCCAGAAGTTCGCGAACCGGCGATACGCATCGGCGACCTGCCCCAACTCCTCTTCGCTTGACCTCGCATCGCTAGCCGATGGAGCGTGCGGCCAGACATACAGGATCTGAACGGAATCGGACGCAGTTGCACACGACGCGACTGCGGAAAGCGCCTTGCGAAAGCGCCGCACGCACTCGTCGTCGCCGTCGGGCGGTTCTGCGAACTGCCGCACAATAGGGCAATCAGTGCCGGCCGCACTCAACTGGGCTGCGATCTGGTCGCCCGGCGCCGCATCGCCCGTTACCAGCACATAACTGGCCTGCGCAGGCAGAGCGCTGCCGGCCTCGATCGGTAGCGCACGCCAGGCAAGGCTGTAAAGGTTCGCGTGTGGACGCGCCGCAGCGAATTTTCGTGGATCGACGGCCAGCAGTTGCAGATGTGCGATCAACGCAACGCATTGCCCTGCATCGTCATAAACCCACAGATCTGCGCTCACCAGATGCCGGCGCGACTTGACGCGCACCGCGCACCACACCACACGCGTGTCGGGGATGGGCTGACAAGCAAGGTGATTGATGCCGACCGGCACGTACGTCATTTTGAGCCCCGCGTCCCAAAGCGCGGCGGCCACGGTCTGGAAGCAGTTGTCGAGCACGGCGGGATGGATCGATCGCGCCGCAACGCACGCGTGCGCCGGATCGATCTCAATACGGGACAGCGCCGCATCGTCCGAGCGCCAGATGCGGCGGATCGATCGGAACGCGCCGTCATACGCGAGCCCCCTTTCACGCAGCCGCTCGTAGAACAGGTCGACGGGCAGCGCCTGCGTGCAACGTTCCTGACACGCCGTGAGTGTCGGCGTGTCGGCGTCGCCATGGGTGCAGTCCGCCGTCGCGGGCAGCCACGCCGAACAATGATTGACCCATTGCGGCTCCGGCTCTGCATCGTCAGCGTTTCGTGAGTAGATTTCCAGGTGCGCGCGCGCCGCCTTCACGGTGCCTTTTGCGCTTTCTGCTGCGTGCACGACCGTGCCGAGCAGAAACGGCCGCTGACGGTCGAGCACGAGCGGATGGTCGAACGACAGCTCCTGCACGTGCAACCACGGCGCCCGAGACCCGTCCGCGGTATCGACAGACGACTTGCCACGCTGCGCCGCGTCCAGCACAACCTCAATGAACCCCGCAGCGGGAAACACAAGCCCTCCGTGCACTGCATGACCTTCGAGAAAGGGCAGCTCGCTGACGCAGAGGCGGTTCTCGTAACGCCTTCCGTCGAGCGCTGGCAGCATCAATTGCTGACCGAGCAGGCTGTTGTGTGCTGGCGCAGCCGCTGCGAGAGCGCTGCTCAACGGCCGCGCGCGCTCCACCGCCTGACGCGCGCCGATCCAGTAATGGCCCGGCTCGAGCGGATAGGGCGGCAACAGGAGTCGGCGCGCGGTGCGATGCTGCGCACGCGAGCGTTCGAAGGCGTCCCAATCGACGCGACGTCCCGCTGCGTACACGTCGGCCAGCGTTTTGAGCAACTGCTCGCATTCATTCTCCGGATCGCCGAAGCTATGCAGCGCGCTAATTGCGCGCCCTCCCCCCTGCATGGCACAACAAGCCTTGACGAGGCTCGTGAGCGTCTTACCCGGTCCGATCTCGATGAATGTCCGTATGCCGTCGGCCGACAGCGTGCCCACGCCCTGGCGGAAATTCACCGCGGCACGCACGTGCTGGACCCAGTACGCCGGATCGCAAAACCGCTCTGCCTCGAAGATGCCCGAGACGTTTGACACGAGACGGATGCGCGGCGGCTGATATCGGACCGACGCCGTGACCTCGCCGAACGCATCGAGCATCGGTTCCATCAGTGGCGAGTGAAACGCGCGTGACACACTGAGCGCGCGTGTCGAGATGCCGTCGCACTCGAGCTGTCGCGCCAGTTCGTCGATACCATCGGCATCGCCCGACACGACAGCATTGCTGGGTCCGTTGTCCGCAGCCAGCTCGACGCGTCCATGGTATGCGCTCAGGTAGCCAGCCAGTTTCGCAGCCGGCGTCAGCACCGCCAACATCTTGCCGGGAGGCGTCATCGTCTCCATCAGCTGCCCGCGCGCCACGACCAGCCGGCAAGCGTCCGAGAGAGAGAACACGCCCGCGAGGCAAGCGGCCGCGTACTCGCCGATGCTATGTCCCATCAGCACGTCCGGCACGATGCCCCAATGCATCCACAGGCGCGCCAGCGCCGTCTCGATTGCGAACATCGCCGGTTGCGTGTAGCGGGTTTCGTGAATCAGCGTCTGTTTGTCGCCCCACAGCACATCGATCAGCGAGTGTTCGCCGAGTGCCTCGAAGTGGCCGTCGCACTCGTCGAGTGCTTCGCGAAAGAGCGGAAACGTCTGATAGAGCTGCCGCGCCATGCCCGCGTGCTGCGCACCCTGCCCCGTAAACAGAAAGGCGAGCTTGCCCGGCTCGTTTGCCCGAGGAGACCGTTCGGCACGACACGCGTGTTCGGTCTGCGTCAACGCCTCGATAAGTTGCTCGCGGGTGCCGGCGACGAGCGCGATGCGATGTCTTTGGGTGTCGCGTCCGACCCGCAGCGAATGGGCGAAGTCGTGTGGCTGAATGGACGGATTCGTGCGCAGTTGCGCGGCGCAGTCGGCCAGCGAGCGAGCGAGCGTCGACGGCGTGTGTGCCGAGAAAGGAAAGATTTCGGGACGCGCGGGTAGCGATTGCACGAGCGCGGGGTCATCCGCAATGGGCGCGTCGGCCCCGTCTGCACGGTCGTCCTGCCACGATTCGATGATCAGGTGAGCGTTGGTGCCGCTCATGCCGAACGAGCTGATCCCCGCGACGCGCTTGCCTGGCCGGTTCGACGGCCACGCCATGTGCTGCGTGACGACCTTGATGCCATTGCTTTGCCAGTCGACGTGCGGCGTCGGTGTGTCCAGGTGCAGATGCTTCGGTATTTCGGCCTTCTCGAGCGAACAGATAACCTTCATCAAGCCCGACACCGATGCGGCCGCTTCGAGGTGCCCCATGTTCGTCTTGATACTGCCGACGTACAGGTCCTGATTACGCTGCACGTCGTGGCAATAGACGTCATGCAACGCGCGCAGTTCGATCGGGTCGCCGAGCTGCGTACCCGTTCCGTGCGCCTCGACGTAGTCGACCTCCTCCGGCGCGACGCCCGCGCGGGTCAACGCGTCGCGGATCACTTCGCGCTGCGCGCGGCCATTCGGCGCGGTCATGCCGTTGCTCCTGCCGTCATGATTCACCGCCGAACCGCGAATCACCGCGCGAATCGGGCGCTTCTGCGCACGCGCGTCCGACAGGCGCATCAGCGCGATCACGCCGCAACCCTCGCCGCGCACATAGCCGTTGGCCGACGCGTCGAAGGTCTTGCACCGGCCATCCGGCGACAGCGCCTGAAGCTCACACAACGCGATCGTCATCTCGGGCGACAGCATCAGATTGACGCCGCCCGCCAGCGCGACATCGGATTCGCGGTTACGCAGGCTCTGGCAGGCCAGATGCACGGTCACGAGCGACGACGAACACGCGGTGTCGAGTTGCAGCGTTGGCCCATGAAAGCCGAACAGGTATGAAATGCGGCCTGCCGCGAAGGGGCGAGCGGTGCCGAGCGACGTCTGCGCATAGCTGAGCTCGGCGCCAGGCACCAGTTCGCTAATGCGCGCATAGTCGTCCAGCGACGATCCGACGAACACGCCTGTCCGGCAAGCGCCGATGCCTTCCCGGGTGAATCCCGCATCTTCGATCGCGCGCCACGAGCACTCGAGCAGCAAGCGTTGCTGAGGATCGACATGGTGAGCTTCGCGGCCGGACAGGCCAAAGAACTCCGGATCGAATCGGTCGACCTCGTCGATGAACGCGCCGTGCAGGCTGTAGCTGGTATTGCGTCGTCCAGGGCGCGGATCGTAGATCGCGTCGGTCCAGCGCTCGGCGGGCACCTCGATGACCGCGTCCGTGCCGGCGGCAAGCATCGCCCACAGCTGGTCAGCCGAATTGGCGCCGCCGGGCAGACGGCAGCCCATGCCAACCACCGCAATCGGCTCACTCGCCACCAGACGGGCGTTGTTCAGTTCGCGCCGCAAGGCTTCGATCTTCAGCAGGGCTTGCTTGACGGGTGTCAGTTTTGCGGAGGTAGGCTCGTTCATCATCGCACTCTCAAGAATCGCTTTTCGACTTGCGCCGCGTCTAGCGTTGCAGTTCCTTCATCAGCAACGCCTCGGCCTCGGCGTCCGACAGTTCCATCAACTGCTCAGCCGTTCGCGGCGCGGCATCCTCGTTGGCGGCCGTGGAGCTCGCTGGTGCGACGTCGTGCCGCTCGGGCTTCGCCGCCGCTACCGCGTTGCGCGCCGCGATCAGGCTCCCGGCGTCCTGCATGGAGGCGAGGTGCGCCGCCAGTAGTTCGATGTTTGAGCAATCCCATAGCACCGCGGCGTCGAAAGTAAGACCCGTCAGGTGCTGCACCTTCAGTGCGAATTGCAACGCGCTCATCGAATCGAATCCCATTTCGACCCATGGTGTCGTGCGCGACACCTGCTGTTCACCGATCTTCAGGT
Source organism: Paraburkholderia panacisoli (assembly GCF_008369935.1). Taxonomy (GTDB): domain Bacteria; phylum Pseudomonadota; class Gammaproteobacteria; order Burkholderiales; family Burkholderiaceae; genus Paraburkholderia; species Paraburkholderia panacisoli. Next base: position 71,007 of record NZ_VTUZ01000032.1, on the reverse strand, counting down.
GCTCGGCGACAATGCGCGCAATGCGCGTCGCCAGGTCCCGCCGCAGAACCTGCGCGGCCGATGTGACGTCGTCGTGGCCGGTCTGCGACAGACTCGGGACTTGCTGTTCGCCGATCTCATACTCGCCTTCCCTCCAGCTCGCGACCGCGCGCAACTCGCCTTGCAGGTACGCCCGGCGGCATAGCGCACGCGCGATCTTGCCGCTTGATGTCTTCTCGATGGTGGCGGGTTCAACCAGCACCACGGCGTGCGGGGTAATGCCGAAGTCCTCACCCACCGCCACGATCATGCTTCGCAATGTCGTCGGCACGTCCATGGTACGGCGCTGCGTGCGTCCGACCTCCTGCACGATGACCAGCTTCTCCTCCCCATCCACCGTTACCGACACAGCGGCACCGCACCCGCGACGCAACGCCGGCACGGCGTCTTGCACACAGTCTTCGACATCTTGCGGATAGAGGTTGCGGCCCCGGATGATCAGCATGTCCTTTACGCGGCCGGTGACAAAAAGTTCGCCGTCGACGAAAGCGCCCAGGTCACCCGTGCGCATGAACGGCAGGCCCTCGGCCGTATCACCCGCGAGCCTCGCGCCAAAGGTGTCTTTGGTCTCCTCCGGATTGCCGTAATAGCCGATGCCGATGCCGCGGCCGCGTGCCCAGACCTCACCGACCTGATATTGATCTGACACCGCGTTGCCTGCGGCATCCACAATGCGTATCTCTGTGCCAGGTCCCGTCGTCCCGCAGGACACCAGACTCTTGATGTCCGCGTTGCCCGGCTGCGCACGTTGAATGACGCCCGCTGACAACTGCATGTTGTCGACTTCAAGATACCGAACGCCCTCGTAGCACCTCGCGCCAGTGATGAGCAGTGTGGCTTCGGCCATGCCGTAACACGGATAGAATGCCTTTGATGCGAAGCGGTGCGGCGTCGCCGCTTCGAGGAATGCCGTGACCGTATTGCGGTTGATCGGTTCCGCGCCGCAGAAGGCGACCTTCCACGTGGAAAGATCGAGTGGCGACTGGTCGTCTTCCTGCTGCAATGCCGAGGCAGCAAGCTGATAGGCGAAATTCGGACCGCCCGACGTGTTCACGCGATGAGCGGCAATCGCGCGCATCCAGCGCGCCGGCTGCTGGATGAACGCAACCGGCGACATCAGGACCACGCTGGTGCCGATCGATGCGAGGTGCAACACCGTCGAAAGGCCCATGTCGTGATAGAGCGGTAGCCATGACAGAATGCGCGACTGGCTGGTGTGACCCATGAGGTCTGCAATCACGCACTGGTTGTCGACGATGTTCGCATGGGTGATCATGACGCCCTTTGGCGTGCCCGTCGAACCGGACGTGTATTGCAGGAACGCGAGATCGTTGTGCGACGGCGGTCGTAATGGGAGATGCGTCGCGGATGCGCCGGCCGTCCACAGCCCCTCGTAGGTATCGAACGCACAATGGCCGAACAGGCCTTCCTTCTCGCGCAGCGTCAACAGCGTTTCAATCGAACTCTGTGGCGCCACAATCAGCGCCGCGCCACAGTTTTCAGCGATGGCTTGCAACTTCTTCCACTGCGCGATTTTGCGGGGTTGCTGTGGCTGGTATGCCGGCACCGCCACCATCCCCGCCGCGAGACAACCATAGAACGTGCAGACAAACTCGAGACCGGTGGGCAACAGGAGGAGAACACGTGCGCCCGTGGCAAGGCGGCTGCGCAAACCGGATGCCACGCGCAACATACCGGCATGCAGTTCGCTGAACGTGCTTTCGCTTTCGATTGCCTCTCCGTCGCGCAGGATCGTCAATGCAATGCGATCCGGTTCACGCTCGCTCCATGCGGTGAGTGTCTCGATGATGGACGCAGGTTTGTGTGTGGTCGGAAACGGATTTGAGGTCATGGGCGGTCTCTCTAATGATGGCGGGCAGGTTTCGCGGCGCGACGCGACACGTTCACCGCGCTGCGTCGACGGTGCGGCTTATTCCTGCCGGGTTTTCATCCCGGCGGCAGAAAGGCCTTGGCGATAGCCCTCCGGTTGAGCTTCAGATTGCTGGTCCGCAAGCCATTCTCGACACTGAACTCGCTGCCCGTGAACACGATGTGCGTCAGTTGCCGCTGCGCCGCCAACTTCTTATTGACCGTTGCGACATGCACGCGCAATGCCTGCGTCACCTCTGGATCGTCATGTCGCCGGGTTGAGATGACGACGCACAAGCCGGCGCGCCGGCCCGCCATGACGACCGCGACCTCGACGCGCGGATCTTGATGGAGCATCGTCTCGATCGGCTCTGGATGAAACTTCTCGCCATTACTGGTGACGATCGCGTCCTTCTTGCGGCCGATCACACGCAGGAAACCGTCGTCGTCGAACTCGCCGATATCACCCGTGGCCACCGCATTCGGCCCGATGAACGTGGAGCGTGCATCCTCTTCCGACGATTCGAAGTAGCCCAACGACAACAACGCCTTGCGCGTGACGATCACCTCCCCCTCTCCGGACAACGACACACTGCCTGCTTCGGCCGGCTTGCCCACGGTCCCAACCCGCACGCAGCCAGGCTTGTTCCAGGCAACCATGCCTGCCTCGGTAATGCCGAACGCCTCAAAAAGCGGGATCCCGCACTCCCAAAAGAAGTCCAGCGCCGCGCGCTTGATGGGCGCCATGCCGGTGATCATGTAACGCATGTTGCCGCCCGTCAGTTCCTTGAGACGCTGCGAAAGCGCCCCGCGATGGCCCGCGGCATCATCGCCTTTGTGCGTGCCGACGCTGGCACGCGCGAGATTCTGCAGTGTCTCGTACAGGACCGGCGGCGCGATCACGAAGGTGGGCCGTTGCAGTTTCAGACTGGCGAACAGCAACTGGAACGGTACGGCAACGAAGTCGACGCCGTGGTAGAGGCAGTAGTAATAGATCATCCGCTGCTGATAGTTCGCAAACGGCAGGAACGTGAGGAAGCGATCGCCAGGCTCGAAGCCGAACGCATCGAAATAGAGGTTGAGCAGGTTCTCAGTGCCGGCCCGGCTGACGATCAGCCCTTTGTTCTTCCCCGTCGTGCCCGAGCTGAACACCATCGAATGGGTATCCGGCGCATGCTGAACGACGACAGGCAACACTTGCTGCGAATAGCCAGCCTGTGTATCGGGTGCCACATTGATGCCGACCACGCGCTCGTGCGGCGGCGCGTCCGGAGCCGGCCAGCCAGGCTCGACGACCATGACAGTGAGCTGATACTGATCGATCGACGCCGCGCATGGTTTATGGAGCCTGTCGTTCGGCAGCGCTACCGACACGCACTCCAACCCGATACACGCGAGATCCCAGACCATCCACAGATAAGCGCTCGGCGCCGCGATGCCGACGCGGCACCCCGGGATGAGTCCAAGCCCCTTCCCACGTTCAATGGTGGCGAGCACGTCGATGAACAACTCGTGAAATGTCTTGACCGTCTGGTCACCTTTGTCGTCGACGAAGGTCAAGGTGTTCGGCTTGTCGCGAAGACGACCGATGATTTCGTCAAGCCTCATGGCATGCGCTCCTCACGAATATCAAGCGTCGACCTGAAAGCCCTCAGCCTTGGCGTCGGCGTCGCTCGCGTAGTATTTCTGGGCGGCGCTCTCATACATGTTCCAGAACAGACGGCACGTGTGACGGACCGCGACGAGCGCTTCTTCCTGCATCTTCGGCGTCGTGCACAGCTCCGACACAAGATGGATGCCCTCGCCGACATGCCCGACGTCTTCTTTCTGGTGAACCGAGAAAAAGCGCGTGTCCTGCTCCGTCAAGCCGTAGCATTTCGCGAGAATCGTATGGCGGGCGTCGCCTGCACGGGTTTCGAGGCTCTGGCCCTCGCTGGCGATCATCACTGCCGCCGCGCCGATGTGGTACGTATCTTCACCCTTGCAGTTCTGGAGCCGATATTCGATCAGTTCGCGAGTAGCCGCTGACGGCGTCCATGCATCGCGCTCTTCATCGCTGATGCCTTGCGCGCGGATGAAATCCTCCATCAGTTCGACGTGATTTTTCGTCTTCGAGAAGCGCCCCGTCTCTTCTTCGAACAGGTTGTACAGCAAGCGCCGTTTGTGGTTCGGAAACGGACAGCGGAAATACAGGTTCTCGATGTATTCGAGGAAATATTTCGTGATCTGATAGCCCTCGAGCGTGATGATCTTCAACAGCTTCCAGTTTCGTTGCGGTGTAAACAGCTCCTTGAAAATCGGGTGGTCGAGCGTGAGTTGCTCCTCGAGCGTCGCGCGCAGCGCACCCGCAAACGCATCCTGGTCCATCGCAACGGCTTCAGCAGCTAGTGTCATGATCGTTTCCCGTCGGTTGGTTATCCAGACTGTAAATGCCAACCGTCGGCGCCGAAACCTGTCCGTTCGGACGGTCTCCCGACTACCTGTACGGCAGGTCAGGTTTTCATCGTCGGTTGCAGAGGCTATAAAGCAGAAAGCCTGTTACCACTGGAGTAGCACATGGAAGATCACGTCAATGTGTTCGATGCGCTTGCCGGGTTGATCCCGCAGATTGCCGCGATTGAGATAGCCGAGGCGTCGCTGACACGCGACACGATGCTGACCGGAGATCTGATGCTAGATTCCATTTCGTTGTTGTCGCTGATGGCGTTGACGGAAGAACGCTTCGGAATCAGTTTCGCCGAACACACGGAGGAAGTGGCGGATCTGGCCACGGTCGGCGACGCGGTCGATCTTGTCGAAACGCTTCTTGCAGTCAAAGTCTGAGGGGCACATGGCGACCGACACGGCAGATGATCGCGGGCGTTCGCTCGAACACCATTTCGCACGTCATTGCGAACGCCTGATGAGCAGTGCGAGTGCGGCGAAGGAAAGCGAGTGGACTGTTTTCCTGACGAGGCGTGACGTCAGCGCGTTGCATGGGGCCGTCGGCACCGGGGGCGCGATCTCGCCCTCGACGGCGCGCTTCTCGAAGCTCGGCGCGATGCTCGTGCAAAGCCACGCAGGACGTCTGCGGCTCGTCATCGATGATCCCAGGCTCTCCGAGCCGGCGGAGTTCGATAGCTTTTTGCAAACGCTCACCGTAGCGTTCGGTCTGGAGCCCGGCGCCATTTCCAACGTACCTGCAATCGTACTGGCGAACGCCGTAGCCGATTGCGAAACCGAAGATACCGTCGGCGGCGGCTCCCGCACGCCGCTCGAAGCACTGATCGACGGCGTCGCCGACCCGATCTTTGAAGTCCGCCGCCGTGTCGAGGATTACTTTGAGCACGAGCCGCTCGTTCTGCCGGCCAATGACATCGGCAATGTGGAACTCGTGACGGCCGAATCGGTCGCTGCATGGCTCGCGTCCGGTGATGCATCGACGCGTGCCCCCGGCATTCACGTGCTTCGCGGGGAATCGCTGTTCACCTGGCGCGAATTCGCGGAGACGGTCGCGCGTGCCGCTGGCATTCCTGTGCGCGAGGCCGACAGTGTGTCTCGAACCAACGCAGTCCAGACGCTCATCGAGCAATCCCTGCGTCATGTCGGTGCATGGCTGACCCTTCCCGACGATGCGCAACGGGCACGAGGGGATGACAGGGCAATTGACGTGCATCGTCTTTCGTCGAGCACACTAGACTGGCGCAGTCTCGTGACGGAACGCGTGACGGCGCGCCTTGCCTCGCACCGCCAGAGAACCGCGCCACGCTTTGGCAGCCTCGCCAGCTTTCAGCGCAGATCCACCCGCGCAGGCGATACCTATCTGCGCGCCGGCAAGGATGGGCCGGCGCTTTTGCTGGTCAACGCGTTCGGCCTGTCTCACGACGTCTGGCATGACTTCGCCGACGCGTTGATCGATCGCTTCACCGTGTTTACGATCGATGACGAGCCGGGACACGAAGAATCATCTCTGACGCGGACCTACTACGCGGCTCCCGATGCGTTACCACGCTTCATCCGCGCTGTCGCCGCCATGCTCGCTGAAGAAGGCTACACGACCTGTTACGTGGCGAGCTGGTGTGGGGGCGCGAAGTACGCGATCGAGCTGGCGCGCGCGCTGCCAGACTCGATTGCGTCGCTGAGTCTGTTCGCTCCGTCGTTTGCAGGTGCTGAAGGCTATGCCGGGTCGGACTCGATATACGAGACCAACCTCCACACGATGTGCAAGCTCGTCGACCGGATGCCTCAGGCGGCACAGAGCATGGCAAAGTCGATGATCACGCTACTCGACAAGCAGGAAAAACGCACGAGCAACCAGAGCGGCGATACGAATACGTCCGTTTTCGAGCTCGCCGATCATGCAACCCGTCATTGGCTGCAGGCGCCATTCCTTTCTGCTTCAAACATGGTCGAGTACAGCCGGCAATTGCTGAACTTTCGCGCACATCGAATCGAAGGGCTTCGCAAAGGTGAGCTGCGCGATCTGCCCGTCATGCTGGTAACTGGGCAGAACGACACGATGACCTGCTCGACACGGGCTCGCGCGATTTGCCTGGACCTGTGCCGGCCACTGCACTTCGAACTGCGTCATGCGAGCCACCATCTGATCCATCAGAATGGCGAGCTGCTTGCGCGGCTGATGAAGGCGTTCGCCGTTGACGGCGCATCGACGGCTTCGCCCCACCCGCGCCTGTCTCCCGTTCCAGCGGAGCAATTGGAGCAGTTGGAGCAGGACGGGTCGCTCGTGCTCGGCGAGATCTAACGTGGCCGGACATTCTTCACACTGTCCTAACGGACAGCTACACGCAGTTTCCACATCTCAATAGAGTGACTACGTCAAGCAGGCCTTTGCCGTCTCTGGCATTGGCTGAGGTCAAACCGCCGGTCGGAGGATATCGTATGTACGCAAACAGCCTGGTCGAGTTGATCGGCAATACGCCTTTGCTTCACCTGAAGAGTCTCTCTGACGAGCAACGAAATATCCGTGTCTATGGCAAGCTCGAATGCCACAATCCGGGCTACAGTGTGAAGGACCGAAGCGCGCTGCAATTGTTGCGTCAAGCCGAGCGCGATCACGGCCTGAAACCGGGCTGGTCGATCGTCGAGTCCACTTCGGGCAACATGGGTCACGCGCTCGCGATGCTGTGCGCCATTCATGGGTATCACTTCATTTGTGTGCTCGATCCGAAGACGCCGAAGGCTAACGGTAATGTCGTGCGCGCGTTCGGCGGTCGGGTCGAAATGGTGAATCAGCCTGACGAATCGGGCAGCTTCCAGAAAAAGCGTGTCGCCGTCGCGAAGTCGATCGCGGCCAGTGTGCCCAACTGCATCAACCTCGATCAATACAACAACCCCGCGGCAATCGACGCGCACTACTACTCGACGGGCCCGGAGATCGTCAATCAGCTTTCGGGCAAAGTGGACGCCGTCATCGTCTCCGCGAGCACCGGCAGCCATCTGAGCGGGATTGCCCGATACCTGAAGGAACGTAATTCCCGCACGCATGTGCTCGGCGTCGAACCGAAGGGCTCGGTGGTATTCGGCGGCACGTTTGCGCCGCATCTGCAGAACGGCTCGGGGCTTAGCTTCAAACCGGGCAACATCCAGATGCAATGGGTGGACGAGACGGTCAAGGTATCGGACCGGGACGCATTCGCCGATTGCCGTCGGCTTGCGCTGCACGAAGGTCTGCTGCTCGGCGGATCGTCCGGATCGATTGTCCACGCGGCGCGCAAATATGTTGAGCAGCTGGACGGCCCTGCGAACGTCGTGCTCGTGCTGCCGGATAGCGGGCTCAAATATCTCGACACCCTCTATGACGATCAGTGGCTGAATGCACACGGACTTGAGGACGTGCTACACGACCTCGACCCCCCTGCAGCTCGTTCCGTCGCGCTCGAATCCATCTAGGAAAATGACTACAGCCATGAACGACTCCCTCAGAACCTTAGCGGCAGATGGCGCCCATTACCCGATCGCCTTCGAGAAAGCTCAAGTTACGCGTGTGATTTACCGGTGGCCGTCGGAGGTCGATGTGACGCTGGCGCAGCAGATCGTCGAACTGATGCGCCATACGAGCCAGTCAGCGCCCATCATTGGTTTTGCCGAAGAGATCAGCGACGCGGAGGCTGAAAACTATCTCAGCGAGTTGCGGGCCAACCTGGCCGCGCAGAAGTGCCGGTTGCTGACGATCTTCGTGGATAACGACGCACTGATCGGCCTTTGCACGCTGCGCCGCAATCTCAATCCGAACAATCGACATATCTCCGATCTTGCGAAGGGCATGATTCATGAAGCGTTTCGCGGAGGCGGCGTGCTGCCTGCGGCGTTCGTCGAGATCTCGTTGCAATGCGAGGCCGACGGCGTCGAACTGGTGACGCTCGATGTGCGCGCCGATACACCGGCCCATCGCGTATGGGACCACTTCGGGTTCCAGACGTACGGCACGCTGCCCGACTATGCTCGCACGCAAGGCAAAACGCATGCGGGCCATTTCATGATGCAGAAGGTATCCGAACTCAAGGAACGCGCGCTCGGCATGCTTCAGGCGCGCGTCGGCGAACATTCCATGTCGGGCGTACAACCGGCATGAGCGGCAACACTTACGACGGGCACGTCATCGACGCCCACTGCCATATCGCATCGACGCGATTCATTCCGCTCGCGTTTTTCGAAGGACTATGCCGCAACGTCAAGGTGCGGCTTGCGACGACGGGCGTGAAGAAATCGCTGACCGAATTGCTCGACATGTATGTGAAGTTGAGCCAGGACCATCAGGGCGACACGCTCGTCACGGAGATGAACTCGGCAGGCATCGCCCAAGCCGTGCTGTTGCTGCCCGATTTCACCTACGTGATGAAAAGCGAGCTGACGATCGATGAAATGTTTGCCGAGCATCACGGCATCCTTGAGCGTCATGCCGGGCGCTTCTTCGTATTCGGCGGAGTCGATCCGCGCTGGGGTGCGGACGGGCTTGCGCTCTTCGAGAAGGGCGTCGACGAATTCGGCTTCGCCGGTCTCAAACTCTATCCTCCTTGCGGATACAGCCCGAGTGACCGGATGCTTTACCCCTTCTATGAGTTCTGTCAGGCGCGCCGGCTGCCGGTGCTGTTGCACATCGGCCCAACGAGTCCGGCACTCGAGTTCAACTGGTCACATCCGGACATGCTCGACCGGGCCGCGATGGATTTCCCCGAGGTCAACTTCATTCTCGCGCACGGCGCGGTCCATTACGTCGACTCTTGCGTCAGCATGTGCGCGTACCGGCCCAACGTGTATCTCGACATCAGCGCGTTCCTTGCCTCCCAGCATCCGCAAGGCTGGCGCGCGGCACTCGCCGACCTGTTCAGGATGAACATCAATCACAAGATCCTGTTCGGTACGGACTGGCCCTTGTTTCGCAATTCGGGCGGACACAGGAAGGTTATGGACATGTTCGTCGCCCCGGATGGCCCATTGTCGGCGGTCTCGTCGCACCAGCGCACATGGCTGATGTCGCGCAACGCAACGCGTCTGCTCCCGGAGAAACAGCTTGCGAGCCTTCCGGCGTAACCGCGGCGGGCCGCCGCGCCCCAACCCCATCGGACGTCTGACTCATCTGGCCGCGCAACTGACGGTCGCCGTCGCGGCGGCATGGCTCGCGTGCCTCGCTCACCCGCAAGACATTCAAGGCGGCGGCAGTCTTACCGGCCAGGATCAGTGGACACCCGATGAAAAGGCGCAACTCGAGGCGATGCGCCTGACGCCTGACGCAAAGGCGAAGACGGATCCCTCGAATCGCGTGGCGGCGACGCCCGCGGCGGCGCAGCTCGGGAGACTGCTCTTCAACGACGCGCGCTTCAGCAGAAACGGTGCCATTTCGTGCGCCAGCTGCCATCATCCGGGCCAGCAGTTCCAGGATGGCCTGCCGCGCGCAATGGGCTTGAGCGAAGGTATGCGCCGGACCATGCCGGTGGTCGACGTGACGGAAGGACCGTGGTTCTTCTGGGACGGTCGCAAGGACAGTTTGTGGGCGCAGGCGGTCGGTCCGCTGGAGGATCAGAAGGAGCACGGCGGCAACCGCCTGCACGACGCCCATGTGCTGCAGGAACATTACCGCAGCAGCTACGAAGCCCTGTTCGGTCCGATGCCGGATCTGCGCGGGCTGCCGCAGAACGCGAGTCCGCTCGGCACCGGGGCCGAGAAGGCCGCCTGGCAGGCGCTCCCTGGTCGCACGCGTGCCCATGTATCACTGGTTTTCGCGAACATGGGCAAAGCTCTCGCGGCTTACGAAACGACACTGCGAGTCCGATCCTCGCGCTTCGACCAATACATCGACGGTGTCAAGTCAGGTGATCCGAAACTGCTCATGGCGTTGAGCCCTGCCGAGAAAGCAGGGCTGCATCTGTTCCTTGACAAGGGGCGATGCGCGACGTGCCACAACGGTCCGCTGCTTACCGACCACCAGTTTCACAACATCGGAGTTCCGCCCGCCGACCCGAATCACCCGGATCAGGGTCGCGCGGCAGCGATTCAAAAGGTGCTCGCGGACGAATTCAACTGCCTTGGACCATTCAGCGACGCAAAACCCGAACAATGCGAAGAATTGCGTTTCATCGCCAAAGACGATCCTCACATGCTGGGCGCCTTCAAGACGCCGAGCCTGCGCAACGTCGCGCTTCGGGCGCCCTATATGCATGCGGGCCAGATGGCGACGCTCGAGGACGTGATGCGCCACTATGCCAAACCGCCGCACGCGATCATCGGAGAAAGCGAACTGAAAACGCTGAATCTCTCGGAGACCGAGCAGCAGGAACTCCTGAGCCTGCTACGGGCGCTCTCCGGTCCCGTCATCGAGAACGGCCAGGCGCAATGACCGGCCAGCGGCACCTACTGCACATGGCCGGGCCGGCTCTCCCTGATCGCGACGCCCATCACCTTGATCTGTCCGCCGAACGGCAACGCTGCGACCTGATAGATGGTGCGCGCAGGGCGTCGACCTGCCTCGAACAGTTCGGCGAAGACTTCATTGACTTCCGGCACCGCCGCGAGATCGGTGAACGCGATATCGACGAACACGAGATCCGAGGGTTCGAATCCTGCAGCCTTCAGCGCGCGGAAAAGATTGTCAAAGGCAAGCCGCGCTTCTTGCGCAGGCGAGCCGGACACGTAGTGGCCCTCGCTATCGAGCGCCAGTTGGCCGCTCAGGTAGCACATGTTATCGACCACGACGGCGTGACTGATCGGCGATGACCATTGCGGCAGTCCTTCGCCAAACGATACGAATTGCCTCATAGCGCTCCACTCCTTTCAAAATGGGTTTGACTTGCCATCCATGACGTCTCGGTCCAGCACAATGCGCTAGCGCCAGCAGCATGAGCAGCCGCATCGGACGCCCCGTCGATACTCAATAACCGCGCATGCCCGATTGGGCAATCGACGCTCACCGCGACCGCCAGGGTCGCGGGTCCGATCCGCCTGCACAGCCCTACCCATTGCCGGCCCGCGTACCACGCGCTCGCCTGCGGCCCATCCAGGCCATGCCAGCACGCTTCCTGAGGCGGGCGGCTGAAGCCCGTGCCCGCCGCTTTCAGCAGCGCCTCCTTCAAGGTCCAGAGACGGAAGAAGGCGTCGTCGAAACACGATTGTCGCAGGAGCCAGCCGCGCTCTTCGCGATTGAACACACAGCGGGCGAGCGACGACGACGCGACGACGGGCCGGTGCCATTCGATATCGACACCGACCTCTTCGGCGGCGACGGCGATCGCCACACAGGCTGCGCTGTGACTCATGTTGAAGCGATACGGAAACGGTTCGGCGACTTCCGGCTTACCGTACCTGCCGCGTGTGAAGTTGAGATCCAGCGGCGCGCATCCGGTTCCATACTGCGCGAGCACCAGGCGTTTTAACGCGTGCGCATTCTCATAGCGCTTGCTCGCCGCCGCGTCGACGAACTGGTCGCGCCGCTGCCGTTCCTCGTCACTCAGAGTCGGAGTAAGGGCCAGCGGCGACAGCGAATACCAGATGTCGAGCATGACGTACCGCCTCAGAAGTAATGCTTCACGAGCACTTGCCATAGAGTGTGCTGAGGCAGCGCACCGAATTCGCTGAGATTGCTGCCGCTATTCAGTTGCCATTGCAGGGCAACGTCGGTGCGAGTGAAGTGATAACGTGCTTCGAGCCATGTGAGACGACTGTGATCGGCAAGACTCATGCGGATGAAACCGCTCAAATCCAGCCGCGGCACGAACGCATCTTGCCAGCGCAGCATCAGGAACAGGTTATCTCGCGTCGTCGGGTCCTGTTGGGCGTTGGCGAGGTTGCGGTAAGCAAGGTACTGTTGCGGCGGACCTTTCTGCAGCGCCTCCCAGCCAGCCTTGTCGAGCGCCGCGCCGTCGTGCTCGTATTCGAACGTCACCGACAGGTTGTGCGTCGTCGTGCAGGTCAAACCCGTCGACATTTGCCACCGAAAGGCGACGTCGCTTTCCGGTTGCTGCAACGCGCGCGCAAGCGTCGACGGGCTTCGGCCTCCGGTCCACTCGACATATCCGACGCAGGCCTTGTTCAGCAGATGTGTCAGGTTCACGCCGAACTGCGGAGAGCTGCCGGGTTTGCCGTCGCTATACAGCAGAAATTGCGGGGAGAGATCGGCGATCACGTGCTGGCTTACGGCCATCAACCAGCGCGTGTTCTGATTGGTCGCGCCGAGGTCCACGGCGAAGGCAGCATCGTTTGGCTCGCTCGCAAGCTTCGGAGCAACCAGTGCGGTCACCGAACCGCCTGTCCAGACCCGCTGGCCCCGCAGCATCACTGTGCCCAGGCGGTTCTCACGCAGGCTCGCCGGGTCGACTGATGTGACGGAGCGCACGGCGTTGTCACGGAAATAGTCGGTGGGGTTATAGCCGGTTGCCACGCCCAGCCGCATGTTGACACGCCCGATATCGACAAGGGTCTGACCATCGTCGCCGATACGTCCGTTTACATACAGCTCCTTGAGCGTGTTGATCGCGCCAGGGTCTCCGCTGAAACGCTGCGGGCCGTTCAGATCGAGATGGTCCGCGAAGTTGAACTTCCAGTCCTTCGCGAACGCTTTCTGCACCGCCAGATCGATCGAGAGACGCTCGGCGGTCTGCATGGCGTCGTCGGGTCGCATGGTCGCAACACGAAAAGCCGGTTCAACACTAAACTGATAATCAGGCTTGTCCACTTGCTGGGCCGGCGTGGTATCGGCCAATCTGAGCCCGGCTTCCTCCGCCTCGTCCGCATGGCAAGTGCCGGCCAGCAAGAACATCGCAAGAAAGACCGCCCACGTCCGCATCATTCGGGCTGAAAGCTCGGCAGGAAATCATGCTGGAACCAGCTGTCAGGAATCTGCCGCGAAGTGAAATCCGCGTATCGCATGACCGTGACGAGATTGGGATTGAGCCCGTCGATGATAACGATCTCGGTCGGTCTTAGCGCACCGAGCTGCTCCTGATAGCGTCGATAAAAAGCGGTTTTCAGCAGCTTGCCGCTATCGCTGAAAAAGCGTGCCTTGATCGGCCGCTGAGTCGTCGTATCGATCCACATCTCGACGGAGTTGTATGTCATGTCCGGCACACTCTCGGCAAGGGCCAGCTTGTACGCGCGGCGCGTCTGCCGATCGCCGTCCTGCACGTCTTCTTCATTTTCGATGCGCGCCTTGTAGCCCTGCGCAAAGTTGACGGTCACCACGTCACCGTTGGAGGCCTGTCCGAGCAGCCGCTGCTGTGGAGAAATGCGGATGCTGGCCTTGCTTGCCGGATCGAAAAACCACAGGTCATTGCCGGTTTTCAGCATCAGCTTGTTCACGTCACGCGCGGGCGCCTCGAAGCGGATCAGACTGCGGAACTGGCCGCTGCTCGGATCGATGCGCGAGTACGCTTGCAATGCGTTGGAATCCGTCTGCTTGCCATCGGTGTATTGTGTCAGCGTCACCGTCAGTGAGAACGGTTCGGCGGGATTGCGAATCGCGTCGCTCGCGGTCAGGATACTCTGCGCATCGGTAGGAACGGACGCGGCCTGCGCGGCGGACCAGAGCGCTGCAGCCATCGTCAGGGCGGTGGCCCAACGGGCGATCAGAAGTTTGGACATGGGAGGCTCTCTTTCGATCACGATTTTCAAAGGGTGTAGGAAACCAGCCTGCCCATGGCAGGCCGGCGACGACACGTTGGATGGAACCGCGCTGTTGGCGCGCGGCCGCGACTCGCGGGGGCTAGTAGCCGGGGTACTGCATCTGCAATGCGACCCATGCGGCCGTGCGCTTGCCGAAGTCGTTCGCGACCGCCTTGAGCGACTCGTCTAGCGCCCGCAGCGGCTGCGTCGAATCAGGCGGGGGCAGCATGCGGCTCGGCGCATCGACGCCGGCCACCCGGTCCGGCACGATCATGAGCCCGCGTTTCGACCGGATTGGATCCCGGCTGGCTGCCACCGTATAGACGGTGGAGCGGAAGGTCGTGGAATAGACGTCGGCTTTCAGTACGAGCGAGATTTCATCCACGTCGGGCGCGATTGGGATACCGAAATCCTCATGCGACCAGAACGACACGTAGTTACCGGCGATCGTCATCATCGACGCCAACCCGAGATGAAACTCCTCGCTCGGAATTTCCGACGACCACGACTGTCTGCCCAGCGACTCCGCCAGTTTGGTCGCGCGTTCGTGCCCGGCGATGGCTTCCACCAGCGCAAACGAAGCCGGAATAGTGGCAGTCACGCCGGTGGTGGTGACCACTCTCCCGTCGGCGACATAGCGCTTGCCTTCGACCCAGTGCGTACGTGGAAATTTCTTGCGCAGATCGCTCATCGAGTACCAGTGCCCCGTCGCGCGCCGGCCATCGAGCAGACCCGCCCTCGCCACGACCCACACGCCGTCGCACACGCCGACGATCGTCGCGCCCTTCTTCGCTTGCCCCGCAACCCACGACACCAACGTCGGATCGTCATCGCGATGCACCGCCGGCACGATCACGTAGTCCGCGCCTTCGGGGACGCGCTGGTCAAATTGCGCAGTCGTTTCCTGCGGTATGACATTCATCGGTGCAGGGAACATGCGGATCGGACCTGCTTCTGTCGCGAGCGGAATCACGTCGGCCGCGTCGGAGGCGGTCAGTATGCCGTACGGGATCACATAGTCCGTCAGTTCCGTGTAGTAGTTCTCGGCCACCACCACCACGACCGGTCGGGTGCGGTTAAAACGTGGCTGATAAGGCGGCAGGCGGTCAGCCCGGGCGGCCGCCGTGCTGGCCGACGCCGTATGGGCGAAATTCACGACGCCAAACGGCGCGCAAGCCATCAGCAATAGCAGCCAGAACATTACGATCCTTCGCATGTCGACCTCTTCGAAATTGCGTGATGCCAGATGGTTCGACCTATCACGATCTTCGCGCCGGATCATGACGACGATGGCGGCAGCACGACATTGAATGTCACCACATCCGTACCGATCGGCGATTTGACCTCGAGCTTGATCGTCCACCAGCCCGTCATGCTGAACTTCATGCCTTCCAGCAGGTAGTGCCCGGCATCGCCCTGCTCCTGCACGACCTGCGGCTGCGTCGGCAGCCCGTGTCCGTGCTGCGGCATGCCACCGCTGACGTCGATCATTGCCCCTCGCACCAATTGTCCCGACGCGTCGCGCAGCGTGATTCGCCACGTCTGGATCTGGCCGATGTACACGCCCGGTTTGGGCGGCTCGAGTGCGACGACGTACTTGCCTGTGCTTGTCTGCTGCGTCAACGCCAGATTCAGATTGGCCGGCGCCTGTTCGCCGAACGCGGTGCAAAAGCCGCACGACAGGATGAAAGCAATCAGAAACTGCTTGAGCAACTTTTGCATGATCGTCACCCCTGCACAAGAAAGATAGGTGGATTGAACCGGATTGGCATCAGCCTTTGCATCGAGCTATGCCTCACGCATAGCGAAGCGCATCGACGATGTTCATGTGCGACGCACGTCGTGCAGGGAACCACGCGGAGAGCATCGAAACCAGCAGCAGGCCGATTGCCGTCCCCGCAATCAGATCGTTCTCGCCCCACACCCGGATGATCAATGGCACCGGCGAGCGGCCCGGTGGTGTCCACGAGAGCCCGCTATGGTTGATGACGGCGGCGAGTGCCGCTGCACTGAGCACGCCCAGCGACGCGCCCAGCACGCCCAGCAGCAGACCTTCACACATGAATAGACGGCGCACACCTTCGCGGCGCAGCCCCATCGCCCGCAAAGTGCCGATTTCGACGGTACGCTCGAAGACCGCCATGCTCATCGTATTGCCGACCGTAAACAGTACGATCGCAGCGATCAGTAGTGCGATGAAACCGAACAGCGTGGCGAACATCGCAAGTGCCTGTCCGTAGAACGGATTCAGCGTCGTGTAGTCGACCACCTCGGTCTCCTCACGCTTGAACTTCGTCGCCAGCAGATGCTCGATCCGCGCCTTGGCGGCGGGCATATCTCCAGTATGCGCCAGTTGTACGACAATCGCTGTCGCCTTCGGCTGATCGCCGCCATAGACGAGGCGCTGCGCCTGAGCCAGATGAAGGCCGACGTACATGTCGTCGTATTCCTTGATGCCCTGCTGCTCCGCCTTGACGACGTGCAGTTCCGCAACGTTCGGAGCGCCGCGCGCGGTGGCGGCCAGCAGCTCGATAGTCGACTGTTGCGAGGCACTAGTCGACGCGGCTTGCGTCGTGCGTGCAAGTTGAGCTACATCCGCTGGCAGACCAGGGCCCGCGTTGGCCGTCGGGTTCGTCTGCGGCGCGCAATCGCGCACGTGCAACTGGCCACACAGTTGCAGCACCCGCGCGAGGCCCATGCCGACGATCGCCGCGTCCGTTTCAGTTCTCGTCAACGCTAGCGGCGGTACCGTCACGGGAAAATGGTAGTCGTTCCATCCGCGCATCCGATTCTGATCGTTGACGAGCACACCCAGCGCCAGTGCGGTACGCGACACCCCTTGCTTGAAGTTGCCGGCGATCCCCTGAAGTTGCAGCGTCGGCGTCACCACGAGCACCATCGGCGCGAGCACGGGGTCGGACTTCAGCGCGTCGATAATCTCTCGATAGTTGGCGATCCCATATTCGGCCGGGTTGCCGCTTCCGAACTGATAATAGCCCGCCCGTTCGATCTGCAGGTGTCCGCCGTACTTCACGTAGTCGGTTTGCAAGCCATAGGTGATGTTGCGCGTGTAGCCACCAAACAGTAGGACCGCATGTGCGCCGACGATCATCGCCAGAAGCGTCGTGATCGAACGTCGCCGATTGCGAAGCAGATTGCGTATTGCAAGTGCCAGTGTTTTCATGCCACAACCTCCGCTGCGCTTGCGCGCGACACGCTGACAACGCGTCCGTCGGCGATTTTGATCACGTCGTCCCCTTCGGCAAGCACTTGGGGATCGTGCGAGGAAATCACGAACGAAGCCCGTCGCTCGCGTTGCAGCCGGCGCATCAAGCCGATGATCGCCTCGCCCGTCTTGCTGTCGAGATTGGCGGTGGGCTCGTCGGCCAGCACCAGTTGTGGCGACGCGATTAGCGCGCGCGCGATCGCGACGCGTTGACGCTGACCGCCCGAGAGCTGGCCTGGGCGATGCCCCGCCTTGTCCGCGAGACCCACCGCGTCAAGTAACTCCCTGACTCGCTCTGCCCGCTGCGCGTCTGTCAAACGGATGCCTGCGAGCAGCAGCGGGTACTCGACATTCTCGTGGGCCGTCAATACAGGCAGAAGATTGAAATTCTGGAAGACGAAGCCGAGGCGCCGTGCGCGAAAGTCCGACAACGCGTCGTCGGACAACTGGCTAACCTCTTCGCCTGCGACGAAGATGCGTCCGCGGTCGGGACGGTCGACACAGCCGATCAGATTCAAGAGCGTCGACTTGCCGCTGCCGGACGCTCCTGAAATCACCGTGAGCCGGCCGCCTCGAATTTCAAGGTTGACGTCCTGCAACGCGGTGACTTTGACCGCACCCATGGGGTAACTCTTTTCAATGGCTTCGAGTTTGACGGCGTTCATGGTTTTGATGAATGGAGGTTCGCTGCTCAAAATGGGAACGCCGGAGACGTTGGCGAAGGAAATCACTATGCGCAGAATATCAACTTGATCGCGAGAGAAAACCTGTTCGATGGGGCAAACCTTTTACGGGAACAAATCCGCGAATGTTGCGAGTCGGCTGCGCCGTAGTCACTTCGCTGTACCAACGGATCCGGATGCATCGAGGGGCCGTCGGTCATCGCGGCGCTCATTGCGTAGTCATGCCCAAAGCGATCTGCGGACAAGATCCACCAGCGACTTGAGCATCATCAGCGTCGCCCCACCGATGAACGGCGGCGCGACAACCCCCATCACGCCGAGCACGATGCGGCCCGGCAACGGCACCCCCGGCTTCTTGCATGCGATATAGACGGCGGCCGGTGGCAGAAACAATATGGAGAGCACGTAACTGCGGTACGTGTAACCGTGCTTCGCGACAAATGCAATGGTCTTGTCCTTGAACGACATCGTGGTTCCCCTTCAAATCAGACCCAGTCGACTAACTTTGGCCACCGCCTGCGCTCTGTTGGAAACGTTCAATTTTCCATAAACGTTTGTAAGGTGGAATTTCACGGTCCGCTCGGAGACACACAATATTTTCCCAATCTCCCACGCCGTCTTGCCTTCGATCACCCACTTGATCACATCGCGCTCCTTGCCGGTCAATCTGACTTGAGCGACATCGGACTGCTGGCTCGGCCACGCCTCCGGTGGACTGCATTCAACCTCAGGTTGAACTGCTTCAAACGCCTCATACGTGAGGATTGAATGCAAATGCAGCGCCATGAAATTCACCAGCAGCGCGAGATGCGTACTGACGGTTGAACATTCGAGCTGGAAGATGGTGACCACATGGCCCATGCCGTGCACACCCGAGCGAACGCATGCGGCCACGCCTTGTCCGCCCTGCATGTGGGACGCCACGTCACGCACCGGCAGACACACCTGAGCAGGCAATACGCCCCCGGGGTCACGCCACTGGAAGGCATGGTCGAGTGGTTCCGAGATCGCAAAGCATCCAAGGTACTGCTCGATGCCGATCGCCGGCCCGCAAAACGTTTGCCCCAGGAGCCCCTCAGGTTGGCCATCAGCGGAACCGTTGCGATAGACGACCCCTTGAGAAATTGTCCTTCCCTTGCGCTCGTGAAGAATCACGCACCGTCTGACATGGACGACTTCTTTGACTTTCTCCGTTATTCGGTCCAGTCGCTCAATCAGATCGGATGTGCGACGAATCGGACCGCTATGACATGAGAGCAGTTTGAACTCTATGGTGGATTGAGCTGGGACCAAGTTGCCATCTCCATATATCATCGATTGGTCCCGCAACGGGGAGCGCTAGAACCAAATACCTACGTAGTCACGGACGGCATCAAACAATCTTCACAATGTGACGTCAACGAACTCTTGTCAAAAACTGGCTATGGCACGACCCCGTCAGGCCATGAGATCTTGACCGTGTCACACTGCCACATGAAGTGGGGCCAGTTAAGACTCGGCAAAGTCCTTGCTCGAATAAAAGACGAACAACGAAGGAAGATTATTAGCGCCAGTATTTTCTATTCCTAACTAATCCTGTACGAGATACCTTGTCACGTCTCACCTCCGTATGCGCCGCTTCATGCACCGTGATTTCTCGCGGATTGCCTCTCGCAACTGCTTGCCTGTTCGCGCGCTGTCGTGCGGTATTGCACCTCCCACGCGTGCCAGCCATATCGCGGCCGACTGTCGCCTGCTTGCCCAACTGTGCCGGCGCAATCACAAATTTTTATCTAGCTTCGATGGCCGCACGGTCCCACTTGAGCAGAACGATCCATTAAATTCGCCGGGTCCGAAAGAGACGAAAACGACGATCAGGCGATCAACGATTGCGGGCGGCGGGGATGCCGCGCCGTTTGCAGAAAAGAAGGCACAGGTTGTGCCAGGTTCGAAATCAGGCCGAAGTGAAGAATCGTAAGTGCCTGAAAAGACGTAGCTTCTACGAAATCGCGAGGCGTCTTTCAACGGCACTTGCTCGTGTTTCACGGTGAATATGTTCGGCATTGCCTGACACGCGTCGTGAGCAACTGTTCGTCAGAACAATACACTGAGCTTCCCCTGAAATTTCGCCTTCCGGCAGGTCGTGTATAAAGTCGACCCAAAGGAAGGACAGAGGGAATGTTCAAAGTACCGAACCAGGTGTACACGGCAGAGTTCAAGGCAGCGGCCGTGCAACGAGTCGAGGACGGGCAAGACGTGAGCGCGGTGGCCCGCGAATTAGGCATGTCGGCGCAGACGCTACGCGACTGGCTGAAAGCTGCTGAGGCCGGCGACCAGAATGGCCTGGGGGCGAAGGAAGTCACGCCGGAACAGATGGAACTTTCGCGCCTGCGTGCGGAGAACAAGCGCCTGCACCGTGACGAACGCATGAAGACGACCGGACGGAAATGTTTCGGCGATCTTCGGGCCACTCCCAGCAAATCACATTTTCAATGTTTCAATTCGTAACCTATATTGAAGAGCAGTGTTTAATCACGCGGCAATCGCTTTCCTGAAAGGAGGCGGTACCGATGAGCCAGTCCGGTGCATCTCTGCAGATGGGAGCAGACTGGGATCCGACCCGGTCGGCGCGCGAGCGGCTCGACCAGTTGATCCGGTCGTATCGGCACGTGGTGACGGAGCATCTGGAGCCCTTGGTACGCGGCTATCATCCGTCGATGCTGACTGGATCGCGTGACGAGTACCTCAAGATGCTTGAACTGACCACCAAGATGAATGTGGTCGGTCATGCTTGCACGGAAGTTGCAGGGTTCGAATATGATGCACGGCGCCAGCATGTCGGCAGCCTGTTCGGCGCGTGCTGCTTTCTGGCGGACAGTTTCATTGACGACTTCGATGATGCGACGACGCGCGACTATCTTGACCGCCTGGGCGTATTGCTCGCTGAAGGCTGGTTCGATTTGCGCAACGATCGCGAGAGACTTTTCTATGTGATCGTCTCGAGGCTTTTTAGCGGGCGCGATATCATGAATGCGACGACACGCCAGGCCATTTTGCGGCTTTACGAAGCGCAGAAGCATGACGTCGAATTACGCCTCGCGCGCACGTACAGCGAGGCGCGACCCGGGCGCTCGGAATTGAACGCATTGAGGCAATGCGCCAGCAATCGCAGCGGTCACGCGATTCTGGTGTTATCGGCATTTCTGCTGCCTGAACTCGATCTGAACTATATTGCACTGATCTACACCGCCGGTGCGTTGATCATGTTCATCGACGACCACGGCGACTGTTTTTCGGATCTGGCGCATGACCGCGTGACGTTCATGAATCAGGTCAAATACCCCGAGCGTACTTTGCGCAGGATTTTTGTGTCTTATGTGCAGCGTGTATATCGTGGCCTGCCGCCCGGCAATGGGCGGGATCTCCTGATCGCATTCCTCACGCGCTACTACCTGACACGGCTCGACAAGCATCGGCAGCAGAAACTGAAAACCGCGTCTGGCTGGGCCGTCTATGAGTGATGGCGTTGGTGTCGATGGATCGCGGGCGGCAGATCTGATCGCGTTGCACATCCAGGAGTTGCACAGCGTCGGAAGGCTTCACGGACAGCAACCGTTGCTGAGAATCGACAACCGCGCCGAGGCCTCGCAGGCGCCGTTTCAATTCGACGCGTCAGCAGGACGATTGCATCGCATGGGTTGCCGGTCGATACCGAAGCAATCGACGTCTGCGCTCTATGGTGTCTGGCGAATCGGCCGCGACGAACAGCAACTCGCTTGCCCACGGTGCAAACCAGTGTTCAATGAAGACGCTCCAGACGATCGAAATTTGCCGAGCGACCTGCTTTACGGGGTGCTGTCGATCATTACGCAGTTTGGCGGTGTGTTGCGCGAACGCGGGCGCGAATACCGCGGCACGCTGGAAGGACGGGTGCTGGGCGCGCAGATCGAACGGGTGTGCCGCGATCTCGGTGAGCGGGAAAAAATCGCGCTGGGGACGGTTCTTGCTTCACTCGACGGCTTGTCCACGCTTCTGCGCGAAATGGAAGCTGGGGTGGGAGAGGCTAACGGCGCGGGTGTGCACGCCGCAAACGGAAACGGTGCGCCTGCCACAAGCGGCACCAACGGTACGAGCGGTGCTAACGGTGCGAATGGTGGTGCTAACGGTGCGAATGGTGCGAACGCGTATGAGGCTAGTCTGGACGGTGCAAACGCCCACCGTGCCGGAAACGGCGCTTCGCGGCCAGCGCACGATTGACTCGGCAACGGATGCGGAGCCAGATCAGCGTCGGCCAGTCGATGAGCGATGAGCGATGAGCGATGAGCGATGAGCGATGAGCGATGAGCGAGGATGCGATGCCCAGAATCACCATGTCCATCCGGTTGGGACCGATGGTGCACTTCCAGATCGAAGGTCAGAACTGCACTGAGATATCCCAGGCGCTGGACGGCTTCGAGCATCTGAACAAGACGGTCGACGACATGTTCAGCGATCTGGCCGAGCGTGTGTACCCCGATCTCGACACGGAAGGTAACCACGCGCCGGTCGCGGAAGGGGGAAAAACATGAAATTCGGCACCCGCGTCACCCTTCACGCGCACCCGGATCTGAACCTTCGCATTGACGCGGCACCGCTCGCGTTCGAATGCTGTGGCGGTGCGTCGTTCTCGCTTTCGACCGGGCCGGTCGAAGTGTCGCTGAAGGAGTTGCCCATCTCGTTGACCATTCCGTTTCTGCGACATAGGCGTCGGCGCGTGGTGGTCGCGTCGGTCGGACCCGCCCGCTTCCAGCTGAATCCGATCGACGTGAAGCTGGATGCCCGCGATATAAGCATCGGCGGGGTCGTCGGCAAGGAAGGGATCAGCAGCACTTTGCATGGCACCGGCGCATGCAAGGCCGAGATCGGCGTGACCGGCAAAGTCCCCGTCAAAGCGCTCGCCGAGGCCGTCGACGGCTCCGACAACGAATGACATTTTGCGTGGTGGAGCGCGAATCGTGATAATCAGACCGCAACGGCGCCCAATGCCCGTGCACGGCACGGCGAACCGGAGCGCGTGCGGCGCTTGCGTGAGAGAGATCTACCGATGTGTCGAATATCGCCACCAGGTGGAAATCGAAGTCTGGCCGCCGGCGGTCACGCTCAACTTCGAGGATGAATGGACGGCGAATCCGATCAACGCACAAACCCGCTTCGCCGCAACGGTGTTCAACTCGAGTCAAGGCGCGTTGTGGGAAGTGCACGACGTGCTGGGCAACCCCGGTGCCGGATCGATCGATGCGACGGGTCTATATCGCGCTCCGCCCAAGGGCGCGCTACCGGACTGTTTCACCGAGGTCGTCGTCGCGACTGCGCGCGAGGACCGGCTACGCAAGGCCTACGCGTGGGTCACGCTAGTCGGCACCGGACCCGCGGCGGCACCGAGGCCCTCGGTCGAAATATGGCCACGGCGGGTCAATCTCTACTATCGGCAAGGCTTCAACAACAACTATATCGACGACAGCAACAAGATGCGGCTCTTCACCGCCACCGCGTCACATGATCCCGCACCGGCCTTCGAATGGCTGGTTGACGGTGTGGTGCAAGGCGGCGCGACCGATCCATGGTTTCTTTATCAGGCACCCGGCAACGGCGGGACGCAGGTCGTGACGGTCAGCGTGCGCAATCAGGCACAAGCGGCGATTCGCGACGACGCGCGCGTGCTGCTCCTCAACTACACATGGCCGGCCGCCTAGCCGGCGTCGCTCGTCGGCATATCGCTCTGGAGACAACAGATGGACGTCGATATCAAGTCGGTACACAACGTCGATCCGATCCCGATCCAGCCGCTGACGATCCAGCCGCTGACGATCGCCGACGTGCAGAAGATCGCGCCGGCCGCGGTCCATATCAAGGAACTGAACCAGATCGCGCCACTGCTGGTGGAGTCGCTGCGGATCGATCACATCCGTCACGTCGATCCGCTGCGCGTTGACCAGTTGAACGTCACGCACCTGCCGACCGTGAATCTGACGCTCAGTCAGTTGCCCCAACTGGATGTGTCCGTGCGGCGGGTGCCGCCGCTGGCGTTGGCGCTCCAGCAGCGATTCGATCTGCCGGCGCGTTACCGCATTCGAACGCGGCTGCTAGGCTTCGAAATCATGCGATTCGAAATCGACGGCGAAATGAAGCTCGTGCCGCGCAACTGCGCGCGAAGCGAACAATCGCACTCGACGGAACGCAGCTTTCCCGATGTCGCGGCGGCCGGCAATCCGGCGATCCCCACGCGCACCACGCAGCGGTGCACGCAGACCATCACTCGCGTCGCCCCTCGCACGGTTGCCTGTGACGCCGAGCATTGCGCCGACGCACCCTGGCCGGCACAAGCCGCTCAAGCGCGACACCCCGCGCGACTGAGTGCCGGCGCGCCACGCTTTCATTACGCCTTGGGCCGCGGCAGCGCGGCTGCTCCAGCGGCGCAACGCAACGCCCGCGCTGACAGTTCGGTTGCCAGT
Organism: Paraburkholderia panacisoli; assembly: GCF_008369935.1. Lineage (GTDB taxonomy): Bacteria > Pseudomonadota > Gammaproteobacteria > Burkholderiales > Burkholderiaceae > Paraburkholderia > Paraburkholderia panacisoli. The sequence goes on along the minus strand of NZ_VTUZ01000032.1, from coordinate 46,630 downwards.
GGAGATTGAACGCCATGTCACGCAATAGCCTTCCCGATGCCGGCCCGGGTGTCCGCATCCTCAGCGAGAATCTGATCGGCCTTGCCAATGCCCTCGCCGGTCTTGCCTCGGCTGCAGCGTATCGCGCGTACGCGGGCGCGCTCTCGGCACGGCACATCGCGCATCGGGCAATCTGGGACGTGCCCCATTCGCCCTGGCCGCAACCATGCGACTCATGCCGTCCACGCGAAGGTCGCTGCTGCAACGTCCGGCAGCACGTCAGTTACGTCTGCATACCGCCTGTTTATGGCTGCGGGTGTGTAGCGCCCTGCAAGGAGTCATGCGATGTCGGCCACCAGTGATGCAGCGGCAGCCTCCGGGACCGGTGATGCGACCAGTCCCGCGCACGAGGCGCGGCCCGCCAGTTCCCCCGACAATGGGTCGCCGACACCGCCGCATCTGGATGAGCCCAATGCGCACGCGGCGCACCAGCCCAAGGCGGCGACCAGTTCCGCTCCCGATCTGCGTGGGCACCTCGATCAGTTCAGCGCGATCCTGAGCAAAGGCCTCGATCTTGCGGAGGCAGGCGTGAGTCTGGGCGTGACGCTCATCAGCCGAGTCGGCGCGGTGGCCCAGCAGGAAATTCGCGAGCGCGTGAGCAACGCCGCAACGCATGCCGGATCGATGCCCGGCGCGGCGCCCGCGGAGCCTGGCCCGAGCATGGAGGGCGGCGCATGGCCGTCCGCTCCGGTGACTGCGCCGGCGCAATCCGCCGTACCCGACGATGGCGGCTACGCAGTAACCAATCGGCTGGCGCTGATACCGGGCAGCGAAGTTCGCGTGTCGTTCTCGGTGAACAACGATTCGACGACCGAACCCAAGAAGGTGTCCCTCCGGGTGGAAGGATTCACCGGCCATATGCAAGGGGCGCGATTCGAAGCCGGTACGCTGGCGGTCAAACCGAACCAGAAAACCATTGCGCCGGTGGACTTCGAAAAATTCGTGCTCCAGGGCACGCTGCCATCCGATCTGCCGCCGGACGTCTACCATGGTGCGGTTGTCGTCGAATCGGGCAGCGAGCTGCGCATTCCCGTGATCCTGGTTGTCGGTGCAACGTGAGCGCAAAGGCGATGATCTACGACGCGATCGTGGTGGGAGCAGGTCCTGGCGGCAGCAGTGCCGCGAGCTTTCTTGCGCGCGACGGTATCGCCACTCTGCTGATCGACAAATCCACGTTTCCACGCGACAAGGTATGCGGCGACGGGCTGACGCCGCAGGCCATCTACTGGCTCGACCGGCTCGGCTGTGTCGACGAGGTTCTCGCGGCCACCGACGCATGCCTGAAATCCTGCGATCTGTTCATCAACGGCGAGCTCGTGCTGACGGGTCGCTTCCCGTCGCACACGCAATATCCGGATTTCGCGGTTCTGCTCGATCGCAAACGCTTCGATCATATTCTGCTCAACAACGCGTGTGATCATGGCGCTCACTTTCAGCCCGATACGCGCGTGCACGATATCGTGTACGAGCCCGATTGCATTTGCGTGATGGGTGAGACGCGCGGCAAACCGACCGAATATCGCGCCCGCGTCGTGATCGGCGCCGACGGTGTCAGCTCGGCGATCTCCCGCGCAATCGGCAACACCTTGAAGGATGGCGTGATTGCTGCTTCGCTGCGCGCCTACTTCCGGAACGTCGAATGGGACGGTGCGCAGATCAAGGTGTACTTCGCGCGCGACTATTTTCCCGGCTATGGCTGGCTATTTGTCGACGACAGCGGATTCGCAAACGTCGGCCTCGGCTATGCGTTCGACAAGAATTTCCCGATGCTCGAGAACCTCGGTGCGCACTTCCGGCGTTTTCTCGCCACCGAGGTGGCCGGCATGCTCGCAAACGCAACACGTTGCGGTCCGGTCTCCGGCGGATCGGCCGCGTTCTATCGGCCAAAAGCCATCATTGCGGACCGCGTGATGCTGATCGGCGATGCGGCAAACCAGGCTGACCCGCTCAATGGCGGAGGCATCCACAAGGCCATGGAAAGTGCGTTTTGTGCTGCGCAAACGTGCCGCCATGCGTTGGACGCCGGAGATTTTTCATGCGCGGCGCTCAAGCGCTATGAGACACGGTGGAACGAGCAATACGGACTCGACTGGCAGACCGCCGAAATATTTCTGTCGATCGCCAAGAACCCGAACCTCAGGGATTTCGCCCTTTTCCTTTTGAAGAACATCGGCACGTTGACGGCCGCCGACCCGCAATTTCAGGACTTCGCGAGTGGCATCTTCAGCGGCGTCATTTCGCAAAGCAGTTGCTTGTCCCCTCTGGTGCTGTACCAGGCGTTCCCCAAGCAGCTGGCCGCCTGGCTGGCGCTGATGCAATACGATGCAAACGCCGCGGTTGACGGCAAGCACGACGTGGTACTCGGCTCCATGCGACTCGCGCGCGGTGCCGTTGGCAGCATTGCCCGTGCGGGCGTCAATATGGCACGAAGTCCCGTCACGACGCTCGATTGGGGCATCGAGGTAGCAACCCGCGTGATGCGGCTGGCCGACCGCCAGGTCGCGTCTGGTCACACAGCGGGCCGACACGGGGAACCGGCACACACGTCAAGGAGATAAACGATGTCGACTGCATTGGCTTCTGTCACCAAGCTGGTTCATGACACGTCGAGTGCGTTGATCGATCAGCAGATCGCTTCGAAGGTCGCATCGATGGCGACGGGCTTTCTGAACTCGGGGTTCGAGATCGTCGACGATGCGCTGAAGATCGTGCGCGACCTGAGCGCTCCCGCGGCGCCCTCGACACCGCCTGCCGCGGCAGCCCCTGCGGCGCCGTCGCCCGACCAACCGTAACGTTGTCCGCAAGCGTGGGGCACGCTTGCTGAGGAGAGGCAAGATGAAACATGGAAGCTGGGGTGGCCCGGCGGGTTGCGAACCCGCGCGAGCCCCCGTGTGCGCCTTCTTTATCCCGGTATGGTACGTCCCATCGGTCGCGCCGGGTTGTGACCCGGTGCTGCGGGTGCCACGTCACCTCGAAGTCCAGCAATCGACTACGCCTCAATCGGCGTTCGTGGGCGGACGCGAAGAGGTGCTGCTGTCCGTCGAGTACCTGGTTGAGACTGGCGCAGCGAGCCCCTCGGTGTCGTTGACTACGGCATCGGATGGCTCTTCTTCGACGTGGACCGACTCGACACCCGCGGTCGGGTACCACGTTCAGGAAGACCTGCTGCGCGTGAAGGCCGGAACAAAATTGACGCTGGCGGTCAACAACGTTGACGCGCGCGTCCGATGGTGTGAATCGATCTGCTGCTAGGCAGCGGGCGAGATTTCTTGACCATTCAAAGGAGGTCGAGGTGAATCCAAGCCAGTACGCTCAGCACTACACCGGCGCGTGGCGCGTGCCGGCGCCGGCTTTCTCCTATCCGCGCGAGCCGATGCGGACAGGTTACTGTCGCCATTGCGGGCAACCCAGTGCGCAATGCCGATGCGGTTGCAGGGAATGCCGCACCGAACCGCGGGAGTTGGTGGCCGAGTCCAGGACGACCGGCGACATCACGCGCACCGGTCTTGCGACCTTGCTCGGCACGTCCACCGCGGCGGGCCAGGGCAACGCAGCGGCCAACAGCAACACCGCGTTCATCGGTGGCGGATGTTGCGTTCATCTTTCGGTCGAATATGCACCGGTCACGCCCACCGCTACGTCGGCGGTTGCCGTGCTGGTGCGCGACTCCGAGGGGACGGTGCTTGGGTGGGAACGCCAGGAACAGGCCGGCGCGCACTACCGGGTGAAGGAAAGCATCATCACGACCAAGCCGGGCGCAACCGTCACGGTTCTGGTATCGAACATGGTGGCGCGCGTGCGGTGGTGCGAAGTGTTCAGTTGCTGACGGAGGCGGGTATCCGCGTTCATCGAGGAGATCGAAAATGGCCACGAAACCGAAGGACGAGCAGGCCGGCAAGCCAGACGCCGAGACGCCGGCATCTTCCCCATCCGCTGGGCAAACGAGTGCGCAGTCCGAATTTCAGCGTTACAAGGAACGGCTGGACGCGTCGGGATTGACGGGTGGCCAGATGATGATGGTGCCGGTGGGGTTGCCACGCGGCATGCCCGGCATTCCCGCATGGGCACTCCCCCCTTCCGTGGCCGCGATACCGGCGCCCTCCGGCTGGCCGGCAGCGGCTCAAGAAGCGAGCGGCGCGACGCAAACGTTGTTCGGTGCGCTGGGTACGACATTGAAGCTCGGGATCGACGTCGTCAACGCGGCGCTCTTTAGCAGCGCTCGGGCACTCGAAGGAGTCTCCGGCATGGCGCTCGGATATCGCCCTGCAGAGTATGGCGGCTGCGGTTGCTGCGAGCAAAGCTGCTGTGAATGCGACTGTTGCCAGGATTGCGGCTGCGCCCCGTGCTGTTGTGAACCCTGTTGTAGTCCTTGCCAGCCGAGTGTTGGTAATTGTTGTTGAAGCAACACTACAGACGGCACTGTCAGGTTGGCGAGATGTTCGCGTAGCATGAAGTGATGACGAAAAGGAAATCGCTTTTTCACGGCCACCGGTTTCCGGCGACGGTTATCAGCCATGCGGTGCGTTGGTACTTCCGGTTCCAGCTCAGCCTGCGCGACATTGAAGAGTTGCTGTTCGAGCGCAGCATGATGGTCAGCTACGAGACGATTCGCCGCTGGTGCGAATGGAATGAACAGCCCCCGCCGACGGTGAGGATATGCAGAATATAGGGCTGTGGTGCAAACTCGGTAGGCGGGCAATAAATCGTCCATGTTTCGGATACCTTAACGACCTGAAAGAACCGCCATCCAAATCGAGGGCGAAGTGGTATCTTTGAGGTGCAATGCGGGTGAGACCGAACTGGCCTTTGCGAATGCGATGCATCAGTTCGATGCCGGTGAGGGTAACGGCGGCGCTGCGGAACCGCTTGAACCAGAGCATCACTTTCACCCGCGCTTTGATGTGGCGGTAAAAGCTCAAGAGTAACAGGCCGACGCGCCGGAATTGCACCACAACCGATTTTCGGGGGTACCGCGCCGATGGCGAACGAATGGCTCGTCGCGCATACGGGCAATGCGGTGGTGCCCGCTTGTTACATGATGGCCGCGTGCGTCGTTGGCGAGATTGCGCTGATCTTCGTCACCGAGACGCGCAGGTGTTCGTTGCGCGGGTCGGGCATTCCGGGGAAGCAGGAAGTGATTGGTTGAAGTGACATGGCGTGGCCGGCCGCCTATCGCTGCGCTTCGGCCACGCGCGATCAAAAGCGTCTATTGCAACAGGCTTTCGCGATCGTGTCGGACGCGAGGGCTTGCATAGTGAGCGGGTCTGCTTTTAATCGCGCGACGCGTCAACGAATCATCCGTCGCTACGTCGCGCTCATCGTGCTTACGACGTCGCACCGCTCATGATCGCGAGGCTCGGGCAGTAATGCGTCGCACTCAGATACGCGGCCTGCTGCGAACGCACGCCTGCGCTGCTCGACGTGGGCGGATCGATGAACACCTGCGCATTGTTCGATCCCGCGGGAGCCGTCAGCGTCATCGTCACTTTCCACCAGTTGCCCGCTTTCACCGCGCTCAGCGCGGTCGGCTGACCCGCGCCCCAAGTACCGCGGACGATTGCGCCGGTGTTCGTGTTCAGCACCCAGCCGAACTCGGTGCCGCTCGGATCGTCGGTCTGGATCGAGCCGCCGGGGAACACCGTCGCGTTGGTGGTGGCGAGCACATAGTCGGTGAACGTGTACGACTGGCCGCCCTGCACGCGGATCACTTCATGGATGTTCGACACGGCCGAACCATTCGTGCTCGTGATCGTCGCGGCGCCGCGATTCACGCTGGAGATGTCGGTGGCGGGCACGGCGGTGCCGCCGTTCGACTGCGACCACGCATCCGGCGTCGCGAGACTGAGCGGCGAATTGATCAGGTTGTTCGCATAGCAGGCCGACACGGCCGCGTTGGACGGCGGCCCGTAGAAGCTCGCGATGCTCGACTGGATTGCGTTGTCGGTCGTATCGGACGTCGCCTTGGTGAGGATCGCGCCTTCGAAGAACTGGATCGGCGCGGCGCTGCCGTCGCCGCCTTCGCCGAGCGACAGACCGCCCTGCCATTGGCCGTTGAACGCATGACCCGCGTCGTGGCCGAAGTTCAGCGCTTCAGGCGGCGCCTGGTCGTACAGCGACGTCAGCACGCTTTGTGAAGCGGAACCGCCTTTAACCGCGAAGAGATTCGAGGCGGTGACGGGCGAGTACTTCGACAGGACCGTGACGAACTTCTCTTTCGCCGGCTGCTGCGGACCGTACAGATACACTCCGGCTTCCGCATCGACGCCCGGCCAGTTGGTATCGAGCGCATTGCACACCGGGTCCTTCACGTTCGATGGCTGGATCGAGTCGCCGTCGCAATAGCCGAACACGGCCGCGTTGCCGTTCGAGAACGCGAGCGCGAACATTTCGCCTTCCACTTCGCCGTGCGAATAGGTGCTGGGATTCGCACTGTTTTCCATGTTGCCGTAGGTGCCGCAGCAGGTCGACGATTGGCCGTAGTGCGCGCCGGCCACCATGTACTCGGCGATTTCGCTATCGCCGATCGACTGATTCACCGTGCCGAAGCGCTTGCGATAGGCTTGGCCGGCCAACGTGCCGAGAGCCGGAATCTGCACGCCGTTCGTCGTGACGAACGCGAGCTTGGCCGGCGTGCCGGGGAGCGCGGGCAAGTCGTTACCAATCGTCACTTGCTCGGTCGGCGCTTGCGCGGTCAATGCGGTCGGTGGCTGTTGCAGTTGCACTGTCAAGGTGCCCGCGGTGCCGGGCAGCGTGATCGTCGCGAAGCCGTTGAGGACTGGCACGGTGGTCGTTTTCTGCGAGCCCGAGGTGCCGTTGGGCACCGTCAACGATTCCGTGCCGTCCTGGTTCCGTGTGAGCGTCGCTGGTACGTTACCGAATGCGCCCCCCTTCAATGGCGCGACCAGATCGACCTGATCGTAGATGGAGGTAACCGAGCAGGTCGTGTTGTTGCAGAAGGACTGCGTGCTCTGCACATTCGCCGAGCCGACCAGTGAGCGATCGCCGCCCTTGAGCGTGCGGTTGGTGTACGGATAGACGTCGAGCGTCGTGTTATCGGACGCGCGTTGAATCTGGAACAGCGGGCCCTGGTAGTTCTTCGTCAGCAGACGTGTCACGCTGTGCGCCGCGGAGCAGGGCGTGTTGGCCGTGGCGGCGGCATCGCAGGGCAGCGCGGTGGTGGTCGCCGCGTTGTCGTCCGCCGATGCATTCGAATTCGACTGCGCCGCGCTGTTGGACGGCGCAGGGTTCGCGGTGGCCGCATACGCCACCGGCGAGGTCGACGCGCCGCTATTGTCGCCATTACACGCGGCAAGTCCGACGGCCATCGCCAGCCAGACCGCCACTAATCCGATTTTTCTGGACATCATGACCTCCTCCTATGGAACCGCTGATCGGGTTGAAATGCTTAGGTCTACAGATCGATGTAAAGGATCGTTATGATCGTTGACGCTTCGCAAATGGCAGCCGGTCAGGCCGGCGCGCAACATCTGGCAAGTAATAATATTAATCAATAATATCGATCTGACGGCATGGGGTAATCCCGCATACGCGCTTTATCGAATTGAAAGAATCACGCCGCATGCCGCTGTAAGCAATTCGCATAGACCAGCAGCTTTTTTTGAATTATTACTAATATTCTCGTGCGCGAGTCGGGCATTGGCACGCGGCATGCCTGAGCATGGCGGCACGGCGCGCCGTGCCGCCCCATGACAAGGGTTTAAAGCGAAGGGATGGATGGAAATGAAAGTGACGCGCGGCGAATCACATGTTCAACCGCGCATGGCTTGCGCCAATGTACTTCAACGCCATTCAATCACCGGACAGAACAGTGTCCTCGATTTCGTAGCGTTCATTGCCGACTGAAATCAGATTGATGCCGGCGTGCTTCCGGGTCAGCGTGTTGCCGGGCATCGGACGATCGCTCGCGGCCGCAGCTGTGCCGATTATCCGGCCGTTAGCACCGAAGAAAATTGCCCGCGTCGTGCCATCGGGCCAGTAGACCACGACCGTATTCGATCGATCGCTGTGATGGACGACGCCGAACTTGCACATCGTTTTGGTCTGTCCGTTGTCGCGCTCGCAGGCCAGGGTGCCGGTCGCGCTGATAGGCGATTCCTTTACGGGCGCGTGGCTGTTCTGCGAACCGACCGGACCGCGTTCCGTCGAAATCGAAATCAGCGTCACGCCATCCGCTTCGCCGACGACCCGCGCATGCCGCTGATGCCCGACGATTGCGCGCACGGCGGCGCTATCGCTCGCGCCCGGACAGCCGACCAGCATCGCCATGTGGTCGAGATAGTTCGCAGTCGCGGCCGACTCGCCGAGCCGTCGGCATGCATCGCCAGAGTGCGGATAACCATCGCCGAGCACGTTGAATGACGCGGGCCATTCGAACCGGCTGGCGGTGCCAGCGGCCTGCGCCGAAGTCGAAGCACCACCCGCACCGAAACCCCCACTGAAAGCGAGCGCCACAATCGTCGCGTAGAGCGCCGAGCTAAGAGACCGGGCCGCGTGTCGCATCGAAGTTCTCCTCAACGTGCTCACGTCCGAGCCGCCCCTGAAGCCAACGCGGCCTGCGGGCGCTGCAGCCACTCGCGATTTTGCTTGCGCGCGTGACGCGGCCAATGTTTGGCGTCTTGAACGACCGAACGGTAGCGGGCACTGACTGATTCATTTGCGCGGTCCTTCATATCGTCTCTCCGATTTGGCGATGCGGGCGCCCGGCCTTTGGTGCCGATTGTTCCGTAAAAAAGGAACTCCGTGAATCGACTGCAGGTGCAATCATGGTGCTCGATCGCAGTCCGAGCTTTGCTTGCAAACTAGTACCTTTAAAGACCCAAAATACGAGAAATTAATTCCATGGTTAAAGCGACGATACCCCTCCGCGCTCTCGCCTCCCAGCCTTTTTAACGACTTCCTGCAACAGCCTTGGGCCAAGCCGGTAAGCAGCCACGCGTATGTGCTTCAGCCATGCCGCGCACCAGGCGACTGAATCAAGAGATGATACGACTCCTCGAGGACAGTGGATGCCGGGATCCTAATGAAGTTGTCGTCCTGACGGATGGAGCTCGGGACTTGGCTGACGTAGCCAAAGACCTCCCATATGATAATGAGTGGATCCTGGATTGGGCGCATATTGGGCGGCTGTTGCGTCGCGTTGATCAGGCTATCGCGCCACTGGCATATGGACGACTCACGAAGAATGGATCAGCGTTCGAACTGTGGGACCTGTTTGTCCGCTTCCGTCATTACGTTTGGGTCGGACATACCGTGGCGTGGCAGAAGTTCGCAACTAAGCTCGCCCACCTGCTTGATCTGCGTGAGAAACGAGACCCCGGCGGTGAGCAGACAGGTCAGGAAAGCAAGCTATGGCCTCTCCAATGTGGTCACGTATCTCAAGAGCAATGTTGAGTCGCTGATCGACTATCGCACATGGCGAGGCGTGGGAAGGCGAATCTCCACGGGCTTCGTCGAATCGTCGATTAACCGGATCGTCGGCCGTCGAATGTGCAAGGGCCAGCACATGCGCTGGAGTCGCGTGGGAGCGCACAGTGTCGTGCAATTGCGCGTCGCGTTGTTGAACCAGAAATTCCAGGAACTCGCACAGCAACAGTTTCCGTGGATTGGAGAGCGCCGCGTTACGTGGCCTTGGCAACGCACATCCCAGGGTTTTTAACGGCTTCCTTCAACATTTAGCGCCACCAGCGTGATCGCAGAGAATTCGGTCATCACCGCCTTGATGCCTAGCGTGTCAATCTTCCACGCGATAAAAAGCGTGAGCAGGCGAGCCCGGTCGCTATCCATACGGGCGTGCGCGATGTTCGTCGCATCGGAGACAGCCCCGCTCATCGCACCGGCAATCGATAGTGCTCAAACACCTCTCGAAAACGCAAGTTACGACGTTTGTGTCACATGTTTCGCGATTCGAATTGCAGCCCGGCTCGATTTCGAACACCGCCTCGACGACGATCACGCCGTTGAGCGGCAACGCCGAAACGCCCACACAGGTCCGCACGTGCCGCCCGCGCTCGCCGAAGATGTCGACCAACAAGTCCGAACAGCCGTCCATCGCGGCGGGCTGGTCCGTGCAGTCCGGCGTCGAGTTCACGTAGCCGACGGCTCACGAAACGTCAACAAATGCGTTGGTCGATGAAGGGCGCTCACTATCTTCTGCAAACGCGGGTAGAGCTACTCGATGGGCGACTTGAGAGTTTCTTCGCCAAGCGGTTCCCTCTCTTCAGATCGCCAGAGGTTGCTCGACAATGAACGCCCCTCCCCCATTTTTCATCCACTCCCATCACCATCGCTATTTTCTTCCAGTTGCACTGGAGGCATCCTCGATCGCGTGCTCCACCACCAGGCGAAGCTTGCGATCGAGCTCGCGTGCGGTTTTGTCAACTTCCGCATTTTCGCAAGCGCCGAGAATGGACGATGGCTGGTCATACTCGATGCGAACGCGATTTTCCTCATGCTCATAGGCAATGAGCGTTAAAGGAACATATTGCCCAGCACGTACGTCGTGTTGGGTCATCTGTATCGCTACCAGTGGGTTCCCCAAGATGAACCGGATGGCCTTCTGGCTTTTTCCGACCATCGTTAGCGCACGTCCGTGATCAAGCGCAAAGAAAATCATCAACCCTTGATCTCCTTCCATGCCTTGAATCGCGGCTGCTGCTTCGCGAGGCTGCCCCATCAGGGCTGCTATCGCCGCCTGATCGAATTTTCCAAGTCTTTTCTGAAAGCTTTTGACGAAGCTTTCAAACGTGACGTCAGCATTGATCTTGACGCTGACGATTTGGCGTTGTGTTTCCGATGTCTTCATTTTTAACTCCTTCAGGATACTTACAGATTTTCATTGCCCAGCGTATCTTTCAATGTGCAGCCGCAGCGGCATCGCTTGCGCCACCCGCCTTGCTCGGTTTGGTGATCCAGATGAGCGGAATGATGACGACCATGATGATCGCCGCTCCATAGAACACGTCATTCAATCCAAGCACGGCAGCTTGTGTCTGTACCGTCTGGTCGAACAGTGCATACGAAGCGCCTTGCCCCAGACCCAGCAGCGAATGATAGGAATTCATGTGTGCATTGAAGATCGGATTGGTCGGGCTGGATTGCTGCGTCAGAATCTCATGATGCAGGATCGTCCGGTTATTCCACACGACGTTCGCCAGCGACGTACCTACGCCACCGAAGAACACGCGCCCGAAGGTGGACAGCCCGGCCGCGGCCGGCACTCTTTCGGGCGGCTGCCCTGACAGAATGATCACGGTGAGCGGAGCGAAGAACAGCGCCATCGGAATACCCTGCAACAAGGTCGGCAGAACGATGTATCCCTCGCTGATGTCGGTATAGAAATACGTACGCATGAAGTAGACGATGGCGAATCCGATGAAGGCGAACGTGCCGATAATGCGCGCATCGGAGCGTGGCAGGATCTTGCCCATGATGGGTGCGCCGATCACCGCGAAAATGCCCAGCGGTGCCGTGGCGAGACCCGCGTCGACGGCCCGGTATCCCAGGTATTCCTGCATCCACTGCGGCAGCAGCACCAGTGTTCCGAAGAAGATGCCATACGCGATGGAAATCGAAACGGTGCCCCCAAGGAAGTTGCGCTGCTTGAACAGCGTCAGGTCGACGATCGGGTTCTTTTCTGTCAGCTCCCAGATAATGAATAACGCGAGACCCACCGCAGCTACGATAGCCAATACGACAATCGTGCTCGACGAGAACCAGTCGAGATCCTTGCCCTTGTCCAGCATCACCTGAAGCGACGCGACCCAGACGATCAGCAGCACCAGTCCGACAATGTCGATAGGCAACTTTTTGGCCGGCGTATCGCGCTTGCGGTAGAGAAGCCAGACCATCGTGGCAGCAAAAAGACCGACTGGAATGTTGATATAGAAGATCCACGACCAGCTATAGCTGTCCGTCACCCAGCCGCCGAGCGACGGCCCGACAATCGGCCCGGTGACGACGATCATCGAGAACAGCGCAAGCGCCAGCGAGGATTTTGCCTTTGGCCACGAACTGAGCAGCAGCGCCTGCGACATCGGGATGAGTGGCCCAGCCACGGCGCCCTGCAGCACGCGCGCAAGCAACAGGATAGGCAACGTTGGCGCAATGCCGCACAGCCAGGAGGCGAACACGAACAGCAATATCGAGCCGATGAACAGCCGGACCTGGCCCAGCCTCTGGGTCAGCCAGCCAGTCAATGGGATCGCGATTGCATTCGCAGCAGCAAAGACGGTGATGACCCACGTGCCTTCGTCGACCGATACGCCGAGGTTGCCGGAAATGGTTGGAATGGCCACGTTGGCGATCGACGAGTCGAGCACGGTCATAAAGCCCGCGAGGCCAACGCTCAGCGAACCCAGGGCAAGCGTTGCCCCTGTGAGCGGCGGGTGATTCGGATGGTTGGTGTCCATGGTGATACGGCTATCCTGTGTCGGGCGAGAAAGGCGCGGCGTCCTTCCGGTGCCGCGGGCCAATGATCTGAGGTCATTCGTTCTCAGCGATGATCCGTGCAATCGCGGCATCGGCCTCGTCGCCGTACTTTTCGAAGACGTCAGTCTTATAGGTCGACGTAGACGCAGTGCCGAGCGGCGCACCACCCGGGTCCTTCACGTCGACATCCACGTTCATCGACAGACCCACACGCAGCGGATGCTTTTCCAGTTCCGCGGGCGGAATCTCGATACGCACCGGCAGCCGCTGCACCACCTTGATCCAGTTGCCTGTCGCGTTCTGCGCGGGCAAGAGCGCGAGTGCCGATCCAGTGCCCGGCGTAAAGCCCGCCACCTTGCCGTGATAGACGACGGAGGAGCCGTAGACGTCGGCGGTCAGATCGACAGGTTGTCCAACCCGAATGTGACGAAGCTGCCACTCCTTGAAGTTGGCATCGACCCAAACCTGTTCGAGCGGCACCACCGACATCAGCGGCGTCCCGGGAGACACGCGCTGCCCGACCTGAACCGTACGCTGCGCGACATATCCCGTGACCGGCGCCGGCAACGTCGTACGCGCATAAGCCAGGTACGCGTTGCGAACCTGGGCGGCGCTTGCCAGTACGTCCGGATGCTTCTCGACCGACGTGTTGACCGTCAGTGCGTGATTGGCGCCAAGCTGCTGGCGGGCAGCCTCGAGCGAGGCCTGAGCCGATTTGACGGCGTCACGCGCATGCGAGATTTCTTCGTCCGACACGGCCCCCGTCATGCCAGTGGAAAGCCGGCGCCGCAGATCGTCCTGTGCCTTCGAAAGATCCGACTGGCGTTCGGCGATATCGGCTCGATATCTGTCATCGTCGGCATACAGGCCGTGGACTCTGCGAACCGTTTGGCCCAGATTGGCCTCGGCCTGTTGCAATGCGATCCTGGCGTCCGCGGGATCGATCTGAACGATCGGATCGCCCTTCCTGACGATCTGCGTGTTGTCCGCGTTGACCGTGATCGTGGTTCCCGTGATCTGCGGCGTGATTTGCACGACGTTGCCATTGACGTACGCGTCGTCGGTATCCACGTGGTGACGGGCTTCGATGAAATAGTAGGCGCCGTACGCAAGACCCGCGATCGCAAGCGAAGCGACGAGCAGCGAGAGCAGGAATTTGCGTTTGCCGGGCTTCGTTTCAGGCGCTTTATCCGACTGTAATTGAGGTGCGTTCATGTGTAGCTCCAACTAAGTTTGATGTGCGCTGTCAGGCCGTTATCCCTGACAGCTGATCTGGTCGTTCAGTGAGTTTCCGTGCCGCCGGATGCCACAGGAATCGGTGTCTCCCCATTCGCTGCAAGGCCGGCGCGCGAAGCATCGAATCCACCACCTAGTGCCTTGATCAGCCCGATCTGCATGGTGCGGCGGTCCATTTCGAGGTTCACGACGGCAGTCTCGGCTGCGAGGCGGTTGTCATCCGCGTTCAGCACCTGAAGTTGCTGATTCAAGCCAGCCTTGTATCGCGTAAGCGCCAATTGATACGCTTTGGATTGCGCGTCCAGTGCCTGCTGCGCGTCGACCAGTTGATGGTCGGCCGAGTGGATCTGCGTGACCTGCGTGGCAACATCCGATAAGGCGTTAATCAACGTCTGGTTGTAAGTTGCGACGTCGTAATCGAAGTCCGCATAGCGGCCCTTCAATTCGGCACGCAGTTCACCGGCATCGAAGATGGGGAGATGAATCGCGGGGCCGGCCTGAAGTTGCCCGCTCCCGGCCGTCAGGAATTTCCCCCAGCCAAACGCGTCCAGTCCCGCTGCTGCGGAAAGATTGATGTCGGGATAGAACTCGGCCTTCTTTTCCTTCACGTCGTGGATGGCCGCATCGACTTGCCAGTACGCCGAAACGATGTCCGGGCGCCTCGAAATCAGATCCGCGGGAAGGTTGTCGGGAAGCGCGATGCTCGCCCCCTCTCCCAGAGATGGATTGGCGATCTTGAGGCCGCGGTCCGGCCCTCCGCCAAGCAGGGCGCCCAGCTGATAGCGCACGGTCGTGATCTGTCCGTCGAGTTCGCTGACGCTGGAGCGGCTCGTCGCGGTCTCGCCATAGGCGGTTTGCCGCTCCACGTTGGTATCGAGACCCGCGCCAACGCGCCCATCCGTGATTCGCCCGATGTCCTCGCGATTCTTGACTTCGCGGACCTCGATATCACGCAACACATAGAGCCGCGCAAGCTGGTTATAGGTGCTGGCAACCGATGCGGCCAGCGTAATGCGCACCTCCTCGGCTTCGGCTTCGACAACCTTTTCCTGCGAAACCGCCCCGCGAAGATGCTCGCGATTCTTGCCCCACAGGTCGAGGTCAAACGAAGCACTGGCGAGCAGGTTGTTCTCGCTCTGCCAGGTGCCGTTGATCGGCGGTGGAGCGGACCCATTTGCGCTATAGAGTTCGCGCGTCCAGGAATAGCTTCCCGTCACCTTTGGGTAGAGTGCGGAATTGGCCGTGCCGACGGAGGATGACGCCTTCTCGATGCGTGCGCGTGCCTGGTCAATCGTTGGATTGTCGGCCAGCGCCTCGTCGATCAGCTTGCGCAACTGTGGATCGCCGAACTGGTTGGCCCAATCCATTGCCGGCCACTGGCCGCCCTCGGCGGGCAAGCTCTGCTTCGTCTCGTACGCGCTGGGCGGTGCAATCTGCTTATCGCTCTTGATGCCAGCGTAGTTGACACATCCGGCTATACCGAGCGTAGCCACCGCCGCTGCTATCGAGGCCGCCCATGCGCTTGCGCGCGGCTTAGGTCTGTAGTGATTCGTCATGGCTTCCATTTGCTTCTCCCTCCTGGGCAACTTGCGTTTGCATTTCTTAAAGTGCATATGCACACGATAACGTTCGGATGTTTATGCATCAATGCACCGAAGTGCACGGGTTTGTTTCATTGGGGTTACCTATCGGACACGGCGCTCGTCATACGAAACAGCTCGCTTTGCAGATGCGCGGCCTGTTGCGGCCCAAAGCTGCGTTCAAAGCTGGCCTGCGCAGCTGCCCAGTGAGCGGCTGCGTCGTCGAGCTTCGTCCACCCTGGGCTCGTGAGTACGACCCGTAGTCGCCGATTGCTCTGCCCTTCGCTGGAAACTGCTACGAAACCGCGCCGGAACAAGGGTTGAAGTGCCCGCACCAGAGTTGTCCTGTCCATCACCATCGCCTTGGCTAGTTCTGCCATCGTCAAACCCGAACCGCCGCCCAGCATCCTCAGAATGCTGAACTGCGTGGGCGTGATGCCGGCCTCGGAAAAATGACGCTCGTAAAGTTTCGAAATGTGCCGGGAGGCCTGACGGAGGGCGAAACAGTAGTCGCTCTGGCGATTATTTGAGTGCATACGCACAGATTAATGCAGCGACCGCTGGGGAGCGATGCAGGGCGGGGGATCAGTTTGTTGTCGTTTTGCGCACCAATTACCCGGGGAACGTCGGGAATTCGGCGTGGGATGCCGAACTAGCGCGATGTCGCGAGAGCCCCAAAAAAGGCGGCCGCATAGTCGATAAATGCGCGCACCTTGGCAGGCAGCAGTATCCGGTTGCTGTAAGCGAGCCGGATTTCGATGCTGTCGTCGATGAGCTGGAAATCGCTGAGTAGCCGAACGAGCTTTCCCGAAGCCAATTCTTTGTCGACAAGGTCTTGGGGCACGACACCGATTCCGAAACCCTGCAACACCATTTCGCAGTTGAAAGCAGGGCTGTTCGACGAAATATCGAAACGACGCGGTACGCTCAGCTCTTTCTCCCCATTCCGAAAGTCGATGCTGACGCGACGAATCGATGGCGACATCAGCACAAAATGATGATCGGCCAATTCCGCTGGGTGTCGCGGTATGGAGGAGGATTGCAGATACTCCGGCGTCGCGACGATGACAACCGGAATTCGTTCGAGCAGGCGTACAACGGTCGTCTCGTTCGTCACCATGTAGGGAACCACGATGCCAAGGTCATACCCGTCAGCCACCAGGTCAACGGGCCGCTCCGTCAGTGTTACATCGAGCGCGACTTTCGGGTGGGCTCGCTTGAATCCGGCAATCAGGGGAACCAGCCGGTTTATCGTTGCCGTCGTATGGGCGACAAGACGCAAAACGCCGCCCGCTTCCCGCGTCTGGTTTGCTACGTCCGCTTCGAGCGCATCCAGATCGTCGAGGATGCGCACGCAGCCTTCGTAGAATCGCTCCGCGGCTTCGGTGAGTGAGAGCTGTCGAGTGGTTCGGTTTAGCAGCCGGCATCCCATCCGCCCTTCCAGCCCCGCTATTGCGCGCGACACTGCCGGCCGGGTCAGTCCATGCATATCCGCCGCTCGTGTGAAACTCTTCAATTCGACCACCGACCGGAAAACGCGCAGGCTTTCGACATATTCCATGGAGGAATCTCTTCCCTGAACAGCAAAAATGGTGGCCGGAATTCCAGGTCGGAGCCACCGGACATTTCAGTCCTGGATCACGTTTCCAACCTTATTCCCGAGGATAAGCCACGGTTGACCCAGAGATAGACAGCAGTCTAAACCAGTCGAGCCTGCTGCCACAGACACGCAAACTTCACCGCAATGCAAATGCACCGAAACCACAAGCATTACCGTCGCACCCGCCCCAGGTAGTTGGATCACAGACAACTATAGCGGGTGATGGACCTTCAACATCAGCCCTGTCGGCATATTCGCTACGCCCCGCTGGCACGGCACGCCGACCAGGAAACAGCCCCTTGATGCCGTCGGCTGGCTGCTACTGATCGCCTGAGTGGTGTCGCCGCAGGTAATACTCGATAAGTGCAACGGTCATGACCGGTTAACGTCGACGATGATCATCATATTGAGGGTTGTGATGTGATGGACGACTCCCGCTAAACGGCGAGAGACTCTCCCTTCCGTCAACGTTCCCACATCAGCACTTCTGCGCCTCGCTGTAATAAATCTGGCGTCGCTGTTTCATCTGCAACACTCCCACTGCTTGCGCAGTCTTAAGAGGCCAGTTCAAAAAGGCCTCTGAGTTCGGGTGAAGATGTTCCAGCAGACGAGCGAGCAGGCTAGTTTGAGGAATGCCTCGTGAATGTCAGATCGGCGTTCGAAGCGAATGCGAAGACGACGGAAACCATGGAGCCACGAATGAGTCCGTTCGACAACCCAACGGAATTTGCCGAGGCCGCTGCCGTGTTCGGTGCGTCGCCTGGCGATGACCGGTCTGATGCCGCGCTCGCGAAGGCGGCGGCGATGCGAGTCGGAGTCGTAGCCCCGGTCGGCGTAGATGACCTTGGGCTTGCGAAGCGGTCGGCCGCGAGTGCCGCGAATCGGCGGTATCGCGTCGACCAGCGGCAGCAGTTGCGTGACATCGTTACGGTTCGCACCGGTCAGGATCACGCCGACAGGAACGCCGTTCGCGTCTACGAGGACATGGTGTTTGGACCCTGGTCGTGCGCGATCGGTGGGGTTTGGCCCAGTTTTTGGCCCGCCCCAACGGCTCGCACGGACGATGAATCGACAGCCGCATATGAGAAATCGAGCTGGCCAGATTCGCGCAGCCTGTCGAGCAGCAACCCGTGCAGCCTGCCCCACACTCCGGCCTGCTGCCAGTCGTGCAACCGACGCCAGCACGTCGCTCCAGAGCCGAAGCCCAACCGGGTCGGCAGATGGTTCCATCGCATCCCTGTCTTCAGCACGAGCAGGATGCCATTGAGTGCGGCACGGTCCGAGACCGGCAGGCGTCCCGGGTATCGCTTGCGTCGCGGTTTGGGCCGCGGAAGTAGCGGTTCGATCAGTGCCCACAGTTCGTCATCGATGATAGGTGCCGGCATTCCTTGACCCGTTGTTCAGGCATCCAAGGTTAACCGTTTCGTCGGAAAGTAAACAGCCCCTCCGGGCTCTTTTTGAACTGGCCTTTAAGTGTGTTGCATCCACCGGTTGAATCCGCCGGGGGCAGCTGCCACCCCATTGGCCCTTGCGGCGAAGGGGACTAATGGCAGTGCGGGGGCAGAAGCAGAAAACCGTTAATGTAGCGCGTTCTTGTTCGTTTACGCGAGGCTCCTCACAATAAAAACCCGTACAGCCGCTCTTTTAAAGCCTTACCTTCCGGTCCCAAGGCGGTTCACTACTAAACGTCTCGGCAAGGTAATCGACGAACCGGCGCACTTTGAGCGGTATGCGCTGCGCGCTTGGATAAACCGCTTGAATCGCCAGATCAGCCGCGCGATAGGCCGGCAGCAGCGCCACAAGTTCACCCCGTCGGAGGTGCTCGCCGAACACGAATGTCGGACCGTACGCGATGCCCGCGCCGGCGAGCGCGGCGGCAAGAAGCATTTGCGTATTGTTGGCTGCCATCCGGCATGGTCCGTCGATGACGTGCGCGCGGTTTCTCGCATCGAGCAAAGTCCAGTCGCCGGCCGATACGGCTTCGCTGAAGGCAAGTCGCTGCGCGCGTCGTAAGTCTTCGGGCTTGCGCGGCGTTCCATGGCGCTCAAGGTATACGGGAGACGCACACACGACCATTCGGCACGGCGCAAGCCTGCGGGTCACCAGTCCCGGGTCCTGCAGCCGTCCGATCCGGATTGCGACGTCAACGCCCGCATCGATGAGGTCGACATAGCGGTCACCCAGCAGTACTTCCACGTTAACGTGCGGATGTTCCTCCAGGTAACGCGCAACAACGTCGCCTAGGTGCATTGCGCCGAACGTGACCGGCGCCGCGACCCGCAGCACACCGCGCGCCGTGCCTTGCGAATCGTTCGCCTCCCGGTTCGCTTCGTCGAACGCTTCGAGAATTCGCTTACAGCGCTCATAGTAGGTCTGGCCGGCATCAGTCAGGTTCAGGCGCCGCGTAGTGCGCTGGAGCAGTCGCGTATTCAGTTCGGCCTCGATTGCGCTCACGTGCTTGCCAGCCATCGCCGCCGATAGCCCGAAGCGGCGTGCGGCCGCTGCAAAGCTGCCTTCCTCGACAGCGGCGATGAATACGCCGAGGCTTGTCAGTCGGTCCATTTGCCCTCCGATTCGATAACTGGATTATCGACTGAATACACCAATCTGAGAATTATCAAACTGAGGACCTGAATTTACTATTCAGACACTACCTGACGAAGAAGGGCACGGAAATGGAAATCAGATCAAACGGTACGCAGATTCACGTCACGCAGCGGGGCACCGGCGAGTTGGCGCTGGTATTCCTGCACTACTACGGCGGCTCGTCGCGTACATGGGACGGGGTAGCAAGCGAATTGTCCGACCGGTATCGAATCGTTGCCACCGATCACCGCGGCTGGGGCGATTCCGAGGCACCCGCCGACGGCTACCGCATAGCCGATCTTGCCGGCGACGCCGAGGGCGTCGTCGAGACGCTCGGCCTGCAGCGCTACGTTCTGGTCGGCCATTCGATGGGTGGCAAGGTTGCGCAACTCATCGCATCGCGTCGGCCGAGCGGACTCGAAGGCCTGGTGCTCGTCGCACCATCGCCTCCGTCGCCGATGCTCCTCTCCGACGAGCAACGCGCGACGTTGACCGGCGCGTATCAATCACGCGAATCGGTCGAATTTGTTATCGATCACGTCCTGACCGCAAAACCGCTCGACGCGGCTCGCCGCGAGCAAGTCATCGAGGACAGCCTGAAGGCCGCACCGCAGGCGAAGGCGGCGTGGCCAAACGTGGCCATGCGCGAAGACATTACCGCGGCGGTGGCGTCGATCGACGCGCCGACCATCGTCATCTCCGGCGAGCTTGACCAGGTGGATCGCGTCGAAACGCTGCAGGCGGAACTGCTGCCCCGCATTCCGCACGCGGCGATGCACATTCTGCCCGGAACGGGACACTTGTCGCCGCTGGAGGCGCCGGTGGAAGTGGCGCGGGTCATTGCTCGATTCGTCGCGGCGATCGAGGACAAGTCCGCCGTGTCAGCGTGCCCGAGCTTGTCCCGGTCGCCTTCGACGCGGCGCTGAACGCCGGCGATCTGGTTCTGATAATCATATAGCCGGCCGGCCTCCGCTCCGATAGAACGGCTGGCGTAGAGTCAGGGTGCAAACCCACCGACTTGACGCACAGGAGGCCGGCATGAACAAGGCAGTATGACTTTCCGTGAGGCAGAGGCTGGCCCGCCGTGAGAAATCAAACGCGGGTTAGCATCGCTGCCAGAGCCGCACAGTGTGGACAGGGCCACACCCGGCGATTTCCGGCACGGAGGCCAGCATGGAACACGATAGCACGGTGTACGTCGGACTGGATGTCCACAAGGAGTCGATCACGGTTGCCTACGCGATTGGCATGGGCGAAGTGGAACTGCTGGGCAAGATCGGTACCACCAAGGCCGATATCGATCGCCTGTGCAAGCGCCTGCAGTCCAAAGGCCGATGCGTACGCATCGTCTACGAGGCGGGTCCGTGCGGTTATGGGCTTTACCGGCAACTGGTGGAGAAAGGTTTCGACTGCATGGTCTGCGCGCCGTCGCTGATTCCAAAGAAGCCCGGTGAGCGCGTCAAGACAGACCGGCGTGACGCGATCAAGCTGGTGCGCGCGCTGCGCGCAGGTGACCTGTCGGCGGTCTACGTGCCGGGCGTTGAGGACGAGGCATTCCGGGATCTGGCCCGTGCATGGGTCACTGCCAAAGACGATCTGAAGCAGGCGCGGCAGCGGCTGAAGTCGTTCCTGCTCTTGCACGGCGTGCGCTATACGGGTAGCGCCAACTGGGGGCCGGCACATCGGCGCTGGCTAAGCGAATATTCGTTCGGCAACGAATGGCAGCAACTGGCGTTTGAAGAACATCGGCGCACGATCGAGGACCGCCTCGCGCAATGCGAGCGTCTCGAGACCGCGTTGCGCGAGGCGGTGCCCAACTGGCGATTCTATCCAGCCGTCCTGGGCTTGCAGGCGATGCGCGGTGTGCAGTTCACCACGGCCGTAGGGATGCTCGCCGAACTGGGGGACCTGTCGCGCTTCGAACATCCGCGTCAGCTGATGGCGTGGCTCGGCGTGACGCCGTCGGAACACTCCTCGGGCGGGAAGCGGCGGCAAGGCAGCATCACGAAGACCGGCAACAGCTACGCCCGAAAGCTGCTCGTCGAGGCGGCCTGGAGCTACCGGCATCCGGCACGCGTGAGTCCCGACATCCAGCGCCGCCACGAGGGCATCCCGAAGGCCATCATTGATCGCGCCTGGGACGCGCAGCTTCGATTGTGCCGCCGATATCGCAAGCTGGCGGCACGCGGAAAAAACCCGAACATCGCGACGGTTGCGATTGCCCGGGAGCTGGCCGGTTTCATCTGGGACATCACCCGTCTGACAATGTCGCTCGCCGTACCACGCACCGCACACGCAGCGTAACCGCCCGATCATCCAACATCTGACGAACACCTGGAGAAGAGTTTCCTGAAGGCGGCGTAGCCCGGTACCCGAGCAACCCGCGGCTAAACATCGCAACGCGCATCAACCGATTTGCGGAACAAGGGAGCGGCAGGCTCACGAGACGGACCTCTGTAATGCGGTAACCAACCCGCGGATATCAGTGTGATTCACCGTCGACATTACTGCTACGCCGCCCTCAGGAAATTCAGATAACCTATCCAAAAGAAGATGTCTATGGAAAAGCTGAAAACCGATCCCGTTTGACACGGAAAGTCATATCAGGCTTAGTGGAATCGACCTGCACTCGAACAACAGTGTGGTTGTGGTTGTGGTTAGCGATGAAGCTGACCGGGTTGTCTACCAGCGGCGGTTACCGAACGATCCGGTACAGATCCGGGCCGCGCTGGCACCGCACCGCGAAGATCTGGTGGGGGTGGTCATCGAGGCAACGTTCAACTGGTACTGGCTCGTGGATCAGTTGATGAACGATGGCTATCGTGTACATCTGGCTAACCCCGCGGCAATCACGCAGTACGAGGGACTGAAATACAGTGACGACTTCACCGATGCGGCCCATCTCGCGCAATTGCTACGTCTGGGGTTATTGCCAGAAGGCTACATTTATCCAGCAGAAGAGCGTCCGGTGCGCGATCTCTCGCGCAAGCGCATGCAACTGGTGCAGTGTCGAACGGCCCAGATCCTCGCCATCGAGAACCTGTTCTCACGCCATACTGGTGGGCAGATGCGGGGTGAACAGGTCAAGCGTCTGGATGAGACGCAGGTCCGCGGATTCGGCTTTGCACCGGATGTAGCGCTCGCGATGCAAGCAAATCTGGCAGTGATGCAAAGGTTACAGGAGCAGATCGGAATTCTCGAGAAGCGACTCATGGAGCGGGTGAAGCTGCAACCTGATTACGTGTTGCTGAACTCGGTGCCCGGCATTGGTCCGGTTCTCGCAACCACGATCATGCTGGAAACAGGAACCATCTCGCGCTTTACGGAGGTTGGTAATTTCAGTTCGTACTGCCGCTGCGTGGACAGCCGGCGCGAAAGCAACAGCAGGAAGAAAGGAGCAGGCAACACGAAGAACGGCAACAGGTATCTGGCGTGGGCATTTGTCGAGGCGGCCAACTTCGCCATACGCTCCTGCCCGGAAGCCAGGCGCTTTTACGAGCGCAAGAAACGCGCACGTAACAGGATTGTTGCGATCAAGGCGTTGGCGCACAAGCTGGCGCGCGCCTGCTATCACATGCTTCGGGAGCACAAGCCATTTGAGATAGCGCGCTGCTTTGGGTAAACGGTGGTGCAAGGGGAGCGAGCCCAGTAATGCGACTGGCGAAAAACCACGGCTCTGATTGGGCCCTCCCTTTGCCCCACCGCCTGTTTGAGGATGACCGGGTCGCCCGGGCGATGAGCCACTATTGACTGGCGTTGCACAAGCAACAGCCACGGTTCTGTGAAACCCATTGGACTTCGTCTGGCACCAACGTTTCTCTGGGGCGGCAATAGTCGCCTGGGCAGTCGTGAGTCACATCACGGCACGCTTGATCCCGATGGGTGTCTGGTGCGATCCGGTTCGCAACCAGTTCTGAGAAAACGGATGCGATACCGACCTGCAGACAGTCGTGGCAGGACAACGAAGGAATTTCGCCGGATTGCCATGACGATGAAACTGACCATCGACATGGCAATCCGGCGATGGGGAAGATTCGTACCTTGACTTAGGCCGACTAATGGGTGTCGCATTAACGCGGTCAAGTAGAATCGGTTGAAAATTTCGCCGTCGCAAACGCCCGCAACGGATTCTCGCCGTTGCAGATCGAGAATGGCGCCCGCTGCGCAACCATGGAATAGCGCTAGATGCAACCGATTCCGAGATTTGACGGATGGCCGATCGGTCACCTGCTTCTCACCGCTCGTCTTGATGATCGCCGGTGAAATCCTGAGGTGGTGACCAAGCGTGAGCTGATCTGGCGTCAAGTTGCGTAAGCATCACACTGCCGCAAGTTTGTCGGCGAGGCTCGACGATTTTCGCCCCCACCAGCTAGTCGTAGCCATACACACCGCGGCCGGTCTTTCTACCAAGCTTCCCCGCTGCCACCATTTCTCGCAACAGTGGACAGGCCCGATACTTGGAATCCCCGAAGTCGTCCAGGAACACGTCCATCACAGATAGACAGACATCGAGGCCGATCAGGTCTGCCAGGGCTAGCGGGCCAAGGGGTTGATTCGCACCCAGTCGCATCCCGGCATCGATTTCCGTTGCTGTCGCGACATCTTCCGCTAAAACGAAGAAAGCTTCGTTGATCATCGGAATGAGAATGCGGTTAACCACGAAGCCGGGTGAGTCCTTCACGGCAATCGGCACCTTGCCAAAGTGCTGTGTCAGTTCTCGAACCGTCTTCGCTGTCTCGGGGCTGGTCTGCAAGCCTGGAATAACTTCGACAAGCGGCATCAGGGCCACCGGGTTGAAGAAATGCATGCCCATAAAGCGCTCGGGTCGCCTGAGCGTTGCGCCCAATGCTGTTATCGAGATCGATGAAGTGTTCGTTGCGATGATCGTGTCAGGTCGTACCTCGGATTCGATTTGCCGGAGAATGCGGACCTTTAGATCGGTGTTTTCGCTAGCCGCTTCGATAACGATATCGGCGGCTGCAAGACGTTGGTAGTTTGTCGCGGTTTCGATACATGCGAGCGCCGCGTCGCGCGCAGACGCGGCGAGTTGCCCTTTCTCGACAAGCCGCGAGAGGCTGGCGCTCAACGTCGCAACGCCCTTGGTGAGCGCCGCGTCGGTGACATCGATCAGGACGGTCTTGAGACCAGCGAGCGCGGCAATCTGGGCAATGCCGTTGCCCATGGCGCCGGCACCAACGACTCCGACGGATTCGATTTTCATGGCAGTTCCTTTCTATCGACGGCAAAACGCAACGTCTGTTCGACTTTTAAGCACTGAACCGATGCCTTGTCTCGCCCCGGTCGTTGAGGAAAATCGCCTCGACAAAGCTGATCGATCACGGTGTACAACTTGAAGACCCCGATACGTTAGCGAGCAGCGCACGGCGGTGCCGCGCGTCCGAACCTTAATCGGGGCGACCGGCCAGCAACCGCTTCGCGGTGTATGAAAGAACGCGCTCATCACGCTGATTCAATACGTCGATGCGGCTCGTCACGACTGCACGATTGTTTTTGGATGTGGGTTTCACGTCCTCGACTTCCACTATCCCGTAGATCGAATCGTTGACGAGAACCGGACCGTGAGCCTTTAGCGTCAACTCCAGCAGTGCCAGACCGGTGCCTTGTATCATCGTCTGGAATAGCAGCCCTTCAATCAGGCCGCTCGTCAGCGCTGCGGGGACCGCACGGCCACGCATGGCGCCGTGCTCGTAATCTGCATCGATAAAAATGGCTTCGAGCATGCCAGTCACCGAGATGAAATTGACAAGGTCGGTCTCGGTCACGGTGCGGCGATAGGTGCGAAAGCGTTGACCGGCCTGAATCTCCTGCCAGTAGAAGCCGCGGCCCAGCAGTTGGGTGTCTTGTTGGGTACTCATGTCCACTCCGGATTGGTATGTGATTTGCGATCCCGTCCGCAGTTGGTTCTGCGGGCGATCGTCGCGTTGACGAAACACTGCATTCGAACTTTGATATCGAGAAAGCTGAACTAGAACCTGACGCGCAAGCCGGCTGTGACGGCCAGCTGGTATCGTGAATTGGAACCTGTTGGACCACCCACGTTATCGATCGCCGCAGTCAGGGCGTCGCCGAGGGCTTTCTGATAGACGGCGGCTACGTATGTCGTGGTACGTTTGCTTAGCAAGTACCCGGCCCCCGCGTTGATTTGCGCCCAACGAGGATGGGTCCCATCAGTAATCTTCGGTATGCTTGAGGCCCCACCTACCTTTCCGTCGCTGTAGATGAATGCGATGCCAGCGAGGAACGTTGGAGAAATCTGATATCTCGCGTTGATTTCATAGTTCGCGAGAGAAAAGTCCGAATGGTCAACGTACCTCAACTTGGCCAGTGTGTAAACGAACCCCAACGTCGCCGCATCCCATTGGTACGCTACGCCTGCACCGGTGACGTCCTGCGTGCTGACCGGGCGCGTGTAGAAGATGTCGGTGGCGCTCGAGTAGTCGCCGACTATGGCGCCAGCCGTATTGGTCCCCCCCGTACTTCCGGCCGAAGGGTTTGAAAGGTGCAAGTGGCCTGCCCCCAGCGTTAAAGCACCTACAGCGTAGCTCGTCCCAACGCTCCACGCGCTATTGTTTGAGAAACCGGTGCCTGGTGAACTCGCAGCCTGATTGCTGAAAGCGTACAACCCGCCGATGGCAAGTCCGCGATAAGTTGGACTGGTGTACTTGACCGAATTGTTGATGCGGAACGTGGTGTAGAGGTTGTCAATGTCACCCACGTGGGCGCCATATTGTGTCGCCCATTGTCGAGATGAAACAAAGGGCCCGACGAAGTCCACGACCGAGTCGTACTGTCGACCGAAGGTCGCCGTCCCCAGACTATCGTTGGCCAGCCCAACGAATGCCTGGCGGCCGAAGAGACGAGAGCCTTGCAATTGGGTACCGTTCGCCACACTGAAGCCGTTCTCGAGCGTGAAGATGGCGGAATTGCCGCCGCCCAGATCCTCCACCCCGCGAAGCCCCCATCGGGACGGCGCACCGACGCCGGATGTTTCCTGTATTTTGCGGGCACCGATGGCTCCCGGCTGACTGGCCACGTTGTTCACATAACTGATACCTGCGTCAACCAGACCGTAGAGAGTCACGCTGCTTTGTGCGCAGGCTGACGCGCTAACCAGTCCGCCGGTCGCAAGGAAAATCGCCTTGCTCAATTTCATGCATGTCCCCTGTGAAACGTTACAGATAAATATTGATAGAGCAATGTGCCGTTGGTCTCGTAACAACCTCGGCGGCGGAACGGTCGACGTCGGAGATCTACGACGTCAGGCACGCCATGCCTGGCAGTACCGACAAATAGCGACAGTGGTGCAGCGCCACCTCAGATCACCGATCGATCGCGTAACGCCGCGATTCGTTCATCGTCATAGCCCAGGACGACACGCAGAACGTCAGTTGTATGCTCGCCAAGCTGGGGCGGATGAGTGAGCGCCTGAGGTGGCGTTGCGCTCATATTGATCGGGTTGCGCACCACCTTCACTGTGCCGCCGGACGGGTGGGTCAGGTTGAGCTGCAGTCCGCGTGCTACCACCTGTTCGTTCTCGAATACCTCGCCGAGATCGTTGATTGGGCCGCAGGGGACGCCAGCGGCTTCGAGCGCGGCGATCCATTCATGCTTTCCGCGCCCGCGGACCATCTCCGCCAGAATCGGCACCAGCGTGTCGCGGTTGCGCACGCGGGCCGGATTGGTGGCGAAGCGCTCATCGTCGGCCAGTTCCGGCCGGTTGCCGGCTTCGACAAATTTCCGGAATTGCCCGTCGTTGCCGACCGCGACGATGATCCAGCCATCGCTGGTCTGGAAGGTCTGGTAGGGTACGATGTTCGGATGCGCGTTGCCCCAGCGCACCGGCGGTTGGCCGCTGGCGAGGAAGTTCGAGTTAACGTTCGCGAGCATGGCGACCTGCACGTCGAGCAGGGCCATGTCGATGTACTGGCCCTCGCCGGTACGGTCGCGATGCGCGAGCGCTGTCAGCACGGCGACGGTTGAGTACAGCCCTGTCATCAGGTCGGTAATCGCCACCCCAGCCTTTTGCGGACCACCGCCCGGCAAGCCGTCGCGCTCTCCGGTAATACTCATGAAGCCGCCGATACCCTGAATGATGAAGTCGTAGCCCGCACGCTGCGCATAGGGTCCAGTCTGGCCAAAGCCGGTCACCGAGCAGTAGATGATGTCGTGCTTTACTTCCTTGAGCGACGCGTAGTCGAGGCCATATTTCTTCAATTGGCCGACCTTGTAGTTTTCCAGCACCACGTCACTTTGGGCGGCCAGTTCGCGGATGATCCGCTGCCCTTCGGGCGTGGCGATATCCACGGTCACGGAGCGCTTGTTGCGGTTCGCGGCGAGATAGTAGGCTGCCTCAGGCGTATCTGCGCCGTCCGGCGTTTTCAGGTACGGAGGGCCCCAGTGACGCGTGTCGTCGCCGACCTCCGGGCGTTCGATCTTGATGACGTCCGCGCCGAAGTCGGCGAGCGTCTGTGCGCACCACGGGCCGGCGAGCACGCGGGTGAGATCCAGTACACGGATATGATTGAGAGCGCCCATAATTGGTCGAAATTTTCCTGTTTAGCAGTGCTATTTGTATAGCGCACCGGCGTTGTGTCGGTCGCGAAAAGTCCCGGACGTGGAAACCGGCGCCTGGCTTTAATGGGCGGCGTCAGGTTGGCGAAAGTCCTGCGCAAGGATCGGACCGCTGGCTGATTGTTCCGTCGCGGACGGTAGCCTCAAACCTCACTGGAGACGGTATGCTGATTCCTGCGGGAAGCCAGTGGCAAGACCACAACGAGCATGACCGCCGCAAATGCTTGCACGCACGCCGCAGTGACAAAGCCACTGGTATAAGTGCCGGTAGCTTCCCGTACGTATCCGGTGAGCCAGGGTGTCAGAAAGCCTGCGAGGTTCGCAACCGAACTGATGAAGGCCACTCCGACCGCTGCCGCATTGGCCTTCAGGTACCGCATGGGAATCTGCCAGAACAGGGAGATGCCAGCACCTGTGCCTGCGAGAGCGAAGGCGAGTGTCATAAAGGTGGCGGTGCGGCTGCTGTGCCAGACAAGTACCAGCAGAATCAGGCTTGCGACGCTCACTGCCGAGGCAATCGAGCAGTGGTAGCGGACGTCGCGATGACGGCTTGCGTATGTACAGAATGCGATGTTGCCGACAGCGCCAAGAATACAGATGGCTGCGATAGCGTTGCCGATCGCCGTGTAGCCACCAAATCCCGCATCCCGCAGGATGGTCGGAATGAAAAAACTCAGTGCCGTATTGGCGGTGAGGATGCAAAAATAGGCGGCGAGCAGCACCCAGACGACGGGATTGGCAAGCAGCGGCCGCTGGTGGTTCACTTCCGCAGAGGAGCGATTCCGGTCGCGAGCGAGGTCGGACTCAATGAGCAGCCGTTCTTCAGGGGACAGCCAGGAAGCCGTCGCTGGTCCATCGGAGAGGGCAAATAGTACGAGGCAGCCCAACAGCAGCGTGGGGATCCCCTGCACCAGAAACATCCATTGCCATCCCGCGAGGGACAACATGCCGCTCATATGTTGCAGCACCAAGCCTCCGGTCAGACCTACGACTACGGTCGAACAGATGGCGGCCGAATGGAAAATGCTGAAGTTGCGGGTTCTCCGTTTTGTTGGAAACCATAGGTTCAGATACAGGATGACGCCCGGATAGAAGCCCGCCTCGAACGCGCCTAGCAGGAACCGCAGAAGATAGAAAAGAGGTGCGTTACGGACGAACATCATTGCGATGCTGGTGAGCCCCCAACCGATGGCAATCACGGAAATTGTTCGTCTAGCGCCGAGTGTTTGCTGAACCAGCGTGCTGGGTATGCCGAACACCACGTAACCGAGAAAGAACAGTCCCGCACCGAAGCCATACACGGTTTCGCTGAAGTGCAGATCGGACAGCATCTGCAACTTGGCAAATGCGACATTGGCGCGATCGACCCACGCAAGTAGCCATAGCAGGAAGAGAATTGGAATGATTCTCCATTCCGATGTTGAATAGGCGCGTCGCAGTGTGATTTCGGATGCGTCGCTCAAGGCGTTCGTATCGGCGTCATAGAGCGAGTTCATGAAGTGTCTCCTTGGTGAGATGCCCGGATTTGTCTGGCCAGCGTCATAACAGTGTCAGTGCAGGAGCGGGCAATGTCACCCGCGCTCCTGCAAAGGTGCAACAATAGGTTTTACGAAACCACTCGCGCGGGCAGTACTTTTCCGCGGTTCTCTCCGAAGCCGATGCGCGCAAATCCGGGCCGCTCACACCAGCCCTTCATGACAACCGTATCGCCGTCCTCCAGAAAGGCGCGAGTTTCTCCATTGCCCAGTGCGACGGGTGTTTTTCCCGCGGCAGTGAGCTCGATCAATGCGCCAGCTTCCGCAGCCGTCGGCCCTGAGATCGTCCCGCTGCCCAGCAAATCACCGCTACGCAGGTTGCAGCCGCCCACCGTGTGATGCGCAACCATCTGCGCGACGGTCCAATACTGATGGCGAAAGCTCGTGCGCGACAATCGTGCAGCGTGAGCGTCACTTTTCCGTTGCAGCTCGGACATCAGCCATACCTCAAGCTGGATGTCGATGCCCCCTTCGCTTCGGTTGGCGGGCGCGTCGAGATAGGCCAACGGTTGAGGCTCGTCGGCAGGCCGCTCCCATGCATGACGGAACGGCGCAAGAGCCTCCATGGTGACGATCCACGGAGAGATCGTGGTGGCGAAATTCTTCGCGAGAAACGGCCCCAATGGCGTCGATTCCCACATCTGTATGTCGCGGGCGGACCAGTCGTTCAGCAGGCAAAGGCCGAACACATGCCGTTCGGCATGTGTCACTGGAATCGGCTCACCCTCCTGGTTGCCGACGCCGATGAAGATTCCCAGCTCGAGCTCATAGTCCAACCGTGCACACGCAGATACCTCAGGCACACTGTGCCCCGCAGCAAGGCGTTGTCCAAGCGGCCGCCGTACCTGCTGACCAGATAGTCCGATGCTCGAGACACGCCCGTGATAAGCGAGCGGCATCCACTGAAAGTTTGGCGACAGTGCCGAGTCGGGACGCAGCAGCTTGACGATGTTGCGAGCATGGTCGATCGACGTATAGAAGTCGGTGTAGTCGCCGATGCTGGCCGGCAGGTTGTATTCCACATCAGTCTGTGCGACAAGACACGTTTCGAGTGCAGGGGTATCCGCCATCGTGGAAGCGCCAGCCGCAGGCGCTTCGAACAGCGCGAAAACGGCGTGCCGCAGGGCTCGCCATGCATCCGGGCCCATGGCGAAGAATGCATTGAGCGACGGTTGTGCGCATGCGACGGCCGCTTGCAGAGCGAGGCCGCTAAGGCAGCGTTCGCGAACCAGAGCGGCGAGATCGATGACCTGGTCCCCCAACGCGATGCCTGCGCGAAACTCCTCCGCACCTCCCTTGCGGCGAAAGATCGCGTAGGGGAGGTTCTGCAGAGGAAAGTCGCAGTGAGGCTGATTGGCGGAAGCAAGCCAGCTCTTGACAGCCGCATCGTGCGTGCGATCAAGGTTCATCGAATTCACCTCGCAGGCTCCGGCGGCTGAGCAGCACACGGCGTTGACGCAGTTCCTCGATCAAAGCCGGATTGACGTTGCGCTCGGCGAGCAACTCGACATTGTGTTCGCCCTGGAAAGCAGGGATGCCGGGCGGCGGCAAGGTCGCGCTACTGAAGCGCCATGGCACACCCGGCATGCGCATCGTGCCTCCCGAACGATCGTCCACCTGGACAATTGCGCCCCAGTCCTGCGCCCATTCAGATTCCGCGAGTTCATTCGTGCTGCGGACCACACCGACAGCGAGGCCCGCTTCGCTCACCTGCGCCTGCAGTTCCTCCAGATCGGTGAACGTGAGTACCCAGGCACGGACTTCGCCTAGCAGGGCGCCGAGGTTCTGGCGACGCAGCGGCGCGGTCGCAAAGCGCGGGTCGAGCAGCAGATCGGTTCGACGCATCATTGAGCAGAAGCGGACGAACATCGGTGAGTAGATAGGACTGGCGGCGATAGTCAACTGACGTCCGTCCGGTAGCCTGAAGATATGGGATTCAGGTGCGCTCAGCGCCGGCGGCTCGCCTTGCGTGTCGATCCCGGACAGCTGCGCGCCGGCGCGCTCGTTTACCGCGAGCATGGTTGCGGCCATCGCGACATCGACGTGCTGTCCTTCCCCGGTGCGGTTGCGATGCTGGATCGCGGCGAGCACCGCGATCGCAGCATGCAGGCCGGTGTAGACGTCCGCATGGCTGCAGGCATCGTTCTTGAGTTCAGAGAGCGAGTCGCCGTAGTGCTGCTGCAGAATGTCGGTCAGACCGGTTTCCGCCTGCACCGTCGGCGCAAACGCGGGCCGGTTGCGCCATGGCCCGGTCTGGCCGTAGCCGCTGATCGAAACGTAGACAACCCCCGGATTGAACTCGCGTACCTGCTCATATCCGAGGCCGAAGCGGGTCAGCGTGCCGGGGCGGAAGTTCTCAACGATGACGTCTGCGTCGCGGCACATGTCGGTCACGATTTCGCGTGCTTCGGGCCAGTTCAGGTCGAGACTGAGGTTGCGCTTGCCCGCATTCTGCTGCGCGTAGTAGACCGACATCCCGTCTATGTGAGGCACGCCTCCGCGACCAGAGTCGCCGCCGGGCGGCTCGATCTTTGTCACGTCGGCGCCCAGATCGCGCAATGTCTTGGTGCAAAGCGGGCCCGCGAGCACGCGAGTGAAGTCGATAACTTTCAGCCCGTGGAGTGGTGAGTTCATGGTCAGTTCCCCTCGAATACTGCGGAGCCCGGACCGGTCTTCGCGAAGGCTTGCAGACCGCGCTTCTGGTCGGCGCTTGCCCACATGGTGTTGTTCACCTCGGTCTGCTGTGCATCGGCACCTTCGATGCCACGGCGCGCCGAAAGATTCGCCAGTTTCTTGATACCGCCCAAGGCCACCGTGGGGCCGGCAGCAAGCTGGCGGGCCCACGACATCGATACGTTCGGCAATTCGGCCTCAGCCGTGACGAGGTTGACAACGCCCCATCGCTCGAGCGCTGCGGGATCGTGGCGCCGGCCGAACATCGCCATTTCTTTGGCTCGTGCCACGCCCACACGCTGCACGACTCTCTGGACACCACCGAGCAGCGGCAACAGACCGAGAGACGCTTCTGCCATGCCGAAGAATGCCGTGTCGGCCGCCACGATCATGTCGCAGGTCAATGCCAGTTCGAAGCCGCCACCCAGCGCGCCGCCATGCACGGCCGCTACAACAGGAATGCCGACATTCTCGAGGGAATCAAGCAGCGCCTCGAGGTTGGCCTGATCGCGACGTCGGCCACCCGCTGCAAAGGCCGTCACGTCCGCGCCCGCGCAGAAGTGGCGCATGCCGCTACGTAGGAGAATCGATCGGCACCCTTCCTCGACGGCTCTGCTGTACGAGGCGAGTAGTTCCTGCATAAAGATATCGTCGATCAGGTTGTGGGGCGGCTTTGCCAGAGTGACGACGCCGACAGCGCCGTTCTTTTCATAGAGAACGATACTCATGTCTTATCCTGAATTTTGGTCCGATGGGTTGCCGGACGAATTGTTTACGAAAATTGCAAAAATATAGGACTACAAAATATAAAAAAGGCTTATTCCACTGAAGAGCGCATTTGCCCGTTAGGCCAGGTTGCTTCCCTCTATGTGATACGACGCGCCCTCTCCGACGCTGATAACCCGTGCCGTCCCTTGAAACGCCCCTTCTCGGACCAAGTGTGTCGAGAATTACCGCCTCGTGGCTGCCGTCATCGGGCTGTTTGTACGACTCGCAACCGGGCATACACGCCTTGAGCGTGGCTGGATCGTTGCGCCGTTTCCATACGTCCGCGCAAGGCGCCCTGATTGATTGCGTCCCCTTCCAATCCACAGATCACCTCCTGAGAAAAC
Source organism: Paraburkholderia panacisoli (assembly GCF_008369935.1). GTDB lineage: Bacteria > Pseudomonadota > Gammaproteobacteria > Burkholderiales > Burkholderiaceae > Paraburkholderia > Paraburkholderia panacisoli. The sequence continues at coordinate 13,230 of NZ_VTUZ01000032.1, read as the reverse complement.
ACCGACCGCATAACCGCATCCGTGCCGATCAATATATCCACTGTCTACATACTATCGACGAGATGGTCGCGCGTCAATCAAATGAACGCATCTTTAGGGCTAACACCTGGGGGATGCACGGTACCGAAGAACCGCCCGAAGAAACCGCACGCCTGCCGTATGGCGCTATCCAACAAGACTTACTGTGTGTTCCGGCCAGACCGGTCAATCGGCTTCTCGCTCCGTGTATACCCCGATGAAGCCAGTCTTATGTTGACGCCATGCGGGTCGCCAATTACTATCTAGACGCCGGATACTTTAAGCGGGCTCTCCCGTCTCCTTCGACTCTATGTATTCGTTGGCCACCGCGAATAATCGTGGAAGCACTGCGCCGGCACCCCGAAGTTTTCGATGCAGCCACGGTCGGATTCTTGACGCACGCGCCGGTGAGTTGCCGGTGGTGTATGTAGCACTGAACGCCGGTTCGACGTATCTGATCGGCCGTCTGAAGTACTATGCATACGAAGTCATTCTCGAGCGCGCGGCGGTACCCTAGCAGTTCTCTTTCGTCGACTCGATTCCAAAGACTTCTGTCGGGAAGATTCAAAAAAACAATCTGCGCAGCGACGCTATCCGGCGGGGTCGGTTGCAGATATTCGCCGATACACAGAGCACGGCTCACCTTCCAGTCGCGGATATTCGCGTCGACGACCGAGGCAATCAGGGGCATTATTAACCTCGGTCCTGCTGGCTGCCTCGAAAGACGGTGAAAGGAATGCAGCCGTTGCCAACGCTCTCAGCGTGTTTACGTCATCGGTCGTCAAGTACGAGAAGCGTCGACATGACATTTCGTTCCGGCGAGCATGCCTCACGTGGACGACTTCTGCCACGGGGGGCGTTCGCGTTAAACTTGACTCCCCTCGAATACGATACTGAACCGCAACTCTGCCATGACGAAAGCTTCCTCCGCTTCTGTTCAACGCCCGTATCATCACGGCAATCTACGCGAAGAGATGATCCGCTGTGGCAGGGAAATCCTGTCGAGCGAAGGCATCCACGGACTGACGTTGCGGTCTGCCGCGCGCATGGCCGGCGTGTCGCACGGCGCACCGCGGAACCAGTTCGCGGACAAGGAAGGGTTGCTCGCTGCGATTGCGACCGAAGGCTTCCTGGAGTTGGTTGCCGTTCGCCGGGCGCGGCTATCGTCCGGCATGACAGCCGAGACCCGCCTGCTCTACGTCATGGATGGTTACATTGAGTTCGCGATTGAGCAGCCCGCGTTGTTCTTTCTTATGTTCGGCCCGCAGATCGTCGGCAAGGAACACTATCCCGACCTGCTTGCGGCGGGCAACGCATCGTATGAACTGCTGCATGGCGCCGTGAAAGACTATTTCGACGAGCTCGGTGTGAGTGAGCGCTTCAGCGAATTGAAGGTGCGCTGTGCCTGGTCCGCCGTTCACGGTCTCAGCATGTTCTATAGCGATCGCCCGACCGGACCCAGCCTGATTCGCAAAGTGCCGTTCGAACAATGGCGCCAAGGCCTGCTCAGTTTCATCCTGGCGGGGCTGACCGCTTTCGACGAGAGCACCACCCCGGCGACCACACGCTCGGTGAAAAAGGTCGTGAAGCCGCATGCGAAGAAGCGTCCCGCCGACGATACGGGCGCGGCGTAACCTTTTTTGGACGTCCGCCCCGAGCAAGCGGTCATTCGTTGGAGACCCTTGGCCGTCCCTTTGTGGCCCCGTATCTGCCACTCCCGCGGGCGCGCCATCAGTGGCTGCTTCCGGGGTGCTTGAGACGTATGTGCGTTTCTACTGGCGACATATAAGCGGCGATGCGAGACTCTTGCGTACGCGCAATCCAACCATCATTTGCTGTACGCCGGAGAATCCTGCACTGGGTGCCAAAATAAGGATCCAGTTTTCGTCGCAACGCCGTTCGAGCGCCCTCGATCCATTTAGAACTGGTGGCGAATACCCACCATCGCACCCGTTTGATCCACGCCTGGCAACGGCGTCGAAGTCGGCGGGATCACACCACCGTCAATTGAGAACGCTGCGTTGTGCTGGTTAAATACATGCCCCGCGGTGACGTACACTGAGGTGCGCTTGGACAGGAAGTACATCGCGCGCGCTGCAATCACAGAGCCTCCCGCGTCTCTACTGCTTACGGTTATATGGCCGAACTGGGCGTCGAGAGCAATAGCTGGACTGGGCAAATAAGATCCGCCGATCCACCAGTAGTTGCTCGTTGCATCGAAAACGGTCGGGGTCTGCGCACCGTGATTGATTCGATGGAGGAACCCCGCCCCGAGTGTCGCCTTATCAAACTTGATGTACCCGTCGATCACGGCGCGCGTATCGGTTTGCGAACTACTGGGCAGAGGCGAGCCGGCACCGCCACCACCATAGTTGCGATCGATGGCCGACGCGACGCCCCACTGTCCCGCGTCATACTTCACCATGGCGGACATCGCCTTGCAGGCCCGCCAATCGGTCGGCGATTGGCCAGCGCAACCTCCGGCCGCCGCACTATCCACCGCGTCCCGTCCGAACGAATACGTCACGCCCACGGTCAGCCCCGATGCCGTGAAGGTGTAGGCGATCGCGTTGTCAACTCGCGGCTGGGTCAGGTAGGGATCAAGATCGGCAGCGGCGTAGATGTTCGGCGCGAGGGTGTCGCCTGTCAATACCGCCCAAAGGATCTGCGAATATTGGCGACCGAGCGTCAACGTACCCCACCACCCCGAAATACCGACATAGGCCTGCCTGCCAAACAGACGCCCCCCTTGATTCAGCGTGCCCTGTCCCGGGGCAAAGCCCGACTCCAATACGAACAGGGCGCCAAGCCCCCCGCCCAGATCCTCTTTGCCTCGCAGGCCCCACAGCGATGGTTGCGAAGCGGTGAGAGTCGGCATGTGCACCGAACTGGCCTTATGAGGACCGACATTCGTCACATATTCAATGCCGGTATCTATGATCCCATACAGGGTGACAGAGCTTTGCGCATATGACGCCCCCGAGATGCATGCCGCCAGCGACGCGAACCCCCACTGGACCATCCGACGCCATGAGAGCTCACCGCTGGCCTGACTCAACCGTGTACTCATTTATTCTCCGTCTCCATTGTCATTGCATTCTCGTAACTGCTCTGATTGGACGTATGGTCGAGCCCCGTCATCGGCTAGGCACATGGTGATGCAGCGCATCCGGATGACTGACCGACTGTCGATTTGATCTGGGCCGGCTCGTTCAGCGGCTGCCCGTTAAACACGAGGCGCGGTTCATGTAGCTATGTCCGGTCACTCTCGAGGCGAGCCCATCGACGGTCTGCGGGAGACGGTCGCCGCGCCAGGCGACATGCATGTCAGGCCGAACGAGAATGAGGTCGCGCTCATAGACGGCGCGAAGCGCGGAGTCCGGGACCACGAGCACATCGAGCGGCGCGCCCAATGCTTCGAACGCGGCGCGAAGCGGTTTCGCATCGTGGGCGCCCGCAACGTCGATCAACGTGTAGCGGTCCGACCGTAGTCGGTCCTGGATGGCGCTTCCGTCGTTGAGCCACATGTGTGGAAGCCGCGCCCCCGGCCAGGTAGTGGGAAGATAGGCACGCAGATCGTGCTGCGGGCCGCCCGGCACATTGTCGATAATGGACGAATCCACATAGCGATAGCCAAGCTCGGCGCCGATCATCTCGTTCGACTTGCGCTGCTCGACGTTCGCGACCTCGGCGACGTGAGCACGAGCAGACGCCCCCGCGGGGGTATCGTCTGCGATCTCCGGACGCACCTCGGTCAACCAGGCTCGGTAACCCAGCGACGCGTAGCGCGATGCGCCGACGACGCGCTCACCAATCTGGCGACGTTCTGCTTCATAGGAGGCCAGCAACCCCGGGCCGCCCCAACCTTGCAGCGTGGCCGCCAACTTCCAGGCAAGATCGGTGGCATCGCCAACGCCTGTGTTCATGCCTAGACCGCCCGTCGGAATCACGAGGTGCGCCGCGTCGCCCGCGAGAAACACCCTGCCCTTTCCATAGCGTTCGGCCAGCAGCAGATTCTGTCGCCATTCCCCGCAATGCAGCATATCGTAGGGCAGCGGTACCCCGATGATTCGCTCGAAACTCCGTCGCATCTCCTCGTCGCTCTCGACGGCAGAATGGATCGTCCAGTGGCGCGTCGAGTCCTGCATGATCATGAAGGTGGGCGGACCGCCCGCTACCAGATAGTGCCGCCCGCGGCGTGGTCCGTTGCCCATTGGCAGCCGCTCATAAAGTTGCTCGCAGTAGAACAGGCCCTGCCTCAGTCGTGCAATGTCGCCCTCGCCCTCCAAACGGATGCCCAGTTGCTTGCGTACGCGGCTCGCGCCACCGTCGCAACCCACGAGGTAGGCAGCCTCCAGCGTCCTTCTCACGCCGTCCGGGTCCTTGACCGTCACCAGAACACTTCCCGCCCGTTCGGTGAATTCCAGAAATGTCGTACTCCGCATCACCGTGACTGTGGGCAATTGCTCGGCCACCCCCAGAAGAAGCGGCTCCAGGGTGTACTGCGAGATGAGCTGATAGGGTTCGAGCGGCAGGCTGCCATCGTCACTCTCGCGCGTGAGCAAGCGAGCCTCCGCCACGGATGGATAGGGCAAGCGCAGGATCGCCGGCTCCGTCATGGAGCGGATGATCTGGATGTCCATCGGAACGTCTTGGGGCATGCCGGCAGCTCTAATACGGTCCGCGATACCGAGCCGCCGGAAAATCTCCATGGTCCGCGCGTTGCAACGCTCCATTTTCGGCAAAAACTGCGGTTCCGCCTTTTGCTCGACGAGCAAACACTCTATGCCGCGCATGCCGAGGTCGATTGCGAGCGTGAGTCCTACCGGTCCGGCTCCAACGATGACGACTTGAGTTTTCATATCCGGCCTCCGTTTTGCATCTCCCATCTACCTGACCGACCTTCTCTGCGTCGCGTCGTGATTCGCACTACAAACTATTTTGAAGATCACCTGATCAACTTATAGGCAGAGCGTCACACAAGACGTGCCAGAACCTTATTCGGCGTCAAAGGCAGCTCCCGTAAGCGGACGCCGGTTGCATTCGCCACAGCATTCGCCAGCGCAGCGCCCGTCGGACCGAGTGAGCATTCGCCCGCGCCAAGCGAAGCTTCATTGGAACCTTCCAGCACCACGACATCGATCGGAGGCACCTCCGCAAAGGACAGGATCGGATAGTCCTGCCAACGGCGCGTGGCAATCTCTTTTCGATCGAACATGACACGTTCCTTGAGCGCCCAACTCAGTGCCTGCACGATGCCGCCCTCGATCTGGTTCTTCACGCCGTCGGGATTGATCACGCGGCCCACGTCGATGGCAGCAGTCACGTTTGTCACGCTGACTACTCCGATGGAGCGGTCAACGTGCACGTCGACGACAGTCGCCGCGTAGGCTCCAATGTTCTTGTACCGTGAGTATGCGAAGCCGCGTCCGCGCTGCCCGTCGCCTTTCGACCCGGGCTGCCATTCAGACCGGTTTGCCGCCGCCCGCACTACCGCGATCGCACGCGGATCACTCAGGTGCGCCAGGCGAAATGCGACCGGGTCGGCGTTTGCCGTGAGAGCCAGTTCGTCCATGAACGATTCGATCGCAAACACGTTTCCGTACGCTCCCAGCGTGCGCAGTGAACTCGTGCGGATGGGCGCGTCCAGCAGCAGATGGTTGGTCACTCTCCTGCGCGGCAGATCATAGACTGGCACCGCATTGCGGTCGCCGTTGCCGTAGGGCTGCGGAATCTCCGGCGGTGGCGACGGCTGAAACGGCTTCGCAAGGTGCCAGGCAGCCAGCAGATTCACGCCACCGGCTTGGCCAGGCCGCATTGCGTGCGAATTGCTCCACACCTCATAGTTCCAGTCGACAATCCGGCCATCTATGGACAGGGCCGCCCTCGCCCGCATGACCATTGCCGGGCTGATTGGTGCCCAGGCGAATTCGTCATCGCGCATCCATTGAACCTTCACAGGACGCCCTGCGACCTCACGGGCAAGGAGCGCCGCATCAAGCGCTACGTCATCAGCGCCGTTATGCCCGTAACAGCCTGAACCGGGAACGTGCACGACGTCGACTGCGTTTGCGGGCATTTCGAGCACCGTTGCAAGATTGCCGCGCAGCGGAAACACGCCCTGCGTGTGGGACCAGACGGTCATGTGCGCGTTCTTGAGCAGCGCAACGGAACACGAGGGGCCAATGGAAGCATGTGAAAGGTACGGACGGGAGTAGGTAGCTTCCAGTTGCATTGCGATATCAGGCGCTGGTGTATCGCGTCCCGCTTCGCTAATTGTCTTGTCTTCGCTGCGCAATTGAGGCAGCACCGATTGGAGATGATCGACGTCCGGCAGCGCGACGAAGTCCGCGCTCCACTGCGATGCTTCAATCAGTGCGCGACGCGCTGCGATCGCCTGCTCTTCCCGCTCGGCGACAACACCGAGGAAGTTGCCATCGCGTACAACGGCCACTACACCTGGAAGCCCCGCGACAGATGCCGCGCTAACTGAAACAAGCTGTGCGCCGTACCTCGGGGGTCGCACGATACGGCCAAAAAGCATGCCCGGCAGGCGCATATCCTGAACGAATGCCGCGCCGCCGGTGAACTTTGCCGCCAAATCAAAGCGCGGCACTGACTTGCCGACCAGCTTGTATTCCGACGGGTGCTTAGGCGTAACGCCTGGAGCAATATCGCGCGCGAAAAGCTCACGTTCATCCCTCGCTATGTCCGCGTAAGTGATACGCCGACCGTCACCGACAAGAATCACGCCGTCTTCGACACGAATATCCACCTCGGAAACCCTGAGCCGTTGGCAAGCGGCTCCGACCAGCACCGCCCTCGCATGCGCAGCGGCAGCGCGTAACGCCGCCCCGCCTTGCTCGACCGATTGGCTACCAAAGGTGTAGTTCTCGTTCGGACTGCGGGCCGTATCTGCGGAAATCATGCGTACGCGAGCCAGATTCACATCGAGTTCATCAGCAGCGATCTGTGAGAGGGCGGTGAGAATACCCTGCCCCAGCTCGGCTTTTCCTGTGAAAATCGTGACCGTGCCCTCTTCGTCGACTCGGATCCAACCATCAAGCCTGCGATTGGCACGAAGGTCGACGGGGAGATCAGGCTCGCCCCACGCAAACTCCGAGAAGGGAGCAAGCGAAAACGTCGCGACTACCGCCCCAGCCAGCTTGCCGAATGCACGCCGGGAAAGGTTGAAAGTATTCATCCGCGCAACTCCTTCGCGGCACGCTGGATCGCACGGACAATCCGGTTGTGCGCGCCGCAGCGGCATTTCTGGCCCGCCATCTCGCGCCGTATGGTCGCCTGGTCCGGAGCGGGATTTCGTTCCAGCAGCGCTTTCGCGGCTATCAACATCCCGCTCGAGCAATAGCCGCACTGTGCGGCCTGCTCGGCGAGGAAGGCCTTCTGCAACGCATGAAGCCGCTCGCCGTGGCCCAGACCTTCGATTGTGGTCACCTGAGCCTTGCCTACCGCACCAACCGGGAAAACGCATGAGCGCGTCGCATCGTTGTCGAGCATCACCGTGCACGCGCCACACTGCGCCTCGCCACAGCCGAACTTCGGACCGTTCAACTGAAGATCGTTGCGCAGCACGTAGAGCAGTGGCGTTTCAGCCGCTGCGGCCAGAAGGTGTCGCTTGCCATTCACTGTGATCGAAATGCCCATGTCTCTTCCTTGACTGTCCATCCATCCACTTTTCTTTATGTGGATAAGCCCACTTCAGGATCCGCCTTCCAGCGATTTATTTAGTATGACTACTTTAATTGCCGAAAAAACGCCTCTCTGGATCTGGCTTAACCAGCTAACACTCTACGCAATCGATCCGACTTTTCCCCGCAGCGCGGCTGAGGAAAACAAGCATCAAACACGATGCCAGAGCGGGCACCGCCGCCGCGACAAACAACGCGGTGTTCGACCACTGCAGATTGATCAGTTGCCCGGCCACTACAGGACCGATAATTGAACCCGCCCGGCCAATTCCCAGACTCCAGCCAACCCCGGTGGCGCGCAGCGAGGTTGGATAGAGTGTCGCGGTCAGCGCATTGACGGCTGGCTGCCCACCCACAATGCAGATTCCGCTTATCACTACGACGGCAAAGCGCAATCCCGCCGACATATCAGGGAGCCCGACGGACGATACGGAAATCGTCGCCACCAGGAAGCTGAGCACCAACACACGGTAGAAGCCAAAGCGGTCCATCAACGGGCCCATCAGCAGCGCACCCGCGGTACCGCCGATCTGCAATGATGTACCGAGGAGCACAGCCGTCGACACACCGTGGCCGACTCGCAAGGAAAGCATCGGAAGCCAGTTCGACAGGAAAAAGAGAACGAGCAGGTTCGCGAAGTTGATGCCCCACAGCAGCAGCGTGATCGTGCCGCGGCCATGGCGAAAGAGCTCGCCAACGGAGGCCTTCGCGTGCGTCCGTCCGAATACGGTAAAGCGGGTATCTGGACCGACCGGCACGCCCGGCGCGATTTGTCCCAGCAACTGAGCAATCCTCTCCGGACTGCGCTGTTTGAGCACCAGCAACTGGAGCGATTCTGGCAGATACCTGGCCATCGCGACGGCAATGACGATGGGCAATATCCCCCCGACGAGGAATACTGACCTCCACCCCATCGACGGCAGCAGTGCTGCACAGAGAAACCCTCCGGCGATTGCGCCACCCGTGAAGCCGCATGAGACCCACGTCATCAACGACGCCCGATGTTTCCGCGGACTGTACTCGCTGACCAGTGCGATAGCGTTACCCATCACGCCACCGATGCCGACACCGGTCATGAAACGAATGACAAGGAACTCCGGGACACTCTGGACAAGGGTGGTGGCGAGCATGCATAGCCCATAGAACACAGTCGCTCCAATCAAGACCGGCCGACGCCCCACCCGGTCGGCCATCGCGCCGAGAACGATTGAGCCCGCGAGCATCCCCATTAACCCGGCACCGAAAACGGGTCCGAGATCTGCCGGGTTGATGCGCCACGCCTGCACAATCGCGGGCGCGACGAAACCCATCGTCTGCACGTCGAATCCGTCCATCACCACCGAACAGCCGATCATGACCATGATCCATTTCTGGAAGGTACTCAGTGGCTGGCTATCGATCAGCGCGCTAATGTCAACGATCGAAGAATGCGTCTCTTCAACTCGCTGTACTGTATCTGAGATCAATTATTCACCTCGTTTCGTTTGAGCATGAAATCATCCGTCAATGGGTTCTCGGCGTAGACGCCGGACAATGCAGGTTGCTTGCCTGTATCCGGCTAGCCCGGCGCAACAGGTCTCTAGAATGAATAAGCAGGAAGGTCTTCTCGGCTCGTCACCCACTGCCATTCCATGAACTGGTCGGCGTTGGTCAGCGTGCTGTAGTTATGCCCATTGCCGGATAAGCCGAGACCGCCCATCGGCCCAAACACCTCGTGCATGACGGTCTGATCATTGATGTGGACGATGCCGGCATGCAGTCGGTCCGCAATCCGCTGGGCGCGGCGCAAATCGGAGGAAGCCACTGCCGCAACCAGGCCGTAGCGGTTCTGATTGGCCAGCCTGACCGCTTCGTCATCGTCCTTGAACACCGTTACCGCGGCGACAGGACCGAAGATCTCTTCCTCGAACGCAGGCATTTGTGGCGCGACGTCTACCATGACCGTCGGTTCGAAAAACAGCCCGTCGCGGGAGCCGCCCGCGAGAATCTTCGCGCCCTTGCTTGCCGAGTCCGCTACGATGCGATCGACGTTTGCGGCCTGCCGTTCATTGATAAGGGGACCAAGATGGACATCGTCCCTGGAAGGGTCGCCAACCGTTAGCGCCCTGGTTCGCCGGACAAGGCTTTCAACGTACGCGTCAGCAATGCTCTCCTGAACAAGATGCCGGCCTGCAGACATGCAGACTTGCCCCTGATGCAAAAACGATCCCCATGCTCCAGCGCTAGCCGCTGCTTCGACATCGACGTCGTCAAGCACGATGTAGGGATTCTTGCCGCCGAGTTCGAGGCTCGCGCGCTTGAGCAAGCCGCCTGCAACGGCGCCGATCACTTGCCCCACCCGTGTGGAGCCCGTGAAGCTGATCATGTTGACAAGCGGCTCCCGGACCATCGCGTCACCCGTTTCCGCGCCACCGGGAAGGACATGGAATAACCCATCAGGCAACCCCGTAGCTTCAAACAGTCGCGCATACAGGACACCACCGCTTACTGGCGTTTGAGGATCGGGCTTGAGCAACACTGCGTTGCCGGTCGCCAGCGCTGGTGCAATCGCTCGCGCCGCGAGTATGAACGGAGAATTCCACGGAGTAATGACCCCGACCACGCCCATGGGAATCCGGCGTGCGATGCTATGCCGCCCCTTCACGTCGCTCGTCGTAATCATTCCAGTTGGCTGGCTCGCTAGCGCTGCGCCTTCGAGAATCTCGCGTATCGCCAGTTTCACCTCCAGTTGCGCCTTCGGCCGTATCGATCCCGTCTCCCGAACGATCTGACGAGCGATCTCGTCCCGGTGAACATCCAGCAGACGAGCAACCTCGCGCAAAATATCTCCTCGCTGAGGCCCTGGTGTCGCTGCCCAGGCCTGTTGCGCGTCGGTTGCAATCGCCGCGGCAGCGGACACGTCGGCGACCGACGCGCAACCAGTCGAGCCCATTACCTCGCCGGTCGCCTTCTCAGTCACGGGGATTGTACCCGCGCCTCCCGCTTTCCATCCGCCGCTGAAGATCTTGTTATGCCATACCCCTGCTGGCGCCAACTCGGTCATGACCATACGTATTTCTCCAGTTCCTCGTATCACTCAAGACCGAACAGACGTCGTGCGTTTTCCCGCCCAATCTTCACGCGGTCGGTTTCGCTAATCGAGCATGTGTCAAACCACTGTGATGCCTCGTCATGCATTTCAAACGGGTAGTCGACCGAATACATGATCCGGTCACTGCCAACTTCCAGCATCGTCGATAGAAGCGTCTGCGTTCTGAAGTTTCCGCTCGTCGTCAAATAGACGTTCTCCCGCAGATATTCGCCCACCGTTCGCTTGCAGGGCAGACCTCGCGGCGCCTTCCGGAGAATATGGTCGACACGCCAGACGTTGAACGGAATCCCCTCGCCAAGATGACCAAGAATCATCTGTAGCCCGGGATGGCGGTCGAAGAGACCCGACGTCATCAGTCTCAACGCATGAATGCTCGTTTCGACCGCGAACGCCCACGTCGCCGCCGTCAACCATGGAAAACCGTCGTAGATCGGTTCGCGCGACGGCAACGGGTCCCGAGGATGCATATAGAAAGGCTTGCCGAGCGCCGCTGCGCTCGCCCAGAAATCGGCGAACCGCGAGGCATCGTAGTACACGACATTCTCCGCATCGCCCACCTGCGAAAAGCCATTCACCATGAAGCCATGGAATCCCAGCTCCTTCACGCTGCGCTCGAGCTCACGTGCCGCAGCTTCGGGATCCTGCATCGGCAACGCAGCGAATCCGCCCAGGCGGGACGGATGACGGGCAACATGTTCCGCGAGAACATCATTGGCCCGCCTCGCAACATCAATGGCCTCCTTGATGTCCGGAATACCCTGGATGCCAGGCGAGTTGAGCGACAAAATTGAATACTCGGTTCCGCCCTGCTCCATCCGTTCGAGTCGTTGCTGCTCGATGTCCATCAGATTCGACTTCAGCATCTCCCAGACGTGGGAGGGGGCATAACCTTTCGACTGCTCGATCGTCAGATCGATTGCAAAGTGCTCTTCAAGCGCGATCTTGTTTCTCATCAATCTGCTCCGATTCAGCGTATGACGCCTTGCTCAAGTAGGAAGAAACGCGCGGGCTATCCGCGTTCGCCCGGATGGCATTTCTTTGATTAATCAAATACATTACGATGGAGTATATTTGATTTTTCAAATACGAAAACTCGCGTAAACCCTCAACCCACCAACAATCATGAAGACACCGAAGCGACCACAAGAGCTCGAACAGGCGATTCCCTTCCTATTGACACGCGCCGGAAGCAGGATGGGAAATTCGTTCGCAAAGGCACTGAAAGCGTTTGGCCTGAATCTCAGCGAGTGGCGAGTCTGTGCCTCGCTGTTGTACGTGCCGCATCAGACGGTGTCTGAGCTGTCGGTACATGCGTCATCTGATATTTCAGCGCTGTCCAGGATCGTTGACCGTCTTGAGAGTCAAGAACTGGTAAGACGCGAGAGGAGTTCGACTGATGGACGGTCGATCAGGATCGCCCTGACGATAAAGGGGGAAGCACTTGCGCTGCGTATCGTTCCTGTCGCAAAGCGACATGAGGCGGTGCTCCTTCGCGACTTCGCCCCAAGCGATGTTCAGGTGCTTCGCTCCATGCTGCTCAAACTGTATGAGAACGCGGGGGCGCTTGAGGACCTGCCTCAACAGCCTGACGACCCGCTATAAGGCCGCGGAGTTGTTAGCATGACCAGTGAGCGGGAACCAGGAGCGCTTCGCAGGTCATGACTTTGCGCGGGATCAGGGGAAGTTGGCTGTGTCGCATTAAGCGCTGCCGTAAAATTCGCAGCCTGACACCGATGACGAACACGATGACCGGGACGCAGAAGACGCTACGCAAGACGCTGCCCGCTGGCATTGGCAAGGTACTGAAGCGACTGCGCTACCCAATGGACGTGATTCTGCTGTGCGTGCGCTGGTATGTGGGTGTATTCGTTGAGCCTGCGCAACCTCGAAGAGATGATGGCCGAGCGGGGAATCGATGTGGATCATTCGAGCGTACATCGCTGGGTCATTAAGCCCGTGCCGCTGTTGGAAAAAGCGTTTCACCAACACAGGCGTGCGGTGGGCAGGAGCTGGCGCGTCGATGAGACCTACGTCAAGGTCAAAGGCCAATTGAAGTATTTGTACCGCGCCGTCGACAAGGAGGGCAATACGGTTGACTTCCTGCTGCGAGCCCACCGTGACAAGGCGGCTGCTTTTCGTTATTTCAGCAAGGCGATCGACCAGAACGGCGAGCCCACGACGATTACGGTGGACATGAGCGGCGCCAACCTGGCCGCGCTCGAAGCGCTTAGTGCCGAACGCGCAACGCCGATCAAGGTTCGGCAGAACAAATATCTGAACAATATTGTTGAGGTGCGACACGAAGTCGCTTACAGAAGTTGTTCGCCCTTCTCGCCGCATTGAAGGAGTGAACCACCGGTGTCACCCGGTGAATCTAGGAGCCTGAATCAAGAGCGGCTCTGACAACGTAAC
>NZ_VTUZ01000031.1 GCF_008369935.1 Paraburkholderia panacisoli | reverse complement strand
CCTTCAGACCCCGCCTCACGACGACGCCCTTGCGTTTCGCTAGTCCTTCACCACCATCAGGTTGGACAGGGGACTCGCACCCCCAAGCTGTTGTGCATGCTCGGCGCACCAAAAAAAAGCCCGGCACGAGGCCGGGCTAACGGGGGTTCGGCGCATATCGGCAAAGGACCGGTTCACCATGCGCCAGAACGAAATCTAACAATCCCCATTTACAAGCGCAATCTCTTAATTGCGCCCTCAATGTGCCAAGGCGCACCGATTCCGCCTTAAGTGAATCAAAAATGTCGGAGTTGAACCGGCCAAATATGCCTTACATTCAGATTAACGCACATTAAATCCCGTGGGCCGGATTCCTCAATCGAACCTGAGGGGCGCGCACCGCAACGATCTGGTTCGACCCCGCCACAATGGCCAGACGAAAAACGGTTGGCCGATTTTAACTACCTCGTCCCGCATAAATATGACGTTTAATGGCCGATCTTAACTTGGTGCGGCAACGCACGAAACCAACCATTAACCTCTGTTAATCCGGCGAATTAACAATTGATTTCACAACGGGGGAGATTCGCGGATAGCGGAATAATAATTCTATCAAATCAACCGACAAATATAATGCCATTAAATCAACCGACAAATTGCGAGCGCGAATTCAAGCTACGCTTTTTTCGAAAATGACATAACAGGCTACCGCGAGGTAGCCATCCGGCAACAGGCACTCGAGTTAGGAGGCCACATTTACAAGACTCGCAAACCCAGTTCGGTGACGAGCACGGCGGCCTGCTGATGCGAAATCGTCGCGCCTTTGAAAAGCGCCGCATCGATGAGCCGCACACCGCTCAAATCCGCGTCGCGCAGGTCCGCTCCGTCGAAACGCGCGCCCTTCAGGTGCGCATCCTTCAGACTGCCGCCGTCGAACACCGCTTCGCGGAAATCGACCCCGGCGAGGTCGGCGTCGGAGAAATCCAGTTGCTGCAGCGTGGCCTTGCGAAACGACAGGCCGCGCAAATGCGCGCCGACCAGCAGCGTTTCGGCGAAGCTCAGGCCCAGCGCCGTGCACGCCTCGAAGTTCGCGCCGGTCAGCTTGCAGCCACGGAACGACGCGGAAGCGAGCTTCGCGCGCCGCCAGCTGGTGTTGTTCAGATCGCTCGACTGGAACACGGCATCGACCAGATCGGCGGACGCGAAATCCGCCTCGCGGCCGCGGCAACGCACCCAGCGGGTATGGGCGAGCGCCGCGCCGAAAAACGAAGTCTCGACGATCGTGCAACGATGAAACTCGGCGCCGCGCAGATCGAGCCGCGATAGATCGACGCCCTCGAAATCGCAGTCGGTGAAATGCAGCGGTGTGTGGTTGCCGCCCTCACGGCCATTGCCTGCTGCGATCAGGCGCTCCACCTCTGCGCGCGTGAGCGTGGCGTCGCTCACTGCGCCGCCTTGCGGGCCCGCGGACGGCGTCGTTGAATCCAGTGACATGAAGGTTCAGAATCCGTTTCGAAAGGCCCCAAGCGTACCGGAACGCGCGCCGCCGTGGCGGCTCGCGTCGATGGTTTATAGTAACGGCCCCGTCCGACCCCCGCTTAAGATGACTTCCAACGACGCCCCCCATAGCCCGCTGTACGCCAAGCTGCTCGGCGAGACCGCCAAAATCGGCTGGACCGAACTCGAACGCTTTTTTGCTCGCGGCATGCTGCTGCGCGTCGCACGCGACCTCGACCTGGTGAGCGTCGCCGAAGCGATCGCCAGCGACGACACCACCCAGATTGCGCAATGGCTGTCTGCCGGGCTCGTCGAGCGCGTGCAGGCGGAAACCGCCGCCGATTTCGCCGCGCGCGACCCCGACCTGTGGGCAGTGGTCGTGTCGCCGTGGGTGTGCGTGCAGGAACGCACTTGAGCGACACCGCGCGCGGCGCCGACGCGCCCGCGTCCGCCGTGCCGGTGCGCTGGCACCGGCGCGTGCTCACGCTGGCGTTTCCGATCGTCCTCGCCAACCTGACGCAACCGATACTCGGCGCGGTCGACACCGCCGTCGCCGGCCATCTGGACAGCGCGTCGTACCTCGGCGGCGTCGCGCTCGGCGGACTGTTCTTCAACTTCGTGTTCTGGGGCTTCGGCTTCCTGCGCATGGGCACCACGGGGCTCGTCGCGCAGGCGCACGGCGCGGATGACCAGGCCGAGTTGCGCAACACCGTGATCCGCGCGCTGCTGATGGCGGGTGCGATCGGCGCCGCGGTGCTGGCGCTGCAGCTGCCGTTGATCGATTACGCATTGCGCCTGATCGGCGGCAGCGACGCCGTACAGCGTCACGCGCGCATTTACTGCCACGCGCGCATCTGGGCCGCACCGCTCGCGCTCGGCAACTACGTGGTGCTCGGCTGGCTGCTCGGCACGCAGCGCGTGCGGCTCGCGCTGCTCTCGCAGGTGTTCATCAACAGTGTGAACATCGTCGCGGTGCTGCTGTACGTGTATCTGTTCCACTGGGGCGTGGCCGGTATCGGTGCGGCCACCGCCACCGCCGACGCGCTCGGCTTCGTGCTCGGCGCCGCGCTGCTCTGGCACGGCAGACCGCGCGGCCTGCCCGCGCTCAGGCGCGCCGCGTTGTTCGACACCGCGGCACTCAAGCGTCTGGTCGTGCTCAATCGCGACATCTTCGTGCGCACGCTGTGCCTGCTCTCGTCGTTCGGCTGGTTCGCCCATCTGGGCGCGCGGCAAGGCGATGCGACCCTCGCCGCGAATGCGCTGCTGCTCAATTTTCAGACCTTCATGGCCTATGGGCTCGACGGCTTCGCGCACGCCGCCGAGGCGCTCGTCGGCGCGGCGATCGGCGCACGCGACCGGCACGCGTTCGCGCAGGCAGTCAAGGTCACCGCGCTGTGGTCCGCGCTCGGCGCGCTGGGCTTCGCGCTGGTGTACTGGGGCGCGGGCGCGTGGATCGTCGAACGTTTGACCGACCAGGCGGCCGTGCGCGTCGCGGCTGAAACGTATCTGCCGTGGGCCGCGCTCTCGCCGGTGATTTCCGTGTGGGGCTTTCTGCTCGACGGCGTGTTCATCGGCGCGACCCGCACGCGCGAACTGATGGTGTCGATGATCGTGTCGCTGGCGGTGTTCGTGGCTGTGTCGTCGGCATTGCTGGCGCTGCACGGCAATCACGGGCTGTGGGCCGCGATGCTGATCTTCATGGCCGCACGCGGCGTCACGCTCGCGCGGTATTTGCCGGGGGTGGTGCGTGGAGTGGCGGCCGCGAGGGCTTGAGCCTCGCGCGTGAGGCGCCTGAAGGGCGGCATCGCGCCGGGACGCGCTGCGCTACCGTCGCCCTGCCCTGCGGCACCCGGTTACGGCTTGAAACAAGCGCATACAGATGGCCCGCCAGGCTCGCCCTAGAATGACTTCAGCCCGCGCTCTCCGCGCGAACAGTCAGCGCGGGTCAGAAGCACCCGGCGTGCCCGCGCCGGTGCTTCGCCTTTCTGCTGCTCATTTCTGCTGCGCCTTTCTGCTTCGCCTCTCTGTTTCGCGCGGCGCTCGTCAAGGCGCAGCCGGCGCAGGGACCATCGACGGTGGCGTCGTGTCGGTCGGCACGCCGTGATAGTCGGCGGGATCTTGCGGCGGCTTGCCGTGATGACCGGACGGATTGTCCGCACACCCGGCCAGGCCGGCAAACAGCAACAATGCAATCATCGGAACGCGGATCATAGACAGTCGTCTCTCCAAACAGAATCAGTAACGGCAGCCAGGAAGCAACCCGGCGGCAACCCGAGGGCCGAGAGTCTACCTGCAAAGCGTGATCCGCGACGTTACGGCGTGCTGTGCGCCCCTGCCATTTCGCGATGTGTGTCCTACTATGAAGTGACAGCCGCAGGTGATAGGAGACTGCCATGAACGCTGAATCGATCGCGGGTCTGGTCGGACTTGCAATAGGTTTGATCGTCCTGATCGCCCTGTCGATTTTCGAATCGAGAACGTACAGGCGCGAACACGATGGCGAAGGGATGCTGCATCACTGGCTGACTCAGCAGCACTTGCATATGCCGCATTGGAGGCGCCCGCGGCATTAGTCGGGACAAAAACGGGCTGCCTGTTGCGCTTGAATGTGTCGCGAGTGATTGGCTTGATTGATCCGCTGCGTCGGGGTGGTTGAAGCTGTCTCGACTATGCAGCGGAAGTGTTCGGCCGTCATCGCCACGACAACGCAAGCGGTATGGAACTTCAGTTGACCACGGCGGCGCGCTGCGCCGCGTGAACTCGTGCGCCGACAATCGACGGCGCGCACGAGTTCACGCTTGCTGATTGTCACTTGCCCCACGATAAGCACTGGGTACAGCGCCGCATCCCCGCGCCAACAGTTCCCACACGCACCAGCGTCACGAATACGCCCGACGTGCGCAGGTTTTCCTCTTCCTGGTCACGCTTTCCGCTCATTTGCGCGCCACTGCGCGAAACGCGCCTGAGCGCTCGGCGTTGACTTGTCCTTGCCTGCCTCTTCACAGGCACATGCCTTGCTGACCATCAGCCTGCAAGGCGCGCGTGGTGCGCGTCAATTGTCCCGGCGCGCATGCGCCGAACCAACGATGCGGCCCAGCCATCTCTAGGGCCAGACAGGGAGAACTCGAATGACCGTCGGAACCATACTGCTTATCGTGCTCATCCTGCTGCTGATCGGCGCGTTGCCGAGCTGGCCGTACAGCAGCGGCTGGGGCTATCGGCCGACCGGCCTGGTCGGCGTCGTGCTGATCATCGTGATTGTGTTGCTGCTGATGGGACGCATATAGCGCACCGTTGAACCCGCAGGTTGAACCTGTTTTTCAGTCCAGCGCAATTCATGGTTGACGCTGACGCGCTCTACCCCGTAGAATCCCGGATTCGTCGGAGCGTAGCGCAGCCTGGTAGCGCATCTGATTTGGGATCAGAGGGTCGAAGGTTCGAATCCTTTCGCTCCGACCACGAAAAGCAATACGAAACCCGCGTAGCCTCCGGCTTCGCGGGTTTTTGCTTTTTTGCCTTTGCTTCCAGTACGCGTCGCACGCATGCGTGGTTCGCTGCATGCTTCACTGCGAAGCCGCCAGCCACCTCCCCAAAGCCTCGGCTTGCGAATAACCAGGCCCGCATGCGACAGTGAGCGAAAACCCGCGCAGCTCATCCGCCGCAACCAGAGTCAAGGAGACACACATGGATCTGATTCTCTGGCGTCACGCCGAAGCCGAAGATTTCGCCGCCAGCGACCTCGCCCGCGCGCTCACCACGCGCGGCCGCAAGCAGGCCCAGAACGTCGCGAAGTGGCTGCGCTCGCGGCTGCCGGATGACGCCGTAGTGCTCGCCAGCCCGGCCACGCGCACCATCCAGACCGCCGAAACCCTGAGCGACCAGTATCGCGTGGTACGCGAACTCGCGCCCAACGCAAGCGCGGCCGACGTGCTCGAGGCGGCCGGCTGGCCCAATGGCATTGCGCAGACCGTGGTGATCGTCGGCCATCAACCGACGCTCGGCCACGTCGCCGCGCAGTTGCTCGGCAACAGCAACGCTAGCTGGCCGCTGAAGAAAGCCGGCGTCTGGTGGATTGCGAGCCGCGAACGCGACGGCGGCGAACAGGCCGTGTTGCGCGCGGCGATCAGCCCCGATCTGGTCTGAGCCGGAGCGCCTGAAACCCCAACAGGTCCCCGCCGGTCGCGCGAATACAACGTTCGCGCGACTGCCGCCCCACATTACAACCCGCGCGCACGCGGCTTACGGGCAGTCATCCAATCGTCACGGCTTTGCCATGCGAGCGTCACCAGGCGTTACTACATTGGCGAAAAAAGAATTCTCCCTTTTTTCGACCAGGACGCCCTATGCGAGAACTGCCGACGCCCACCCTGCCCCTCGCTTCGATCTTCGAGACGCGTCGTCTGCCGCGCCCCGAGGAAACGGTCACCGCGCAGCATCGCCTGCAAGTCACATGGGCGCGCACCGACGAGGAATTGCGCGAAGCACAGCGTCTACGCTATCGCGTGTTCGCCGACGAAATGGGCGCGCGTCTGACGGGCCCCGCCGGTCTCGACGTCGATGCATTCGATGCCTATTGCGATCACCTGCTGGTGCGCGATCTCGACACGCTGAAAGTGGTCGGCACGTATCGCGCGTTGCCGCCGCATCAGGCCGCGCGCATCGGCCGGCTGTATGCGGAAAGCGAATTCGACGTGTCGCGTCTCACGCACCTGCGCGCCAAAATGGTCGAAGTGGGCCGCTCGTGCGTGCATCCGGACTATCGCAGCGGCTCGGTGATCATGTCGCTGTGGGCCGGGCTCGCCGCGTACATGAAGCACAACGGCTATGAGACGATGCTCGGCTGCGCGAGCGTCGCGATGGTCGACGGCGGGCACTATGCGGCGAATCTGTATTGCTCGCTGCGCGAGAACGCGCTGACGGCGCCGGAGTATCGCGCGTTCGCGCACACGCCGCTGCCGGTCGATGAATTGCAGACGGGCGCCAACGTCGCGCCGCCGCCGCTCGTGAAGGGTTATCTGCGACTCGGTGCGAAGATTTGCGGCGCGCCGGCGTGGGACCCCGACTTCAACACCGCGGACTTTCTGACGCTGTTCCGTCTGTCCGATATCAATGCGCGCTACGCCCGCCACTTTCTGGGCGATGCATTGCCGCGCTAAGTGCACATCGGGTGATGGACGCAAAAGCAAAGCCCGGCAATCGCCGGGCTTTTTCATTCATCCATTTACGCGTGCATCACGAAGGGCCGCACATCAATCGTCCGTATACACGACACGATAGGGAATGCCGACCTTTTCCCATTCCGCCGCTTCCTGGATCAGGCTGTAATCGGTCAACGGATTATTGGTCACCCATTCGTTCGGCAAGCGCACCTCGTAACCGCCATTGGCCTGCGCGACCGTGATCCCCGGCAAGCCGACATCCGCACGGCGGCGGCACAGCAGCGCCGCGAGCCGCAGACAGAACAGCAACGGCCATTCCACTTCGCGCGTTTGCGAGAGCTTGCCGAGCTTGCCCGCATGACCGAGCACCAGCGCGGCGAGACGCGCCTGGTCGGTGCGCGAAAAGCCCGGCATGTCCGCGTTGCTGGCGATGTAGGCCGAGTGCTTGTGATAGGCGCTGTGCGAAATCGACAGCCCGATCTCATGCAGCGCCGCCGCCCAGCCGATGAACATGCGGTTTTCCAGACGGCGTTCTTCGTCGGGCTCCGCGAACTGGTCGTAGAAGCTCACCGACAGATCGCCGATCCGCCCCGCCTGCGCGCGATCCACGCCATACCGGCGCATAAAGCCTTCCACCGTCACCGTGCGCATATCTTCGTGCTGCGAACGGCCGAGCAGGTCGTACATCACGCCGAGGCGCAGCGCGCCGTCGGTGGTGTCGACGTAATCGACACCGAGTTCGTCGAACACCGCGATCATGATCGACAGGCCGCCGGCCAGCACCGGAATGCGGTCGGCCTTCAACGCGACCAGCTTCAGCCGATTGACGTTCTCCGCCTTGATCAACGCGCGCTTGAGCCGTTCGAGCCCGCCGCGCGAGATGCCATGCGTGACGCCCGGATCGTTGA
The DNA here is from genome assembly GCF_008369935.1 of Paraburkholderia panacisoli. Classification (GTDB taxonomy): domain Bacteria; phylum Pseudomonadota; class Gammaproteobacteria; order Burkholderiales; family Burkholderiaceae; genus Paraburkholderia; species Paraburkholderia panacisoli. The sequence goes on along the minus strand of NZ_VTUZ01000031.1, from coordinate 112,653 downwards.
AATTGTTCGCCTCGACCAGCTCGGCCAACGCGCGTGCGGTGCCCGACGAACCGATCGCCTGTTCCCAGCCGGTCTTCTTGTATTCGGCGGAAATGATCTGGATTTCGCGGCTCGCGGCGAGTTCGGCCTGGCGCATCGTGTATTCGTCGACGTTGCCGGCGGGGAAAAACGCGCGGCTATGGCTCACGCAGCCGATATAGAGGCTTTCCATCTTGATCGGCGTGTAGTGCGAACCGATGATGAATTCCGTCGACCCGCCGCCGATATCGACCACGAGGCGCTTGCCCGCGCTGGCCGGCACCGAGTGCGCGGCGCCCGCATAAATGAGGCGCGCTTCCTCGCGCCCGGCGATCACTTCGATTGGGAAGCCGAGCGCGGCCTGCGCCTCGCCGAGAAATTCACCGGCGTTCTTGGCGATGCGCAACGTGTTGGTGGCGACCGCGCGAACGTGATCGGGGTGAAAGTCGCGCAGCCGTTCGCCGAAGCGCTTGAGCGCGTCCCATCCGCGCACCTGCGACGCGCGATCGAGCATCTTGTCGCGCGACAGGCCGGCGGCAAGACGCACCGGCTCGCGCAACGCGTCGACCTGGTAGATCTGGCTGCCCGCGTCGGTTTCCTCCACCCGGCCGACGATCAGCCGGAAGCTGTTCGAACCGAGATCGACGGCGGCGAGAAGTTGGGGAGTATTGACCATCGGGTAAGCGGACTCCATGCGCGCGAGCGCGGCGGCGGTGGCTGCGGCGGGCCCCGCGGGTCCACCCGCTGCTCTGGGCGCCTTGTGACCGGCCGCGCTGTTCAAAGACGCCATTCTAAGCGTACCGGGCCTCACGATGTCACCTCGCAACGATGGGGGTGCGCTATGGTCCCATATACATTGCGTCATATTGACGACACGCGGCGAATCCGGCGTAGAATTTAAGATATCGAGAGTGTCATAAGAACGTAATCATACTGTGAGAATTTCCGAGCGTCTTTCTGCCTCCCTTCCTGACATACCATTCTCGCTGCCGATGTCCATCCGCTATCCCTTATTGAATCGCGAACTGGGCATTCTGGGTTTCAACGAGCGTGTGTTGGCACAAGCTGCCGACCCAGCCGTCCCTTTGCTCGAACGTCTGCGCTTCATCTGCATCACCAGTAGCAATCTCGACGAATTCTTCGAAGTCCGCATGGCCGGACTGCAGGAACAGATGCGCGACAACCCGGGCGCGCTGTCGCCTGACGGCATGTCACTGCAGCATGTGTACGACCTCGTGGTCGAGCGCGCGCAGAAGCTCGTGCATCGTCAGTACACGATGCTGCACGATACGGTGCTGACCGCTCTCGAAGCGGAAGGGATCTATTTTCACGGCACCGAAGCATGGAACGAAGCGCAGACCGAATGGGCGCGCAATTACTTCTTCGACGAGTTGCTGCCGGTGCTCACGCCGATCGGCCTCGATCCTGCGCATCCGTTTCCGCGCGTGCTCAACAAGAGCCTGAACTTCGTCGTCGAACTGGAAGGCAAGGACGCGTTCGGCCGCCAGGCGATGATGGGCATCGTGCAGGCGCCGCGCGCGCTGCCGCGGCTCGTGCGCATGCCGCAGGAGCTGTCGGGCTATCCGCATGGCTTCGTGCTGCTCAGCTCGCTGCTGCAACGCTTTGTCGGCGAGCTGTTTCCGAACCTGGTGGTGCGCAGCTGCAATCAGTTTCGTATCACGCGCAATAGCGAACTGTTCGTCGACGAGGACGAAATCACCAATCTGCGCGTCGCGTTGCAGGGCGAATTGCCGGCGCGGCATCTGGGCAATGCGGTGCGGCTCGAAGTGTCGGCGGAAACGCCCGCGCATGTGGTGCGGCGTCTGCTCGACGAAAGCGGCCTGTCCAACAAGGACTGCTATTACGCGAACGGCCCCGTGAATCTGGTGCGGCTGATGCAGTTGCCGGAGATGGTGGACCGGCCCGATCTGAAGTTCGTGCCGCACATTCCCGCGACCCCGCCGCAGATCGCCAACAGCGCCAGCCTGTTCGATGTGATCGATCAGGGCGACGTTTTGCTGCATCATCCGTACGAGAGCTTTCAGCCTGTGCTCGAACTGCTGTTGCAGGCGGCCAAAGATCCGAACGTGATGGCGATCAAGCAGACCATCTACCGCACCGGCACCGACTCGCCGCTGATGGACGCGCTAATGCAGGCCGCGCGCAACGGCAAGGAAGTCACGGTGGTGGTCGAGCTGCTGGCGCGCTTCGACGAGGAAACCAACATCAACTGGGCCTCGCAACTCGAAGCGGTCGGCGCGCACGTCGTGTACGGCGTGGTGGGCCACAAGTGCCACGCGAAGATGATGCTGATCGTGCGGCGCGTGTCGCAAGGCGGCAAGACCATGCTCAAGCGCTACGCGCATCTCGGCACCGGCAACTATCATCCGCGCACCGCGCGCCTTTATACCGACTTCGGCCTGATGACCGGCGACCAGAAAATCTGCGAAGACGTGCACCACGTGTTCCAGCAACTGACCGGCATCGGCGGCGAGCTGCGGCTGCATGAGTTGTGGCAGTCGCCGTTCACGCTGCACCCGAAACTGATCGACGCGATCCGCGCCGAAGCCGAGCACGCGCGTGCCGGCCAGAAGGCGCGCATCGTCGCGAAGATGAACGCGTTGCTCGAACCCACCGTGATTGCCGAGTTGTACGAAGCATCGCGGGCGGGCGTGAAGATCGATTTGATCGTGCGTGGCGTGTGCTCGCTGCAGCCGGGCGTGCCGGGACTGTCGGAGAACATCACGGTACGCTCGATCGTCGGGCGCTTTCTCGAACACCATCGCATCTTCTACTTCTACGACGGCGGCAAGGAGCAGGTCTATCTGTCGAGCGCCGACTGGATGGACCGCAACTTCTTCCGGCGCGTGGAAGTCGCGTTCCCGATCAACAACCGGCGTCTGAAGCGGCGCGTGATCGCCGAGGGTCTGTCGGCGTTTCTCGGCGACAATCAGTCCGCGTGGCTGATGCAAAGCGACGGCCACTATCGCCGGCGGCGGCCGGGCAAGTCGTCGCGCAATGCGCAGATGAGTTTGCTTGGGAAGTTCTGTCCGTGAAGCGGGCGAGGCTCGCCGTATTAACGAGCTTTCCGAACACGCATGAAAAAACCGCCTTATTCAGGCGGTTTTTTTCATGCCGGCGCTTTTATCAAGCTCTCGTCAAACTGGCGCCGGTTGCCGTCGCGCGGTGCGGTACACCGGAAAGCGGACGGTGAACGTGCTGCCCCGCCCCTCTTCGCTCTTCACGTCGAGCTGCGCATCGTGCCGCTGCAGCACGTGCTTGACGATCGCGAGGCCGAGGCCCGTGCCGCCGGTGTCGCGCGAACGGCTGCGATCGACGCGATAGAAGCGCTCGGTCAGCCGCGGAATGTCCGCAGTGGGAATGCCGAGGCCGCTATCCGTAACGGAGAACACCGCGTGCGCGCCTTGCGCGTGCCAGCTTACCTTGATGGCGCCGCCGTCCGGCGTGTAGCGGATCGCGTTCGTCACGAGATTGCCGAGCGCGCTGAGAATTTCGGTTTCGACGCCGGTCACCGTCAGCCCTTCGTCGGCGTCGAACACGATCTTGTGATGATCGCTCGACAGACTCTGCGCGTCGTCGTGCAGGTGCCGCAACACCGCGCGCATGTCGATCATCTGATCGCTCGGCGGCTTGTTGTCGCCCTCGAGCTTCGCGAGCACCAGCAGATCGTTGACGATATGGCGCATGCGCGACGCCTGCTGCTCCATCAGTTCGAGATAGCGCGCGCGCTCGGCCTCGCCCAACGGCAACTCGCGCATCGTTTCCAGAAACCCGGAGAGCACGGTGAGCGGCGTCTTCAACTCATGCGACACGTTGGCGACGAAGTCGCGCCGCATCGCGTCGGTCCGCTCCAGCTCCGTAATGTCTTGCGACAACACCAGCTTGCGATTCTCGCCATAAGGAAACACCTGCACCGACAGCACGTTCTGGCGCTTCTCGCCCATGCCGCGCATGATCAGCATTTCCTCGTACCGGTGCGAGTTCAGGTAGCGGACAAAGTCGGGGTGACGCACCAGATGCGTGATGTGCTGACGCAGATCGCGCTTCGCGTCGAGGCCGAAGTGGCTCTCCGAAATAGCGTTGCACCACTCGATCTGATCGTGGTCGTCGAGCATCGCGACGCCGTTCGGCGACGCCTGGATCGCCTGGATGAAACGCGAGTGCTGCTGCTCGACCTGGCGCACCTGGGCGTGCCAGCGCTTCGCGAGCTTATGCAGACGGTAGTAGATTTCGCCCCAGATGCCTGGCGCGCTCGGCACTTCGCCGTACACCGGCGCGTCGAGCAAACGCCACAGGCGCTGTTTGTGAAAGGTGCCAAAGAAGCTTTGCGCGAGCAGCATGACAATCGCGAGAACGAGTCCTGCCTTCACGTTCACGAGTGCGCCGACCACCACGCACAGAACAGCGAGCAGCACGACCGACACGATGGAGCGCGCCCAGATGATGTTCATGGTCTAGCGATCGAAGAGAAAAGCACACGCGCAGCGACGCAGATTGCGGCGCGTGGCGTTGCGAATGTGACGTGCGTGAACCGCTGCGGCGCGAGCGCCGCCGTCCGAGGTCAGGCGCTCTTCGCAAGCCGGTAGCCGCTGCCGCGTACCGTCTCAATCATAGCATCGCACCCGGCCGGCTTGAGCGCGGCGCGCAGACGCTTGATATGCACATCCACCGTGCGTTCTTCGACGAACACGTGATCGCCCCACACCTGGTCGAGCAGTTGCGTGCGGCTATGCACGCGCTCCGGGTGCGTCATGAAGAAATGCAGCAGACGAAATTCCGTCGGGCCGAGATCGAGCTTGATCTCGCTGCCTTCGGCATGCGCGGCCACGCGGTGCGTCGCCGGGTCGAGCTTGAGGCCGTTGATCGCGACCTGGTCTTCGGTCAGCTGCGGCGCACGGCGGCGCAACACCGCCTTGATGCGCGCCATCAGTTCCTTCGGCGAGAACGGCTTGGTGACGTAGTCATCCGCGCCGATTTCGAGGCCGAGCACCTTGTCCTGCTCATCGCCGCGGGCGGTCAACATGATGATCGGAATGTGCTTCGTGCGCTCGTTGTTGCGCAGATCGCGGGCGAACGCGATGCCCGATTTTCCCGGCAACATCCAGTCGAGCAGGACGAGGTCGGGCAGTACGTCGCTGATCAGGTTCTGCGCCTGCTCCGCGTTGTATGCGCGAATCGGGCAGTGTCCGGCGTGTTGAAGATTGACCGAAATCAGTTCGGAAATTGCGGGCTCATCTTCAATGACGAGAATGCTGCTAGGCATCGGCACCTCTGGTCCTTTTATCTGGATTAACTGAGCGCTTCGCGTTCGAGCGCGTCGCGCGACTTGTGCCGCACGTCGGTGCCCTTCACGATGTAAATGATGAACTCCGCGATGTTCTTCGCGTGGTCGCCGATCCGTTCGATCGCCTTGGCGATGAACAGGAAATCGAGGCCCACCGAAATCGAGCGCGGATCTTCGGTCATGTACGAAATCAGCTTGCGCACGAACGCGCGGAATTCCTCGTCGATCGCCTTGTCGTCGCGCACGATCTGCGCGGCGGCGACCGTGTCGAGGCGCGCGAACGCGTCCAGCGCGCGGCGCAGGATCGACACCGCCATTTCGCCCGACAGCTTGATCTCGGCGATATTGATGGTGCGCGACGCGCCGTCTTCCATCAAACGCTTGGTGCGCTTGGCGATTTTTTCCGCCTCGTCGCCGGCGCGTTCGAGATTGGTGATGGTCTTCGAGATCGCGATCAACAGGCGCAAATCGCGCGCGGCCGGCTGACGGCGCGCGATGATGTTGCTGCACTCCTCGTCGATGTCGACTTCCATCTTGTTCAGGCGATCTTCGGCGGCGATCACCTGCTCGGCGATGTCGAGGTCGAACTCGTTGAGCGCCTGCATTGCGTTGACGATCTGCGATTCGACGAGGCCCCCCATTTCGAGCACCTTCGACGAAACCAGATTCAGGTCGGCGTCGAACTGGCTGGACAGATGTTTATCGGACATGTCGTACTCCGTTGTTTTGTTCGGCGAATCAGCCGAAGCGGCCCGTGATGTAGTCTTCGGTTTCCTTGCGGACCGGCTTGATGAAGATCTTTTCGGTGTCGCCGAATTCGATCAGCTCGCCGAGATACATATAGGCAGTGTAGTCCGAACAGCGGGCCGCCTGTTGCATGTTGTGCGTGACGATCACCACCGTGTAATCGCTCTTCAATTCCGCGATCAGCTCTTCGATGCGGCCCGTCGAAATCGGGTCCAGCGCCGAGCACGGCTCGTCGAGCAGCAGCACTTCAGGACGGATCGCGATGCCGCGCGCGATGCACAGACGCTGCTGCTGGCCGCCGGACAAACCGTAGCCGCTCTGGCCGAGCTTGTCCTTCACTTCGTTCCACAACGCGGCCTTGGTGAGCGCCCATTCGACGCGGTCGTCCATCTCCGAGCGCGGCAGCGATTCGAACATCTTCACCCCGAACGCGATGTTGTCGTAGATCGACATCGGAAACGGCGTCGGCTTCTGGAAGACCATGCCGATCCGCGCGCGCAGCAGCGAGATATCGCGCTTGGACGTCAGCAGGTTTTCGCCGTCCATCAGGATCTCGCCTTCGGCGCGCTGTTCCGGATAGAGCGCGTACATCTTGTTGAAGGTGCGCAACAAGGTGGACTTGCCGCAGCCCGACGGGCCGATGAACGCGGTCACCTTGCCTTCGGGAATCTGCAGGTTGATGTTCTTCAGCGCGTGATATTTGCCGTAGAAGAAGTTCAGGTCGTTGACCTCGATCTTCGGACGCGACGGCGATAACGCCTGGCCGCGCTGTACGGGATCGGAGCTGGCGGGCGCGGTGGGACGCGCGGTCGGATTGAGTTGAGTTTCTGCCATATTCATCGGATTACACTCCGCCCTTACTTATTCGAGAAGATCGTGCGCGCGAGGATGTTCAGTCCCAGCACCGCGAGCGTGATCAGGAAGACGCCGGCCCACGCGAGCGATTGCCATTGCGCGAACGGGCTCATCGCAAACTTGTAGATGGTGACCGGCAGGTTCGCGACCGGCTGGCCCATGTTCACCGAGAAGAACTGATTCGACAGCGCCGTGAACAGCAGCGGCGCGGTTTCGCCGGCGATCCGCGCGACCCCGAGCAGCACGCCGGTGACGATGCCGGCAATCGACGCCTTCAGCGTGATGGACAGCACCATCTTCCACTTGGGCGTGCCGAGCGCGAAGGCCGCTTCACGCAGTGCGTTCGGCACCAGTTTCAGCATGTTTTCGGTGGTGCGGATCACGATCGGAATCTGCAGCAGCGCGAGCGCGAACACGCCCGCCCAGCCGCTGAAGTGACCCATCTTCGCGACCACCAGCGCATACACGAACAGACCGATCACGATCGACGGCGCCGACAACAGGATGTCGTTGATGAAGCGCGTCAGGTTGGCAAGCCAGCCTTTCTGGCCGTATTCGGCGAGATACACGCCCGCCAGAATGCCGATCGGCGTGCCGACGAAAGTCGCGAGGCCGACCAGCATGGCGCTGCCGACGATGGCGTTGGCGAGACCGCCGCCATCGGTGTTCGGCGGCGGGGTCGATTGCGTGAACAGCTCGATGGACAAACCACCGATGCCCAGACGCAGCGTCGTATAGAGAATCCAGATGAGCCACAGCAGACCGAATGCCATCGCCGCGAGCGAGAGCGTCAGCGCAACCGCGTTGGTCATGCGGCGGCGGCTTTGCAGACGCACGCGCATTGCTTCGAGCGCGGCCGCGTCGTGCGAACCCGGCATGTTCAAAGTGGGCTGGCTCATTTCGCGCCCTCCCCTTTCTCGAGGCGCAGCAGCATCATCTTAGAAATCGCCAGCACGATGAAGGTAATCACGAACAGAATCAGACCCAGCTCCATCAGCGCCGACGTGTGCAGTCCAGGGTCGGCTTCCGCGAATTCGTTGGCGAGCGCCGACGTGATGCTATTGCCCGGCGAAAACAGCGAGATGTTGTCGAGCAGATTGGTGTTGCCGATCACGAACGTGACCGCCATCGTCTCGCCGAGCGCGCGGCCGAGGCCGAGCATCACGCCGCCGATCACACCGCTCTTGGTGAAGGGCAGCACGATCTTCCACATCACTTCCCACGTCGTGCAGCCGATGCCGTACGCCGATTCCTTCAGCAGCACGGGCGTGACTTCGAACACGTCGCGCATCACCGATGCGATGTAGGGAATGATCATGATCGCGAGAATCACACCCGCGCACAGAATGCCGATGCCGATCGGCGGGCCGCGGAACAGCGCGCCGACAAACGGAATGCCGCCGAGCACCACGCCGAGCGGTTTCTGGAACCATGTCGCGAAGATCGGCGCGAACACCAGCAGACCCCACATGCCGTACACGATCGACGGGATCGCGGCGAGCAGTTCGATCGCGATGCCGAGCGGCCGGCGCAGCCACGCGGGCGAGAGTTCGGTCAGGAAAAGCGCGATGCCGAAGCTGACCGGCACCGCGATGATGAGCGCAATGATCGACGTGGCGACCGTGCCGTAGATCGGCACCAGTGCGCCGAATTGCTTGCTGGGCGGATCCCACTCGGCGGTCCACAGGAAGCTCAGACCGAACTCCCGGATCGACGGCATGGAAGCGATGATCAGCGAAACGATGATGCCGCCGAGCAGCAGCAGCGTGACAATGGCGGCGAGGCGCGCCAGTCCGCCGAAGATCACGTCGCCGGCGCGGCTGGGCGCCTTCTGCTGCGACGTGCTGCCGGGCGGGGTGGCCCTGCTTGCGCCGGACGCTAGATGGATATCGGACATGAGAGCCTGATGGAGCTGTTTCCAGTTGCCGTATGACACGTGTCGCACGGCCAGTAATGCTCGGGGTTAATGCCATTGGCCGTCCTCGGATGAGGACGGCCAACGTGTTACGCGATGCTGTTGCTTACCGCAAAGCTTAGTCGGCGATCGACTTGCCCGCAGCGTCCTTCACTTTCTGCTTCCACTGCGTGCGGATCTCCGACACCACCGAATCCGGCAGTGAGATGTAGTCCAGATCGTTCGCGGCCTGCGTACCGTTCTTGAACGCCCAGTCGAAGAACTTCAGCGTCTCGGTGCCTTGCGCCGGCTTGTCCTGCGCCGTGTGCAGCAGCACGAAGGTTGCGCCGACGATCGGCCATGCGTTCTTGCCCGGCTCGTTCGTCAGGATCTGATAGAACGACTTCGACCAGTCCGCGCCCGCTGCCGCTGCCTTGAAGGTGTCCGTCTTCGGCTCGACCACGGCGCCCGACGAGTTCTTCAGCGCGACATACGTCATGTGGTTCTGCTTCGCATACGCCCATTCCACGTAGCCGATCGCGCCCGGCAGACGTTGCACGAACGCCGCGACGCCGTCGTTGCCCTTGCCGCCCGTGCCGGTCGGCCAGTTGACCGTCGAGCCTTCACCGACCTTCGACTTCCAGTCCGCGTTGACCTTCGACAGGTAGTTCGTCCAGATGAAGCTGGTGCCCGAACCGTCGGCGCGGCGCACCACGGCGATGTCGGTATCCGGCAGCTTGATCTTCGGATTCAGCGCGACGATCGCCGGATCGTTCCACTTCTTGATCTTGCCCAGGTAGATGTCGCCGAGCACTTCGCCCGACAGCGTCAGTTCAGCCGGCTTCACGCCCGGCACGTTGACGACCGGCACCACGCCGCCGACCACCGTCGGGAACTGGAACAGGCCTTCCTTGGCGAGTTCGTCGTCTTTCATCGGAGCGTCGGAGCCCGCGAAATCGACGGTCTTCGCGACGATCTGCTTCACGCCACCCGACGAACCGATACCTTGGTAGTTCACCTTGCCGCCGCCGGACTTCTGGTAGGCGTCAGCCCATTTCGTGTAGATCGGTGCTGCGAAGGTGCTGCCCGCGCCGGTGATGTCTGCTGCTTGCGCTGCGATTGCGAAAAGCGCGCCAGCGACGCCAGCGAACACGGTTTGCATCAATTTCATGAGACCTCCAAGGTGTGAGCGGTGTGAGCGAGTAACACGAACACCGCGAAGCTTAGGGTCTCTTTGTGACAGTAACGTGACTGATGATGAAACACATGTGACAGTTTGATTACCGACTGAAAGGGTCGCTGGCCCGGATGAATCGGCGGTCTGGCGAGGTTGGCCGTTACGCTCTTGAGATTAGGCGAAAAAGATGGGGCGCGAACGTTTGCGTGCGGACGCGAGAGGCGCGTCGCTAAGGGTGAGCAAAGGCGCAGGGATGGAGTACGGTGGGAATAGACCGCCGGGGCCGGCGGATCTGGCGCGTTGCACCGGTTCAGAGTGAGAGCAAGATGCAAGCGGCGGGACGACACCCTGTCGTCCCGCCGCTGCGCAAAAAAACGTGAAAAAGCGCGCCTTACGTCGTGGCCCGCTTCACCGCGTCGGCAATCGACTCCGAATAACGAACCGCGTCGTCGACGTTCTCCGCCTCGACCATCACGCGCAGTACCGGCTCGGTGCCGGACGCGCGGATCAACACGCGGCCGCGGCCGTTCAACGCATCCTCCGCCTTGCCGATCGCGCGACGGATCGTGTCACTGCCTTTCCAGTCCGCGTCCGGCTTCATCCGCACGTTGATCAGCTTCTGCGGGAACAGCGTGACACCGTCAAGCAGCTCGGCGAGCGATTTGCCGCTGCGCTGCATCGCCGCCAGCACCAGCAACGCGGAGACGATGCCGTCGCCGGTCGAATGGCGGTCGAGGGAGAGGATGTGGCCGGAGCCTTCGGCCCCTAGTTGCCAGCCGTGTTCGCGCAACTGCTCGAGCACATAGCGGTCGCCCACCGCCGCGCGGACGAACTTCACGCCCGCCTCCTGCAGCGCAACTTCAACCGCCATATTGGTCATCAAGGTGCCGACCGCGCCATCCACCTTGCCCGCGGTCGCGATGCGGTCCCTCACCAGCACGTACAGCAGCTCGTCGCCGTTGTACAGGCGGCCGGCCGCGTCGACTACCTGCAGACGGTCGGCGTCGCCATCGAGCGCGATGCCGAGATCCGCGTGATTCGCGCACACCGCGCGCACCAGCGCGTCGGGCGCGGTGGCGCCCACACCGTCGTTGATATTGAAGCCGTTCGGCGCCACGCCGATCGGGATCACCTCGGCGCCGAGTTCGTGGAACACGTGCGGCGCGATGTCGTACGCGGCGCCATGCGCGCAATCGACGACCAGCTTCATCCCGCGCAGGTCGAACGCAGCCGGGAACGTGCTCTTGCAGAACTCGATATAGCGGCCCGCCGCATCATCGAGGCGCCGCGCCTTGCCGAGCTGCTCGGACGCCGCGCAGGCGAGCGGCAGATCGAGTTGCTCTTCGATCTGCGCTTCGACGTCGTCCGGCAGCTTGTTGCCGTCGGCGGAGAAGAATTTGATGCCGTTGTCGTAGTACGGGTTGTGCGACGCGCTAATCACTACGCCCGCGGCGAGCCGCAGCGCGCGCGTCAGGTAGGCGATGCCGGGAGTCGGCATCGGGCCGGCCAGCATCACGTCCACGCCGGCCGCCGAAAAGCCCGACTCGAGCGCGGCTTCGAGCATATAGCCCGACACCCGCGTGTCTTTACCGATCAGTACCGTGGGCCGGGTGCTCGATTTGGTCCGGCGATCCGCACCCGCGAGTACCTTGCCGGCCGCATAACCCAGCCGCAGCACAAACTCCGGTGTAATGGGCCCTTCACCGACCTTGCCCCGAATCCCGTCCGTTCCGAAGTAACGACGTGCCATGTTTTACTAGCTCCCTTGCTTTGGGTTCAATCGCGCGCGGCCGTGATTCGCCGCGTCGCGCATTGTTGCCCATATTTTCAACGAATCTACCGTTTGCGCGACATCGTGCACGCGCAGAATCGCCGCACCCCTTTCGGCCGCACACACAGCCGCGGCGATGCTGCCGGCGATGCGCTCCGCGGGCGGACGCCCAACCACCGCGCCGACCATCGACTTACGCGACATGCCCGCGAGAATCGGGTAAGGCGGCTCGGCCTGCGGCGCGGTGTCCGACAAATACGCAAGCAACGCGTAGTTGTGCTCGACCACCGCCTTGCCGAAGCCGAAACCCGGGTCGACGCTGATGCGCTCACGCGCAATACCTGCTTGCTGCAGCGTGGCCACCCGCTCTTCGAGAAAGTGGCGAACCTCGCTCACCACATCCTCATAGGCCGGCTCGCCGAGCTGCATGGTCTGCGGCTCGCCCAGCATATGCATCACACACAAACCACATGCGCTATCGCGGACCGCGTCGATCGCGCCGGGCATCCGGAAGCCCCAGATGTCGTTGATCAGATCGGCGCCCGCACTCAATGCGTGGCGCATCACCTCCGGCTTGTATGTATCCACCGACAACGGCACGTTCACCCCGCGCAGTTGCTCGATAAGTGGAATCACGCGCTCCAGTTCTTCGTCGAGCGGCACCGGCGGCGCCCCCGGCCGGGTCGATTCGCCGCCGATGTCGATGATATCCGCACCTTCGGCGATCATGCGCTCGGCCTGGCGCAGCGCATCGTCGCGGGTCGCGAATTTACCGCCATCGGAAAACGAATCCGGCGTGATGTTCAGGATACCCATGACCAATGGGCGTTCAAAGGTCAGCTTGAAGCGGCCGCATTGAAGCGGCGCCGGGATGGCAAGAGAAGAGAGAGCGGCTTTCGACACGTAACGATGCTTCACATAAGACGGATAAATGCAAACGGGCCGGTGTGAAGCACACCGGCCCGCACTTTCTGCTGATCGCCTATCAGGCCGGCGCAGTCGCGCTGCCAGGCTTGACCTCGGTGCCCGGACTGCCGCCCGACGAGGCGTCGCTTGCCGACGGCGGCGAACTCTTCGGCGAACGCGGCGGACGGCCAGCCATGATGTCGTTGATCTGATCGGCGTCGATCGTTTCCCACTCCATCAGCGCGGCGGTCATCGCTTCGACCTTGTCGCGGTTTTCGTCAAGCAGACGCTTCGCGAGGTTGTACTGCTCGTCCAGCACGCGGCGGATTTCCGCGTCGACCTTCTGCTGTGTCGCTTCCGAAATGGTGCGTGTGAAGCCACGGCCAAACGGCGTTGCGTCGTTTTCATCGTCGACGTAAACCATCGGTCCGAGCGCATCCGTCATACCGAAGCGAGCCACCATCGCGCGAGCCGTTTGCGTCGCCTTGTTGAAGTCGTCCGATGCACCCGTGCTGATCAGGTTCAGGAACAACTCTTCCGCGACCCGGCCGCCGAACAGGATCGCGAGACGATCCAGCAGGTAGTCTTTCGAATACGTTTCGTTGTCGTGCTCCGGCAATTGCCACGTGACGCCCAGCGCACGGCCGCGCGGGATGATCGTGACCTTGTGCACCGGATCGGCCTTCGGCAGCAGTTTCGCGATCACCGCATGGCCCGACTCATGGTACGCCGTGGCGCGCTTCGACTCTTCGCGAATCACGGCCGACTTGCGCTCCGGACCCATGAAGATCTTGTCCTTTGCGTCTTCGAAGTCCGTCATTTCGACGATGCGCTTGCCGCGCCGAGCCGCGAACAACGCAGCTTCGTTGACCAGGTTCGCGAGATCGGCGCCCGAGAAGCCCGGCGTGCCGCGTGCGATGACTGCCGCGTCGACATCGTTCGAGATCGGCACCTTGCGCAAGTGAACCTTCATGATGTGTTCGCGGCCGCGAATGTCCGGCAGACCGACGTACACCTGGCGATCGAAGCGGCCCGGGCGCAGCAACGCCTTGTCGAGCACGTCCGAACGGTTCGTTGCAGCGATCACGATCACACCCGAGTTCGCTTCGAAGCCGTCCATCTCGACCAGCATCTGATTCAGCGTCTGCTCGCGTTCGTCGTTGCCGCCGCCCATACCGGCGCCGCGATGACGACCGACCGCGTCGATTTCGTCGATGAACACGATGCACGGTGCGTGCTTCTTCGCCTGCTCGAACATATCGCGCACGCGAGCCGCGCCGACACCAACGAACATTTCGACGAAGTCCGAACCCGAGATGCTAAAGAACGGCACTTTCGCTTCACCGGCGATAGCGCGCGCCAGCAGCGTCTTACCGGTTCCCGGCGGCCCGACCAGCAACACGCCGCGCGGAATGCGGCCCCCCAGCTTCTGGAATTTCTGTGGATCGCGCAGGAAGTCGACCAGTTCGGACACTTCCTCCTTCGCTTCGTCGCAACCGGCGACGTCGGTGAAATTGATCGCGTTGTTGTTCTCGTCAATCAGGCGAGCGCGCGATTTGCCGAACGAGAATGCACCGCCTTTACCGCCTCCCTGCATCTGTCGCATCATGTAGAACCAGAAGCCGATGATCAGAATCGTCGGCCCAAGGTAGTACAGCGCGGAGACCAGCGCATTCGGTTCGTCGTCAGCCTTGCCGCTCACCTGGACGCCATACTTCATCAGATCGCCGACCATCCAGATGTCGCCAGGCGACACAATCTGGTATTTCTGGCCGTCTGCTGGAGTGACCGTGAGGTTCCGCCCCTGGACAATGACGTTCTTGACTTTGCCGTTCTTCGCGTCGTCCATGAACTGCGAATACGAAACGCCTTCCTGGACACGGGGCTTGTCGAACTGCTTGAACACCGTAAACAGCACCAGTGCGATAACCAGCCACACTGCTGCCTTCGAAAACATATTGTTGTTCAAAGCACCACTCCTTCACTTAGACGGGCGCCTACATTTGCCTTGCGGCACCACGAAAGCATTCTAATCCAGTCCGCAAACCCCTGCCATAACGTTTCGCTACCACATAAATAGCGTAGCCGGCCATTAAAGCGTCAATTTCCGGCGCCATGAGCACTTTATCGGCAGATGCGGAACCGTCCTGCAGCGGCCCTACGCGGGGCGCTTGAGATGCTTACCCAAAATAAACGTTTCTGACGATTTATCCCGCGAAGCCTTTGGCTTACGGGCCGCCACCACCTTGAACTGACGCTTGAACTTTTCGACAATCTGGCTGTAACCACTGCCGTGAAAACATTTGACTAAAAGGGCACCATCCGGTCTCAGGTGATTTTGTGAGAATTCCAGCGCGAGATCGCATAAATGCTCGATTCGCGCGGCATCCGCCACCGCCACTCCTGACAGGTTGGGCGCCATATCCGAAATTACAAGGTCGACCTGGCGTTCTCCGACCAATTCTTCCAACTGGCCCAACACCGAATCCTCACGGAAGTCGCCTTGAATGAAATGGACGTCGGCCACCGGTTCCATCGGCAGGATGTCCAACGCGATGATCGTACCGTCGATCCCGCCTTCGCGCTCAGCGTCGCGCTGCGAGCCCTTGGCGAGCTTGTTGCGCGCGTACTGGCTCCAGCTGCCCGGTGTGGAGCCGAGGTCGACGATGACCTGCCCCGGACGGATCAGCTTGTCCTGCTCGTCGATCTCCTTGAGCTTGTAGGCCGCGCGGGCGCGATAGCCCTCCCGCTGCGCCATTTTCACGTACGGGTCGTTGATGTGGTCATGCAGCCACGCGGTGTTGAACTTGTTTTTTGCCATTAAAGATTGAACTCTTGCTGCGTGGTGTCGCGCTTTAGGGGATAATACGCGGTTAATTCGCGCGGCCACCGCCAAACTGACGGTCATCCGCGATTCTGTTGTTCTGACGCGCCGCCCTGTTGAATCAACCGATCGAGCAAATCGATCGGGAACGCAGGTGCCGCCATTTTAGTCGAGTCTTCCACTTTCCATGCCAGCCCTCAAAGTCTCTTCCGACCAACGCGCCGAGTTGCGCTCCCAGGCACATCCGCTCAAACCGGTCGTGCTCGTCGGCGCCGAAGGCTTGACCGACGCTGTGCTCTCCGAGATCAAGGTCCACCTTGGCGCCCATCAGCTCATCAAGATTCGCGTGTTCGGCGACGATCGCGAAGAGCGCATCGCGATTTACGAACAGATCTGCGACACGCTCAATGCTGCGCCGATCCAGCACATCGGCAAGCTGCTGGTGATCTGGAAGCCGGAATCGGCTCAACCGGCGGTGAAAACGAAGCGTGGCGCACTGCCGAGCGCCCGCGAAGCGGCCGTCGAAGCCAAACCGGGCAAGGGCCGCGCACCGCGCGTCGTCAAGGTGGTGAAACCCAGCGAAATTCCGATGCGCAAGCCGAAGGCAAAAGCGGTCGTGGTGCGCGGCAATGAACGCGTCACGCAAGGCGGCAACATCAAGCGCGCGAAGAAGCGCCAAACCAGCGCAAAGCGCTCGCATCAATCGTCGAAATAAGCGAGTGACGGGACGTGCGGCGAAGAAGTCCGCACCTTGGCAACAGGCCGGCTTGAAAACGAGAGGCTGAATGCCCGCAGAGGCGCTTAAAGAGATCCGCTGACAGCGGAAAGACGGGGATAAGCAAACAGAAACCGTTCGATCCCAGCGCCTCAGCCCGCCATCTTCTCCGCGGCACCGCGAGCACCCCGCTCCGCCACCGCGATATCGGACCCCGCGGGCAGCATCCACACGAGCCCCAGGCCCAGCAGGCTTTCGATCAGATAGAACAGACTCGACACGCCATGCAGGATGCCGAAGCGCGTCGCATAGACCGAATGCCCGACATCGCTGCCCGCTTCGAGCGCGGCCACGCGCATCGCATTCATGAACGGCTGCAGCGCGAAGTAACCGACCAGCACGCACACCAGCATGCCGGCGATGAGCCAGCGCAAACGGCGATAAGCCTCGCTGCCGCGACGAACCAGCAGGTTCGCGAGACCGAGCAGCAAAACGCCACACACCACACCCAGGATGCCCTGCACGCGAAACAGCTGCGCCGCGACGGCGCCCGCCGTCATCCGGTCGAGCGACGTGAATAGCACGGGCGCGACGGCGTAGCCGATAGTCAGCAGACTACCGACCCACACCACAGTCAAAAGACGGAAAACCCGATGTGGAATTTGCGACACCCTGTCACCCTCAGATGTAGCTAACCGCGATGATCTCGTACTCGCGCACGCCGCCCGGTGCCTGTACCGACGCAACGTCGCCTTCCGACTTACCGATCAAGGCGCGCGCGATCGGCGAGCTGATCGAGATCAGACCGTGGTCGATGTCGGCTTCGTCGTCGCCGACGATCTGATATTTGACCGACGCACCCGACTCCAGGTCTTCCAGTTCCAGCGTCGCGCCGAACACCACGCGACCGTCTGCGTCCACCTTTGCCGGGTCGATCACCTGCGCGCCGGCCAGCTTCGATTCGATCTCGGCAATCCGGCCTTCGATAAAGCCCTGTTTTTCCTTCGCCGCGTCGTATTCCGCGTTTTCCGACAGGTCGCCCTGCGCACGCGCTTCCGCGATCGAGTTGATCACGGCCGGACGTTCAACCGATTTCAGACGCTGCAATTCATCGCGCAACATGTCTGCGCCGCGCTTAGTCAATGGAATAGTGCTCATAAACAACTCTAGAGGCAAAAAACGGCCGTAAAAAAAATCACCGCGGTTAAGTGCATCCCGCAGGAACCAGCGCCACGGGGCATAACCCGTGGCCCCAGCTACTGCGGAACGCCGCTTAACCGCGGCACTTACATCCTGGACAGATATTCGAAGCCTTAGTTTAGGCGAGCGTGGAGCCCTTGTAAATCATAGACTTCCAGGTTCTTCAGATAACGCAGACCTTCCACCGCAGCCCGCGCGCCGGACATCGTCGTGTAGTACGTGACCTTGTTCGCCTGCGCGCTCATGCGAATCGAACGCGAATCGGCGATCGCGGCGCGCGTTTCGTCGACGGTCGTGAAGACCAGCGCGATCTCGCCGTTCTTGATCATGTCGACGATGTGCGGACGGCCATCCTTCACCTTGTTGACGACCTTCACCGGCACGCCTGCCGCTTCGATCGCGGCAGCCGTGCCCTTGGTCGCGACGATCGGATAGCCGAGTTCGTGCAGCATGCGCGCGACTTCGACGGCCTTCGGCTTGTCGGCGTCCATCACGGTCAACAGCACCGTGCCCGACTCCGGCAGGCGCGAACCCGCCGCGAGCTGCGACTTGAAGAGCGCCTCGCCGAAGGTCTGGCCCACGCCCATCACTTCACCGGTCGAACGCATTTCCGGTCCGAGCACCGGGTCGACTGCCGGGAACTTGACGAACGGGAACACCGCTTCCTTCACACTGAAGTACGGCGGTTCGATTTCCTTTGTCACGCCTTGCTGCGCCAGCTTCTGGCCGACCATCGCGCGCGCCGCGATCTTCGCGAGCGGAAGGCTGGTCGCCTTCGACACGTACGGCACCGTGCGCGATGCGCGCGGGTTCACTTCGAGCACGTAGATGATGTCTTCTTTCGAGCCGTCCGCCTGCGGAACCTGCTGAATCGCGAACTGCACGTTCATCAGGCCGACCACGTTCAGCGCCTTCGCCATCGCGCCTGTCTGGCGCTTGAGTTCAGCCACAGTTTCCTTCGACAGCGAATACGGCGGCAGCGAGCAGGCCGAGTCGCCCGAGTGCACGCCCGCCTGTTCGATGTGCTCCATCACGCCGCCGATAAACACGGCTTCGCCATCCGAGATGCAATCCACGTCGCATTCGATCGCGTCGTTCAGGAAGCGGTCGAGCAGCACCGGCGAATCGTTCGACACCTTCACGGCCTCGCGCATATAGCGCTCGAGGTCGCGCGGCTCGTGGACGATTTCCATCGCGCGGCCGCCGAGCACGTACGACGGACGCACCACCAGCGGGTAGCCGATTTCGTCGGCGAGCTTGAGCGCTTCGTCTTCGGCACGCGCGGTGCGGTTCGGCGGCTGACGCAGGCCGAGGTCCTGCAGCAGCTTCTGGAAACGCTCGCGGTCTTCGGCGGCGTCGATCATGTCCGGCGACGTGCCGATGATCGGCACACCGTTCGCTTCGAGATCGAGCGCGAGCTTCAGCGGCGTCTGACCGCCGTATTGCACAATCACGCCGACCGGCTTTTCCTTGTCGACGATTTCGAGCACGTCTTCGAGCGTCAGCGATTCGAAATACAGACGATCGGATGTGTCGTAGTCGGTCGAAACGGTTTCGGGGTTGCAGTTGACCATGATCGTTTCATAGCCGTCTTCGCGCATCGCGAGCGCGGCATGCACGCAGCAGTAGTCGAACTCGATGCCCTGGCCGATCCGGTTCGGGCCGCCGCCCAGCACCATGATCTTCTTGTTGTTGGTCGGATTCGCTTCGCACTCTTCCTCGTACGTGGAGTACATGTACGCGGTTTTCGTCGCGAATTCGGCAGCGCAGGTGTCGACGCGCTTGTACACCGGGCGCACGTTCAACTCGATACGGCGCGCACGCACTTCCGCCGGTTTCGCGCCCAGCAGCTTCGCGAGACGCCGGTCCGAGAAGCCGCTTTGCTTCAGATACTTCAGTTCTTCCTTCGAGAGGCTCGCGAGCGTGCGGCCGGCCAGCGCCTTTTCCTTCAGGACGATCTGTTCGATCTGCGCGAGGAACCACGGATCGATCGCGGTCTCTTCGAAAATCTCTTCGGCCGTCATGCCGACACGGAACGCGTCGCCGACGTACCAGATGCGGTCCGGACCGGCTTCGCCGATCTCGCGGATGATTTCGTCGCGGTTATCGGTCTTTTCGTCCAGACCGTCGACGCCAACTTCCAGACCGCGCAGCGCCTTCTGGAACGACTCCTGGAAGGTGCGGCCGATCGCCATCACTTCGCCGACCGACTTCATCTGCGTGGTCAGGCGCGAATCGGCTTCGCGGAATTTCTCGAACGCGAAACGCGGAATCTTGGTGACGACGTAGTCGATCGTCGGTTCGAACGATGCCGGGGTCTGGCCGCCGGTGATTTCGTTCTTCAGTTCGTCGAGCGTGTAGCCGACGGCCAGCTTGGCCGCGACCTTGGCGATCGGGAAGCCGGTCGCCTTCGACGCGAGCGCCGACGAGCGCGACACACGCGGGTTCATTTCGATCACGATCATCCGGCCGTCTTTCGGATTGATCGAGAACTGCACATTCGAGCCGCCCGTGTCGACGCCGATCTCGCGCAGCACCGCGAGCGACGCGTTACGCAGGATCTGGTATTCCTTGTCGGTCAGCGTTTGCGCGGGCGCGACGGTGATCGAGTCGCCGGTGTGGATGCCCATCGGGTCGAGGTTTTCGATCGAGCAGACGATGATGCAGTTGTCCTTGGTGTCGCGGACCACTTCCATCTCGTACTCTTTCCAGCCGAGCAGCGACTCTTCGATCAGCAGCTCGCGCGTGGGCGACAGGTCGAGGCCGCGCTTGCAGATCTCTTCGAATTCGTCGCGGTTGTATGCGATGCCGCCGCCCGAGCCGCCCAGCGTGAACGACGGACGGATCACGACCGGGTAGCCGCCGCTGCCGGTTTCCCCGGCGATCTTCGCCTGCACCTGCAACGCTTCTTCCATCGAATGCGCGGTGCCCGACTTGGCCGAACCGAGGCCAATTTTGGTCATCGCGTCCTTGAACTTCTGGCGGTCTTCCGCCTTGTCGATCGCTTCCGGCGACGCGCCGATCAGCTCGACCTTGTACTTCTCCAGCACGCCGTGCGCGTGCAGATCGAGCGCGCAGTTCAGCGCGGTCTGACCGCCCATCGTCGGCAGGATCGCGTCCGGGCGCTCCTTCGCGATGATGCGCTCGACCACTTCCCACGTGATCGGCTCGATGTAGGTCACGTCGGCCGTGTTCGGGTCGGTCATGATCGTCGCCGGATTGCTGTTGACGAGAATGACCTTGTAGCCTTCCTCACGCAGCGCCTTGCATGCCTGCGCGCCCGAGTAGTCGAACTCGCACGCCTGGCCGATGATGATCGGACCCGCGCCGATGATGAGGATGCTCTTGATGTCTGTCCGCTTGGGCATAACGCTCTCGCTAATGTATTCCTGAATTCTTTCCGTCGGCGCGCGTCGTTGTTGCGTTGCGCGCGCTTTGCTTGGCCCGGTTCCGTGCGGCTCGCCTTCGGGGGTCCGGTACGCCGGGTGCGCCTATCGCGTGGCGAGTCGCATGCCGCCGGGCCACCCTGCAGGCAAGCCCGTTGAGCCGAGCCGCTGTGCCGGCTGTGCCTGCCTTATGCCGCTGCGCTCTTGCCGCTCTTCTGCGCGTCCATCATCGCGGTGAAGCGGTCGAACAGATACGCGATATCGTGCGGACCAGGCGACGCTTCCGGGTGGCCCTGGAAGCAGAACGCCGGCTTGTCGGTCAGCGCGAAGCCTTGCAGCGTGCCATCGAACAGCGAAACGTGGGTGGCACGGGCGTTGGCCGGCAACGTGTCGGCGTCGACCGCGAAGCCGTGGTTCTGCGACGTGATCACCACGCGGCCGTCGTCCAGATCCTTCACCGGATGGTTCGCGCCGTGGTGCCCCGTCTTCATCTTCATGGTCCTGGCGCCAACCGCGAGGCCCATGATCTGGTGACCGAGACAGATGCCGAAGGTCGGAATGCCGCGCTCGATCAGTTCTTTAGTCGCCGCGATAGCGTAGTCGCACGGTTCCGGATCGCCCGGGCCGTTCGACAGGAAGATGCCGTCCGGGTTGAGCGCCAGCGCGTCGGCCGCGCTGGCCTGCGCCGGCAGCACGGTAACGTGGCAGCCGCGCTCGGCCAGCATGCGCAGGATGTTGTACTTCACGCCGTAGTCGAACGCCACCACGCGGTACTTCGGCGCATTCTGCTTGCCGTAGCCGGTGCCCAGACGCCATTCGGTCTGGGTCCACTCGTAGGTTTCCTTCGTCGACACCACTTTCGCGAGGTCCATGCCCGAGAGGCCCGGGAACGAGCGGGCGAGTTCGATGGCCTTGGCTTCGTCGTCCGAGCCGGCCAGGATCGCGCCGTTCTGCGCCCCCTTGTCGCGCAGAACGCGGGTCAGCTTGCGGGTGTCGAGGCCGGCGATGGCGACCACGCCTTCGTCCTGCAGGTATTGCGGGAGCGTGCGCTCCATGCGGAAGTTCGACGCGAGAACCGGCAGATCGCGAATGATCAGACCAGCGGCATGGACTTTCGTAGCTTCGACGTCTTCGGCGTTCACGCCGACGTTGCCGATATGCGGATACGTGAGGGTCACGATCTGACGCGCGTAGCTCGGGTCAGTCAGGATTTCCTGATAGCCGGTGATAGCGGTGTTGAACACGACTTCGCCGATGGTATGCCCGGGGGCGCCGATCGAGTAACCACGAAAGACCGTGCCGTCGGCGAGCGCGAGCAGAGCGGGAGAAAATGACGGCAACACGGGAGACTCCTTGGGGGAACACCCTGTTGCCGACCAGCCTATCCGACTGCGAGCCGCAGCGAAGCACATCCATGGGATGCGCGCGCAGACTCGCTCGCGACCTGCAGTTGACGTTGCAAGGGGCGCGCGACGTGTCCAATGTGTCCATTGTGTAGACGGATCGGCTGGGTGCGGGGCCCTTCTTGCTACGCCAATGGCGCGCGGCGGATGAACGGTATGGGAGAGGTAGGCGCTAGGGTGCGGGTTGATAAGCTCAAACCTTGAAATTATAGCCTGAAACGGCCCTTCCCTCCAAATCCGAGATAGCGCGCCGGCTTGGCAATGCGGGCCTGCGCCGCGGTCCAAGCCTTGCCAGTGCTGGCCTCGGAGCCGGACAACAAAAATTTGCAAGTTGCGAACCGGCCTTGCGCCGGCAAATCGGCGGCGGCGTGCGGACCGCCGCGCGCGCTCGCTCAGGCCTCCTGCTCGGCGCGCACTTTGGTCGCGCGGGATGTCTTGCGGCTCGGCAACATGTACCAGATCGCGCTCAACACCTGCAGCGTCACCAGAATTCCCCACGCGCTCAGATGCGCGGCCGGCGGATAATGCCCGCCGCTCGCGGGCCAATGCGACAACACCGCGCCGACGCCGATCTGGAAACCGAATATCAGCAGGAAAATGATCAGCGTCAGCGTGGTGTTCACCCGGCCGATCATCTGTGCCGGGAAATGCCGGGCCATTACCGCGTAACTGAGAATGCCGGTCCCGCCGAAAATCCCATAGGCCGCCCACAACAGCCCCGCGGGCAGCGGTGCCTGGAACATGATCAACAACTGGGTCAGCACGTGCAACGCCATGCCGATGCCGCAAAACGCATACAGCGAGACGCCGCGCCGCTCCAGACTGCGCGCCGCCGCGCCGAAACCGACGCAGCCGGCCATCATCGCGAAGCCGAGAATCGACACCAGCGCGGCCGCTTCGCGCGGCTCGAAACCCTGCACGTCGCGCAACCACGCGCCGACCCACAGCGACTGCATCGCATAAAAGACACCTTGCGTCACGACTGAGAACGACGCGATTTTCCAGAACGCCGCACTGCGCAGGATATGCAAAGTGCCCTTGAACTGCCCGCCGAGACTCGCCTGGTGGTGAGTTTCCTTCGAGTCGGGCGCGAGCGTCCACTGCGCGAGCGCTACCAGCACGGTCAGCAGACCCAGCCCGACGCAGACCGCGCGCCAGCTCGCGAAACCTAGCACCCACGTGAGCGGCGAGCCAACCATCACGCCGCCGAACCCGCCGATTGCCATCACGAGCCCGTTCATCAACGGCAGCCGCGCGCTCGCGAAGTGCTGCGCCAGCGCCTTGAATGCGGCGCCCAGGCACACGGACACGCCAACCCCGATCAACAGGCGCCCGACCATCATCACACCGAGGCTCTGCGCGGCGCCGAACACCCAGATGCCCAGCGCGGCGAACAACAGCGTGCCGGCCGTTACGCGCCGCGCGCCGAAGTGATCGAGCAACACACCAGCCGGAATCTGCGCGCCCGCGAAACCGAGGAAATACAGGCTGGTCAGCAAGCCCAGATCGGTGGCCGACAAGCCGAGATCGTGCGTGATGAACGGCGCGAATCCGAGGTTGACGCCGCGAAACAGGTAGGAAACGAAATAGCCCGCGGAAAACAGCAAAAAAACGCGCAGTTGGGTCGACGACATAAGTTTTGCGTTGGGAGGCCAACGTGGCCAAAGCACAAAAGATAAAGGAAATACGCCCGTGTCGCCCGCAACGGCCCGCATATGAAAAACGCCGTCACCACAGGTGACGGCGTTGAAAAAAACACGGTGCGTGATCGGAGCGCAATCCATGCGCTGCCCCCGCAGCGCATGTGGTCACTACCGTGGAAGCCGCTATTGGTCTACTTACCCTTCTTCGCGCTGGCCGCGGTCTTTGGGCGGCTCTCTGCCGCAGCCTTCGACGCCTTGCTGGACGTGGAAACCGACACTTTCGTCACCTTGCCCTTGCTGGCGCTGGACGCAGTCGGCTTGCTGACTTTCCCTACCGGTTCGGAGACTTTCACCACGGCCGACCGGCCACGACCGTTCTTTTTATCGTAGCGCGATTCGCGATGCGTGTCCGCGACGCGCGTGCCGATCTTCTCGACGCCGCCGCCCTGCACGTCGGTCGCGATCCGCTCGGGACCCGGCTCGCTCGGCACCGCCTTGCCGACCGGCACGTGCAGCACGATCACCTGGCCACGCGAAACCGTATCGCGATGCGTGCGGTTCCACGCCTTCAACTGGCCGATCGACACGCCGTAACGCACGGCGATGGCCGCCATCGTCTGATTGCGGCGCACGCGGATCAGCATCTTGCGGGTATCGGGGACGTCCGGCTCCATCGCCAGAACCGCGCTTTCGGCAACATCGGCGCTGATGTCTTCGTCGTCGTCCGAACCGCGCGGCACCACGATCGTCGAGCCGGGCTTCAGACGCATGCCGACCGGAATCTTGTTCACTTCCATCAGCGTGTCGGCGTCGACGCCGATCTTCTGCGCGATCGCCGCCGGCGTCGCGCGTTGGTCGACCGTGTACGTGGTCCACGACGACAGCGAGCCGGAATACGCTTTCAGATTGCGCTCGAACGCGCTGGCGTTGTCGAACGGCAGCAGGATCTGCGGCTGCGTCGTGCCGAGAATCACCGGCTTCTTGAACGACGGGTTCAGCGAGCGGAATTCGTCCGTGGACAGATTCGCGAGCTTGGCGGCCATCTCCACGTCGATGTCGTGCGAGGTAGTGACCGTGACGAAATACGGGTGGTTCGGGATCGACGGCAAGGTGAGCCCGTACATCTGCGGGTTCATCACGATGTTCTTGACCGCCTGCAGCTTGGGCACGTAATTGCGCGTCTCGTTCGGCATGCGCAGGCTCAGGTAGTCGGTGGGCAGCCCCGCCGCTTCGTTGCGCGCGATCGCCCGCTGCACGTTGCCTTCGCCCCAGTTGTACGCCGCGAGCGCCAACTGCCAGTCGCCGAACATGTCATGCAGACGCGACAGATAGTCGAGCGCGGCGCTGGTCGAGGCCAGCACGTCGCGGCGCTCGTCCTGCCACATGTTCTGCTTGAGGTTGTAGGTGCGCCCGGTGCCCGGCATGAACTGCCACATGCCGGCGGCCTTCGCGACCGACAGCGCCTGCGGGCTATACGCGGACTCGATGAACGGCAGCAACGCGAGCTCGGTCGGCATATGGCGCGCCTCGAGTTCTTCGACGATGTGATACAGGTACTTCTGCGAACGCTCGGTCATGCGTTGCACGTAATCGGGACGCTGCGCGTACCAGCTGACCTGCATGTCGACGAGGTCGGTCTGCAGGTCCGGCATCTGGAAACCACGGCGAATACGGCCCCACAGATCGGCGTCCGCGCTGGTGAGCTGACTGACCGAACCCTGGTCTACGTTGATCGTTTCTTTGGCGGTGGCTGTCTTGCGAAGGGCGTCGGCTACGGCTTGCTGGGTGGCGGGATTGGTTGCGGTGGTGGAACTGCCCGTTGTTGGCCCTTGACTCGCGCAAGCGGCGAGTGTCAGGACCAATAACGCACTTAAGATAAATCGCATGAACGTCTCGGCTTCCAAAAGGGCTGGAATTTGCAGCCGATAGTACGAAACGGCAACGTTTACGTCAATCGGAAAATGTCGAAAAAAATCAAGGAAATCTTGGGCTTGGCGAATCTTCCCGATTGTTCGCGTGAAGAGAGCTTAATGCGGTCTGGACTAACGGAAGCGGTTCTTCCATTCTCGCATCAATGTAAAAGCCGTCAAGCGGTCGGATACCTTTTCGTGCAGTTGCTCCTGCAAGGCCGCCTGCACCGCCGGGCTGGCTGCGCGCAGGAATGGATTCACCGCGCGCTCGTGCGCGATGGTGGTCGGCAGCGTCGGCACATGGCGCGCTCGCAGTTCGCTCGCCTTGTCGCGCCAGGCTTGCAGTTCGACGTTGCCCGGCTCGCAGGCGAGCGCGAAACGGATATTCGACAACGTGTACTCGTGCGCGCAATGCACTTCGGTCGCACCGGGCAGCGCGGCGAGCGCGTCCAGCGACGCGAGCATCTGCCGCGGCGTGCCTTCGAACAGCCGGCCGCAGCCGCACGCGAACAGCGTGTCGCCGCAAAAGACGTGCGGCGTGCCGCGCGGGTCGGCCGCCTGAAAATACGCGATGTGTCCGCTCGTGTGACCCGGTACGTCGAGCACGCTGAATTCGAGTGCGGGCGCCGCAATTGTCACGTGATCGCCATTTTTGAGACGGTGCGTGAGATGCTCGATCGCTTCACCCGCGGGGCCGTAGACCGGCACGGCCTGGCCGTTCAGCAGATCGGCCACCCCGCCGACGTGGTCTTGATGATGGTGCGTGAGTAAAATAGCGCTCAGCCGCCATCCGCGTTTTGCCAGATAGGCACGCACGGGGGCAGCCTCACCCGGATCGACGACCACCGCGTGGTGACCGTCGGAAACGACCCAGATGTAATTGTCTTCAAACGCCGGGACCGGTACGTACTCGAGCGCATTCATAGGCGACGCATTCTTTGATATGACTGATCGAGCGATTATAGACTGGCCCGCCTGGACCGGCTCACCGCCTGGCCGCTATGTGCTCGACTGGGAACAGACCCAGCTCGACCGCGTGGTGTCGGACGTGTTCGGCTATCATGCGCTGCAACTCGGCCTGCCGCAGCTCGATGCGTTGCGCGAAAACCGCATGCCGTGCCGCGGCCTCGTGCTCGATGCCGCCAGCGGAGCCAGCGCACCCTACGAATTTCCGCGCGGCGCGGCGCATGGCGGCAATCGCAAGGGATCGAGCGGTGGTCCGGGCAACGGCGCAGCACAAAGCAACCCGGCGAGCCTGCCCGCGCCGGCCGGCCGCAGCGCGCTCTGGTGCGACCTGCTGGACCTGCCGTTCGAAGCGCAGAGCGTCGATCTGATCGTGATGCCGCACACGCTGGAATTCACGAGCGACCCGCATCGGCTGCTGCGCGAGGCCGAGCGCGTGCTGATGCCCGAAGGCCAGCTGATCATTCTCGGCTTCAACTCGCTGTCGCTGTGGGGCGCGCGGCAGTCGGTCGGCAAGGTGACCGGCCGGCCGTTCGTGCCCGCGGCGGTCGACCTGATCGCGTTCACGCGCCTGAAGGACTGGATCAAGCTGCTGGGCTTCGACCTTGAACGCGGACGCTTCGGCTGCTATCGTCCGCCGCTCGACAGCGAGCAGTGGCTCTCCCGCTACGGTTTCATGGAAGCCGCCGGCGACCGCTGGTGGCCGATCTTCGGCGCCACCTACATGATCAAGGCGATCAAGCGCGTGCGCGGCATGCGCCTCGTCGGTCCGCTGAAAGTGAAAAAACCCGTGCTCGCCCCGGGCCTCGCGCCCGCCGCCACCCCGAACACACGCAACCACACTCAATGACTCCCGATCTCATCGACATTTATACCGACGGCGCCTGCAAGGGCAATCCCGGCCCCGGCGGCTGGGGCGCGCTGCTGCGCTTCGGCGACCAGGAAAAAGAACTGTTCGGCGGCGAAGCCAACACGACCAACAACCGCATGGAGCTGATGGGGGTGATCTCCGCGCTCGAGGCACTGAAGCGCCCCTGCAAGGCGGTCGTGCACACCGACTCGCAGTACGTGCAGAAAGGCATCAGCGAGTGGATTCACGGTTGGAAGAAAAAAGGCTGGATTACCGCCGCCAAACAGCCGGTGAAGAACGCCGACTTGTGGAAGCGGCTCGACGCGCTCGTCGCGCAGCACGAAATCGAATGGCGCTGGGTGCGCGGGCACAACGGGCATCCGGAAAACGAGCGCGCCGACCAGCTGGCCAACCGCGGCGTCGCATCGCTCGCGCAAGCCTGAGGGCCGCCGCACTGCGCGCGGCCCACGCCTCGCGCCCGTCCCGCGCCGTTTCCGCGCTGTTCTTTTCGCTGCAATTCTCTGAGGCAAGCTAATCCCCCATGCGTCAACTCATCCTCGATACCGAAACCACCGGCCTGAATGCCCGCACCGGCGACCGGATTCTCGAACTCGGCTGTGTCGAGCTGGTGAACCGCCGGCTCACCGGCAACAACCTGCACTTCTATATCAACCCGGAACGCGATAGCGATCCGGGCGCGCTGGCCGTGCACGGCTTGACCACGGAATTTCTAAGCGACAAGCCGAAGTTCGGCGAAATCGCCGATCAGTTTCGCGACTTCATCCAGGGCGCGGACCTGATCATTCACAACGCGCCGTTCGATATCGGCTTTCTCGACGTCGAGTTCGCGTTGCTGGGCTTGCCGCCGGTGAGCAGTCATTGCGGCGAGATCATCGACACGCTCGCGCGCGCGAAACAGATGTTCCCCGGCAAGCGCAATTCGCTCGATGCGCTGTGTGACCGCTTCGGCATCAGCAACGCGCACCGCACGCTGCACGGCGCGCTGCTCGACTCGGAACTGCTCGCCGAAGTCTACCTGGCGATGACGCGCGGCCAGGAAAGCCTCGTCATCGACATGCTCGGCGAATCGCATGCGGGCGGCAACGCGCACGCGCCGCGCGTCGCGCTCGACTCGCTGGACCTGATCGTGATCGCCGCGTCCGACGACGAAGTCGCCGCGCACGATGCCGTGCTCGACGGCCTCGACAAGGCGATCAAAGGCACCAGCGTATGGCGCGTCGAGCCTGCGACGACCGCGGATGAGCAAACTACTTAAAAAGGACTAGACGAGCCCGAAAATCCCTGACATAATTCGGCTCTCTTCGGGTGGTTAGCTCAGCGGTAGAGCACTGCCTTCACACGGCAGGGGTCACTGGTTCGATCCCAGTACTACCCACCAGAATTTTGGTGTGTCGATCACCGAAGATCAAAGGGCTTACGCAGCAATGCGTAAGCCCTTTTCCGTTTTGGTTTCGTTTCAGGTTCGTTTTGGGTTCGATTGCGAGCGCCCGGCGCTGCTGCTATAGTCGCCTCTCTGGGCATTCGCTCCGGCCATCTTCTCCAGTCACTCGACCACAGGGAGGCGTCATGTTCGCAGTGCATATCGCTCTCCCTCGCATGGTCTCGCGACCGCTGCCCCGACCTTAAAGTCGTCAGGTCGTCGCTCAGGCGGACCCTGCTCCCACGAGCGTGCCGCCCCAATCCACGACAGTCCGTAGTCCCATTGCCGGCCGTATTCCGGCACGCTTCGACTGTCTCGTCCTTTCGCTGTTGATCGGAACCTCGGTGCGCTCACGCGTGGCCGGTTCGTCGCAAATGGCTAACAAGAAACTCGACTTTCGCGGACAGGCCTTCAGGGATGTCCTCGGCTTCACCTTCCGTCACTGGGCGCAACAGCCGTGGCGCATCGTCGCCATCGCTGCACTGGCGCTGTGCTCGGCCCTCGCGGACGTGCTCACGCCGATGTTCGCCGGCCGCCTCGTCGACGCGATCGCCTCCGGCCCGGCCGCCGATCGCGGCGCATGGCACGCGGCGCTCACGGCGTTCTGCGTGCTGGCCGCACTCGGCCTCGGCGCCACGCTGCTTCGCCAGGGCGTGTACTTCAACATCATCAGGCTCACGCTGAAGATGATGAGCGAGATCGCCGCGAATGCGTTTCATCGCGTGCAGCGCTTTTCGACCGACTGGCACGCCAACAGCTTTGCCGGCTCCACGGTGCGCAAAATCACGCGCGGGATGTGGGCGCTCGACCTGCTCAACGACACGCTGCTGATCGCGCTGCTGCCGTCGCTGGCGATGCTGACCGGCGCGACGGCGCTGCTCGGCTGGCGCTGGCCGATGATGGGCGCGGTGGTCGGCGTCGGCTCGGTGCTGTATATCGCCGTGACCGTGACCATCTCGCTCGGCATTGTCGCGCCGGCCGCGCGCCTCGCGAACGCCTGGGACACGCGCATGGGCGGCGCGCTCGCCGACGCGGTCAGCTGCAACGGCGTGGTGAAGGCCTTCGGCGCCGAGGAACGCGAGGAAACGCTGCTCGAGCGCGTGATCGGCAAGTGGGCGCACCGCACGCGCCGCACGTGGGTGCGCGGCACGATCAACGGCGGCGTGCAGGGCGGCATGCTGGTGGCGATCCAGGCCGCCATTCTCGGCGCGGCGCTGGTGCTATGGGCGCGCGGCCAGGCGAGCGTCGGCGACATCACCTTCGCGCTGACGATGTTCTTCATGTTGCAGGGCTATCTGCGCGATGTCGGCATGCACATCCGCAATCTGCAACGCTCGGTCAACGACATGGAGGAACTGGTGTCGCTGGAGGCGCAGCCGCTCGGGATCGAGGACCGCCCCGGCGCGGGCCCGATCGCGATCGGCCGGGGTGAAATCCGTTTCGAGCACGTCACTTTCCACTATGGCGCGCATGACCGGCCCCTCTACGACAACTTCTCCCTGCGCATCGCGCCGGGAGAACGCGTCGGGCTGGTCGGGCATTCGGGTTCGGGCAAGACGACCTTCATCAAGCTGATCCAGCGTCTCTACGACGTTTCGGGCGGCCGGATCACGATCGACGGCCAGGACATCGCGCAGGTGCGGCAAGCGTCGTTGCGCAGTCAGATCGCCATCGTTCAGCAGGAGCCGGTGTTGTTTCACCGCTCGCTTGCCGAGAACATCGCCTATGCGCGGCCGGGTGCGAGCCGCGCCGAGATCGAGCACGCTGCGCGGCTCGCGAGCGCGCACGGCTTCATTACGGCGCTGCCCAACGGCTATGACACCCTGGTGGGCGAACGCGGCGTCAAGCTCTCGGGCGGCGAGCGTCAGCGGGTAGCGATCGCGCGGGCATTCCTCGCCGACGCCCCGATTTTGATTCTGGACGAAGCCACATCGAGTCTCGACAGCGAAAGCGAAGTGCTGATCCAGCAGGCGATGGAGCGGCTGATGGTGGGACGCACGACCCTGGTGGTGGCGCACCGCCTGTCCACCGTGCGCGCGCTGGACCGACTGCTGGTGCTGGACAAGGGCAAGGTGATCGAGGAAGGCAGCCACGACGCGCTGATCCGGCGCGAGAACGGCCTGTATCGGCGCCTGTTCGAGCGTCAGGCGCTGGAGTTGATCAAGGGCTTCAGCGAGCAGCCCGAGTTGATGCGCGAGACCGCTGGCGGCAAGGCGGATCGCGTGGACGACTCGAGCTTGCTGGTGGGGAAATAAAGCGCAGCGAACGTGTGGAATGTCCGGTGGAGCGCTTGAGCGCGCGCTCTGCCGGCATTGCGCGCGCTCGTTGCACCCTCCCTGCTGGCGCACGTGACGCGAACGAAACCGCGAGCGTCCTCGAGAACTTCACTTCACCGCCCGAGGCGCCCAACTACACCACGCCGGCCGGCAACCCGATGCCACGCGCCATCCCCGTCGCCGCAAACACCATCAGCACGAGCAACACAGTCTGGATCACGCTATAGCGCGCATAGAAACGCGCCTTTTTCAGATTCGGCACAGCGCCTTTGCGAATCGACGCGCGCCAGCGCATCAGCTCGAGCATGGTTGGGACTTCGAGGATCAGGATCAACACGAGCAGCGTCATCTTGACGTGAAAGAGCGGCTCGTGGAGATAGTAGTCCGCGCCCTTCTCATAACTGCCGAAGACGCGCATCAAGCCGGTGACGATCAACACCAGTGCGGAAATGCCCCACCGGGTATCCGCGCGAAACACGGAGCGCAGCGCGGCGGGCACGGACGCGCGGCGCAGCGCCCAGGTGCGCCGCAGAATCGACGCGAGCGCAAAACCGTAAGCGAGCAGATGAAGGGCGGCAAGCAACCAGCGAACCAGCATAGCGACTCCTGCGAAAGACGCGACACGATCGACGTAGGTCCCACTCGCCCGCGTTCAACGGCCGGGCGCCATGACTTCATTATCGGGTAAGGCTCGATATACGACGTGTTCATCGGCCACGCGGTGTGGTCGAATGCACAAAGCGTGCGGCTTCAGACTTGCCGCAGCGTTGTGTCAAGTGCGCGGGCCGCCACCCGATCGCCTTCGGTCGTCAGGGTCGCGCTGAATACGGTTTGCCGATTGTGGCCCGCCGCAGCCGGCGAATCCCACAGCAACTCGACTTTCGGACGGCGGCTCAATATGCCGTGCACGAGCGCTGGCGCCGCGCCCGACCCCATCGGCACGGCCGGTGCCCCGTGCTCGCCCGCCGCACCGAAGGCGATCGCGGGAGTCGGCGCCGGCGTAGCGCGGACATCCTGCCCGGCCGCCCAGCGCACCGACAATTCACGCGCATCGTATTGGCCGACCTTGCGGCGCTCGGCCCATACGATCACTGTGCGCGTGGCCGGATCGAGCGCCACCGCATAGCGGCCGATCGCAAAACGCCGCGCGGCGATATTGGTTCGCCACAGCGGGCGCGGCCGGCAGATCCACATGACGGCCGCGTACAAAGCCGGCGCGGCCAGCAGCCAGCCGTTGGTAGCCGCCACGGCCTGCGCGGCGCGGCGCCAGCCGGCGCTCGCCACAAACGCGCCGACCGACCAGAGCGCAAACACCAAACCGAGAAAGGCAAACAGACGCAGCGCCTGCCGCAGCCATTGCGGCAGCGGATGAAATGGGCGCTCGGCCACGGCGCGCGCTCCCGGCAGGAAGATCAGCAGGAACAGGAATACCAGGTTGATGCACGCCCACGGCGAGGACACCATCGCCGACAGCGCGGCGCCCAGGTCCATCTGCGCCATCGAGAAAAGCCAGCGAGCGACAAGCACGAGACCGATGGCGCGCAACGCGAAAATCGTTCCGGCGCCAGGCGCGGCGTTCGCACGCGTCTCTTTCGTTCTCGCCAAGGCATCCTCCTGTCGTCGGCGGCGCCGCAGCCAAATTTGCGGCACGGCCATTATAGGGATATTACCGAGAGTGGCCGATTCTTGACCGGCGGAATTCCACACTTTCGGCCACGCGGCGCAAAAAACGCGGCGCGCAAGCAACAACGCCCCGTGAGCGGAGTGCTCACGGGGCGTTGCTGGCGGCGCTAGCGGGCGCCCGAAAAGCGCCCGTTCAGCCGGCTTGACTGCCCGACCTGCGGCAATCAAGTGGCCAATCAGCTCGCGTTGACTTCGCGCAGCACCGTGCGGTGCTTCTGACGCAGCAGTTCTTCGTAGGTGGCCACGTAGTTCTTCGCCATGACCTTCGACGAGAAGCGCGACTCGAACGCCTTACGCACGTTGGCGCGCGGCAGCGTGTGCAGACGCTTCACAGCGGCAACCGCGCTGATTTCGTCTTCGACGACGAAGCCCGACACGCCGTTTTCGATCACTTCCGGCACCGAACCGCGGTTGAACGCGATCACCGGCGTACCGCAAGCCATCGCCTCGATCATCACCAGACCGAAGGGCTCCGGCCAGTCGATCGGGAACAGCAGCGCATGCGCGTTGCCGAGGAACTCGGTCTTTTCTGCTTCGCTGATTTCGCCGATGTATTCGACATGCGGCAGCGACATCAGCGGCTTGATGACTTCCTCGTAGTACGCGCGGTCAGCCTTGTCGAGCTTGGCGGCGACCTTGATCTTCATGCCGGCTTGCTGGGCGATGCGAATTGCCGTGTCCAGACGCTTTTCCGGCGAAATGCGGCCGAGGAAGGCGAGATAGCCCGGCTCGACATCCTTGATCGGCGTGAGCAGGTTTTCCGGCAGACCGTGATAAACGGTTTGCAGGAAGTTCGCCTGCGGCAGCGGAATGCGCTGGTTGTCCGAAATCGACACGACCGGCACGTCGCTGAACGTCTTGAAGATCGGCTGCAGTTCCGGCAGATCGAGACGGCCGTGCAGCGTCGTCACGAACGGCACCGGCTGGCGCGCGAACAGCGAGAACGGATAGTAGTCGATATGGAAATGCAGCACGTCGAATTCGTCCGCGCGGCGGCGCACTTCTTCGAGCAGCAGCATGTGCGGCGCCATCACGTCGCGGATCGTCGGGTCCAGACGCAACGCCTGCGGCCAGAAGGCTTCGAGTTTGGCGGAGGTCTGCGAATCGCCGCTCGCGAAGAGTGTGACGTCGTGGCCTTGATCGACCAGCGCTTCGGTCAGATAGGACACCACGCGTTCCGTACCACCATACAGCTTGGGAGGAACCGCCTCGTGCAACGGAGCGATTTGAGCGATTCGCATAATGAAGAACTCCTAGTAAAAAATCAGGCAAAAGTACTGCGTTGGGTAAAAGCGACTCGCTTTGCTCGCCAGGGCAGTCTGGCCGGACACGCCGGCGCGGGCCTGATTCTTTCGAGAAATCCTGCGATGGATCGCTTGGGGTATGAGCCCAGACTGG
The DNA here is from genome assembly GCF_008369935.1 of Paraburkholderia panacisoli. Lineage (GTDB taxonomy): Bacteria > Pseudomonadota > Gammaproteobacteria > Burkholderiales > Burkholderiaceae > Paraburkholderia > Paraburkholderia panacisoli. Next base: position 78,288 of record NZ_VTUZ01000031.1, on the reverse strand, counting down.
CTGACCGCCATCTGCGCATGTGCGAGTAAACGCATATGCAACATCTGCGTTGACAACTGTCAAATATTTCCGCGGGCCTACAAGGCATGCATTATCGGTGCCGGCGTTCTCGCTGCACCACAACATTTCAAAGTCTTTACGTTGTTACAAACGCGAAACACTTTGCAAACCCTTGTTTTATAAGCTAGTTCTACAGTGGCAACTGGCTCGCGGCGATGACCGCCAAGCGGGCATCTGTAAGCTCGTGCGTCAACTTTGCCGGCAAGCGTTGAAGAATTGCCGCAGTGCAGTTGAATGCAATTTGTAATTATATCCCGAAATTATCCGCGTCCTGTGTGAACCACTTGCCCGACGGTGAGTCGAGCAAGTGAAGGTCGCGGAGGTCTATCGCGAAATCAGTCGCGTCAACGCCCGGATACACAGGGCGCAATCGCTTTTGCATGTTTACAATGCGAAGCATCGGCTTCGCGGCGAACCCATTTTCCGTGGGCCCGCGCTTTGCATGCACAACCCGAAACACCTCGACCTCACGATCAATTGGAACACTTAACCATCGCCCAGCGTAACGCCCAGGACGCAAAGCTCGCGAGCTATGCGCACCGGCCGCTTGCGTTTCTCTTCCGCTTTATCCGCCGCCATCCGCTCGCGCATGCGACCGTGCTGTGCAGCGTGTTTGCGGCCGTGGGCTGTGCGCTCGCTTCGCAATACGCGATCAAGCATCTGATCGACGTGCTCGGCGAAGGCCGGCATCATCCCGGCCCGTTGTGGGGGGCGTTCGCCATCCTGGTCGGCCTGATTGCCGCCGACAACATGCTGTGGCGGGTCGGCGGCTGGGTCGCCGCGCACACGTTCGTCGCCGTCACCGGCGACCTGCGCCGCGACCTGTTCAAGTATCTGAGCGGACATTCGCCGACCTACTTCTCCGAGAAACAGCCCGGCATGCTCGCGAGCCGGATCACGGCGACCTCGAACGCGGTCTACACGGCCGAGAACACCACGGCCTGGAACGTACTGCCGCCGTGCATCGCGGTGCTCGGCGCAATCGTCATGATCGTCGCGGTGAATCCGCTGATGGCCGGCGGCTTGATGCTGTGTTCAGCGATTCTGTCGGTCGTGCTGTACAAACTCGCGGGGCGAGGCTCCGCGCGCCATCATCATTTCGCCACCAAGGCGGCGTCGGTGGACGGCGAACTGGTCGACGTGATCAGCAACATGGGCCTCGTGCGCGCGTTCGGCATGACGTTTCGCGAACAGCAACGGTTCGGTGCGACGGTCAAGGCCGAGATGGACGCGCGCCAGCAGAGCCTGCTGTATCTGGAAAAGCTGCGCCTGCTGCACGCGGTGATCACCGCGCTGCTCTCGGCGGGCCTGCTCGGCTGGGCGCTGTGGCTGTGGGACCAGGGCAAGGCGACCTCCGGCGACATCGTGCTGGTCAGCTCGCTCGGCTTCACGATTCTGCACGGCACACGCGATCTGGCCGTCGCGCTCGTCGACGTCACGCAGCATGTGGCGCGGCTCGCGGAAGCGGTCCGCACGCTGCTGGAGCCGCACGGCATGCCGGACCGCGACGGCGCGACCGAACTCGTGCCGCAAGGCGGCCGGGTCGATTTCGAAGGCGTGACCTTCGCCTATCCGCGCCGCCGGGCGATTCTCGATCACTTCGATCTGCATATCGAGCCCGGCCAGCGCGTCGGCCTGATCGGCAAGTCGGGCGCGGGCAAATCCACCGTGCTGGCGCTGCTGCAGCGCTTCTACGAGACGCAGGGCGGCGCGATCAAGATCGACGGCCAGGACATCGCGTCGATCACTCAGGACAGCCTGCGCCATACGATCGCGGTGGTGCCGCAAGATATCTCGCTGTTCCATCGCACGGTGTACGAGAACATCGCTTACGGCCGTCCCGAAGCGAGCCGCGAAGAAGTGATCGCGGCCGCGCGCGAAGCGCGTTGCTCGGACTTTATCGAAGCGATGCCGGAAGGCTTCGACACGATCGTCGGCGACCGCGGTGTGAAGCTGTCCGGCGGCCAGCGTCAGCGGATCGCCATTGCGCGCGCAATCCTGAAGAACGCGCCGATTCTGCTGCTCGACGAAGCCACGTCCGCGCTCGACAGCGCGTCGGAAGAGGCGATCCAGAAGGCGCTCGACCGGCTGATGGTCGGCCGCACCGTGATCGCGATCGCGCACCGGCTGTCGACGTTGAACAATTTCGACCGGATCATTGTGATGAGCGCCGGCAAGGTCATCGACGACGGCAGCCCGGAAGAGTTGCGCCAGCGTCCGGGCCTGTATCGCGACCTGCTCTCGAAGCAGTACGGCAAGGGCACCACGCTGCACATCGGCGGCAAGAAGGTCGACGAACAGCACGTGGTCTGAACGGCGCGCCACGGGGAAGTTGTGCGCCAATGACAAAAGCCGCTCTTGTGAGCGGCTTTCGTTTTTCAGACGTCCTGCCTGAAGCAGACGGACCGGCGATAGCGTCGCAGCGACCTCAATGCCCCCTACTCCGTCAGACTCTCACGCGCAGTCTGCCTACCCGAGCCTGCCCGCACCTTCCTGCTTCTGCTGGCCTTCGCGCTCTCCACGCTCTGCAAATCGCGCATGAAGTTATCGCGCCACACCGACACGTTGTTCTCGCGCAGCTGCACCATCATGTCGCGATAACGCGCCTGACGCTCCGCAAGCGGCATCGCGAGCGCTTCAGCAAGCGCCTCGGCCATCCCGTCGATGTCGACCGGATTGACGATCAGCGCCCCTTCCAGTTCCTGCGCCGCGCCGGCGAAGCGCGACAGCACGAGCACGCCGGGATTGTCCGGGTCCTGCGCCGACACATACTCCTTGGCGACGAGGTTCATCCCGTCGCGCAACGGCGTGACGTAGCCGACGTGCGCCGTGCGAAACAGCGCGGCCAGCACCGAGCGCTCGTACTGCTTGTGAATGTAGAGGATCGGCGTCCAGTCCAGTTCGGCGAAGCGTCCGTTGATGCGTCCCGACTCGCCTTCGAGCTGCAAGCGGATGTCCTGGTACGCGTGCATGTCGGCGCGCGTCGGCGGCGCGATCTGCAGGAACGACACCTTGTTGCGTTGTGCGGCGGCATGTTCGAGCAGCCGCTCGAACGCGCGGAAACGTTCGACCAGCCCCTTCGAATAATCGAGCCGGTCGACGCTCATGATCAGCTTGCGCGAATGCAGCGTCGCCTTCATCGTGCGCACCGGCTTGCCGCGCTCGCCCGCTTTCGCGAGTTCGGCGATCTCGTCCGGATAGACGCCGATCGGATAAGCCGCCGCGCGCAACGTGCGGCCGAACGCGTGGATGGTCAGCGGGCCGCGGGCCCCCGTGTCGACCGTGCCCGCCGCCTCATTGACGATGTAATCGCAGAACGCGCGCAGATCGGGCGCTGTCTGGAAGCCGAGCAGATCGAACGAACACAGTGCCTCGACCAGCTCGCGATGCGGCGGCACCGCGAGCAGCACCTGTGAAGCCGGAAACGGAATATGCAGAAAGAAACCGATGCGATTCTTCACGCCGGCTGCACGCAGCGCCTGCGCGAAGGGGATCAGGTGGTAGTCGTGAACCCAGATCACATCGTCTTCGCGCAACAGCGGCACGAGTTGCTGCGCGAGCCACGCATTGACCCGCCAGTAGCCTTCGAAATCGTGCCGGTCGTATTGCAGCAGGTCGGCGCGATAGTGGAACGCCGGCCACAGCGTGGCGTTCGAGAAGCCGCGGTAGTACTGGTCGTAGTCGCGGCGCATCAGCGCGACGGTCGCGAACGTCACGGGACCGCGTTCCTCGACCTTGATCTGCGGCTGGCCCGAACTGAGCACATCGCCGCTCCAGCCGAACCACATGCCGCCGGTTTCCTTCAGCGCGTCGTACACGCCGACCGCCAGACCGCCCGCCGCCGGACCGCCCTCCGAGATGGGCGCAACCCGGTTCGATACGATGATCAGTCGGCTCATGAAGCGCGATTCCCGATGCAGTGCGTGGTTAGCGTAATGCGATGCGGCACGGCGTTCATGCTGCGCGCGCCGCCGCGACGATCGATTCCAGCCAGTCGAGCAGCGCCGGCACCGAGTCGATCCGGGTATGCGCCATGGTCTCGCCGGCGCCGACCTTGATCGACAGCCCGCCGCGCTCGTTGACGACGGCAAAGCCTTTCTCGTCGGTCAGATCGTCGCCGGCAAACACCGGCTGGCGTCCGACGAACGGCGGCTCGTCGAGGAACGCGCGCATCGCGCGGCCCTTGTCGACGTCCTTCGGCTTGATTTCGTAGACCATCTTGCCGGGCTGCAGAACATACGAGCCGGGATAGTCGGCCACCAGCCGCTGGGTCGCTTCACGCGCGACCGGCTCGCGGTCCGGCGCATTGCGGTAGTGCAGCGCGAGCGCCGCGCCCTTGATCTCCAGCAGCATGCCAGGGTGTTCGTTGACGACCTGCGCGAGCACCTGCTCCATGCGCAGGAGCCGCTCGTCATGGAAGCCGATGCGCTGTGTGTCGCCGTTCGCGTCGCGCCGCTCGGCGCCGTGCAAACCGGCAATCGGCAGATCGGGCATGCCGAGGAAAGCGTCGATGCTGTCGATGCCGCGGCCCGACACGATCGCCAGCGCGCCGTTCGTCAGGTTGCGCAATTCGGCCAGCAGATCGATCACGCGCGGTTGCACCAGCACGCCGTCCGGCGTGGGTGCGAGTTCGACGAGCGTGCCGTCGAAATCGAAGAAAAATGCCGTCTCGCTCGGAGACAGAACAGCTGGAAGTGCTTGCATCGCCTGGGTTCGCCTTTCAGCCTTCTGCGGCTGGAAAAGTGTGCGCATCTTACCGCGCATCCGTCAATTTTTCGAGAAAGTAAGCTGCGGTGCCCGGCCCGCGGGACGCCGCGCGCCCGGGCTCGCGACGATCGCGTTCAAAAAGAGAACAATCCGGCTTCAGCGAGCTTTCAGCGGGCTGCGTCAAATTGCCTCGCAAACCGTGCGCCACGGCCGTTGCGCGACGCCGTCGGCGATTTTGCGCTACAGTCGCAGCCACGCAGACGCCCCGCCGTGAGCCCATATTTGCACACTATGGCGCGCCACGCGCCGTACGAGAACCAGGAAATCCGGCTGGACCGTTGATTGGGGGCCAGTGCCCGCCATTGCCTACCCCATGCGCCGCTCTTCAATCGAGTCATTGAACCCTCCTTTGTTCCCGCTCATCTCATCGCGTCGCCCGCTGCCGAAAGCCGCTGCACCGTGCGGGCCTCGCTACACCGGCCAGTCCGCGGGCCAACCCGTGGGCCAACCCGTGCGCCGGTTCGCGCTGACGGTAACGATGGTTGCGCTGACCGCGCTGGCCGCTTGCACACAGCGCGCCGAACCGTGGCAGCTGACCAATGTGACCGGCCATCTGCCGGATCTCGACTTCACGCTGACCGGCGACGATGGCCGCCCCGTCAACGGCGATTCGTTCAAGGGACGCACGGCGCTCGTCTACTTCGGCTATACGCACTGTCCGGATGTGTGTCCCGAGACGATGGGCCGGCTGATGCAGGTGCTCGGCAAGCTCGGCCCCGACGCGCAGAAGGTGCGCATCCTGTTCATCACCGTCGATCCCGCGCGCGACACGCCGCAGGCGTTGCACGACTATGTCGGCGCGTTCGACGCGCGGCATGCCGAAGGCCTGACCGGCAGCGACCGGCAGATCGAGTCGCTCGCCAAGCGTTATCGCGTTGCCTATCAGATGGAGAAACGCGACCCCAACGGCAACTACGAAGTCACTCACAGTTCCGCCGTCTACGTGTTCGACAGCCAGGGCCACGCGCGCCTGCTGGCCACCGATCACGACACGCCCGATACGATCGCGCAAGACCTGCGCCGTATCATTGATGACCGTTCCTGACCTTTCCCGAGTCCATTCATGTCGATCAAGATCAAAACGTTCGCTTCACTGAGCTGCGCGCTCGCCCTTTCGTTCGGTTTCGCCGCGGCCGCGCATGCGGCTGGTCCCACCGCGATCAGCGTCAAGGACGCATGGGTCCGCTGGCTGCCGAACAATCTGCCCGCCGCCGGCTACGCAACCCTCGTGAACGCAAGCGACAAGCCGGTCGACCTCGTCGATATTTCGAGCAACGACTACGGCGACGCCATGCTGCATCAAACCGTCTCGAACGGTTCGTCGCAGAAGATGGTGATGGTCGACAAGCTGACCGTACCCGCGCACGGCCAGGTGTCGATCGCACCGGGCGGCTATCACGTGATGCTCGAAGACGCGAAGCACAAGGTCGCGCCGGGCGACACCGTGCATCTGACGCTGAAGTTCTCCGACGGTGAAACGCTCGACACGCCGTTCGTCGTCAAGTCGCCGGCCCAGACCAAGTAACGTGCCGCGATGAATCTGCTCTACTGGCTCGATCCCTGGGAGTTCTCGCCGACCGTCGTGATCGCGCTGCTGGTGCCGGCGATCCTGTTCGCGCGCGGCGCGCGGCGCGCGAAGCTGTCGCTCGCGCGGCGCATCTCCTTCTGGTTCGGGCTGCTGGCGTTGTACGTGGTGCTGCACACGCGGCTCGATTATTTCTTCGAGCATGAGTTCTTCATGCATCGCTTGCAGCATCTGGTGCTGCATCACCTGGGGCCGTTCTTCATCGCGCTGTCCTATCCGGGCGCGGCATTGCGCGCCGGCATTCCGTTCGCGTGGCGCCAGCGCTTCGTGCGGCCCGCGCTACAGACGCCGGTGGTGCGCAAGCTGCTCGATGTCGTGATGCATCCGGTCGTCGCGGTCACGCTGTTCGTCGGGCTGATTTACTTCTGGCTGCTGTCGCCGATTCATTTCGTCGCGATGCTCGACTGGCGGCTCTATCGCGTGATGAACTGGAGCATGGCGATCGACGGCCTGTTGTTCTGGTGGCTCGTGCTCGATCCGCGGCCGGCGCCGCCCGCGCGTTTGTCGCCGGGCAAGCGTGTGCTGGTGGTGATCGCCGCGATTCCGCCGCAGATCGTCCTCGGGGCGTTTATCTTTTTCACGACGCACGAGCTGTATCCGATCTACTCGATCTGCGGCCGCGCGTTCACGTGGCTCAGCCCGATGCGCGATCAGCAGATCGGCGGGCTGTTGCTGTGGATTCCGGGTTCGATGATGAGCGTGATCGGCGCGCTGATCGCGCTGCGTCACTGGATGCGGCTGTCGGCACGCGGACGATTGCGCACCGAACGGCGTGCGACGACGGCTCGGGGCGTGGCGCATAGCGCGTCTGCAGCCGGCGCGCGCGGGCAGCGCTGAAGCTGGTCGTTTGAAGCTGGTCGTTTGAAGCGCAGCGCTTGACGCGAAACGCGCCGGCACCGGCGCCGGCGCCTTACGACAAACTCAGGCCGAACGCATCCACACGTGCGGGATGCCGTCCTCGTCGTGAATCTCCGAGACCGGCGCGAAGCCGAACGCGCCATAGAAGCCTTGCAGATGCGCCTGCGCGTGCAGACGGATCGGCGTACCGGGCCACTGTGCGCGAATCTGCGCGATCGAGCGTTCGAGCATGGCGTTGCCCAACTTGATGCCGCGGAATTCCGCCGTGGTCAGTACGCGTCCGATGCGCACGTCGGTATCGTCGGCATCGGGCAGCAGCACGCGCAGATAACCCGCCAGCGGCGGCGGCGCAGTGCCGACGCCAGCACCATAGGCCAGCAGATGCCAGGCTTGCATGTCGAGCCCGTCGATATCGCCGTACACGCAGTTCTGCTCGACGACGAACACCGCACTGCGCGCGGCCAGCATCTCATAGACTTCGATATTCGTGAGGTCCGCGAAGGTTTTCCAACGCCATTCGAGTTGTGCAAGCCGCATGGCGGCAATTGATTGCGAAGCGGTCATCAGGTGGTTTCAGAAAAGAGGTGCCACGTTGCGGGCGACGATGCGCAATTATGCCGCGCGCGACGACCTTGAGCCATGCCACGTGTGGGGACGCCATGTGCGATGCCGCGCAGCCCGCTTGGCACCGGCAAGCTCACTACCCAGGCTCCGCACGCTCAGAAAACCGCCTCGACAGGATGGGCGAGACACTCGATCAAATTGCCGGGGCCGCACAGGTGCAGCGCGCCGACGACCACCAACGTCCGCTCGCGCTCGTCGAGCCGTTCCTTCAATCGCGCGGCCCATGCGCGATTGCGCGCATCGAGAATGGCGTGACGGATGCCCGGCAGATTGAACATCGGCGATTCGATCGCGATCCGCTGCACCGTTTGCAGATCGCCATCCAGCCAGGCGTCGTGCATCCGCTCCAGCGTGCGCTGCGGTTCCTCGCGATCGGCCATCAGCAAGCCGAGCGCCGCGCCGACGGCTTCCAGAGGAATCGTTTCGAGCGCCGCTGCCACGTCCTCCGCAGTCTCCAGATAGCTAAAGGGCTTGGCTTGCGCGATCGCGGAGCGCAGCATGCGCGGCTCGACGCCTTCGACGACCTGCTGAAACAGCGTCGGCGCAACGATCAGCGCCGCCCACGGGCGCAGTTCGACGAGCGGCGCCAATGCTCCTTCGACGGGCCACACTGCCTGTAGCTGGCTCCATGCGTCGGCCGACAACAACGGCAGGAGTTGCGCGGCGCCGTGCCGCGCGTCCGCCTTCAGAAACGGCAGGATGGTTGGCGGATCGGATTCGAAGACCAGCGCTTCGGCCCAGTCATAGGCTTCGGCAACCCATGGCGGCGTTCTGCGGCTCGTCGAGGGAAACAGATGCATCGAGCCGAGCAGGCGCACATGGGTGCCGGTGAGTTGTAGGTACATGCGGCCTCGGGATGAACGGGCAATCACGCACAAAGTGCGCGTGCAGTTCTGCAATCGGATTAATCACGCGCGGCATCGTGAACGCGTCGGACGGTAGAAAGGCGATCGGCGAAAAATGCAGTTCCATCCGGTTCGGCTGATGCGGCGCTAACCATGCATTGTGCGCCGCATCCGTCGTGAGTTACGCGGCCTATCAACCCTGCTCGCGGGTCAGCCACAGCAACGCGGCCAATCCATGTCCGCTCTCGCAGGCAGACCGATTATTCAGCGCTCCTTTTGAACGATTCCAGTTCGGTCGTATAACGCTCGTTTCGCACGCCGTTGCTGCCGTAATACTCTTCCACCGATTTCACCCACCGCCCAATTTCGGGCACATACCAGAAGGCTTTATAAGTGCGCCCCGTCGATTGAACCGGGCCGACGTTTTGTGCCCGAGTCATCATCGCGGTGTCGCCCTGCTGGATCTGCATGGACTGCGTGACGGTCCGCGTCGGCTCGATCTGCGCAATCCAGTTGCCTTCCGCTTCGATCTTGATCGCCTGATATTTTCCGGCCGGCACTTCGACGGTTTCCGTGCCCACCACCTTGTATTGCGAGTTCCACTTCTGCGACGCGAACATCTTGTTCGGGTGCAGTTCCGTGTAGTCGACGCTCCAGGTTTTGCCCGGCGACAACGGAAACGCAAACGGCCGGTTGACGACCACTTCCGCGCCATTCACGCTGCGCTCGCGGCTCCAGTCGGAGCCGGTGCCGATTGCGCACTTGCCAGCAAGGGCAAACCAAGGGTCAACAGCGCGGCGGCGGTTATGGTTTTTTTCATTGGTCGAAGTTCAGTAATTTCGGCGTGGCATGCCCGCTCGGTACTTTACCTCGCCGACCATAAAATAGTGACGCTCCATGCGTCGTTCGACGCACTAAATAATCAATAGAATCAAGTCGAAAGCCAATTAAACATGGACGAAAGAAAGCCCTTGAAAAACCATTGGTAAAACGACATGCCATCGGGACTGCGCGCACTTGCATCACGCGTGCAGTGCAGGCGATCAATTCAGAAATCCCTTTTTTTAAGTCGCCGACGAGCGATCGCGCACAGCGATCTCCTCGCAACGAGAAGCGCATCGATGTGCGCGACGAAGCGAATCGCTGGTACAGCGCTTCAACGTCGTCGCGAAACGCTGCCCAGCGCACGCGCTTGCATCGACAAAAGTGCCGCGGAAAAAAGAAAAGCCCCAACAAGTCGGGGCTTTTCTTTACATCAACTACTGGAGGCGCGAGCCGGAGTCGAACCGGCCTAAACGGCTTTGCAGGCCGCTGCATAACCGCTTTGCTATCGCGCCGCAAGCGGACTGGAACCTAGCTGCAGGCTCGCAGATTTGTCCGGCGGACAATCGAACAATCGGAACGATCGGCCCACCAAACAAAAAGGGAAGCGCTGCTTCCCCTTATGTATGGAGCGGGAGACGAGGCTCGAACTCGCGACCTCAACCTTGGCAAGGTTGCGCTCTACCAACTGAGCTACTCCCGCATTGCACTGCTTCACAACGCGCTGCACTTTTACTTCGCCAAACAACGCGGTGCTTCAAAAACTGGAGCGGGAGACGAGGCTCGAACTCGCGACCTCAACCTTGGCAAGGTTGCGCTCTACCAACTGAGCTACTCCCGCATTGTGCTGCTAACTACTGCCTTATTTACTGCAACTACTCTGCTACTGCGTCCGTCGCTTCAAACTGCGTGCATCGGAGAAACGAGATTATGGAGAAACGGCTGAAACGTGTCAACCCCTTTTGCGAATGTCTTTAACGAAAAGTTTTCGCTCGTGCTTCGACGACTTTCGCGCACGCTCGCGCGGTCTTGCGAACGCCGTCGCGACGGCCGTCGACAACGATCACGCGACGCCGCCGCGCTCGCGGATCTGCGGCCACGCGAGCTTCATGTAGTAGAGCATCGACCAGATCGTCAGGAACGCGGCCAGATAAATCAGCCACAGGCCCCACACGCGCGTGTCGACCACCACGCCGCCGCCGAACCGCAACGGTCCGTAGAACAGCAGCATCGGAATCGCCACCATCTGGCAGACGGTCTTGAACTTGCCGAGCGAATTCACCGCGACACTCTTCGACGCGCCGATCTGCGCCATCCACTCGCGCAGCGCCGAAATCGCGATCTCGCGTCCGACGATTACCAGCGCAATCGCCGAGTCGATCCGCGCGAGCTGCACGAGCACCAGCAACGCCGCCGTCACCATCAGCTTGTCGGCGACCGGATCGAGAAACGCGCCGAACGCCGAGGTCTGATTCCACTTGCGGGCCAGATAGCCGTCGAACCAGTCGGTGAGCGCCGCCAGAATGAAGATCGTCGCGGCCGCGAGATTGCGGTGCGCGGGGCTCATCATGATGTCGGGCAGATAGAACACGCCGACGACGAGCGGAATCAGGACGATCCGCAGCCAGGTCAGGAAAATCGGGAAATTGAACGGCATGGGCAGGCGCAGCGTCTGACGAGTGAGATGCAATTGTGCCGTGTCGCAAGGCCTGCCACAAGCAACGCGGCGCGCGGGCGTTGGCGTGCGGGCGGCGCGGGTGTGCTTTGGCGGGCGCTTGCCGGGCGCGGCGTGGCCGCTTGCCGGCCACCTGTTAGCCGCTCATCGGCCGCTCCCCAACCGATGAGCCGCTCCGCCCTATTCAGTGCAACTGCCGATAAATCTGCTCGGCCAGCGCCTGCGAAATCCCTTCGACGCTCGCCAGATCCTCGACGCTCGCCGCGACCACGCCGCGCAGTCCGCCGAAGCGCGCGAGCAGCCGTTGACGCCGTTTTGCACCCACGCCTTCGAGTTCTTCGAGCCGCGAGGTCTGGCGCGTTTTGCCGCGCTTCGCGCGCATGCCGGTGATCGCGAAGCGGTGCGCCTCATCGCGAATCTGCGCGACCAGCATGAGCGCGGCGCTTTCCTTGCCGAGTTCGAGCGGCGCGCGGCCGTCGGCGAAGATCAGGGTTTCGAGACCCACCTTACGGCCCTCGCCCTTCGCGACGCCGACCAGCATACCGGTATCGAGGCCGAGTTCCGTGAACACCTGGCGCGCGATCTCGACCTGACCCTTGCCGCCATCGATCAGCACGATGGTCGGCAAAATGCCGCCCGCCGCCGGCTGCGCGGCATCCGCCGCGAGCGACGGATCGGCGGCGGCGTCGCTTTGCAATTCGGCGGCTTCGTCGGCGGCATTCGCGGCGGCTTGCGCGACCATCTTCTCGTAGCGGCGCGTGAGCACCTGGCGCATCGCCGCGTAGTCGTCGCCGGGCGTGATGCCCGTGATGTTGTAGCGGCGGTATTCGGACGACTGCATCTTGTGATGGTGATACACCACGCACGACGCCTGCGTCGCCTCGCCCATCGTATGGCTGATGTCGAAGCACTCGATCCGCAGGTGCGCGAGGTCCTCGGACTCCATGCCGAGCGTGTCGGTGAGCGCGCGCGTGCGGGCCTGTTGCGAGCCTTGCTCCGACAGCAGGCGGGCGAGCGCGAGCCGCGCATTCTGTTCGGCCATCGCGAGCCACGCTCGCCGTTGCCCTTGCGGCTGACGCAGCACGGTCACTTTGTGGCCGGCCTGCTCGATCAGCACGTCGACCAGTTCGCGCGTGGCCGGCGCGTGGCTGACCACCAGCACCGGCGGCACGCGATTGCCCAGGTAATGCTGGGCAATGAACGCTTCGAGCACTTCGGATTCGATCCCGCTCGATGCGCGCCCTTTGCGCGGCTTCGATGGTTCGGAGGCGGCGGGGTTCGCGTCGGAGTTCTCCGTATCTTCAGCCTCTTCGTCTTCCGATGGCATGTCTTGAGCGATCGCGAGCGCGTCGGAAGCATCGGCATCGGCCGATTCGTCTGCGCCACTCGCACGCTGCTCCACCGCCGAACCGGGACTTGCACCGCTTTCCTCGACATCGACCAGCGCTTCGCCGCCGCCCTCTTCCAGACCGCCCTCATCCGCCGTCAACGCGCTTTCCACATGCGCGGGGAAATACGCCTTGTCACCGAGATGCCGCCCGCCGCGCACCATCGCGAGATTCACGCAGACGCGCCCGCCCAGCGCGACCACCGCGAGAATGTCGACATCGCTATCGCTGCCGACTTCGATCGCCTGCTGATGCAGCACCGTCGACAGCGAACTCATCTGGTTGCGCACCGCCGCGGCCTGCTCGAACTTCAGCTCGCTCGCGAACGCGTGCATCTTCTGCTCGAGCTCGTTCATCACCTCGCCCTGGCGGCCGAGCAAAAAGCGCGACGCGTTGGCGACGTCGCGCGCATAGTCTTCTTCGCTGATGGCCGCCACGCACGGCGCCGTGCAGCGGCCGATCTGATGCAGCAGACAGGGCCGGGTGCGGTTGTTGAACACGGAATCTTCGCAAGTGCGCAACTGGAAGACCCGCTGCAGGATCTGGATGCTCTCGCGCACCGCCCACGCGCTCGGAAACGGACCGAAGTACTGATTCTTGCGATCCACCGCCCCCCGGTAATAGGCCATGCGCGGAAACTTGTGACCGGTCAGTTTGAGGTACGGATACGACTTGTCGTCGCGAAACAGGATGTTGTAACGCGGCGCGAGCGCCTTGATCAGATTGTTTTCGAGCAGCAGCGCTTCGGCCTCGGAACGCGTGACGGTCGTCTCGACGCGCGCGATGCGCGTCACCATCATCGCGATGCGCGGCGACAGCAACGTCTTCGTGAAATAGCTCGACACGCGCTTCTTGAGGTCGCGCGCCTTGCCCACGTAAAGCACCGCGCCGTGCGTATCGTAATAACGATAGACGCCGGGCAGATGCGGCAGTTGGGCGAGCACTTTTTTCGGCTCGAAAGTGTCGATTGCTTCGGGTTCGGTCATGCAGGGTCGATTGGGTGGGACGGTCTCGCGGGGCCTTGCGCCGCGTGCCGCGCGTCCCGGCGAAACTGGCGCGCGCAATCGTGGTCGAGGCTTTAAAATCGCCAGTTTAGAACATTCCGCGTACGTCCGAACCCTGCTGTGCGCCGAACCGGCAACGCTTCGGCCGCGTGCGAGGATGACGGCGCGACGCAGCGCCGCGAGGGTTCCGGCGCCGCGGCGTCGTGCACCGCCGCCGCCGCGCCAACCGTTCGACACCGCCACCCAGGTCACCATGTCCACCGTTGCCCCCCGCACCGACCAGCCCGCTGCCCCTATCGCGATTGCCTGCGACATCTTCTGCGCGGTGATCGACAACTTCGGCGACATCGGCGTGTGCTGGCGCCTCGCGCGCCAACTCGCGAGCGAGCACGGCTGGCAGGTGCGCGTGTCCGTCGACGATCTGCATGCGTTCCAGAAGCTGTGCCCGTCGCTCGCGCTGGACCGCGCGCGCCAGACGGTCGGCGGGATCGTCGTCGAACACTGGCGCGAGCCGGCCCATGCGGGCGACACACTCGAAGTGGCCGACGTCGTGATCGAGGCGTTCGGCTGCGAACTGCCGCCGATCTACGTCGCCGCGATGGCCGAGCGCGAGCGCGCGCCGGTCTGGTTCAACCTCGAATATCTGAGCGCCGAGGACTGGGTCGCGGATTTTCATCTGCGGCCGTCGCCTCATCCGCGCTATGCGCTGACCAAGACGTTCTTTTTCCCGGGACTCGGCCCCGGCACGGGCGGCGTGCTGAAGGAGCGGCATCTCGACGCCGCGCGCGCGGCCTTCGACGCGTCGCCGGCGGCACGCGAAGCCTGGTGGCGGCAAACCACCGGCCACGCGCCGCCGCCCGCCGAAGCGACCGTCGTTTCGCTGTTCGCCTACGAAAACCCCGCCGTCGACAGTCTGCTCGAACAATGGCGCGACAGCGCCACACCGGTCGTGCTGCTGGTGCCGGAGGGCCGCATTTCCGGCGCGGTGGCGCGCTTTTTCGGCTTGCCGTCATTTACCGCGGGCTCGCATGCGGCGCGCGGCAACCTCCGCGCGCATGCGCTCGCGTTCACCGCGCAAGCCGGCTACGACGCGCTGCTGTGGGCGAGCGACATCAATTTCGTGCGAGGCGAAGATTCGTTCGTGCGCGCTCAATGGGCTGCGAAGCCGTTCGTCTGGCACATCTACCCGCAGGCCGACGACGCCCATCTGCCGAAGCTCGACGCCGCGCTCGCGCACTACGCCCGCACCCTGCCCGCCGAAGCGCGCGACGCGCTCGCGCGCTTCTGGCACGCCTGGAACGGCGCAGGCCAGCCGGAATGGGCCGAATTCCTGCGCCACTGCCCGGCGTTCGAGCAGCGCGCGGCCGAATGGGCCGGCGAACTGGCCGAAGTGGGCGACCTCGCCGGAAATCTGGCCTTGTTCGCAAAAACTCAGTTAAAATAAGCGGTTATCCAACGGCCGACGACGCAAGCGCGGCCCGAATCGCAGCAACGAGCCCGGTCAATCCGGCTGGTCGGCCCGCTGACCAATCCGGCATCGAAAAATACATGACGCGCCCCAACCTTCGGGCTGGCGGTGTAAATGTCAAAAAAGGGACGTATGTTGTGGCTCGGCGCCACTCGTGTACACGCCCGCACAGGGTAAAAAAGCAGGTAACGGATCGTGGGAAATGGCGGAAATCACAGAGCGGCGCAATGCGGCCTGTTTCCGCCCGTCCCGCGGCAAGCCGGCCGCGCTTATCGCACTCAAGCCCCGGTGCCGCTCCCATGCGGCGCGGCGCGCGGTGAGCGAGGCGCCGAAGCCGCTTGCGCCGTATGCCGTTGAGCAAAAGTTGAAGCTACTTATTTCGTACAGGACAGTTTTATGAAGACCGCACAGGAACTCCGCACCGGCAACGTCGTGATGATCGGCGCAGACGCAATGGTCGTGCAAAAGGCCGAATACAACAAATCGGGCCGTAACTCCGCCGTCGTCAAGATGAAGTTCAAGAACCTGCTGACCGGCGCAGGCATGGAAAGCGTGTACAAGGCAGACGACAAGTTCGACGTCGTCGTGCTGGAGCGCAAGGAAGTGACGTACTCGTACTTCGCCGACCCGATGTACGTGTTCATGGACGCCGACTACAACCAGTTCGAAGTCGAAGGCGAAATGATGGGCGACGCCCTTCATTACCTCGAAGACGGCATGGCTTGCGAAGTCGTGTTCTACAACGAGAAGGCCATCTCGGTCGAACTGCCGACCACGCTGGTTCGCGAGATCATCTATACGGAACCGGCTGTCAAGGGCGATACGTCGTCGGGCAAGGTGTTGAAGAACGCCAAGCTGACCACCGGCTTCGAACTGCAAGTGCCGCTGTTCTGCAACATCGGCGACAAGATCGAAATCGACACCCGTACGCACGAGTACCGCAGCCGCGCTTGACGCGCCTGCAAGCCTGAAAACGCGCGCCGGCGCAACATCGGCCACGCGAAAAAAATGGCAAAGAAAAGCGCCCAATTTGGGCGCTTTTTCTTTTTGGAGCCGACGTGTATGGTTAAGGAAAACTTTACCGGCGCCGTTCTCGAAATTGCCATTTCGCCATCTTCTGTGGCCGTTTCTCCGCTGACAAACCGTTGATAAGCCTGAACAAATGTCCGTGGCACATTCCATGCTTCGATTGAAGACAGGCCAGTACGGCTTATTTTTCTCGACTCAGGAGACGCACCATGAATAACGACATTGCTGAAGGCAAGTGGAAACAGATGATCGGCAAGGCAAAAACAGCATGGGGCGAACTGACGGACGACGAACTGACCAAGGCCGAGGGACGCGCCGACAAACTTGCCGGCCTGATCCAGGAGCGCTACGGCAAAACCCGCGATCAGGCGGAACTCGAAGTGCGCCGGTTTTTCGACGGCAACCAGGATTTCTGACCGCCCGGATGCAAGAACTACAGGCGCCCCGCCCGCGAGTTGTTGACGTGGCGAGTTGTCGTCATGAAACGGCGCGCAGTGGGCGCGTCACAGTAAAACCAAAGGACCAGAACTACGTGAATCGAATCGCCGCCCGCCCCGCCCGGCTTGTTTCTGGCCAGGTGTTACGTTCATGCCAATCAGGCGGCCGCTGGTGCGCCGCGATGGCATGCGCCGACCTTGTGGCGCGGCATCCGAGCGATCGTACCGGCCAGCCATCGCGCCCGTTTCGCGCGCCAGCCGAGGTAGTAGCGGCGCGGCGCAGCGGGTATCCATCCATCTAAAATTGCGCTCGCCATGCCACACGCCCTGATTGTTGAAGACGATCCCAACAGCCTCTCAGGCCTGTCCGCCATCCTCGCCGCCGACGGCTTCTCCGTCGACACCGCGACCACGATTGCCGAGGCCCGGGCGGCGTTGACGCGCTTCATTCCCGATGTCGTGCTGGTCGACCTGAATCTGCCGGACGGCAGCGGGCTCGATCTGTTGCAGCATCTGCCCGCGCAGCCGCCAGGCGGCGCCTTGCCCGTGATCGTGATGACCGGCAATGCAACGGTCGAGAGCGCCATCGAGGGTTTGCGGCACGGCATTTGGGACTACCTGCTCAAGCCGGTCAACATCCCGCGTTTGCGCAGTCTGCTCGCACGCATTCCGCGTCCGTACGAATTGACCGAGGAAGTGCAGACGCTGCGCGCGTCGCTGCGGCAACTCGGACGCTTCGGCTCGATGCTCGGCCGCGGCGGCGCGATCCAGCACGTGTACGACACGATCGAACATATCGCGCCAACCGAAGCCGCCGTGCTGATTTCCGGCGAAGCCGGCACCGGCAAGCAGGTCGCGGCGCGCACGCTGCACGACATGAGCCGGCGCCGCAAAGGTCCGTTCGTGACGTTCGACTGCCGCGGCGCGGGCGGCGTCGGCGCGCATCGTTCGCTGGACAGTTTGCTGTTCGGTCACGAACGCGGCGCGTTTGGCGGCGCCGAGCAGCGCGAGCCGGGCCTGTTCGAGCAGGCGAGCGGCGGCACGCTGTTCATCGATGAAATCGCCGACTTGCCCCGCGCGCAGCAGGAAGCGCTGTTGCGCGCACTCGACTCGCAGACGTTCATGCGGGTCGGCGGCACCAATCAGGTCGCGACGGACTTCCGGCTGATCGCGTCGACCCGCAAGTCCGCGCGCGCGGCGGTGGCCGACGGCAGCCTGAATCAGGATCTGGCATTGCGCCTCGAAGCGGCCGCGGTGACGCTGCCGCCGTTGCGCGAACGCGGCGACGACCCGGCGCTGATCGCACAGGCCGTGGTCGACGAATTGAATCACGACGTGGCTCGCGAAGCGGCCGCGCGCGGCACGTCCGAGGTTGCCAAGCAGATTGGCCCGAACTTCCTGCGCGAGTGTCTGGCGTACGAGTGGCCAGGAAACGTGCGCGAGCTGCAGGACCGCGTGCGGCGCGCGTATCACGCGTCGGGCGACGTGCTGGAGTCGTTGCGCGCCGACGAGGCTGCGTCGGCGAACGGCCGCGATCTGAATGGCAGCCGCGTGCAGGTCACGGTCGGCACGCCGCTCGCGGATGTCGAGGAAATGCTGATTCGCGCGACACTCGATGCGGTCGGCGGCACGCGTCACCGGGCGGCGTCGCTGCTGGGGATCAGCCCCAAGACGCTGTACAACAAGCTGCAACGCATGCGCTTAAACTGAGTCTGGTTGATCGGATCACCAACCAAAGCCCGCAAAAAAACGGCGCGTTGATCGAAATCAACGCGCCGTTTTTCATTCTGCCCGCTCGCCCTATTTGCCCGGCCTCGGCGCCCTATGCGAACGCACTGCGCAGCAACGCCTGCGCTTCCAGATACTGCGGGTCGGCGACCAGCTTGCTCCACTTCAGCGTCTTGCCGCGCGGCCGCATCCGCTTGATACGGCGCCGCGACTCCTTCGACGGCGTGAAGCGCAGCGCATCCAGCACCTTCTCCGCTTCGGCCGGCTGATTGCAGATCAGCACCATGTCGCAACCGGCCTGCAGCGCGGCGGTGGCGCCTTCGGTCAGCGTGCCGCCCTGGCGCGCGGCTTCCATCGACAGGTCGTCGCTGAAAATCGCGCCTTCGAAGCGCAGCTTCTTGCGCAGGATGTCCTGCAGCCAGATCCGCGAGAACCCCGCCGGCTTCGCATCGACTTGCGGATAGATCACGTGCGCGGGAATGACCGAGCCGAGCGACAAGCCGAGCCAGTCGTACGGCGCCGCGTCGTCGCGCAGGATTTCGTCGAGCGATCGGTCGTCGACGGGCATCGCGACGTGCGAGTCCGCTTGGGCGAAGCCGTGCCCCGGGAAGTGCTTGCCGCAATTGCTCATGCCGGCCAGCGCGAGACCGTGGTTCAGACTCTTCGCGAGCAGCGCCACCACGCGCGGGTCGCGATGGAACGCGCGGTCGCCGATCACCTGCGATTGCCCGTAGTTCAGATCGAGCACCGGTGTGAAACTCATGTCGATGCCGCACGCGCGCAACTCCGCCGCGAGGATATAGCCGACCGCGGTCGTCACCTTGGTGGCGTGCAGCACATCGCTGTCCCATAGTGCGCCGAGCTTGCCCATCGCCGGCAGCACCGTGAAGCCATCTGTGCGAAAGCGCTGCACGCGGCCGCCCTCGTGATCGACGGCGATCAGCAGATCTTTGCGCACCGCGCGGATCGATTCGGTCAGCGCGATCAGCTGCGCGCGGCTCTCATAGTGGCGCGCGAACAGGATCACGCCGCCGGTCATCGGATGGGCAAGGCGGCGTCGGTCGTCGTGGTTCAGCGTTTTGCCGACCACGTCGAGCATCACCGGTCCGGGAGTGGTTTTCATCGAATTCCGCTAGAAAAAATCATTGGGCAAAGGAGCACGCGGCCGGCATGGACCGCGCTCAATGTGTTTTTTTATCCGGCAGTGCCCGGCGCGTCCGTTGTGCCCGCTTGCGCCGTCTCCGCGATCACGAACGACACCGCGTAGTCGCGCTCGTCGCTGATCGTGACGCGCGCCGTGATGCCGCGGGCGTCGAGCCAGTCGGCCAGCTCGCCGGACGCCACCACCATCGGCTCGCCGCTCGGCTTGTTGAGCGTTTGCAGCGCGCGCCAGGTCATCGGCCAGTGCATGCCGAGGCCGATCGCTTTCGAAAACGCTTCTTTCGCCGAGAACCGCGTAGCAAGGAACGCGAGGCCGCGCGCCGCCGAGCGGGCCTGGCGCGCATGATAGACGCGCAGCTCGTCGGGGCCGAGCACCTTCTCCGCGAAGCGGCCGCCGGTGCGTGTCATCACCGCGGCCACGCGGCTGACCTGAACGATGTCGGTGCCTATGCCGTAGATCGCCATGCGCGAGTCCGCCGCCTCGGGTCGCATCAGGCGCGCGCGCCGAGACGCGCGGCGACCATGATCGCCTTCATCTCGCGCACCGCGTTGTCCCAGCCGGCGAAGATCGCGTGCGCGACGATCGCGTGACCGATGTTCAGTTCGACGACCCCGTCGATCGCGGCAATCTGCTGCACGTTGGTGTAGTGCAGCCCGTGGCCCGCGTTGACCTTGATGCCGAGGGTCATGCCGAATTCGACCGCGCGCACCACGCGCTCGTACTCGCGCTGCTGTTCTGCGGGATCGTGCGCTTCCGCGTAACGGCCCGTGTGCAGCTCGATCACCGGCGCGCCGGCTTCATGCGCAGCGCGAATCTGCGTCTCATCCGGATCGATGAAGAGCGACACGCGCGAGTTCGCGTCGGCGAGCTGTTTGCACGCGGCGCGCACCGCTTCGAACTGGCCGGCCACGTCGAGGCCGCCTTCGGTGGTCAGCTCCTGGCGCTTTTCAGGCACGAGGCAAACGTCGTGCGGCTGCACTTCGCAGGCAATGTCGAGCATCTCCTGCGTGACCGCGCATTCGAGGTTCATGCGCGTCTTCAGAAGGGGGCGCAGCTTGCGCACGTCGGCGTCGACGATATGGCGGCGGTCTTCGCGCAGATGCAGCGTGATCACATCCGCGCCGGCCTCTTCGGCCATCAACGCCGCGCGGATCGGGTCGGGGTAAGACGTGCCGCGCGCGTTGCGCAGCGTAGCGACATGATCGATGTTCACGCCCAGGTCAATCACAGTCGGCGACGTAAGAAAGAAGCTCATAAGTTCTGCAAGTCGATCAGGATCTGGCGCGTCGCGAGCGGCGTGCCGCCAAGGTAAGTGTTGAGCAGAAAGCGCATCAGCGTTTTGCTTTGCGCCACGGTCTGCGCTCGATGGTAATCGTCCTGTTCCATATCGAGCAAGGTTTGTCCCGCGACCACCGGCCATTGCGCGGGCCAGTCGTCGGATGCTTCGCGCACGCCGCGCTCCGGATCGAACACGTAGCGCCCTTCGGGCAGCACCGCTTTGCGCGCGACCGTGCGATCGAGCGCCATCGCGTAGCCGGTTTCGCGCAGCAGCACACGTTCGAACGAACGCAGCACCTGCACCGGCGGCTCGTCGTGAGCGAGACGCGTCATCGTGACGACGTAGTGATGGAACAGTTGCGGATGCGGGTCTTCGCGCGCGCAGAACTTGACCAGCAACTCGTTGACGTAGAAGCCGCAGAGCAGCGCGTCGCCGGTCAGCGGCAGCATGCCGCCGACCCATTCGGCGCCGGTCAGCGTGCGCACTTCGGACTTGCCCGACCACGACAGCGCGAGCGGCTGGAACGTCTGCAACACCCCGCGCAACGCGGAGTGCGGACGCTTCGCGCCCTTCGCGACGAGCGCGAGACGGCCGTGATCGCGCGACAGCACGTCGATGATCAGACTGGTCTCGCGATACGGATAGCTATGCAGGACGAAAGCGGGTTGCTCCGCGATCCGGTATTCGGAAGCGGAGGTGCGCGGTGCGCGGCGTGCCGGTGTTTTACGCGGCTCGCCTTCGGCGCCTTCTGCGCCTTTGTTGGAAGTTTTTTTGGCGCTACGCGCCGGTTTGGACGACTCGCGCGCCGGCGCAGCCGGTTCCGGCTCGTCCGGCGCAGCGTCGGAATTCAGCGTCATCCACGCGTCATTCGTACCCATACGCACGAAGTCCGGCTTCGTTATCGGCCCAGCCGCTCTTTACCTTGATGAAGGTTTCCAGATAGACCGGTCCGTCGAACAACTTTTCCATGTCGAGGCGCGCCTCGGTGCTGATCTGCTTCAGCTTCGCGCCCTTCTGGCCGATGATCATCGCCTTGTGCGTATCGCGATCGACCATGATGGTCGCGAAAATGCGGCGCAGGCGTCCTTCGGTTTCGAACTTGTCGATCAGCACGGTGCTCGTGTACGGCAGTTCGTCGCCGGTCCAGCGGAACACCTTTTCGCGCAGGATTTCCGCGGCAAGGAAGCGCTCGCTGCGATCGGTCAGGTCGTCTTCGCCGTAGATCGGCGCGCCTTCGGGCAGGAACGGCTTGACGGTCGCCATCAGACGTTTGATGTCGTCGGGATGCTTGGCCGACAGCGGCACGATCTCGTTGAACTGGCGCAGCGCGCTGACCTGCTGCATGAACGGGAAGAGCGAGTCCTTGTCCGACACGCGGTCGAGCTTGTTCGCGATCAGCAGCGTCGGCACCGACGGCGGGATCAGGTCGAGCACTTTCTGGTCGTCGGCGCCGAAGCGGCCGGCTTCGATCACGAACAGGATCGCGTCGACCGAAGTCAGCGTGGATGTGACCGCGCGATTGAGCGACCGGTTCAGCGCGCCGCTGTGCTTGGTCTGGAAGCCCGGCGTGTCGACGAAAATGTACTGCGCGTCTTCCAGCGTGTGAATGCCGGTGATGCGATGGCGCGTGGTCTGCGCCTTGCGGGACGTGATGCTGACTTTCTGGCCGACCAACGCGTTCATCAGCGTGGATTTGCCGACGTTGGGGCGACCGACGATCGCGACCATGCCGCAGCGGAAACCAGTGGGAGTGGGAGCGTTCATATTCGGGCTACGGCAAGTTCAGATCGGCACGCGGAAATGGCGCGCCGATGGCAATCAATGGCCCGCATCGGCGACGCGCGTTTGCACCGCGTCGGCTACGCCGGGTTCGTGTTCGGTGGGCGCCGGGACGCCCGGCGTGACTACGCCGGCTGCACCGGGGTTGGCTTCGCGGCTTCGCTGGCGGTCTGCGGTGCGAAGCGGCGCGGCTTCGGTTCTGGCTTCGGCCGGTTTGTCGGCTGCGGGTTTGTCGGCGGGTTTGTCGCTTGGGTGCGCGCCCGCCTTGTCCGCAGCCGATTTGTCCGATTTCTCGGTCTTCTCGGCGCGCTCGGCTTTGTCCTGCCCGCTGTATTCGACGTGCGCGGCGCGAATCACGGCTAGCGGCGCGCCGCTGGCGCTCGACCCGGCGCGTTCGGCGGCGGCCCTTTCAGCGCCGGACTCCGCCGCTGCGGCCGCGCGCGGCTCGCCACGCGCCGTACCGCGTTCGTGCTTGCGCTCAGGACTGCGCAAATCCAGCGCAGTCTGCACGCCGGTAACACCGGGCACGATCTCCGGCTCGGCGTTTTTCGCCGCGCGAGCGCCTTTCGAGCGCTTGGGTTTCGCGACGACCGCGGGCGCCGCGGCCATCACTTCGTCGAGTGCCTTCTTGGCGGCGGCCTGCTCGGCCGCGCGGCGGCTCGCGCCGGAACCCGACACTTTCACGTCCAGTTTCGGCACCGTGCATTCGACTTCGAATTGCTGATTGTGCGCCGCACCATGCGTGGCGACGACCGTGTAGGTGGGCAGTGCGATCTTGTGCCCCTGCAGATACTCCTGCAGCAGCGTCTTGGCATCCTTGCCGAGCGTGCGCGGATCGATGTGATCGAGAATCGGCACGTAGAGGCGTTTAATGACCGTCTGGGCGGCGTCGAAGCCGCCGTCGAGGAATACTGCACCCAGCACCGCTTCGAGCGTGTCCGCGAGGATTGAGGGCCGGCGGAACCCGCCGCTGCGCAACTCGCCTTCACCCAGCCGCAAGCCTTCCGAAATATTGAGGGCCTGAGCGATTTCGTACAGCGACTGCTGTTTCACCAGATTGGCTCGAACGCGCGACAGATCGCCCTCGTCCAGCTTGCCGAAACGTTGGAACAAAAGCGCAGCTACCGCGCAATTTAGAACGGAGTCGCCGAGAAACTCGAGCCGTTCGTTATGCGTGGCACTATGACTACGGTGCGTTAAAGCCTGGCGCAACAATTCCGCATTGCGAAATTCGTAGCGCAAACGGCTTTCCAACGGAGATAGGGGCATGGGCAGAGTATAACGCGGGCGCCTGACCCGGCGAAAACGCGGGCCGGCCTGCGGAAAAAGCGTGGTGAAGCGACGTTACCGCGGGTTCTTAAAGTAGCGTGACAACACGCCGCGACTGACGTGACCGAAGCGTGGTCAACTGCGCGGCGTGGTGGGCAATCGACGTGGACCAACTCAGTGGAATGAGCCGATGCGTTTGAGATCGCTGAAGTTCATCCAGATAAAAAATGCGCGGCCGACGATATTCCTGTCCGGCGCAAAACCCCAGTAACGGCTATCGGCGCTGTTATCGCGGTTGTCGCCCATCATGAAGTAATTGCCCGGCGGCACCTTGCAGATCACGCCGCGTGCGTTGTACGTGCAGTTGTCCCGATACGGAAAATCTTCGGCGCCGACGATGAACGGCGGCACTGCGGGATTGTTCAGAATCGCGTTCTTGCGACCGTCGATATCTTCTTCGAACTGCTTCGCGTAACCGAGGCGTTCTTCATCGAGGTAGTCGGGCAGCGGCGCTTCCGGCACCGGCTTGCCGTTGATCGTGAGCTTCTTGTCCTGATACTCGATCACGTCGCCCGGCACACCGACCACGCGCTTGATGTAGTCGACCGATTCGTCTTTCGGGTAACGGAACACCACCACGTCGCCACGCGCGGGCGCACGGCCTTCGGTGATCTTCGTATTGGTAATCGGCAAACGGATGCCGTATTCGAATTTATTGACGAGGATGAAGTCACCCACCAGCAGCGTCGGCACCATCGAACCCGAAGGAATCTTGAACGGCTCGACCACGAACGAGCGCACCACGAACACCACCAGAATCACCGGAAAAAAGCTCGCCGAATATTCGAGCCACCACGGTTGACGCAGCTTGTCGTCACGCAGTCGCGCGCGCGTCTGCGCCGCGTTTTCGTCGGCGAAACGTTCGCCGATGCGCTCCTGCTGACGGTCGAATTCGGCAACCGCAGCTTCCGCCGCGCGACGCCGTTTCGGCAGGAAAACCAGTTTGTCCGCGACCCATGCGACGCCCGTCAAAATGACGAGCACAAAAAGAATCAGCGCAAAATTCATAGAGTTCCGTTGTTCAACTTATTTGTCTTCGACACGCAGAATCGCGAGGAAAGCCTCTTGCGGAATCTCGACCGAGCCCACCTGCTTCATTCGCTTCTTGCCTGCCTTTTGCTTTTCCAGCAATTTCTTCTTACGCGAAATGTCACCGCCGTAGCATTTTGCCAGCACGTTCTTACGCAACGCTTTAATGTTCTCGCGCGCAATAATGTTCGAACCGATGGTCGCTTGAATCGCCACGTCGTACATCTGGCGCGGAATCAGTTCGCGCATTTTTGCCGCCACTTCGCGGCCACGATACTGGCTTTGCGAACGGTGCACGATGACCGACAGCGCATCGACCTTGTCGCCGTTGATCAGCATGTCGACCTTCACGACGTCCGACGCGCGATATTCCTTGAACTCGTAGTCCATCGACGCATAGCCGCGCGAGATCGACTTCAGACGATCGAAGAAGTCGAGCACCACTTCGCCCATCGGGATTTCATACGTGAGCTGCACCTGGCGGCCGTGATACTGCATGTTGATCTGCGTGCCGCGCTTTTGCGTACACAGCGTGATCACCGAGCCGACGTACTCTTGCGGCATGTACAGATTCACGGTGACGATCGGCTCGCGCACTTCTTCGATCTTCGACGGCTCCGGCATCTTGGCCGGATTCTCGACCATGATGGTCCTGCCGTCGCGCTGCAGGACTTCGTAGACCACGGTCGGCGCCGTGGTGATCAGGTCCATGTCGAACTCGCGTTCGAGACGCTCCTGCACGATCTCCATATGCAGCAGACCGAGGAAGCCGCAACGGAAACCGAAACCGAGCGCCTGCGATACTTCCGGTTCATATTGCAGCGACGCGTCGTTCAGCTTGAGCTTTTCGAGCGAATCGCGCAGCGCGTCGTACTGGTTCGCTTCGACCGGATAGAGACCGGCGAACACCTGCGGCTTCACTTCCTTGAAGCCGGGCAGCGGTTCGGCAGCCGGACGGTTCAGCAGCGTGACGGTGTCGCCCACCTTGGCGGCGGCCAGCTCCTTGATGCCGGCGATGATGAAGCCCACCTGCCCCGCCGACAACGATTCGAGATTCTTCGACTTCGGCGTGAACACGCCGATGTGCTCGACCGGATACTGCGCGCCGGTCGCCATCATGCGGATCTTGTCTTTCGGACGCAGCGTGCCGTTGACGATGCGCACCAGCATCACGACGCCGACGTAGTTGTCGAACCACGAGTCGATGATCAGCGCCTGCAGCGGCGCTTCCGGATCGCCCTTCGGCGGCGGCACTTTCGCGATCAGCGCTTCGAGCACATCTTCAACGCCCAAGCCGGTCTTCGCGCTGCAGCGCGTTGCATCGGTCGCGTCGATGCCGATCACGTCTTCGATTTCGGAGATCGCGTTCTCGGGATTCGCCGCCGGCAGATCGATCTTGTTGAGCACCGGAATCACGTCGACACCGAGTTCGATCGCCGTGTAGCAATTGGCGACGGTTTGCGCCTCCACGCCCTGGCTCGCGTCGACGACCAGCAACGCGCCTTCGCAGGCGGACAGCGAGCGGCTGACTTCATACGAGAAGTCGACGTGCCCCGGCGTGTCGATCATATTCAGGTTGTAAACCTGCCCGTCGCGGGCACGATACGTCAGAGCGGCGGTTTGTGCCTTGATGGTGATGCCGCGCTCGCGCTCGAGATCCATTGAGTCGAGCACCTGGGCTTCCATCTCGCGGTCGGACAAACCACCGCAGATCTGGATGATGCGATCGGCGAGCGTCGACTTGCCATGGTCGATGTGCGCAATGATCGAGAAGTTACGAATATGATCCATTCAGTGCCGATCAAGCAAAAAAGGCGCGCTCGGACAATAGCGGAGCACGCCTTGTAAGTAGGTGAAAAACCTATCTATTTTAGCCGAAAAGGCTATCGCCCGGCGCATCTTGCGAAGGCCGGGAGAAAAGACGGCTTTGGAGAGGCGTGAAACCCGGTGTGAACAGCGGCCGTTCGGCGCGCTGCTCGAAGTCCCGGTCAATCTCAGGAGGCCGCCTCGACACGTGCGGCCAATGCGGCACGGACCCGCGCTACGTCGAGCTGGTAGTGGCACAACTCGACGCCGTCGCAGACCAGAACCGGCACCAGTTCGTTGTAACGGGCTTCCAGCAGCGGGTCGGCGTCGACGTCGATCACGTCGACTTGCGCGCCGAATTCGGCCAGCAACGGCTCGAGGGCGGCGCGCATGTCTTCACAAAGGTGGCACCACGCGCGCCCATAGAGCGTGAGGGGCGCCGCCTTCGTCATTTCTGGACGCTGCGCGGGCGGACCGGCACGAACTGCGTGTTCTCACCGCGACGAACCAGCAGCGCGACCATCTTCGTCGAGTCGAGGTGCGAGGTCAGATCGTCGAACTGCTTCGCGCTCGTGACGTCCGTATCGCCCACGCGCAGAATGATGTCGCCCTTCTGCAGCCCGACACGAGCCGCCGGACCGTCCGCCGCGTCGACCTGCACGCCGTTGTGAAGCTTCAATGCCTTCAGCTGATCGGCGGGGATGTCGCTGACGGCGAGGCCCAGCACATTCGTCGCGCGCTGCTTCGGCGGCTGCGGCTTCTTCTGATCCGCCTTGGTCGTCTTGTCCGGCTGCATTTCGGCGATCGTGACTGGCAGCTCGTGCGTTTGCCCCTTGCGCCAGATCGTGATCGTCGACTTGGTGCCCGGCTTCGTGTCGCCGACCATGCGCGGCAAGTCCGTTGCCGTGTCGACCGAGTGACCGTTGAACTTCAGGATGATGTCGCCCGGCTGCACGCCGGCCTTGTCCGCCGGACCGCCCGGTTCGACGCTGCTGACCAGCGCGCCCTGCGCCTTCGGCAGACCGAGCGAGTCGGCGACGTCTTTGGTGACTTCGCCGATCGCCACCGCGATACGGCCGCGCACCACCTTGCCGGAACTCTTCAACTGATCGGCCACGCGCATCGCCTCGTCGATCGGAATCGCGAACGAGATGCCCATAAAACCGCCGGTGCGGCTGTAGATCTGTGAGTTGATGCCGATCACCTCGCCCTGCATGTTGATCAGCGGACCGCCCGAGTTGCCCGGATTGACGGCCACGTCGGTCTGGATGAACGGCAGATAGTCGCCGGTATCGCGCCCCTTCGCGCTGACGATGCCGGCCGTCACCGTATTCTCCAGACCGAACGGCGAGCCGATCGCGACCACCCATTCGCCCACGCGCACCTTGTTCGAATCGCCGATCGTGATGGTCGGCAGATTGGCCGCGCTGATCTTCACGACCGCGACGTCGGTCCGGTCGTCCACGCCAATCAGCTTCGCCTTGAATTCGCGCTTGTCGGTCAACGTGACGTAGATCGTGTCAGCGTCGTCGATGACGTGCGCGTTGGTCATCACGTAACCGTCGGCCGAGATGATGAAGCCCGAGCCAACACCGCTGTTCTGTTCAGGATCGTTGCTATCCGGCGTGTCCTGGCTGCCACCGCTGCCGCCGCCATTGTCGCCACCACGCGGCGAACCCGGTGATTGCGGCGACTGCGGCAACGGAATGCCGAAGAAGCGGCGGAAAAACTCCGACATGTCGCCGTCGTCCATACCCGGTGGCAGGCCGCCGCGGGGACCGCTGTTCGACACGCGCGTGGTGGTGCGAATGTTGACGACCGCAGGTCCGACCTTGTCGACCAGATCAGTGAAGTCGGGCAGATTGGCGGCGGGGGCCGCCGACGCCGTGTGCGGCGCGAGCGGCAAACACGCCGCTACCAGCGCGGCCGCGAGGAATTTACGCACCGAGAGAGTCGTCATATCGTAGCAAGCCGAGGGATTCAGGATTCGGAGGGTTACTTCGGAGCTTTGTATTCTATGGCAGCGGCGAATTGCTGCAATGTGGTCTGGGGCACTTCACCGAGGAGGGTAATCCAGAAGTCGCCCCGCCGCTTGACGAGCACGTGCGTGGCGCCGCTGCTGCCGGAGCCCTCCTTGCGCGTGTTGTTCTCGACCGGCTCGACAAAGACCGAAATGGCCGCGAGGCCGTCGGAGAACACCGCCTGGTCCACCGGAATGGTCGGTTGGCCCGCTTCGCGCGCGGCCATCGGCCGGCGCAATTGTCGAATCATGCGAAAGCCCGGCACCGTCGGCGCGATCTGCCAGCCTTGCGCGGTCATGTCGACCGGCTCGACCGGCGGACGCACGACGGTCCACCCTGCCGTATTACGAATGCCGTTGACGATGCCCGCCTTGTCGACCGGCACGCCGATGCGGATTTGCGAAAACGACAACTGTTCGAGCACCTGGCCGCTCGGATCGAGCGTCTGCGCACGCAGCAGCAAGCCGGTCTTCTTGTCGGCCCAAAGCTTATAGGCAAACCGATAGGCGTCTTTCGGATCGAGTTCGATCACCTGGCTGTCGACGCCCGCGACGCGGTCGTCGCCGAGCAGTTTGGGTTCATAGACGGACAGGACCTGCTCGCCGCTCACGGCCAGCAGCGCCGGGAATGCGTCTTTATTCTGACGCTTCTCGAGCACCAGCAGACGCCGCTCCGGCACGAACGTGTAGAGGTCGTCGTTATGACGCAGCATTTTACGCGGCTTGCCGTCGAGGCTTTCGAGCTGTTCGAATTCGCCGTCAGTACGGGTCGAGTAGTGCGCGATCCGGGACGTCTGAACGAAGTTACCGCGCTGATAGACGAACGCGCCCTCGTAGTTCTGCTGCTGGGCAGCCTGATGGATCCGATCGAGCAGATCCGCAGCCGTCCGACGGGCGACGAGCGGATCGGTAGTTTGAGCAAAGACCCGCGGTGTAGCGGACAACAATACGGCTGCGCAGAACAGAAATGCCGGCAGCCGCCCCCAGATAGTCGTTTTATTCAACCGCAGAGTCTGCATCAAACTATTGGCCTTGCGTAGAGACAGAGGCAGCGCGAATCACCGGCATCGAGCCCGCCATGACCGGTTGTTGCGCGAATTGCTGGTGAGCTTCCAGATATTGATCGAGACTTGCGTCGCGGATGATGTTCGCGTCCTGCGCGATAGGCTGGGCCGTTGCCAGCGGCACCGACGCCATTGCCACGCGCTGCACCGCATCGCCACGCGCCTGGAGCGACGCGATCTGCGCCCCCGGACCGCCCGGCACGCCTTGCAGTTGCGGCACGACGATCCATGTCAACGTAGCAGCGGCGGCAGCGACGGCAAAAGCCGGCACCACGCGACGGCGCAGTGCGAGCAAGCGCCGCGCAACCGGCATCGCGGCGGGCGCGAGCATGTGCGGCTCGCTTTCCAGGCGCGCGGCGAAACCGCCCATGAACGCGCTGCTCGTTGCGGCGCTGATTGCCAGGTCGTCGGAACGCAGCGCGTCGCCGATCAGGTGATAGCGCGACCACGCGGAACGATCTTCACCGTCCAGCCCAGAAATAAACTTGTCCAGATTCAGATGCTCTTCGCCGAACAGCTCACCGTCGACAAAAGCGGACAGACGCTCGCCGCGCGAACCGTCTTGCGATTGCATCGAGACCGACCCCATGATGCTCCCCATCTTACAAATACCCCGTAGTGACACCACTAATCCAGATATTGCACCCGTGCCCCGGTGGGCCGACTGGGTATTTACCAGCGCTTGCCTTCAGGTGTGTCAAGCAACGGACGCAATTTTGCCGCAATGGCTTCGCGAGCGCGGAAAATTCGTGATCTGACTGTGCCGATTGGGCAACCCATCATCTCAGCGATTTCCTCGTAACTCAAACCTTCAATTTCACGAAGAGTAATGGCGGTGCGCAGCTCTTCCGGTAAAACCGCCATCGCAGCATTGACCGTCTCAGCGATCTGCTTGCTCATCAACATCGACTCAGGCGTGTTGATATCCCTTAGTTGGTCGGCATCGGAGAAAGTTTCAGCTTCTTCAGCATCTGCTTCGGTCGAGGTCGGCGCGCGCCGGCCTTGGGTGGCAAGGTAGTTCTTTGCCGTATTGACCGCAATTCGGTACAACCATGTATAAAACGCCGATTCCCCGCGAAACTGCGGCAACGCCCGGTAGGCCTTGATGAAGGCGTCCTGCGCGACATCTTCCACCTCGGCGGGGTCGCGCACGAGGCGCGAGATCAGCCGGAGAATCTTGCGGTGGTACTTGGAGACCAGAAGCTCGAACGCGGCCTTGTCGCCCTTCTGGACGCGTTCGACCAGCACCTGATCAATTTCTTTTTCGCTCACCTGATAAATCCGTTAACTATAGGGCGCATGGCGGGGCACCATTGTAGCGTCCCCAACTTTGGGGCACGTTACGCCGGTAACAGCGGTTACAGTCGTTACAGTCAGGCGCCGGCGGCGCGCCGGCCCAGCACCGAAAGTTGCCGGAAAACGGGCGCGGGAAGCGCGTCGGCGGTAATCAGCAAGCTGCGCGCGCGCCCCGCTTCCGGCTGGAGCGCGAGGATCAGCAAGCGGCCGCTCCATTGCGAACAACCGGTGATACGTCCCCGTATCAGCAGGGTGCCGGCCCCGCCCCACACGGACAGCTCGTCCTGCCCGATCTTCAGCGCGGCCGGCTGCGCACGCTCGTGCCGCCTCGCGCCGAGCATCAGCGACGCGGCCACGGCGAGCGTCAACGGAAGCGCCTGCCACGCGCCCAGGTGCGACGCTAAACAGGCATAGGCGGCCCACGTCGCCGTCAGCACGAAGATCCCCAACGCGCCACGCATGGCGAAAGAGCGACGCAGCGCGATTCGCTGCGTCGCTCTTTCGGACGTTTCCGGCTCAAGGTGGAACGCCGGCAACGCCGGCGTCGTCGACTGGCGCGTCACCCGCAATCAGGCGATCAGGCGCGCTTGAAGACCAGCGTGCCGTTCGTGCCGCCGAACCCGAACGAGTTCTTCAGCGCGACGTCGATCTTCATCTCCCGCGCGGTGTTCGCGCAGTAATCGAGATCGCAGGCCGGATCCTGATTGAAGATGTTGATGGTCGGCGGCGACACCTGATGATGCACGGCCAGCACGGTGAACACCGACTCCAGTCCGCCTGCGCCGCCCAATAGGTGACCCGTCATCGACTTGGTCGAGTTCACGACCATGTCTTTCGCGTGATCGCCGAAAGCGCGTTTGATGCCGGTCGTTTCGGCCAGGTCGCCGAGCGGCGTGGACGTGCCGTGCGCGTTCAGGTAATTCACCTGATCGGAATTGATGCCCGCGTTTTTCATCGCGGCCAGCATGCAGCGGCGTGCGCCGTCGCCGTCTTCCAGCGGCGCGGTCATGTGATAGGCGTCGCCGCTCATCCCATAGCCGCCGACTTCGGCGTAAATCTTCGCGCCGCGCGCCTTCGCATGTTCGTACTCTTCGAGCACCATCACGCCGGCGCCCTCGCCCAGCACGAAACCATCGCGATCGATGTCCCACGGACGGCTCGCGGTGGCCGGATCGTCATTGCGTTGCGACAGCGCGCGCGCCGCCGCAAAGCCGCCGATACCGAGCGGCGACACGGTGGATTCCGCTCCGCCCGCGATCATCACGTCGGCGTCGCCGTATTCGATCAGGCGCGAAGCCTCGCCGATGCAATGCAGACCCGTGGTACAGGCCGTGACGATGGCGAGATTCGGACCCTTGATGCCGAACTTGATCGACAGATGGCCGGAGATCATGTTGATGATCGACGCCGGCACGAAGAACGGCGAAATACGGCGCGGACCACGATTGAGCAACTCGGTTTGCGTCACTTCGATCATCGGCAAGCCGCCGATGCCCGAACCGACCACGACGCCGATCCGCTCCGAATTCTCGTCGGTGACTTCGAGACCGCTGTCCTGCATCGCCTGGATGCCTGCGGCCACGCCGTAATGGATGAACGTATCCATGTGGCGCGCTTCCTTACCGGGGATGTAGTCCTCGATATTGAAGCCCTTCACCTCGCCGGCGAAACGAGTCGAGAAGTTCGACGCATCGAACTTCGTGATATTGGCAATACCCGACTTGCCGGCGACCAGATTGGCCCAGCCGTCGGCAACATTATTGCCAACAGGCGAAATCAGCCCCAGGCCTGTAACAACAACACGACGGCGGCTCACGGTAACCCCTTTTTCATAGATGACAAAAGCAAAAGCCACAGCGGCCACAGGAATCTGCCCTGTGTGCCCTGTGGCTGTTAAGTCGGCAATCGCGCGAAAAGTTGCGCTGTCAACATCGCTTGCTCCTGCACGGCAAAAAGCGCCAACCCTGCTGGCGTCGGCAACCGACACGACAGGGCGTCATACGCCGCCAACGCAGAAACGCAGGCGCGAATGACCTTAGGCCTTGACGTTCGCGCGAGCGTAGTCGATCGCTTGCTGAACGGTGGTGATCTTCTCGGCTTCTTCATCCGGGATTTCCATGCCGAATTCATCTTCGAGGGCCATCACGAGCTCAACGGTGTCGAGCGAGTCGGCGCCGAGGTCGTTCACGAACGAAGCTTCGTTCTTGATTTCAGCTTCTGCAACGCCCAGTTGTTCTGCGACGATCTTCTTGACGCGCTGTTCGATATTGTCCATTACCCCTCCAAGGGAAAAGAAGTTCAAAAATACAGGTGCGCGCATTTTATCAGGTTTGACCCGGCAAAAAAGCAGCGCATCGGGTTCCTGTCAAGGCATGCGCCTTACGCTTTTGCAAACGCGTCAAGGCGCGGATAGTAACCGAATTTGGTGACTACATGTACATTCCGCCGTTCACATGCAAGGTCGTGCCGGTGATATAACCCGCTTGCGGCGACGCGAGGAACGCGACAGCATGCGCGATATCTTCCGGACTGCCGAGACGGCCCAGCGGAATCTGCGTTTTCAGCGCGGTCTGCTGCTCTGCCGGCAAGCCCTTGGTCATGTCGGTATCAATGAAGCCCGGCGCGACGCAATTCACGGTGATGCCACGGCTGCCGATCTCGCGTGCGAGCGCGCGCGTCATACCCGCGACGCCTGCTTTGGCCGCGGCATAGTTGGCCTGGCCGGGATTGCCCGACGAGCCGACCACGGACGTGATGTTGATGATGCGACCGCCGCGCGCCTTCATCATCGGACGCAGAACCGCGCGCGACAGACGGAACACCGACCTGAGATTGGTGTCGATCACCGCATCCCATTCGTCGTCCTTCATGCGCATGGCGAGCTGGTCCTGCGTGATGCCGGCGTTGTTCACCAGCACATGCAGCGTGCCGAATTCCTTCACCGTGCCGTCGATCAGCGCGTCCGCCGCAGCCGCGTCGTTCACGTTGAGCACCGCGCCGCGGCCATTTAAGCCGGCTGCGTTAAACGCTTCGGTGATCGCCGTTGCGCCGCTTTCGCTGGTCGCGGTGCCGATCACCGTCGCGCCCTGGCGCGCCAGTTCCATCGCGATCGCACGGCCGATGCCGCGCGAAGCGCCCGTCACGATTGCGATCTGCTTGTCGAGAGTCTTTTCCATCTGTCAGTCCGAATGCCCTTCGGAGGGCTGATTGATTCCTGATGCCGTTGCGTGAGGCGACCGTTCAGCGCCGGTCTTCCGGCGCTGGCGGTACGACGAGGCTTCAGCCTGCCGTCACGAGCTTCAGTGTTTCTTCGAGCGACGCCGGATCGAGCACCGACGCGCCGACCAGGTTGCCGTCGATGCGCTTGGTCAAACCCGCAAGGACCTTGCCCGGACCGCACTCGATCACGTGCGTGACGCCTTGCGCGGCCATCGCCTGAACGCTTTCGACCCAGCGCACCGCGCCGGCCGCCTGGCGTACCAGCGCGTCCTTGATCCCGGCCGGCTCGTTGACCACGGCGACATCGACGTTGTTGATGACTGGAATCGCCGGCACCTGCACATCGACGCTCGCCAGATACTCGCGCAGCTGATCCGACGCAGGCTTGAGCAGCGACGAGTGGAACGGCGCCGACACCGGCAGCGGCAACGCGCGCTTCGCGCCCTTTGCCTTGGCGACCTCGCAAGCCTTTTCGACCGCGGCCTTGTGGCCGGCGATCACGACTTGCGCCGGCGCATTGAAATTCACCGCTTCGACGACACCCGCCACCGACGCTTCTGCGCAGACCGCGCGCACCGTGTCGTCGTCGAGGCCGAGAATCGCGGCCATGCCGCCTTCACCGACCGGCACTGCCGTCTGCATCGCCTGCGCGCGAAAACGCACGAGCGGCACGGCATCGCGAAACGCGAGCGCGCCGGCCGCGACCAGCGCGGTGTATTCGCCGAGGCTATGGCCTGCGACGATCGCGGGCTTCGGGCCGCCCGCCTGCTGCCATGCGCGATAGATCGCATAGGCCGCGGTCAGCATGACCGGCTGGGTATTGGCGGTGAGGTTCAGATCTTCGACAGGGCCTTCGGCGATCAGTTTGCCGAGGTCCTGATTGAGCGCGTCGGACGCTTCCTGAACCGTCTCGCGCACGATCGCGTGATCGGCGAATGCGTTGAGCATGCCGACCGCCTGCGAACCCTGTCCAGGAAAAACGAACGCAAATTTCATATCGTCCCCAAAATCGATTTAATCAGATGTGGGTGGCGCGCGGCGTCGACAGGACGCCAGCGCGCGGGCGCTGCCGGGCAGCGCCTCTCGATGCGTCGCCGCTATCAGAAGCGGATAACCGACGCGCCCCAGGTGAAGCCGCCGCCGACGCCTTCGATCAGCACGTTCTGGCCGCGCTTGATGCGGCCGTCGCGCACCGCGACGTCGAATGCGAGCGGAATGGACGCAGCCGACGTATTGCCGTGCTCGCCCACCGTGACGACCATGCGTTCCTGCGGCAAGCCGAGCTTGCGGCAGGTGCTTTGCATGATGCGGATGTTGGCCTGATGCGGAATCAGCCAGTCGATCTGCTCCGCTTTCAGATTGGCCTTTTCGAGCGCCTCGATCGCGACCTTTTCGAGCACGTTGACGGCGAGCTTGAACACCGCCTGCCCGTCCATATGCAGGAACGCGCTGCCGGCCACCACGCCGCCGTTCACGTTGCCCGGCGTGCAGAGAATGTTCGAATGGCTGCCGTCCGCGTGCAATGCGCTCGCGAGCACGCCCGGTTGCTCGGACGCCTGCAGGATCACCGCGCCGGCGCCGTCGCCGAACAGCACGCAGGTGGTGCGATCGTTGAAGTCGAGAATGCGCGAGAAGGTCTCCGCCCCGATCACGAGCGCCGTGCGATGCTGGCCGCTGCGAATGAAGCTGTCCGCCGTCGCGACCGCATAGGCGAATCCCGAACAGACGGCCTGCACGTCGAACGCAGCGCCGTGGTTCTTGATGCCGAGCTTGTTCTGCAACAGGCACGCCGTGCTCGGAAACACGAAGTCCGGCGTGGATGTTGCGACGATGATCAGATCGATGGATTGCGGGTCGATATTCGCCGCTTCGATCGCGCGCTGCGCCGCGATCAATGCCAGATCGCTGGTCGTGACATCAGGTTCGGCAAAGTGGCGCGCATGGATGCCCGTGCGCGCAACGATCCATTCGTCGCTCGTCTCGACGCCTTGGCTGGCGAGACGTTCAGCCAGATCCTGATTGGTGACGCGGTTAGGCGGCAGATAGCTGCCGGTACCCAGCACCCGGGAATAAATTGTGGATTGAGCCATTATGCCTTCGAGGATTGCGCAGCGTAGGGCTCGGCAGGCTGGCCTGCGATCGGGCTTGCGTGACCCGCACCGCTAGCGTCGCGCGCAGCCTGTTCGAGAGAACCTGCGTTCTCTTCCATTGCTCGCGCAAGGCGCTCCAGCACGCCGTTTTTGACGGCATCATACCCGCGTTTGATAGCCCACTCAAACCCGTAGGCGTCGGCGGAACCGTGGCTTTTGATCACCAGCCCACGCAGACCGAGCAGCGCGGCGCCGTTGTATTGCCGATGATCGACGCGTTTCTTGAAACGCATCAATACCGGCAATGCGAGCACCGCCATCACCTTGGTGAGCCATGAACGGCCGAACTCTTCCTTGATGATGTTGGACAACATTTGCGCGAGACCTTCCGACGTCTTCAGCGCGACGTTGCCGACGAAACCGTCGCAGACGATCACGTCGACCGTGCCCTTGAAGATGTCGTTACCTTCGACGTTGCCGTGAAAGTTAAGTGTACTCGCGCGCAGCAGTTCGCCGGCGCGTTTGATGGTGTCATTGCCCTTGATGACTTCTTCGCCGATGTTGAGCAGCCCGATGGTGGGCCGCTCACGACCCTCGAGCGCGGAGACGAGCGCGTGCCCCATCTCCGCGAACTGCAGCAGATGCTGCGGCTCGCAGTCGACGTTGGCGCCCAGGTCGAGCATCATCGTGTAGCCATTGGGATTGGGCAGCGCCGACGCGATGGCCGGGCGTTCGATGCCCGACAGCGTCTTTAGCACGTAGCGCGAGACCGCCATCAGCGCGCCGGTGTTGCCGGCGGAAATGCAGGCTTGCGCCTCGCCTTCCTTGACGCGGTTCAACGCCACGCGCATTGACGAATCTTTTTTCTTGCGCAGCGCGACTTCAACCGGATCGTCCATCGCGACGATCTCGGAAGCGGGCACAACGGTCAGCGCCGGCAGGTCCTGAGCCTTCAACTTCTTCAACTGCGCACGAATCGCGCTTTCAATGCCGACGAGCAACAGCTGCGCGTCGGGATGCGAACGAGCGAAGTTGACGGCAGCGGGAACGGTCACGGACGGGCCGTGGTCGCCTCCCATGCAATCTATCGTGAGCTTTACTGTCATGGAGTGCGACGAATTTCAGGCGCTCTGCATGGGATCGCAGCAAGCGCCAAAGCTCCAACTGCGATCGACACAAAAAAGCGGCAGTTGAATGCCGCCTTTTTGCCGAGCCGGGAAAATGTCAAGCGAGCCGATCGCCACGCGAAACGCCAAAGGGCGCAACGCAGTGAAACGATTAGTCGTTCTTCGTCTTGACGACTTTCTTGCCGCGATAGTAGCCGTTCGGGCTAACGTGGTGACGCAGATGCACTTCGCCCGTGCTCGGTTCGACGGCCAGCGGCGCTGCCGTCAGGAAATCGTGCGAACGGTGCATGCCGCGCTTCGACGGCGACTTCTTATTTTGTTGAACTGCCATGACTTACTCCTAAAAATTTTCCGAATTCTAACACAGCCCGACCCGGTCTCCGCCATCGGCCAAATGGCCAATGCGCCCGCATCGCGCTCCAATGCAACTGTTCAGTGCTTCTTGTCGCCCGGCTCACCGCGCTTGAGACTTTCGAGCGCCGCGAACGGATTGGGCCGCTGCGGCTCATCGCCTTCGCCAGCCTCGTCCGCTGCGGCTTCTTCGCCCTCGCCTTCGGCACCGGCCACACCAGAGACGAGACTCTCGTGCACTTCGGGACAAACTTCGTGCTTGGGCACGAGCGGCAAGGAAAGCAGCAACTCTTCTTCGATCAAGTCGATGAGATCGAACTGGCGCGAGCCCACGATCACTTCGACTTCATCCTCGTCGAGCGGAAACTCTTCGGCTTCCGCCTCAGTGTTGACGATCCGGTAAGTTGCATCGACGTTGAACGCCTGCGAATACGGCGTCATGCACCGCTGACATTCGAGCCATGCAGCGCCGTGAACCGCCATCCTCAAATAAGGCTGGGGACCCTCGGTGCCGTCATCCTGCAATTCCGGTTGCGTCGCCCCTTCCGCTTGCCAGGTGAACGCGGTATCGCGGTCTGGCGCTTCTGCCGGGACTTCGTTTAACATGCGCGGCAGTTGCGAGACGCGCACGACACCCGCGGCCTGGCGCCCACTCCGCGCAAATTCGAACAGATCGAGCTCATGCGGGTCGGGCAGACCTGCAGGGTTGCCAAGATGTTGAGTCATGTGCGCTCCTGCGTCGGCAAGGATTTCGCCGGGGTAAACCGCCAGGTTAATCGGTGTGCAAGACAGTTCGCGGAGCCCTCAGCGGCGTGCTCAATCGAACACACCAAAGACCCGCCTAGCGCAAGGCATACCGATGAAAAGCCCGAAATCATATCCGTTTTGTCTTTTCGAGTCAAACACTTAAGCCCGTACGCGCGCGAGCTCCGCGCAGCCCCGTACGCCCCGCCTCCCTAGCCGTTGGTTGATCATGCCAGATTCCCCCAAACGCCCGCCACGCCTCATTCTGGCGTCGAGTTCGCCGTATCGGCGCGAGTTGCTCGAACGCCTGCGCGTGCCGTTCGACGTCGTCGTGCCAGCGATCGATGAGACGCCGCTCGCCGGCGAAACACCCGAAGTCACCGCTTTGCGACTTGCCGAAGCCAAAGCGCGCGCGGTCGCGAGCTCACTCGACGACGCCGCACTGGTGATCGGCTCCGACCAGGTGGCCACTTACGATGGCCTGCAGGTCGGCAAACCGGGCTCGCACGCAAACGCGCTGGCGCAATTGCAGGCGATGCGCGGCCGCGAAGTGCTGTTCCATAGCGCGCTGTGTCTGTTCGATACCAGCTCGGGCGCGGCGCAAACCGTCGACGTCGTGACCCGCGTGCAGTTCCGCCACTTGCCGGACGCCGCGCTCCAAGCCTATCTGCGAGCCGAAACGCCCTACGACGTCGCGGGCAGCGCCAAATCCGAAGGCCTCGGCATCGCGCTGCTCGAAGCCATCCATTCCGACGATCCCACCGCCCTTGTCGGCCTGCCGTTGATCGCACTGTCGCGCATGTTGCTGGCGGCCGGTTATCCACTTCTGGGGGCATCATGAGCGGCACGCTCTACCTGATTCCGAACACGCTCGGCGAAGGCGACGCCGCCGCGCTCGACGCCGTCCTGCCCGCCCCAGTGCGGGCGCGCGCGGCATCGCTGCACTATTACATCGGCGAAAACGCCAAAACCACGCGCGCATTCCTGAAGAAAGTCGGCACCCAGCGGCCGATCCAGGAAATCGAGATCCGGGAACTGAACGTCAACACGCCGGCGGGCGAAATCGACAAGCTGCTCGCGCCGCTGCTCGCAGGCACCGACGCTGGACTTGTTTCCGAGGCGGGCTGTCCGGCGGTCGCGGACCCCGGCGCGTTGCTGGTGCGCCGCGCGCACGAGCGCGGCGTGAAGGTCGTGCCGTTCGTCGGCCCGAGTTCGATTCTGCTGGCCTTGATGGCTTCGGGGCTGAACGGGCAAAGCTTCGCGTTTCACGGCTACCTGCCGGTCGACGCCGCCGAACGCGCCAAGCGTCTGCGCGACCTGGAACAGCAGTCACGCAAGGGCAAGCAAACACAGATTTTCATCGAGACGCCCTACCGGAACCGTCCATTGCTCGATACCTTGCTGGCGACGTGCGCGCTGTCCACGCTCGTGTGCGTGGCAGTCGACCTGACGCTGGAGACCGAAACCATCGCCAGCCACAGCGTGGCCGACTGGAAGAAGAAGCCCGCGATTGACCTGCACAAGCGGCCCGCCATCTTCCTCATGCTGGCGGTTTGACGGCAGGCCCGCTTGGTAGATAGGGGCCGCGAAAAAAGCCCCGCGCAATCCATGACGATTACGCGGGGCTTTTTACTACTACATAGAGCCGATCAACGCAGATTGTATTTCCCGCCCAGCGCCATCGCGTGAACGGCGCCGCTGCCTACCGCCGCGCCGAATTTGCGCGCGACGCGATCCGTAATGCTCTCTTTCACCGTGTAATCGACGATATCTGGCGCCTTGAACAGCTCACGGGCGACATAATTCGTGTCGCCGAAGCCGTCGGCGAGGCCTAGCTCGACGCTTTTCTGGCCGGTCCAAAAAAGCCCGGAGAACATATCGGGCGTTTCATGCAGACGCTTGCCGCGGCCCTGACGCACTGCGTCGATGAACTGCGCGTGGATCTGATCCAGCATGTGCTGTGCATGTTCGTCCATTTTCGGCGTTTCCGGCGAGAACGGATCGAAAAAACCCTTGTTCTCACCCGATGTATGCAGCCGGCGCTGAATCCCCAGTTTATCCATCAGACCGGTAAAACCGAAGCTATCCATCAGCACGCCGATCGAACCGACGATGCTCGCCTTGTCCACGTAGATCTTGTCCGCCGCTGCAGCGGCGTAGTAGCCACCCGATGCGCACATGTCGCCGATCACGACATACAGCGGAATTGACGGATATTTGGTCCGCAAACGCCGGATTTCGTTGTAAATGATGCCCGCCTGCACAGGACTGCCGCCCGGGCTGTTGCAGCGCAGGATCACGCCGGCAGTGCCGGAGTCGTCGAACGCGCTATCCAATGCAGCGCTGATATCTTCGGCGTTCGCATTGGTATCGGCAGAGATTTCCCCGTCAAGTGTCACCATCGCCGTGTGACGGCCGGTGACGGTCACCCGGTCGCCGGAGAAAGTGATGGCGCCCCATACGAGCAGCAACAGCACGATCAGAAAAAGAAAGCGGAAGAAAATCTTCCAGCGCCGCGCCGTGCGCTGTTCGGCGATCGCCGCAAGCGCGATGCGTTCGAGCGCCGCCCGCTCCCAACCGGGTTCATCGGCGGACGTGCGGGCGCGGCCGGTCAGGGAGGGGTCCTTCGGCTCGGGAGTCAAATTGTCGGACATGCGGGCTGTGGAAAGATGAAGGGAGAAATCAGAGCGTGGCCGGATGCAGTTCGCCGTCAGGCAGCCAGAACACGGCGCGGCCCTCCGGCGTGTCCCGCTCCTCGACCTGGACGGGACGCAATCTGCCGCCGCGGCACGGACCACCGACACATTTGCCGGTATCAGGCGCGTAAATCGCGCCATGTGTAGCGCACATCAAGTATAAACCGGACGATTCGAAGAACTGCCCTTCGGCCCAGTCGAGCTCCATCGGCACGTGCGCGCATCGGTTCAGATAACCGTAGGCACGGCCCTCGTAGCGAACGAAAAACACCACCGCATCGCCGCCGCCAAGCCGCGCGGCGCGGCGTACGCCCGCGCCGCCGTCCACCAGGTCGTCCGCAGCGCAAATGCGCACGGCTTGCGCCGCCGTTGCCGCCGGGTCCGCGCTCATGCGTTCTCTCGCAGCCAGCCGGATAGCGCGCTCACGCTGGAAGCGACGAATTTCGGCGATAGCGCGCTCAGCGCGCCCGCCGGATGCGCACCATAAGTCACGCCGATCCCCGCGACACCCGCGTTGATCGCCATCTGCAGATCGTGCGTGGTATCGCCGACCATCACCGTGCGCACCGGATCCTGCCCCAGTTCGCGCGTCAGCTCGTGAAGCATCGCGGGATGCGGCTTCGAGAACGTCTCGTCGGCGCAGCGCGTGCCGTCGAACAGGCTCATCAGGCGCGACTGGTCGAGCGCGCGGTTCAACCCGACGCGGCTCTTGCCCGTCGCCACCGCGAGCAGGTAGCCCTGATCGCGCAAATCCTGCAGCATCTCGCGCACGCCGGCGAACAGCTCGGTGGTCTGATCCTTCACCAGATAATGGAAGCGGTAACGCTCGGAGAGTCGCGGGTAGTCGACCGGGTCGAGCGTGGGCGCGGCAATCTGCAGCGCTTCGCGCAGCCCCAGACCGATCACGTAGCTCGCGGCCTCGTCGGCGGGCACCGGCAGGCCGAGATCACGGCAGGCCGCCTGGATGCTGCGCGTGATGTGCGCGGTCGAATCCATCAGCGTGCCGTCCCAGTCGAAAACGATCAGGTCAAATTGCTCTCTAGCCATGCAGTGTCGTCTCCGGGTTGGACCCATTTCGTAGTTCGTTGAGCTGCGCGATGAAGCTGCGGCACTCGGATGGCATGGGCGCCTCGAACTGCAGCGGCGCGCCAGTGGCCGGATGCGTGAGCTTCAGCCGGTATGCGTGCAGGAACATGCGCTTCAGACCCGGCTTCGCGTTGGCGCGCGCCAGTGCCTTGTTCAGCGCGAAATCGCCGTATTTGGCGTCGCCGACGATCGGCAGGTCCAGATGCTGCAAATGGACGCGAATCTGATGCGTGCGGCCGGTCTTCAACTCCGCCTCCAGCAGCGCATAGTCGGACCAGCTGTCGAT
This sequence comes from Paraburkholderia panacisoli, assembly GCF_008369935.1. Lineage (GTDB taxonomy): Bacteria > Pseudomonadota > Gammaproteobacteria > Burkholderiales > Burkholderiaceae > Paraburkholderia > Paraburkholderia panacisoli. Next base: position 35,635 of record NZ_VTUZ01000031.1, on the reverse strand, counting down.
CAGATTGAAAACGGTATGCGATGCCAGACCGTCGTCCTGCACGCGCACGCGGCGCTCGCCGTCCGCGGTCAGGTACTTGTGCAGCGGCGCCTTGACCGCGCGGCGGCGTCCCCAGTCGCTCGCCCACTCGCCATGCACGCACGCATAGTAGCGCTTGTCCATTTTGTTCTCGCGGATCTGCTCGTGCAGATTGACGAGCGCCGCACGCTTCTTGGCGAGCATCAGGATGCCGGAGGTTTCGCGATCCAGCCGATGCACCAGTTCGAGGAATTTGGCCTGCGGCCGCGCTTCGCGCATCTGCTCGATCACGCCGAACGCGACGCCGCTGCCGCCATGGACCGCGACGCCGGCCGGCTTGTCGATGACGAGCAGGTGATCGTCTTCGAAAATGATGTGGAAATTGGCGCTCGGCACGCTCGCGTGCGCGGTCGCCTCGTTCGGTTGCGCGACGCGGATGGGCGGCACGCGCACCAGATCGCCGAGTTCGAGCCGGTACTGCGCATCTATCCGGCCCTTATTGACGCGCACCTCGCCGCTGCGCAGGATGCGATAAATATGGCTCTTGGGCACGCCTTTACAGACGCGCAACAGGAAGTTGTCGATGCGCTGTCCGGCCGCGCTGTCGTCGATCTCGATGACGGAGACCTGGTCGCTTGCGACCGATTTCTGGGATATTTTGCCTAACTCTTTCATTCTGAATATAATTTGCCCAGCAGTCTGCGGCGGCCGGCGCAGTGACCGGAATTCGGGCGGATTGCGCAGGTGCAAGCGATAAACGGTTATTTTACTTGCGCCGGGGTCTGGTTGCTCACCCTCAATTTGAGATGCAACGAGTTGCACGCACGAAGTCAGTACCCGGCAGGGACGGCGCCCACAGGCGCGTTCGGTCAAGGTCGGCTTCGACGGTAACGGAATTTTGGTAAAAAAGAATTTAACCTTCAGCTTCGAAATCGGGCGGTCTGACGCCCTGCTGTACGAAGCTGCGGGTTGCGAAAATACGGCGTGCGCCCGAGGCGTCTTGTAGAAAGTACAAGACATGGCGACGTCAAAATGAGGCGAGACACCCCCAGCAGGAAAAGACGCGCCGCCTGCGCGAACTTCCCGCTGCGGCAAGACCCGCAGCCTTCGACCTTCCGGTCACGCGCCCAGTTGGCGCACCGGCGAGAGGGACAAAGGCTTATGAAGGTCTGCCGGCAGAACCCGCGGCGTGTCGGGTCGTTATTTGAAGCCGTGTTCGCATGTGCCCTGCGGCACCGCGCCCATTTTTTAATGGGGCCGGGCCCTCTCAGGCAATTCTCCCGCCATCTTTCCCGCTCCAGCGTGCTTGTGAAAACACAATAAGGCGCGGCATGCCGCTGCCCTCTTCGCTCTCGCGACTGACAACCGCGCTGCTGGAGGGCAGGCTAAGCCGCTCTGGAGTCGTTCAATGAAACGAATGTTGTTCAATGCGACGCAGCAGGAAGAACTGCGCGTCGCCATCGTCGATGGGCAAAAACTCATCGATATCGACATCGAAACCGCCGGCCGCGAACAGCGCAAAGGCAATATTTACAAAGGCATCATCACCCGCATCGAGCCTTCGCTCGAAGCCTGTTTCGTCAACTACGGCGAAGACCGCCACGGCTTCCTGCCGTTCAAGGAAGTCGCCCGTCAGTATTTCCGCGACGGCGTCGACATGCGCTCCGCGCGCATTCAGGACGCGCTGAAGGAAGGCCAGGAACTGATCGTTCAGGTCGAAAAGGAAGAGCGCGGCAACAAGGGCGCGGCCCTCACCACGTTCATCTCGCTCGCCGGCCGGTATCTCGTTCTGATGCCGAACAACCCGCGCGGCGGCGGCGTGTCGCGCCGGATCGAAGGCGACGACCGTCAGGAACTGCGCGAAACCATGGCGCAACTGCAATTGCCGGAAGGCATGAGCATCATCGCGCGCACGGCCGGCATCGGTCGCAGCGCCGAAGAACTGCAGTGGGACCTGAACTACCTGATGCAGCTGTGGCGCGCGATCGAAGCCGCGTCGCAAAGCGGTTCGAGCGGCCAGCCGATGCTGATCTATCTCGAATCGAGCCTCGTGATCCGCGCGATTCGCGATTATTTCCAGCCGGACATCGGCGAAATCCTGATCGACACCACCGAAATCCATGACCAGGCCCGCGCCTTCATGGACATCGTGATGCCGGACAATGTCAGCAAGGTGAAGCGGTATCACGACGACGTGCCGCTCTTCTCGCGCTTCCAGATCGAACACCAGATCGAAACGGCGTACTCGCGCACGGTGCCGCTGCCGTCGGGCGGGGCGATCGTGATCGACCACACCGAAGCACTGGTCGCGATCGACGTGAACTCGGCGCGCGCCACCAAGGGCGCGGACATCGAGGAAACAGCCGCGCGCACCAACCTCGAAGCCGCCGACGAAGTCGCCCGCCAGTTGCGCCTGCGCGACCTGGGCGGTCTGATCGTGATCGACTTCATCGACATGGAGTCGGCCAAGAGCCAGCGCGAAGTCGAGCAGCGCCTGAAAGATGCGCTCAAGCACGACCGCGCGCGCGTCCAGATGGGCAAGATCTCGCGCTTCGGCCTGATGGAGCTGTCGCGTCAGCGTCTGCGCCCAGCCCTGTCGGAAGGCAGCCACGTGACCTGCCCGCGCTGTAACGGCACGGGCCACATCCGCGATACCGAATCGTCCGCGCTGCAAGTGCTGCGGATCATTCAGGAAGAAGCGATGAAGGAAAACACTGCGGCAATCCATTGCCAGGTGCCGGTCGAGGTGACCGCCTTCCTGCTGAACGAAAAGCGCGCCGAAATCAACAAGATCGAATCGCGCTTCAAGGTCAATGTCGTCCTGATTCCGAACAAGCACCTCGATACGCCGCATTACAAGCTCGAGCGCCTGCGTCACGACGACGCGCGCCTCGACGACCCGCGCGCGTCGTGGAAGATGGCCGAAGAAGCGGCCCGTGAACTGGAATCGGAAACCGGTTACAGCAAGCGCATCGAGGAAGTCAAGCCGAAGCAGGAAGCGGCGGTCAAGGGCATCACGCCTGAAAAGCCGGCGCCGAGCGCACCGGTTCGCCCGGCGGCGGCCCCGGCTCCGGTCGCTGTGACGCCGGCGAGCGGCGGTTTCATCGGCTGGCTGAAAAACCTGTTCGGCATGCAGCCGGCTGCGCCGGCGCCTGTCGCACCGGCCGCAACCGAGAAGCAGGCGCGTGCGCAACGCGGCGAACGCACGGAGCGCGGCGAGCGCACCGGCGAACGCGGCGGCGATCGCAACCGCAATCGCCGTGGCGGCACGGCGGGCCGCGGCGAAGGCACGGCCGGCGGCCGTCAGGCTCAAGGCCAGCAGCCGTCGCCGCGTCGGGAAGAACGCGAACCGCGTGAAGGCCGTGACGTGCGTGAAGCACGCGAAGGCCGCGAGGCTCGCGAGCCGCGTGGCAATCGTGAAGCGCGTGAGCCGCGTGAGGCCCGCGAAGGCCGTGAACCGCGCGAAGCACGCGAGCCGCGTGAAGCTCGCGAGGGTCGCGAAAACCGTGATCGCGATAGTCGCGGTGCTGAGCGCGCTGAAACGGTGGAAGGCGCAGCGCGCGCCGAGCGTGGCGAACGCCAGGAACGCGGCGAGCGCCGTGAACGTGGCGAGCGTGCTGAGCGCGGCGAACGTCGCAAGCCGCAAGCGGAAACCACGGATGCACTGAGCACGCAAGCCGAAGCGCAACCGGTGGACGAACTGGTGCGCAGCCAGGCCGCGCTGGGCGAAAACGGCGCGCCGATCGATCAGGAAGCGGTCGCGCGTGACGGCGAAGAGCGCCGTCGCCGCCGTCGCGGCCGTCGCGGTGGCCGTCGTGAGCGCGAAGAGGACGTGAACGGCAACCTCGCAGCGGACGTCGCGGAAGCCGAAGGTGACAACCTCAGCGTCAGCGACGACGCACCGGTGCGCACGGCTCAACAGCCGGTCGAGCACAAGGCGGAAGTCAGCGAAGCGAAGGAAGTGACGCCGGTGGAAGTGGTAGTCGCGGCTGTCGCGACCGAAACCGCCGTCGTGACGGAACTGCACGCGGCAACCGAAACGCCGGCTCTCGCCGCCGAGATGGCTGCGAAGACGGAAGCGACGGTCCCGGTTGAGCAAGCGCCGGTCACGCCGGTTGCGGTTGAGCCGGCGGCAGTTGAGCCGGTTGCGATCGAGCCGGTCGCGGTCGAGCCGGTTGCGGTCGAGCCGGCAGCGGTTGAGCCGGTTGCGGAAGCGCCGGCGGCAAAAGCCGCTCCGGCCTCCAGCGAGACGGTTTCGCCGGTCGAACCGGTCGCCCGTGCCGAAGCTCCGGCACCGGCGCATGGCGAAGCGCCGGCAGTCGAAGCGCCGGCCGCTCCGGCTTCGATCGAGACCGCGGCTCCGGCGGCGATGATCGAAGCACCGGCGGCCACGCCGGCGCCGCAAGCCGAGATCGTCGAAGCGCCGCCGGTCCAGGCCGAAGCTGCGGCGCAGCACGTTGCGATCGAACCGGCACCAGTCGTTGCAGCAGCGCAGGCGCCGCGCGGCGCCGTGTCGGCGGAAGCCCTAAAGCCGGTGCTGGAACAGGCCGGTCTCGTGTGGGTGAACACCGACACCGCAAAATGGCGTGCCGCGCAGGAAGCCGCTGCGCAGACCGCCAAGCCGACCCGCGTGGTGCGTGAGCGCAAGCCGTTGCCACCGCTCGACAGCGCGCCGATGCAACAAGTGGAAACGGGGAAGCACCCGCAGTAAGCTAGCCCGCCCCACTCAAAAAGCCCGCCCTACCCGGCGGGCTTTTTGCTTTTATGGGTGCAACCGGCAGGCCGGACGCGCTGTGACATGCCGCTCCCTGTATACCCGACGAGGCCCGGCTCCCAGCTGTCGTCAAAAGCATTTCCGATAGAATGAGTATCTAGCCGTCCACTCAAGCACCCGAAGAAGCACGCCATGTCCCGACGCATCATCCCAGTTGCCGATCTCAGCGCGGCGCCGGTCATTGCCGGCCCTGTGCAGACGCCCCGTGGCGTGCTGCACGACGCGTTGTCGCGTCCGCTGCGGGACCTGCGCATTTCGGTAACGGACCGCTGCAATTTCCGGTGTGTCTACTGCATGCCGCGCGCGGTGTTCGACAAGGACTACGCATTTCTGCCGCACAGCGCGTTGTTGAGCTTCGAGGAAATCGAACGGCTGGCGCGACTTAGCGTCGCACATGGTGTGGAAAAGATTCGTCTGACGGGTGGCGAGCCGCTACTGCGCAAAAATCTGGAATTCCTGATCGAAGGGCTCGCGCAACTGACCACCCCGGCGGGCCGCCCAGTCGACCTGACGCTGACCACCAACGGCTCGCTGCTGGAACGCAAGGCGCGGAGCCTGAAAGACGCCGGACTGACCCGCGTCACCGTCAGTCTCGATGCGCTCGACGACACGCTGTTTCGCCGCATGAACGACGCCGACTTCGCGGTCGCCGACGTGCTGGACGGTATCGCCGCGGCGCACGCGGTGGGGCTAGCGCCGCTCAAGGTCAACATGGTCGTCAAGCGCGGTACCAACGACGGCGAAATCCTGCCGATGGCGCGCCACTTCAAAGGCTCGGGCACGGTGCTGCGCTTTATCGAATACATGGACGTCGGCACATCGAACGGCTGGAACATGGCCGAAGTATTGCCGTCGGCCGACGTGGTGACGCGCATCGCCGAGCAGTTCCCACTCGTGCCGCTCGAAGCGCACAGCGCCGCCGAGACCGCGCAGCGCTGGGGTTACGTGGACGGTAGCGGCGAGATCGGCGTGATTTCGAGCGTCACGCGCGCGTTTTGCGGCAGTTGCACGCGCGCGCGGCTGTCGACCGAAGGCAAGCTGTACCTGTGCCTGTTCGCATCGTCCGGTCACGACCTGCGCGCGTTACTGCGCGGCGGCGCGAGCGACGCCGAGATCGCCACCGCCATCGCGGAAATCTGGCAGGGCCGCAGCGACCGCTATTCACAACTGCGCGGCAGCTATCCGGCCGACTCTCGCGAGCACGCTGGCCGCCGCGTCGAAATGTCGTACATCGGCGGCTGAGCGGCCGACGCATGCAAATCACGCGCGAACAGATCACCGGCCTGCTGCTGGCGGGCGGTCGCGGCATGCGCATGGGCGGGGTCGACAAGGGCCTGCAGACACTGCACGGCGAGCCGCTGGCCGCCCATGTGCTGAGGCGCCTGGCGCCGCAAGCCGGCGCGCTGGTAATCAGCGCCAATCGCCATCCCGACACCTATGCCGCCCTCGGCGCGCCATTCGGCGCGGCGATCGTGGCCGATACGCTGCCCGGCTTCCCGGGACCGCTGGCGGGCTTGCTCGCCGGGCTCCGCGCGAGCGCGACCCCCTATCTGCTGAGCGCGCCCTGCGACTCACCCTGGCTGCCCGCCGATCTCGCCGCGCGCCTCGCGCACGCGCTAAACGCGAACCAGGCCGACATCGCCACCGCCACGACCGTCGACGCCGACGGCAACACGTCCCTCCACCCTGTCTTCGCGCTGCTGCGCACCGGACTCGCGGACGACCTCTCGGAGTTTCTGGACGCCGGCGAGCGCAAAGTCCGCGCGTGGTACGCACGCCACAGGACGGTGGAAGTCGTCTTTACCGACGAGCGCGCGTTTTACAATGCCAACTCGTTACAAGAACTCGCCGACCTCGAAGGTGATCGAGGCCCCGGTTGATCTCCGCCCGACCGCACGGCAACAGCCGCGCCCTTCTCCGGTCGCGACGCCCAGCCCTTCATGACCACGCTTAACGAATTTTCCCGCTGCGTCGCGCAATACGATCCTCACGCGCTACCCGTTCCGGCTGCCCAGGCCATTGTTCGCCAGTGGGCCGCACCGGTCACGGCCGTCGAACGCGTGGCGTTGCGCGACGCGCTCGACCGCGTGCTCGCCGCCGATATCATGTCGCCGATCAACGTTCCTTCGCATGACAATTCCGCGATGGACGGCTACGCGTTCAAGCGCGCGGCGCTGGCAACGGAAGCATCCGCCATCGATCTGACCATCGTCGGCAAGGCGCTGGCCGGGCATCCGTTCGCGGGCCGCGTCGAGGCGAACCAATGCGTGCGCGTAATGACCGGTGCCTGCATGCCCGCAGACTGCGACACGGTCGTGCCGCAGGAACTGGTCGAGCGCAGCGCGGATGCGACGACGATCCGTTTCGCGGCCGACGCCGTCTCGCCCGGCGCCAATCGCCGCCTCGCCGGCGAAGATCTCGCCCGCGGCCATGCCGCGCTACGGGCCGGCCGCGTCGTGCAGGCATCGGACCTCGGGTTGCTGGCGTCGCTCGGGATCGGCGAAGTGAATGTACGGCGGCGCCTGCGCGTCGCGTTCTTCTCGACCGGCGACGAATTACGCTCGCTTGGCGAGCCGCTCGATGCGGGCTCCGTCTACGACAGCAACCGCTACACGCTGTTTGCGATGCTGCGGCGCCTGAACGTCGACGCCCTCGATCTCGGCGTGGTGCGCGACGAGCCCGCCGCGCTGGACGCCGCGTTGCGCAGCGCCGCGGCGAGCGCCGACGTGGTGCTGACCTCGGGCGGCGTGTCGGTCGGCGAGGCTGATTTCACGAGGCAACTGCTGCAGACCTTCGGCGACGTCGCGTTCTGGAGTCTGGCGATGCGGCCAGGCCGGCCGCTCGCGTTTGGCCGGATCTGGTCAGGCGCGCGGCCGGGCGTCGGGCAGCCGGCGCTATTCTTCGGGTTGCCGGGCAATCCGGTCGCCGTGATGGTGGCGTTCTATCAGATCGTGCGGGAAGTGCTGTTGCTGATGTCCGGCGCGACGCCGCGCCCGCTGCCGACGATTCACGCGAAAAGCCGCCAGGCCATCCGCAAACGCGCCGGCCGGACCGAGTTCCAGCGCGGCATCGCGGAGCAGGACGCGCACGGATACTGGCGCGTCACGCCGACCGGCTCGCAAAGCTCCGGCGTGCTGAGTTCGATGAGCGAAGCCAATTGCTTCATCGTGCTCGGACACGACGAAGGCGCGATTGCCGAGGGAGAACGCGTCGCGATCATGCTATTCGACGGCCTCGTATAACGCTTGCGCGAGCGGCCGTTTGCAGCTTTACCCATTCATTACCACAACGACACACGGGTTGGACCTACATGAAAAAACAGATCTCGTTCATTGCACCTGGACAGACGGCCAAAGCGCTCATCCTCGTGTATCTGACGTTCTCGGTGCCGATCGTGCTGCTGGGCGTGCTGGTCGCGTTCATTCGCTACGGCTCGGTGGAATTGAGCACGGTGTTCAGCGCGCTGTTGCTGAATGCGATCCTCGGCTTCGTGCTGCTGTGGATCGCCTGTCACGCGTACAACTGGGTTGCATCGCGCTTCGGCGGCATTGAAATTCATCTGACCGACGCGCCGGAAGAGGCGTAATGCCCGCGACGATCCGCGCCGCCGCGCCCGCGGACACCGGCGCCATCTTCGCGCTGACGTACGAACTGGCGCAATTCGAAAGCCTCACGCACGTCTTTGTCGCGACCGAAGAGGGTCTCTTCGACGCGCTATTCGGCGCGCGGCCGTCGATTGAAGCGCTGGTCGCGCAACACGCCGGACGCATCGTCGGCTATGCCCTGTTCTTCCATAATTATTCGAGTTTCGCCGGCAGGCGCGGGCTGTATCTGGAAGACGTGTACGTGCAACCCTCGCAACGCGGCAGCGGCCTCGGCACCGCGTTGCTGCGGCGCCTTGCGGCCCTGGCGGTGGAGCGGCAATGCGCGCGTTTCGAGTGGACGGTGCTGAACTGGAACCAGCCCGCGATCGACTTCTATCAGAAGATGGGAGCGACCGTGTTGCCGGACTGGCGCGTGGTGCGGGTGACAGGCGATGCGCTTCAACAGTTGGCCGCGGGCGCGGTTAGAGCCGACGGCGTCTAAGCTTCGCGCCGGGCCGCCCGCTCGACGCTCAGCCTCGTTGCAGCCTTATTGCTCCTCGGGGTCCACACTCGACAGCGCATCGCCGAGCAGGCCGCTCGCCTCCTCTCCCGGCAACGCCTCGACGTCACGCAGCTTGCGGCTCATCACGCGGGTGCGTGTTTCCGCCGCTTCGATCGAACGCGTGACGGTTTCCAGCTGCGCCCTGGTCTTCGCCAGCACGTCGCCGAATTTGCCGAACTCCGTTTTCACCGCGCCGAGCACCTGCCACACCTCGCTCGACCGCTTTTCGATCGCGAGCGTGCGGAAGCCCATCTGCAAACTATTGAGCAACGCGGTCAGGGTGGTCGGACCCGCAATCGTCACGCGATAGTCGCGCTGCAGCAGATCCGTGAGTCCAGGCCGGCGCAGCACTTCCGCATACAGGCCTTCGGTCGGCAGGAACAGCAGCGCGAAGTCGGTGGTGTGCGGCGGCGCCACATACTTCTCGGCGATCGCACGCGCCTCCGCGCGAATCCGCGCTTCGAGCGCGCGTGACGCCTCTTCCACCGCGACCGGATCGGCGCGCTCCTGCGCTTCGATCAGACGCTCGTAGTCTTCGCGCGGGAATTTGGCGTCGATCGGCAGCCAGACGGGCGCCGCCGCGGCGCCCTGCTCCGCGCGTCCCGGCAAGCGGATCGCGAACTCGACCCGCTCCGCGCTCTTGGGTACCGTCGCGACGTTTTTCGCGTATTGATCGGCGGTGAGCAACTGTTCGAGCAACGCTTCCAGTTGCACTTCGCCCCACGTGCCACGTGTCTTGACGTTGGTGAGCACCTTCTTCAGATCGCCCACGCCGGCCGCCAGCGTCTGCATCTCGCCCAGCCCGCGATGCACCTGTTCGAGCCGGTCGGACACCTGCTTGAACGATTCGCCCAGGCGCTGTTCGAGCGTGGCGTGCAGCTTTTCGTCGACCGTGCGGCGCATTTCCTCGAGCTTGGCCGAGTTGTTCGCCTCGATATCCTTCAGCCGCTGTTCGATGGTCGCGCGCACTTCGGCGAAGCGCCGGTCGTTCGCCTCGGTGAGGTGTCCCAGTTGCAGGCTCAGCGTGTCGCCGAACTGCTTGAGCGTGCGGCCCTGTTCGTCGCGGGCCTGCTGGGCTTGCGCCTGCAGGCTGTGACGCACCGCGTCGAGCTGCTGCGCGAAACCGTCGATCTTGCCGCTCTGCACCGTGGTCATGCTGCTGAACTGCGCGGCGAGCGTCTGTTGAAAGTGCGCGAAGCCGCTGCTCTGCTCGGTGCGCGACACCCGCGCCGTCTCGGCGATATCGTTGCGCAGTTGCCGTTCGAGACGCTCGTACGCGTGCGCTTGCGTGTCCGCGGCAACATCGAGACGTTCGTTGAGCAGTTCGAACTGTTCGTGGTCGTCCGCGCGGCCCTGAACGCGCAGCAGCAGCGCCACCGCGATGACCCATGCGACCGCCAGCACCGCGACGGCCGCCACCAGAATCATCATCATGAACGCGCCTTGCCGATCACATCCGGGTTGATCGGATTCGGCGCCTGGCCGGCGCGCGGCCCTTCGCCCAGCGCGGCGATCAGGTTGTCCGCGGCGAGGTTCGCCATCGCGCGGCGCGTGGCTTCGGTCGCGCTCGCGATATGCGGCGTCAGCACGACGTTCGGCACACTCAGCAGACCCGGATTCAGATGCGGCTCGCCTTCGTACACGTCCAGACCGGCCGCCGCGATCTGCTTCGAGCGCAGGGCTTCGACCAGCGCCGCGTCGTCGACGATGCCGCCACGTGCGATGTTGGTGAGCGTAGCGGTCGGTTTCATCAGCGCGAGTTCGGCCGCACCGATCGTGTGATGGCTTTCCTTCGAGTACGGCACGACCAGCACGACATGATCGGCGCGGCGCAACAGGTCCTGCTTCGATACATATTCCGCGTTCAGCTCGGCCTCGATCTCCGGCGCCACGCGCGAGCGGTTGTGATAGAGCACCTGCATGTTGAAGCCCTTCGCGCGACGCGCCAGCGCCTGGCCGATCCGGCCCATGCCGATCACGCCGAGCGTGGAGCCGTACAGATCGTTGCCGAGAAAGCCGTCGTAGCTCCACTTCTGCCATTTGCCCGCGCGCAGCCAGTGCTCCGATTCGGCGATACGCCGCGCCGCGGCCATCATCAACGCCCAGCCGAAGTCGGCGGTCGACTCGTTGAGCACGTCCGGCGTGTTGGTGCCAAGCACGTTCGCGGCGTTGAACGCGGCCATGTCGAAGTTGTTGTAGCCCACCGCCATGTTCGACACCACGCGCAGACGCGGCGCCGCGGCCAGAACGCTCGCGTCGATCGGCTCGCCCGCGGTCAGCGCGCCGTCCTTATCCGCGAGACGGCGCTTCAGTTCGTCGGCGGCCAGCACGTCGCCCTGGTTACTGTCGACGTCGAAATACTGTTTGAGCCGTTCAATCACATCGGGAAAGATCGAACGGGCGACGAGGATTTTCTGCATTGCAATTCTCCGTATGGCGCGTCGAGCGGAAATGCCTCGGCGTCGAAATCAGCGTCAGAAAAACAGCCAGCCGGTGAGCGCGAAGAGCGGCAGCAGCACCGCGCCGGACCAGCCCATAAAAGCGAAAAAACTCGGCATGCGAACGCCGCGCGACTGTGCGATCGCTTTCACCATGAAGTTCGGCGCGTTGCCGATATACGTGTTCGCGCCCATGAACACCGCGCCGGCCGAAATCGCGGCGAGCGTGGTCGCGCCGGTGGTCATCAACGTCTGCGCGTCGCCGCCGGCCAGGTTGAAGAACACGAGATAGGTCGGCGCGTTGTCGAGAAACGAAGATAGCAGGCCAGTCGCCCAGAAGTACATGATGTCGCGCGGCTGGCCGGCAGGATCGTTGACCAGATGGACGACGCCCGCGAACGCACCGGCCTCGCCGGCGCGCAGCATCATGATGACCGGCGCGATCGTCACGAAGATCCCGGCGAACAGTTTCGCCACTTCCTCGATCGGCGCCCAGTTGAAGTCGTTGCCCGCGCGCGCCGCGCGCGGCGTCAGCGCGAGCGACAGCAGCGTGACGGCGATCAGCGCGACATCGCGTACCGCATTCTGCAACGCCACCTGGGTACCGAACACGTCGAACGACACCCCCGGCCGCCATAGCCCGCTCATCAGCACGAGCGCGATCACCGCGGCGAGCAGCAGAAAATTGATCTTGCCGTCGATGCCGCGCGGCGCGCCCTCGGGCGTCGGATCGAGAAAGCGCGAGCGCTCCTCTTCACGCTGATGAAAGTAGTACGAATCGAGCGCATAGAAACCGGCCAGCAGCACGGCGCTGACGAACAGCATCGGCAGCGCGAGGTGCACCGTGGTCCAGAAAAAGCTGACGCCCTCGAGGAAGCCGAGAAAGAGCGGCGGGTCGCCCAATGGCGACAGCGAACCGCCCACGTTCGCCACGAGAAAAATGAAGAACACGACCACATGGACCGCGTGCCGGCGATTGTCGTTGGCGCGCAGCAGCGGACGGATCAACAGCATCGCCGCGCCGGTCGTGCCCATCACGCTCGCCAGCAGCGTGCCGAGCGCGAGGATCGCGGTATTCACGCGCGGTGTGCCGTGCAGATTGCCGCGCACGCAGATGCCGCCCGCGACCGTGTAAAGCGTCGTCAGCAGGAGGATGAACGGAACGTACTCGGCAAGCATGGCATGCACCAGCTCGCCGAAAGCCTCGTGCACACCGAAGCTGAGCGCGAACGGCACGAGAAACGCGAGCGCCCACGCGGCCGCGATCTTGCCGAAATGGTGATGCCAGAACGCGGGCGCGACCAGCGGAAATACCGCAATCGACAGCAGCACGCCGGCGAATGGCAGGCCCCACAGCGCCGACAGGCTCGCGCCGTCGAGCGTCGCGGCAGACACCGGTTGAGACCACGCAACCAGCGTCAGTGCGGCGGCGAGCGACATCCTCGCCCACACGGCATGCCCTTTCATATTCTTGAATTCCTTTTATTGCGAGTATTGCGAGCGGCCACGCGCGCTGGAGCGTAGCCGCGCTACTCGCTCAGGCACCCTGCACGACGATCACATGCACCCGGTACGGGCCATGCGCGCCGAGCACGATGGTCTGTTCGATATCGCCGGTGCGCGAGGGCCCGGAGACGAAATTGACTGCGCGGGGCAGTTCGCCGCGCTCTTTGCGGATCAGGCCGAACGCTTCCTCATGCCCCGCGACGATGCGCGAAGCCGGCACGATGGCAATGTGCGTTTCCGGCAGCAGGCCGGCTGATGCGTAGGTTTGCGGCCCGGACAGCAGCACGAGCGTGCCGGTCTCGGCGGTGGCGCAGAAGCAGCCGGTGAGACCGACCAGGTCACCGTCTTGCGGCTTGCGGAATTCAACGGTGAGGCCGGCTTCGGCCCACTGCAGATCCTGCAGCGTTTGCCACGCGATAGCCTGGAGCGGCAACCCGTGATGCGTGAGGTAGCGATGCGCTGCGGCCGGCACATCGGCAAGCGTCTGAACGGTGTCGACCGTGGTCGCCAATTTCTGCGCTTCTTCGATGAAGCGAGCGCTCAGGTCGGCCGACATCTCCGGACGCGGACCGGCTGGATGACGCTCGAGATAGTCCGCCGCGGCGTCGCGCTCGGCAGCCGACGGCTCGGGCTCGCGTCCTTGCGCGGCGCGGATGCGCGCCAGGATGTTGCGGCGGGCAATCGATGTGTCCATATGCGAGATCCTCATGTCGACAGCCGTGCGAAGTGACGAGGATTATACCGGCCGACCTTCGCGCGAACACCCTGGCCGAACGGCATATTGCGAGGCGGCGCCCGCGCGTTCAAAGTGATGACCACGCTAGCCGTTGCATGAACCCGCGCAGCGCGTGAAGCGCGTTATTTCGCCGCCTCTTCGTCAGGCTGGGCGATGCCGAACACCTGCCGCAAATACGCGAGGTAGGCCTTGTCTTCGCACATGTTCTTGCCCGGCGAATCCGACAGCTTCGCCACCGGCTGACCATTGCAGCGAACCATCTTGATGACGATCTGCAGCGGGTTATAGCCGAGGTCGTTGGTCAGATTGGTGCCGACGCCGAAGGCCAGCTTGCAGCGGCCGCGAAAGCGCTCGTAGAGTTGCAGCACCTTCGGAATGTCGAGCGCGTCGGAGAACACGAGGACCTTGGTGCGCGGGTCGCAGCGGTTCGCCTCGTAGTGTTTGAGCAGGCGCTCGCCCCAGTCGAACGGGTCGCCGGAATCATGACGCGCGCCGTCGAACAGCTTGCAGAAGTACATGTCGAAGTCGCGCAGGAAAGCCTGCATGCCGTACACGTCGGACAGCGCGATACCCAGGTCGCCGCGATATTCCTTCGCCCACATTTCGAAGCCGAAGGTCTGCGAGTCGCGCAACCGGGGGCCGAGCGCCTGGCAGGCCTGCAGGTATTCATGCGCCATCGTGCCGAGCGGCGTGAGATTGTGCTTCATCGCGTAGAAGACGTTGCTGGTACCGGCGAACTGCTCGCCGAGACCGTCTTTCAGCGTGAGGATCACTTCCTCGTGCCATTGCTTCGAGAAGCGGCGGCGCGTGCCGTAGTCGGCGATCTTGCAGTCGGCGAATTCGGACCGCGCGCCCAGCAATTGCATCTTTTCGACGAGACGCCCGCGCCCTTCGCTGTAGTCGGGCGTTTGCTGCGTGTTGCGGAAATAGACCTCGTTGACGATCGCGAGCATCGGAATCTCGAACAGGATCGTATGCAGCCACGGCCCCTTGATCTCGATGTCGATTTCGCCATTGCCCTTCGGCGACGGTTCGATCGAAATGTATTTCTCGTTCAGATGGAACAGCGCGAGAAACTCGATGAAGTCGCCCTTGATGAAGCGCATGCGCCGCAAGTAGTCGAGCTCGTCGTCGGTGAAGCGCAGGTCGCAGAGCTTGCGCACTTCGTCGCGAATCTCGCTGATATACGGCACGAGATCGACATTCGGCGTGCGGCAGCGGAAACGGTACTCCACGTTCGCGGCGGGAAAATGATGCAACACCACTTGCATCATCGTGAACTTGTACAGATCGGTATCGAGCAGCGAAGTAATAATCATGATGGTGCGAACTGGATCGCTGAAAAAACGAAAAGGCCCGACTCAAAAGGCCTGACTCACCCGTGCGCCTGTGGCGCACCCATGCGCCGACCTGTCGCATGTTACCCGAATGCGTCAGGCTTCAGCGCGCCGGCGGGCTCTAGCTGGGCGCCTGAAGAAAGTCCCTTGCCGGGGGTCATAAACTAATCACGAAAACATATAAAAGGCGTTGGCCGATGCTGCATGCGCCACTTGACGTTACGTTACAATAGCGCTTTTGGCGTTTGCGCCTTCCCTGATTCCGCATGCAGGAGCTGCCTGAATGACTCACGTTGTGACCGAAAGCTGCATCAAGTGCCGCTATACCGACTGCGTCGATGTGTGCCCGGTGGACTGCTTTCGCGAAGGTCCCAACTTCCTCGCGATCGACCCCGATGAATGCATCGACTGCGCCGTGTGCGTAGCCGAATGCCCGGTGAACGCCATTTATGCCGAAGAAGATGTGCCGGGCGACCAGCAGGACTTCATCGAGCTGAATGCCGATCTGGCGAAGAGCTGGCCGAGCATCACCAAGACCAAGGCGCCGCTGCCGGAAGCCGACGAGTTCAAGGACGTGAAGGAAAAGCTCGCGCTGCTCGCGCGCTGAGCGCAACCGCCTGTCGCACGCCCCGCGGCAATCCGACAAAATAGAGATGAACGCAGGGTATTGACAGGTGCAAAAGCTGCCCCTACAATTTCGCTTCTCTGCTGTTGTTGTTCTGTTCCTCGATAGCTCAGTCGGTAGAGCGCCGGACTGTTAATCCGTAGGTCCCTGGTTCGAGCCCAGGTCGAGGAGCCAAGAATTGCAAAAGCCCGTTAACCAAGACGGGTTTTTTTATGTAGATCAAGTTGTACTGCTGTTCCTCGATAGCTCAGTCGGTAGAGCGCCGGACTGTTAATCCGTAGGTCCCTGGTTCGAGCCCAGGTCGAGGAGCCAAAATTTTGAAAGGCCCGCATCCGTGCGGGCCTTTTGTTTTGCACGGTCAGTTTTGCGCGTCACGTATTTCTCGATGGCGGATCGCGGCGTGACTCGCTCGCCGCTGACGTTTTTGCCGCCCGCTAACTTGTTGATGAGCCGGCCGCGAGCCAGCGTGCGTCATCTGGCTCATAGGCCCCGACCCTCTTCGGAGCATGCCGTTATACGATGGCGGTATCCCGGCGCGTCTCGCGCCCAACCCAGGCGCTCACCTCGGCAGGCAATCCATGAAACCCATCTCATTGCGCATCGCGCTTGCAGCCGCCACCGCCATGCTACTGTCTTCAGCACACAGCGAAGAAGTCGCCAGCGTCAATACCAACTTCCACATCACAGGCTCCGACCGGGTGGTCGTCGAGGCTTATGACGATCCGATCGTTCAAGGCGTGACCTGCTATGTGTCGCGCGCGCGCACCGGCGGCGTCAAGGGCACGCTCGGGATTGCTGAAGATCCGACCGAGGCGTCAATCGCATGCCGCCAGGTCGGTGCGATTCATTTCACCGGCCCGGTGAAGCAGCAAGACGACGTGTTCTCCGTGAGCATGTCGCTGATCTTCAAGTCGCTGCATGTGGTGCGTGTGGTCGACGCGAAGCGCAACACGCTCGTGTACCTCACCTATAGCGACCGGGTCGTCAGCGGCAGCGCGAAAAACAGCGTGAGCGCCGTGCCGATGCCGTCCGGCACAACGATCCCCGTCAAGTAAGCGCCGGCTTACGGCGAGACGCCTCGCGGCGCAAGCAAATGGCCCACGCCGCGAGCGCTCGCGACGCGCTACACTGACCGGTCCAGCCGGACCTTCATCATGACAGCCGCCCATCGTTTCCGAGATTCCGCCCGCTACTGGCGCACGCCGCTTCTGCCCGGCGCCGACCTGCTCACGGCCGAATATCACGATCACGAATTCACGCCGCATTGGCACGATGCATACACGATCCCGGTGATCGTCGCGGGTGCGGAGGGTTATCGATATCGCGGTTCCGACTATGTCGCCGAGGCCGGCAGCGTGCCGATCATCAATCCCGGCGAACTGCACACGGGCTCGAAGGCGGTCGAGGCGGGCTGGCGGTATCGCGTGCTGTATGCGCCGGTGGATTTCATCCACGACCTCGCCAATGAAGTCGGCGGCAAGCCGCAGGCGCAGCCGTGGTTTGCGCCCGGTGTGATTCGCGACCCCGATCTGGCAATGCGGCTCGCGTGCGCGCATCGACTGCTGGAGACGGGCGACGATGCGCTTGCCGCCGAAGCCGCGATGCTCGACGCGCTGTCCACGCTGCTGGTCCGCTACTCGCGCACACAACCGGCGGCCATGCATATCGCCGCCGATGATGCTCGCGTCGCGATCATGCAGGAGCGTCTGACTGGCGATCTCGTCGAGCCGGTTACGCTTGCGGAGGTGGCGCGGACAGCGGGGTTGTCGCCGTTTCACGCGGCGCGCCTTTTCACCCGCGCGACCGGCTTGCCGCCTCACGCGTGGCGCAATCAGGTGCGTTTGCAACGCGCGCTGGCGCCATTGCGCGCGGGGGTTTCGGTAACGGATGTCGCCGCGGCTAGCGGCTTCACCGATCAGAGCCATTTCACGCGGCATTTCCGGCGCATGTTCGGGGTGCCGCCTGGTCGGTGGCAGGGGGTTTGAGGCGGCGTTGAAGCGTGGGGGCGGGGCGCTACGCGTTGCGGGCTGGCTTCGGCGCTTTTGCCCCTTGCCCTCTTGCCCTCTTGCCGCTTGTCCCCGCCCTTCGCCTCCGCTCCTCCGCCCTGCGCCCCTCGCCTTCGCTCCCTCGCCTTCGCTCCCTCGCCTCTCATCCTCTCGCCTCCCATCCTGCCTCTTCCCCCGTCCCGTGCCCCTCGCACTCCGCTTGCCGCACTTCCACCATTCCTCGCCACCGCCGCCCATCGCTACCATCACCCCGAACCGCGCGCGCACGCCCATTCAGCGCAAGAACGTACAAGCCCGCCCTACCCCCCTTGGCTATCCTTGCCAAATCAAGGAGGCAGGATTGACCCACTCACCCCAAGGCCAGCCCGTCAGCACAGGCCACATCAAGGAATTCACGGCCGGCGCACGCGACATCATCCCGATGATGGTCGGCGCCGCGCCGTTCGGCGTCATTTTCGGCACGCTCGTCGCATCCGGCCCGCTGCATCTGTGGCACGGCCAGTTGATGTCGCTCGTCGTGTTCGCCGGCTCCGCGCAATTCATCGCGCTCGGCCTGATAGCCGGCCACGCGAGTTTCGCCGTGGTCTGGGCCACCACGCTCGTCGTCAATCTGCGTCACGTGCTGTATAGCGCGACGCTCGCGCCCTACGTCGCGCATCTGCCGGCCCGCTGGCGCTGGGCGCTCGGCGCGCTGCTCACCGACGAGGTCTTCGCGGTCGCGTGGGAACACTACCGGCATCGCGAACCCGGCACGGTCGGTCCACACTATTTCTTCGGTGCGGGTCTCGCGATGTACCTGAACTGGCAGCTGTGGACCATCGCCGGCCTGCTGTTCGGCGCGGCCTTCCCCGGCCTTCAATCGCTCGGGCTCGATTTCGCGATGGTCGCCACCTTCATCGCGATCGTCGTACCGCAACTCGTCGCGGTGCGCTACATCGCGGCCGCCGCGACCGCGGGCACGCTGGCCTTTTTCTGGCAGGCGTGGCCGTACAAGTTGGGCTTGCTCGGCGCGGTGTTCGCGGGCGTGGCGGTCGGCGTGCTGCTGTCGATGTCGCGCCCCAACCTGCGCGGCTCGCGCGAAACCGTGGAGGCCGCCCGATGAACTACGTCGTTCTGATCCTCGGCATGGCGGTCATCACGTGGGTGATCCGCGCGGCCGTGTTCGTGCTCGGCGACCGGCTGGTGTTTTCGCCACTGGTGCGCACGGCCTTGGGTTTCGTGCCGGTTACCGTGCTGACGGCGCTCATCGTGCCGATGGCGGTTTCGCCGCACGGCACCCATGCCGAACTGAGCTGGCGCAATCCGCAGCTGGTCGGCGCGCTGGCCGCTGTCGTCGTCAGCGCGCTGACGCGGCGGCCACTGCTGACCATCGCGGTCGGCCTGACAGTGTTCTTTGTCTGGCAATGCGTCGTGCTCAATTAGGTACGTGCCGCCGCGCGGCGGCGTCGACACATGTGCCGTCCACCCCGCGTCACATGCTACGCACGACAGCGACGCACCCAGTTCGCGGCGCCTCCCCTCCCTCCAAAGCCTTCGCCCGCCGCCCGCACGGCCTCAACACCCACATCGGCCGGCTTGCGTGACCCGCGACACGCGGCAAGCGACCCATCCAGCTAACGACGCATCCCTCTAATGCGCCCCGCCACCACCCGCACCCCCTCAAGTTTCCGTCCAATCCGCCGATAAGAAGTCGAGGTCCGCGCATCGGGATTCATCCCGCTGGTTACGCGGCAACAGGCAGGAATCAACCGCGTCGGCATCTGGCGTCGCGTCGCCCAAAGTCCGCGCGGCCGGACGACGTGACGAGGCCGTGCGGCAGGACCAAACGGGATAACACATGGGTCAAATCACCCTCAAGCTCAAGGACGAGACCCTTGCGTCGCTGCGCAAGGACTTCGACGCTTTTCTGCGGGTTTCGCTGAAGCTCGACCCGCAGTTCGCGACGCCGTCGTTTGAGGACTTCTTGCGCGCCAAGCTGCTCGACAACATGGTGCCGCTGACCGAACACGCGGTCCAACGGATGCTGCAGGGCGGCCAGTACGCATGGGCCAAGCGCACGCTCGACAAGGAATTCCCGGATGTCGTCGCAATTCTGATGCGGCAGGCGGGCGAGTTCGGTTTCGGCTTTGCAGCGCGCTCGGAATGGACGCCGGACGAGTTGGCCAAGCAATGCCGCGACTGGGCGGCGGCGATCGTCAAGGAAGCGGAAGGCGATGCAGCGCTGGTGGACCCGCTCGCCGCGCAGATCAAAAGCGCGGCGCAGGACATCCAGGCACTCGAGGAAGTCATGCAGACGCCCGCATGGCGGCTGGTGGAATCGTTGCGTCAGCGGGTCTATGAGGCCAAAGTGGCGTGCGAGACGAACGTGGGCAGCACCGCGCGCGAGAAGCTCGGCGAACTGCGCGGGCTGCTGCGGCTGGGCATCTCGCATGGCTCGTTCCAGAAGCAGGAAGCGCAGCAGATCATGGAGTATCTACGCCTGCTCAAGCCGGAGATTTTCGTCGAAGAGCCGTATGACGTGTTTTCACGCCTCGCGGCGTGGCTGCGCAACTTCTTCGTGCCGCCGCGTCCCGTGCCGCAGCAACAGCAGCAACGACAGTCGCGCTGAGTTCGAGCTTGGGGGGGCGGCAGCGGACATCGGCTGGGCTACAGCGTTGCGGTTCTGCGGTTCTGCGGTTCTGCGGTTCTGCGGTTCTGCGGTTCTGCGGTTCCGCGGCCCAAAGAACTCGCCCCGGTTCTGCGACGCAAGCGCTTACGCCATACTTCGCCTGCGCCCGATACCCCAACCCCCGCCTCGCGCTTCAATCCCACATCTTCCTGAGCTTCGCGCCAATCTCGACCTTCGCCTTCGCGGCCGCCGCGAGCCCCGCTGCCGTCGGCGCGCTCGGCACCGGCACGCGCGGCCACGCATAAGCGTCGAACAGCGGCATCAGATGCGCAGGAATGAAGCGCGTGCGCGACGCCCACACATGACGATCACCCATATGCGTCTGGTTGTGCACGTAAAAGCGCTGCGGCACCACGATGTGCAGATCCTCTTTCGCCCGCGTCATCGCCACGTATAACAGCCGCCGTTCCTCGTCGACCTCATCCTCGCTGCCGGTGCCGAGATCGGACGGAATACAGCCGTCGACACCGTTCAGCACGAACACGTTGCGCCACTCCTGCCCCTTCGCCGAGTGAATCGTCGACAGGATCAGGTAGTCCTCGTCGATCAGCGGCACGCCGGATTCGTCGCTGGTGGCATCGGGCGGATCGAGCGTCAGTTCGGTCAGAAAGCGCTCGCGCGACGCATACGTGCCCGCGATGCTTTCCATCTGCAACACGTCCGCATGACGGATCGCAGCGTCCTCGTGATTGCGTTCGAGATGCGGCTCGTACCAGCGCCGCACCATCTCGAACTCGGCGGGCCACGGCGTCTGCCGTCCGTACACGCTCGACATCAGCTTGACGAACGGATGCCAGTCCTCCTGCGCGCGAGCGGGCGCGGCAAACGCGGCGAGTGCGCTCGCGGCGGTGTCGACGGGATTGCCGCCGCCCGCGCGCGCAACGATCTCGTCGAGCACCTTCGCCGCGGTGGCCGGCCCCACCCCCGGCAGCAACTGCACGACGCGAAAACCGGCGACGCGGTCGCGCGGATTCTCCGCCCAGCGCAGCACCGCGAGCACGTCCTTCACATGCACCGAATCGAGAAACTTCAGTCCGCCGAACTTGACGAACGGAATGTTGCGCCGGGTCAGTTCGATCTCCAGCGCGGCGCTGTGGTGGGCAGCGCGAAACAGCACCGCCTGCGACTTCAGCTTCATCCCCTGCTCACGCGCTTCGAGCACCTGTTCGACGATATAGCGGGCCTGGTCGGCTTCGTCGGCGACCGTGACCAGACGCGGGCGTTGCGCCGACGCCTTGTCGGTCCACAGATTTTTCGTGTAACGCTCGCTGGCCAGTTCGATCACCGCGTTCGACGCGGCCAGGATCGGCGCGGTCGAACGGTAGTTGCGCTCCAGCGTGACCTGCCGTGCGGGCGGGTCGAACTGCGCGGGGAAATCGAGAATGTTGCGCACGGTCGCGCCGCGAAACGAGTAGATGGACTGCGCGTCGTCGCCGACCACGGTCAGGCCGCGCCCGTCCGGCTTCAGTGCGAGCAGGATCGACGCCTGCAGACGGTTGGTGTCCTGATACTCGTCGACCAGCACGTGGTCGAAGCGCGCCGACAGGTCGGCCGCGATGGCCGGCTCCGCGGCCATGTGCGACCAGTAGAGCAGCAGATCGTCGTAGTCGAGCACGCTCTGCTTCTGTTTCGCGTCGACATACGCGGCGAACAGCATGCGCAGGTCGGCTTCCCATTCGCGGCACCACGGAAACGCGTTGTCGAGCACCTGGCCGAGCGACGCCCCGGTGTTCACGACGCGCGAATAGATGGCAAAGCACGTGCCCTTGGCCGGGAAGCGCCGCTCTTTCGCGGACAGCCCGAGTTCGTGGCGCACCAGGTTCATCAGATCGGCGGAATCTTCGCGGTCGTTGATCGTAAAGGATGGCGCGAGACCGATCAGATCGGCGTACTCGCGCAGCAGCCGCGCGCCGACGCTGTGGAACGTGCCCGACCACGTGAGCCCCTGCGCGAGCGCGGCCCGCGCGCCGAGCGCCGCGCCGGCGATGCGCGTGACGCGGCGGGTCATTTCGAGCGCCGCCCGGCGCGAAAAAGTCAGCAGCAGGATGCGGCGCGGATCGGCGCCCTTGACCACCAGATTGGCGACCCGATGCGCGAGCGTGTTGGTCTTGCCGGAGCCGGCGCCCGCGATCACCAGCAGCGCGCCGGGGGGCGCGTTGGGCGTGTCGGCGCCATACTCGACGGCTTCGCGTTGGGCGTCGTTGAGCTTCGCGAGCCAGGCGGCGGTGTCGGACGGCGGCGGAGATTCGGCGACGGAGAGCACGGTGGGTCTGGACGTTTGGATGGATACAGGATGGCGACGCATACTGTATATCCATACAACCATCGGCGACAAGCGACCCTTTTTTTGACGACTATCTGGGAGCGGAGCCGAACCGGCTTGTAACTGCGATGGCTCGACGGGGATAGGCCCCGCGCGAGTCGCGGCAAAGTACGCGAGGTCGGACTTCACGCGGAGGCACAGACCCGGAAAGAAAACGGCCCGTGCGCGCCTTTTCGCGCCACGGGCCGTTCATTGTTTCGCAAGCGAAGCGGACGACGTGACATCGACCTTCCCAGCTTGCGGCGCGCACACCTACTGCTTCTTCGCGTCCTTCAGATTGGCATCGGCATTGGCCTTGTCGGCGTCGGCCTGAGCGTCGGTTTTCGTCTTGTCCGCCTTGGCCTGCGCGACCGCGGCCTTTTTGTCCGCCTTCGACTGCTCCTTCGCGGCCTTCTTGTCAGCGTGGGTGACGGGCGCCGCCGCCGGGTCGCTCGCCTGCGCGAATGCGACCGACGACAGACAACCCGCAATCAACGCGGCATAAATCCGGTTCTTCGTGGACCTGGTGATACTCATCCGACACCTCCCTCAAACGTAGTGCGAAGCGCTGCGCCCCCCGCCCGACAGTTGCATCCCGACCAGAGGAAAGCACGGCGTGACGGCGAACGCCTCCCGCCACCCCGACGCTTCACCGCGTGGCCGCCGGTTTAGTGCTTCACATCAGCGCCATCGGCCTGAGCCGCAGCCTGCCCTTCCATGTTCATCTTCATTTCGTTGTTGGCGGCCTGCTTATCCGCCTTCTGATTGATCTTCGCGTCGCGCACCTGCTCGTTGTACTGCGTCTTGGCGGCCTTCTGCTGATCCTTCATTTCCGCCTTCGACGCCTTCTTCGACGCGCGATATTCCGCATTCGCCTTCGCGTTGGCATCACGCTTTTGCACCAGCGGGTCGGTCGAACCCGACGCCGTCAGGCGGGTCGGCGCCGGCGTCACCGGCGTCACCGGCTGCACGCCCTGCGCGGCGGGAGCGGCAGGCGCGACATCGGCGCCTTGCGTCTGCATCTGAGCCTGGCCACCGAGCCCTGCTGCCGGTTGCGCGGTCTGTGCCACAGCGGCGGTGGCGGCAAAAGCCGTGAGGGCGGTACCGATCAGGAGCGAACGAATCTGGGTCATGGCTAATCCTCTCTAAGGTTGTCGTAACGCGGGCGTCGTGTCCGGCCTACCTCGCCCGGTCTTCTGGTCGCTGGGGGTTTCGATGAAAACCCAGCAATCTCTGCTACGTTTCCGCACTTTACGAGCGAACTCTGCGATGTACGATCCGTGTTACGCAACGTTTCACTTTCCGACAATCGGATAACAACTGCTTGCATTTGCTTGCGCGGGGGCCGCGCACACCGCGAGCTTCATCCAGGGCAAGCTTGTGCCTTATGATGCGAACCCTTTGCCTGAAGGTGCAAACGCCATGCCCAACCTCGATTTCACGCTCACCGGCGACTACGTCGAACTGCACAATCTCCTGAAGATAACGGGGCTCGCGGACAGCGGCGGCTCGGCCAAAATGATGGTCGCGGACGGCGCCGTAACCGTCGACGGACAGGTCGAGACTCGTAAGACCTGCAAAATCCGCGCGGGCCAGGTCGTGCTGCTCGGCGATACGCGGATCGCGGTCCACGAGGCCCACTGAGGCTGCGTCCACCGCCCCGCCCCACCGGCAGTCCGGAAATTCGCAGCACCGGGCGCACCAGAATCGTGCGTCTTCCATCGACATCGCCGGGGCGACGCAATAAGCTGTTGGTTTCGACAGACAAACCCTTTGGCCAGCACGAGCGGCTCGCGAACGCAGCGCGCTTTCCTTCTCCACAGCTGAACGCGCGGCCGCTGCAACGCGCCGCCGCCAGCGGGCGAAGCGAGCGACGCGCGCCGCACGCCTGCCCCGTGACACTGCCGCCACTTCCGCCGTCAAGCGCTTCATGACTCAATCCGGCTTCACCCGGGTGGCCGCCCGGCCGCCGACCTACTCCCGCCACGCGGCCGACACCGCCCGGCTCGCCGCGCCGCTCGCGATCGCGCAGCTCTCGCAAATGGCGATGAGCGTCACCGACACCATCCTGCTCGGCTCGCTCGGCCCCGATGCGCTCGCCGCCGGCGGGCTCGGCGCGAACCTGTTCTTCGTCGTGGTGACGCTGCTGCAGGGCGTGCTGACTTCCGTCAGCGTGAGCGTGTCGCACGCGCGCGGCGCGCAGGACGATGGCCGCGTGCCGCATATCTACTGGACCGGTTTCGTGCTGTCGGTGCTGCTGTCGGTGCCGGCGTTCATCCTGCTGTCGTTCGCGTCGCGGATCCTGCTCGCGTTCGGCGAGCCGGGCCTACTCGCGCACAACGTCGGCGAATACGCGGCGGTGCTGCGCTGGGGCGCGCCCGCCAGCCTGATCGGCGTCGGCCTGATGCGCTCGTTCCTGCCGGCGATCGGCGCGGCGCGACGCCTGCTGTGGGTGTCGATCGTAAGCGTCGGCGTCAACGCGTTCCTGAATTACGGGCTGATCCACGGCGCCTATGGGCTGCCGCGGCTCGGCTTTCTGGGCTCGGCGGCCGCGACCTCGATCACCGTCTGGTTGACCGCGCTCGTGCTGATGGCGCTGCTCCATCTGCGGCCGCGCTTCCGCCATTTCGTCGTCGCGACGCGGCCGAACGTGCCTTTGATGGGCGAACTGTTCGGCATCGGCTGGCCGGTCGCGATCACTTATGGCGTCGAGTCGACGCTCTTTCTCGCCACCGGCCTGATGGTCGGCTTGCTCGGCGAGTCGCAGCTGGCCGCGCATCAGATCGCGCTGAACGTCGCGTCGGTGGCCTTCATGGTGCCGCTCGCGATCGGCCAGGCGGCCAACGTCCGGGTCGGCTTCTGGGCCGGCGCCGGGCAGCCGCTGGCCGCGCGCCATGCGGGCTTCGTCGCGCTGGCGCTGGGCGTCGGCTTCATGACGCTGTCGGGGATCGTGCTGATTGCCGCGCCGCACTGGATCGTCGGCCTCTATCTGCATCTCGACGACCCGGCCAACGCGCCGACCGTCGCGCTGGCGAGTTCGCTGCTGGGCGTGGCGGCAATATTCCAGATCGTCGACGGCATGCAGACGGTCGGTTCGGGCTGCCTGCGCGGGCTGAAGGACACGCGGGTGCCGATGATCGCCGCGGCGTTCGGTTATTGGGTGATCGGTTTTCCGACCGGCTATACGCTGGCGTTTCACTTTGGCCTCGGCGCGCGCGGTTTGTGGTGGGGGCTCGCGGCCGGCCTCGCGAGCGTCGCGCTTCTGATGACGCTGCGGTTTCATAGGCTGAGCTTGCGGCGCGTGCCGGCGGCGGCTGTGACGCCGCCTGTTGGATCGGGTTGAGCGCGGGCGGGTTGCCGTTTGCCGTTTGCCGTTTGCCGTTTGCCGTTTGCCGTTTGCCGTTTGCCAGTTCGGATGCGCTCGTGCCGACTCGTTCGCGCGAGACATCCAAACGACGAAGCATCACCAGCGCCTCATTCAATCCAGCCACCGCAACGCCCTCAACAAGGACCGACCCGTCCTCCACAGCCGCCCGGCCGCCAATAGGTAAAATGCCAATCCCGGCCCACCGGCGCCCACCCGCGCCACGCGCCGGGATTCCGCTTGGCACGCCCCACAAAGGCCAGCGCCGCCCGCAGGCTCACCACTGCCCGCCCGGTTCGCCGCGTTCGCGCGGCGGACTTCCGAACGCCGCCGCTGCGGCTGGCCCACTCGGCCGCTCGACGCACCCTCGATTCTCGCGATAAAACATAACCAAGGACCACCCGTCATGCTTGCCCGCGTCACCCGCTTATTTCCGCTCTGGGCCGTGCTCGTTTCGATCGCCGCGTACTTCTCGCCCGCGTCGTTCACGGGCATCGCGCCGCACGTCACCACGCTGCTCACGATCATCATGCTGGCGATGGGCGTCACGTTATCCGTGGCCGATTTCCAGCGCGTCTTCACGCGGCCCGCGCCGGTGCTCGCCGGCATCGTGCTGCACTACCTCGTGATGCCGCTCGCCGCCTGGGTGATCGCCAAGGCCCTGCGCATGCCGCCGGACCTGACCGCCGGCATGGTGCTGGTGGGCAGCGTCGCGAGCGGTACGGCGTCGAACGTGATGATCTATCTGGCGCGCGGCGACGTCGCGTTGTCGGTGACGATCAGCGCGCTGTCGACGCTCGTCGGCGTGTTCGCGACGCCGCTTCTCACGCGTCTTTACGTGGACGCGTCGATCGCCGTCGACGTGCACGGCATGCTGATGAGCATCCTGCAGATCGTCGCGCTGCCGATCGTGGTCGGCCTGATCATCAACCATCTGTTCAGCAAGACGGTGCGCAAGATCGAACCGATCCTGCCGCTGGTCTCGATGGTCGCGATCGTGCTGATCATCGGCGCGGTGGTGGGCGGCACGCAGAAGAGCATCGCGTCGGTCGGCCTGGTCGTGATGCTGGGCGTGGTGCTGCATAACGGCATCGGCCTACTCGGCGGTTACTGGGGCGGGCGTCTGCTCGGTTTCGACGAAGCCGTCTGCCGCACCCTCGCGATCGAAGTGGGCATGCAGAACTCGGGCCTCGCCGCGACGCTCGGCAAGCTGTATTTCACGCCGATCGCAGCCTTGCCGGGTGCGTTGTTCTCGGTGTGGCACAACCTGTCCGGCTCGCTGCTCGCGGGCCACTGGGCGGGACGTCCCGCGAAAGGCTCCACGCATGCGGACGGCGAGCACGCGTTGAACGCCGGGCGCGGCTAACGCGCACGCGGCGCGCGCCGCGATCACAGTTTAAAAAGGCGGTTGCGGCAGCGCTCGACATGAGCGCATAGACTCAACTGCGCTCTTTGTCGGCACGCTCATCACGTGCCGGCAAAGGCCGCCGCGCAATCTGGCCGCCATAGAAGTCCCGTCACCGCGCTCACACGGCAGCACGAAACCGCCTGCCCCCAATTCCCCTTAGAATGGTTTTCTCGACAACGTGAGCAAGCATCCGCGCTGCCGTCACGAGAAGCTTGCAAACAAGGGGACGACAGCGTGCCGGGGCATCACGAACAGAACCGAAGCGCACTACAAGGCAAGCGCGCATTCAGCACACCCAGAACGAAGTCCCCCTGGGGGACCACGAGACATATTTTCCTGCTGTGCTGCGCGGCGGCAATACTGACCGCCTGCGCAAGCAAGCCGCCCGCCACCGCGTTCGACCGTCCGGTCACCCACGCGCTGCCCGCCACCGCGACCACCCCGCTGCGCACCGCGCTCGCGCCGCTCGAAGCCGCGCATCCGGGGCAATCGAGTTTTCGTGTGCTGTCGAACGGCACCGACGCGTTGCAGATGCGCATCGCACTCGCGCGCGCGGCGACCCAAACCCTCGAAATGCAGTACTACATCGCCAACGAGGACACCACCGGCAAGCTGCTGCTCGGCGCCGCGCTGTACGCGGCCGATCACGGCGTGCGGGTGCGCATGCTGGTCGACGATCTGAACTTCAAGGACATCGACCGGGTGATGGCGGGCCTGAACTCGCACGACAACATCGAGATCCGCGTGTTCAATCCGTTCGGCAGCGCGCAGGAAGGCATGTTCGAACGCACTACGAACCTGTTCACACAGATCGGCCACTTCACGCGCCGCATGCACAACAAGGCGATGATCGCGGACAACCAGTTGGCGATCGTCGGCGGCCGCAATCTCGGCGACGAGTATTTCAGCGCGAGCGAAACGCTGCAGTTCCGCGACCTCGACGTGCTGGCCGCCGGCCCGATCACCGCCGACATCTCGGCGAGTTTCGACGACTACTGGAACAGCAGCCTTTCGTATCCGCTGCGGGCGCTGAACAAACAGAAGTTCGACGCGAAGGAACTCGATCAGACACGCGACGAATTGCGCCAGCACTGGCGCACCAACGCCGATCCGTACAACGCGAAACCCCTGAACGCGACGCCGCTCGCGTCGCAGATCACGAGCGAGCAACTCGGCCTCATCTGGGCGCCCGCCGAATTCAAGGCGGACCTGCCGGAAAAGATCGAGCATCCGTCGCCGGACTACGTCAGTCCACCGATGCAGCGGCTGCATGAATTGATGCACGACGCGCGCCACGACTTCCTGATCGTGTCGCCGTACTTCGTGCCGCACGATGCCGGCGTCAAGGCGGCCGGCGAACTCACGCACCGTGGCGTGCGCATCGCCGTGCTGACCAACTCGCTCGCCGCGACCGACGCGGTCGCCGTGCAGGCGGGCTACAGTCCGTATCGCGTGCCGCTGCTGCAACAAGGCGTCGAGCTATACGAATTCAAGCCGCGCCAGGAAACCCCGACCGCGGGCATCGCCGGCTCGCGTTCGCGCGCCAGCCTGCATGCGAAAACCTACGTGATCGACCACCAGATTCTGGTGATCGGCTCGATGAACCTCGACCCCCGCTCGGCCCATCTGAACACCGAACTGGCGCTGGTGATCCATAGTGCGCAGCTCGCGGACCAGGTCGCGCGCATCTTCGAGCACGGCACGTCGCCCGAGGAAAGCTATCGCGTCACGCTGGCCGACGACGCCCAGCTCGCCTATTTGCGCTCGATCGGCGCGCCGCTCTCGCCGCTCGTGTGGAGCGACGTCGAGAACGGCACGCGCCGCACCTACATTTTCGATCCACAAGCCGGGTTATACCGGAACGTGCTAACGGGACTATTCTCCCTATTGCCTGTCAACGCAGAACTTTGAGAAGCGGAGTGAAACATGACCGAAGACGTACGAATGGAGCGTGACACGTTCGGTGAAATCGCCGTGCCGAACGCGCGTCTGTGGGGCGCGCAAACTCAGCGCTCGCTGCAGAACTTCCGTATTTCGACCGAGAAGCAGTCGCCCGAGCTGATCACCGCGCTGGCCGTCATTAAACGCTCGGCCGCCGAGGTGAACCTCGGCCTCGGCGTGCTCGACGAAAGCAAGGCTCGCGCAATCATGCAGGCCGCCGACGAGATCATCGACGGCAAGCATCCGGAGGAATTTCCGCTCGCCGTCTGGCAGACCGGCTCCGGCACGCAGACCAACATGAACCTCAACGAGGTGATCGCGAACCGCGCGAGCGAGCTGCTCGGCGGCGAGCGCGGCGAAGCGCGCAAGGTGCATCCGAACGACGACGTGAATCGCGGCCAGTCGTCGAACGACGTGTTCCCGACCGCGATGCATGTGGCCGCCGCGTACGCGATCGTCAAGCATCTGCTGCCGGCACTGAAAACGCTGCGCGACACGCTCGACGGCAAGGCGAAGGCATTTGCCGATATCGTCAAGATTGGCCGCACGCACTTGCAGGACGCCACGCCGCTCACGCTCGGCCAGGAGTTTTCGGGCTACGTCGCACAACTCGAGCACGGCATCCGTCACGTGGAATCGGCGCTGCCGCATCTGTACGAACTCGCGCAAGGCGGCACCGCGGTCGGCACGGGTCTGAACGCGCATCCGCAGTTCGCGGACAAGGTGGCGGCCGCCATCGGCAAGCTGACCGGCCTGCCGTTCGTGTCGGCGCCGAACAAGTTCGAGGTGATGGCCGCGGCCGATGCGCTGGTGTTCGCGCACGGCGCGTTGAAGACCGTCGCGGCGAGCCTGAACAAGATCGCCAACGACATTCGCTGGCTCGCGAGCGGCCCGCGTTGCGGGCTCGGCGAACTGTCGATTCCGGAGAACGAGCCGGGCAGTTCGATCATGCCGGGCAAGGTCAACCCGACCCAGTCCGAAGCGCTGACCATGCTGTGCTCACAGGTGTTCGGCAACGACGTCGCGGTGAACATCGGCGGCGCGAGCGGCAACTTCGAGCTGAACGTGTTCCGGCCGATGATCGCGCACAACGTGCTGCAATCGGTTCGTCTGCTCGCCGACGGCGCGCACAGTTTCAACGACAACTGCGCGGTGGGCATCGAGCCGAACCGCGAGCGCGTCGATACTTTGCTGAACGAGTCGTTGATGCTGGTGACGGCGCTCAATCCGCACATCGGCTATGACAAGGCCGCGCAGATCGCGAAGAAGGCGCACAAGGAAGGCACCACGCTGAAGGCGTCGGCGCTCGCGCTCGGCTTCGTCACCGAGCAGCAGTTCGACGAATGGGTGCGGCCGAAGGATATGGTTGGGAATTCGGCGGTGTGATGCCGGGGCGAGCCGTCGCGCTGCCGGCGTGACGGTCTGGTCCCTCATGCGCGGGCTTCGCGCCCGCCGCAAATGACGTTGAATCAACGGCTGCGCGAACGCCACGGTTCGCGCGGCCCTCGCGGGCCTTCAGGGGCCTTGGAACAGCGCCCCTCGAATGCGCCGCTTAAATCTTGCCCTGCGCCACTTCGTCCGGCTTCAGTTCGACGATGGCGTCGAGCGCTTCCTTCACGTCTATCGCGTACTTTGCGAGGCGTTTCTGCTCCTCGCTCTGCGGCACGAAAGCGGGTACCGGCACCGGTTGGCCGTTCTCGTTGACGGCGACCATCACGATCAGACAATCGGTGGTTTGCAGCAGTTCGCCGCCCTTCGGGTCGCCCGCCTGCACCGATACGTGAATGTGCATGCTGGTGCGGCCCGTCGCCACGACCCGCGCGCGTAATTCGACCAGATTGCCGACCAGAATCGGCCGGCGAAAGCGAATATTGCCCACGCTGACCGTCACGCAATAGCGTCCCGACCATACCGCCGAGCACGCATACGCGGTCTCGTCGATCCACTTCATCAGCGCGCCGCCGTGCACCTTGCCGCCGAAGTTGACCGAGCTCGGCTCGGCAAGAAAGCGGAAAGTGGTTTCCGAACGGTCCAGCGGCGCTACAGGAGGGGTGCTCATCTTGACTCCGGTCAATCGGATGCATTGAAAGGGGGCGATTATACGAGCGCAATATTGACGGCGTGGCGGCTTTGGACGGCCTGCGCCGCCGAATCTTTGCCGGTGAGCGCGCGAGTCTTTCGACTAGCTTTCGATGAAATTTCCGCTTGAGGTGAGCGGCGCTCGCGCTGGATCGTGCGCCTATTTGTGGAAACTGATCCCTTCGTCGATCGTGCCGTACATGTTGATGCTGCCGGAGCCGGCACCGGACCCGGCGCCGCCCAGCGCGCAGGCGGAGAACAGCAGGACCGCGGCGGCGACGGCAAGAAAAGTTTTCATGACAACGTGTTCCTGCAAAGACAGACTTCGATTCTAGCCTGGCAAGCGGTCGCGACGCCGCGGCGCAGCGCGGCAGTCCAGGCCGATACGAACCCCGCCCAGCACTGCCGGATTTTCGTAGCCTCGGCATGCCATTGTTCACGCTAAGCTGAAACATCGAATAGCGAAGCCCATTACAGTGGACTCTATGGCGCTTCGCGCGCCGCCCTTGGAGACGCCCGATGGCCGCCACCCTCACCGACGAACCGAACCATTTTCCAGGCCTCAGCCGGATCGGCGCGCTGCTCGCCGATCCGGGCCGCGCCGCGATGCTGTGGGCGCTGATGGACGGCAGCGCGCGCCCCGCCGGCGAACTGACGATGATCGCGGGACTCTCGCCGTCGGCGGCCAGTGCGCATCTCGCGCGCCTCACCGACGGCGGCCTGCTCGCGCTCGAAGTGCGCGGCCGGCATCGCTACTTCCGGATCGCATCGCCCGACATTGCCGCGTCGATCGAGGCGCTCGCCAACGTCGCGCAAGTCAGCGCGCCGCAGCGCGCGACGCCGCGTCCGGCGCGCACGGTGCCGCTCGACATGCGCTACGCCCGCACCTGCTACGACCACATGGCGGGCGAGTTGTCGGTGCAGGTGTTCGAGCGGCTGGTCGAGCGCGGTCTGCTGACGCTGCACGGCACCACGCTCGAGGCCACCGCCGACGGCGCCGCGCGCTTCGCCGAATGGGGCATCGACCTGTCCGCCCAGAGGAGCCGCCGGCGCCGCTTCGCGTGCACGTGCCCCGACTGGAGCGAGCGGCGTCCGCATCTTGGCGGCGCGCTCGGCGCGGCGTTGCTCGACGCGTGGTCGATGCACGGCTGGGTCGAACGGACCGAGCGGCCGCGCATTCTGCGCGTCACGCCGGCGGGCCACCGTCATTTCGATGCGTTTCTGGGGGCGTGAGTCGCCCGCCGGTGCGAGCGGCGACCCCGACAGTTGCGCCGTGAATCGGGTCAACTGCCGTATCAAAACCGGCGGACGGCCGGACGCGAGACTTTTTGTTACACGCCGATGCCGCGGCCTTACAAAAGTGGGGGCCTTGAAACAAACGCCGCGGGTAGAGTGACTTACGGACCGAGCAGATCGCTGTGTCCGTTGGAGATAAGTCATGAGAACAGTCACCGCCCACCCCCTTTCGACGCACCGCTTGCCGGGCTACACGCTGATCGCCGCCGCTGTCCTGCTGTGCGCTACGCAAGCCACCTTGGCGCAGGACATGCCATCTGCGCCCCAGGACGCCGCGACCAGCCAGAATACCGACCCGCCAGGGCGCATCGCGCGGCTGAACTACACGGCGGGCACCGTGACCACCGAGCCCGCCGGCGCCACCGACTGGTCCTACGCACAGATCAACCGCCCGCTCACCAGCGGCGACCAGCTCTGGAACGACCAGAACGCGCGCTCCGAGATGCACATCGGCTCGACAGCGGTGCGGCTCGGCGAGTCCACCAGCCTCGACGTGCTCAATCTCGACGACAACAGCGCCCAGCTGAAAGTCGCGCAGGGCACCTTGTCGACCCGCGTGCGCGAACTGCCACCGGGTTCGTCGTATGAAATCGACACGCCGAACATCGCGCTCGGCGTGAACGGGCCCGGCGACTACCGCGTCGACGTCGCACCGGACGGCAGCAGCACCACCGTCACCGTGCGCAGCGGCAGCGCGACCGTGTACGGCGACAGCGGCGAGGTGCCCGTTACGGCCGGCCGGCAGATACGCTTCGGCGGCACCAGCCTGCAACAGCTTGCCGACAACCAGGTGCCCGGCCTCGACAGCCTCGATCAATGGGCCGTGAGCCGCGACGCCGCGGAGGACCGCTCGGTGTCGGCACAGTATGTGTCGCGCGACGTGCCCGGCTATCAGGATCTCGACGCCAACGGCACGTGGCGCAGCAGCCCGCAATACGGCGAAGTATGGGTGCCGCGCGCCACGCCCGCCGGCTGGGCGCCCTATCATGACGGCCATTGGGTCTGGCAGGCGCCGTGGGGCTGGACCTGGGTCGACGACCAGCCGTGGGGCTTCGCGCCGTACCACTACGGCCGCTGGGTGCAGATGGACGACACGTGGGCGTGGGTGCCGGGACCGGTCGTAACCGACGCGCCGCCGGTCTATGCGCCGGCCCTGGTCGCCTTCGTCGGCGACGACGAAGGCGGTGGCGTGCCCGACTGGGGCGTGAATCTGGCGGTCGGCGGGATCGTGGCGGCCGGCGTCGCGTGGTTCCCGCTCGGCCCGGGCGAACGGTGGCATCCGCATTGGGGCGGCCACGATCACTGGAGCGAGGGTTACTACAACCGCGTCAACCGGAACACGTTCGTCAACCAGTACAACCGCAACGTGAACATCCACAACACGTACGTCAACTATCGCGCGCGCGGCGGCCTGACTGCCGTGCCGGCGACGGCGTTCGTGCACGGGCAGCCGGTCGGACGCTTCGCGCAGAAGGTCGATCCGGGGCAATGGCACAACGCGCGGTTCAACCCGGGCGGGCCGGGGATCGCGCCGGTGCGGGAGAGCTTCGGGCCGGGTCTGCGCAACGCGAATTACCGGCCGCCGGCGGGCGTGATCACGCGTCCGGTGGTGGCGACGCGCAGTCCCGCGATGCCGGCCGCTTATCACGACAGCCTCGCCCAGCGTTTCGCGCAAAGCGGCGGACGGGTGCCGGGCGGCGGTCAGCCTATCGTGCGGACCTCGGTGCCCGCGCATATGGCGGGCGGGCCAGGCGCGCTGCCGGCGCAGAACGTGCGGGTCGTGCAGTCGCATATCGCGGGACGGCCGCCGGGCGCGGCGGCGGGTGCACCGATGCCTGGTGCGCCCAATGCCATGCAGCAGGCGGGACAGCGGCCGGGCGAAGGCGCTGGCGCCGGTCAGGTGCCGCATGCGGGCGAGCCGCAAGCTCGACCGGGGATGCCACCGCAGATGGTCAGCAATCAGCGCCCGCAGCAGCCGGGCCAAATGGCGCATCCGACGAATGGTGTGCCGCGGCCGCCGCAAGCGGGTGGCGGCAACCCGGCGGGTTATGCGCAGGAGCATGGGATGGGGATGCCGCAGCAGGCGGGTCGGCAGCCGGGTGCGAATGGCGGCCACGAGCCGGTTTGGACGCAGCCGCATGCGCCGATGGCGCAGC
This sequence comes from Paraburkholderia panacisoli, assembly GCF_008369935.1. GTDB lineage: Bacteria > Pseudomonadota > Gammaproteobacteria > Burkholderiales > Burkholderiaceae > Paraburkholderia > Paraburkholderia panacisoli. Next base: position 835 of record NZ_VTUZ01000031.1, on the reverse strand, counting down.
AGCGGGGCGGTCCGCCGGAACAGCCGGGGCGGCCAGGTTTCGGCCAGCAGCCCGGTCCCAACGTGCAGGCGAACGCGGGAATGCAACAGCATGCCGTGCCGCGTCCGGGGGAAAATCCGGCAATGCAGCAGCAGGCGCGTGAGCAGGAGTTTCAGGCGCGGCAGCAGGCGCAACGGCAAGCTGAAACGCAGGCACAGCAGCGGCGTGAGGCGCCTCGTCCACAACCGATGCAGATGGCGCGGCCGGAGCCGCAGCCGCAGCCGCAACAGGTGCAACAGCAGCAACCGCGTTTTGAGCCACGGCCGCAACAGGTGCAACAGCCGCGCCCCGAACCACGACCGCAGCAGGTTCAGCAACCGCGTCCTGAACCACGGCCGCAGCAGGTGCAACAGCCGCGCCCCGAACCACGACCGCAGCAGGTTCAGCAACCGCGTCCTGAACCACGGCCGCAGCCGGTACAACAGCCGCGCCCCGAACCGCGTCCGCAGCAGGTGCAGCAGCCGCGTCCGCAACCGCAGCAGCAACACGCCGAGCAGCATTCCGGCGGCGGCAACCGCGACGAGCATCACAAGAGCTGAGCACGGCCGACCAAAGATCCCGCGCGTAACGGCGCACGCGAACGGCAGCATAAAAAAACCCGCGATTCACATCGCGGGTTTTTTCGTTGCACGACCGAAACCGGCCGCCGTCGCGCGCTCAAATGTAAGCACCCGGCGAAGGCATCTTGAACGGCAAGCCGGGCAGCCCGACGATCATGTCCATTCAAATTTTAAATGGACAGGTGTACATGATGGACGAAGTCGAGGTTGTCCAGGAGGTGGTTCAGCCGACACGG
>NZ_VTUZ01000030.1 GCF_008369935.1 Paraburkholderia panacisoli | reverse complement strand
TTGACCCCGCTCTACGGCGCTTCGGCGCGGAGGCGCCAGAAGGACCCGGCCGATGATTCGAGACCAAGTCACTTTATGAAAGGCCTTGACAACTTCCTGCTCATAGAAGGAATCCCCGTCCTTCCAGCGCCCAGCGCGGGAGCCATAGGCTGAGGGCGGGGAGGACGTCGAAACCACCTCTTAGTGTCTGCCGCCAAAGCATGCATGAGCGGCTTCGGCGGGCGACAGACCGGCTCTGAAGTAGCCTCGTAGAAGATCCAGGGTAGCGGCGTCCGGAGAGTAGGAAGTGCTGATAAATTTCGCTTCAAGCGCTTCGTCGAACCAGGCGCACGCCCACGTTTCTAATTTCCATAAGGTCTCGAGCGTTATGAATTGTGACTTGTCCATCATAGTGATCCTGGTGGGTCAGTAGGTGTGTTCGCTGCGGCCGATATCCCCGATTACTCGACACTTGCGTAAGCATGTATTGTTAGACGCACGGCCTCAGGTGGGAACACGCGCCACGCACCATCATCGTGCCGAAAGAAATAGAGGGCAACCGAGCCCTCCGGCCGCTCCGCCTCAACGCATACATAACGCGTCCGACTATGGAGCGTGCGACTGAATCTGATTACGCGAACCGGCGCAGCAAAATTTTGGGTCAGCCATTTTTCCACCAGAAAGCGCAAGGACCTTTCCGCGTTCATCCGCTTCTCCTTCAACGTAAGTCCCGTTCGTCAGCCGCGCCTCGTTGTACTCAACAGGTCGCGGCTTCGGCTACAGCGTTTGCCGTTTCGTGTCATCAATGCCGAAGGGAATCAATCGAGCAGCGGCGGCTACCCTCGTAGTTGTTCTGGTGAATTTCTCGTTCAGCGCACTAGGCATATCTTATCCGTCGATCTGGCCACACAAATTGCTGGGAGAAGCGCTTCTGGTAGCGCGTGTCCACAGTGATGCCGCAGACAGGGTTCCGGTTGTCCAGTTTGCCCGGATACAACTTCGGCTAAATCACCAATGGCACTCACTGCGGCGAGGTCTCCTGTCAAACCTGTCCACTGGCAGCGCCAGCTTGCCCGCCTCTGCCGGACACCCCGTAGAGCATTTTCAGCGTGGACTCGGGTCCTTCAAAATAAGCTCATATCTGTCGGTCCGCAGGTTACTCAGGACAACGATCAGGGACGACGGCCACCATGTGGATATCGTGAATGTCTCGACGAATTAGCCGCCGTGCTGTAGGCGTCGTGAGCCACTAACCACTGCTTCGCCACAAAGTGAGCTATGGTCACGTTTGTGCACCATGGTCCACCGAAACTTGGCCAGTGATTTCTGTCCACGCCAATCTCTGGCAGGGGATGTTCAGATAGCTCACACTACTTTTCCGGTTCGAGTTTTCCTTCAGTTCAATGACTTCGTCATCCCCAACTATTTCATCCTGATCTTCGTGAAGCCACAGCTGTCCTAGTCATCAGTATGTACGGACATAGTAGAATCGAATTTATTCGCCGTAAACTTTTTTTTCGAGATTTTGCCTCGTCGTTAACCCTCTGAAGACCCACTTCCATCGTGTATTTGATTTAGTATGTCCGTACATATTGACGGTGGTCGATGGAATAGCAGAGACCAACCTTGAGCGTGAAGGCAAGAGCTGGGAGAGGGCGCTGGGCAACTCAGGAGGTCACTTGTGAATCTGCAGTGACGCGCGTCGTGTTGATAGACAAAAAGTCAAATCTGGAAAAAAGTTCAGATTTCTCGCGAAATCGAGGAGATCGCGGAAGTTACTGGATATTTCGGTATCCTTTGTTTAAGGTGTATGAAGAATTTTACCGCAATGCATTGCTAGCGCTGCGACGTGGCGGCGCAGATCTCGCGTGGTTGGACGAGTATCGGCAGTTTGATCGAACGTAGCAATGAACTGATCGACGCATTTGCAGATTTGCCACTTCGGGATAAGGGAGTTACTGCTGTGTTTCATGCAGGGTGTTCCCGGTGCATTTTGGATATCGGAGCGTAGCGCTGGTTCAGATATAGCGAGCCGCTCCTATCACGCGGCGCGCAGCGTCGACGAGTGGGCCATCTCCAGAGGCGGATACTGATTCGCATCGGACGTGCGGCCGGATGAGGATTGACGATACGATCTACGATCGAGGCTCACTGGTGCCAACGCCGAGCAATGGGTGGGACTTTTTTCTTGTTCCGGAGGATGCTGTCCGGTGACCTGTGCCCCGTCCGTCAATATATTCGCGAGAATCGAGCAGAGCCCATACTTGGCGTCAGGCTCTCATAGCCCACTTTCCCTTTCGTCTTAGCGGACTGCTCCCGTCTCGCGCATCGTTTCAATATCTCGCGCTGCGTAACCTGCCCCGAGCAGAATTTCGTCCGTGTGCTCGCCGAGCATTGGCGCTCGGTGCCGCACGCGGCCAGGCGTCGCACTCATTTTGATTGGTACGCCTGCAATCTGCACTGGTGACGCGGAGCCCGGTTGTTCGACAGTGACCAACATGTCGCGGACTTCGTAATGTGGGTCGTTGAAAATCTCCGCAGCGGTATAGACGGGACCAAATGGCACCCGGCCACCGATACACTGTGCCAGCTCCTCCTTCGTGCGCGTCGACGTGAATGCTTCTATAGTCGTGACTACCAGTTGTGCGTTCTGCACTCGAGCCTCATTGGTGGCAAACGCTTCGTCCTCGATGAGCTCCGGGCGCCCGATAACGGTGGCGAGTTTTCGCCAGAATTCGTCGTGTACACAGGCAATGGAGACGTAACCGTCGCTGGCGCGGAAAAGGCCAAAAGGGCAGTACAGCGGATGACGGTTGCCTTCCGGCGCCGGCACGACGCCGGTGTAGGACGTCTGATAGACGATGCGTTCGCACACAGCTAGGATGCAGTCTGTCATTGCGACGTCGACGAACTGCCCCTCGCCGGATTCGCGAGCCCGGTGGACCGCCGCCAGAATGCCAATGCAGAGCATCAACGCGGGAATTGTGTCGCCAATGCCGGGCCCAATCTTTACCGGCGTGTTACGGTCCGGCCCTGTAATGCCCATCATGCCGCCCATTGCCTGTGCGACGACGTCATAGGCAGGCCAGTCTGCGTAAGGACTCTCGCCGCTCCGGGGGTCGCCAAATCCGCGGACGGCGCCGTAGACGAGGCGAGGGTTGGTTTCCTTCAACCGCTCGAAAGACAGTCCAAGTCTCTCCATAACGCCAGACCGAAAATTCTCAACGACGATGTCTGCTCCGTCAATCAGCTTACGCACAACGGCGCAACCATGGGCCGTTTTCAAGTCCACTGCTATCGAACGCTTGTTCCGATTGACGCTCTGAAAATATCCGCCAAAATCACGAAGAGTATCGTCGTCGCGAAACGGTCCTATCGGACGCGTGCCATCGCCCTTGAGTGTTTCAATTTTGACGACATCGGCACCGTGATCGGCCAAAATTTGTGTACAAAAAGGGCCGGCAAGCATCTGCGTCAAATCCACGACGCGAAGGCCGGAAAGGGCTCCTGGCTGCTTGGTGAGCTCCATTTTTCGCTCCATTTCCATTTGTTGGGTGTTCGATGTTTTGATGTGGCTGCGAGTCTAGGTACGTTATGAGACGACCTTGCCGAGCAACGCGTCTGAGATAATTCGCATCTGGATTTCCGACGTGCCTTCGAATATCTTCGTTAGGCGGGCATCACGCCAGTAGCGCTCGGCTGCAAAATAAGTGGTGTAGCCAGCTCCACCGTGAATCTGCAGACCTTCACTGGTTACCCGTTCGGACATCTCGCTTGCAAATAGTTTCACCATTGAGGCTTGCATATCGCATCGCTGACCTTCGTCAATCGTCTCGCACACCGAATAGAGCAATGCGCGCGCCGCTTCGATCTGGGTGGCCATATCAGCAAGCTTGAAGCGGATCGCTTGGAAGTCACCGATCGGCGAGCCGAACTGGCTTCGTTCCCGGGCATACTGCAGTGAGTCTTCCAGGCTGCCTTGGGCCAGACCTATGGAGCGGGCTGCGGTATGCGCGCGCGCCGTCTCTAGCCCTGCAGTCGCCAGATAAAACGCTGCGCCTTCGTCTCCGACTATGGCAGACGCAGGGACTCGACATCCGTCGAAGGCCAACTCCCAAGTCGTCCATCCGTGATAGCCAATTTTAGGAATAACGCTACCTTTCACGTTTTCTGGCAACCGTCCACGCGGCTTTTCCACAATAAAGGCGCTGAGTCCCCGGTGGCGGCCTTTCGGATCGATCGCAGCGTCCGTTCGGGCAACCACCAGAATGAAGTCTGCATCATCGGCGAAGGTGCACCAGTACTTGTTCCCCGTGATCTCCCATTCGCTACCGATGCGTACAGCATGGCAGGAGATATTGGCAATGTCGGATCCTGCATTTGGCTCCGACAGAGAAAATGCTCCGAGGAATTCGCCGCGCGCCATCCGTGGCAGATACTCAGCCTTCCTTTCAGGAGACAAGGCCTTCAGCGCACCGATCAGGCCGTTGCCTCGCGCAATCAAGCTTGCCGCACTCATCCAACCGCGAGATAACTGTTCCGCGACAAGACAGTACTCGTACGCGCCGAGGCCAAGTCCTCCATATTCCTCTGGGATGAGGATGCCGAAGTACCCTAACTCGGCCATCTCGTCGATCAGCTCGCGCGGGATCTTGCCTTTCTCCGGATCGAGTTTGTTCGCGATGGGCAGAACTCGCTCCATGGTGAACTGCCGTGCGGCCTCTTGAATCATGCGTCGCTCGTCGGTAAGTCTGTGCATAGGTCTCTTCTATCTACCGTTGGGCTCGGCATCCGTGTGTGATAGGCATAGTATGTACGGACATACTAGCAGCGAAATGTGTATGATGTGCAAAAAAGTTTGTGCTGTTTGCTTGACTTGGTTCAGATCGGATGCCACTATGTACGTACATTGTTGTCAGACATTTTTGGCGTGAAATGCCGCAGCGGGAGGGAGTGTGGGGAAGGAACGAAATGGGAACTACTTCGAGGACTTTCAGGTTGGCACAAAAATCACGCATGCAACGCCACGTACGCTGACGGAGGGAGACCAGAGTCTTTATGTTGGTCTCACGGGTAGTCGCGCAGCGCTTTACACTGCAGATACCAACGCCCGGCAGCTTGGTTTTGAGCGGCGACCGTTGGAGGATTTGCTGGTCTTTAATGTGGCCTTTGGCAAGACAGTTCCTGACATTTCACTCAACGCCATTGCTAACCTCGGTTACTCGGACGTGCGCTTTGTGGCTCCCGTTTATCCTGACGACACGCTCGCAGTGAAATCCGAGATCATCGGCCTGAAGGAAAATTCGAGCAGGCAAAGTGGGGTAGTTTATGTGCGTTCCATTGCAACTAACCAATACGGAGTCGAGGTACTGACATGGATCCGATGGGTGATGATTCGAAAGCGAGATAGCGGCGCCGATTGTCTGGAGAAAGATGTGCCGTCTCTTGATCCATGGGTCCCGGCTGATCATCTGCAGTGGGGCGCCTACACCGCTGCTGTGCAAAACATCAGCTCGGCGACAGGTGTGGGCGATCTTTGGGATGACTACGCCGTGGGTGAGCGCATAGTTCATCCGGGTGCAATGGCGATCAACAATAGTGATCACAGTATCGCCACACGCCTTTACCAAAACACCGCAAAAGCACATTTTGACGAATTCTCGGCTGCAGCCGCCGGAGGGCAAAGACTGGTCTATGGGGGGCACGTAATTTCGATTTGCAAGGCGTTGGCATATGACGGGATTGAGAACGGTCTATCGATTTTGGCCATCAACGCTGGAAGCCACGTTAACCCTACCTATGCTTCCGACACGATAGCTTGTGCGACTGAGGTGATTGACAAGTTCGACTTCGATTCAAATTATGTTGGTGGGCTTCGGTTGCGCATGATCGGCGTAAAAAATGCACGGCCCGAATCAATCGAATTTCCAGGGTCGAAGCTTGGCAAAGTGTCTTATCCAAGCAATGTAGTTCTCGATCTGGATTACACCATCGCGATCCCGAAAAGAATGTAGCAACTGGAGACATCAATGACTGCTTTAACGCATCCGAAAGATGCACTATTCGCAGGCGAGCGCGCTTTCCCGACATTGGCCGTATGCGAGCATTTCGCCGGCAGTGAGAAGTTGATCAACAAGGCCATGCAGCTGCAATCTGAACATGGCCCGGTCTTTGACATCACCTGCGATTGCGAAGATGGGGCAGCGGCAGGGGAGGAGCGCGAACACGCGGCCATGGTTGCGCGCATGATCAATTCCGACCAAAACAGGTTCGGCAGAGCAGGGGCGCGGATTCATGATCCAGCGCATCCAGCGTGGCGACAGGATGTGGACGTGATCGTAGGGCAGGCTGGAAATCGCGTGGCCTATATCACGGTACCGAAGGCTACAAACGCAGCGCAGGTTTCAGAAGTTATTCAATACATCCAGGATGCTGCTCGAGCTGCCGCTGTCGACCGGATAATCCCTATCCATGTGCTTATCGAAACTCACGGCGCGTTGCACGAAGTATTTTCCATCGCCGCGCTGCCGGCTATCGAAGTGCTCGATTTTGGTTTGATGGATTTTGTCAGCGGCCATCACGGCGCAATCCCGGCGTCCGCTATGCGTAGCCCGGGGCAGTTTGAGCACGCTTTGCTGGCGCGAGCCAAGGCTGAGGTTGTTGCGGCAGCACTTGCAAATGGCGTAGTGCCTGCGCATAACGTCTGCCTGAACCTCAAGGATGACAAAATCATTGCGGGCGACGCTCATCGTGCGCGCAACGAGTTCGGATTTTTGCGCATGTGGAGCATCTATCCGGCGCAGATATTGCCAATTGTGAATGCGCTGCGACCGGATTTTGCTGAAGTCGCTGACGCGGCTGGGGTTTTGATTGCCGCACAGGATGCCAGCTGGGGTCCTGTCCAGTACAAGGGAGAGTTGCACGACCGCGCGACGTATCGTTACTTCTGGGCGGTGTTGGAAAAGGCGAAGGTGACCGGAATGGAGATACCAGCTGAAGCGAAGCAGCGGTTCTTCGCAAGTTGAGTCGCCGGGGTGCGGATTGCGTGTTAGTCGGATAGCCGTTAGGGAGCGATGTGCGCGGCCGTTAGTAAAGGTAGAATCTGTTGCCAACATGACAAACTGCCGCGTGACCACATGAACGTCCATTCCAGAGACCGTAGCCCTGACTTAGGCTCCACCAACACTCGCTATGGCGAACTCGCCAGCATATTGGTGAAAGCTATTGTAGCCGGGCATCACGCTGTTGGTAGCTTGCTCCCGACGGAACACGAGTTGGCGCAGCGCTATAGTGTTAGTCGCCACACCGTGCGCGCAGCACTTAAGCTTGTGCAGGAGCTCGGCTATATTTCACGCAAAAAGTCGGTCGGTACGATTGTCGAGAACGCGAATCCAACCGCCGCGTACACGCAGTCGATTGACAGCGTTGACGACCTGGTTAGAGTTGCAGTTACGGAAGTGCGCGCGATCGAGACGACCGATCTCGTTACCCTTGATCGCGCCACTGCGCGTCGTCTTGAGGCACCCGTTGGAAGTCAATGGATACGGCTATCGGGTCCTCGCGTCGACGTGTGGAAAAACCGTAGTCCAGTTGCATGGGCGGATATTTACATTGATCCTTCGTTTGGCGGGATTGTTGATGAGATTCACAACCATCCGGAAGTGCTAATCAGCTCCATAATCGAACGGCAGTATGGGCGCCCGATTGATCAAATTCGACAAGTTGCTACCGCGACGTTGCTCGACGTGTCACTCGCAGGCACGCTCGGTGTCGACCCTGGTTCGGCAGGACTTCGCCTCGTCCGCCACTACAGAAGTGCCGATGGCCGCCTGCTTGAAATTACTGATACGTGCTATCCAGCAGACCGGATTGCAGTGTCCTTTCAGTTGAAGCGGAGTAGGGTGCGGGGTTGAACGGAACAGCCCCTGACGGGGCAGTCATTCGGGAGCGTTTGCTGTTCCGACCGTGATTTCGAACGGGCTGGCCGGCTTGGTGCGTCGGGGTTGGTGGAAGTTCATGCTGACCGGTTCGCACGATGTGTGGACATTTGCATTCAGTGTGGGCCCTTTACGGGGTGGCAAGCATTAGTCGTCGGCAGCTACAGCAGGATTTTTACACAGGCAAGAGCTAAACCACCTTCGTACGACCGTCGCGTTGTCACATGCCGTTCACGCCGAGTGTTCCGTTATGAATACATTAGGCAACCTGTAGCCCCGACTATGCTTACCTTGAATCATCTTTCTGCTACTGTGCCGATTTCGGTCGTCAACGGCTTCCTATCTGAAGTTGACAGGGCCGCGGCCGCACGTCTTACCGGGCGCTCCGGGATACCATATGAACTGCTGCGTAAACCCGGGGCAAGAGTCACGCAGGAGCAGTTTTCAATGCTTTACCGGCTGCTTGCGGCGGAGATCGATGACGAGATGCCTGGTATTTTTAGTCGTCCGATGCGCAGTGGTACGCTGAAATTCCTGTGTCTTGGCTTGCTGGACGCACCGAAACTCGAGGTCGCGCTCCACCGGTTTTGCCAGTTCTTTCATCTGCTTCTCGACGATTTCAAACTCGACTCGCGGCGCGAAAGGGGATTGGGTTACGTCGAACTCGTGACCAACCCGGACGGACCCGGTGTGAGCATGCTCGGCCGGGAGCTGATGCTCAAGCTTGTGCATGGGGTGGCATCGTGGCTGATCCGGCATAGAATCCCGCTGATCGAGGTCGATTTCGAACTCGCACGGCCCGCTCATACCAGCGACCACCTGTACTTGTTTTCAGGGCCGGTGCGATTTGGTCACGAGGCGACGCGCTTGTGTTTCGACGTCATGTACCTCGACATGCCAATAAGGCAACGCAAATCGGACCTAAAGGAGTTTCTGCACCGCGCGCCCGACGACTGTATCTTTGAGTCGTTCGCCGAGCAAATGGTCTGTCATCGCGTACGGCAGTGCATCGCCGATGGCCTGCCGTCTACCCCGACTATCGAGATGGTCGCCCATCAACTGCACTACTCGGTGCGCACGCTTTGCCGCCGGCTCGAAGTTGAAGGCACCACATTCCAGGTTATCAAAGATGAAGTGCGACGGGACATCGCGATCCAGCGTTTGACCCGCTCGGACGATGCTATCGCAGTAATCGCCTATGAAGTCGGTTACGATGATCCGACCGCATTTCACCGCGCGTTCCGACACTGGACGGGCAGCACGCCCACCGCTTATCGCAACACTGTGGGGCCTATGTAGAGACGACCGCGTCGCGAGGTTGAAGCGCCGGCAATATGCTTGATACGAGAATAGTTTCCGCTGCGTGCCGATTTTGCCGAGTCGCAACTCTGCTCGGCTCAGGGTGCTGCAGCACAGTGACGAAGCTAATGCGCGCATCGTCAGCGAGTCCTGCAGACGGATAGCTACACAAAATCAAGCGGAGATACCTTTATCACTAGATCTCACTTGCCGCCTACTTGCAGTTGAAACGCGCCGACGTGTATATGGCCAAGGCGTATCAGCATGCAAGCGGTCAGCAAAGCAACGTGTGCGATGCGCATCCGCTCGTTGAGTTCGCGCCGAAATTGCTTGACGAATAATACGGCTGTACATATTATTTGAAGTGGCACCGCACAATGGTCAGGCACAGCTCTGACAGCGCTTCGCCGAGGAATGCGCCATGATTTTTTTGGTGTTGGATTTTTGTCTGATTTACGAATTCTTTGCGACTATATATCGTATATAGAATCAGGATTCCTATCGAAATGGCAGGTTCGAGAATGGAAAATTGGTTTCCACGTGCAACGAACAATCGGCTAACAACTTGAAACTCCATCAGTGGTTGGTGAATCCGGCGTCGATTTGAATGGGAGTCGGAATCGTCCAGATGGGTTCGAAAATCGTGAGGGATGACATTGCCTGAGCTATGTTGGTTTGATGCGCAAAAGATGGCGTCGGATCATGAACGTGTCGGTCAACACTGCCTAAGATGTGCGCATATGCTGCCGCTGTTGCGTCAGACAGTCACCCACTCTGACGAACAGAATGAGGTGTGACTTCCATTCAGGTGCTGCCGCACGCCGTTTCGTTGTCGGCTCCGTTCGTGAGCGGGAAATGATTGAGCGCGCATGCAGACTGGATGTTGGGGCTCCGATGTGGTTGCAGATGTAGCCTCAGACGACGAAAGGACTCGGAATGTTTCGTGAACGGGAGTGCAAACACGAAACTGGGCTGCTTCCCAGCAATCATTGGGCAAAGCACATGGGATAGCAATGAACAAGTTGCAGGCAATGCGGATTTTTGTGAGGGTAGTGGAGGCGGGCAGTTTCACTGTGCGGGCGAGTCTCTGGGCTTCGATGCCTCTGTCATTTCTCGTGCCATTGCGGACCTCGAACGACAATTGCGTACAAGGCTTATTTATCGAAGCACTAGAAGGATGGCGCTGACGGAGACTGGAAAACGATATCTGGAGCGATGCACGCATATCCTGAAGTTAATTGATATGGCCGAGGACGAGGCGCGAGACGCACACTTAAGGCCGTCAGGTGTGCTTCGGGTTCAGGCGTTCAATGGAATCGGTCAACATTGTGTTGTTCCCTGCGTCGTAAGCTATGAGCGCGAATACCCGGATGTTTCTGTCGCGCTTACTCTGTCACAAAGAATGCCAAATCTGCTCGACGGTGCCTTTGACGTGGCAATTGTTTTAGCCGAGGGGCTAGAGGACTCTGCGCTGGCCGCGCAGCACATTGGCGACACAGCGAGCATTTTGTGTGCGTCTCCAGAATTTCTTTTACGCCATCCGGCAGTGGAGCGTCCAGAGGATCTTGAGAGGTTGGCTTGCGTTGAACTTGACACTCCACCGTCTCCGCAAGATTGGTGGATGCTTTACAGAGGGGCGGAAGGGGTCTCGATAAGGGTCGCCACACGCTTTCGCGTAAATGTTGCAGAGTCTGCGGTGGTTGCGCTTGAGAGTGGATTGGGCATCGGCGAGGTACCTGCTTATTCGGCTGTGAGAGCCTTACGCGACGGAACGCTGGTTCGCGTGCTTCCTGAGTTTACGCTTCGCCCGAGAAGTATTTTTGCACTATATACCCCGAGTCGATATCTCGTCGCCAAGGTCAGAACGTGGATCGATCATGTGAAACATGCGATGCCGCAACACCGGGCGGCAGAGCGAGCGATTCTGACTGCGTCTGCCGCTCTCCCAATCGAAGCCGCGACCTGCTGAGGGAGCCTTGGAGTAAAGCTTTATGTGATCGTTAACCATGCGTCAAAAGTGTCTCAGTTTTTCGCCCCTTGTTGCGTGCTTACGTAAGAGATATGCCGGACTTCCTCCGGCGGCTGGCCTGCTGATACGTGTTCTACGGAACGCCTGTGACCTGCGCGCGGCGTCCGGTATTTCTCGAGCAGGAGCGCATATCACAGACAGCCGCCGTCGATTAACTGCGATGGCCCCTGATGTTGGCTGTCTCGATAGTGCCTGGAACTGTCGACACGTGACACGTCTCGGGCTTGCTGGAAACCCTTACCAATGGAGAACCTGATGTTTTCGACCGACGAGCAGCCTAAGCGTTTCAGCGAAGTTCATGGAAAAAAGATGGCGTACGTCGACGAGGGCGACGGGCGGCCGGTCGTCTTCCTCCACGGAAATCCGACATCTTCTTACATCTGGAGAAACGTGATACCGCACGTGGCACCCTACGCACGGTGTATTGCGCCAGACCTCATTGGCATGGGCGACTCTGAAAAGCTCGAAGAAGGCGATGCGAATCGATACAGTTTTGTGCAGCACCGACGTTTTCTCGATGCTTTTCTGGAAAGCATCGATGTGACTCGTGATGTGGTTTTGGTGGTACAGGATTGGGGAGCCGCGCTTGGGATGGACTGGGCACGGCGCCACGCACGCGACGTGCGCGGCATTGCTTACCTGGAAGCGATGGTGCGCACCAGAACGTTGGACGAAATGGACCCGATTGTCCGTAGCACGTTTGAACGATTGCGATCTTCCAAAGGTGAGGAAATGGTATTGCGGGACAACATCTTTATTGAGAAATTACTTCCCGCTCGCACGATCCGCGAACTGTCAGAGGTCGAAATGAACGTATACAGGCGACCCTACCTCCGGGCGGGAGAAGATCGACTGCCGACCTTGACCTTCCCACGTGAGATACCGATCGACGGGAAGCCTGAGCAGGTGGCCAAAATTGTTGATGATTTTTCACGATGGATGGCCGAGACGGATGTTCCGAAGCTGTTCATTAACGGCGATCCGGGCGGTATCCTCGTTGGCGATATGCGGGAGCTGTGTCGCACCTGGAAAAATCAGGAGGAGGTGACAGTTAAAGGGAGTCACTTCCTGCAGGAGGATTCCCCTCATGAGATTGGTGTCGCAGTTGCGGAGTGGCTTCGGAAATTGGCCTAAAGCAGGAGCTTTATCAGCGTTTTCTCTTGCTGCGGAAGTTACGTCGTTGTCGCCGAACAGCTCACGATGTCCCTGCTGGATTTTTGATGGTTTGTGAACGCGCTCGCGGACGTGGCGTATGCAGGTGGAGAGACTCGGCCGTGTGCGAGCGCACTGCGTCTTACCAACGTAGCCCACATCGGGGGTCGAGCCGTATCGTATCTTGTATAGCTGTGATTCGACAATCATGGCCACGGCGCGATGGCATAGCCCAAAATTCGTCAAGCGGGAACCGGGTAGAGGCTGTCTTCGTTTCGCTGAATTGCCCCTTACTCATTGTTAACGCCCGGCCAGAACTCTTTTGGAGTTTGCTTTCTCGTTTGTTAGCCGCGGTGGGAGAGTGTGATCAATCTCACCCGCGGGCACCTGCAGCCAGCAGAAACACAAGTGCTATGTCGAGACTTTCAAACGCGCTGTCTGATTAAGAGCGTTTCTGGCGGCTCACCTACAATCTTTTTTCGTGGAGCAGCCATGTCCTCAGCAGAAGAGCAGTCCAGAAATTCGTGTGCAATCCTTCAAGAGATTACTTGTCTCGAAACAAACGACGGGCGGACAGTTGTTTCGCTCCATGGAAGCCAGACGTCCTCTGATGTCTGGAAGAGCGCAATCCCTCCCGTGGTACCCGATTCCCGGTATACGACGCTTGACCTGTTGGTTGGTCACGATTGGGTTGGCTGGTCATGGATTGGACATGCTATCGTTCCTTCGCGGCACACCAAAGCGTCTATTTCTAGTGAATCGTGTAGCTGCGGGGCTGGAGCGAAGGTGGCTAGTTCAGATCGTCTTTCTTCAGGCGGCCGCGCTAAGGGGAAGCGAGCAAGATTGTATTGCATGGCAGTCGGTATGTGGAGGAGCTTCTTTCAGGCTACCTCTTGCGGGCGCGATCAGATGCCGAAATAGCGGAGCACCTACTTCTCCATCTTGGTAGCTAGCTTAGAGTGTCGGCCAACTCATACATGTTCCGGTAGCAATTCTCGAATGAGGGCGTACCGAATCGTGTGAGTCCGGCCGTCCAAGTCGGCGCCGAGTGAGTCGCGTTCCGGGGGGCTGGCTAGGATGCCAGATTGATGATTGCGGCAACGGAAAGACGGTAAGCGCGAATTTCAGCACACGCGAGATTTTCGGGGCACGACCCTCGAAGTCGCTCAGAACGGCATTTCGTCGAAGTGAAGCGTTGCGTGCTGACGTTTGACACTCTTCAGCCAGCTCTTGAGTGTCCTGATCTCTTCGAACACCAGCAGGTCTTGTTTCAGGTCGCGTACGCTTTGCTGAATTCCTGAGATGTCGCCCGTGAGGTTGCGCACGACTGTGTCAGGAGAGATGTCGATGAATGGCGGAATTCCATAGGCGTGCCTGAATCGAGCTTCGACATGCAGGATTTCCTGATCCAGTTCGCCGAGTTGCTCCTTCAGGATCGCGTTGTAATGCTTCAGCCGGTCTTCGCTGATATTGTTGATCGCGCTCTGATCGATATGTTCAAGCTCCAACTGCAATTCCAGCAGCTGTAACAGATTGTTTTTGCCATAGGCCTGGTTGGCCCGCTGCATCAGTGTGGTCTTGCGCTGGCGCTCCTGGGGATCCGGTTCACGATCGGGATGAAGGGCACTGGCAAGTTTGCGATAGACCTCGCGGATGGACTGGCTTAGCTGTGCCTGCTCCTGCTCCTGCCGCGCCTGCGCGGCGAGCTGCTTCGCCGACTTTTTCCGTTTGGCACGATGTTCCTCTTTGGCCTGATTTTCAGCCGCTTCCCGCGCCTGTTGCTCTTCCATTTTCGCGTGCGCCCGCTGCAACAGATCTTCCGGTGAGCTCATGTCGATATCGTCGCCCAGTTCCGCACCGAGCATCGCCTCCAGCACAGACTTCATGTCCTCAAGTTCGGCCGCTGCTTCGCTGTCATAGTCGGATTGACTATGCCTGTTGTAAATGGCTTTCAGTTGCGCATCGTCCTGCTCTTCGATCAGATCGCCCGCCAGGCCGGTGATCAGCTCCGAGATCGTGCGGCGTTCGGATTTCGTCAATCCTTTCTGGTCGTAGGCCTGCTCAAGGCAATGAACCATCTTCACCTGCAAATCCGTGCAGATCTTCTCGAGTGGAAGGAACTCGTCGGTGTATTTTTTCTGGAAGACTGGCCCGACCACCTCCCACGCGCCGAGACGGTGACGCCGCTTTTCAATCTGCCGGATGAGCGTGTTGAATGCCTTCTGGCCTTTTGACAGACTGGCCTTGTTGTGGCCCGGGGCAATGCTCACGGACCTGCGGTTCGTCCTGGTCATGGGATGCTTTTCTCCGATTGCTGCGCGAAGTGACGCGAGGCGATATTTTAACCGGCCTCCCGGACCTGCTCCCGCTGCAGAGAACTCCCATCCCGTCGTGCTGTTACGCGCCGGCATCTGCGACACGACTGGCGATGATGGCTTCATAGGGGCGAGCATGGACGCACCGCGAAGTTGTCGCAACGATGACGTCCGAAGCATGCTCTTGAGCAGTGCACTTTCGCATATCAGGGCGTGTTCGTCGAATCCTGCGGCTTCGCATCCCGCAGGGGGTCCTGCGGATCGAAGTTGAACGGCAAGAGATCGCTGACGTCCGCGTCGGGAGCACGCTGCGGCAATTCGGTCAGCACATGCAGCAGGTACGCGTATGGCTCGACGCCGCAGGCGCGGCACGTCAACATCAGGCTGTACACCATCGCGCTTGCTTTCGCTCCGGCAACCGTGTCACTAAACAGCCAGGAGGATCGGCCTGTACACAGTTCGCGATCATTCTGCCCATATCGGGCAGGAAGTTGAAGTCCATTACCGTTGGCATCCTTTGTATGGGCGTCGCGTCAAGGTACGAGACGTCGAGGAGCGAAGCGGCGGTCGCGTGGTGCACGTCGAGGCCAGCCCAGGCGTAGTGAGGGTGGTGTCGGCGTGGATGCTGGATCGCGTCATGTGTTCTGCCATGGCGTTGGGCGAGCCGCGCGTCACAGTTGCGGTGCTGAGCGAACTCGACCGGCTGCTGGTTGACTGGCGCTTGCGAGCACACTCGTCGGACGGTTCCACTACCGTCCGGGAGAAACGCAATGGACAAGCTGCCAAGGGACGTACTGCTACGCCCACAACCGCCTGCACTGACGCTGTCTCAGATGAGTCTGAGGTTCGACACCGCCGAGCTTCAGGGAATGAGCGCGGCACAGCGCGCACGGGCAATCACACACCTTGCGAACGTGCTGCTCCAGAGCGCAGGCGTCGCCATCGGCAAGGAGTCTGACGATGACGAACACTGATCGTCTGCCAGCGCCTCTGCTCCAGCGCAAAGCAGTAGTTTATGTCCGACAGTCGACGCAGGCTCAGGTCCAGATGAACCTCGAGAGCAAGCGTCGCCAGTACGAGCTGGTGGGAGAAGCAAAGCGTCGCGGATTTCGTGACATCGAGGTGATCGATGATGATCTCGGCCGCTCGGCCAGCGGTACGGTCGCGAGGCCCGGTTTTGAGCGGCTGGTGGCGTTGCTGTGCGCCGGCGAAGTCGGCGCGGTCCTTTGTCTGGATGCATCACGTCTTGCCCGCAATGGACGTGACTGGCACCATCTGCTCGAACTGTGCGGTCTCGTTCAGGCGAGGGTTATTGATCTTGATGGTGTGTACGATCCTTGTCGACCAAACGACCGGTTGCTGCTGGGCATGAAGGGTAGCATCAGCGAATTCGAGCTCAACGTACTTCGAACAAGGATGTTGGATGCAGCTCGCGCCAAGGCTCAGCGGGGCGAACTGCGCATTAGCGTACCAATCGGCTATCTCTGGCACCGTGATATTGGGCTAGGCCTGGATCCAGACCAGCGGCTTCAGGAGGTCATACGCCTGATCTTTGCCCGCTTTCGTGAACTGGGCAGCGCGCGCCAGGCCTTCCTGTCGTTGCTGGCCGAACAGATCCACTTTCCAAGACCGACCGACGGCAGGACGCTGACGCAATTCGACTGGACGTTGATACGTTATCGCAACGTCATATCAGTGCTTAGGAATCCGTTCTACGCCGGAGCTTATGCATATGGCAAGAGTGGCAGCCAGACGACCATCGTTGATGGCCGTGCACACAAGACGTACAAGCATCGTAAGCCGTTTGATCAGTGGGAGGTCATACTCAAAGAGCACCACGAAGGTTACATCGACTGGGCGGAGTTCGAACGCAACCAGAAGGTGCTCGCCGCCAACGCCTATGGCAAGGCGGGCGACGTAAAATCTGGACGTGGCGGGCGAGCCCTGCTTGCAGGGATGCTTGGATGCGCGCGTTGCGGCCGGCGCCTGTCGGTGGCCTATACTGGACGCACCCCGCGACCGGTCTATCGATGCTATCGCTTTGATCTGCCGCCGAAGTGCATGAGCTTCGGCGGCTCCCGGATAGACGTCGCGATCGCAAGAGAGCTGATGCGTGTCGTCGAGCCGATGGCGATAGAGGCGGCCTTGCTGGCCGAGCAGATGCGTATGGATTCCATGAACGAGCAGCGGCGGATCATCGAACTTGAGCTGCAGCAGGCCCGATACGAAGCCACGCTGGCAGAGCGCCGCTACGCTGCCTGCGACCCCGATAATCGTTTGATTGCCGCGCAACTGGAGAAGAACTGGGAAGCGGCCTTGCATCGTGTGCAGGCCTGTCAGGCGCGCCTTGAGGCGGCGCTTGCACCGGCAGCATCGGCTCCTGCTCCCGATTTCACGAAGTTGGCCGAGGACCTCGATGCTGCCTGGAATGCTCCAGGCGTCAACATGCGCACACGCCAGCAGCTGGTTCGGGCGTTGATCGTCGATATAGTCGCGGACGTGGACGAGTTGACGCGCGAAGTCATTCTCACGATTCATTGGCACGGTGGTCAACACTCGCAGGTGCGGATCCGCAAGCCCAGGACCGGAGAGCACGGGTGCAGCACCTCCGACGAAGCGCTCGCGGTTATCCGAAGCATGGCAACCCGATGGTCTGATCAGGACATTGCCGCCTCACTAAACCGGATGGGCATACGCACGGGCCAGGGCAAGACCTGGACTGCGCATCGGGTCAGCTCAATACGGCGAGTGCGCGATATCTATGCGTACAAGTCGGCTGAGAAGGATGGTGACTGGTTGACGATGTCCGAAGCGGCGAAAGCGCTTGGTGTTACCCACTACATGATCCGGCGTCTGATCAACGACAAGATTCTTCCCGCCGAGCAGGTAATGCCCGATGCCCCGTGGCAGATTCGCGCGAGCGATCTGCGCACTGAGGCAGTTACAGCTGCGCTGACGCGCAAACATCGCCCGTGTCGCAACGAAGTTGAAGGGCAACTCCCAATGTTTACCGAGGTTTCGCAAGGAGGTGCACAATGAACGCCCCGTCCAGAATGGTCTGATGTCTCGTTCTATGACGTTATTGTCGACGGGGGCACGCCCGTCGCTCACGTAGCGACTGAGATATGTCCACTGCTTGCGTGTATATGAGATCGCCTTGCCCAGCAGGCTTTCTGGCAGGACCTGCGGCGCCTGTTCGTCCAGCCACTTTCTGAACGCTTCGAGTAGTGGCACGCTGTGCTGCTGGCGCAGCCGGTATGTGTAGTCAGCGCGCGTCTCGCCTTCGGGCAGATCGGCTTTGGCCAGCGCCTCGACCTGATAGAGCGCCTTGAAGTATTCCAGTGCCTGCGCGGCACGGCCGCCGGGTTTCTTCATGCCCTTGAGCGCGTCGACGAAGGCTCGACGGGCGTGAGCCAGGCAGCCGAAGTGGGTTGGACCTTCGAGCGTGCGCCAGGCGGCGTATCCGTCCGTCATCAGCAGGCCTTCATAGCCGGCGAGGAACGCTTGAGGATATTCCTGCCCGCGCCCGGGCTGGTAGTCGAACAGCACGACCGGCTGCGCACAGTCTTCGGCACTGCGGTAGACCCACATATACGATGTGCTCTGCGCAGCCTTGCCAGGCTCCTTGAGCACCTGCACTGTTGTCTCATCGCCATGAATCAACGGCTGCGACAGCAGCGTCCTGCGTAATGCCTCATAGAGCCGGCTGTAATGCAGTTCAGCGGGCCGGATGATCCAGTTTGCCAGCGTGCCACGCCCGACTTCGATATCTGCGCGCACGAGCGCGTGAGCCATCCGGTACAGCGGCGTACCATCGACGTACTTTCCTGCGGTGACGGTGGCGATCATCGCCGCACTGGCATTGCTGCCCGGCAACGGCTGCGCTGGCATCGATGCGGTGATCACCGGCGTGCGTTCGGCATGGCGTTCGCAGTGGCGGCACGCGTACTTGAAGCGCACGTGCTGCAGCACGGACGCCTTCACCTCGATATGCAATTGTTCGCTGACCTCTTCGCCCATGCGGTGAAGTGCGTTTGCGCAGCATGGACAGACCTTCTGCTCTTCGGGCAGGTCGTATTCGATGCGCTGACGTGGCAGGTGCGCTGGCAGCGGTTTGCGTCCGGACCTGTTTCGTGCCGGCCCGGGTACATCTGGCAGGCCAGTATTGGGCAGCGCGACCGTGTCTTCGGCATCGACGGCATCATCGTCATCGCGCTCGGTGGCGGCGATCTGTTCGGCCTCGTCGAAGACGCGATCCCTGAGCTTCTCGCTGCTCGGCGCGAAGCGCTTGCTCTGCGCCAGGCGGAACTGCTCCTCCAGTTGGGCAACCCGCTCGCCCAGTTGCCGGTTGCGTGTCTCGAGTTCACGGATATAGGCTTGGGCGGCCGGCGGCAATTGGGAGAAATCGTCTTCGTTCATGCTCCCATGGGTAGCGAAGAACTGCGTGCGATGGGTTTACGGGAATTTGTAACCGTCTAGTCGCTCCGTTGTTTTACCGGCAACGCCCCGGCGTTCAACTCGCGTGACGGTACCTCCGTGATGGATGGCGCCGCACTGCGTCAACGTCAATGCCCTCAAGGAGCCAATGCAGTTGTTCGGTCGTCAACTCGATTACCGCCTGTGGTTGACGTGGCCAGACGAAGTGGTCCTGCTCAAGGCGCCGCAGCAGCAGCCAGAAGCCGGTGCGCTCGTAGAGCAGTAACTTGACCCGGTTGCGTCTGCGATTGTGGAAGGCAAACACGGCACGCGCAAACGGATCGAGTTGCATGGACTGCTCGACCAGTGCCACCAGGCTGTTGATGCCGGCACGGAAGTCGATCGGCTCACGATGCAGGAAGACCTTCAGGTCCGCCTCGAACCGGAACATCAGGACGCTCCCAATGCGGCAACCATCGCGCTCACGAGTGCGGCATCGTGTCCTGAACATTCGAGCTCGAGCTTCACGCCGTTGGGCAACTGAGCCGACAGCCGCGCCGCCAGTGCCGCTCGTGGCGACACAGGCGAGCGCTCCGGGTCAGGCAAGGGCCACGCAGCGCGTGCCGGAGCCAGCGCCGGCGCAGGGTCATCGATCGCGACGACCGGCACGAAGGCTGATGACGTAACGACCATGCCGTCCTTCACAGGGGCATTTGCCTGTTCACGCAACTGAACCCATTTGCGCAACTGGTTGGCATTCACCCCAGCCTTCAGAGCCAGGCCAGACAGCGATGCGCCCGGTTGCAGGCAGGCATCAATCAGTCGTTGCTTGTCCGCACGGTCGAAGCTTCGCTTGCCGCCGGCACCAACGCGTGTCACCCGCAAGGGCAAAAAGGTCAGGTCATCCTGGGTCATGGATTGCGTCCGCAAGTTGGGTTGCGGACGCAATCGTGGACCTTCTCAGGCACGGAAGCTAGGTGGGCAGAAACTCGCGCTTACGAAAGACGCGCCTGCCCGATTCAGACATAATTCCCCATTACAGGCTTTCATTCTGTGATTGCAGGGGATATTTACACCAACGTTCGACTCCCTAGTTGTCCGACAGGGCGGCGCCGTATCTACATTTCGCCGGCGGTTTCGTTTGAAAGACCGCACGTCCTTATTCCAGGAGTAATCGTTCATTGTCGGTCCTTCGGTTGGAAGCTCTAGCTAGCTGGAATCACGTGTTGTGCCAGTGTCCCCTCGCAGCAGGATTTCCACCTCTCTAGCATCAATCAGTAAGAATCCGGAGGTTTGCTGCTTTGCGCCCCGTTTCGCGACTGCGGCGATTGACGCGATTTCTACGCTGCTGTACGGCGAAGGGCTGCCGGTCGGCTCCACGTGCACACAGCCGATCGCCATCGTGACGCAATCGAAGAAAGTAGCATTGCCGCGCCGGTCCTCACCGTGAATACCGCCGGGCAGGAGGTCGGCCGGCGCATAAAAACGCTTCGCGCGCGATTGAACGCGTGGATTGCGCGTGGCACGCGTTCTTTCCAGTCGTCGCTCTGGAACAAAATCAGGAAATCATCACCGCCGACGTGGCCGAGAAAGTCACGGATAGGGTCGCACACAGTGCCACAAGCACGGTCGCGGCGAACTTCAGTACCTCGTCTCCTTGCCAGTAGCCATACTGATTGTTGAAAGGTTTGAAGTGATTCAGGTCAACGTAGCAGGCATGGAAGCCGGCGTCATTGTCGAGTAAGCGGGTGATGTGCGAACTGATTGGGATATTGCCCGGAAGAAAGGTCAGCGGACTGGCGTAACGTGCGGCTTCGATGCGCGCCTCGGTCACTGCGCGCACAAGGGTTTCGCCAGTGCCAAGACCCGCATATTTGCCGTTTTCGGTAATCACGAAACCGTTGGCTAAGTATCGCTGATCCTCGCTTGCCAGGAGCTTGGCCATCTCTTCGACCGTCATTGATCTTTCGACGATCACAGGCGACGCATGAGCGAACTGTAGGCAGGAGCGTTTCCCAAACGGTTCGCGATGATAGGGTAGGGCGTAGCGGTCCATAAAACCACGCCGGTTGATTAGCGTGACCGGTTGGTCGTTCTCGACGATCGCGACCGCATGCAATTCGGGGAGCCGGTTGAACAGCTCGAGTACATCGTTGTTGATTGCATGGCGCGGCAATGCAGGTGCGTGAACCAGCATCTTTGTGGCTGCCATTCCTCCTGATGTCAATACGCGTGTGTCTCTTGTTGGCTCGGGAAACACCGCGATGTGCTTGCTGTGCAACAACGCGGTTGCGTCGGGGTCAATTGAGCGCAATGGCTGAGCATCGGGTTTTCCAAAGTAAAATCCCTGGCCACAGGTGATGCCCATGTCACGTACGACAATTAGATCCGCTATATTATCGATACCTTCGGCAATGAGTCGAGTGCCGCTTGCTTTCGCAAAGTGCTGCATTGCCTTGACCGCTTCGAACTTGAGCGAGTCATTCGCGATCCCATGGATGAAGAAACGATCGATTTTTACGACGTCGGGTCGCAGGCGTACCCACAAGTTCATGCTTGCATTCGCGGTCCCATAGTCATCCAGCGCGAGTTGTACGCCCGTGACTCGCAGTGTTGCTACCGTCGAAAGGAATTTGCCAGTGTCATGGATTATGCTTTGTTCCGTCAACTCAAGCACGACCCGCGTTGGATCTATCCGGGTTTCTCCGAGAGGATCAAGCGCATTACTGGGTCCAACCACGATCTGCTGAAGCGCTTCTGCACTGAAATTGAGAATTAGCTTACCTTCGCACCAAAGTCGTGCGAAGGCTTCGATACAGGTTTGCGCCGACGCCCGCTCCAGGTCAATGGAGCAGCCTTCTGCCTTCGCCTGTGTGAACAGCGCGTTTGGCATCTCAAGTGGCGTGCTCGCTGGTCCGCGAATCAGACTTTCGTAGCCACAGATTGAGCCGCTTTCGAGGTCGACAATCGGTTGGAACACGGCTGACAAGCTACGTTGGGAAATCAGGTTTTTGATTCGCGGAGCTTCCAGTTTCGACTGCATATCATGCGGCATCGGCCGTCACTCGCAAAGTAAGGAATACGAATTTACGTCAACAATCTCCCGCAATTTAATGAAATCTGAGTGAAGCTTAGACGCCCTGGCAGCGCAACATAGTGCGCTGACCGTGGCGGGTCGAAGTTTGAGCTAACGTCAAGAGTGGTGTATGGGCAGCCTGATGGTCGGCGATTTCAAGCGGCGAGTTTCTGCTGAACCGGTTGATCGTCCTGCACCGGTTCACCGTCCCTGAAGGCAATGCCCTCGAGCAACAGCTTGATCTTTTCGGGGCCGTTGATACGGCGCCACGTTTTCTCGGCTTCCTCGATCAGTTTGAATGCCAGACCTAGGAAGGTCGGTCGCGACACGCAGTTGCGTGTACGCGTCGTCCGGTGGCGTACGGTCGCGAACGTCGACTCGATCGCATTCGTCGTGCGCAAATGCTGCCAGTGCTCGGCCGGGAAGTCGTAATACGCAGCAGACTTTCCCGATCCTTCTTCAACGTCTCCGTCGCCTTCGGATATTTCGCCGCATAGACCGTCACGAAACGATCGAACGCGGCGGATGCATCGGCGCGCGTCGCGGCCATCCAGATCGCCTGAAGGTCTGCCTTTGCGCGCCCCTGTTGCGACTTCGGCAGCGCATTGAGCACATTGCCCATCTTGTGAAACTTATTCCGACCTCGGAATAAGTTTCATTACGCCGAATTCCGGATTAGGCCGATGTGGAGTGGGGATGCCACGCCGTTGGCGGTGAGCGTGCAGTAGGCGTCGGAATAATCAGAGCGACTCTAGGAAGGCCAGGAGCTTGTCGGTGGGACAAGATCGACCCGGCTTCGCGGTGGGCATTCGAGCGCGGTCGAGGGCTTGCTCCTTGATGCCCAAATGCGCATGAAGATAAATCGCGGTGGTGTCGACGCGCTCATGCCCTAGCCATAGAGCAATCACTGTGGGATCTACGCCTGCTTCCAGCAGCCGCATTGCCGCGCTATGTCTCAGTACATGGCAAGTGATGTTCTTCTTTCCCAATGTCGGACACGTGGCAGATGCTGTAGTTACGTGTAGTGCGATGCGGCGCTCAATCGCGTCTCGGCTGAGCGCCGCTCCGGCACGCGTTGTGAACAGCCGCGCCGACGGATTGGCGTCACACTCGGCGAGCCAGGCGCGGAGCACGTTGACCACCGGGACAGTCAACGGAGTAATGCGATTCTTGCGGCCCTTCCCCTGGCAGGCGAGATGTGCGCCGACGCCGATGTGAACGTCGCTCTGTCTCAGGCCGATCAACTCTGAGATTCGCAAGCCGGTTTGCACGGCAACCAATAGCAAAACGTGATCGCGGCGGCCTGACCACGAGGCGCGATCGGGCGCCGCGAGCAACGCTTGCACTTCGGCTTCGGTGATAAAAGCAACGATGGCACGCTCAAAGCGCTTGGATTGGATCGCCAGAACTCGGGCGATGGTGGCCGCGTATTCGGGGTTGCGTAATGCCGCGTAGCGAAATAGCGAGTGGATGGCGGCAAGCCGAGCGTTACGGGTGCGTGCGCTATTTTTGCGATCCAGTTCAAGATGGTCCAGGAAGGCACAGACAACCGGCGCATCGAGGTCAGAAAAATCGAGCGCCGAAGGTGATTTGCCGACTCGCTTCGCACAAAAGCCAAGCAACAATCGCCAGGTATCGCGATACGCGGAGACAGTGCATGGGCTTGCGTGCCGCTCGCGGAGGAGCCGATCAGTGAAAAATGCCTGAAGGGTTGTGGCAAGTGCTGTCATGCTCGTTCTCCACGTGGATGCTCCAGACGCTCGGCTGCCTTCGCGAGCAGTTCCGGTGCTGCCGATAGATACCAGTAACTCGACGCGGGATTGGCATGCCCAAGATACGTTGAAAGCAGCGTGAGACGCTGCTGCGTATCGGAGCCATCTCGATACGCGCCAAGTAGCGCGTTGACGGCGAATGCATGGCGCAGGTCATGGATACGAGGGCGACACCGACCTGTGCGCTGGGTAAGAGTGACTTGGCTCACCAGGCGCTGAAATGTCCAGCGAACATTGCAGTACAGGAGTCGATTGCCAGTCGGGGAGATGAATAGGGCCTCGGATCTCGCGGCGAAGGAAATACGGTTGCGGCGGGTAAGATAGCGCTTCAGGGCCGCGACCGCCGTTGGGTGCAATGGAAGTTCCCGCATCTTATTGAACTTTGCCTCCCGGATAATGAGCGTACCGTTGCGCGCATCGAAATCCTGACGATCCAGATTGATCGCCTCGCCGACACGCATACCGGTGACGGTGAGTAACCCAATCAACGTCTGGTAGGTTACCGCTCGCAGTGGCGAGCTGAGCATCCCGGCGGCGTTGATCAGTTCGACAATCTCGTCCTCGCGATACAGATACGGGATAGCTCGGTGAGCCCTCCAGGGCAGCAGGTCCGGCGGCGGCACCTCAACAGCCGGATCGGTGATGTGCAGATAGTTGGCGAAGGCACGAACTGCTGACAGACGATAGGACCACCAGTTGTTACAGGCGTTCTTCGGTTGGCATGCCCATGTCAGAGCATGTTGCGTCGTTATCGTTGGCGCTTCGGTATCCAGAAAGAAGTTAATGAATTGATTTAGCAGCTTCTCCTGTCGTCGCAATTTATACCCCAAGGAGCGACGCAAATTCAGGTAGTCAGCCAGCGCAAGATGTAAATCGTTCATGCTTCACCTCCCGGCCATGCTCGGGCCAGTAGGCGCAATCCCTCGCGGTCAACCTTGGCATAGATTGCCGTGGTCATCAGACGGCGATGGCGCAGCACTTGTGCGACTCCGGGAAGCGCGACACCGGAGCGCACCATTTGAGTTGCAAGTGTGTGACGTAGCCGATGGGCTCGCACGTTAATGAGGCCCGCGCGCGAAGCGGCGGCAGCCACCGCGTCTGTAATACCGACGGACGAGAGTGCGCGGTGAGGGGCCCGTGTACGTACAAACACGGTGCGGCCCTGCGCGGTATCGGGTCGCCCGCGTTGAAGATACGCTGCCAACGCTTCGCCGACATCCGCAGGCAAAGGAAGGCGTTCGAGACGCCGACCTTTGCCTCTGACAACGAGCTCACCTGTGCGCCAGTCGATGTCGTCAAGATTGAGCATACGTACCTCGCCAGCACGCAAGCCCAGACGCGCGAGCAACATCAGGATTGCGAAATCGCGACAGCCGCTACCGGTGCGCCGATCGCAGGCTGCGAGTAGTCGTTCCACATCGCATGGCTCCAGTGCGCGTGGCAACCCGGCCAAGCTCCATCCTGCAACCGACGGGACTGCTGTGTCCAGCCGCTGCGCTATCAGCCCCTCCATGTGCAAGTAGATCAGCAATGAACGTAGTGCGGTAACCGCGAGCTTCGCTGAACCTATAGAGCGTCCGCGGCTAGCCGTGAGCACAAATCTGTTCAGGTGCTCTGGCCGCAAGTCCGTCCAGTCGAGTTCGTCGCTCACAACTCTGTCCGTAACAAGCGGACGTACCATATCTACATATCCACGAGCGCTGGTGGCGACAAGCCCTCGCATATCGAGCAGATATTTGTGATAGCGAGCAAGCAGTGCCTCGTCAGGACCCAACACTGCTGATTCGGTTGCCACGTCGACTCCAGCGCTACCAAGGTAGTCGACCAGCGGCGCCAGCGCTTTGCGTGAGAGCCACAACGTGTAGCCCTGTGCGCGTCGCGCATCCAGGAATTCATTGTTCTTCGTATACGCGTTTACATCCAAGTATGGAGTGCGATTGTTGAGGTGCAACACGCAGTAAAGCGATCTATACGGGCATCGCATGCTGAAATCATTGCTCACGATAGTGACAGGTCGTGTGATGTACCCAAAGGCTCTTACCTGGGCCGCTGCGATGCCCGCGTAGTCGTTGATGCCGAGTCGGAGGTGTCGCTGATAGCCGTGGTTGCTGTGCGATCACTTCACCGCCAGGTAGGACCCAAAGCGACCGCTGATCATAAGCAAACTGATCGTTTTTGATGGCAGGCATGCAGCTTTCGCTCGATGGCGTTCAAGCCTTCATCGCGAACTACGTTGAACTGTAGACGCAGGTGCGATCGTCCGAATTCTAACCGTATGTGTAGACGCCTTTGCCAGTTTTGCGTCCCAAGTGTCCCGCGCTAACCAGTTCCCGCAAGAGGCGGCATGCGCGGTATTTCGGGTCTCCAAAGTCGCGTGCAAGGACGTCGAGAATCGCTAGGCATACGTCTAATCCGATAAGGTCCGCCAATGCAAGCGGGCCGATCGGGTGACTCGCACCGGACCGCATGCCCGCGTCGATTTCCTCCACACTCGCGATACCCTCGGCCAGTAGGAAGAATGCTTCGTTGATCATCGGAAGGAGAATGCGGTTTACCACAAAACCTGGCGAATTTCTTACAACAATCGGCGTCTTGCCCAGCTTCGTCGTTAGCTCTCGAACCTTCTCGGTTGTAGTCGCGCTTGTCTGCAGGCCCTGGATGATTTCTACGAGCGGTAACAGCGGTACCGGATTAAAAAAATGCATACCGATGAAACGGGCTGGATCGGACAGCGCTGCACCGAGAGCAGTGATTGAGATTGACGATGTGTTTGTCGCGATTACAGTGTGGGTTCCCACGACAGCCTCAATTTTTCCCAGTAGTGTGATCTTCGTATCGACATTCTCGGTCACGGCTTCGATGACGATGTCTGCGGACGCGAGGCTCTTGTAGTCTGTCGACGTAGAAATTCGTGCTAGCGCTAGCTGTGCCGCGCCGGCGTCGAGCTTGCCCTTTGCGACAAATTTCTCCAGGCTACGGCTGGCAGACTCCACCCCTTCTTGCAACGCTTTTTCACTGATGTCGACCATGACTGCATCCAGGCCGGCCATTGCCGCGGCTTGTGCAATGCCATTCCCCATCGTGCCGGCACCGAGGATACCGACTGTTTTGATCGTCATATGTCACTCCTGTATTGAATTGCCCTGGAACGCCGGGCCTCTCACTGTAGATTCTCGAAGACGGCGGCGATGCCTTGCCCGCCACCGATGCACGCGGTCACGGGCGAAAAGCGGCCGCTGATACGGCGCAATTCGTAAATCGCCTTGACGGTGACATGTCCGAATACGGCATGACCAACTTCGTTTCCGCTGATACCGGTACGCGTTATCGATTCGCGTACGATCAGTGCACCCAGAGACGTGGAGGGACGTCTTTCAAAGTGCCGCCGAAGGTTCCGATTGCTGTCCGGGCTCCAGAAACGATCATGATTTCTCGTTTCGCGGGTGTGGTCCTCCCAATTGACGAACGCCCTGGAATGGCGAGGTGACTCATTACATATTCGGATAGTTCGGACCGCCGCCACCCTCAGGCGTCACCCAGACGATGTTCTGGGTCGGGTCCTTGATATCGCAGGTCTTGCAATGCACGCAGTTCTGCGCGTTGATCACGAGACGTTCGCTGCCGTCATCGTTCTTCACGAATTCATACACCGCTGCGGGGCAGTAGCGTGACTCCGGACCGGCATAGGTCTGCCAGTTCACATTCACCGGCACTGAAGGGTCTTTCAGTGTCAGGTGAGCCGGCTGATTCTCTTCGTGATTGGTGTTCGAGATGAACACGGAAGACAAACGGTCGAACGTCAGCTTTCCATCCGGCTTCGGATACGTGATGTGCTTGCACTGCGATGCAGGTTTCAGCATCTCGTGATCGGAATGCTGGTGATGCAGCGTCCAGGGCACGTTGCCGCCCAGCAGCTTCTGCTCGACGCCCACCATCAGCGTGCCCAGGTACAGGCCCTTGCTCATCCACTGCTTGAAATTGCGCGCGCGATGCAGTTCGGTGTGCAGCCACGAAGTCTTGAAGCTCTCCGGATAGGCGGTGAGCTCGTCGTTCTGACGGCCTGCCTGCACCGCGTCGAACGCGGCTTCCGCGGCCAGCATGCCGGTCTTGATCGCCGCATGCGAACCCTTGATGCGCGAGGCGTTCAGGAAGCCCGCGTCGTCGCCCACCAGCGCGCCACCCGGGAACACGAGCTTCGGCAGCGACATCAGGCCGCCCGCCGTGATCGCCCGCGCGCCGTACGACAGGCGCTTGCCGCCTTCCAGAATCGCGCGGATTGCCGGATGCGTTTTATAGCGCTGGAATTCCTCGAACGGCGACAAGTACGGGTTCGTGTACGCGAGGCCGACGACAAAGCCCACCACCACCTGGTTGTTGTCCATGTGATAGAGGAACGAGCCGCCGTAGGTGTCCGATTCGAGCGGCCAGCCGGCCGTGTGCATCACCAGACCCGGCTTGTGCTTCGCCGGATCGATTTCCCACAGTTCCTTGATGCCGATGCCGTAGACCTGCGGATCGACGCCTTCGCGCAGCTTGAACTTATCGTTCAGCTGGCGGCCCAGATGCCCGCGCGCGCCTTCGCAGAACAGCGTGTACTTCGCATGCAGTTCCATGCCGAGCTGGAAGTTCTCGGTCGGCTCGCCGTCCTTGCCGATACCCAGGTTGCCGGTCGCGACGCCTTTCACGGAACCGTCGTCGTTGTACAACACTTCGGCGGCCGGAAAACCCGGGAAAATCTCGACGCCGAGCGCTTCGGCCTGCTGGCCGAGCCAGCGCGTGACGTTCGCGAGGCTGATCACGTAGTTGCCGTGATTCTTGAAATTGTCCGGCAACGCCCAGACCGGCACGCTCTTCGAGCCGGTTTCGGTCAGGAAGAGGAAGCGGTCTTCGGTCACGTCCACCGTCAGCGGCGCGCCTTTTTCTTTCCAGTCCGGGATCAGTTCGGTGATGGCGCGCGGATCCATCACCGCGCCCGACAGGATATGAGCCCCGATCTCCGAGCCTTTTTCCAGTACGCACACGCCAAGCTCGACGCCTTTTTCCGCCGCCAGCTGCTTCAGGCGGATCGCTGCGGACAGGCCAGCCGGGCCGCCGCCGACGATCACGACGTCGTATTCCATCGACTCGCGTGGACCGTACTGTTCGATGAGTCTCATATGGGATGAGTTTTCAGTGCTTTCCATCAGAACTGATCTTCAGCGAGAGCCAGTACGCCTTCATTTCCCTTCCCACTGACGATCGACGTTTCAAGCGCGGCGGCCTGCGGAAGCACATGCTCAGCGTAGAACTGTGCCGTTGCGATCTTGGCACCGTAGAACGACGGGTCTTCCTCGCGTTTTTCTGCCGCTGCCAACAGCGCACGTGCCATCTGCCAACCGCCCAGGATGAGTCCAGTGAGCTTCAGATAAGGCACGCTGCCCGCGAACACTGCATTTGGGTCGCGCTTGATATTGGCGATGACAAACTCCACAGCCGCCTCCAGTGAGCGATGTCCTTGCGCCAGTTGTTTTTGCATCGATTCGAACGCTGCCCCCTGATGGCGACCGAGCGTTTCGACCGTCTTTGCGATGCCAACCAGCAGGTACTTCGCAACGGCGCCACCGTCGCGCACCGTCTTGCGGCCAATCAGGTCGTTCGCCTGAATGGCGGTTGTGCCTTCGTAGATCGGCAGGATGCGCGCGTCGCGATAATACTGCGCGGCTCCTGTTTCTTCCATGAAGCCCATGCCACCATGCACCTGCACGCCAAGACTGGTCACATCGATTGACAGTTCCGTGCTCCAACCCTTGACGATCGGCACCAGGAATTCGTAGATCGCCTGATGCTCGGCGCGCGTCGCTTCATTTGGATGGTGATGGCCTATGTCGCAATGTGCTGCGGCTACATATGCCAACGCACGCGACGCCTCGGTCAAGCTGCGCATCGTTGCGAGCATGCGGCGCACATCCGGGTGGTGGATGATCGCGACCGGCTGTTTTGCAGAACTGCCGACGGGGCGGCTTTGCACGCGCTCTTTCGCATAGGCGGCCGCTTTCTGGTACGAACGATCTGATATTGCGACACCCT
The DNA here is from genome assembly GCF_008369935.1 of Paraburkholderia panacisoli. Lineage (GTDB taxonomy): Bacteria > Pseudomonadota > Gammaproteobacteria > Burkholderiales > Burkholderiaceae > Paraburkholderia > Paraburkholderia panacisoli. Next base: position 96,144 of record NZ_VTUZ01000030.1, on the reverse strand, counting down.
GTACGCCCACCGCGAAGCGAGCTGCGTTCATCATGATGAACATGTACTCGAGGCCGCGGTTCTCTTCGCCAATCAGATGGCCGATTGCGCCGCCATGATCGCCGAACTGCATCACAGCGGTTGCGCTCGCCTTGATGCCCAGCTTGTGTTCGAGCGACACGCAATGCACGTCGTTGCGTGCGCCCAGCGAGCCATCATCATTGACAAGAAACTTTGACACCACGAAAAGTGAAATGCCCTTAACGCCCTCGGGAGCATTTGGCGTGCGCGCCAGCACGAAATGGACGATGTTTTTCGCCATGTCGTGTTCGCCCCAGGAGATGAATATTTTTGTGCCAAACAGCTTGAATGAACCGTCGGCCTGCGGCTCGGCGCGCGTGCGCACCAACGCAAGATCGGAGCCTGCCTGCGGCTCGGTGAGGATCATCGTCCCGGTCCATTCACCGGAGATCAGCCTCGGCACGTACGCCTGTTTCTGCACTTCGCTGCCGGCAGTCAGCAGCGCTTCGATCGCGCCGTCGGTTAATAACGGACACAGCGCGAACGAGAGGTTTGAAGCGTTGAGCATTTCAAGGCAAGAGGTTGCTATCAGCTTCGGCAGGCCCTGACCATCGTACTCGACCGGATGCTGCACACCTTGCCAACCGCCTTCGGCAAACTGCCGGAAAGCCTCCTTGAAGCCTGGCGTTGCGGTAACGACGCCGTCCTTCCAACTGCTGGGATTGCGGTCGCCTTCAACGTTCAGCGGCGCCAGCACTTCGCCGCACAGTTTCGCCGATTCTTCGAGGATGGCCTGAGCGGTGTCGAAATTGGCGTCTTCGAAACCCGGCAGCGTAGTGATCTCTTCGAGATCCGCCAGTTCCTGCATCACGAACAGCATGTCCTTGATGGGCGCGGTATAGCTCATCGCGCGTCTCCTTCACATTTTGCGAGTGGTTGACTGTCATGCTCGACCAGGCTGGGGGGCAGGGCGGGGGTGAGACAGGGCGGTCAAAGAGCTGATCGTAGCCTTCGCGACTTTTACGGACAATGTCCAAATCTGCCCTTTCAATGACAAAACTTGCCAATTAAGAATGTTGTGTCCCAACACCGTTACCTGTTAATTCGACCAGACGCTGGCGTATACCTCCAGGCATAACATGGTCGTGCCGCGAGGCGGGGAGATGCCGCACGTTCGTGCGACGACCGATTCCGTACCGGTTCCCGACGCATCAAGACCGTGACGAAAGAACTTACCTGGAAGTGACATTGACAGAATCTGTGTGGTCGTGATGGTTGCCGTCGTTGCTTCGGAAAGCGGCACAGCACTATGAGGGAGCAGCGTCATGGCGCGCCGCGTCGCGGGTTTGTAGCAGTAAGTGCTGGGTCTGCTCAAACCTGATCATCGCGTTTAAAACCGGGTCCTACGCCCTAATGCCGTTCAGTCGCTTAACTGAACGGCATTAAGTTCTACACCGATACGGGATGCGACACTTATCAATCGGCGAAGCGGCAGACCAGCTGGGCGTGGCAGTGGGCACACTGCGGCGCTGGCACCGGCAGGGGCGACTCGCGCCGGCGGGGCGCACTGTTGGCGGACATCGACGTTATCTGCACGACGCGCTGCGTTCGGGTCTGGGTGCTACGCCTGCACCAGTGGGCAAAACCGTCTGCTACGCCCGTGTCTCTTCGCATGACCAGGCTGAACAGCTGAAGACGCAGGCGGCACGGCTCGGAAAGCATTGCGTCGACGCCGGCTTCGCGGGTGTCGAAGTCGTGACCGACCTGGGCAGCGGTCTGAACTACCGCAAGAAGGGGCTGCAGCGACTGTTGCAGGACATTTTGCGTGGGCGGGTCGCCCGTCCGGTGCTGGTGACAAAGGGCCGGTTGCTTCGCTTTGGTAGCGAACTGCTGTTTCGCATCTGCGAATTCTTTCACGTTGAAGTTGTTGTCCTCGACGCAGCGGCTGCCGTCTCCCGGGAACAGCAACTGACCGAAGACCTAGTCGAGATACTGACAGTCTTCTCATCGCGCCTGACGGCTCGCGCAGCCGCAAGAATCTGCGGGCTGGGCGCCTGATGCAGGCGACGACCCAGACGCGCCTGCGCTGCCGGCTTCCGATGCGCAACTGCTCGAGCGGATCGCCGGCCTGTACGGCTCGATGAAACGCAAGCTGTACGCGCGTATTGCAGCCCACGGCGGTAAGGCGAAGTCACACAAGACGACGTTCTGCCGGGAGCACGGCATCTCCGCACGCTTGTTCAATGCGATGGCGATTGAGCTGCAGGGCCTCATCGACGGCACGCGCGAGCTGCTCGGCGACGAACGCAGAAGTCTGGAGAAAGGTATCCGCCGACAGGCGGCACAACTCAGCGCCCGGCGCCAGCAGATTGCGCAAATCGATGCGGACCGTCTGCGCATGAAGCCCGGGCGCGAAGCGAAACTACACCGAACGGCCCATCAGAACGTCATGTCCCTGGTGCGCCTTGAATCGAAACTCAGGAAGATCGAGGCGCGGCTCGCTGCCAACGTGCCGGGTATCTGCTTTGGTACGCGCAAGCTGTTCGGGCAGCAGCACCATCTGGAGCTGGCCGGTTTCGACAGCCGCGAAGCGTTGTTGCGCGAATGGCAAGCCGGCCGTTCGTACCGGGTATTCTTTGTCGGATCAAAGGACGAAACGGCCGGCAACCAGCTGCGCCGGCTTCATGGAGCCGCCGATGGCACCTATACGCTGAAAATCCGGGTGCCGGACCGGCTGATCTCGCCCGGCGGTGACAGATACCTGCTCGTGGGCAACGTCACGTTCGGCTACGACCGCGAAGCGCTCGATGCGGCGCTGGAAGCGAATGTCACGCTGAGCTGGAGACTGCACCGCGACGAGCGCGGCTGGCGGGCATTCGTGTCGTTCAACCACGAGCCAGCGGAAAGGACCAAGCTGGATGCTGCGCACGGCGCCGTCGGGATCGACTTCAATGCCGACCACCTGGCGGTGACGGAGACCGATCCGTTGGGCAACCTGCTCAGGACAAGGCGGTTCCCACTTCTGAGGGAGGACGCGGGCACCGGGCAGCGCAACGCGGTGCTTTCTGACGCGTTGACTGCGGCGGTGGTCTGGGCGAAGGGCGCGCGCAAACCGGTCGTGGCCGAGGACCTGGACTTCACGGCAAAGAAGAAGGCAATGGCGCAACTCAGTCCGAAGGGAGCGCGCATGCTCTCGGGTCTGCTCTATGCAAAATACCGGCAACTGCTCGAGTCGAAATGCTTGCGGGCGGGTGTCGAACTGATCAGGATTGGTCCGGCCTACACGTCGACCATCGGTGCGGTGAAATACGCATCGCGACGTGGCTGGAGTGTGCATGCTGCTGCGGCGGGCGTGATCGCCCGTCGCGGGCAGAAGTTAACTGAACGTCTGCCAAGCGCCGGCACGGCTGTCCGTGTTCCGGTGCGGGGTGGTCATCACTCCCTCGAGCTACCTGCAAGGAAAGGCCGGGAATCGCGTGTGGCCGCCTGGCGCGGCGTTCATGCGGCGTACAGCGGTGTGATGCGCGAGCAGTGGCTCGCCACCCGGAGTGGTTCGCCGCGCCGGAGTGCGAAAGGTACCTTTGGTCGCGGCGGCAACGCCGCGCCCCTCAGCAGGGACAACCGTTTGCCCTGCAAAGACAATCTGCATGAGCAGATTTGTGCACGTTGAAACAAACGGCAAGAGGTTAGGCGAGTTCCGGGGACCAATAGCCCGGTTACGTGATCTGTTGCAGTGTGATGACGGTGAAGGAGTCGCGAGCCGGAGATCGGTCTGCCGGCTCGCAACGTGCCTTGTAGGTCAGCGTAGAATCACCGAGAACAAGATCTCTTTGAAGTTGACAACGGGAGTGGGATCTCGGTGCACTTTCGCCATCAAGAATGCGCCCTGCAGAGAAGCCACGATAAACGAGGCAAGTTCCTCGCAATTGGTGCCGGCACCAAGCTCGCGTGCTTTGACTGCCGCCGTCAGGCAATAGGCGACGCATTTTTCGATTTCTGCAAAAATCTCGACGATTCGCAGCCGTATAGATTCGCTGCTGTCGCCTGCCTCTATGGCGAAATTACCGAATAAGCATCCGTTGCGGGAATCGTTCCGGCTTATGTGCCTGATGCTTGCGTCCATATATTTGCGTAGCCTGAGCAGCGGAGCGAGTTCGTCATTGCACAGCGTCTCGCGAAGGTCAAGGCAAGCACCGGCAAAATACAAATCAATCACTTCCAAACCAAACGCTTCCTTAGACGCGAAATGGTTTGTGAACGATCCGTGTGGCACTCCCGCCGCCTGGACGATGTCCCGCACGCTTGCGCCATTGAAGCCGTGCTCATGGACGACACCCATGCCTTTGGCGAGGAGAGTATCTCTGTGTGACGGTCTGGACATGATGATGCTCGTGAATTATACGCTCGTACATATTATAGCGCAATCGAACGGACGTCCTGACGCCTCTTGGTTCTGCACCATTAAAGCGCAGCGGAAGTGGCGCCTGTCTCCGCCAAGATTTTGTGCAGCGCAGAGTCGTCTGGCGGGACAATCGCTCATTGCATGCAAGCAGTAACCTGTGAAGCAGTACGATCCTCCGCTTTTGTCGGGGCGGGCAATGCCGAATTTTTCTCGCCGGCGACGGCACAATCGATGACGGTGCAGCCTGCGGTCGAAAATCCAACCGCCTAGGCGGTTGGACACTCATAGCAAGCGTTTCCTGCCGCCGCGCACTATCGGTTGATCGCCGCCTGCCAGCCCGCGTCTAGGGGTCGAGGCGTAAGCCTTATGAGAATTCGGCAGGTCCGATCTGGCCGCACGAACAACGAAGATGGACGACCGATCACTTGGCTGACTGATCTGGTCGGTCTCGTAGGAGCTCGTTCGTTCTGCTTGCGAAGTTAGCCAGCTGCGTCAGCAGAGGAGGACGCGTCAGCGTCCAACCTGCGGTCTTCGGCGATTTGCGTCCACAGAGTCGGGCAGGGGCTCCCGTGTTGGTGGGGAGACTTCAAAACCGCCATAACACGGGCCCTGCGAATGCCTCTCTTCCTGTGCCAACAAAATCAATATGATCGTACATATGGTAAGTGGGAGGCCGCTGTCAATCGCACAGATCAGACGGTGAGTGAGTTTGCCTGCATTGATTATCCACGGACGATGCGCATCGATTATTGACCTTGAGAAAAATTCATGTTCCAATATGTACAGACATAGTGCTTTTGCGATTGGCCGCGTTCCAATCTAGCGGATATCGTGCAGCCTCGCACGCGAGGCTTGGTCATGCACACTTTGTCCCACGTATCCAGTGACCGGCGTAGCAAGGTCACTGACAGCAGTGCACCAACCCTGCACGCGTTCGTCCGGCAAATTTGTTAGTGCGTACTACGCCCTCCTGCTGCGCTATTGTGCCGAAAGCCAAGATATTTCTGGTTTTGGCGACCCACTTGAGAGGTAGATGGATATGGATCGACTGCAGGCCATGAACGTCTTCACGAAGGTGGTCGAGACCAGCAGCTTCAGTCGGGCGGCCGGCGTGTTGGACTTACCGCGCGCTTCCGTTACGGTAATTATCCAGCAGCTTGAGGCACATCTAAGGGTGCGGTTGTTGCAGCGCACGACGCGCCGTCTGAATTTGACTCCCGATGGAGCGGCCTACTATGAACGCTGCGTAAGAATTCTTGCGGATATCGAAGAAACGGAGAGTTCGCTCGAGAATTCCGGAAAGGCGCCTAGAGGCAAATTGCGGGTAGACATGCCTGGGGCGCTGGGCAGAATGACCGTTATGCCCAGAATTCACGAGTTCCATACCCGCTACCCGGGCATCGATTTGATGCTGGGGTTTGGGGACAGGCCTGTTGACCTGATTGAGGAAGGTGTTGACTGCGTTATTCGTATCGGTACTCTCCAGGACTCCAGGCTTGTAGCTCGCCGCATTGGCGTATACCAAGGTGTAACCGTTGCGAGCCCTGACTATCTGAAGCGATGTGGCGTTCCAGAGTCAGTCGAAGATCTGGAACGTCATGTGGCCGTGAACTATTTCTGGGGGCGGACCGGCCGCATTATGGATTGGACCTTCGAGGTGGACGGTCGTCCGGTCAAGGTGAAGGTGAAAGGGCAGATCGCTGTCAACGATGCGGACGCATATGTCGAAGGCGGCCTTGAGGGAATCGGTATCATCCAGGCTGCCCGATTCATGGCGCTGCCGCATCTGAGGTCGGGAAGGTTAGTAGAAATCCTCTCGCAGTGGAAACCGCTACCTATGCCGATTTCCGTGATCTATCCGCACAATCGCCACCTCTCGCCAACGGTGCGGGTGTTTGTCGACTGGGTCGCTGACCTCTTCAGTGAATGTGAGCTGTTGTCCGGGCAGGGGGATTTGAAAGTGCATCGCAGTCCGACATTGCTCGCCAGCGTAGATGATTCGAACCGGCTGGACGCAGCGACCAACGCAGCAGCGCCCGTCACCTGAGACAAGGATGCGGGAGGCTGAGAGATCGTTGCTCAAATGCTGCTCGCTTGCGGTGCCGCAGCAGCGGTTTCGGCCGTGAAGTCGCGTGCCGACTCGGCCCCACCCCTGTGCGTGGACTCTCACAAAAGTCGAGAATGGATATTGAATCGCCGAATTGCGGTGGCTCCTTACGCTGAGGTGTGCGTGCGGCAGTGCGTCTATCAATCTTAGATTCGATCAACGACGGCTATGGTTTCGTCGCAGCACGTGGATGGGTGCGTAGCTGGCAGATGGGCGACGCTGACCGGATGAACAATCGACAGCATCCACTCGCAAGGTATTTCACGGCGAACACCTCCGTTTAATGCATCCGTCCCGGGCATACATCTCTGCGGGGGCGTTTTCTACGACGCCGTGCAAAAAAATATTGTTGGCCGGGAATGAATTGTGTTTCGTGCGGAATTGGATTTATCTATGTGCCTGCCGAGGCCAAAATGAGCGGATACCATTTAGGGGACTGCGCGAGGGCGTCGGCGCACAACATGGCAAAGCTTACTGAGTTGGGTCTCTGTGTCGAGGATGTGGCAATCACCGGCCATGCCCAACCTATTATCCTGCGTAGCTATCGGCCATCGCACAGCGGTTCCGCTCTTCCCCTGATCATCTATTTTCATGGAGGCTCGTTCACGGGTGGCACGTTGGATGACGGCGATGTCGCAGCGAAGGCCATTGCGCGTGGCACGCCGGCTTGGGTCGTTTCAGTCGGATATTCATTGGCACCCGAATACCCGTTTCCTCATGCGCCAGAAGATGGATGGCGCGCTCTTTTGTGGGCTTGGACGTGCGCGCGCGATCAGCGTGCCGATCCTCGGCGAATTGGCATTGCTGGCCACGATGCAGGCGGCAACCTGGCGACATCCGTAGCGGCAATGGCGCGAGATCGACACACGGCGCATATCAGCGCGCAAGCTCTGCTTGCGCCACTACTCGACCCGAGTATGACTCGTCTCGCCGAAGATCTCGAAGGGGACGCTCATTTCGACTTGGGAACGTGCGCGAGTTGCTACCGCGCATACCTCCCGACCGCGATGCAACGGCTACACCCGTATGCCGCGCCGCTCGAGTCTCGGCGATTGAGTGGGCTGCCGTCCGCGTTGATTGCAAGTGTGCACGGGGACAAATTGCACGTCGAAGCTGAGCGATACGCAAGTGAGCTGATTGCGGCAGGTGTCAATACCGAGGTCATACGATATCGAGATACAACGCGTAGAGAGATTGCTGGGCATCCTGCGGCACTCGAAGACGTGATTGGTTTTTTTCAAAAGAGACTGTCCAAGCGCCATTCAAGACGAGTCAGCTGACCTTCATGCTTTGGAACTCCATGCCCAATACGGGTGAACGTTGCTCGTATCGTCCCATCGCCCACTTCGGCGGTGCTACTCGGTCGTCGTCTGTCGGGCACGCACTTAAAGCGACGTTACTTGGGCAAAGTCAGGGGTGCAGAGGCAAGGCTGCTAAACATTAGGTTCCGGTTCCTGCGTGAGTAATACCGCGTCGGTGCGCTTGACGCCAATCGTGGAGTAGGTCACGGGCTCTACGACTCTCTGCGGTGAACTGGCGGTTGTCCACAAAACGTCGTAGTAAAGTTGACTGCGCCGATCCGGTCCGTTGGCCATTGAATTTTGCGTTGCGCCGTTGGCGGACAGTTTCACGCGACCATGGCGGATCTGCGGTCCTGGTTCATTCGGGCGCAGCCCGTCAATTGACGCGTGAGCACGAGCGTATATCCTCCTATCCTTTTTGCCCACTAGCGTAGGTTCTGTCGCGGATTAGGTACAGGCGCGTACATCGTCAATCATGTCGTGAGCTGCTGACCAGGCGCTGTGAGTGAAATTTAGACGTATGAGGCAAATTTATGAGTTCGCCGTCTGAAAGCAACAATCTGCTCCCAGCAGATTTATCCGAACATCCGGGCTACTCGAGGGTGTTTCAACCTGACACTCTGACTTTTGGCCTAATTACTCCAATAGAGGGATACGGACACTCTCCGAGCCCGACAATGGAAAATCACGTCGCGATTGCGAAGGCAGTGGACAAGTTGGGCTTCACGGCGATCTGATTGCGTGACGTTCCGCTCTTCGACCCGGGATTCAACGATGTGGGGCAGATCTTTGACCCGATCGCGTACGCAGGGTACCTTGCAGCACTAACAAGCGAGATTGTAATCGACACTGCAGGAATTGTTATGCCGCTGCGCGATCCTCTGACGATTGCGAAGCAGGCCACCAGTCTGGACCAATTGACGGGCGGCCGGTTTATTTTAGGCTTGTCCTCAGGCGACCGACCTATCGAGTATCCGATATTCGGTGTCAATTATCATGAGAGAGGCGCCCGTTACAGAGAGGCCCGAGAAATAATTCGGGTAGTAACTGAAGCGGATTTTCCGAGATACCACACCGAACATTTTGGGAGCTTGGAGGGACAGGTAAATCTTGTGCCGAAGCCCTTCGTGCGAAGGCTACCAACCGTCGCGATTGGGAGGGCGGGGCAACAAGTCGACTGGCTCGCTAGGGAAATGGATGGCTGGATCTGGCACGGCTGCGACCATTCGCAGGTCCCGAAGATCATCGAGACGTGGCGCAATTCACATGAGCAGCATTGCTTCAAACCATTCGGCTACGGAACGTATTTCGATTTGAGCGCTGACAAAGATGAGCCTATGATCTGTAGCGGCGTAATGATGCGAGGAGGTCGAAGATCGCTAATTGACTTCTGGAAACGACAACGCGATCAAGGTGTGTCTCACGTGGCCTTGAATCTAAGGACGTCGAGACGTCCTGCAATCGACGTCCTTCAAGAATTAGGCAAACATGTCTTGTCGCAGTTTCCGACTGTTTCCAGCTGACCAGAGTAACGGAGAGCTCGATGGATTGGTTGGGCTAATTATGCCGGGACTACGGCACCACACTGGCTACAGTCTTTGTCGTCCGGGGCGAACTGGTTACTGCGCTCGTGGTCCTTGAGGCTGGGCAGGATTTGACCGAGGCGGAGCTTATTGCACATTGTGGTGGACGCTTGGCCGGCTACAAATGCCCTAAACGTATTGAATTTCGTGATGAGCTTCCGCGAAATGCTACCGGGAAGTTGCAGAGATATCTGTCGCGTAAGCCATATTGGGAAAATCGTTCCCTCCGGGTCAATTGGGATGTGCGGCGCAGCACCTGAAGTGTTCCTGCGCCAGTTCAAGACTCAGGCTACCTTTCGCTCGTTCGACCAGGACCACAATTCTGCCGGCGACAGCGCTTTCGAGTACAGGAAGCCCTGTAGTTCATCGCAGCCGACGTCGCGCAGAATCTGCGCCTCTCGCTCGCTTTCGACACCTTCAGCGACCACCTGAAGGCCCAGCTCATGGCCCAACTCGATGATTGCCTTGATGATCGCGAGGTGGGCCGGCGCGTCCAGCATGTCGTGCACAAACGCGCGGTCGATTTTGAGCCGGTCAAGCGGAAAGCGGTTCAGGTAGCTTAGGCTCGAATAACCCGTGCCGAAATCATCGAGAGACAGCTTGACACCGAGGGCGCGAATCGCCCTGATCGCTTCCAGATAGTTCTCAGCGCTGTCCATAAGGACGGTTTCGGTGATTTCCAGTTCCAGGCCGCCCGGCGGCACCCGATGGGTCGCAAGGCTATCGCGCAGCGTCGCGAGCAGCCCCGGATCGCACAGCTGAATCGCCGACAGGTTGATCGAGACGCGAATGTCGAGCAAGTCTTGGGTTCGCCATTGGGCAATCTGACGGCAGGCTTCGTTGACCACCCACGCGCCGATTGGAATGATGAGACGAGTTTCTTCCGCGACCGGGATGAATTGCGACGGTGTGACAACACCCATCTGCGGGCTGTTCCATCGCAGCAACCCTTCGACAGAGCTCAGTGTACCGGTGCGGGCGTCGAGACAGGGCTGATACGCGAGTTGTAGCTCGTTCCGCTCGATCGCGGTGCGCAGACCTGCTTCGAGCGCCAGGCGATAACGCGTTTGCTCGGCCATATCCGGCGAAAAGAACTTGACCAGGTTGCGTCCGGCCGCCTTGGCCTGGTACATCGCCGCGTCGGCGTTCTGCATCAACGCTTCGATGTCCAGACCATCGTCCGGATACAGTGCAACGCCGACGCTGCAGGAAACCTGCAAAGTGACTCCGTTGATCTCGTGCGGTTCCCGCACAAGCGGTATCAGGCGTTCGTCGATAGTGCGTGCCACGTCCGCCGCATTCGTGATTCCATTCAGAATGACTGTGAACTCATCGCCGCCCAACCGGCTGACCGTATCGTTGCTGCGCACGGCTTGTAGCAGTCGTCGCGATACGGATCTCAGGAGCCCGTCGCCGATGTGGTGGCCGAGCGAGTCGTTGATGTTCTTGAAGCGGTCCAGGTCGAGAAATAGAACCGCGACACGTTGTCCGGTGAGTTGCGCGTTGGTTAGCACGACGCCAAGTCGTCTGGCAAATAGCGCACGATTGGGCAGCTCGGTGAGGACATCGTGTTCGGCAAGAAACTGAATACGGGCCTCGCTCTTCTTCCGGTCAGTGATGTCAACCAGTGTGCAGATGTAATGCGACACGTTTCCGCACTTATCCCGAACGGCGCTGATCATCAGCCACGTCGGATATTCTTCCCCCTCGCGTCGACGTACCTGCGCTTCCCCGTGCCACGTGCTTGAGAGGTCGACCCGCGCGATGACGTTTTCGATCACACTGTCGCTTTTTGGGCCAACTATAAAAGCCGGCGACTTGCCCACGACGTCGTCAGCACGATAGCCGGTCGCACGGTAGAACGAGGCGTTGGCGGTCACGAGCCGCTGGCTGTGGTCGAGTATCAGGATCGCTTCAGACGACGCCTCGAATACCTTGCCCCACAACTCAAGACGTTGCTCCATCAGCTTGATCTGGTTAATCGGCGTGAACGCAGTCAGCACCGCATCTCGTCCCTGGAAAATCAACCTCCTCGCCGACAGCATTGCCCACGTCGGCTCGCTGGTGGCTTTCCAGCGCACTTCAAACTCGTCGACCACTTCGCGATCCGATAGTTGCTGAAAGAAGCGGGCTCGAACCGCAGAGTCGAGTCCGAAGGCCCATGGATCGGTGGTGCAGCCATTCAACCAGTAGAGCGCAGCTTGGTTGGCATGGAGCACCTCATGGCCTGGAACGGCCGTGACCATCATCGGCACCGGCGTGGCTTCGACCAGTGCGAGCTGCGCAGCCGATGCGCGAGCTGTGGCGGCCAACTCCTTCTGCACATCCCTCTCGCGATCGAGTTGTTCCAGCATCTCGTTGAAGCCGCTTACTAGCTGGCCGATTTCGTCCTGGCTTTCCCAACTTGCGCGCAGTGAATGATCGCCGGTGCGACGGACAGTGTCCATCACGCGCGCAAGTTGACGCAACGGCCGCGAGATTTGCTGGGCGACGAAGTAAACCATGCCGAGTATGCTGCATAACAGGAAGAGCGCGGTGCCCATATGTAACCACATGCGCTGGAATAGTCCCCGCACTCGCGCGTGCAGCAAGTCGTCCAGCTGCTTGCCGGTGTTGGTCCATGCCTCCCGAACGTGGCTAACCAGCGTTTTCTGGGCGGCGTCGACGGTGTGCAATTGGTCTGGGTCGACCACGCCACTGTCCACTACGGCGCGCGCGGCATTGCGAAAGGTTTCAATCGATTGCCGCATCTGCTCGACCGATGGCCCGAGCGTCACATGAAGGCTTGGGTCGGCCGCAGTCGTTTCGGCGAAATCGGAGCGCAGGTCCTGAAGCACGGCGTCGAGTTGACCTTCCAGCACAAGATAGCGCGTGCGCACCTCGTCGTGCGTTCTCGAACGGTGCGGTGCGCTGTGCAGTTGCCGACTGATTCCGTTAACGGAATCGAGCAATGCCGGATAGCGCAGAATCGACAGCGACACCGAGTAATAGCTGTCGAGGTCCGGATCCAGAATCAGATTCGACTGGTTGCCCACGCGCGTGATAAGTTCGCGACACGCTTCAAGCGCTTCGCTCACGGCTGCAGGCGTGGGTTCCGATTGGTGCGCCAGCACCTGGAGTGCCGCACGCACGCGTCTGTTAGGCGCGGCACTCTCCATGTCGACGCCGTAAAGGCGTTCAGCATCGGCGAGACTAATCGCGGCGTGTCGCAGCGAGGCTGCGGAGGAGCGCTCGCCGGCGCCGGAGAGGGCGACGTCGACCAGCGCGTCGCGTACAGTGCTCACATAGGCATTGCCGACGATTTCCTTGTTCGAGAAATCGATGCCGATATATTTCTCATGTATCAGAATGCCGCTGATGTAAAGGACGGCGCTCAGATCCAGCAGATAGATGAGCAGGAGTTTTCGACCCACGCGAAGGCGTGCGAGAAACCGAAAGAAGAGATTGCGCTTCATAGGTAGGACGGCGTCCCATTGGGGGCTTGCGTCGGGACTTCAGGCACGCTGGCTGGCGGCGAATTGTGCCGCTTGTTATCAGGAGAGGTCTCACCAGCCCTCATCTCACACGCTGAATGGTCCACAGTCGAACTCCAACGAAGGAAAACGTAGAGCGGATTGCAGATCCGCGCATAATAGAAAACATCTCAACTATGCTCAATATCGGCGTGACAGACGCCTTCTTTAGCCTTCGCTTAATTTTCACAAAACCGGTGCGGTAGTGCGAGAGAGAAGGGAGGAGAACGCGTGCGTTGGCACGCATCATTCATCTTTCACGTTCACGTTTTAGAACTGCATACAGAGCTGTGGTATGCGAGCCTTGGCTTACCACTCGGACGGCTTGCCGCAATGAGCGTCATCGACGGGAGGGGCGGCGTTGCGGCGAATGGTCTTGGCGGAAAGCGTAACGTGCAAAATCTGCCGCGCATTAGAGCATAGCCCCGTGGAATCAGTTGCTGGTTGAGAGGCGGTCCAGTTCGATCGCAAGTTCGTCGATGTACGGATCTTTCATATCGCAGTTGAGCAATGCTGACTGTAACCGGCGAACATAGTCCACATTGCTCCCCATTAAGCCCGATGCCACTGCCACGAGCGGTGCAATGTGCAAAACCTGCGCATTTGATTCGTAGAACACGTGTGCCGGATTGGCGACAAAGGCCAGTGCTTTTAGTAACCGTCCGCTGTCAAGTGTGATGTCTGCCCAAATTGGCGTGTATGCGCCGGTTAACATCTCGCGGGTCCAGACGATCCGGAGTTCTTCATCCAGATTGGCCGCGAGAAGTCGCAGCGCGACCCCGCGAGTAGATCCTCCCGGTTCAAGCGACAGCATTCTTCCTGGTGTTTCCGTACTCCCTCGGCCGGCAATTACACGCAAGCAGAAGCTTCGATGCCATCCTTGCAGCGTGGCGATTTCCCGGGCGTCGTATTCGAACAGTGGATTCCAGATTAGCGACCCGTAACCGAATAGCCAAACCTCACCACTGGCCGGTCGGGACTTTAGCGCCTCACTCAGAGATTGGTTTATCTGCTCCTGGGTCCAGAGGACCTCGCTTAAACAGTCGGCAAAGGACCGGAGGTAGGTTCCGGACAGAATCGATTTTCTCGTCATCATTTCTGACCTCACTTTTCTGGATTTACGCCGTTCTACTAGAGCCCACACAACTAACCGTCAACTGCAGCATGCGACGTACAGGGGTTATCCGCCGTAGAGTAGGGATGCATGGACGTCATGGCGAACCGAAGCGCTTCGACAAGTCTCAAATCAAAAAAACTCCTGTCGCCAGAGCTTGTACGCAAGGATGAAACTGGACCTCAAGGAGCACGCGCGTTCAACTGAACCGCACCCCGCTCGACACTGTAATCCCGGCGACCCAACGTTTGAGTGTCCGTATCGGCCTTCTAGAACACTTTGTTTATCGAACACTCTATGCAAAGCGCGTGGCAGCGGCGGATAACCTGGCACATAGCATCGGCAGTTTGCTCTTCCAGTCAGTGATTCGAAGTGGCTATGCACATCCGTGCATAGCGTCAAAGCGCTGCACGGATTGGATTGCTTTCGCTCGGGTCCTCTTGCCCAATAAGGTGGTATTACATATTTCGGATCATGGTCTCGCCGAACCCCGAGCACGAAACTTGTGCCGCGCCTTGCATCAGCCGCGCGAAGTCATACGTAACCCGCTTCTGTAGGATTGATTCTTCCATCGACTTGATGATCAAATCGGCTGCTTCGGTCCAGCCGAGGTGGCGCAGCATCATCTCCGCCGAGAGGATTGCCGAACCCGGGTTCACGTAGTCTTTGCCCGCGTACTTTGGCGCAGTGCCGTGCGTGGCTTCGAACATGGCCACCGAATCCGACATGTTCGCTCCCGGCGCAATGCCGATACCGCCGACCTGTGCCGCCAGCGCGTCGGAAATGTAGTCACCGTTCAGGTTCAACGTGGCGATCACGTCATACTCGGATGGGCGCAGCAGAATCTGCTGCAGGAACGCGTCAGCGATCACGTCCTTCACCACGATGTCGCCGCCCGTCTTCGGGTTCTTGATCTTCATCCACGGGCCGCCATCAATCAGCTCAGCGCTGAATTCGTTTTGCGCCAACGAATAGCCGTAGTCACGGAATGCGCCTTCCGTGAACTTCATGATGTTGCCTTTGTGTACCAGCGTAACTGAGCGGCGATCGTGATCGATCGCGTATTGCATTGCCTTGCGCACCAGACGCTCCGTGCCTTCGCGCGACACCGGCTTGATGCCGATCCCCGAGGTTTCCGGGAAGCGGATCTTCTTCACACCCATTTCTTCGCGCAGGAACTTGATGACCTTCTTCGCCTGTTCCGACTCGGCAGCCCATTCGATGCCGGCGTAGATGTCTTCCGAGTTCTCGCGGAAGATCACCACGTTGGTCTTCTCGGGTTCACGCACCGGTGAAGGCACGCCCTTGAAGTATTGCACCGGGCGCAGGCAGACATACAGATCGAGATCCTGACGCAGCGCGACGTTCAGCGAACGGATACCGCCACCGACCGGCGTGGTGAGCGGCCCCTTGATCGAGACGACATATTCCTTTACCACCGCCAGCGTTTCTTCCGGGAGCCAGACGTCCGGGCCGTAAACCCTTGTTGCCTTCTGGCCCGCATAGACTTCCATCCAGTGGATTCGCTTCCTGCCCGCGTAGGCCTTCTCAACCGCCGCATCGACCACCTTGAGCATGACCGGCGTGATGTCGACACCCGTGCCGTCGCCTTCGATATACGAAACGATGGGCCGGTCAGGAACACTGAGCGAAAAATCGGCGTTAACGGTGATCTTGTCACCGTCGGTCGGAACCTTGATGTGCTGATACGGCATTGGGAACTCCGAAAGCGTTATGTGGGAGACGGCTCGCTTTGGTTCATTCTTCGAACGGCTCTGCGATCGGAATCCCTTCGCCGCGGAAGCGACGAAGGGGCTCGACGCTAGCTTGCGGCAGCGCGTAAGCGACTCAGCGTGCTTTGCGTGGCGTCTACCGAGCCTGATCTTAAAATTCGGCCTACATCAACACGAATACCCCGAACTCGGGTGCATCGCTGGTCCACGTTCGTCCGGCTGTCCAGCCGGCATCGGAGGCAAGGCTGGCGAAGGAGTCGGTGGTGAACTTGTGTGAGTTCTCAGTGTGCAAAAACTCGCCTTTTTTGAACGCGAACGTCCTGCCGGCCGCATTGACTACCTGGTCGACGCGACTGACCAGGTTCATTTCAATTCGAAGTTGCTCACGATTCCAGACGGCGAGATGGTCGAAGGCGTCCAGGTTGAAGTTGCCGAGGAGCTCGCGATTGATACGGGTCAGGAGGTTCTTGTTGAAACTGGCGGTGACACCTGCCGCGTCGTTGTAGGCGGCGAGGAGCGTGGCTTCGTCCTTGACCAGATCTGCGCCCACTATCATCAAGGCATCGTCTCCCAACAGGCGGCGGGCCGTTCGAAGAAACGTTACGGCCTGATCGCGCGTGAAATTGCCTATTGTCGACCCCGGAAAGAAGCCGACTTTGGGGCGACCCTGTGCGATCGACGGCAGCGTCATGGCGCGCGTGAAGTCGTCCACTGAAGGTGCGACGATCAGGTTAGGATAGTTTTGGTTAAGGCGCGCAACAGCTGCGGCCAGCGCATCGGCGCTAATGTCAATGGGGACGTAAGCGCTAATCTGCGGTGCCGAGTCGAGGATTAGTTGTGTTTTCTCGCTCGCTCCGCTGCCAAACTCGACCAATACAGTGTCCGACGGTATCAGGCCAACAATCTGGCCCATTATCTGTTGCAGCAGTGCGGTCTCAGCGCGTGTTGGATAGTACTCTGGCGTCCGGCAGATTTCTTCGAAAAGCGCCGAACCGGCAGCGTCGTAAAAGTATTTCGGCGACAGTGTCTTGTGTTTGACAGACAAGCCAGCAACCACTTCGGCGGCAAATCCCTCAAACCCAGCAAACGGACCCTTCACGTCGGATGCGTCGCGAGCCAGACGAACGCCGGAAAACATCCACCGCTGGTGCGGATAGAAGAAGTTTCGATAGGTATCGCGCGAGTGGCTCGCAGGTGTCACGCTTGCTCCGCCGCGCAGTACCATCTGGCTGGCCATGAATTTGCCGTTGTACTCTCCAACCGCATCAGCCGATGCGCGGAAACCGGGATACGGGCTATAGGCGCTTTGCGTCCATTGCCACGCTACGTCGTCCACCTGTTCCAGGAGACCGTTGCGCGCGCTGATTTCCCACTCTGCCTCGGTCGGCAAGCGTGCGCCGGCCCATTGTGCATACGCAGTAGCTTCGTAGTAGCTGATGTGCGTAACGGGGGCTGCCTCGACAATAGGGCGCATCCCCGCCAATGTCATACATGACCAACCTCCGTTCGCCCGTTCCCAGTAGAGTGGGGATTCCCACGACTCGGCTTGCGCCCGTGCCCATCCATCTGAAAGCCAAAGCTCCGGACGCCTGTAACCATCCGCGTTCATGAAAGCAAGCCACTCGCCATTGGTGACGAGGCGATCTGCTATCTCGAACGATTCGGTCCACACCCGGTGTTTTGGTCGCTCATTGTCAAAGGCGAATTCGGTTGGATCCGACGCGTTTCCAATCTCGGTCAAACCACCCTGAGCTCGCAGGAACCGGCCCGTTCGACCCGCAGAGTCGGGCGTCCAGCATAAGTCGTAAGGTGGTTTAAGTGGCGACTGTGCGAATAGATGCAAGACATCCATAAGCAACAATTCCTGGTGTTGTTCTTCGTGCGCGATTCCAAGGCGAACCAGGGATTCGACCTCCGGCGACAGGCCGGAGCGCAGCAACACGCGCATATGGCTATCGACATAGTGCCGATAGCTCATTACGTGTTCAACTGACGGGCGGGTCATTAGTCCGCGCTTGGGCCTAGGTTGCCGCGGTCCCAACGACTCATAGTACGAGTTGAAGAGATAGCCATAGATTGGATCGTAGACTTTATAGATTTCCGATCCATTCATGAGCAGAAATGTTTCGAAAAACCATGTCGTATGTGCCAGATGCCATTTCGCAGGACTCGCGTCCGGCATGGACTGAACCACCATATCTTCGTGTCCCAGCGTTGCGACGAGGCTCTCAGTTCGGCCGCGCAACTGCAGGTATTGCTGGAGTAAATCGTCGCGGCCGACGGGATTCAGCCGTTCACTAATGTTCGGATTCATGGAAAGATTTCCTGATGACGGGCGCAACGGAGAGCGGCGGGAGCCGCACTCCCGGTTACAGGAGAACGCAGCAGATGTGTCGCCGGTCGCCTTGCTCTAGTTGCTTTCAGTCCGGACGGAAAGGTAAAAAAAATAGGCACGGGCGAAGCCGTGCCTGCGACGAAACGGGCAGACAGGGAGGAGTACCCCAACCCTATCGGATGGTAGCCAGATTGGCTATCCGGATATAGTTGGGTCTGACGAAAACAGAACTCAGCCTAGACGAACAATGGGCGGCCCGTCACAGCGCGGGCTACGAAATTGTCCGAATGGGCCGGCATGGTATTCGATGTGATACTTTCTACCGTTCCGACCGGCAGAGCGAGGAAAACCTTGAGTCGAGGTTTCGGGGAACTCGCGGTCACCGTTGACTGGAACTCAAACATAACAACATATTATGAAATGACGCGGCTTCCACCTTTAAATCCTCTTCGCGCATTCGAGGCGGCAGCCCGTCTGAAGAGTATCCGCAAGGCTGCCGAAGAATTGTCTGTGACTTCCGGTGCTGTCAGCCGGCAGGTCCAGCTGCTCGAGGACCACCGTGGACTGAAGTTGTTCCGGCGTGAACCGCGGGCCGTCCTTCTAACGGCCGCAGGTGAGCAATACTTTTCTGCGATTACGGTACATTTTAGGGGGATCCGCGAAGCGACCGAGAAGCTCACTGGGGCGCGCGGCCCTGAAGTATTGAAGATCCGTGCCTACACCACGTTTGCCATGAAATTGCTTATCCCCCGTCTGTCGAGTTTCCAATCGCTCCACCCGCACATGGAAGTGAGGATCACTACTTCGCCGGAGGAGATGGATTTCGAACACGAGGATATCGATGGCGCGATTCGCCTCGGCGACGGTAAATGGCCTAATTATGAAATGGACAGACTTGTTGACAATGAACTGTCCCCTATGTGTACACCAAGCTATCGGGATCGCATGAACTTTCGAAGCGGAGCGGATTTAAAGAATCTGTCGCTGCTGCATTCCCTTGCGCGCCCGGATGATTGGATGCTCTGGTTGAAGGCCGCCGGGTTGGATGGAATCGACCCTTATGCCGGACAGAAATATTCGAGTTCCGTGCTGGCCTACCAGGCAGCACTTGAAGGGCAGGGTGTCGTGATGGCGCAACGGGTCCTGGTCGCGGACGACCTTGCGGCTGGGCGATTGATCGAGCCGCTTGACCCCGTGCTCGATCGAGGAGAGTTCACCTATTACCTGGTGTACCCAAGGGATCGCTCACACAACCCAGCTTTCCGTCAATTCAGGGCCTGGCTGATAGAGCAGGCACAGACCCCGTCGTCACAAATGATACGGGATTGATTCGCACGTAGGTGGCAGATGCTTGCAGATTCGATCCCGATCCCGACGCATTCAATGGCCGGTGATTCGCGCATCACTACAACGCAAGCGCCCAGGTCTGGTTGTCTGCCGTCCTCGGTGTCCATGTCATCACCGCAGCTCACTAACTACGCTTCGGTCCTCGGCGCTCCGATACGCGGCATCGGCGAACGCATTGTCCCATCCTTGCGATGGGCCATTGCGGCGGCCGCCGCGTGGATATTCGTCCTTACGTCGATGGCAGTTAGCATCTGACCGCGCTGCGTCTCATGCATTCTTTGTCTTGCGCGTTTCCCGATTGCGCACACCGCATTCTGCTTCATGGAATTCAACGCCGAAGCCGCGATGGTGCTTGCCGCGGTCATCGGAAGACGCAGGCTGTTCGGTCAGCAGCATCACCTCGCGCTGGCGGGGTTCAGGGACCACGATGCGTGGCTGCTTGCCTGGCAGGAGAGCCGCTCGCATCAGGTCCATTTTTGTCCGTTCGAAGGACGAGACGGCGGGAAACCAGCTTTGCCAGCTGCGGCAAACGGCAGATGGTCATTACCAGTTCAAGGTCCGTGTGCCCGATTGCCTGCGTAACAGGGGACCGGAAACATCTCGTCATCAACGGCGTGACATTCAACCACGACCGTGCAGCGCTGGATGAGGCACTGGCTGCGAATGCCGCCCTGAGCTGCCGTCTGCACTGGGACGGACGGCACTGGCGCGCCTTTGTGTCTTTCGATCACGCGCCGGCGCGCCGCGTCACGCTGGACGCGCAGTACGGCGTAGTCGGAATCGACTCCAATGCCGATCATCTGGCGGTCACGGAGACCGACCCGTCTGGCAACGTGCGCCGTACGCAACGCTTTGCGCTGCTTCGCGAAGACGCCACGTCGGGGAGCGCGAGGCTGTGCTATTTCGTTCTGTACGAAAAGGTGGTTTTGGGAAATGTTCGCCGGCCCTAGTAGACCGTCTGTTTTTTCAGCAATAGCACGCCAGCCGTCAATTCGATCTGTAGAATCGCGCATCAATCCCTAGGCCAGTTCAGTGGGTGGGCTGCTTGAGTGATATGTTGTTGCCTGTCTCAGCGACTTTCTTAATCAATTGCACGGCGACCGATCCATTGGCAGTTGTTGTCTCGGCTATGCTCTTCTCTGTGTCTAGCAGTCGCTCGACCAGCAAGCCATCGGAAGCCGGTGCGATGTGCCCGGCGTACGAGGCGTCGATCATGGGGCAGTTAGCTGCATCTTCATTGCCAATGCGCTTGACGTGGCGCGCAAACGCCGGAGCTCCGCACACAGCAGGTTTACTGAACGTTTCACAATTGCCACGATTTCCCTTCTGGAAGACATCGTGGATGTCCGGATACGTCCGCGTCAGTTTCAACCTCCGCAGGATCATTGCGGTCCTTGCGTTGACCGAACTGTGCAGTACGATCGGGTCGGCGAGTATACGAAATTCAGCACCTCACCGATCGATGTCGGTCGCCTGTGCTTGCGCTTACGTGTTGCGACTCCTATCGCTGCGACGCCAGCAAACGACTCACTCGTCGGACCGTGTTTATAGACGGAATTGCGATTGGCATAGTAAAAGTGCCGCACGGGACTTTACCTGCATTCAGCTTCGCAATGGGTGACGGGGAGCTATCGCCTTCGGAAGCCGAACGCCAGAACCACCCTAACCTATACCGCATCCTTGCGACCATGGCGTGAACTCTAGGACCTAACCTCGATGGCCCACAAGCGAGTTTTTATAGAACCTTGCTTGACTTATTCTCAAGCGTGAAGCGCGTCTGTGGAGACGCAGCCAACCATGGAGAATTGGTGTCGGACGGAAGCCGCAACGACGGGGCGTACTCGGAACTGCTCGAAGCACCAATACGATAGGGATTTCCCGGGAGGCATCGTTGCAACGGTCTCGGTCAGGCATCGGCCAGTTGTGTGGATCGGCTTCGGTTAAAAAATGTTAAGCGAACACGTAGAAAATGTTATTTGTCTAAAAAGCGACTCGGGCTTAACGTGTGGTCGTATAACGAAGCGCCTGTGCGGCGGCCCGGCCAGTACCGAATGAGGCATTGGTCTGTTATGACACGAGGAACCCATGGGGACGAATAGGCAAGAGGCCGGAATGTGATGAGTGTAGTTGAACCGATTACTGATAGAGCACCCGAGCGATTTGACTACATTATCGTTGGTGCAGGATCTGCTGGATGTGTGCTTGCCAACCGGCTGTCAGTTGATCCAGCGTGCAAAGTGTTGCTGCTGGAGGCTGGCTCGGACGTTGAAACCTTCTGGGTTCGTGCTCCAGCCGGATTGCCGTTTTTGTTCCAGAATTCAAGTGTGAACTGGAAATCATCTAGTGAGCCAGTGGCGGACTTGGATGGCCGTGAGATCTACTGGCCGCGAGGCAAGATCGTGGGTGGCTCGAGTGCCATTAATGGCATGCAGCATGTGCGTGGAAACGCTCGCGACTACGACGATTGGGCTGCTGCGGGAAATCACGGATGGGCTTACGCGGACGTCCTGCCGTACTTCAAGCGTATGGAGAATAATCTGGATGGAGGCGATGACTGGCGCGGCGTCGGTGGCCCTCTTCAAGTTTCCCGGGGTGCCTACAGGCATCCGGTAACGCAACAATTTATCGAAGCCACAGCCGGATTGGGAGTTCCCCTCAACCCGGATTTCAACGGAAAACAGCAAGAAGGCGTGGGCTACAGTCAGCACACCATAGCGCGCGGCATCCGATGCTCCGCTGCTCGTGCCTACCTGGGGCCGGCACGTACGAGGCCAAACCTGACAGTGCGCGATCGTTGTCTGGCGCATCGCCTGCTGTTAATCCGCAATGAAGTGATTGGTGTGCTGTATGAGCGCGACGGTGCCCTGTTTCGTGCCTTTGCAGCGCGCGAGACGGTGATTAGCTGTGGTGCAGTTGGGAGCCCGCAGTTGCTCATGCTGTCTGGCATTGGACCTGCCGAAGAGCTTCGCGCGCGCGGGCTTTCGGTGCAAGCAGACGTGCCCGGCGTCGGCAAGAATCTGCAGGATCATCTGGCCGTCAATGTCGGTTATGAAGTCAAAGCGGGCATGTCAATGAATGCGACGCTCTCGGGCTGGCGCAAGTACATGCGCGGCATACAATATCTGGCGACACGTGGCGGTCCGCTAGCAATGGGCACGTCCCACGCGCTGGCGTTTGTTCGTAGCCGCCCCGACCTCGACAGACCTGATATGCAGATTAGCTTCCGGCCGTGGAGTTTTACTTTCGAGAGCACCAAGCTGCGTGTGCATCCGTTCCCAGGCATACAGATCGCCTCGATGCAGTTGCGCCCTCGCTCGCGAGGTTCGGTGGGACTGAGGGGAGCGTCTGCGCGCGATGTGCCTGCGATTCGCCCGAACTATCTGAGCGACCCGCGTGACGTGCAGTGCGCATTGCATGCTTTACAGTTCGCCCGCGATATTGCACGTACTGCACCCTTGCGCGATTCCATTGTGCGCGAGCACTCGCCCGACACCGAAGAGCGTACCGAAGAGCAAACCATCGAGTTTCTGAGACGCACTGCCCAGTCGCTATATCACCCAGTAGGCACGTGCAAAATGGGATGCGATGCGGATGCAGTTGTTGACAGTCGCTTGCGTGTGCGCGGCATACGACGGCTGCGCGTCGTTGACGCTTCGATCATGCCAACTCTGGTCGGCGGCAACACTAACGGGCCGACCATAATGATCGCGGAGAAAGCTGCGGATATGATCCGCGAAGATGAACTGGCCGCCTAATTGGATTCTGAACACGGAGATTTAGATTGTGAGACATGAGCAACACTTCATTGACGGTGTGTCCGTCCCCCCTGGTACGGCGCAGTATATGGATGTCTTTAACCCAGCCACTGGCGAGAAGGTCGCCGCTGTGGCACGGGGCGATGCTCGAGATGTTGATTTGGCAGTCGCAGCGAGTAAGCGTGCGCTGCCTAGCTGGCGGGACGTGCGCCCGGCAGAGCGTGGCCGCGTGCTCACCCGCATGGCCGCGCTTATCCGCGCGCATGCAGGCGAATTGGGCGAACTGGAACGCGAGGAGACCGGCAAGCCGCCGACGCAAGTAGCTATAGAAATGGAGAATACCGCTCAGTATTTCGAGTTCTATGGCGGCTTGGTGAACGCACTTCAAGGCGAGACGATTGACTTAGGGGCTGGATACCATTCATACACGCGGCGTGAGCCGTTCGGCGTAGTCGCGACGATTCTGCCGTGGAACTTGCCACTTAACCAGGCCGGCCGCGCCATCGCGCCTGCGCTGGCGTCGGGCAATACAGTAGTGGCCAAACCCTCGGAGGTGACGTCCACGACCCTGCTACGCCTGGCTCGCATGGCGGTTGAGCAATGCGGCTTGCCGCCCGGCGTGCTCAACGTAGTGACCGGAACCGGTCCAGAAGTCGGCGCAGCGCTGGTGGAACATCGCGATGTGCGCAAAGTCGCCTTTACCGGCTCCGTACGTGGGGGGCGCGAAGTCGCTCGTGTCGCTGCAGAGCGGCTCATCCCGCTGACGCTTGAGTTGGGTGGCAAGTCACCCGACGTGGTGTTCGCCGACGCAGATCTGGTCCAAGCCGTGCCCGGGGCCCTGCGCGGCTTTGTCTTCAACGCTGGACAGGCGTGCGTAGCCGGGACGCGCGTGCTTGTGGAGCGATCCATCCATGACGCTTTTGTCGAGGCTATGGCCGGCGCGATGCGCAATCTCAAAATCGGCTCCGGGCCCGATGCTTCCGTTGGCCCGATGACGACCCGCCAACAATACGACAAGGTACGGGAGTACTTTGATGTAGCGCAGGAGGAGGGCGCGGTGGCAGCTGTTGGAGGTAATCTTCCCGACGCAACTGAGTTGCAGGGTGGTTGGTATGTCACCCCAACTCTTTATACGGGCGTTACCAACAAGATGCGTATCGCCCGCGAGGAGATCTTTGGTCCGGTTGCGTGTGTTATCCCGTTCGACGGTGAGGACGAGGCAGTGGCTATAGCCAATGATTGCGATTTCGGTCTCGCAGCGGGCATCTGGACACGAGATCTGGCACGCGCCCACCGCGTGGCGGCACGCCTCGAAGCCGGTCAGATCTACGTCAACGAGTATATGGCGGGCGGTGTGGAGACGCCTTTGGGCGGCTACAAGCTCAGTGGCTACGGGCGTGAGAAAGGTATTGAGGCTTTGTACAACTACACGCAGGTCAAGTGTGTAACCGTGCGTCTGTAACGGACCGTCTGGTGGGAACTGCAATCGCGCTTGAGCAGGGCAGGATTCCACCAGTCTCGGACAAAGAATGCGTCCGCTACAACAACCGGAGTAGCGATGAGACTCCGTCGTCCGGGACGGGCCATAGAAAATAGGGTATATCGTTGTCCATTAAAAATAGGACAACGATATACCGATATCTAATTTGTGGTTTCAACTGGAAAGACGAGATGATGGCAAACGGATCCTCAGCTGATCAAGACGGGGCGGCGGATTTTCAGCCGGAACCGCTTCGTGTGCTTCGCGAACTGTGGCAGATGGCCGGTCTGGATCCAAGCGCGCTCGACAAAGTCGTAATGAGCGGATCCGACCCGGTGTTCCCGTCCTCGTTTGCGATCGGTACTGCCGCACAGGTAGCCATTGCCGCTGCGGCGTTGGCCGCCTGCGAGTTTGGCCATCGCCGAGGTGCTCCCCGCCAAAACGTCAGCGTGGACATGCGTCACGCCGCTCTGGAGTGCACTGGCTGGTTTAGCGTCAATGGCCACTCTCCGGAACTTTTCGACGCCCTCTCGGGTTTGTAGCGCTGCCGGGATGGCTGGGTACGTCTGCACGCTGTGTTCGAGCATCATAGGCAGGGTGCGCTGCGCTTGCTAGGCCTCGACCCGCACAGCGCAACACGTTCTGACGTTGCGGAAGCTCTTGGTTCGTGGCGTGCTGTGGATTTCGAGACTCTTGCTGCCAACACAGGCCTAGTCGTGACGGCGCTGCGTACGTTTGCCGAACGGGATGCATCGCCGCAAGGAATGGCGATTGCCGCGATGCCACTGTTCTCCATTGAGCGCATTGGCGATGCGCCGCCACGCGACTTGGCCGCCGCGTCGTACGCGGACAATACGGCCGCGATGCCTTCGCCTCTGGCAGGCGTCCGCGTGCTCGACGCGACGCGCATTCTCGCCGGCCCAGTGGGAGGGTGGACCTTGGCCGGGTATGGCGCAGACGTAATGCTCGTCAACGCGCCTTATCTGCCAAATATTGAGGCGATAGCGGAAACCAGCCGCGGTAAGCTTTCCGCGCACGTCGATCTTGGGTCGCTCGAAGGACGGTCGACTTTCGAGCGGTTGCTGGATGGGGCCGATGTTCTTGTGCAGGGATATCGTCCTGGCGGATTTGAGTCGCTCGGATTTGGCCCAGGAGATATCGCCAGTCGCCATCCAGGAATGGTGTATGTAACGCTGACGGCATACGGTCGAGATGGCCCGTGGGCGACACGACGCGGGTTCGACTCATTGGTCCAGACCACTATGGGCTTCAACGCTGCAGAGGGTTTCGCGGCAAGTCAAGAACAACCTCGCGCGTTCCCCATGCAGTTTATTGACCATTGCACCGGATTTCTTATCGCTGTGTGCGTCGCAGCGGCACTGATCCGGCAAAGGGAGCAGGGGGGCACCTGGCACGTGAATCTCTCATTAGCACAGACTGGCCATTGGCTGAGAGGCTTGGGGCGCGCAGCCGACGGGTTTGGGGTATCGGTGCCAGACGCGGAGGAATATCTCGAGACGTGCGAGTCGGGATTTGGTCAACTGCGCGCTCTTCGCCATAGCGCGAATCTATCCCACACGGATGTGTCATGGCTACGACCGTCCATGCCACCCGGAAGTCATCCGCCCGTGTGGCCAGAAAAATGAAAATGTGATTAGGGAGCATGGGGTGGCGCGACAACAGTCTGCTCATTCAAAACTGCGCCATCAAATTTGGGACAGATGTGCCGGCGTTCTGCCTTTCCTAATGATTGGCTTGGACTGATTTGTCCCAACTTCGTTTGCATTGGATTGGGGCTGACGACGAAGGGCCGGGAGCGTCGGTAGAGCGATCAATAAGAAAAAATGTTGGCCTGAGGAAATCTCGGAAATCCCCGGAGCAGCATGTAGTGTGTTAGCTGCAGAAGCCTATTTTAAGTATAGGCGATTAAAAAATTGGATACAATGAAAAAGGTAGGATGGCTTATCATAAATACTTCGTCAGCGATATCCGGATTAGCGTGGGGGTAGCCATCTGTCACTCTGTTCGGGATCGTCGATGTCGGTATCGTGAGCCGGTCGCAGCAGGCCGCAAGTTCTAGTCAGAACGCAGGGTGGCTCTGCGATTGCAATGAACTCGGGCTTCTGGACGCCATCGCAGTGGGGGATTCTCGGCAAGGCGGATCTGGGCGGGGGAACTAAGGCGATCTTTAGCCTGATTTCCACCATCAACCGTTGCAAACGGGGCAGGAGGGACGACGTCCAGATTCTTTGACCGAAATGCGTATGTTGGGCTGTCTAGTGATAAGTGGGGAACGGTTACGTTCGGGCGTCACTACACGCCTCTCGCTGAAGTGTTTTACGCAGCGGACTCTCTTCACGTTGGAAATAGTGCCTCGAATATGAACATTCGTTTCGGCTACTTGGGAGGTCCGGGTACGGTGATCGCCGGCAACTTCGGTTCTGATTCAGGGCTTGCATCAAATAGCCTCGACCGTCAAGATAATTCAGTGAAGTACGCATATGCGAATCACGGTGTCACAGTGACTTCCATGTATGCGTTCGGTGGTAATGCCGGCAATTTTCAAGGGAAATAGCTCGCTCGGTGGCTTGCTGGGTTATGACACCGGTTCAGTGAGTCTGCGCGGTGCCGTCATGCAGTTCAAGGACAAGAATGGCGTGAACCTCAACGCGTACGCCATCGGAGGCGTCTATTCCATCGGGACTGTTCAGTTTAGAGCAACATGGGCACTGAATGAGATTCAGAGCGGTAGTTCCGTATACCAGCATCTTAAGACGCAGGTGTACTCTGGCGGCGCGAACTGGTTCGTTACGCCTTTTGTTAACCTCACACTCGCCTACTACCATGGGAAACGAAATAGCGACAATGCGCCTGACCAGGTCGCGAACAAGCTCTACTTTGCGACCGAATATTTTCTGTCGAAGAATACCGAACTAATAGGGCTCGTCGATTGCGAACGTTTTAACGGTTTTGTTCGGCTTTGGATACCGGTACGCCGCTGAGAAATGTGAGACTTGCTCAAGCTGTTTGTCAATCAGCCCGTCCAGTCCGTGTATGCGTCTTCGAATCCCATCTTCCGGTTTCCTGTAACCGGCGTACCCGGCTTACGGACGACCCCTGCCGTACCCAAACGCGGACGCATTACGCGCTGTAGAATCGGTTTAGTTCAAATCGCGCTCGACGAGGGAAATCGACATCGCCTCACGCAAAGTCCGCGCTTTCTCCCGCAAATTTGCCGACGCTGAAGCGACACCCTTCACGTGTTGGACGTCGCGCTCCAGCATCGCGTCCATCTCCCCCATGCCCCGACTGAACCGGTCGACATCGTGGCTCTGGGCATCACTTGACGCGCTGATATGCTCGATCAACCTGGCCACGTCTCCCACGTGGCCGACAACGTGCTGCATGGCCGTGCCGGCGCGTGTCGCGAGCGTCGAGCCGTGCTCGACGCGCTGCAAGGAATCACCAATCAGGCCTTTGATTTCGCGCGCAGCGCTCGCGCTCCGATGCGCGAGCGTACGAACCTCCTCGGCCACCCCCGAAAACCCCCGTCCGTGGTTGCCCGCACGGGCCGCTTCGACCGACGCGTTGAGCGCGAGGAGATTCGTCTGAAACGCGATGCTCTCGATCATCGTGATCATTTCGCCCATCCGATGCACGGTGTGATTGATCTCGGTCATCTTATCGACGACCGCGCTGACGACCTGTTCGCTTTGCTGTGCCGCAGTTGAAGTTTGCCGCGCGAGGCTGTTTGCCGATGCCGCATGTTCCGCGCTTTCCCTCACCCGTTGCGCGATCTGCTCCATCGCCGTGTTGGTCGCGTTGAGCGTTTCGGCTTGCGTGCTGAATTGCTGCGACAAGGTGTGGTTTTCGGCAGCGATGTCGTCCGATGACACAGCCATCTGGTCGATCGTCGTGGTGATGCCTCGCATCGCGTCGTGGATGGCGTTGAGTGTGTCCTTGAAGGTACGGCTGCTGGTGCCGTTGAAAAGGACCGTTCGTCGCCGATTGTGGAACTTGGGGGCGAACGGTGGCCGGCAATACCGAGGCTCGCGTCGCCGTGCCTTTGTCGATTCTCTGTGGCGGCTTGGACCGACTCAAGCTCAACGATAAGTTCCAGGGTCCAACTATCATTATCGCGACAATTGTTCAGCGGCCGGACATATCAGACTGCGTGGTAACCTCTACCAGCGCACGCTCCTCGTTCAGGACGCCCGACGTACATTGCAGTCGGCGTTAGGTGCCGACCCCACGCAGACAAGGAAAGAGGACCTGCCGACCCTGTTTCGACCGGTGCTTGATCCCTTAGGCATGCCGCCGGGTATCAGCGAAGCTCCTCGTATCAGGACCGTGGTAACGACTCTGAGCGGGCGGGCAGGTGCTACGTCGCGTGGTGTTGATTGGCAGTCTTCGCGTTGCGTTCGCTCTTGCCGGATTGGCGCACGCATGGTTCACACGAAATTCGGTTGACGCTCCGCCTGCCGAAGATGATGGTAGTGGCGTGGCGGCGGCACCTGCCGACAGCGGTGGACCGGAAGGCCGCGATCCAGACGTGTTTGCAGACGACACGTGGATGCGCCTCTGCCGTTGTTGTGAAAAAAATGCTATCAGCGACGCAGCCAGCAATGTCAATGACAAGAATCTTCGCGTAATCGCCCCCGTTCAATACGTGCGGTTTTTCCCGGTGGACCTCGCCGTTTCGGCAGTCGCCGGTAATCGCCCAGCGATATGATAATGACCACCGCGTCCGCGCGGTGATTGTGCTGCAATTGATTCGATGGGGCTGTTCTTCGTGGAACGGTTACCCCGTTCGAACTAACATCTCGATTCACAGCAGCGCTGCCTCTCCGTACGATACGAGAATCAAGGAGCCATTTGCGCCGTCGGCCGCTTGGCCGATCAGTCCGTATGTAGATGTCCGGTTGCTCGTTTTATGCGATCATCGGGAGCGAGTTGCTCGTACGCGCCTTCAAGTGCGATGCGTGACGTGAGAATCGCGCGATCGTTGTTCGCATGACGCTGTGCAGGTATCAGGTAACGGATGCCACCATGCCAATGCTTGGCGGCTGTTGATGGTCGCCGAGAATTTTTGACCAGCACCAGCACCAGTGGCGCGACTGCCCTGATCGTTGTCTTCTCGATGTGTCGATTTCCTGAGGTCTCGCACGTCGCTGATCTTGAGGAAGCCTTTATTGACAGCACCATTGTGCGAGCCCACCAGCATGCCACCGGCGCACCCAAAAAAACGGCGATCATGCGACTGGTCACTTGCGCGGCGGGCTGACAACGAAGATCCATGCACTCGTCGATGGCTTAGGAGTGCTCGCGCGCTTTCGACTGACTGGCGGCCAGACTGGCGACAGCCCCGAAGCGCTGCCTTTGCTCGGCGAATCTTAAGTTACAGGCTTCTGCTAAACCTTGAGATGTTGTCGCCGCGAGCACGAAAGCACGTGGCGTGCGTGACGCGATGCTTCGAAGCGTACGAGCCGATCTAGAGCAGAGTGAATAGTGTCGGCACGAGCGCAGCCTAGCTGGCCTCGAATGGGTTTAGCGCAGTTATGGACTAGCCTCGTCGTCGCACGGTGGTGCGGTCCAGTTCGCTAAATTCCTGGTCGGACAGGGTAATCGCACCGGCAGCAACGTTCTCTTCGAGATGCGCAACCTTTGACGTGCCTGGTATCGGCAGGATCACTGGGCTACGTTGCAACAGCCACGCAAGGGCGATCTGCCCCACACTTGCCTTGTTGTTCCGCGCGATCGCTTCCAGCAGCGACCCAGTCCGTGTCAGCTCGCCGGCCGCCAATGGATACCAGGGGATGAAGCCAATGCCGTGAGCCGTACAATACTCCACGACGTCCTCGCTGCCCCGGTCACCAAGGCTGAAGCGATTCTGCACAGTTGCCACTTTGAAATATTTGGACGCCGCCTTGATGTCAGCCACCGATACTTCGCTCAGGCCAGCATGGCGAATGACGCCGATGTCGATAAGGTGGCGCACGGCGTCAAACTGCTCGTCTCGCGATACTGACGAATCGATGCGATGCAATTGCCAAAGACCGATTTGTTCAAGACCTAAACGGCGCAGGCTGTCGTGTGCCTGTTTAATCAGGTACTCGGGTCGACCCTGCGGCACCCACTGATTGGGGCCTGTGCGGGTGAGTCCGGCCTTTGTTGCCACGAGCATCTTCGTGTCATATGGATGCAGCGCTTCCCGGATCAATTCTTCCGAGACGTTGGGCCCATAGGAGTCTGCCGTGTCGATGAAATTTACGCCTAGTTCGGGAAGACGGCGCAGCACGCGAATTGCTTCTGCGCGATCGAGCGGCATACCCCAGATGCCAGGGCCGGTGATTCGCATGGCGCCAAATCCGAGCCGTTGGATCTGGGTGTCGCCGCCAATCTTGAAGAATTGTGGGTTGTTCAATTTAGTCTCTACCTGCAGTTTGATAGTGGCCATGCCTAAGGAACTACCACCTGGTTCTGGAGGAGGGCGGTCCGGGCGGGGACTGCCGCGACACCAGCAATACGATAGGAATGTTTCACAGGCAGAGGGTTTTCATCCGGCTTCACAAGACGACGTGTGAAAGACCGGTGAGCTGTGCTTTGCCGATGCGCCGCAGCCGGCCCCTTTACAAGACGTTTGGAATCGCACCCTGTGTGCGTATCAGGTGCCAGTCAACGCCGACCGTCAGAAGTAGCGCCGCCACTTCGCAGGCGGCGGCAGTCCATCCCAGATCATCTACAGAGGCGAAGCTCAAAGTGAGGGACCCGAGTGCAGCGCCGAGTGGAAAGCCGAGATACATAAAGGAAGCATTCATTGACAGGGCGATCGGCGTTCCGCTCAACCCGGCGAGATTGATCAAACCTGCTTGCTGCGCCGGGTAGAAGGACCAATGCGCAATGCCCCAGGCAACCACGGCAAGCAGGACAGGAACGAGCGCCAGTGTCGTCGGCAACCAGCGCGCGCTCGCGGACATGAGCGAAAAAGCCAGAATCGACACCGTCAAGCAGGGGAGTATTACGCGGCGCGGGCCAGCGCGGTCCACTGCTTTGCCGCCGATGAACACACCGATGCCGGCCGCAACGCCCCACGTGAACAGCACGTAGCCGATTTGTGCGCCATGCAACGGCGTGGTTTTGGCAACAAACAGCGCCAGGTACGTATAGATGGTATAGGCGCCCATGGCCCAAAGCGTGGTGACGAGCAAGGTCATCAGGATGACCGGTTGGCGTGCGACACGGATGCGTTCGCGCAGTGCGGCGGTAGGCAATCCGGCGCCGATTGCGCGTGGAAGGCCGAACAGCAGACCTGCGACGGCGGCGGCGGACAGGACGGCGACGCCGCCGAATGTCATGCGCCAGCCGAGACGGTCACCAACTAGCGCCCCCAGCGGTACGCCTAGGGCAACTGCGATCGTCAGGCCGCCGTTGACGATCGCGAGCGCCGTTCCGCGCCGTTTGGGACCAGCGATGGCGCCGGCCAGTGCGTTGGCGCCGGGAACATACAGGCCGGCTGCGGCCGCGAGCAGGATGCGGGCCGCCATCAATTCCCAATAGTTCTGGGCCGCCCAGGCAACGACGTTTGCAAGGGCGAACGTCGAGAGCGACAGGATCATCAGCGTGTGCCGACGAAAGGTTCCAGTGAGGGCTGTCAGAATTGGCGAACTGAGCGCGTAGGCCAAAGCGAAGACGGTCACCAGTTGGCCCGTGGTGACAATGCTTGTATGCAGGTCTGCGGCGATATTGGGCAGCAGGCCAGCAACCATGAAGCTTTCGGTACCAACTGCAAATGTGCCGAGCGCTAGCCAGTACAGTGAGGTCAGTGAGGCGGGTGTAGCAGGGGAGTTCATCATGTGTTCCGTTTACTCTGCCGCCGCGCTGTTGTTGGCGGACAGACAGCCGGTATCTCTAGAGAAGATGACTTCAGCAGTATGGCCGTTGACGTCGCCGGCGGAGACGGCGAGGCCACTGTCGAATTTAGACATGGAGGAGAGTGTATGGATTGACTGGGCCAAGAGAAATAGAGGTGGCCGCGCAAATTCGGACAGTCGGATAAGTGGAATGCTCGGGGCCTGAGCCGGCGATAATGCCGACAAAGGAACCAGGAAGATGACGAAGAGAACCCGACGGACGCACTCAGCGGCGTTCAAAGCGAAAGTGGCGATGGCGGCGGTCAAGGGTGAGCGGACGCTAGCCGAATTAGCGCAGCAGTTCGATGTGCACCCGAACCAGATCACCGAATGGAAGCGGCAGTTGCAGGAACGTGCCGCCGACGTGTTTGGCGCAGGCGGTACGGCGCCGAGCGAGCCGCAAGTCGATTTGAAGGAGCTACATGCAAAGATCGGCCAGCCCACGCTGGAGAACGATTTTTTAAGCGGCGCGCTCAACAAAGCGGGATTGCTGAGCGCAAAACGATGATCGATCGTACGCACGCATTGCCGGTCTCGCAGCAGGCGCGACTCGTTGGTATCGCAAGATCGAGCGTGTATTACCGGGCGCAACCGGTGAGCGAGGCGGACCAGTTGCTGATGCGCCGGATCGACGAACTGCACATGGAGTTTCCGTTTGCCGGAGCGCGGATGCTGGCGCGACTGCTTCGTCGCGAAGGACACCAGATTGGCCGTCGGCGCGTGCGCACGCTGATGAAGCGCATGGGTATCGAGGCGCTGTACTGCAAGTCGAACACGAGCCGACGCAATGCGCAACACGAGATCTGGCCGTACCTGCTGCGGGGCATGACGATCAATCGGGCAAACCAGGCCTGGGCACTGGATACGAGTTATATCCCGATGGCGCGCGGCTTCGTGTATCTGACCGCCGTGGTGGACTGGGCCAGCCGGAAGGTACTGGCCCACCGCGTAGCGATCACGATGGAGGCGATGCACGCTGTCGAGGCGTTGGAAGAAGCGTTCGCGAAGTACGGGCAACCTGAGATCGTCAATACCGACCAGGGCAGCCAGTTCACCGCGACAGCGTTCACCGAGGCTGTGCTCAGCCGGGGCATCCGCTTGTCCATGGACGGCAAAGGTGCCTGGCGAGACAACGTGTTCGTCGAGCGCGTGTGGCGAAGCGTGAAATATGAAGAGGTGTATCTGAAAGCCTATGAATCGGTCAGCCATGCCCGCCGCTCTATTGGCGATTACCTGAACCTTTATAACCACAAACGGCCCCATTCGAGTCTGTCCGATCAGACGCCGGATGAGGCATACTTCGCGACGCTGCCTGCGATCAAATTGGCAGCATGAGTGCCCCGGACGTTCCACTTAAAAATCTCAGAAGACTGTCCGAACGGGTGAGGCCACCTCTTGCTCAGCGAAGAGCACATCATAGCTAAACCTACTAAAGTCGAGGACGTCCGGCAAATTGGGAAGTACCTCATGGCGGAAGAACGCAGCGCCCGCGTGCACGCCGCCCCAAGGCAGATAGTTCGGCGCTGTGGTCGAAAAGTCCGGATGCAGGTAAGGGGCGAAATCAGTCAGACGGCCCTGTACGCCCGCTTGGTAGTAGGCATCCACGACTGACTTGCTCTGTTCGCTGGTGGTCTTGACGGTCATAAGTGTGTTCCTTGATTACTTCTGGTAAATGGGCGAAGGCGCCAACGAGAGGTTTAAGATAAAGGTTAGGCGAATATTGCCGAACGGGAAAATACTTAATAAGTTCGACCGCATGCCTGTGAGGCATGATCCGGCCAAAGCGACATCGCTGTGTGTTCATGGCGTTCGCCCGACCTCCCGATGAACGCGTACGGGCGACCGCTATCCAAAGCGTTCAGATTTATCCCCGGCCTGAAGACCTCGGCCTTCAGGCCGGGGATGAAAGGCGGATGCCGACAGCGCAGCAGGAATATCGTGATTTTCCGAAGAGATTCGCAGGGGTGCCTATACGGAGCAACAACCGTATTGGCACATGGACCTCAACCCGCGCTCTCCGCTTCCGCCTTAAAGATAGGCACGCGCAGCTGCTGCGTGAGCTTGCGTGCGAGGTCAATTTCGTGTGGACCTACTGTAACGTGCTTTCGATGAAGGTGTGGCAGCGCGAGCAGAGTTTCCTGTCGAGCTACGATTTCCACCCGTTCACCAGAGGCGCTGGCTAGGCCGGGCTGCACCTGCACTTGCAGACCATTCGGGCAGTTGCAGAGGGATGCGCAACCCGCCGCAAGCGGGCGCAGAAGGCGAGATTGCGCTGGCGTGTGTCAGGCGGGCCGCGCCGCTCGCTCGGCTGGATTCCGTTCAAGGCGAGTGCGATGCGGTATCGCAACGGCCAGGTGTTCTTCGCCGGCACGGCGCTGTCTCTATGGGACAGTTACGGACTTGCGAACCATGACCTTGGCGCGGGCAACATCAGTGAGGACGCGCGTGGCCGGTGGTACATCAATTTCACTGTGAAAGTAAAAAAGGGTCTTCGCGGAAAAGTGTGATGGTTTTTCACGATGAAAACGTCTGAGAGCCAATCTGGGCAAGGATTTGCGCGTCTTGATGGCCTCGCGAAATCTGGCATGATTTCGCGATGGCTACTTCACGCAAACTCAAGCGTCTGTCCGACGCATACCGGTTCGACGGATTCCGTCCTTGCGAAGCGCTGCGCGGTGTCTTCGGTGATCGCATGGCACGCGTCGTTACACTGGTTCGGCGCTCAAAAAAACGGCCTGCAAAGGATGTGGTCGACTGTGCTCGATTCACGATCGCAGGCTGCGTCGCGTTCGAGATCTGCCGAATGGCGATGTACGGATTTACCTGGAACTCGAAGCTCGTCGGGTCCGCTGTCGATGCGATGGCAGCGTGAAAGGCGAACGACTGAGCTTTCTCGCGAATAATCCGCACTACACGAAGCGCTTCGCGTGGTACGTCGGTCGTCGCTGTCGCGAGAGCACGGTCAAAGATGTTGCTGACGAATTGCAATTGCACTGGCACACGGTCAAGGAACTCGAGATGCAGTACATGCGGGCGCAACTGGAGCGGTTCGGCACGCCCGGGCCGAAGGTCATCGGCATCGACGAGATTTCGATTGGCAAGGGACAGACGTACCGCATTGTTGTGAGCGACCTGATACGGGGCCGTGCGATCTGGTTCGGTGGCGACGATCGAAAGGAGGCCAGCATGCATCAGTTCTATGACTGGCTGGGCGAGAAAAAGGCCCGCGGCATCCGGCTTGTCGTGATGGACATGTGGCGGCCGTTTTACAACGTCGCGCAGGAACGCGTGCCGCATGCGGCCATCCTGTACGACAAATTCCACGTCATAAAGCAGCTCAACGAAGCCCTGGATGAAGTGCGCAAGAGTGAATACGCTCGCCTGCAAGGCGAGCAGCGGCGCTACATCAAAGGCCAGAAGTACGTTCTGCTCAGTCATCGCGAGAACCTGTCGATGGAAGGCAGGAACGCGTTGAAGACGCTTCTCGCAGCGAACCGACGTCTGAATATCGCGTACCTGCTCAAGGAGTCGTTCGGGCAGTTGTGGGACTACGAGCGCGAAGGCTGGGCACGTCGCTTCTTCGAGAACTGGAAAGCCAGCCTGAAGTGGCAGCGTTTGAAGCCCTACGAGAAGTTTGCCGAGATGGTCGAGCGTCATTGGGACGGGATTGCTTCCTATTGCAAACCGGAAAACAAGGTGCCGCTCGGCTTCGTTGAGGGACTCAACAACAAGATTCGGGTCTTCCAACGACGCGCGTACGGACTGCGAGATGAGGAGTATCTGCGCCTAAAGATCCTCACTTGCATGCTGCCTCGAATCTGAAAAATGGCAACTTTCCATCACACTTTTCCGCGAAGAACCGTAAAAAAGACACCCAGGCCTGCGACCGTGCAGGTCGAGAAGTCAGTCGGCATCGACCTGGGCTTGAAGGACTTCGCGGCAACGAGCGACGGCTACCTCTTTACGCTCGACCGACACTATCGCAAGCTCGAACAGGAGCTCGCGAAGGCTCAACGCGCCAACGGGAAAGCGCGCGCGCGTGCGATTCACGCGAAAATAAAGAATTCACGGAAAGACCAGTTGCACAAGCTTTCCACGGCGCTCGTCGAGGAGTACGGCGCCATCTTCATCGGCAACGTGAACGCTTCGCCACTCGCGCGAACACGGATGGCGAAATCCGTGCTCGACGCGGGCTGGAGTTCGTTCCGAACCATGCTGCAGTACAAGAGCGATGACGCAGGCGTGTGGTTCGATGAGGTCGATGAAGCGTATTCAACCCAGGCCTGCAGCTGCTGTAAAAGGCGCACGGGCCCGAAGAGCCTGGAGGGTTTGCGAATAAGGGAGTGGCCCTGCCCCGAGTGCGGTGCGTATCATCATCGCGACATCAACTCGGCAGAAAACATTCTCACGGTGGGACGTCGCCGTCTTGCAGAAGGAATCCCCGTCCTTCCCGCGCCCAGCGCGGCAGCCGCAGGCTGAGGGCGGGGAGGACGTCAACGCGCTGGTCTTCATACCGTCCAGCCCCCCCCAAAAGGAATCGTTTGACCATAAAAGAAATCGCTTTCCGGCCCCGCAAGAAACAGCACGGTCTGGGCACATTCGCGCATGCTCGCGAGCCGCCCAGCGGGACATTCGGCGAGGCGCTCACGGAAGTCGGCTGTTTGCTGATATTCCGGAGGAAAATACGTCGGATTGTCGACGTAAGTTTGGGCGGTGGCGTTGACGTTGATATGAGGTGCAACTTCGAGCGCCAGATTGCGCAAATAGGCAAGTTGTGCTCCCCGGGCCGCGGCATACAGGGCGACGCCGCCGGCCCGGCCGCGAAGCGCAGATGCACTTCCGGTAACTACAATCTTGCCTCGCTTTCGTTCGAGCATTTGTGGCAAGACGGCACGCACCATGCGGTGGAGCGGATAGAAGACACCCTGAAAGATGCGCTCCATTTCCCTTTCGTCATTGTCGACGGCCTGAATGAATTCGAATTCAACTGCATGGTTGGCGATCAGAATATCTACATGACCCACTTCGCGAACAAACTCATTTGCGTCGGCCTGGCTTTTGAAAGCACGGTCGGTAGGGAACACGGTGCCGCCTTCCTCTCTGAACAGTTCGACGATTCCTTGGCCACTGTATTTGTCCTTGTCGGTGACGATGATGCGTTTTCCTTCCAAACGGCCTGCCATGATGCTGTCTCCTTGATTGGCAAGTGAGCGCCGGGCAACGCCCAGGGCGAAACTGGTAACGTGTTGGCGCTTCCTCAAACTTGCAGCACTGACACGGTTCGCGAGTTCAAATAGGCATCCATCGCCTCCGGGCCTCCTTCCGATCCGTACCCGGAATCCTTGACGCCCGAGAACGGTAATTCAGGCCACGTGGCGGCGGTTTGATTGATCCAAAGCATGCCGACCTCGACCCCACGCGTTAGCAGGCGTGTGTTGCGCAGCGATTGAGTGAAGGCGTAACCGGAGAGCCCGTAGGGCAAACGATTGGCTTCAACGATCGCGTCTTCCAGCGTGTCAAACGGTTGAATGGCCGCAATCGGTCCAAATGGTTCGTCGTTAAAAACGCGGGCTTCTCGTGGCACGTCAGCCAGCACCGTGGGCTTCCAGAAATTGCCGGTCGTTCCGACGCGCTCCCCGCCGGCAACAAGTGTCGCGCCGCACTCAATGGCGTCACGGGTGAATCCGTCCATGGCTGCTATTCGACGCGGATTAGCAAGCGCACCGATCTGCGTGCCGTCGGCGAGGCCATCGCCGATCTGCAATTTGCTCGCGCGACGGCCGAACTCCCGGCCAAACTCAGCGGCAACGTCGCGCTGCACCAGAAAACGTGTTGGCGAAATGCAGACTTGGCCCGCATTACGAAATTTTCCGGCGAGGGCGGCGTCAAGAGCGCGCTCAAGGTCCGCATCTTCAGCGACGATGAACGGGGCATGACCTCCTAACTCCATCGTTACACGCTTCATGTGCCGACCAGCGAGTGACGCGAGTTCTTTGCCCACGGCAGTTGAGCCGGTAAACGTTACTTTGCGGATGATAGGGTGCGGGATCAGATAATTCGAGATTTCGGCTGGGTTGCCGTAGACGAGGCCAATCACGCCCGGAGGAATGCCGGCGTCGACAAAAGCTCGCACCAGCTCCGCAGGCGCAGCGGGCGTTTCCTCTGGTGCCTTGACGATAATTGAGCACCCTGTCGCCAATGCGGCCCCCATCTTGCGCACGACCTGATTAATTGGGAAGTTCCATGGCGTGAACGCCGCAACCGGGCCGACCGGGTCCCGGACGACCAGTTGCTGCGCTTCCAGATTGCGTGACGGCACGATGCGACCGTACACGCGAAACCCTTCTTCGGCGAACCATTCAATCAAGCCGGCGGCCAGCGAGACTTCGGTCTTCGCCTCGCCGAGCGGCTTGCCTTGCTCCTCGGTAAGCCATGCAGCAATCCGTTCAGAGCGTTCGCGCAGGAGAGCAGCTGCTCGCCGCATGATCGCGCTGCGTTCGTACGCGGGTGTGTCGCGCCAGACACCGAAGGCACGATGAGCCGCAGAGAGTGCGCGATCGAGTTCGGGAATTCCCGCGTGTGCAACAGTCGCGATCGCTACGCCGGTGGCTGGATTGACGACATCGAGTGTGCGGCCGTCCCTGGCATCCTGCCAGACGCCATCAATGTGAAGCTGCGTGTTGGGATATATGGGTGTAGTCATTGGTGCTGCCTTGGGTGAGTCTAGAAATCCGAAGGGGTAAAGTTACGCGATGCCCCGCGTTGCTGCGCCGAACAATGTCGTTATGCGACGCTCGACGATTGCGGGCGGGAGCGGTTGCGTGTGGACATACAACGTGCCGTCAAGAATGGCCTGCCGTACCATACGGCCCACATCGTCCGGTTCCATCGGGTTCATTGCGAGCGTTTTAAGAAGAGGGTTCTCATAGGGAGTGAAGGTGCGCATAGTGGATCGTTCATCGGCTGGACGTAACGCATCACCGTTTTGCGTAATATTCGTTTTGACGAAACCGGGGCAAAGAATCGTTACGCAAAAACCTTCCGGGGCGAGTTCCTCGGCGGCTGCTTCTGAGATCGAGGCCACCGCGGCTTTCGAAGCGCTATACGGCAAATGTCCAGCCAGCGGTACCAGAGCGGAAATGGAGGCAGTGTTGACGATGTGTTTCTCGCCGGACTGTTGCCGCATGCGCGGCAGGAATACGTCGAGTCCGTGTATCACGCCCCAAAGATTGACTCCAAACAGGAATTGCCAGTCGGCCATGTTGGCCTCGAGTATCGTGCGAAAGGGCCGCCACGACACGCCAGCGTTGTTACACAGGATATCGACCGCGCCAAACTTGTCGTAGGCTGCTTCGGCCAACGCTTCTACCGAGGCATGGTCGGCGACATTGGTTACAACTGACAGGGCTTCAACGCCTCGCTCGCGCACCTCCGAGGCGACCGCCGCGGCGGCCTCGGCAACGATGTCGGACACGACGATCCGGGTTCCCGCTTCCGCCAATGTTAGCGCGATGGCCCGCCCGATACCGCTCCCCGCGCCGGTTATGACCGCGGTCTTGCCTTGCAACGTCTTCATAGAGGGGTCTCCAGGTTAAGAATGCCAGGACCTGCAGCTGAGCAGTTCAAACCTTCATGATGAACGGGTCTGCTATTGTCTCGCCAAGTTCGCACCAGACACTCTTTGTCTGGAGATACTGGTTGATGGCCTCGATACCGTTCTGCCGACCGATGCCGCTTGCCTTCATGCCGCCGAAGGGCGATGCATAGTTCATGGCACGGTAGGTATTGATCCATACCGTGCCCGCCTTGATGCGACGCGCAAGCTGATGGGCGCGTTTAATGTCACGTGTCCAGATGCCGGCACCCAGGCCGTAGATCGTGCCATTAGCCATCGCGACGATATCGTCCTCGTCCGAGAAGGGCGTGATAGCCAATACTGGGCCAAACACTTCCTGCTGCATCAGCTCGCTGGATGGCGCGGAGTTTTGCAAAATGGTCGGCTGATAGAAAAAGCCGCCCTCGCAACCCGGAACGGTTACCCGGTCTCCACCGCACAATAGTTCGGCGCCATCGTCGATCGCGCGTTGAACCATCGTCTCGTCCTTTCGCAGCTGTGCCTCAGTGGACACCGGCCCCATCTGCGTGTGGCTGGCCATTGGATCGCCGACCCGGATTGCGCGTGCACGTTTAACAACGCGCTCAACAAGGGCCTCGTAGATCGAGGTATGGACATACGCGCGGCTGCCGGCGATGCATGTCTGACCAGTCGCGGCAAAGATCCCCGCCAGTACGCCTGTTTCCGCCTGGTCGAGATCGATGTCTTCAAAAAAAATATTGGGGCTTTTGCCACCCAGCTCCAGCGTACAGGAAACAAGTCTCTCGCCCGCGCGCGCAGCAATAGCGCGGCCCGCTGCATCGCTGCCGGTAAAGCAGATCTTCTGTACTGCGGGATGGGCTACTAGGGCTTCGCCAGCTTCGCGCAAGCCGGTAAGAACATTCAGAACTCCCTTGGGCAGGCCAGCCTCGATCGCCAGCTTTGCCAACTCGATCGCCGAGGCAGAAGTGACTTCTGAAGGTTTGATGATCACGGTGTTGCCCGCTGCCAGAGCGGGTGCGATTGACATTACCGTAAGAAAGATGGGGGAATTCCACGGTACGATTACGCCAACCACACCTAGCGCTTCTCGCAACGTGTAGTTCAGGACACTTGTCTGATCTAGAGGAATGACGGCGCCTTCAATCTTGTCCGCCAGGCCGCCGTAGTAGTACATCCAGTCACGCATCGCCTTGATCTGAGCGACGACTTCGACGTAGATTTTTCCGTTTTGCGCAGTGTCCAAGGCCGCCAGCCTCTCCGCGTTCTCCCAGATACGATCGCCCAGTTGCATCAGAAGCCGACCGCGTCGCGTGTGCGAGATGCGGCCCCATTCACCGTTGAATGCCAAATCAGCGGCGCGCGCCGCTGCGTCGACATCGGCCGCTGCTGAGAGCGCAAAAATGCCCCAAGGTTGTCCTGTCGTCGGATTGATGGTCTCGAAGACGCCGCCGCTCAGCGCCGCGACGTCGCGGCCGTCGTAATAGTTCAAAAATGTGTGCATAGTCGTCCCTTCCTCACATTGCTGTCTTGCCGCCGTCCACGCCTATAATCTGTCCAACAATGAAAGCAGCTCCCGGAGAGCTCAGGAAGCGCGCGGTGTCTGCCACTTCCTGAGGTAACCCAACGCGCCGCAACGGAATGCCCCCGATGAGCGCCTCCTTCCGCTCAGCGCTCCCAGCGAACCGGTCCAGCAATCCTGTCTCGATCGGACCAGGTGCGATTGCGTTAACTCGCACTCCGCGAGCCGCGGCCTCAAGCGCTGCCGCCTTGGTCAGACCTTCAACCGCGTGTTTGCTTGCCGCATACATGGAAGCTCCGACAGCACCGCGGCTGCCCAGCGTCGATGAGATATTGATGACGCTGCCGCTGCCTTGCGGCAGCATTACACGGAGTTCGTGCTTCATCGCGAGGATGGTTCCGAGAACATTGGTATCGAAGACACTGGCGTAGGTTTGCGCGGTCTGTTCGACTACATATCCGGTGTGTCCCTCAGTCCCGGCACTGTTGACAGCGACATCGAGTCGTCCAAATCGGTCGATGGCGGCATCGACTAGCGTTTGCATGTCGTCCTCCAAGCGAACGTCGGCATACACGAACTCTGCTACAGCACCGCAATCACGAAGCTCGGCCGCAAAGCTTGCGCCGGCAGCTTCATCGCGGCCGGAAATCACGACTCGCGCTCCGTCGCGGGCGAAGACCAGGGCGGTAGCACGTCCAATTCCGGTCAAGGCACTGGTGACCAGTACGACGGGATGGTTCACCTTTAACCACTCCAAATTAATTATCAATGTGTCCTCCGACGACGGTTAGCCAACGAAATAAGCTCGCCCATCACGCCACGTCGGAAAGCGAGGACACATATGACGAAAATGAAGCCGGAAATCAAGGTGGTGT
Source organism: Paraburkholderia panacisoli (assembly GCF_008369935.1). GTDB lineage: Bacteria > Pseudomonadota > Gammaproteobacteria > Burkholderiales > Burkholderiaceae > Paraburkholderia > Paraburkholderia panacisoli. The sequence goes on along the minus strand of NZ_VTUZ01000030.1, from coordinate 53,574 downwards.
ATTGGCCCAACATGCCAAACCACGCGATGGACGTCAGGTTTTTCAGGAATTCGCCCGTTGCTTCAAGCCGATCATTGAGGAACGTAACAATTGCCGCACCCATCAACGGACCCGATAAAGTGCCCATCCCGCCCAAAAGCGTTATAAGGATGACTTGCCCCGAAGTACTCCAATGAACGTCTGCTAGTGTTGCGAAGCCAAGCACCAGAGCCTTGAGCGATCCGGCCAAGCCCGAGAGCGCGGCCGATATGACGTACACCAATAGCTTCACACGATCGACGTCATAACCAAGGGAGGTTGCGCGGGCACTGTTTTCCCGTATACAACCTAGAACCTGGCCAAAGGGTGAACCGAGCAGGCGTGAGATAAAGAGGAATGCAAATACGACGATAACTAAGACGACGTAATAAAGCGTGACATCATTGCTTAAATCCAACATCCCAAAGATCTTGCCGCGCGGGACCCCCTGCAGTCCGTCTTCTCCACCGGTCGCTTTGCTTTGCAGCGCCAGGAAGAACACCATTTGTGCAAGGGCAAGCGTAACCATAGCGAAATAAATACCTTGGCGACGGATGGCCAGTAGACCAAATATCGCACCAAGCAATGCACCGAAAGCTGTGCCTCCAAGCAGCGCAATTTCAGGCTCCACGCCCCACGTTTTCATCGCATAGCCAGCGACGTAAGCCGACCCGCCGAGAAAAGCAGCATGACCGAATGACAACAGGCCGGCGTAGCCGATTAGGAGGTTGAACGCCGAGGCGTACAACGCCAGGCACAGAAATTTCATGACGAAGACCGGGTAGACGCCGAGAACCGGTGCGGTGATGAGGCCGAGCAGAAAAAGGGCGTAGCCAGTCGGAGTGAGACAAGGATAAATTTTCATGGTGTCGCTCAACTCTGTTTGCCGAATAAACCTGCGGGGCAAATCAACAACACCGCGATCATGATGGCGAAGACGATCGTTGCGGACGACTCGGGATAGACAACTTTGGCTACGGACTCGGCTAAACCCAATGCAAGACCTGAAATAACCGCTCCGATGATCGAACCCATGCCGCCGATGACGACAATGGCGAACACAACCACAATATAGTTCTGGCCCATTAGCGGCGAAACCTGCATCACCGGCGCAGCAAGGACTCCGGCGAAGGCAGCCAGTGCGGCTCCGAACGCGTAAGTGAACGTGATCATTCGAGGTACATTGACGCCGAACGCTTCGACTAGGCTGGGGTTCTCAGTGCCCGCACGCAAATAGGCGCCCAGACGGGTTCTTTCGATCAGAAACCAGGTGGCGGCGCACGCAGAGAGAGCGATTACTACCACCCAGGCACGATAGACGGGTAGAGTCATGAATCCAAGGTTGGCTGCCCCATCAAGCGGCGCAGGTGTATCGTAAGGCAAGCCCGAAGAACCATAGGCGGATTGAAAACCTGCCTCGACTACCATAGCCAAACCAAGCGTAAGCAGCATGCCGTACATATGATCGAGCTTGTAAATTCTACGAAGCAGGAATCTCTCGACGACGATGGCGAGTATTCCGACCGTGAGTGGGGTCACTACAAGCATTGCCCAGTAACCGAGTGAAAAACACGACATACCAATGTATGTCACCACGGCGCCGAGCATGAAGAACGCGCCGTGAGCGAAATTGACCACGCCTAACAGGCCGAAAATAACCGCAAGGCCTAGGCTCAGGACCGCGTAAAAGGAACCGTTGACGATTCCCATTAACAGTTGGCCGGCGAGAACTGGCAAGGAGATGTTCATACTGGTCGGATCCGGGTTGGACTGGTTGCTGCGCCTAATGCCATAGCACGCACCTGCTTTCCGATTTTGTCGTCGCGATGTCCTCGCCTTTCAGGCGGGAGATCACCTGAAAGTAGTCCCACGGAGCTTTCGACTCAGCCGGTGACTTGACTTGCAGAAGATACATATCGTGTACAAATCTACCGTCCACGCGAATTACTCCATGAGCATAAAAATCGTCGATCGGTGTCTTCTTGAGATATGCCATGATTGCGTCGGCGTCAGTCGACTTTGTGGCCTGTACTGCCTTTAAGTAGGTTGTCGTTGCTGAATAGTCGGCAGCCTGCACGGACGTGGGCATGCGGCCGGTCTTTGCGTAGAATCGCTTGCCGAACGCACGTGTTTTCTCATCGAGATTCCAGTCCCACGTTGCAGTAAGAAGTAGTCCTTCGGTGTTTTGCAATCCCAGGCTGTGAATGTCGTCGTTAAAAACCAGCATGCCGACAATCTTCATCGATTTTCCAATGCTGAATTCCTTAGCTGCTTTTGCGGCATTGATGAAATCACCGCCGGCGTCGGCCAGCGCGAGGACCTGCGCTTTCGAAGCTTGTGCCTGGAGCAGATATGACGAGAAGTCACTGGCGTTGAGCGGATGGCGTACCGAACCAATCACCGTACCACCCTTGCTGGCGATGACCTTGCTTGCGTCACTCTGGAGTGAGTTGCCGAAAGCATAGTCGGCCGTCAGAAAGTACCATCGCTTATTGCCCTGATCCAGGACCGCGGTAGCGATACCCTTTGCCATGCCGACAGTGTCTATATCGTACTGCACGGTATATGGGCTGCATTCCTCATTGGTTAGCGTTGAGACGGTCCCGCCGCTAGTTATAAATACCCGCTTTTTATCCCGCGCAATCCTGGACATCGCGAGGTCAGCTGCTGAATTGGTCCCCCCCAGTAGCATTGTCAGATTGCGGGTGTCGATCCATTCACGCGCTTTGGTTGCGGCGATGTCTGCCTTATTTTGATGATCTGCCGTAAGCAGTTCCACAGGCATACCGTTAACGTTTCCGCCAAAGTCGTCGATCGCCATCTGAACGGTCAGCGCACCATTCTTTCCCTCTTTGTCTGCGTAAAGGCCGGACATGTCAGTGATAAAGCCGATGGTGACTTTGTCCTGTGCAGCCATGGCAAGTAGCGGTACGCTCATACCAAGCGCCAGGGTAACTTGAGCAAGGATTTTTTTCACTATATCTCCGTCTTTGTAATATGAATGTGGGCTTAAACCCCGAGAAGTTCGGTCAAGCGATATGCGAGCGCAGGCAATTGCGATGCTCCGAACGACTCAACAACCCGGCCGTGCTCCATAACGTAGAACCGGTCGGCCAGTGGAGCGGCAAACTGGAAGTTCTGTTCTACCATTACGATAGTGAAACCCTTGGCACGGAGTATTCCGATTGTGCGAGCAAGCGATTTCACCACGACGGGTGCCAAGCCTTCGGATATCTCGTCAAGCAATAGCAGATCGGCGCCGGTGCGCAGAAGACGTGCGACCGCGAGCATTTGCTGTTCCCCTCCAGACAGTCGCGTGCCTGGGCTGTGCCTGCGTTCAGCAAGGTTCGGGAAGATGTCGTAGATCTCGTCCAGTGACATGGAAGGTGTGGTGCCGCGCAATACCGGCGGTAGCAGGAGATTTTCCTCGCAGGTCAAGCTTGCGAAAATGCCGCGCTCTTCCGGGCAATAGCCAACACCCAGATGCGCGACCCTGTGACCGGGTAGTCCAGTGGTCTCTGTTCCGCGTATAGCAATGCTTCCGCTTCTCGCGTCTGTCATGCCCATAATGGCGCGCAGGGTAGTCGTGCGCCCGGCTCCGTTTCGACCTAGCAGTGTTACAACTTCCCCTTCATGAACGCAAATATCCACACCGTGCAAAACGTGTGATTCGCCATACCACGCCTGGAGATTTTTGATTTCGAGGACACAGGCCATCACAACGCCTCAGTGGGCATGCCCATATAGGCCTCAGTGACGCGCTGGTCGCGTGATACATCCTGGTATGAGCCTTCGGCAATGACTTTGCCGCGTTGTAGCACCGTAACGGTATCCGCGATTGTCGAGATGACGCTCATGTTGTGTTCGACCATCAACACTGTACGTCCGACAGAAACGCGCTTTATGAGCGCGGTGATGCGTCCGACGTCTTCGTGACCCATCCCTTGAGTTGGTTCGTCAAGAAGCATGAGTTCGGGATCTGCCGCAAGAGTGGTCGCAATTTCAAGCGCTCGCTTACGTCCGTATGAGAGGTTGCTGGCTTGCTCATCGGCATATGACGCCAATCCGACTTCGTCGAGCAGCTCCAGAGCGTGCATGTCGAGCGGGTTCAGTGAGCGCCCGCTTTTCCAGAAATGATAGGTAGTACCAAGTCGCCTTTGCAAGGCAAGGCGGACATTCTCACGCAGGTTAAGGTGTGGGAATACTGCCGAAATCTGAAACGACCTGACAAGGCCACGTCGCGCAACCTGTACAGGATTGCTGCGCGTGATGTCTTCACCATTGAAGAAAATTCTTCCGGCGCTTGGCTGAAGAAATTTTGTTAGTAGATTGAAACACGTTGTCTTTCCCGCACCATTTGGGCCGATCAAAGCGTGAATCGAACCACGCTCGACGCGAAGCGAGACGTCCTGCACGGCCACGAAGCCTGAAAACGCACGCGTCATGTTGCGTGTTTCCAGAATCGTGTCCTGCGATGGATCGTCCGTCATTGATTCGGTTTCGTCAGGCAGTTCTCTGCTATTGCACGCTTCCACACGAGTTGATGGTGAGGATGCGATAGCACTGCGCACTGTCGCAATAGGGCTGTGGCTCATGTCGTTGTACCGCTTGGTCTGTGCTTTACGGGCAGGTGTGTCGAACAAAGTTCGTCGCAGCAGGTGGGCTGGCGGCCCTCTGTCTCCGTGAGGGTTGCGCCTTGGGAAGATACTGCGTCGGTTTAGCTATTCCGACAATGGACTTATCTTCATGAATCCATCATGATCTGGAATAATTTGACGTCGTGCCGAAGGGCTCCGCTGTCAGCACATAAGGAGAGTAGGTGATGAATCTGACGGTCAAGCAATTGAAGGTATTCGTTAAGCTCTATGAATTGCGCAGCTTCACCGAGACCGCTGACGCACTGTTCATGACGCAATCTGCTGTCAGCAAACTGTGTGCAGAACTGGAAGATGAGGTCGGGTTCGCCCTATTTGAACGCTCAACGCGCAAGGTTGAGCCAATGGACGGCGCGACTGACTTGTACCGATTCGCGATAGAGATTCTTGGTACGCTCGACGCTGCGGCCCGCAGCCTGGCGGACTTGACTTCGGTGCGCCGTGGCAGCGTAAGCATCGCCGCCGCACCGATGATATTTCACGGCCTGATTTGCGATGTGATGGCCGAATACCACCGCACGTATCCGCACGTTCGCCTTGAGGCGCATGAAGTGTCTACCGATGTGGCAATCGAGTATGTGTTGAATGGCCGCGTCGACTTCGGTGTCGTGGCGCCCGACCGGGACGACCCGCGCCTGCTCACCGAGCCTATCCAGGAGGATCGACTGTTTCTTGCGTGCCCGGCCGATCACCCGATGGCCACTGCACGCAAAGTCAGCTGGCGGCGAATAGCGGACGAAAACGTGATCATGCTGCGTAGCGACAACAATATGGGACGGATGGTGGAGGCAATCATGCGTGAACAGCGGGAGGACTTCCAGCCGATGGTGGAAGCAGGCGCGTTGAGCACGTTACTAAGCCTCGTACGTACGGGAATCGGAATAGCCGTTGTTCCGGCTTACGTGGTGTCATTGGCGAAGGCTTTTAATCTCTGCGTGGTACCGATTGAGGGTAGCCAAAAATATCCCCGAGTGTTGTCGTTGATCCGTCGTGGTAACGGACGTCCATCAATTGCGGCGGGCAAGTTCTCGGACATGCTGATGAACAGGCTGAGGAAAACGAGCCCTTTTGCCGACTAATGCGGCAGAGATGGTCCACGGCTACAAGCCTTGCTTCTTCTCTGGTCTCCGCAACACCTTGGATTGAAGGCCGCCCTAGCCAACCTTCTGACGACGTCCTGAGTATTGCGCCGGTACGCAAGGCGTCGCTCGCCGTCGACCTATCGCTCGAATTATTCCAAATCGAGATTGATCTATAACAATAAGTCGATTGTTGGAATAGCCGGATGCTCTCACTATGGAGGTACGCAACAAAAACCGAAAGATTTGTACCATGACAAGCGCAACTAAAGACACGTCGCCCACATCTGAAGATCTATTCGGACCTCTTGCTGGTGTCAGGGTAGTCGACCTGACATCAGTTGGAATGGGTCCGTACGCCACTCAGATACTGGGTGACATGGGTGCTGAAATCCTAAAGATTGAGGCACCCGAAGGAGATGTGTTCCGCTATCCCGAGCCGGCGAGCTCCCCTGGAATGGGGGCAATCTATATTGCGCTGAATCGTAACAAGAAGAGCATCACGCTTGACTTGAAAGTCCAGAACGATTTGGCAACGCTGAAGCGGTTGATTGCGAATGCTGATGTCTTTGTGTCCAACGTCCGGCCGCGAGCTTTGCGAAAGCTTGGCTTGGACTACGAGACGCTGTCTCGTGACAATGCGCGTCTCATCTATTGCGCTGCGGTCGGCTTTGGTCAGAATGGACCGTATGCGGAGAAACCGGCCTTTGACGACATCATTCAGGCAATGAGTGGCATAGCAAGTCTGCAAGGTAAAAACGTCGATGCACCGTCTTACGCAAACACGATCATCGCTGACAAAGTAGCTGGACTCACACTCGCATATTCCATCCCGATGGCGCTCTATGAGCGCGAGAAGTCTGGACGAGGTCAAGCCATCGAGGTTCCCATGTTCGAGACTCTCGTCTCCTTTGCTCTGATTGAGCATTTGGGAGGCAAGACCTTTAAACCTTCGCTCGGACCGACCGGTTATGGTCGCGTGTTGTCGCCGCATCGACGGCCCTATCAGACAAAGGACGGCTTCGTCAGTTTATTGCCGTACACCGACGCCCAATGGAGCCGTTTTTTCACGCTCGCTGGCCGTGATGATATGGCTACAGACACACGCTTCACAAGTGCTAAAGAACGCAGCCTGAATTTCGATTCGCTTTATGGGGCACTGGCGGAGATCGTGAAGGGGCGCACTACCACGGAATGGCTCGATCTGCTGGAACCAGCGGATATACCTGTGGCACCTGTGTTGTCAATCGATGATCTGCTCGAGGACAAACACCTGAAGGAAACGGAATTTTTTGTAGAGCGTGAACATCCGACCGAAGGAATCGTGCGCGTAACGAATATTCCCGTTCGATTCTCTCGCACCCCAGGCCAAATCAGGTCCTTACCTCCGCGTCAAGGATCGGACCAGGCGGAGCTTGATCGCCTCTCCGCTCATCACGCGATCAAAGCGTCGCAATAAGTAAACGTATTGGAAGCTATGAACTCTATCTTTTATGAGATCCGCGACGGCGTCGCGGAAATTTCGCTGGCTCGCGTCCCTGTGAACGCTCTGGACGAGTCGACTCTTGACGAGTTGCTTGCTGCATTTCGACGAGCGGCAACGGATCGGGAGGCGAGGGCAGTCATTTTGCACAGCGCAATCCAGAACCGTTTTTGCGCTGGTTTGGACCTCAAAATTCTTCGCACGTACCAGCCTTCGCAGCTCCGGGGTGTCCTTCAAATGCTGTATGTGGATCTCTTCGATGCGCAGTTCGCTTTGGGCAAGCCGTCAATCGCCGCAGTGTCAGGTGCCACTCGAGGAGGCGGGATGACTGTAGCCGTCTCGTGCGACCTCGTCGTCGCATCCAAATCGGCGACATTTGGCTATCCGGAAATCGATAATGGTCTTCTACCAGCGATCCACTATGCGCATTTACCGCGAATCATCGGACGCCATCGTGCATTCGATTTGTTGTTCACCGGCCGCACCTTCCCCGCCCAGGAGGCTCTCAACATTGGATTGATTAACAGGGTTGTCGACGATACCGCGATGTTAGACGCCGCAAGACAGCTCGCAAAATCGCTAGCGTCGAAGCCCGCTGAGACTGTTCGACGCGGGCGCGCTGCCTACATGTCTGCTATTGACCAAAACTACCGCCGAGATATCCAGACAGCGGTCGAGCAGTTCTGCAACGTGGCGCTGACCGACGAAGCGCAGGAAGGTCTTGAAGCATTCTTTGAAGGTCGCAAACCGGTTTGGCGACGCGACTGACACACAACGGTACTCAACACTAAATACGGTGGAAGAGATGGAGACAGAAGGTAACTGCTGTTTCGCACTGTCGCGCGACATGAGAGGCGTCGCATATCTGGACATCAGGGCGGGGAAGATAAACGTTCTCGGTGTATCCGAAATGGAGTCGCTAATTCGGGCGATTACAGAAATCAAGGAAGACGATATAATTCGATGCCTCGTCGTTACGGGGGGGAACGATCGTGCATGGATTGGGGGCGCCAATATCAAGGAGATGGTGAAACTTGACCCAGCCACTGCTCGCGAGTTTATCAGCCGAGTGAACGATCTCTGTGAAAGTGTTCGAACCCTGTCGGTACCCGTTATAGCGGCGATCAACGGTTGGTGCCTTGGCATGGGCGTCGAGTTTGCTGCCGCGTGCGATATTCGGGTCGCTTCGACCGTCTCCCAATTTGCGATGCCAGAAGTCAAGCTCGGTATCCCGTCGGTGGTCCACGCAGCCATGCTTCCTCGGCAAATCGGTGCCGGCCGGACTAGATCGTGGCTGCTTACTGGACGGGCGGTTGACGCAACAGTTGCGCACACGTGGGGGTTGCTGGACGATGTCGTCCGACCTGAGAATCTGGACGCTGCAGTGGAAGACATAGTGTCGGCGATTATCGAATGCCCTGCCGAGGCAATCAGGACACAGAAGGCTTTGTGCAACGCGTGGGAGGAGCTTCCGTTGACGGAGGCCATTCAGATGAGCATCGGTCCGTTTGGCGACGCATTCTTGACGGATGAGCCAGGAATGGCGATGCGCGCGTTCCTGGCTAAGAAGCTTGGAAATTAGACAGGTGAAGTTGAGGATCGGTGAGGATGCCGGAAATCCAACCGTGACAGGCGGTTGGAGTGGAGAAAATGGATGTCGGCATTTATAGTGGTGCCGCAGTAGCCGGCAGCCTGGGGAAGGCGAGAGCTCTAGTAGAGTGTACGCTTGGGACACTCTTTGAATGGTACGACTTGTTCCTATACGGAACGCTCGCTTCCGTAATATCTGCCCGATTCTTTAGCGGGCTATCAAGCCGTTCACACTTCATTTTCGCCTTGCTTGCGTTTGGGATCGGTTTTGCCTTTCGACCTCTAGGCGCCCTCATTTTTGGGCGACTGGGTGACCGCTTGGGGCGCAAGCTCACTTTTCTTGCGACATTCGTGATGGTGGGTGGATCAACACGGAAGAAAACCGAAGCAGGCGATTGGGTACCTTGCGACGCAACGGGCCCAATCGCCTCGTAGAAGCTGCTCACGAACTCACAGCGAGCGCTCGATGAAGCTCACTTGGAAGTCTGGTTAGGCACTCGCGCCCGGACGGATTGACGTCTTGTCGTACCACTGCTGAAAAGCTGTGTGCTCGGCCGGAAGCGGCATCTTCAGTGCGTTGGTTGCGAAGTCCACCGTTACCAGCGTCGTTATGTCCGCCGCTGAAAATTCCTCGCCGGCGACAAATGGCACGGCCGCGAGACGTTCATTGAAGTCGGCATAAAAGTTGGCCACGCGCTGCTTGCTGCGCTCGACCAGTTCGGGAATCTGCTCGTACGCATGCGGACCCGACAGCGCCCGACCCTTCAACCCGGCAATCCCGTTGCGCACACCCTCCATGACCGGTGCGAAGCCATCGAGTTCGGCGCGGCGTTCCCACAAGGTGACGAGCGCCTTCGTCTTCGCGCTAGTGCCTAGTAGCGGGGTTTGCGGATACGCTTCTTCCAGATAGCGCCAGATGGCGAGCACTTCTGTGATGGTGGAACCGTCGGCGAGCGTCAGTGCCGGTACCTGGCTGCGCGGATTGATCGCCTTGTAGGCATCGGAAAACTGCTCCTTGGCGCCAAGGTCGACAGCCTTCATCGGAATCGTGATGTCCTTTTCCGCGATAAAGAAGCGCACACGGCGAGCGTTGGGAGAGCCCTTTGATTCGTAAAGGATGGGTGTTTCGATGGTCATTTGGGAGATCCTTTTTGATCCGTAGATCGAAAATACTATTCAAAATTGGCTACCCAATATACACGTGTTGTCACCACGGATAAATCCGAATTTCTGAAAAGAACAAACGGCAGAAACGAATAATGCCGTGACGGGCGTCTATCAAGAGGGCCGTACTATCACCTGAACTCGGCACGACGTTCTCGAGTTACCAGATTGACGGTGGTCGGAAGAGTCTCCTTACAAGACTTCGAAAGGGGCCGAGCGAGGAGCCATGGAGGTATGACGAGAGTCGGTTCGCAGTTAAATTCCTTGGATGAGGTGACAGGCTCGACGCCGAAATCGACTTCGCGATTCCGACGCTCTCAAGAACTCCTACCGATGTGTGATCCCGAACGTGGATCTCAATTGTCGGACACTCATCATGGTAGTCCGCGGAGCTACGCGCAAGCAGCGTCGACGCGATCGCCGGAGAGTCCGACGGAGAAACACGTCCGCGCCAGATGACAGCCCACTTCTGGATTTTCCGCGGCCTTTGGTCAACCTCGCGAATGGCAGGCTTGCTGCGGTGCGATGAAACAGCTCCTACTGGTTACTTCTCCCAGCAGAGTCGTTCCTGAAAGGGGGCCATGTGCGAATCCACGCATCGCGTTCTCCAGGGGATGCAGCGCGAAGCTGTCGACGCTAGTCCAGTCGAGCCGATCTCTGTCGCACCAATTCGGCTACAGTCACCCAACTACACGTGACAAGCCTTATCCTTCAGCCGGGCGACGAGTCCGTCAAATACTGCCCGCATGCGCTTTGGAACTGGACCGCGTTGCGGCCGGTAGACGTGGAGCCGCCACGGATTTGGCTCATTCTTGCGCAGCACCCAGACCGCATGGCGTTGCGGGCTTTAAATAGGCGTCTTGCATGAAACTGCTACTCTTCTAGGATGGTAGGTTTGTCCCCGCGCCTTCGCGGCAGTACCTCACACTGCGCGGAATTCGCCGTCGCTGCTCGCTGCGAACAAGCTGGCGCCTGGGCTCGCCGCAGACAAGACCTTCGTTCTCAAGTCACCACACCTGGCCTCCGCTTTGGAGTTTGCCAAACTGGTTGAGAAGAGGTGCGATACGGGGGTATCTGCAGATCAAGGCGGTCCGGATCAGTAGCGCAATCAGGACGCCTGATCCGTTTGCAATGCGAGAGTCTGACGGGGTGACGAACGGGGTGGTGCTGGATTGCCTCGAGGCGACAGGTTAATGGGGAGCCGACTCCGTTAGTTCGTCGACTCCCCGTCGCGTCCGCACGGACGCCTCTCTTCCTAAAATCTATGGCCTGGTATGTGCTCAGGCTCAGGCATTCATTCCGCCGTCCACGGTAAGATTCGTTCCAGTAATGTACGAGGCCTCCGGGCCGGCCACGAACGCTACCATCGCGGCGATCTCCTCAGCACGTCCATAGCGACCGAGTACTGTGGCGGCCTTCTGCGGCACCGCCCACTCACCTGAGGCGGGATTCAGGTCTGTATCGATCGGACCCGGCTGGACGTTGTTGACCGTGATGCCACGACCCCCCAACTCTCTGGACAGCGCCTGGGTGAACATCCTGACGGCTGCCTTCGTGGCTGCGTAGGGCACCAGCCCGGGCGCAATGGCACGCTCGCCCACTGCCGAACCGATCATGATGATGCGGCCACCATCACTCAGGTGCTTCAGCGCAGCCTTGGTCGTAGCGAATACGCCGCGAATGTTGATGTTGATCACTTTGTCCATTTCCTCCTGCGACGTCTCCTCGAACGGTTTTGGAATTGCCGTGCCCGCATTGTTCACCAGCACATCCAGCCGGCCGAACGTCGAAAAGGTTTTTTCGACTGCGGCCTCGACAGCTTTGACGTCAGTAGCGTCGGCCTGGATCGCAATAGCCTTTCCGCCATTAAGTTCGATCTCTTTGACCACGGCCGAAGCCGCGCTGGCGTCCTTTGCATATGTAAAGGCCACGCTCGCTCCATCCGCAGCCAGACGTTTCGAGATTGCCGCACCGATGCCGCGTGAGCCACCGGTAACGAGTGCCACTTTTTGGGCTAACTTAGACATGTGATCTCCTAATGTTTCCGTGAGCGATTCACCGCTTCACGGATCTGGTTAATGATTCATTGATTGTTACCGTTGCCCGGAGCATTTCTGAAACCAGAGCCTTCTCGGCCCCAACCGGTCACGAAAATCGGCGATGACCTCATTCGCGGGCTTCCTGGCGTCGGCGGCTGCGTAGTCCTCGTTTGCGAGGGCTTTAGCGATCAGACAAAGATCTCGGTGGCGCCACCTTTGATCTGTGTTGGCACAACGACTATAGTTTTCGTGGAGAGACGTGACAAAGACCTTCTAAGCAGGAGGGCATGCCTCTCGGGCATAACAGCGGAGCCGCCTAACCGTGGTGGCATGGCGGTACAGGTCGATCGCAATATGTCGTTGCGTCGCTTGCCGCCGGCGAGCAGAGTCGCAGGGGCGCACAACATTCTCGCGGCCGGACATGGCCGCCTCGCAGGAGGAACCCCCGCTCTAAAGGACTGAGTTTTACCCACAAGTTACAGGCCAGAACTAAAGATGCGGAACATCTCGGTGATTTCGTGCAAGACGAGGAAACCTCGCCAGATGACCGTGGCGCCGGGTGGTGGATCATGACGTCGATTGAGGTAGCCGCCCAGGGCGGCAATCCATCGTATCGCCTGGTGCAGCGACGGCACCGTGTCCGGCGGCCGGGTGGTTCGATGCACGCGGCAATACAGGGCTTGCCATTCGACGGGTTGGAGGACCACTTCACAAGGCAGGTCACCGTCCAGCCGTGCCAGCAGCGTGGTGTAGAGAATACGCCAGGCAATGACCGCGAACAGGGAAGTGGCCCGAACGAAGCGTTCGAGCGTGCCGAACTGACGGGCCTCGATGCGGCAGCCGCTCTTGAGCACCCGGTGCCAGGTCTCGATCGTCCAGCGCCGCGCATACCATTGCAGCCGCTCAAGCGCCTGCGCGGGCGAATGTGTGGGCACCGAGGTGAGCAGCATCCATTCGATTGGCAGGATATTGGCCGGCGGTTCGTCCTCGATGACATGCACGACGAAGACGTCCAACTCGGGCAAACGGGTCCGTGTCTGGGGCGGTCGCAGACGTACGCATGCGTGTCGCAATGTCAGGCGTGCGGTGCGCTGGGGACGAGTCCCTTTGGCTGGCACCAGCAACTCGGTGTGACCTGCTACGGGGGTGTGCAGTACCGCCTGCCACAGATAGCGCTGGGGATGGCGGGCGCAGCGGTTCCATGCCGCGCGCACCAGCCAGTCCACCCCGTCCGGGCGTTGCGCAGCAAACAGTTCATAGACATCGCTTTCACGATCGCCGATGCCAATGAGTTGCGTGTGCTCACAGCGCGACTTCAGCGCCGACAGGTGCGCAAGTCCTTCGATCCACTTGATACTTTCCTTCTCATGGATGGGGCGGGATTTGCGCTGCGCGGCGCTGCCCTTCGTTCCTTCAGGACGTGCCCACGTCTTCATGCCCAGTAGCCCAAGCGGCAAACCTTCCGGACTGACCGCCAGCAAGCTGTGCATCAAGAACCCACGCTCGTTGCCACCGGTACAGCGCCCCAAGCCATCTGTGGCAGGCAAATGCGTCAGGTTGAATTCGGTTGTGTCCTGTATAGCCAGCACTACCGGGGTCTGCTCCATACGATGCAGCGTCTGCGCGATGTGCGGCGCCAGTACACCGTCGGTATCGACCTGGTCGTTGTCAAAGAACCGGTAGGCCGCCTTCAGTTCAGCAGGCGAGAGAGCCTGCGGCAGCGACGTGTGGGGGCTGGTCGCCAGTTGACGTGCTAACGCAATCAGGCGATGCGACAGGCGAGCGTCTCCGAGATTCGCTTGCGCGAATTCCTCGCTCGCCCAGTCTGCCGTGTCGTCTCCGATCGCCAATCCGCAGCCGCTACATCAATTGGATGCGCGAAAGTTAACACCGTCCGATCCAGTTTACAAGCGGACTTGTGGGTAAAGCTCAGCTCTAAAGGACGAGGGGGATGTCAAGATTGCACGACTGCCTTCAGAGCTTGGGACATCGCACGGCGACGCCTGAATTGCGGGGCCGGGCGATGTCGAGGCAGAAGTTTCTTAAAGAAAATCAAATACGATTCCCGTTCAGCGTGCACCGTAGTGCGTGCCCTGGAATAGATCCGGATGTTCGCGGGGTGGGGCGCGCCAGTATGGCGGTGCTGCCGTCACATTAGCGCCTAACTGGGCCGCCGCATGCCAGCCCCAGCGGGGGTTGTACAGGGCGGCGCGCGCCATTGCGACGAAGTCCGCCTGGCCGCTCGAGATTACTTCTTCAGCCTGCTGGGGATCCGTGATCAAACCCACTGCGATGGTTGCAACCTGGGCTCTATCGCGGATGGCGTGGGCGAACGGCACCTGATAGCCTGGGCCGATAGCAATTTTCTGCCGTGGCGAAATACCCCCGGAAGATACTGAGATCCAGTCGACACCACGCTGCTTAAGTGCTTGCGCGAAGGTAATGGTCTGTTCCAGATCCCAGCCTTCGTTTACCCAGTCGGTGGCAGAGACCTTGACCCCCAGTGGCATTTCCGAAGGCAAAACAGCGCGTACGGCGTCGTAGACCTCCAACGGGAAGCGCATGCGATTTTCCAATGAACCGCCGTATTCGTCGCTCCGCCGGTTCGAAATAGGCGAGAGAAACTCATGCAGCAGGTAGCCATGTGCGACATGCAATTCCAGGCCGTTTACGCCGAGCCGTATGGCACGCTGCGCGGATGCAACGAAGGCTTCGCGTATTCGCACCATGCCGGCCCGATCCAGTGCCAGCGGCGGGATTTCACCGTCGATCTGCGGCAGCGCCGACGGAGCGTATGTATGCCAGCCGCCGTCTGCCGGCAGGATTTGTTGGCCGCCTTTCCACGGCACTTCGCTAGATGCTTTGCGTCCAGCGTGGCCCAGTTGCAGGATTACAGAGGCCGACGAGTACTCGTGGATGGCATCGATGGACGGCTTCAACGCTGCCTCGGTGATGTCATCCCACAAGCCAAGATCGCCGGGTGTGATCCGCCCTTTCGGTTCGACAGCCGTTGCCTCGATGAACAGTAGCCCTGCACCAGATGAGGCGAGGCTACCGTAGTGAATCAGATGCCAAGACGTGGCGCGGCCGTCTCTGGCAACGTATTGGCACATGGGAGAAATTGCTATACGGTTTGGCGGCTTCAACTGACGCAGGGCGGCAGACGTAAAAAGCTTGCTCATAATGTATTCCGTTATGCTGCTACAGAGTCGCTGCTATAAAACGGATAGTCGGTGTAGCCGATCTCGGAACCGCCAAAGAAGGTGGGGCGGTCATATGGGTTCAGTGGGAGGTTGCGCCGCAGACGTTCAGGCAGATCGGGGTTGGCGATGAAGTCGCGCCCAAAGGCAACCAGGTCAGCGTCGCCCGCCTGAAGGACTGCTTCAGCCGTATGACCCTTGAAGCCGCCGGCGGCGACAATGACACCCTTGTAGTGTTTGCGGATCAGCTGTGCGGCGACTGGGTTCTGGTCCTTGCTCTCGTCATCGACGTTGCCGAATACACGTGGCTCGATAAGGTGCAGGTAGGCCAGGTTCAGTTTCGCCAGTTCTTGCGCCACATAGGTGAAGAGACCTTCCGGATTGCTGTCGGACATATCGCCCCAGGTGCCGCTGGGTCCGAGGCGCACGGCTACGCGTTCGCTGCCCCAGACAGAACTGACGGCCTTGGTGACGTCGATCAGGAAGCGAGCTCGGTTTTCGAACGAGCCGCCATAGATGTCGGTGCGCTTGTTGCTGCCGTCCTGCAGGAACTGATCGAACAGGTAGCCATTGGCGGCATGCAGCTCAGCGCCATCGAAGCCAGCCTCTTTAGCGCGAATCGCAGCGGTCCGGAAGCTCTCGACGAGATCTGCGATTTCGGGGATTGTCAGCGGACGGCTGGGCGTGTTCGGAACCCAGCCCGATTCAGTGTAGGCGGCGCCGCCATGCAGCACGGCCGACGGCGAGACGGGCTGAGCACCCCCTGGCTGCAACTGGCTGTTGGACTGTCGACCGGCGTGATAGATCTGCGCGAAGATACGGCCGCCTTTGGCGTGCACGGCGTCCGTCACCAGCTTCCAACCGGCAATCTGGCCGTCGTCATACAAGCCAGGCGCACCGAGGTAGCCATTGCCGTTGGGAGCCGCGATGGAACATTCGCTAATCAGGAATCCACCCTCGGAAGTGCGTTGGGCATAGTACTCGGCCATTAGTGGGCCGGGTCTTGCACCTTCTCCCGCGCGCATGCGGGTGAGCGGTGCCAGCACCACGCGATGGGAGAATTCGTAGGGACCGACTTTAACGGGGGAATGAAGTTTGGACATTTTTTCTTTGTAGCCGATTCAAAAAGGATGCTGAGTTCAGTGGAGGTCGGGAGCGTGTTTCCGGTTCCCGATGCAACGAGCATGAGTTTAGTGCCCTCGACTGCGAATAAAAATAGTCTGCTCTTCACAACATATCGGACATTTCTGTCCGAGCTAGGCGCAGAACTGGAAGCCCAGTATGCGTAAAAGTGCCGGCGGTAGAAAATATTTGTTTAGCAAGACACATCGTCATAATTGTTCACGAACCGCGAATTGTGTTTCGGCGCGGAGTCGATTTATCCGTGCGCTAGAAGCAAGCAGAATTCGAGCTCGGAACATTGATGGGGTAAACGCGAAGGGTGTTGACGAACAGAGTGCAGACTTGGACTGAAACAGTCGCGGCGTCGGCGACTCATGCGGAGACAACGGTTGTGGCATTCGCACCCGACCGCAGTTGAACGACGATTTCCGCGAGGATGCCGGTCGCGCCGTTGTCGGGTCTGGGCGGATACGTTGTGCTGAACGAGATACACGAAAGCATCTACAGGTTCTTGGAGCCGTGGACCGTACACACAGGAAACTGTCATGAACATCTCGAAGTTTTTTATCGATCGCCCCATATTTGCCGGGGTGTTGTCGATACTCGTCCTACTGGCCGGCATCATCGCCATGTTCAGGTTGCCAATCTCGGAATATCCGGAGGTTATTCCGCCGTCGGTCGTGATTCATGCGCAGTACCCTGGCGCAAATCCGAAGGTTATTGCTGAAACCGTGGCCGCGCCGATCGAGGAACAGATCAACGGTGTCGAGGACATGCTGTATATGCAGTCGCAAGCGACGAGCGACGGCAACTTGACGACCACAGTGACATTCAAACTGGGTACGGACCCGGACAAGAATACGCAACTCGTGCAAAACCGCGTGAATCAGGCGCTTCCGCGTCTGCCAGAGGATGTGCAACGACTAGGGGTGACGACGGTGAAGTCGTCGCCGACGCTTACGATGGTTGTTCACGTCACTTCGCCGAACGACCGTTACGACATGACGTATCTGCGCAACTACGCGTTGATTAACATCAAGGATAGGATAGAGCGCCTCCAGGGCATTGGCGAGGTTCAGCTTAAGGGTTCCGGCGATTATTCGATGCGGGTGTGGCTCGATCCGCTGAAGGTGGCGCAACGCGGATTGACCGCCACAGACGTTGTGAACGCGATCCGCGAGCAAAACATTCAGGTAGCGGCTGGCGTCATCGGTTCGTCACCCAGTGCGCCCGGTGTGACACTTCAGTTGAGTGTGAATGCGCAGGGACGCCTCCAAACGGAAGAGCAATTCCGGGACATCATTCTGAAGACGGCTCCCGGCGGAGCAGTCACTTATCTACGCGATGTTGCGCGTGTAAAAATGGCGGCATCGGAGTATGGCCTGCGTGCACTCATCGACAACAAGCAGGCAGTTGCTTTGTGGATTTTCCAGCAACCGGGCGCGAACTCCCTGCAGATTTCCGATGAAGTCCGCAAGACGATGAAGGAGCTCAATGCCGACATGCCGGCCGGAGTCAGCTACCAGATTGTCTATGACCCGACGCAATTTGTCCGTTCCAGTATTGAGGCAGTGATTCATACGCTGATCGAGTCGATTGCGCTGGTTGTTCTAGTCGTGATTGTTTTTCTGCAAACCTGGCGCGCGTCGATCATTCCGCTTCTCGCAGTGCCGGTGTCGATTATTGGGACGTTCTCACTGCTTCTCGCCTTTGGATTTTCAATCAACGCCTTGTCGCTCTTCGGGATGGTGCTCGCGATAGGGATCGTGGTTGACGATGCGATCGTCGTGGTGGAAAACGTTGAGCGAAACATCGGCTCAGGATTATCGGCAAGGGAGGCGACCTATCAGGCCATGCGAGAGGTGAGCGGACCGATCGTCGCCATCGCGTTGACGCTTGTTGCCGTATTCGTGCCGCTGGCGTTCATGTCGGGTTTGACCGGCCAGTTTTACAAGCAGTTCGCGATGACAATCGCAATCTCAACGGTAATTTCGGCGTTCAATTCGCTCACGTTGTCACCGGCGCTCGCGGCCCTGTTGCTGAAGGGGCATGACGAACCGAAAGACTGGTTGACGCGCGCGATGGACCGGTTGTTCGGTGGATTCTTCCGTCAGTTCAACAGGGTGTTCCATCGTGGCTCGGAAAATTACAGCAGGGGCGTGACTGGTGTCATCAATCGCAAGGCAGCCATGGTGGCTGTCTATCTGGTGTTGCTCGGCGCTGCGGTTTTGATGGGTAGGGTAGTGCCGGGTGGATTCGTGCCAGCGCAGGACAAGGAATACCTGGTCTCATTCGCACAATTGCCCAATGGCGCCACGCTCGAC
Organism: Paraburkholderia panacisoli; assembly: GCF_008369935.1. Taxonomy (GTDB): domain Bacteria; phylum Pseudomonadota; class Gammaproteobacteria; order Burkholderiales; family Burkholderiaceae; genus Paraburkholderia; species Paraburkholderia panacisoli. The sequence goes on along the minus strand of NZ_VTUZ01000030.1, from coordinate 34,900 downwards.
CGCACGGAAGCAGTGATCGAAGAAATGACGGCGATCGCCCGCAAGCAGCCTGGAATTGAATCCGCAGTCGAGTTCCCCGGTCTTTCGGTAAATGGGTTCGTTAATTCGTCGAGCGCCGGTATCCTGTTCGTCACGCTCAAACCGTTCGGTGAGCGCAAGGGCAAGCCGGAGCAGTCTGCAACCGCGATCGCGGCGCAACTGAACCAGAAGTATGCTGGGATCAAGGGTTCGTTTATCGCGGTTTTCCCACCGCCACCAGTATTGGGATTAGGCACGCTCGGTGGCTTCAAGATGCAACTGGAAGACCGAGGTGCGCTTGGATATGAAGCGCTCAATACCGCGACCCAGGCGTTTATCAAAAAGGCTGGACAAACAGCCGAACTCGGCCCGACGTTCTCAAGCTATCAGATCAACGTTCCTCAGGTGAACGTCGATCTGGACCGGGTGAAAGCAAAGCAACTGGGAGTCTCGATCACGGACGTGTTCAATACGATGCAGATCTATCTTGGTTCTCTATACGTAAACGATTTCAACCGTTTCGGTCGCGTGTATCAGGTCCGTGTTCAGGCGGATGCGCCGTTCCGTGCGCATTCCGAAGACATCGGCCTGTTGAAGACCCGGAACGTCAATGGCGAGATGGTGCCGCTGTCGTCTGTCGTCAGAGTGACGCCGACGTACGGCCCGGACACGGTCGTACGTTACAACGGCTACCCTGCGGCGGATATCAATGGCGGCCCGGCGCCAGGGTATTCGTCTGGTCAGGCACAGGCTGCTGCCGAGCGTATCGCAGCGGAAACCCTGCCGCGCGGCATCAAGTTCGAATGGACGGACTTGACATATCAGCAGATTCTCGCGGGTAACACCGCCCTATGGATTTTCCCGATCAGCGTGCTGCTAGTGTTCCTGGTGCTCGCTGCGCTCTATGAAAGTCTGACGTTGCCACTAGCAGTGATCCTGATTGTGCCGATGAGTCTTCTATCCGCGTTGCTGGGAGTCTGGTTGACCAAAGGGGACAACAACATCTTCACGCAGATCGGTTTGATGGTTCTGGTGGGGCTTTCGGCGAAGAATGCAATCCTGATCGTCGAGTTCGCTCGTGAGCTGGAAATGCAGGGTCGCTCGATAGTCCAGGCCGCGATTGAAGCTAGCCGTCTACGTCTGCGCCCAATCCTGATGACGTCGATTGCTTTCGTCATGGGGGTGGTGCCGCTCGTGCTGTCGTCGGGAGCGGGCTCGGAAATGCGTCATGCAATGGGTGTGGCCGTATTCTTCGGGATGCTCGGAGTGACGCTGTTCGGGCTTATGTTGACGCCGGTCTTCTACGTGATTTTACGCAAGCTGTCCGGCACCGAGCATCTCGTTGACAAACACGGACATCCGCCGCATATGCGCGTCGACGAGCCGCCGGAAGAGTCTCCTTACAAGACTTTGGAAGGAACCGCGAGAGAAACTATGGAAGCGTGAGAGCAGCGCGAAGAAAGGTGAAGATGGTGAACGCTCGCATTGAGGACGCAAGAGCCGTATATTCCCCGTCGCGTTGAATACAGCGGACATCTTAATTGGCGCGTCAGATCAGGGCGCTTGTGGACCAGGGGAGAGGCTCTGATCCCTCCCTTGTGGGGGCTGGGGACTGAAGCACGGTGATGGTTGCGATTTGAGGAGAGTTCGTCTCAGCGGGGCTACGGTTAGCCGCGGCGCGCGGCGAGGACGTACTCGTGACTGAGTTCCTGGTTGTGTATCTGCGGCGATGATGTGTGTGATTCATAGACATCGTTTCAACTAAAATGAGGCGATGGACCGTGAGATTGCGACTCGATTGCGATGGGTGCTGATGTATCACGAGACCGGCAACGCCGGTCTCTTATGCTCGCGGTGTGGCGTATCGAGACCGACACTTCGCAAATGGTTACGACGCTACCGGGATGCTGGAGAAGAAGGTCTGCACTCTCAAAGTCGCCGCCCTCACAACAGTCCAAACCGGAAGATCACCGAGGCTGATCGGGCGACGATTCTCCGCTGCGTGCCGAGCGCAAGGGAGCACCGCGAATCCAAAACGAGTTGCGACTGTGCGAACAAAGAGATCTGTCGCTCGCTACCATCCATAAGGTTCTGAGCGAAGCGGCTGTGAAGCCGTTAGTGCGGGCCAGACGACCGGCACATCCTAGACGCTATAGCCGCCCGGTTCCGGGAGATCGGGTCCAGATGGACACGATGAAGATCGCGCGAGGCGTTTATCAATACACGGCCATCGACGACTGCTCGCGCTTCCGCGTACTGGCCGTGCACCCACGTAGAAATGCCCGTAATACGCTGCTTTTTCTCGATCGCGTCATCGAGGAGATGCCGTTTCCTATCCAGCGTATCCAGACTGATAGGGGCGGCGAGTTCTTCGCCGAATCAGTGCAGCGGCGTCTGATGAGCGAGTGCATTAAATTCCGACCGCTTCCGCCACGCTCACCACACCTCAATGGCAAGGTGGAGCGTTCACAACTGACGGACCTGAACGAGTTCTGGTTCCACCATGCCGCGACCGAGGCCGAGATTGATCAGCGTCTTGAGGAATGGCAATTCGACTACAACTGGCGTCGCCCTCACGGCTCGCTCGGAGGCAAGACGCCCGTCGACCGCATAGCGGAAGCGGGCGAAGTCACACCTCTCGCGGAGCAAGTCGAAAGCGCCTACGACGAGCGAAAGGAGCGAATCCGGCACCGCGAATGGCGAGTCGACAAGACCCTTGCCGACCATCATCGGCGCGCGCTTGAAATCGCGTCTCCTCACGGAGCCACGAGCTCAAGTACGCCAAGAAAACGATCTACAAGAAAGTGAAACGATGTCTGTGAATCGCACACTTAAGGGTCACACGCCCCCGCGCGCAGCATAGGCAAATCCAAAGGTGAGGCCCGGGCGCGGATCATAATATCCGCATCCTTGACCACGGTACGACCACCGAATAAATCCTCGATGTCGTGATCACCACTGTACCGTCCCGGAACCAGGCACTCGGAAGATGTGGCGATCTGTGAGCGAGAGGGCACCGTTACTGACGCACTTGAACGACTAGATCAACTCGGCGAACGCTGAGGGATCAAAGCCATTGAGGTCAGCGTGAGCGCCTGCCTTGATCTTCTCCGCCCATTGTGGATCTCCAAGCAAAGCGCGACCGACCGCGATCAAGTCGAACTCTTCTCGCTCCATTCGTTCGATCAGGCGTTCCAGCCCGATATTCGTTGACCGTTTGCCCGCGAATGAGTCCACCGCGTCGCCCGAGAGCCCAACGGAGCCAACGCTAATCGTGAGGGCACCCGTCAGCTTCTTGGCCCACCCGGCGAAGTTGAGGCCGTTCTGGCCATCGTCGTCGGGGAATTCAGGTTCCCAGAAACGTCGTTGCGAGCAGTGAAGCATGTCCACACCAGCATCGACCAGTGGTCCCAACCAGTCTGCCATCGCTGCGGGCGATTCAGCAAGGCGGGCCGAATAGTCCTGCTGTTTCCACTGACTGACGCGGAGAATAATCGGGAAGTTGTCTCCTACCATGGCGCGAACCGCAGCCACAATCTCGCTGGCAAAACGTGAGCGCTCCTTGAGCGTGGTGCCACCGTAACCATCTGGGCGCCGGTTCGTATCCGCCCAGAAAAACTGGTCGATGAGATAGCCATGCGCGCCATGAATCTCCAGGGTGTCAAAACCTAGCCGCTTCGCTTCTCCGGCGGCGCGGGCAAATGCTGAAATAGTGTCGGCGATATTCTCATCGCTCATCTGAACGCCCCGTTCCTTGCCCGGTGCCACCAACCCTGAGGGGCTCTCAACAGGACTACCAGGCTCCCAACCAGATTTGCCGCCAAGCGAGCCTACGTGCCATATTTGCGGCCCCATGCGTCCACCTTCCGAATGCACGACATCGATGACTTTCTTCCATCCATCGAGCGCGGCGTGGCCGTGAAAGAAAGGAACGCCGGGCTCATTTCGCGATGCGGGCCTGTTGACCACTGTTCCTTCCGAAAGAATCAGTCCTACGTCAGCTGCGGCACGACGCTGGTAGTAGGCAACGTTCGCGTATTCCGGGATACCGCCCGGTGCTTTTGCGCGGGTCATTGGCGCCATCACGATGCGATTTTTCAATTCCAACGATTTGACACGGAAAGGGCGAAACAGCACGTCTGCGGAATGAAGAGGCATTCGGGACTCCGTCCAGCTAGATGAGAGAAAGATGATGCGTTTCCCGCGAAAACAGCGATACTCCGGTACATGGGGTCGCAGAATCAACGCTTGCGAGATATACATAACCGGCAATGCTCAGGATGGCGCGGCCATCCTGATACTTCCTTGAGTACGTACAGCGAGCCGATCGGGTCGGGCCGTTTACCTTCATCAAATCGGCCGCCAGGGCCGTTTCACCGACGCACTACCACGTCCACATAGTCGAGAATGAAGGACGTTCGGCCCGAGAGGAGTGGACCCTCAGGAATACGCCTGACCACGCGCCGCAAGCTTGGGAAGATAATGCCGTCGACGGTTACAGGATCGTAGCAGTAGTGCGCAGCCACGCCGCCCAACACATCGGTAACGTAGTCGAGTCGCTTGAGCATGAACTGCTCGTCAAAGTACAGCTTTTGTACGTTGGTATGCGCGGGAACATCGTCCGGGTAGGTCACTTCGAGGACGCGCCAGCGCTCGTTACCTTCGATGTGCTCTTCCAGTTCGCGGGTTATGAACCCGTCACGGGTGAAAAGGAACGGCACGGTCAGGTAATTCCAGATTGCATAGCCGAGGAAATAGGTCAAATGCAGCCGGTCCCACGGAGTAGAGCGTTCATGCCCCGCGAATGCCGCGCGCGGAACAAACCGCTCTTCGACAACCTCGCCGTCCCGGCGCTCGACCCAAACACGGTCTGGTGTGAATATCCAGCGATCGTCAGGATCTCCACCGAGCCGCTGGAACACGGCGCGAGGCCTCGCAGTCTCTATCGATACGACCGGGCGGTGGTGGCCGGGGAATCCTTTCAAGTCAAGAAGACCACCAGAAAAGTTGAACACGACATCAATGGCACGTATACCGTGCCATTTTTCGGTTCCACCATGCGCTTCTATCACGCGTTCAAGTAATTCGTTCATGTTTAAAAATTCTCCTAATTTCATTAGGCACAAAGCGTGCCGCTGTCTTCAAGGAAAGGATTCGTCTCCGGTGACGTTCTGGCGCGAGTCACGTGCTCTACCCGTTGTTCAGCGCGCGAGGCGGGCCCGCTCCTGTGAGAGCGCATCGTTGAGAGTCAGCGTATCTTCCTGAATGAGCACTTTCTCAAAATCACCACATTGTCCGCCGCACCTTCAAGCGATAACTACGGTGCGTCCGCCTGGTCGCATCACACTTTCGACCGCGGCCGTCTTGATTGCGTCAGTATTTCTCTTTGTCCAATATGAGGTCGTGCTGTGGAGCAACCGCATCATGGTTGGGCGGCTTCTTGACGCAAATGTTCATTGAAGCAACTTGCCGCCGAAGTACGGGCGTGCTGGAAATTCCCACGGCAGGGATCGAAATCGCCTCCGGGAATCGTTACTAGTTTCTTGGGTTCGATTGCACGTACATACGCGGCAAGGGTGCCTCCCTATCACCTAAATAGGATGTGCGAGATTCCGACCCGGCCGAAACGCGCTCTACGCGGAGAGAAATGCCAAAACCTCTCTGGTGAACTCGTCGATGTGTTGAAACAGAAAGCCGTGCCCAGCGTCTGGATACAGCACAAGCTTGGCGTTTGGTGCCTCTTGCGAAATGACAAATGAACCGTACGTCGGCACCATGACATCTGTCACTCCATTTGCCACCAGGATGGGCATGGAAAGTTCCTTGAGCCGAGGCCGCGCGGCGTCACCACCATTTGTCCAGTTCACGATCGCCTTGAGCTGGTTCATAACTGAGAGCATTGGGGTAGCAGGCCCGTCATTGTCAGCAGCAATTCGCGCCAGGTTAGCGCGGCCGGCAGCTCTACTTGTCTCAGAGTCCGCAAAGAATAGAAAGAGGTAATCTTCATCATCGACCGTTTCTTTAGGGGCGATCTCGTTGACACGAGGGTGACGCTTTACGCCCTCTGTGATTGCACCCGGACCGGAGCCCGCAATGACCAACCGACGCACACGCTCGGGCGAACGGAGTGCCATTGCCTGCCCAATATACCCCCCCAACGACCAACCGAGTATGTCAGCGGCGTCGATTTTGAGTGCGTCCAGGAACTCAAACGCAATGTTGGCAGTCTCGGTAACTGTGGTTGGAGCGTTCCCTTCTGAACGCCCAACTCCCGCGCTGTCGAAGCGGATAACCCTGCGATGAGCCGCAAGCTTTTCGATGAACTCAGGATCCCACTCGTCGATAACGCCACGAAATCTCTGTATAAGCAACAAGGGCTCGGCATCCGGACTTCCGTCAATCCGATAGGCAAGTTGACCACTCGAAGTTTCAATGTATTGAATCCGTTTGATGACCATTTTGCGCGTTCTCCATGTTCACACATATTGAATTTCAGGTCGAATGCGTATCGGTAAATTCGTCACGTACAGAATTACTTCAATGTGAACAAGCCGTCGACATCGCACGACGTGACAGCGCTACGCATGGCCACGGTCTTCGCGTTGGCCATTACAAGCCTGATCATGCGACCCAGCGCTTCGCCAGCATCGTTCACTAAAAAGTGCTCCAGGAACTCGGTACGACGAAGCTGTCTGTCGAACACCTCGCCGGTATCTGCAACTATCCAGTGCAGTTGGAAAACCCGCTTGGCGATGTCTACACCCACGACTGTCGATTCCATTTGCGCTCTCCGGTAGGACGAGGCCTCAATTATGCGATGAGGAGGCGTCCATACCATTTTTTCCGAGCAGTCGCTGAAGCTCCCTGATTTGTTTGAGTGCGTCGCTCAGCTCCGACGCCGGCACGACTTCCTCGCCGGCACTGACGGCCGACAGGCTGCCGTCCTGATACAACTTGCGCCAGTGAAACAGCTGATTCGGATTCAGGCCGTGCTGGCGTGCAACCATCGAGACCGACTTGCCCGGCTCGAAACTCTCTCGCACCATCCCCAGCTTCTCGTCCGCTCACCACCGCCGCCGGCGCTCCGGTCCCGTCAACACTTCCATCACTTCTTGCTTGTTGTTAGTCAAAAACACAGTCGTATGCCGCTATTTTAAGTGGGAGACTGTGTCCGGTGATTCCGGGGGCCGCTCCAGTCACCTGCTGGTAGAACCTCCGCGCGAATGCGGCGTCCCCTAAGAACGGCAACGTCAATTTCCGTTCACTGACCTTGGTCGGTTTCCAGGGCCAGTCAATCTCACTATGTACGGACATCCTAGCATAAAGAATTGCAGCGTCAGAATTCAGGAATGATCCAAGCGGAGTAAGGATGATTTTTTTCAAAAAATGTTTACAACCGAGAACTTAGATTCTACTATGTCCGTACATACTGGTGTGAGCGGAACCATGGTTTCGCGGAGGCCAAGTTGAAATGGATAAAGATGAACACGATCGTGGTCTATTTCGAGAGTTTTCGAATTGGCATAGAGAGCCAACATGCCGCGCCGCGTACGCCGACGGAGGGCGATCGTCGCCCATACATTGACCTGACCGGCGCTCGCCGCACGGCGGGTAGTGCGCAGACCCAACGCATACACAACGTGTCGTCTCCGACTAACATCTGCGCGAAGATCCACCGGTGCCCAGTACCGCTGTCGGAAAGACAATGGCGGGACACCCCGCGCTTGCGGTTTGCAGCGAAGCCGCGTAGTGGATATTCGATCGCTGCGGCATATCACAATGGGTTGGTCTCGCTAGCGGCTGGTTAGAGATTCTTTAAAGATCCGACGGGTGAGCCGGGCTAAGGCCTTTTCGCAGGCAACCCAAGTGGTGCGACTGTGTAGAGCGGCACCTTGAACGGCGGCTGTGTTACGGCGAGTTCCTGTGAAGTGATAGTGGCAGATAGACAAAGCTTAAGACTCGCGTGTGTATGCGCCGGCGTAGAGATCACCCAAAAGACTATGTAGTTGACTACTAGACGAAAATATCTGGAGATAATGCATGAATCCGCCCCCCATCGATGTCCAGCAATTTTTAGATGAAAACCGATTTTCGCCATACCAATGGCTGATCTTGTTCCTGTGTTTTCTGGTGGTTGCTGTCGACGGTCTCGATACAGCCGCCATGGGTTTTATCGCACCATCGCTCGTTACAGAGTGGGACGTCAGTAAGGCGGCACTAGCGCCTGTGATGAGTGCTGCTCTCTTCGGACTTGCAATTGGAGCGCTAACGGCTGGACCGCTCGCCGACAAGCATGGCAGGAAGGTGGTGATTGTTGCATCGGTCCTGGTCTTCGGTGTGGCCAGTGCGTTAAGCGCAGGCGCTTGGTCGCTATGGTCCCTGACCGCATTTCGATTCATTACCGGACTAGGTCTTGGCGCAGCCATGCCAAATACCGTCACGTTAATGACAGAATATGCCCCTCGGCGCAAGCGTGCTTTGCTGTCTACGTTGATGTTTTGTGGCTTCGCACTTGGCTCTGCGTCAACGGGTTTTGTCGCCTCCTCAGTTATCCCAATGTTCGGCTGGCGTAGCTTACTTGGGCTCGGCGGTCTGTTGCCAGTGACTCTGGCGGCCGTTCTTATGCTGACCTTGCCAGAATCCGTGCGATTCCTGACGTGGAGGGCGGCTTCGAGCGCAGAAATCGCAAGAATTCTCCGAAAAATTGCGCCTTTGCCAGCAGAGGAAACACTAACGTTCCATCTTTCGGGAGAAGCTGGGGGACATTCGCGTTCTTCTATCCGGTCTCTTTTTAGCGAAGGGAACGCGGCAGGAACTTGGTTCCTCTGGATAACTTTTTTCATGGGGCTTATCGTCGTATATCTCCTGACGAGTTGGCTCCCAACCTTGATGAAGGAATCGGGCGTGCCGATGCCGCAGGCCGCTGTGGTGACTGGGATGTTCATGTTTGGCAGCATGTTCGGCACCATATTGATGGGATGGCTGATTGATCGGTTCAGCACTTATGTCGTCGTGAGTATTTCCTATGGATGCGCGGCTGTTTCGATTATTTCGATAGGACTAAATCCAGGAGATGTATCTCTGCTGCGGGTTCTCGTCTTTACGACGGGATTTGCAATGGGCGCGACAACAACGATGCCCATAGTCGCTGCGCAGTTTTACCAGATTCACTGCCGGGCAACTGGGGTTAGCTGGATGCTTGGCATGGGCCGCTTCGGAGGAATTCTGGGCGCGTCTATGGGTGGGATTCTGATGACACTTGGATTGAGTTTCCGGGCTATCTTCCTTGGACTGGCGATTCCTGCAATCCTTGCGGCATGTGCAATGGGCCTGATGGGTGTGTACTATTATTTCCGCAAAGGAAACGAGCCGTTGTCCGAGGTTTTCGAAGGTGGCGACAAGGTCCGTAAAGCTCTCGGACTTCAGTCGAAAGTACCCTATTAGCATCGAATGTCGGGTTCTGAAATCCGTCGTGATCTATTGGAGACGTTTGAATTCGCCCGTGTCCAGGTGAAGGTGACTTCAGGACCCCGAGAATGTCGTCCGCAAGCGGTCTTGCAGTGTCTATGGCACATGCATTGGCAACGGTAATTTGTGTCGACTTTCATTACTCGATCGCATTCGGAGAGACGCGAACAATATCGCTTCCTCAGGAAGCGGGAATACTGACCTTTCAGCGCAATCGGAAAACAGGCGGCGTTACCCGATCGCTGGAGAAACACGCGACCCAGCAAAAGCCCGCCCCCTATACAGATATCCCTGATTTTCGGCGCAAGGGCAAGCAAGTTGGCAAGGACGGTGATGCAGTGAGCGCTGAGCATCGGCGACGCGCACAGGACCGGAGCGCTTCAACAGATCATCATTTCACTCTGAATGGAGTTCTTCCTACCGAGGATCTGACGTGCTTTATTCGCCTCGAGTCGCTGAGCTAACACACGTTTGCGGAGAGATATATATATCCAATTCGATTACGGTCGGAATGGCATCTATGCCCGCGGTGCCTGTGATTAATCGGAAGCTGTCGAAATGTGATTTTTTCGGCTTCAAGAGGCTGCCTGGTTAGCCAAATCTAAACGGATTTACCAGGAACACTTAACTGGTCGCATACGATGAATGCGCAGATCAATCGTTCCATATCTGGGTGTTGTCATGATCCCCTACCTGTCTGAGCGAGAAAACTCTATCGAGCAAGTCAACGAGATGTGCTTGCACCTTTTCGACCTGTGGTGCGAAAGCAGAAGCGTCGTGCCGCTGACGCATCTGCTAAGAGGCTGGCCGTTGACGAACAGCGAGCCCGAGGCCCTCCGACGCCTCGGCAACGCGCTGCGCGATCTCAGACGGCAACATCTGCACGACGCCAAGAGTCATTGGTCTCAGGAGCTCTGTGAGCTATCGGATTGCGTCGAGGATCTGCTTGCCCTGTCGTCCCTATCAACGTGGGCGGCGACCAGCGCGTAGCGCGACCGGAGACACCAGGTCCCGCGCAATGCAATGGGTATGCGGAGGGCAGCATGCATTTCAATGAAATCAGTGACGAAGAATGGCTGCAGCTGGCCCCCGTTTTGTCGGATGCTGCCATCGGCCATCGGCCATGGGCAACGCGGCCGGCCCCGCGTGCCGGCTCGCGTCGTGGCAAATGCCGTGCTGTAGATACTAACCAGTGGTGAACCGTGGTCCCGGCTGCCGAGCGCCTTTCCGTCAATACCGACGTGCCGGCTCCGTTTTGAACAATGGCGTTCGACCGGTGCCCTTGCGGAAATGCACAGGATCCTCTCGGCCGCCGAACGCAAGTTTCGTTGCGGTCCGGACGGCCTCCTGGAACTCCGCCATGCCGCGCCAAGCGCCTTTGATCGTCTGACCAAGGACGAAGGGCTTCGCCAGGTATTCTGGAAAGATCAGGCGTCGTGGCAGACACCGCATGGCACACGGCAACCACGTCAGGCAGTGGATGCGTTCACTCAGATCGCACTGCAGCTCCCAAATTCTTCGAGTACCGTACCCGAGCGGATCCAATCACACGCTCCGGTCGAACGCCCACTGTCCAACGATCGGACTGTCTCGCCCTGGATGGGCCTTGCGTCGAAAGGTAGACGTGAATTCGACCCGCGCGGATACGTCATCTACTTTGCCGCCGATTCCGTCGCTACCTCCCGGTTTCGCGGATGGGCCGAGATCGTACGGGATGCACGGCGGGTCGCTCGATCCGGGCTGATTGGCCCGAACTTCAAGAACAGCGAGGCGGCACAGCAGTACGCACTCGAATGGGCGCGGCGATGGATCGACGAGGCAACGGCAAGAGCGAGGACGACGTCAACGAAGTCGAGAATGATTTCTGGCAGCGAAAAATTCAGTCCGGGTAAGCAGTCCATCGCCACCATATCCAGCATCGAGGGCGGGTTGACATATTGTTTGGGATTTTTTCGATATCAATACATCATGCCGGCGGGTATCGCGACGTTGGCCAAGGCGCCGAAGCAGCAACTGATGGTCGCGCATGACGCGATAGACCCGCTTGGCGTTCACGCACGGCGCACCAGTCATTTCGTGACTACGTCGCAGCAATGCCCTGGCTCGCCGGTATCCATAAGTCGGCAAGCCCGCCACCTGTTCGTGGATTGCAGCGACCAGCTCCGTGTCGTCGGTCTGTTGGGCGCGGCGGCCGTCCTGCCAGTCCGGCGAGCGGGCTTTTCTGACTGCCAAAGCAGAGCGCGCAACGCCGAGAACATCGCAGACCGTTTTCATTGGTCGTCCCCGGGCAGTAAGGGCGAGCGCGCAATCCAGTTTTTTGAGCGGCCATATTCGACTGCTTCCTTCAGGATTTCTGCCTCCTGCGTCTTCTTGCCAAGCAGACGCTGCAGTTCCCTGATTTCCTTCATCGCTGCGGCTAACTGTGAGGCTGGTACCACGGCTTCTCCAGCCTTCACCGGTGCCAGGCTGCCGTCCTCATATTGCTTGCGCCACGCAAACACCTGGTTTGGGTTCACCCCGTGCCGTCGGGCAACGGCCGAAACCGTTGCTCCCGGCTCCAGGGTTTTCTGCACGATGGCCACTTTCTCTTGAACCGAACGCCGACGACGGCGCTCTGGTTCGGTCAGAACGTCAATGCTTTCCACGATTTGCCTAGGCTTGAAACTAGTCACAGACTACCTCTTATTTTAAGAGGTGCCGCCTGTCCTGAGAATCAAGGGGCTACTCCATTGCCATCGCTCGAGCAACGTCTGCTTCACCGCCTTGTACCGCATCGGCCTGGGTGCGAGACGACCATGAGCATCAACCGTATGCGGGGCTTCCCTCAGAACATCATCGGTCAGCCTGCGGTGAAGATTGATGGCGGAATTCGTGTCGGCGTTGGCCCTGAGGCCGCAGCCAATACATTCAAACTGTTTCTGTGTCTTGCGGTTGTCCCTGTCTATGGTGTGGCATCTGGGGCATTCCTGACTTGAATACGCCGCGTGAGTTGTGTGCACCCGAATGTGCCGCTTCTCACACATCGACAGGAGTCACGGCTTCAGCGACGACAGGCGCAGCAGTCTGAGCAGCCGGCTGTATTTCACGTTGTGCAACTCGTGCCGCAGGAACGTGGCGTCCTTCGAGATCGACAGGTCTTCGAGCACGATGTCGGTCACACCTTCGGCAGCCCAAACACAATAGCTCCCAGTTGAACAACACGCGTCCGAAGCGCGATGCTGTTGTGTACAAGATGCACGGTGACGTCACGGTGCCGGCGGATGCCGTGTTATACAAAGAGCAGTACGAACGGTACTACGAGACCCACGCTCCTTTTGTTACCGCACTTAGTGGGGACCTAGTGTCGAAGACATTCCTCTTCATCGGTTTTAGTTTTACTGATCCGAACCTGGACTACATCCTCAGTCGGCTGCATACCTCCATAATCTGAAATGTCCGAACAACGGTACGTGCGCGAAAGGAGACAATCCTTTCGATGAATTCACGTTCAAGCGCAATGGAGTCGTTGTCAAACCCGCTGTGTACGACCCGAACGAGCGACGCCAATGGCGACATCAAGGACAATCTGCCGAAGTGGATCGAGGCAGCAATAGCGGATCTATCGAAGTAGTGCTGTAGAGCCTTCGTTTGGTGTGGCGATGGGATGGGCGAATTCCGTCCCGTTTTACGTTGTGCTCACGGGACTGTGGCGGGCCGCGCGATTTTTGCACGCGCGTCTCGACTACACCCAGAAACCGTGTGTGCTTTCGAGCTCTTTCTGGTGTCAGGGGAAAATCACTCGAGCTATGCCGCCACTGGAGACCGCGGTGATCGACTGCGCACCTGACTTTGGCGCAGTGACATGGGCAATTCCGGCATCTGCGTCGTTACCGCACCAGTCGAACATGTTGTTCTGACACGTCATCAAACTCCGCCGCATCGGGGGAGCGGGTGGGCCGGCATGTACTTCAGCGTTTTGGACAGCGGACAAGTAGAAGGGTTGGTATTGCTCACGCTCGGTGGGCTCGGCGTCGGCAGTCGGTGTGCACATGAAATCGGTTGCCCAATATACCGGTGCCGCAACGACGGATAGTTCTGAAATCCTGAAAAGAACAAACGATAGGTGCGAATAATTCCGCACCCGGCCCTCTTTAGCATTTAGATGTGTTCAAAATCCCGCAAGAGCTGTGATGTTCAACTGTCCTGCCGTTCGGGCTGGGCGCGTTCCGCTACGGTTAGCGCGGCAACCACTCAGCCTTGCTGGCGCCTCGCGGTACCAGGGGAGTCTGGTAGTGACCTGGCGTACCGGACATCGTCACCTGATCGGTAACGCCCTGATAATGGCCACATGGTGTTTCCACCTGGAAGAGCTCTGGGGCCAAATAGGAGTGTTCGCCATCGGTTCCCGCGACGTTATACGCATAGGCTTTATCAAACACCCCCATTTGAAGCAACCAGAGCGATAGGCGCGCCAACGAGATGCGGACTCGATAGCTTCCGCCCTCGACTGCCCGGCGTTTGAGTGCCGCCATGGCTCCGACACTCGCCAACCAGGCGGTGATGTAGTCGTTGACGACGAAAATTTCCGGCAATTTGGGGTTTTCCACCGAGCCCTCCAGAGCCAACACGCCTGACACGCCGCCCGCCGTTTGGTCGAATCCGATGCGGTTGGCCCATGGACCACGCGCACCGTAGATCGAAATATCGACGTGTACAATACCGGGTCTGATCAGGGCCAAGTCGTCGGTCGACAGGCCGATCGATTCGATATAGCCCGGCCGGCGATTCGCAAAAAACACGTCAGCATCTGCCACCAGAGCCTTCAGACGCGCCATCTCATCGCCCCGCGTGACGTCCAAAATGGTCGATCGCATTCCGACATTGGCTGTGTAGTAGTTGAAATCAAGCTCATAATCTTCGGGGCGCCATACGTTGAGGACGTCCGCGCCGTGATAGGCAAGGGCTCGACCACAACCCGCGCCGGCAATGACGTGTGACAAGCCCAGAGCTCGAATACCGGACAATGGTGCCACTGGGTTGGTAGTGAACGGTTCCGGATCGCTATCGCCAACCTTTTCGATCTCAATCAACGGTAAGCTGGAGACATACTGGGCTTGTTCTTCTGCGAGGAACTCTGCGGGGCTACGTACGACGGTAGCTTGCAGACCGGCGCGATTCATCGCCTCCTCCAATTCGAACGCGTCCCATTTGCGGACGACCTCCCCGATTGCGGCCGGGCTGTCGTGGCAGCCAAGAAACGCCAGTGCCTTTGTCTTCAAGGACGGGTAAATGTTCATGAGCAGAATCCTGCGTCCGTCGCGCGTCCTGAACATATTGTTCGGCATGAATGGGTTGGTCGGATCCGCGGGGTTTCCGGGAGGATATCCGTTCAGGAGTTCCCATTTTCGATCGTAGAAAGGACACAGCCGATGCAAGACTTGTCCGAGGTTGACTGAAAGGTCTTGCGCGGCGCCACCTCGAAAGCGCCAAAGATCTGCAACTGATATCGCTTTGGCCATCAATGCGATAGCCGCCATGGTCGCGAGTGGTAGTGCGCTCCTGACAATCGGATCGCGACCGACAAACCGGATCGCTCCACCTGAGGAGGTAAGATCAAGCCCCACCGTTGCGAGTACTTCCGTCAGCTCCCGGATCGGGTCGACTGTGCAGTCGTCGGTAATCGGGTTGTCCAGCGCCCGTTGGATACGTTGGATCAGGGCGTTAGTGGGGGGCTGTGAGAGCGCAAGGGTTGGCGGGTTTTCAATCATGGTTTCGAATCGATCCTTCGTTCGACGAGATCGCCGTTCAACGATCTCATATACGTTCCGTCCGGCCCGAACCTGTGGTTCTCGCCGACGCGTGGCAGCCGCTGTTTGGGCCTTGAACCACGACTCTAGCTCGCGTATAAGGGGATGGCTAAGACTTTGAAGGCCTTGCCTCATGCCTCATGGGCATGCAGGCGAGGGAAAGCTATTACCGGGGATAGCCGTGGAGTGCGGACGCAATGTGTCGCGGCGGAGCAGGGAGTATTGCCCGGAGGCTCTATGGCGCAGCGGCTAACGTCGTCACGTCGCCGAGCGGTCGCCTGGCAATGAGGGCATCAGCCTGGGAAAGGAAATGCTGCAGAATAGGCGATGGGTTGGTCCGGTTATAGGCAATCGCCAAATCGACGGCAGCTTGTCCACCTTCGAGCGGAATGCCAACGACCGATGGTGGTAGAAGACGTCGGGCGAAACCTCCCAAAATGCAAACTCCGGGCGTGGACAGCACCAGCGTAAACGCCATGTGAAGATGATCGGCCTCCAGGCCCGCAGCCAAAGTCACGCCTGACTGAGCCACGAATTCATCGATCGCCCGTCGAAGCGCGGGAGAAACCGTGCGCGAAATGCTGATGAGCGTCTCGCGGGAGATGTCCTCAAGACGAATTGTTGTCCGACCTCCCATCGGATGATCACGGGGCATGATGACGACGAGCGGTTCCTTTGCTACTAGCATCAAAGCAAGTTCCGGAGGCGTGTCATATGGTCGGATGAAAGCGAGATCGACTTTGCCGCTGATAAGGTCGCGCGTAAGTTCCGGTGAGCTTGAACTGATCGGAGTTAGTTCCGCATCGCTCAATTCGTCGCGCAGAATACTTAGTATTTCTGGCAATAGGGCGACCTCATAGCCGGACAGAAAGCCGACTACGAACGATGTCTTC
Organism: Paraburkholderia panacisoli; assembly: GCF_008369935.1. Lineage (GTDB taxonomy): Bacteria > Pseudomonadota > Gammaproteobacteria > Burkholderiales > Burkholderiaceae > Paraburkholderia > Paraburkholderia panacisoli. The sequence continues at coordinate 18,735 of NZ_VTUZ01000030.1, read as the reverse complement.
GCGGACCGAGCGGCGCGTTGCGTTGCCATGCGCGCGATTTCAACTCTTGCGAGGATGAATCGCGCATGCTCGAGAAACACTTGACCGGCGACGGTCAGCGTTAGGCCTTGCGCACCGCGAACGATAAGCTCAGTGCCCAATTCCAATTCCAGATCGCGAATCTGGCGGCTCAGTGATGGCTGAGCCGTATGCAAACGTCGCTCCGCGGCCGCAGTAAAGCTGCCTTCCTCGACGACGGCAATGAAATATCGCAAATGTCGGAGTTCCATTAGGCCAATGCTTCAAAAGTATGAGCCGCAGCTTACAAAGTCTTGGTCACTGACGCAAGCAGTCTCTACAGTCACTCCCATGCCGAGGATCTCGTCGACGGGCAAGGCTCAACGCAGCGTGACCTGAGACGTCTGTGATCATTGGCGACGAATGTTCATTCGCCGCAAACACGTCGCCAGACTCTTGCGAATTTCATGCTGTGCCGATGGTCTTGCCAAAGAGGGCGGATTGATCGGTCATATTCTCGTTCCCGTGAAAAAGGAGGCTTTAGATGACTGGACGGCTGGCCGGTAAGCGCGTAATCGTGACGGACTGTAACGAGTACAACGGCGCGGATATCGTTGAACTCTTCAAAAAAGAGGGCGCGGAGGTGTTTGCGGAGTCGCGTGATTTGACACCGCCGGACGCCGCAGACAAGTTGATCCGCGAGGTTGGGCATGTCGACATTCTTATCGCAAACTTGGCGTATCCGCACAAGTATGCACCTGCGACCGAAAAGACCGATGAAGACATGGAGTTGGCGATGCAACGGATCGTATATCCACTGCACCGGCTCACCAGGGCAGTTCTGCCGCAGATGCTTGCACGCAAGCAGGGCAAAATCGTCGTCGTGGGCAGTGCCACCCCGCTACGCGGTCGAAAGGGCGGAGTATCCATATATGGTGCGGCGCGAGGTGCGCAGTTCGGCTACATGAGAAACGTTGCGATGGAAGTCGCGCCCTATGTGCATATCAACGCCACGGCGCAGACCTACGTTGATAATCTGACGTACTGGCCAAGCGAATATCGCACGACCGAAGAATTTCGTGTGCGTCTGGCGGAGTGTCCCGGCGGTCGGCTCGCACCCGGGCTGCAGCTAGCCCAGTCAGTTCTCTTCCTGGCTGGACCGGAAAGCGACTTTTCGTATGGTCAGATTCTGTCCTTCGACGGAGGATGGACGTCGGGCAGCACGATGTAAGTTTCAAGAGAGGCTGCGCAACGCATGGCTGAGCATCGCTGCTCCGGATGGAGGGCGAAAAGCGATGTATCTCGATGTGCTTTACATGGTCTTTTTGAGAGAAATCGATGGTCTATGAACTTCGAATTTATACGCCGGTGCCCGGCCGGATGCCCGATCTCCTGCGACGATTTCAGCAGCATACGTTGGGGATCTGGGCTCGGCTGGGGATATGTCACGCCGGTTTCTGGAGGACGCATCCCAAGGTCGACGGTGATCAGCTCGTGTATATGCTCGTATGGAATACGCTCGAGGAGCGTGAAGCTCTCTGGGCCGCCTTCGTTAGTGATTCTGAGTGGATTGCTGCGAAACAGGAGAGCGAAATCCCGGGGCCCCTCGTTGTCAATATAACGAGCTCCCTCCTTGCATCTCATTTGTTTTCCGCTGTCACATAGCCCAAGAAGAAGAGCGCGCAGAACCGCTGGCTGATTGCAAGCCCAGATGCGCTCTTGGATTGCAAGTAGGCGGTGGCCACCCTGTGTTTGCGCTTGAGCTAGCGATTCCTACAGTCAGATGTATGGCTAGAATGTCCGGTAGTGCGTTGACGAGGTGTCACCGCACTAGCTCCCAAGTAGGGAAGAAACAGGCATCCTGCCAGCACGGGGCGGTCACCTTCAAACGAACAGGAAGATCGGATGAGCACGTCAATCTATTCAGATACCCGGCTGTTGGTTGATAACGAGCGGTGCGACACTGCGGACGGCAAGACACTTGACGTCATCAATCCCTCGACCGGCAAGTTGATCGGGACAGTCGCGCACGCCAGCATCCTGGATTTGGATCGTTCCTTGGCTGCGGCACAACGGGGTTTTAACCCCTGGCGCAAAGTTCCGTCTAACGAACGAGCTGCAGTGGTACGCAAGGCCGCTGCTCTAGTGCGTGAACGTGCACAATCAATCGCGCGTCTGATGACCCAGGAGCAGGGCAAGCCGATTTCCGAAGCGCATCTCGAGATGCTGTCCGCCGCCGATATCATCGAATGGTTCACTGACGAAGTTCGTCGTGTCTATGGCCGGATTGTGCCGTCACGCAAATTGGCCGCGCAGCAGATGGTTATGAAGGAGCCAGTCGGGCCGGTGAAGGCGTTCACGCCGAGGAATTTCCCAGTCTTTCAAATTGTGCGTAAGCTGGGTTCTGCCCTAGCGAGCGGTTGCTCGTCCCCGGTGAATGCCCCGGAGGAAACGCCCGCTTCGCCCGCAGCCCTGCTGCAGGCTTTCGTAGACGCGGCGTGCCAGCGGGCACGGTCGGTCTCTTCTATGACAACCCGGCCGAGATTTCCAGCTATCTCATTCCGCACCCGATTGTTCGCATAGTGGCCTTTACCGGCTCTACGGCTTGCCGGAAATGCCGTTCGGTGGAGTTGAGGATTCGGCCTCCTCGCGCCGAGAGCAAGCATGTGCTTTGGACGTGAGTGGCGGCGACAGCCACACCTCCTTCAATGCGGATGCCCCATCTCGCACCGTTTCCTGCAACGATAACCTCATTCACCAACAATGGAGAAATTCGATATGTCCACACCTATTGTCCTTATTACCGGCGCTCTGACGGGCATCGGACGAGCGACCGCAATTGCCTTTGCTCGCGAGGCTGCAAATATCGTCATTTCAGGGCGCCGTGATGAAGCTGGCCAGGCGCTTGCCGCAGAGTTGCGGATGTTGGGCGTCGAAGTTGAATTTGTTCGCGCTGACGTTCGCCACGAGGAGGACGTGCGCTTTCTCGTCGATCGGACCGTCGAGCGTTTTGGGCGCCTGGATGTCGCCGTGAATAATGCGGGCAATGAAGGTAGTCCAGGTCCGCTGATTGAACAGACTGCCGAAAGCTATGCGGCCGCCTTTGACACCAATGTCTTGGGCACGCTGTTTAGCATGAAACATGAGATGCGCGTGATGCTTTCGCAAGGATATGGAAGCATCATCAATTTATCGTCGACCTTGGGAAGCCGTGGCGCGATGAACTCATCGATGTATATCGCTAGCAAGCACGCGGTCGAAGGGCTGACCAAGGCAGGCGCGCTCGAAGGTGCCGCAGCTGGCGTGCGGGTAAACGCAGTCGCGCCGGGTCCGGTCGAGACTGGAATGCTTGACCGTTTCACGGGTACCCCCGAACGTAAGGCGGGCTTGGTCGCGGGCGTTCCCGCAAAGCGAGCAGGAACTCCTGAAGAAGTTGCCGATACCATCGTGTTCCTTGCGTCGGATAGGGCGAGATTTCTTATGGGCCAAGTCATTGGCGTGAATGGAGGAAAAACGGCCGCGTGATCTCGCGCAGTCTGACACAGACGTCTTTTTTTGCTGCGTGAAACGGAGAATCAACATGGGCTTGGAGAACTTCCTAAATTACTACGGCGACCGTGAAATGATGGCCGTAAACGGGAAAATGCTCAAGTCTGTCAATCCGACGACGGGTCTTTGCCGAAGGGCTTTCGCTACTGAAGCCGATGGCATCAGCCCGGTCGTAATGTCGACACACGCCGCAACGCTGTCGCGGTCTCGTCGCGGCCGCTAGATGGCGCTCCGAAGCAACTTGATGTCTGAATTTTAGGTGTTGTGCACGGGACGGGTGCCTTTCTCTCGAGGATGCGCAAGCAAGAGGGGGAAAAGCTCATTGTAAATACATCATCGATAGCCGGGGTGCCCCAACTTGCGGGACATTTGCTGTGCAACACATCGAGGGTAGCAGTGGCGTTCATCTCCGAAGCCACTGCACAGGAGTTGGTGCCGGAAGTCTTCAGTGCCGCCATTCGATGTTCTAGTTTCGCGGATACCGATGTCAGTGAAGAAGAGATTCACAGCATTCCGAGGCGGGGCGTTCTATGAGCTGATCAATTGTTCATTACGACAATAAGCTGGGGCTGACTGCGATGGATCCAGAAACCGTCTGACACGGGATACGCAACGCGATTTCAGGCGACACCCCGTACCTGAATACCCACCACGTGCCATGTGAAGTCGTAGTGTAACGACTGATAGTGTTAGTTGGTGAGCGGACGGTGGGGCGAGTCTGAACGCGTTACTAGCTGTGCTTGTTCTTCAAAAACATGAAGGAGAGGAAAATGTAACTATCCACGTCTACCAAGATAAAAATATTAGGGATACAAAGCATATTAGAAAGGATAAGTCTGGGAAGTGGGTGGTGACATCGTCCCAACAACTGGATGCTGACATAGGAGTGGAGACAGATGAACGACGAACACCAGAAGCATGACGTCGATGAGCGTCAGCCGGGTTTAAACATGGCGCGCCGCGATTGGCTCGCCGTCGCGGGTAAGACACTCGCGAGCGGCGCGGCTATGCTCGCCGCACCTGCGGTCGTGCGCGCACAGGGCGAGCAGCCGGTGAAGCTCGGCTTGGTGTTGGCGAAGCAAGGCGTCTGGACCGAGCAGGGCGAGGTCATCGCCAATGGCGTGAAGATGGCCCTCGACGACGCCGGCAACGAGGTTCGCGGCCGCCGCATTGAACTCGTCTGGTACGACGAACCGAATCCGCAAAGCGCCCAACAGAACATGCAAAAGCTAGTGGAAGAGGACAAGGTCATCGCGGTGATCGGCGGCACCAACAGCGCTACGTCGCTCGCGATGGCGTCAGTCGCAAACCGCGCACGCATACCCTACCTCGCGCCAAATGGCACCGCAAGCGAGCTCACTGGTGGCAGTTGCAATCCGTACACGTTCCGCACGCAGGCCGCAACGCCCGTCTGCTGCCGCGCACTCGCTCCGTCGTTGCTGGCGATCGGCAAGCGCTGGCACTTCGTGTTCTCGAATTATACGTACGGCCAAGGTATCCAGCGCTCGATGGCGGATCTGCTCAAGGAAGCCGGCGGCACGATGACGGGCGCCGACGCGACGCCGCTGAACACCACCGACTTCAGTTCATTCATTTTGAAGATCCGTCAGGCGAAGCCTGACGTCGTGGTGCTCGGCTTGCCGGGTGGCGATCTGTCGACATTCCTCAAGCAATACGCGGAAATGGGCATGAAAGGCCGGATCCCGGTCGCGTGTCCAATAATTGGCGATTCGGATCTTTGGTCGATCAACGTCGATGCTGCAACCGGCTACTACGGCAAACCTTGGCATTTCAATTCGCCGGGACACTCGCCGGAAGAGCAGGCATTCACTAGGAAGTACACCGCGAAATACGGCCGCCCGCCAGGCGCCCAGGCATGGCTCGGCTGGTTCTCCGCTCACGCGCTACTCGAAGGCATCAACCGTGCAAAGAGCGCGAGCGGCAGCGACATCGCGGCAAGCCTTGAAATGGTCAAGTTCAGCGACGGTAGTGGCTCCGCATTTTTTCGCCCGTGGGATCATCAGATGGTCCGTCGGTGGACAGTATTCAAGGTGAAGGACCATGTCACCGACCAGTGGGACTGGCTCGACCAGATTTCGGTTGTGCCACAGAACCCCGCCGACATCGACAAGCTCTACGGAACGCGCCAGGAAGTCGGCTGCGTGATGCCGTTGCGCCAGATCTGATCCTTCAAGCAAGCAGGAACCAGGAGTACGGACATGGCAGACATTGTCTTGTCCCAGATCGCCAATGGCTTGGTGCTGGGATTTCTTTTTGTGTTACTTGCGATTGGACTCTCGATCATTTGCGGGTTGCTCGGGATCGTCAACTTCGCGCATGGGGCGCTATTTGCACTCGGCGCGTACTTCGCGGTTGCTCTATCTATGCGTTTCGGCTGGTGGGCGGTCGTGCTTGTGCCCGTGCTCGTCGCCGCTGTCGGTGTGCTGATTGAGGTCATCTTTATTCGCAGGCTGTATGGCAAGGAGACACTACAAGGACTGATCGTCACGTTCGCCCTCTCGCTGCTACTCACGGAGCTGATCCGGCTCATCTGGGGTGCGGGCGGACTGGCGTTCAGTCCGCCTGAGGCGCTGTCGGGCGTTTTCGTCTATGGTCCTCTGCTGCTCACGAAGTATCGGCTCTTCGTGCTCGTCACCACTATCGTGATCCTGGTCGCCTTGTGGTGGTTCATGAAGTTCACACCGTACGGCCGCATCCTGCGTGCGGGCAGCCGCGACTCGGAAATGGTCGGCCTGCTCGGCATCAATCTGCCGCGCGTGCTGACGGGTGCCTTTGGTCTCGGCGCACTGCTGGCGGGGGCAGCGGGACTGCTCGCCGCACCGTTGCTGACTGTTACGCCCAGTATGGCGACCACCGCCGTGATGCCGGCCTTCGTGATCGTCACGATCGGCGGGCTCGGGTCATTTGCCGGCGCTGTGGTCGCGGGACTGCTGGTTGGCGTGGTCACGGCGCTAGCTGTGCAGTTTTTCCCCGAAGGTTCATCGGTCGCGATGTATGTTTTGATGGCCCTCGTGTTGCTCGTGCGTCCGCGCGGGCTCTTCGGGGAACGCTGGGAGCGTTTTGAATGAATCTAAAGCTTGTAACACGACACCCAATCGCACTGCTCGCGATCTGCCTTTTCGTCGTCTCGGTACTGCTATCTATCACGGGCACGCCACTTAACCTCACAACGCAGATAGCCATATATACGCTCTACGGCATGGGAGTGAATCTGCTGGTCGCGTATAGCGGTCTTGTGCCATTCGGCGCTTCGGCCTTCTTCGGCACCTCGACGTATCTGGTTGCTGTGTCTCTACAGCGCCTCGTCGGCAATGAGATCGTCGCACTCGCGTTGAGCGTCGCGCTCACTACGGGCATGGCCGCGGTGATCGGTGCGATCGTGCTCAAACGCCGTGGACTGTATTTCTCGCTGCTGACGCTCGCGTGCTCGCAGATTGCATTCGAAATCGCGTTCAAGTGGACTGAGGTTACCGGTGGGGAGAACGGTCTGCAGAACGTGCCGCGCCCGATGTTTGCGACATTCCCAGCGTTCCACGTGTTCGTTTGCGTGACGGTACTGGCGGCTGCGTGGGCATTGTGGCGACTCGTCCACTCTCCATTCGGCCGCGCGTTGCAGGCGCTGCGCGACAACGAAGAGCGCGCGTCGAGTCTGGGATATGACACGTATCGCCTGAAACTGTTTTCGTTTGTTGTCTCAGCGGCGATCATCGGTTATGCAGGCGGGTTACTTTGCCTGATGCTGCAAGGCGCGTATGCGAATAACCTGAGCTGGGAACATGCGTGTGACAGTCTGCTCATGACCGTACTCGGCGGCGTGCACCAGTTCCTCGGACCGTTATGGGGCGCGATTGCGTTCATTCTGCTCGAAGACAAGTTGAGCAGCCTCACCGAACATTGGTGGTTGCTGTTCGCGCCGATTATTATCGCGTTCGCGTTCTTTTCACCTGAAGGGATTCAGGGGCTGGTCCAGCGGTTTCTGAAAGAGCCGCGCTGGACGCTGGTGCGCGACACGATTCCGGAGCGCCCCGCTGTCATTGAGCCGTATAGGAGCGCACGTATCGACGCTGACCCGAATATGCCGATTCTTTCGGTACGTGGTTTGTCGAAACGATTCGGCTCGCTTGTCACAGCAGACGAGATCGACCTCGACGTGTTTCCTTATCGTTTGCACAGTTTCATCGGGCCTAACGGTGCTGGCAAGACCACATTCTTCAATATGCTGACTGGCGTGCTGCAGCCGACGGCCGGACGCATCGTCTTCGATGGGCAGGACGTCACCCGCCTCGCGATGTTCAAACGCGTGCGTCTCGGCATGAGCCGCTCCTTTCAGATTCTGAGCGTGTTTCGCAACCTGACAGTGTTCGAGAATGTGCGCGTGGCCGTGCAGGCGGCCGAACGCGGACGCTTGGGCGTGTGGCTCGATGCACATGGTTCGGAAAAACAGAATGCACGTACGTGGTCGCTGCTTTCGGCGGTTGGACTGGTCGAAAGGGCCGCTGCGGTGTGCGAGAGCCTGTCGCATGGCGAGCAGCGTCTGCTTGAAATCGCCATCTCGCTAGCGACTCGGGCGAAGATCCTGCTTCTCGACGAACCGCTCGCGGGCCTCGCCGAGGCTGATCGTGAGATCGTTGCGAAGATTGTGCGGGAGTTGGCGAATCATCATGCGGTGGTGCTGATCGAACACGATATCGATCGCGTGCTGGCCATTTCCGACCGCATCAGTGTCTTGCACCGGGGACATCTGATCGCCGATGGTGCTCCCGCTGAAGTGGCCGTGCATCCGGAAGTCATCGAAGCGTATATGGGCCGCTCGAAGCGGACGCTGCCGGTTGCCGAGCGCTTGAACACGCGCGTGGCGAGGGCAGCTGCGATAAAACCGCTTCTGACCATCAGGAATCTGAAAGGTGGTTACGGTGGCAACACGATTCTCGATGGCCTCGACCTCACGCTCAACGAAGGCGAGGTCGTGGCGATTCTCGGCCGTAATGGCGTGGGCAAGACGACCACGCTGCGAGCAGCCACGGGCGTCGTGCCAGTTAATTCCGGCTCGATTACGTTCGATGGGCACGACATTACCAACAAGCCAACCCATGTGATCAACCGGCTCGGTCTTGCAATGGTGCCCGAAGGAAGAAGGCTCTTCCCAAACCTGACGGTCTTCGAGAACCTGCGGCTTGCGGCGCGCAAGGGCGGGGTGAGTGTCGACGAAATCTATGCGCTTTTCCCACGCCTCGCGAACCGCAAGGACACGCGCGCCGAGAATCTCTCCGGCGGGGAGCGGCAGATGGTAGCGATTGCCCGCGCCTTGATGGCACCAGCCAAAGCGATTTTGCTCGACGAGCCGTTCGAAGGGCTCGCGCCGGCTGTTGTGCAGGAAGTGCTCGATGCGGTGGTGCGTCTACGCGACCGCGCGAGTGTGATTATCGTCGAGCATCAGGCGGATATGGTGCTGCCGATCGCGGATCGGGTGTACGTGCTCGTCAATGGGAGAGTAGCGTACGAGAACACGGCAGAGGCGCTGGAGCAGGACGAATTCACCCAGGCGAGACTGCTCGGCATCGTCCATGATGAAGCCGAACTCATCCATGAGGCTAAAAAAGCATGACGCGATGCGGGAGCGGAGACGCGCACGACATCGTCGTCAATGCGTCGCCTGCTGGCGCGCGTCCCGACGATTCGCCGCCTATTGACGCCCCACATCTGCTGGTCACGATCCTGACCGGAGAAGTGGTCTCCAAACCACCACTGACTCCACTATCGGGATTTCCCGCGTGCGCGACCGGCAGGCGGAAGTTCGCCCGCGTATGCCAGATAGTGATGTGTCTTTCTGGATACGGCGGTGTGAACGTACACGCAACGCGACGGTCTGCGCTCGGAATATCGTCGAACTTGTCTGTCGGGGCGTAGCCAATGCTTGGTCTGCGATGCCCAGGTTGGAGCCAGCCGGTGACTGCGACGTAGCGGCATAACAACGCGCGATCGGCCACGGATTGAGTAGTACCCTTCCAGCCGATCCGGCCAACGTGCTGTTCTTCAATGACAAAGGATAACGTGCGCAGAGTGCGACTAGAGGGGGTAAGTGAATTTTTTTAATGCAAGTATTTCAAATAGGAGTACATATAGAAGTAAAAAACGTGTTCAGATTTACCGATGAAGAAGCGTCAAAGAACGTACTCATACGGCTCGTTGGTGGCACCATCAGAACTGGCGCACAAATCACTGATGGAGGCAGCGTTACGTTAATCAAAAAAGATAAATATATTGGAGATGATTTGATGGAAAAGAAGGTACTTCTTACCATATGCGCATTTTCCTTGTACGCCACGGTCGCACACGCGCAAAGCAGCGTGACCTTGTATGGCGTTATTGATGAGGGGATCATGTTCAATAACAATGCCACCGCCGCTGGGCTTCCCGCAGGCGGGCGCAGATTTTACCTGGATTCTCTCAATGGACCGTATGGCAGCCGCTGGGGATTGAAAGGCTCCGAAGATCTGGGCGGTGGTGCCCGGGCGATTTTCACCCTTGAGTCGGGCGTCAATCTGAACAGCGGCGCCCTTGCGCAGGGGGGGCTGGAGTTTGGCCGGCAGGCCTTTGTCGGGTTAAGCGACACACGATACGGTACTGTTACATTCGGCCGTCAATACGACTCAGTAGTGAATTACGCTCAGGCAGTTACGGCTGCGGGCTACTTGGCTGGCGAACCGTTTCAACATCCGGGCGATCTCGATAACACTGCGAACTCGCTGCGCACCAACAACGCAATACGATATGCGAGCCCGAGTTTCCGTGGCTTGACGTTCGGCGCGGAATTGAGCCTCGGAGGAATGCCTGGCAACATAACTGGCGGTGGTGGGTACTCTGCGGGTGCAGCGTATGTCAATGGTCCAGTGACGCTTGGCGCTGCGTACTTGTACTTCAAGAATCCAACGAGCAGTTCCGCGGGAGTGGGATTTTTTACCGGCAATGCCAGCGGCACCCAGTTGACAGGGATTCTGAACAAAGGCTACGCAACCGCGAGTTCGTATCAGGTGGCAATCGCAGGCGGCACCTACGTGATGGGATCCGCACGAATCGGGATGTCCTATTCCAATATCCAGTATGGCGGGATCAGCGCTTTGGGCGGAGCAACCGCAAGCTTCAATAATGTGGATGCGGGGGTGAACTGGATTATTACGCCGTTTTTATATGTCGGCGCCGCATATGACTACACCAAAGGTGTCAATGTTGCGGCGGCAAACGGGCAAAACGTCGGCAACCAGCACTTCAATCAATTCAGCCTGATGGTCGATTATTTACTTTCCAAACGCACCGACGTTTATGTTGAAGGTGCCTACCAGAAAGCAACAGGAGTCTCCTCGACTGGTGCCGCGGCCGTGGCGGACATTGGTAACGCGGGCGATTCATCAAATAGCCACCAAACCCTTGTGCGATTTGGTATTCGCAACAAATTTTAGACGATACTCTTGGTACAGAGCGGTATCGGGGGCGAGGCTTGGTGGTGGCGAAACTTCGGATCTCAGCAGCGAACATTTGCCGCTCACTGCTCGGTACCAACAAGCGGATCCGTCGTTCAGGCTAACAAATTGGATCGCTTGACATTGACCAGGACACATTTGGGCGTTCCGCGCCGGCTGGGCGCTCACCAACTTGGTGAGATAGAGCATGAGGGGATTCAACTGAGCGAGACATCGACGACACGTTTGGACGTGATGTGTTCAAGTCTATACCTACAAGGCATGCCGGCAAGCCTAAAAGGTATTTCTGCGGCGCGCTAGTCCATGTCAGTCTACGGAGCATGAACTCTCCTGTGAACCTCTAAAACCGATTTACCAAGGCTCGATAGATCCGACACCGCCGATGTTCAAGGTATGACGAAACTAGTCTGTGGGGAGACGCGGTAGATACGCTTGGAGAACGGGCAACACGCTCCGCTTCCGACCGCTTTCTGTCCGATTCGATCTCTGGAAAACCTGGCATTGTGTCGATACCGGAATGGTGTTGTGCGCTATTTTCAGACCTCTGGCGATTGCGAAGGACAGGAAAACGAAGCGGCGATTCAGAGGAAGACAGGTGGCCGCTCGATGCCATAGCAACGCGGCTCTTGCCGCCTTAATAAAAATCAGTAATCGCGACTATCAGGAGAATGTACATGAAGCACTCAATAATCTCACGAGCCGAGGCCGCAGAATTTCGCCACGGATGGCCAGTCCTGCTGGCGGCGACGGTCGGATGTTTCTCAGGCCTGACAACACTTCCGTTCTACAGTCTTGGAAGCTTTATCATCCCCCTCCAAGCCGCATTTGGATGGGGCCGGGGGGAGATCTCTTCCTCTTTTTTGTATCTGACTTTGGTTCTCGCTTTGACATCGCCGGTTCTGGGCTATCTGATTGACCGAGTTGGCGTGCGCTTGGTCGCGCTGGTATCTATCCCGCTGCTCTCGTTGGTGCTCTTGTTGATCAGTCGATTTCAAGGCTCCGTTATCGCCTTTCACGCACTTTACGCCGTGGCAGCGCTGGTCGGCGGAGGCGCGACGCCTATTGCGTATAGCCGAGCCGTCAACGGTCACTTTGTTGCTGCTCGCGGATTGGCGCTCGGCATCTCGCTCACCGGGATAGGCCTAGCCGCAGTTCTGTTGCCATCGCTGCTCTCGAGTATTATTCGCGACCACGGTTGGAGGGCCGGTTATCAGCTCATTGCGGCACTCACGCTGTTGCCTTTACCGTTTGTATTCTTCGGTTTCGAAACTAAAGCGCCTGTTACGTTGCGCAGTCGACCTGCAGGCTTCGCTGGATGGGACGTGCTGCGCAACGGCGTGTTTTGGAGGATGAGCCTCGCATTTGCAGTGTCAGCGGTAGCCGTCTCAGCGTTGGTGGTGCACATGACCCCTTTGTTACACGACGCGGGTATGAGCGTCGCTGCGGTGGCGCGCACAGTATCGGTTATCGGGCTCGGCGTACTTGTGGGGCGCGTGGTTGTCGGGTACCTGATCGATCGGTTGTTCGCCCCTTACGTCGCCGCCACTCTTTTTTGCGGAACCGCTTTGGGCTGCATGCTGCTGTTGTTTGGGGGCGTGGCCCTTGCGCCGCTTGCTGGGATGCTTACCGGTTTGTCCCTCGGTGCGGAGGTAGACCTCATTGCGTATATGACGTCGCGATATTTTGGGATGAAGAGCTACGGATTTGTCTATGGCATTGCTTACTCGATCTACGCGGTTGGCGTGTCATCTGGGCCGGCGTTGGCTGGCATGTCATTCGACGCGACGCGTAATTACAACACGGTTCTTACTTGCGCGATTACGCTCCTGATCGGTGCGGCAATCGCTATGCTGCGCCTTCCCCGCTTTGAGCGCTTCCCTGATGACCACGCATTTGCCACGAACGAGGAGATTACCACTGCCTAGTTTGACGACGGTGACGGCTCAACAACTTCAGCGCTTTTGATTAGTGGTCCGCGCAGCGGTAGTGACGGTCCTGATGCGATTGTATTTGGTATGCTAACGAATCATGAACGCGCTTTAACGAGACGGACACTATACTCGCACCCGGCGCGCTTCTCTACGCGAGGCGCTGACGAATTGACGCAGGTTTCGCCGATATCGAGGTCATGACCGACCTGGGCAGCGGCCTGAATTACCGTAAAAAAGGGCTACGCCGGTTGCTGACGGACATTCTCAGTGGGCGCGTGGCGCGTCTCGTGCTGGTCACGAAAGACCGCCTTCTGCGCTTCGGCAGTGAGTTGCTGTTCCGGATCTGTGAATTCTTTCACGTCGAAATCCTGACGGTCTTTTCGTCGCGGCTTTATGGCTCGCATAGCCGCAAGAACCTGCGGGTGCTGGCCGCCGGATGCAGGCGACCACGCAGACCCGCCTGAACCTGTCATCGCGTGTTGCGCAGACGCTCGACCAAATGGCGGCGCTGCACGGTTCGATGAAGCGCAAGCTGTACGCGCGCATCGCCGCCCACGGCGGCAAGGCGAAGTCCCACAAGACGGCGTTCTGCCGCGAACACGGCCTCTCCGCCCGGATGTTGAACGTGATTGCGATTGAGCTGCAGGGGCTACTGGATGGCACACGCGAGCTGCTGGGCGCGGAGCGCAAGGACCTGCTCAAGGCAATACACCGCCAGCAGGGCCAGCTCGATGCCCGACGGGGGCGCCTCGCCGAAATTGCGGCCGACCGGCGGCGCATGCACCCGCAACGCGAGGCGAAGCTGCGTCACACCGTGCATCACAACGGCGTGGCGCTGGCGCGTCTGCTGGCGAAGCTCGCCCGGATTGGGCGCCGGCTTGCCACGAACGTACTAGGTATCTGCTGCGGAACACGCAAGCTGTTCGCCCGGCAGCACCACCTCGCGCTGTCAGGTTTCAGGAACCACGACGCGCGGCTGCGTGCCTGGCAGGACAGCCGCTCACACCAGATCTTCTTCGTCGGCTCGAAGGACGAGACGGCGGGAAACCTGCTTTGCCAGCTCCGGCAAACGGCCGACGGTCATTACCAGCTCAAGATTCGTGTGCCCGATTGCCTGCGTAACAGGGGCGAGCGAAAATATCTCGTCATCAACGGCGTGACGTTCAACCACGACCGGGCAGCGCTGGATGAGGCGCTGGCCGCGAATACTGCCCTGAGGGCGTCTGCACTGGGACGGACGGCACTGGCGCGCCTTTGTATCGTTCGGTCATGCACCAGCACGCAGGGTGACGCTGGACGTGCAGTATGGCGCCGTTGGCCTCGACTTCAACGTTGACCATATCGCCGTCACCACGACCGACGCGTTCGGAAACCCGCTGCGTACGCAACCTGAAATGCCGGTCTATCCTTCGCGCCGACGGCAAGGTAGGGTGTGCGGCCTACAGCCGGGAACAAAATTGTGCAAAAGCGGGAGCAAAATCGTGCAAACGAACGAGGAGCGCCAGTCATCGCATACTTGACTTTTAACTTGACATAATGTTAATTAGCAACATTTGAACGATCGTGCTTTTTATTGCTGTGCTACCAGTCCTTTGGCATCCCCGTGCCCATGCAGGGGAAACTGGGGGTTTGCTGCGCAAGCATCGTCTGCGGGCGGCTTAGCGCTTGTCGAGGAAGTCAGCGGTGGTGAGCCGGACGGGTTGATCGGGCCGCACCCGCATTTTTCTTTCCGCGACCGCGATAATGCGCTCGCGGCCATCAGCAAACGTCTTGAGCATGCGGACTTCGCCGGCGCCGGGCGGCAGCCAGAAATACGCTTCAAGTACCTCACGTGTGATTGCACACTCGACTGAGCCAATCCGATCCGACAACCGGAAGGTGATTCTGCTTCCGTCTGCCGACACGCTTGGGACGAAATCAAGAACGTCCATGACATTACCTCGTAAATTCATCGGCGAACTTTTGAGTTGCTGCCGCTTGTTTGCAATTTACCAGAACGCGCCTAGCGGCTAACTACGATTGCCACCACAGACCGCGGATTCGGGTGCGCCTAACCGGAGCCCGGCCCTTTGCAGACTTGGGTTTGACGTTTGTGGGTTATGAACTCGTACTTGACAGTTAATTGCATGGTTACAACTTGAAAGCGGCATGTAACGGTGAGCTCTTACGGGAGGCGAAAGCAAACCAGAGCAGGAACCGTGTACGCTTGCGTCGCCAACCGTCTCCCCTAGAAAGCGTTGTGCCCGCCGCATGCCCTCGCTATCATTCGCAACGGGATCAGATCGACACACGATCTGAAAGCGGATAAAAATTATGACTGAGGGGCAAATGAGCGGCGGAGAAACAGCGGGCATCGCTGAGTTGGCGAACAAAATATCGAAAGAGCTATTCGAATGGTTTAGATGGGAACGGGTGCCGGTACTTGACCAAAACTTCCGGTGCGTAAAGCAAGAAAAACATGCGCCAAGGAAGAAAGCAGATCACACACATCCAGTAGACGTCGTTTTCCATTACGTGGACCCTTATTTGGGTCGCCGCGTGTTGCTCAATACTGACTTGAAGAGCTACGCGAAAGGATCTATTTCCTCTAGCGCGATCCGATCTGCACTCCGGTCACTCGCCCAAACCATAGATTGCGCATGCGTGAGCGAGGAATGGTCAGGTCGCTATGACCTGACAAACGAGTCTCTCGATGTACGTGGGATGTTGTTCGTATACAACCATGACGCCGAGTATGACAGCGACTTCATGGCTATGCTTGAAGAGAAAAAAACCAAGGCAAAAAATCCCTTGGATGAAGAACCCGGTGTAACGACGGAAACATTGCCGCTTGAACAAAACCAGGTGCTGCACATCGTTGATCCGTCGATGATTGCCTACATGACGACTGTGATCGCGGACACCCACCGACTGCATTCGGAAGGAACATTTCCCACTTCAGACTACTTCTTTCACTACCCGGATCTCAAACTCCATAAAACTCATGGGAGTAAGCAATCGCGGGCTGCCACGGTCGAGATGATCGCCGGCCCTTATTTGATCGTTGGCCACGAGGTTGTAAAGAAATACAACGAGAAAACCGAGGAAGTCGAAGAACGTTTTCCAGCCGGGTACGTGATCTACTACAACCGCGCGGGCTCGACACACCACGAGTTCATGTACTTATTCGATACGTTATCGAGTTTTCAAATTCTAGATGGATCTCATCCACTGCGGGTCCGGGTTGCACACAGTTCACCACACACCAGCATCCGTAGTAATTTTCAACGTGCCATCGAGATGTACATCAGCGATTGGAAATTCGACGAGTACAAGCGGCGTCGACTCGAGCAAATCGAACTTGAGCTGATAGAGGTTCGCAAGACAACGTTCTCGCAGGAAAACATCAAATGGGATCGGATCGCAAAATGAAAACTGGGTCGATTTATAGCGCAAGCGACAAGGCGTTGTTTGAAGCGCTCAACCAGCCGAAAGTGACGCGTTCTGATCTCCGACAGCTTTTTATGTCGAGAGGCATTGTCGTTTCGCATCAGACCTCACGCGAGGCACTTGCGTTGCATTTTTCTCGCCTGATGCACGATTACAACGATTTTCAACTGCTCGCTCGTCTGTTCGGCACGAAAGCCCGAACAGAGCGTATTGCCTCGTTCCGCGTCATCTCGAAGGCAAAGATGCAGAATTTTGAGACCGCCGCGCATGCAGTCATTGAACAGATCAAGAAGGAAGACGACTCTGCAACAATGTCCTATCAAAAGGACGGTACTCTTCAGATCTCTGTCAGATATAAGACAATGCACTTCGACAAGAGCGAATTTAAGCAGATCGTCAACAAGAGTGCAATTATTACGGTCGAGACATCCGGCAAAGACCTCGTTTTGCGCGGCCCTCAAAACGATAAGGTCGACGGCTGGTGCCGGACGCTCCTCTCTAATGTAGAGGCGCAAGTAGACGGCGTTTTGGAAATTGACGAAATTAGTTTAGAGAATGAGCCGTTACCCTCTGTCCGATCGAAATTTTTCGCGGATCTGATAAACGCGATGTCGGGCTTCAAGCGCCATGATGTTACGGATGTATACGTATTCAAGCCGAAAGTAAAAATAAAAGAGCTTGACGAGTCCGAAGAATCGGATCCGAAAGACGTACAACTCGGCGTACATATTTCCCGAGCATCGTTACGCGGAGAAGGTGTCCTTCAGTCTGCTGAACTTCAAACGCTCGCGCAGCGTGGGTTTTATATATCAAAAATTATTTGGCAAGCGACTCGGAATTCTGAAATCGATTCCGATCTATTTGAATTCGAAGCTCAATTTTCTGAGCCAGAGACCTGTACAAAATTCTCTTACCTTCCGCGTGGCTATTATGGATATATGGGGCCGAATGAATATGCGGTTAGCAGAACACAATGTACGCTTGAAGAAGACCGAGAGTTAAGCAAGCTGATTGAGGCGGCGGCTCGATCATCTTTGCCTGCCAATTCGCAAGGTATCGCAAGGAAGCTAACGTCGACAAAAAAGAGACCAGCTGTCTCTGCAAAAAAATCTGTAGATGAAAGCTCCGACGCTTCTTTAGAAGAATCACAAGCGGCGACAACTAAATAATAATCGTTGGCGGCACATGATAAAGACAAAGTGGTTTGAAGTTTCGACCCAAGAGCGAATCAACGTGATTGCCGACGCATTGTCCACGCATCGGTTTCGACGCGGTGCGTCTACTGGGGTCGAGCTTATTTCGGTAAGCGATCGACAAATCGAAGGCAAGTTTATCGAGGAGCTCCATAATACCGAAATTTATGTTGACCCATTTGGCGATGAAATTCGGAATGAGGTTCGTCGATTTTCTATCTTTGCATTTGTTATTTTCCGCGTTAGAAAAGGGCATTACCTGCTCCGTATAACAGCGGGGCCCCGCAACCTTCGAAGTTTTGTGCAATTTTTATCGGACGCAATCGGGTTTGGCTTAGCGGTTTCGCCTATTGTCGTAGACGTGGCCGCGTTCTTGAAAATGCTTAAAGTCGCTAAGGGTTTTCAGTTAGTCCGTGTCAAGAAAATCCGAGCAGGTCAGATACGATTAGCTGGAAGATCCGTGGCGAGAGTCGAGATCACGTCGGCCGCTGACGCGTTTGATGACCTAACACAGACAATTGAACTCGGTGATGCTATTCTGGAAAAGGCTAGTGTAGATTTTCATCTCGATGGTCTTGTGCGAAACGTCGAGCTCACGGCAACGGGCTCCTTAACCACAGACTTGTCACTGCTTCCCGTAATAACACCAATGTTTATCAAGTGTTTTGGTCGTGACGACGAGCTCTGAATCGAGTAACTGTTTGAGAACCGATCTTCTCACTTCAGGCAAGGCGGCCTTAAACCGATCGCAGACCGCAGGTCCCCGCACAAACCCCTAACGCTGGACTGCTTTGAGTCGTCAAATAGCAGTCTTTCACAAAAGGATTCGGCAGTCATAAAAACCTGCGTAAATGCAAAACAGATAGGTGGCCTCGTTCGTCCGGACAGGATCTGCGAGTTTTTAAGTGGAATTTCTGAGGCAATCAAGCTGCCGATTTTATCGCTGGCAGCGTGGCGAAGTATGCTTCATCCGGTGTCTGATCGGCCAACCTCGAATGAGGCCGATTCTGGTTGTACAAGCCGTCAACACAACGCCCATATCATCGAGTCAAGGGAAGTTCTCTATCGCTGGCACCCGTGGTACGGGCACACGGTATGGATTTTCACCACGATAGAGAGGAAGAACGCCGAGTCAGT
>NZ_VTUZ01000003.1 GCF_008369935.1 Paraburkholderia panacisoli | reverse complement strand
CCTCGCAGATTGCCTCCGCATCGAGCCTGTCGTTCTTCACGTGCTTACCGCCCTTGCGGTATGGCGCCGCGAACTGCGGCGCGATCAGGCGGACTTCATGGCCGTGCGCGCGCAGCTTGCGCGCCCAGTAGTGGGCTGCGCTGCACGCTTCCATTGCGACCAGGCACGGCGCGAGGTTGGCAAACCATTCGAGAAACTTCTGCCGTGAGATGGCTTTCCTGACCACCACGCGTTCCATGCTGTCCACGCCGTGCACCTGGATCAGGTTCTTGGCCAGATCCACGCCGATACGAGTAATCTTGTCCATGACTTTCCCCTTCTCAGATGGGTTGCCCAGCACCAACCATCCTGGCATATCGCTATGCCACGAGATCGGGAAAGTCCTTACTAATTCGTTGATGACTCCAACGTCCGCTCTGGAGAGCGCTCGCCGAACGATTCCAGCAAACTATTGCATCCACCGGTTGAATCCGCCGATGGCCACGAGACATTCGTCGCCGAGCAACTTTTTGAAGTGGCGTACATACCGCGATGCGCGCGAGCTCGATATCGGCTTTAGCGGTCTACCGCAAAGAGCCGCCAATCTCCCGGCACGCCCTTTAGAGAGTGCATTCCCCTGTCTTGAAAGGACAATGCGGAGCCCGCAACCAAGTCCTTCACGGTCGCGGACACCAAGACTTCACCCGGATGCGCAAGGGCCGCGACGCGGGCTCCGATATGAACGGCGATCCCGCCGAGGTTGTCGCCCATGATCTCGCACTCGCCTGTGTGCAGGCCAACTCGCACTTCGATCCCGAGCGACCGCACGTCGTCCGAAATTGCGCAAGCGCAGCGAACGGCCCGAGCGGGGCCGTCGAAAGCGGCAAGAAAGCCGTCGCCCGCCGTGCCAATTTCCCGGCCGCGAAAGCGCGCGACTTCGCGGCGAACCGACGCGTGATGACAGTCCAACAAGTCGCTCCACCGTCGATCGCCGAGACGGACGGCCTCATCCGTGGAACTGACGATATCTGTAAAAAGAACCGTGGCCAGAACACGATCATATTCCGGGCTATGTCGCACACCGGTGAGGAACTCTTCGATCTCGTCAAGAATGACATCGCTATTGTCACCCCACGGGATGTGATCGGTGCCGTTCAACTCCACCAGCTTTGCTCCCGGTATGCGCTCGGCCATGTACCGGGTCGCGCCAATATCGATCACGCGATCATGTACGCCGTTGAGGATCAATGTCGGCACCCGAATGGCGGGCAGAAGGTGTCGGATGTCGATCTCTGCGTTCATTCGTAGCAGCGCCATGGCAGCCCCAGGGCTTGCGCTCGCCCTCAGCCTGCGGGTCCACCATTGGCGGAATCGCTCGTCTTGCGCCATGCTTGGGGCATGCGCATCGATTTTCACTGGGCCACCCCACTCGCGCTCAATCTGATCTAGGGCCTTCTGAAGTTGCTCTTCGGTCTGACCCCAAGGATAGTCGGGCGCCCACCTGCGGCGCGCGAAGGCACCTGTCATAATGAGTGCCGCGGTCCGGCCGGGATAGGTCGCAGCAAAGAGCGCGCACATCGTGCCGCCCTCAGACCAGCCGAAAATCGCCGCAACTTCCGAATCGACAGCGCTCATTACGGCGCGTACGTCGTCCATGCGAACCTCGAGGCTTGGCATATCGGCAACCCGGTCCGAAAGGCCGGTCCCCCTCTTATCGAACAGGATCAGACGTGAGAAAGACGCTAGCCGCGTGAGGAACCGAGCGAGCGTGGGTTCCTCCCATGCAATATCAATGTTCGAGACCCATCCTGGCACAACGACCAAGTCGGGCGGCCCTTTGCCCAACACTTGGTACGCGACGTTGACGTCGCCGCTCCTGGCGTATCGAGTCTCAGGCAGCATTGCGAGGGTCCCTGACATGCGAAGATAAGCGCTTCGATTCCATTCTTGTTGCGTGGCGGGCGAGCGTGACTTTGGGCACCTGGTGGCATAACCGCGAGCGCCGCTTCGGGGTCCGCGTCGCCCGACCGTCCGGATCGCCGCAGTCCGACCGCAGCTCACTTCAGCCCCGCGCACAGAGTTTTGTCCGCCGCTCGGCAGCGTGACGGACGCAGCTTGCTGAGTTGAACCGCAGTGAACTGTTCAGCAAGAGAATTCTAGGCTGGCCTACGCGCGAACGCTAACTGAGTTTGACTGAGTCGCAAGCCGCAGACACGCGGATACCGACTCGGTCCAAGGTCGCAAGGCAACACAAAGGCCGACGCGCCTGGACCGATGTCTCAGACAAAAAAACCTTCCCCTCAACTGAACCCCGGTGCGCGGGCCGCCAAGCGTCTAGTCGGCATGTGGACTAACCTCCCGATCCTACTCTTTGCGTCGGTAGGAATCACCGGTTCTGGGGACGATATGATCCCGACGCAGTCGCACGTCGATCGGAGAGATGTCACGAGGTGTGAACAGTCGCCGCATGGTTTTGGCGGGCGCGGCACGCCGCTAGCTTGCGGACAGCGATGCGGCCCAATCGACGAAAATTCTGAGCCAATGCAGCGCGCGGTCATGGCGATGCCCGCCGCGAGGCTCGGGCGCAGTTGGTATTAAAGCCCAAGATAGATGCGCCGGATATCGCCATCCTCCAAAAGTTCTTGACCAGGCCCCTCGCGCGCAACCCGCCCCTGTTCCAATACATAAACGCGATCGGCAATTCCGAAGGTGGCGTGCGCATCCTGTTCGACCAGTAGGACAGCGGTCCCGTTATGCCGGATTTCATCGATGGCATCAAAGATTGCAGCCTTCAGACGACCTGCCAAGCCGACTGAAGGCTCGTCCAGCATGAGCAGCCTCGGCCTGCCCATTAATGCCCGACCAATGGCGACCATCTGCTGCTCACCTCCGGAGAGAGTACCCGCCAGTTGCGATCGTCGTTCGCGCAAGGCCGGGAAAAGACTGTAGACAAGCTGCAGATCAGCGTCGATGCTGCCACGGTCCGTTCGTAAGTAAGCACCGAGTCGCAGATTCTTCTCTGCCGTCAGTTCGGGGAACAAGCGTCGACCTTCCGGGCAATGGCAGATGCCCTGCGCCACCACCTTGTGTGCCGGCACGCCAATGAGTGCCTTGCCGTTAAAGCGCAGCATTCCGGTGCTCGGCAGTACTCGAGAAATCGCCTTAAGCAGCGTCGTCTTGCCCGCACCGTTGGAACCAAGCACGCCGACCAATTCGTTCGTCTCGACGCGGAGTGAGACCCCCTCTAGCGCGACCGCTTTACCGTATCGCACTTCGAGTTCCTGTACGTCGAGTAAAGACATTGGCATCCTCCACCTTACCGATATAGGCCGCTATGACCTGTGGTTGAAGGACGACGTCCGCCGGCTCGCCATCCGCGATGATCTCGCCGAAATCCATCACGATCACACGGGTAGCCAACTTCATCAATTCCCGCAACTTGTGTTCGATGATCAACACGGTCAACCCCTGAGCACCTTGCAATTGCCGGATCAACGCTGCGAATCTCTCGACCTCGCTGGCCCCAAGGCCTGCAAAGGGCTCATCCAGTAGCAGCAAGCGTGGCTCCGTCGCGAGCGCTCGGGCAATTTCGAGGCGACGTAAATCGCCGTGTGGCAGAGCGTGGGTCTGCAGCGACGCCTTTTCCGGGAGGCCCACCCATTCGAGCATATGCATGGCGCGGCTGTACGGCATCTCCCGGGCGCGGACCCGCGGCGCGAGACAGCCCACCATAACATTTTCAATCACGCTGAGTCCGGCGAATGGGCGACACATCTGGAAAGTCCGAACACATCCGAGGTTGGCGATCCGGTCGGGATTCATCCCCGTCAGTCGTTTTCCATCGAATCGAACTTCACCGCTGTCGGCCTTCACAAAGCCGGTAAGCAAGTTGAAGAGCGTTGTCTTGCCCGCCCCATTCGGCCCCAGGATAGCGGCGATTTCGCCGGTCGCTATAGCGAAAGACACGTCGCTGACGGCGCGTACGCCCCCGAAGCGCTTGGACAACCCCGTCGCAGTCAACAGCGGTGTCATTCGCGACCTCCGCGCAGCAACCGCCATAGCGGCGCGACCAATCCGCCCGGGCGAAAGAACAGGATCAGAATGAGTACCACGCTGTAAGCGAGCAGTCGAAACTCCCCGATGCTTCGCAATAGCTCTGTCAGGAGGTTGAGCAGAACGGCTCCGCCGGCAGCGCCGTAAATGGACCCTAACCCGCCCACGTAAGCCATGGTGATTACAAGGATCGAGATGAATACCGACAAGAGTTGCGGACTCACCTGCAACTGGTAGTGTGCATACAGTGCCCCGCCCAGTCCGGCAGGGGCCGCGCTGATTGCAAACGCAGCGATCTTGTAGAACGTGATGTTGTGACCGCTTGGCGATATCGACACACAGATAATTGCCACGAAGGCGCTCGTAAGTCGCCTCCGCGTACAGCAGCGCACTGCGCGCAATGGAACCCTCCGAGCAGCGCTGACGCACGACGTTGTAAAAGTCCCCCTCCTCGCACGCCGTACACACGCGTCCCTCATGAAGGCGTGAATAGGTCGGACATACGACCTTGAAATCGTGCAGCGTCAGAACCACCGGAACGTTCATCATCCTTGCTGCGCGGATGATTGATGGTGTAAGTTGGTGATAGATATTGTGGCAATGCAGAAGATCTGGTTTTTCCCTCACGATCAATTGCTTGATTCGTGAAACCGCTTCCATCGAATGAATCATCGACAAAGCTGTCGTCGCCTTCTTGAGCGCACTGGCCGGGTAGACGTGATAGTCGCGATTCTTGACGAAGGTGTCCGCGAAGGGACTCGGAGCGTTCCTTTCGTCACGCATAGAGAAATCGACAACCTCTATGCCTGCGCCAAGAAGGAAATCTCGCTCCTGGAAATAAACGGTCTCCGCACCGCCTTTACCAAAGAAATACTTATTGGCCAGTATGACTTTCATACGTTCTCCGAAGTAAACGGGAGTGCCATCGTTAGCGCTATCAGTGTTCACCGCTCGAACCTAACGCTTCAGGCGAACACCAGCTCGTACCAAGGTGAAAAGATCTGTCCCTCGCGTTGCAGGTGGACAGTCAAGACTCCGTCGCGAATGGCGGCATCGCTCGCGGGCAACGGCGCCAGACGTCTTCCCGTTCCGTCAAGCGGGTAGACGGTGACTGCGGAAAGCGCATGTCGCATTGACACAACACACTCGACCCGCTCCATCCACATGGGTGCTCGGGCCGCCAGGACACCGTATCCGGACTGTCGCGGTTGACGTAGGAACTTCAACCGCGCAGAAAATAGCCATCAGCCCACGCGTGAACGTGAGCGGCGGTTGGCGAAGGTTTCGCGATCCAAAGCGCACCCAGGCGTTTCTCTCGAGCTTCGGAGCGATCCGGCAGCACTTCGCGCTCAAGCGACATTTGCTGCGCGCTTCTCTCTGCCGCAAACAGCTCGCTCAGCGTTTTGACGCGTCGGATCATTTCACCGAGCTTACCCGGAATCCGTCTGCCGTCTGAGCGAACATACGTCTCCGGTAGCTTTGCGCCCTCAATGAGTCAACGTGACAAAGCCCACGCGACGCCCCGGAGCACCGGAAACTAAGCCCGGGATTTGTCATTATTGGTCAACCCCCGGTCCAGCGCCGCCGCGACGATCTGCACGTTCGGCTCGGCGATCAGATTGAAGTGGTCGCAAGACACCTCGACAATCACCAGTCCGGCGCGCGCGACGTTCCGCCACAGCGCCATCTGATTGCCACGGTCACTCTGCGCACCCGTCGCGCGCACATAGACGATCGGTCCCGCGCGATAGGGCCGCGGCCGGTAGATCGTCATCGCTACCCGCAACGTCTCGCGCACGCTCCGGAGCTCCGGCGGCATCAACGCGTTATGGCTGTCCGGGCGGTGCGCCATGCACCCGACGCGCATCCGCAAGTGATCGGCCGCGCCCGCGAGTTTGTCCTTCACGTAACCGGGGAGTTGCGACGCAGGCACCGCGCGCAGCTTGCGCCAATGTGAGCCCATATAGCCACAACGGTGCCGCAGCCTGGCGCGCCACGGCAGGCAATGCGCGTCCGCATAGGTATCGATCAGGCACAGCAATTCGATCTGCTCGCCGGCGCGCCGCAGCTGTTGCGCGATCTCAAGCGTGACCAGCCCGCCGAACGAGTAACCGGCCACCGCGTATGGCCCCGTTGGCTGCACGGTGCGCATCTGTTCGATGTAGCTGGCCGCGATGTCCTCGACGCGCTGCTGTGCCGGCTGCTCGCCGTCAAGGCCGCGCGCCTGCAGTCCAAAGACCGGGCGCGGACTCTGCATCGCGCCGATCAGCGTCCAGCATTCCATTACCGTACCGCTCACGCCGTGTACAAAGAAAAGCGGTGTGCCCGTGCCGGCGCGCATCGGCACGACTGTCGGCGACGACTGCGGCAGTGCGCAGTCGTCGATTACGGCGGCGAGGCTCGCGATCGTCGGCGCGGTCAGCAGGGTCGCGAGCGGAATCGTGCGCCCGGTTGACTGATACACACCGGCGAGCAATCTCGCCGCGAGCAGCGAATTGCCGCCCAGCTCGAAAAAGTTGTCATCGCGACCGATCGGGGCGAAGTCGAACAGTCTCTCCCACTGCGTCTGCAAATGCCGTTCGAGGTCCTCGCGAGACTCGCCGACCGGTGCCAACTCACGCGTGACCGGGTTGAGCGCCGGATGACGCCGAATCGCGTCGAGGCATTCAGGATTGCGTAACGCCGCAGCGTTGCCGACCGGCAAACCGCTGATCGCGTTGCGCGCGGCCGCTTCGGAGAACTTGCCGTTATGTGTGACCGGCAACGCAGCGACGGCGATGATCCGGTCGGGTACATGCGCTGCCGACGCGCGACGGGCGAGGTCGCGGCGCACCCGGGCGGCCAACGCTGCGCTCAACTCGACGCCATCGCGCAGGACCAGCAGCAGCACGGTGCGCTGGTCAACCCTTTCCGCATGCGCGTGATCCGCCGGCATGTAGTGTGAGCGCTGCTGGACGACCATCGCCTCGCGGATTTCCCGGATGTCGTTCAATACGCGGTAGATCTCGCTCGGCCCGACGTTGATGCCACGCACATTCAGCACGCCGTCTGAGCGGCCATGCAATCGCGCAGTGCCTTGCGGCGAAAACTCGATGAGGTCGCCGTGGGTCCAGACCCCTGCGTTGCTGGCGAAATAGGCGGCGTGAAAGGCCGCACCATCCGCGTCGCCGAAAAACCCG
The DNA here is from genome assembly GCF_008369935.1 of Paraburkholderia panacisoli. GTDB lineage: Bacteria > Pseudomonadota > Gammaproteobacteria > Burkholderiales > Burkholderiaceae > Paraburkholderia > Paraburkholderia panacisoli. The sequence continues at coordinate 458,153 of NZ_VTUZ01000003.1, read as the reverse complement.
AGCGGACGTGACGGAAACGGGTTCGCGCAGATCAGTTCGCCGATCCCGTCGGTGCGCGCGCCCTGTTCACGCGCCTGCACATCGAGCGCAAGACTCTTGCATTGAGCTTCGCCCGCGTAGACCGGCATGTTCGGATTGCCCAGCACAAAGCAGCCGAGGATGTCCGTGCCGCCCGAGATTGACTGCAGGCGCAGCGGCTTCACCTGATCGCGCACCCAGCGGAACTGCGTGTCGAACAGCACCGCTCCAGTCGACATCATCGCGCGCAGTGCGCTGAGATCGAACTGCTGCCCCGGCGCGAGGCCCGCGTCCTCGCACATCTTCAGGTAAGCGGGACTCGTGCCGAACACCGTGACGCGCTCGTTGGCGACAAGGCGCCATAGCGTATCGACCGTCGAGATCGGACCGTCATAGGTAACGATCTCGACGCCGGACGCGAGCGCCGACAACTGCCAGTTCCACATCATCCAGGCGCAGCTGGTGTGGAAGTACATCCGGTCGCCGGGCCGCAGGTCGCTGTGCAGCCGATGCTCCTTCAGGTGCTCCAGCAGGCTGCCGCCGGCGCCGTGCACGATGCACTTCGGTTTGCCAGTGGTGCCCGACGAGAACATGACAAAAAGCGGATGGTTAAACGGGAAGCGTCGCCATTCGAAGCGCCCGGCGTCGCCGCGGTCGAGCAGTTCGTCAAGCGAATAGATCCGCTGCTTGACCGTGTCCGGCAAGGTTCCGTCATCCAGACGGACGACGCCTTGCAGCGACGGCAACGCGGCTGCCAGATCGGCGACGTTGGCCGCCACCGACGTGCCCGTGTCGAATCCCCGCGCCGCAGTGTGCGCGAACAGCAGTCGCGGCAGGAGCGGTGTGAAGCGATCGAGGATCGTCTCGACGCCCATCTCGGGTGCAGCCGTCGACAGCGTGGCACCGAGCGCGGTGACGGCCAGCGCAGTAACGACTGCGTCTGCATCATTGCGCATCACGCAGACCACGCGGTCCCCCTCGCGCAGCCCCCATTCCGAAAGAGCATCCGCGAGACGCGCCACGCGCTCGCGCAGTTCACCGCGCGTCAGGCGTAGCCGTCGGCCATCTGCGTAACAGGCCGTCAGCGCAGGCGCGTCGGCGCTCGCCACCGACAGGCCCAGCAGGTTCTCCGCATAGTTCAGTTGGACCTGCGGGAAGAAGCGTGCATGCTCGCATTCGTCGCCGGCGCACACAGGCTCGAGGCTGCCCGACCAGTCGAGCCCCTGCGACCATTGCATGAAGAATTGCCAGAACGTTCGATATGCCCGCACCGAGAATTCGTGCAGCGTTTCGTAGTTGTCAAAGACCTGCCCCGTGTGCGCCTGCAGGGCTGCAGTGAACGCGGTCATTTGCGACGCTGCGACGTACTCGGGGGTGCACGGGGAGATCACAGCTGCATCGCTTGATTGGACACTAAGCTGAGTTGGCACTTTGAAAGAGATACTGTTCGGGGCCGTGAGCACAGGTTGTGAAAAATCGAATGCGACACCTAGGGGCAGCGACGGGACTGATGGCGGTGTTGCCGGATCACGCTTCTTTGGCTGCTCGGCGGCAAGCAGCTGGGTCAGTCTTACGGCAAGGCCGGGACTCGTCGGCCCCACCGGTTCTTTTATCACTTCCTCGCTCAGGTCTGACTTGCTTACCCATCCCTTATCAAAAAAGGTATCCGGGAACTTTTCAGCGCCATTGGCCTGAAGCGATTTGCCGGCTTCCGTTGTTTGTGTATTCTCCGGCATTTGATCCGCCTCTCAAAAGATCGCTTTCGTTGATACCGTTCCAATTCGACTCAGACTATTTTTGAGCGTCGTCTCCAGTTATTTCAAGTTCATTTTTTTCTAAGCGGCGAGAGGGTTGTAGACTGTTATGCATAGTGATTAGAGGTGGCCCCAGAGATTCGGACGGCACGATAAGTGGAACTGCTGGAATCTGAACTGCTCGGATTTCTGGAGCACCTGGCGCTTAATTGAAGATCCTCGCCAAAGACTCAGAACGCGCGTCTTGCGGCGCAAGTCATTCTTCCGCTTTCTCGAATATCACGAGATTTCTTGCTTGGTCCAGGCAGGTTTTGTCGCGATAAGGAGGGTTGGGCGGAGCCAGCTGGTGAAGTGCGCTGGTTTATGAAACCAGGGAGTAGAATTGCTGAGCGGCGGACAAGCGAATGGCTTTGGGGCATCTCATCTGCCCCTTGGCGATCATGTGCATGGTTTCGATGCCGCCGACAAGGATGCCGCGCAACGGAAATTTTTGAACCCGAGCATCGGTCGTGTTCGTCGTTTGATGGCCCGATGGCCCTGCTCGATGATCTTGCTCATGTACTTGCGCTGACGGATCCTGATGGGCGTCTCGCGCTGCGCATTCAGGGCGTACAGCGCGGCCAGGTTGGCATCGCTTTTGTCGACGGTCACGGTATCAGGTGCGGTGTTCTGGCCGATGGCTTTCTCGCGGTAACGCCGGGCGGCAGCCTTGTCGCGGCGAGCACGCCGCGAGAAGTCGATGGTATTGCCGGCCTTGTCCGCGGCGCGATAGAGGTACGTCCACTTGCCCCGCACCTTGAGGTGTGTCTCGTCCATCCTCCAGCTCTTGCCAACCGGGTGCTTGTGGCGGCGAAACGCCTTTTCGAACAACGGTAGCAGCTTGATGACCCAGCGGTGCACGGTCGAGTGATCGACCGCGAGACCACGCTGGGCCATCATTTCCTCGAGATCGCGCAGACTCAGCGAGTAGGCTACGTACTACCGCACGCACAGCAGGATCACGTCCAGCGGATAGTGCAGGCGCTTGAGCACCTTCGCTACGCCAGCGGGCAGCGCCTTTTCCGCAGATACCTTCTTCACTACGCGCTTCAGTTCAGGCCAATGTCGGCTCCGATCTTACCCCGGCATCCTTATCGCGACAAAACCCCCGACCGCCGAATCGAACGCATCTGGCGGAATCGTTCAAGCATTGGCGGATCGAATTTTGCGAGGTCGGGGCCCGCGCCTCGCTGCGAGGGTTCCACCATCCGGCCATTGTTATGCTCTCTTCCGCCAGCGGTCATCCGGCGAAATGCATTCGACCAAGATGCCCCCAATGAACGCCACGTTTCGACAGGAGCGATGGCGTGCAAACGCCGGCAGCGAAGCCGCACGCCTGCCGGCTCACACATGTGTGAGTTTCTCTCTGTCGACATCAATCAGATAGTCAGCGATCTAAATGAAAGGGGATATGGCGCCTTCCCCTCTGCGATATCGCTAGACACGCTGAAAGCCATCGAGCGCGACGCCACAACACGTACGGCATACACAGAGCGAGACCCGTCGACAACAAGACTTTCGTCAGAAAGAGCGTCTCCTTCCAGGTACACAGTGAAATTCAGAGGTCCGCGCCGATTGTCGTCAACACCGAATTCATCACCCGGTTGAATGACCAGATCTCGATGTTTTTGGACTTTGGGAAACCGTCCGACTACGAGGTCTTTCCAAAAACCACGCTGAACTCGTTGACCCTCGACAAGAAGATGATCCGCGTGATGACGAAATAAGTCTTGTATCGCCTCTCCCGCGGGGTTCTTTCCAGACTTCCGCAGTCTGTCCGATCCTCGGTCAGGCGGCTCGTCAAAAGGTAATCAGTTGCGAGGCGGTTCGCCTGCTCTCGTTTATGCAGGTTGCTTGCCTGGTAAGTTCTTGTTGAATGGACCCGTGGCCCCATGCCACGGATGACACAGGGGCCCAGGCGGGCTCTGATGTTATGGACGACTCCGCCCTTCGGGGTTCGGCGTATGCCAAAGTGGAGAAGTCGTGACTTCCACGGCAAAGGAGCGTTCATCATGAAGATAGCTACTATCGGACTGGATCTTGCAGAGACCCCATTCCAGATTCATGGAGCGAACCTGCGCGACATTGAAAACGCCGGCAATTGCGATCGCGACACGAGGTCTGCTGCTGACCGCTGGAATCGCATTATCCGACATGGCCACCGAGTGCGGAACTACGAGTTTACCGTGACCTAAACATGATTGAACGTGACATGCACTAGTCGACTTTGGAGGGCAGTCGACGTGGGTGCACGTCGGCTAGCTTGCCATACACGCGCACTCGGCGGAAATGCGCCCAAGTATGAAAGAGAGTTCATTACAAATTTGTCACGTGTTCGTCAGTTTTGCGGTAACGACCAACAGGTATCCTCAAAGCAGAGCCCGACCTTGTTGAAATCGAAATCGACCATGTACAAAATTAAAACTTTCGTAGCTACGGCAGCGCTCGCTGCCGCTTCATTGTCCGTCCATGCAGGCACGATGGATTCACCCGACTTCTGGACGACGCCGAGCGTTCACGACTACGGCAAGATGCACTTTCTGCCGAACGGTGCTTTCAAGCCGCAGCCGGGTCACACCTACAAGGTGGTCTTCTCGTTGACGCAGGGGGCCAAGAACCCCAATGAGGTGAGTCCAGCGCTTGATCACGTGGCGCGCGCGGTGAATCTCTACGTGGCGTCAGGCGTGCCGTTGAGCAGGCTTAAATTCGTCGCGGTCGCTTCTGGTTCGGCCACATCGCTGGCGCTCGACGATGCTCACTACCGCGCGCAGTTCGGAGTGCCCAACCCCAATCTGCCGTTGATTGCGGAACTCCGCAAGGACGGCATCACGATCGCGGTGTGTGGCCAGGCCATGGCAGAACACCACTTTGAGTATGACTGGAGCGACCCCAGCGTGACGCTGTCGTTGTCTGCACTGACTACCGTGACAACCCTGCAGCAAGCTGGTTATGCGCTAATGCCACTCTGACCACACACTGCGCGGGATGCATCGGGGCAGCACACCGGCCGATATCGCTGCTCCTCGATTCGGCACCGTGGGGACCCCGCAATCCTGTGTAGAAAGTGGGCACAGTACGCCCCCGACGGCGCGTGCGCGCCGTGAACTGTCTAAATCAAAGTATCTGGAAATGCATTGACATGGCAACCCTCCCACTAGAAGCGACGACTGTCGGTGCCCAGCGTAACGACGCGCTTCGGAGCTGGCGCCTGGCCGGTGTCGCTCTGGCTGTTACACGCTTCATACAAGGGTTCATCTATTGGGGCGGTGGCTCGCGACGCTTCATCTACGGGCCAAGCAAACTGGATCCGCACGCGCCGCACTGGATGGCCTACAAGTTTCAGACGGCGATGCCAGGCGCACTGTTCGGGCTCGATCATCTGATCGCATTTATGCTCCAGCATTTCTACGTGCTTTACGTGGGCGTAATAGTGTTCAGCGCGGTAGAGCTGGTGTTCGGCCTTATGTTAATGGTTGGGCTGGTCACGCGTCTGGGGGCGCTTGTTTCCATGCTGCTGTCTGTGGTGCTGATGGCACTGTTCGGCTGGCAGGGAGCGACCTGCATCGATGAGTGGACCATGGCCGCCTGCAATCTTGCAATGGGCACGACTTTGTTGCTGGCTGGCGGCAGCGCGTATTCGATCGACAACGTGCTGCTTCGGATCAGGCCGGCGCTCTCCGGCAAGGCCTGGTTTCAATGGATGGGCGGCAGTCTGCCGCTACCGCAGAGCGATCGTGCGTATCGCACCCTCGCATTGGCGTTGTTCGCCTTTGTCGCGGCGTACAACATTGGCACCTACAGTTACTTTCGCGGTTCCGTGGTGACGCCCTTTCACGGCGGCCCGGTTAGCCCGACCGTTCACCACCTGACGATGCGAGACGGAAAATTGCTGGCGGGCGGCCAGGTCAGATTCCACGTGTATCTGGACGCGGGCACGCCCGAAGCGCCGGTGCACGTCGTCGAAGCGGCATTGCTGGGTCCGGACCAGACGGTCATCGAGCACTGGGATGCTGCCGCTCTGTCGAAGTTGCCTAAGGGCGCGTTCTCCAATGATTTCGCCTACAACCAGTTTGCCGCAGGTCCATACGGCATTCGTGCGTCGATGGGTGCAGCTGCAACGATCACGCTGCCACCTGGTCCTCACAGCAACGTGTCGCCTGAGACGCGCGTCACTTTGCGGCTGACCGACGTCGATGGCCGATCGTTTACTACGCAGTTGGAATCGACCGGTTGAACCCGCACCCGAACTGAGCCGGTCACCACAGAGTGCTCTGGAACGGATCGAGCGACTTCAAGATAGACTGCGCCGACGGAAACGACGACAGGATCACTTTATGACTCGATACGTGGCTTTCCTACGGGCCGTGAATGTTGGAGGCACCGGTAAACTCCCGATGTCCGAGCTTCGAGCGATGTGCGAGTCCATTGGCTTTGCCAACGTGCGCACCTATATCGCAAGTGGCAACGTCGTCTTCGAAAGCAAGCTCACAGAAGCCTCCGTGAAGGCTCGGCTGGCACGTTGCCTGGAGATATACGCGGGCAAGCCAGTAGGTGTACTGGTCCGAACTGGCGCAGAGCTGGCCGCGGTTGTTGACGGGAATCCATTCGGGGCTGCCGCGTCGAATCGGACCGTCGCAATATTCCTCGATGCACCACCTCCTGCCGACGCTCTGTCTCATGTGAGCGGCCAGCAGGATGAAGAAATCGCGCTCGGAACGCGTGAGGTGTACGTGCACTACAGCAACGGAATCGCACACTCAAAATTAAGAATTCCCGCTGCGAAGACCGGCACCGCCCGCAACATGAACACGGTGGCAAAACTCGCTGAGTGGGCGACAGAATAGTCCGGGGGTCCTCCGGCATTTCGGATCGGCCGAGGCCGTGTAAAAGCGTCCTGGTCCCCTACGTCCCACCTGCGTGAGGCCGTCGTTGTGGCGGTTCTATCCGCCCGTACTGGGCCTGCAGGCAATGCGCGGCGTGTAGTCCATTACCGCCGTTGGCATGCTCCGAGTTGGGGGGCTCTCGCGCTTTGAGCACCCGCGCCAGCTGATGGTCTGGCTGGGTCTGGCGCCGTCAGAACACTCTTCGGGTGAGCGGCGCCGTCAGGGCAGCATCGCGAAGAACGGCAACAGCTATGCAAGAGGTTGCTGGAAGGCGCCAGAATACAATTTGACAAATTATTTAATGTTAGATAAATTGTACAAATGCAAAAACCAACCACCGAACAGCACACGATAGTCGAACAACTGAAGCAGATTGCGGAAGGGCTCGGCGAGACGTTCTCCCCGTTTTGCGAAGTTGTGGTTCATGACTTGGTCCATGCCGAGCATGCAATCGTGGCGATCCACAACAATCTGTCGGGTCGAGTCGAAGGCGAACCGGCCACCGTGTTGGGACTCGCGCGCATAGCTGACGACCGTTATCCCCAGGTGATCGCGAACTACGCGAACCAGTTTGCCGATGGGCGTCCCGTGAAGAGCACGTCGATCGGCATTAAGGATTCAAGCGGCAGATATGTTGCGGCGTTATGCCTGAACATCGATCTGACGCTTTTCGGGGCTTTGCAAAACGTGCTCGGGCGCTTCGTCAGTACGGACGCTGCCGCAGGGGTCGAGGAATCCCTGGAGCCCTTGGGTGCGGACGCCATACGGCAGCGCATCGACCAGTTTGCCGCTCGGCTCGGGACCATCCCGCGGGCGCTCAAAACGGAGGATCGCCGCATGTTGATGCGCGAACTCAAGCAGTCCGGCAGCATGGAAGTGCGCCGGGCAATGGAAATCGTCGCGCTCCACCTGGGCGTTTCACGGGCAACGGTATATAACGATGCGAAATAACGAAAGATTGGTACTTCTCGACAAGGACGCGGTCGAGTCTTTGTTAAAAGCGGACGATGTGCTTGAAGCCGTGCGGGAGGCGTTCGTACTGCACAGCCAACGAGAAGGCAGGGTCTTCCAGGTCGTGCGCGAACGGCTCTCGACGGGCGGCGTTTTCGGCATTAAATCGGGCGACGTTCAGACCCAAAGTCTGCTTGGATTCAAAGCGGCCGGTTTTTGGCCTACCAACCGGCAGTCAGGCGGGGAGCCGCATCAGGCGACCATCATGCTCATCAATCCAGCGACGGGGCGCCCGATCTGCGTGATAGACGGTAACGCCGTCACGACCATGAGAACGGGTGCCGCCGGCGGTTTGGGTCTTATGCAACTGGCCCGCCCGGACAGCACTCGGGTCTGTGTATTCGGCTCCGGCGTGCAGGCTCGCGTTCAGCTGACTTTCGCCCTGCGGCTCATGCCTTCGCTCAAACGGGTGCAGTACGTCACCGTCAACGGCGAGAAGGACGAAGCGTTCGAGTCGCAGTTCCGTTCGTATTGCGACATCCGCTTGGCGGAAGACCGAAATGGCGCGGTGACGGATAGCGATATCGTCATTACCGCGACACCCGGGGCGGGTGCGCTATTCGATCTCGATGCGGTTCGGCCGGGTACGCATTTCAACTGCGTCGGTGCGGACACCAAGGGCAAGCGCGAACTTCCGGACGGTTTGTTGGAGCGCGTTCGGCTTGTGGTCGACGATCGTATCCAGGCCTCTGAGATAGGGGAAACCCAATGGGCGCCGAAAACAGAAATGATCGAACTGGGCGATCTGCTTACCGGCAATGCGCATTTCGACCGGCAACCCGGCGACATAACGGTGTTCGATATGACAGGGCTCGCCTTGCAGGATCTGACGGTCGCCCGAATGCTGCGTGATCGCGCCACTGAGGCAAACGTCGGCACGTCGATCGCGTGGCCGTGGTGAGAACCGGCTGAATTCAAGCGGCTGGTGGGTGGCGCGTACGACGTCGCAGGCCAGCCCACATAGACCACATCCATGAATCAATATTGATATGCACGATCTTCCTACGTATTTCGACGTTAAGGCGGCGGCTGAGCGAATCAAAACCGAGATCCGCAAGACTCCGGTCATGACTTCGCGCACGGTAGACGCCGAGCTAGGCGCGCAGGTGTTCTTCAAGTGTGAAAACTTCCAGCGCATGGGTGCCTTCAAGTTCCGCGGCGCGATGAACGCGCTGATGCAGTTTGACGAGCGTCAGCGCGCAAGAGGCGTAGTGGCCTTTTCATCGGGCAATCATGCGCAGGCGATCGCCTTGGCGGCCAGATCGCTGGGCATCCCGGCAACCATCGTGATGCCACTGGATGCGCCTGCCGCCAAGGTTGCCGCGACGAAGGGCTATGGTGGCAATGTGGTGACCTACGATCGTTACACGGAAGACCGTGAACAGATCGGGCGCGACCTCGCCGCCAGGCATGGATTGACCTTGATCCCGCCGTATGACCACCCGCATGTGATCGCGGGTCAGGGTACGGCGGCGAAAGAGCTGATCGAGGAAGTGGGCGAGCTCGACGGATTGTTCGTGTGCCTGGGCGGTGGCGGCCTGCTTGCCGGGTCCGCGCTCGCGGCCCGCGAGCTCTCCCCGCATTGCAAGATTTACGGTGTCGAACCGGAGGCCGGCAACGACGGGCAGCAGTCTTTCAGATCCGGCTCCATCGTGCATATCGACACGCCGAAAACCATTGCCGACGGCGCGCAAACCCAGCATCTCGGGCAATATACATTCCCGATTATTCGACGAGACGTGGACGACATCTTGACGGTCACCGACGATCAGCTGGTCGCATGCATGCGTTTTTTTGCCGAACGCATGAAGATGGTCGTCGAGCCGACTGGCTGCCTTGGCTTTGCCGCGGCACGCGAGATGCGCGACGAATTCAAAGGCAAGCGAGTCGGTGTCATCGTCAGCGGAGGCAACGTCGATATCGGCCGCTATGCCGGTTTCCTGGCCGCCTGATTCGAGCACGGTTTCTTAATATATGACGGCCGTCGCAAGACGGCTTGTGCCTTGGTGTTGTCGTAATTTGATGTATTTAGGATAACTAGTTATATGTCGTTAAAAGAATTGGAAACGCCGGCAGCGCTCATAGACCAGTCGCGAATGGTGCGGAATATCGAGCGCATGCAGCAGCATTTGACGCGGCTCGGCGTGACGTTTCGACCGCATGTAAAGACGTCCAAGTGTGTGCAAGTCTGGAAGGCTCAGGCCGATGCCGGCGCGTCGGGGATTACCGTTTCGACATTGCAGGAAGCGGAACAATTCTTTGCCGCGGGCGAAACGGACATTCTGTACGCGGTGAGCATCATTCCATCCAAGCTGGAGCGAGCACTCGCCCTGCGGCGCAAAGGCTGCGACTTGAAGCTGATCGTGGACAACGTCGAATCGGCCGAGGCGGTCGCCGGGTTTGGCCGTGCCCATGGGGAGACTTTCGAAGTCTGGATCGAGATCGATACGGACGGTCACCGGTCGGGGATCCAGCCGGAGGACGCGCTTCTCCTGAGCGTCGGACGAGCGCTGCATGAGAACGGAGTCCGGCTGGGAGGAGTGATGACCCACGCCGGCTCCAGCTACGAGTTGAATACGCCCGAGGCGCTGGCTGCGATGGCGGAACAGGAGCGCGCCGGTTGCGTGCGGGCCGCGCAACGGCTGCGCGACGCCGGGTTGCCTTGCGAAACAGTCAGTGTCGGATCGACGCCGACTGCACTCGCCGCTCAACGGCTAGACGGTGTAACGGAAGTTCGCGCCGGAGTCTACGTATTTTTCGACCTGGTGATGCATAACGTCGGTGTGTGCAAAATCGATGACATCGCGCTTAGCGTGTTGACGACGGTCATCGGGCATCAGATCGACAAGGGTTGGGTGATCGTCGACGCAGGCTGGATGGCCATGAGTCGAGACCGTGGGACTTCGAAACAATCTTGTGACTATGGGTATGGCCAGGTGTGCGCACTGGACGGTACGGTGATGACCGGGTATCAGATGATCGGCGCGAACCAGGAGCACGGTATCGTCGCTCTGGCCCAAGAGGCTTGCGCAGACGCTGCGGGGCAATGCGATATCGCCGAGCGCTTCCCCATCGGAACGAAACTGCGCATCTTGCCGAATCACGCCTGTGCGACCGGCGCTCAATATCCGGTTTATCAAGCGCAGAATGCCGACGGTGAAATCACCGGCTGGCCCCGCAGTTACGGCTGGTAGAGCGACCCTACCAGCAAGGAACACGATGAAAAATCGCCTCACATTCTATATCGCCGTCGGTATGGTACTGGGTGTTGTCGCCGGATATGCATGCCATGCCGGTGCTGCCGACCCAGCCCAAGCCAAGGTCATCGCCGGATATTTCTCGATCGTCACGGACATTTTCCTGCGGCTCATCAAGATGATCATCGCGCCGCTCGTTTTCGCGACGCTTGTTTCAGGACTGGCCGGCATGGACGGAGGTCAAGATGTCGGGCGCATCGGCTTGCGCACTGTCGTCTGGTTCCTGTGTGCCTCGCTGGTCTCGCTGGTGCTGGGTCTGCTATTGGCCAATGCGCTGCAGCCAGGCAGCGGATTGCACATGACTGCGAGTGGCGACAACATCAATACCGGCCTCAACACCGCCGGGCTGAACTTCAAGGACATCGTCGAACATGCGTTCCCGAACAGCCTGCTCGACGCGATGGCCCGCAACGACATCCTGCAGATTCTGGTGTTCTCGTTACTGTTCGGCGTTGGGCTGGGTGCGCTCAAACATGATCCCCGCGTCAAGGTGCTGATACAGGCCATCGACGGGTTGGTGGAAGTCATGCTGCGCCTGACCGGCTACGTGATGCGCGTGGCGCCGTTTGGCGTGTTTGGAGCGATCGCCTCGGCTGTGACGTTGCGTGGCCTCGGCATCCTCATCACTTACGGCAAACTGATCGGCTCGTTCTATCTCGGTCTGGTTCTGCTGTGGGGGATTCTCATCGGCGTCGGATATTGTTTCCTCGGCAAGCGGGCCGGTCCATTGATCAAGGCGGTGCGCGAACCGGCAATGCTGGCGTTTTCGACCGCCAGTAGTGAAGCCGCCTATCCGCGCCTGATCGAAGCGCTCGAGAAATTCGGTGTCGACAAGAAAGTGATCGGGTTCACGTTGCCGCTGGGTTACGTGTTCAATCTGGACGGCTCGATGATGTATCAGTCGTTCGCGGCGATCTTTATCGCACAGGCTTTCGGCATCGACATGCCACTGTCGCAACAGATCGTGATGTTGCTCGTGCTGATGCTGAGCAGCAAGGGGATGGCCAGCGTGCCGCGCGGCTCGGTGGTGGTCGTTGCCGCCGTGGCGCCGCTCTTTCACTTGCCGCTTGACGGCGTGGTGATGGTATTGGCGATTGACCAGATTCTCGACATGGGCCGCACGATGACAAATGTGATCGGCAACAGCGTCGCGACAGCCGTGATCGCAAAATGGGAAGCGCGCCGCAACGATATAGGCGTTGCCGCCGCGAGCCTTGAATGAGGGCGCTGTTGTTACGGCCGCAAGAAGAATGTCAGAGCTCGTTGGCAAAGCGCACCTGGTCCCTGGCTCCACCGGGGCACCGACGTTAGTGTCCGCCGTCGAATGAAAACCGGCCAACAGGATCCAATCGTCTTCGTGCAATAATCACCCGACCTGCGGCACATCTGACGTGCCTTGGGTCCTTTTCAAGTGCGGGAGTCGTTGTTGCAGGTCTGCATGCGACGGAAGCACCTTGGGGCAGCCACTCCGCCCCGCCCAGAGCTTTGCCTATGGCTCGTCGCATCGACACCGCCAGTCAACCGTTCCTGCCGAAACAGCACGGGAGTCTGTCCGATGTCCTATGTCGAAGCGCTGGATCATGTCATTCATACGGTGATTTCCCCCGCGGCCCGCGAGACCGATCAACTTGCCCGCTTTCCGCGTGCTGCCCTCGATGCTCTTGGCAAAGCCGGCCTGCTCGGTCTCCTCAGTCCGGCAGAGTTCGGCGGCATGGGCTTGGGGCTGGCCGACGCGGCCCAGGTGGTCGAGCGCATTGCGCGGGAATGTCCGTCCACGGCGATGGTGGTGACCATGCACTACACCGCCGCCGTACTAATCGAAAAATACGGGCCGCCAGATGTGAGACGCGCCATCGCACAGGGTCGCCACCTCACGACGCTCGCGTGGTCCGAAACCGGAACGCGCAGCCACTTCTGGGCGCCCGTCGGCACCGCACAACCTGATGACGACGGCTTCGTGCTGAACGGCAGCAAGACCATGGTCACGTCGGCGCAGGAAGCCGACTCCTACGTCTGGTCGTCACAGCCGGCGCTGGCCGCGCAAGGCGCAAGCACGCTCTGGCTGGTCGACAGCCGCCTGCCCGGACTTCATTGCCCGCAGCCCTTCGACGGCCTCGGGCTGCGCGGCAACGCATCCGCGCCGATCCGCGCGGACAATCTGCGCGTCCCTGCCAGCACGATGCTCGGCCCGGATGGCGGAGGCTTCGAGATCATGAACGGCGACGCGTTGCCGGTGTTCACAACGCTGGTCGCATCGAGTTCCATCGGTTTGATGGATGGCGTGCTGCAGCGCGCCACGGCACATATCACCGGCAACCGCTTTGCGGAGACCGGCAGCACGCTCGCAGACCTGCCCACCATCCGTGCCTACCTCGCGCGTGCGCGCCTTCGTGCCGACCAGGCCCGCGCGTTGCGCGACGACACGCTGGCCGCGATGGTGGCCGCACGACCCGACGCGATGCTGCGCGTGCTGCAGGTGAAGGTGGCCGCCGCGGAAGCAGCGCTTGACGTGACCGACACCGCGATGCGCACCTGTGGTGGCGCGGCCTTCCGCAAGGAGATCGGCATCGAGCGGCTGTTTCGCGACGCGCGCACCGCCTCCGTCATGGCGGCGCCGACTTCCGACGTGCTGTACGACTTCATTGGCCGCGTGCTGTGTGACATGCCGCTCGCCTGAGCCGACATTTGGAGACTGTCCTATGCCCACGCGTGCTCCTCTGATGCTAGGCGCAGTCGCTTATGCGCCCAAAGTCGTCACGATCTGGGAAGGCTTCAAAGCCTGGTTCGCCGAACGCGGCTTCGAGTTCGACTATCTTCTCTACTCGAACTACGAACGACTGGTCGAAGCCCAGTTCACGGGCGACATTGCGTTCGCCTGGAACTCGCCGCTTGCCTGGGTGCGAGCAGAACGCCTGGCACGCGCGCATGGCCAGCACGTGTGGCCGCTCGCCATGCGCGACAGCGATATCGATCTGCATTCGGTCCTGGTAGTGCCCGCCGCCAGCAACGTGCAGAGCCTCGCCGACCTTCGCGGCACGACGATCGGCTTCGGCGCGATCGACTCGCCGCAGGCCACGCTGATTCCGCTTGACCATCTGCGCCACAAAGGCGGCCTTGTTGCCGGACGTGATTACCAGGCGCGCCGCTTCGACCTGCTCGGCGGCAAGCACGGTGATCATATCGGCGGTGAACGCGATGCGGCGAGCGCGCTCGTGCGGGGCGAGATCGATGCGACGTGGATGATCGCCGGCAACTACCGCGCCTTTGCGAACGAGGGCACGCTGCCCGCGGGCGCCACGCGCATCGTTGCGACCACGGACGCCTACGACCACTGCAACATGACGGTGAGCCCGGGCGTCGCGCAGGAAGACGCCGGACGCTTCGGCGACATCCTGCTCGCAATCGACTGGAACGACGCCCAGGTGCGTCCGCTGCTTGAACTGGAAGGCCTCAGGGTCTGGCGGCCCGGCCGTTCGAGCGGCTATGCGCTGCTCGAACGCGCAGTGACGGACGAAGGTTTCTATGACGATCAAGGATGCATCATCGAACCCGCTTATCGATATTGAGGCGCTCGGCTTCGACTCCGGTGCGCATCTGCTGGTCAGGCACGCGCTGGCCGCACTGGCGCTGGGTCAATCACTACGCGTGAGCGGAACGGCGCCCGGCTGGGACGTGCAACTGGAAGACTGGTGTCGCAGCCAGGGGCATTGGCTGCAATGGGGAACAGATGACGGGCCGCGCCGGTTTGCGCTGATTGAGCGCGGCACGAAATATGGCCGCTGGCGCGATGCGCTGCGCACGGGGCAAAGCGACCCACGCTTGCCCGGCGCCGTGGCGGAGCGTGCACTGCCCGGCTGGGGGCTTGCGGCCCGAGGCGCTCAGGTGGAAGCCGGCTCGCCCGCTTACGCGTTCCGCCTCGACTGCAAACAGGAGGTCTGGGCGGACAACGTCGCCTACCTCTATGCGCAGGCGGTCGCCGCGCAGTGGAACCCCGACGACGCGATCGACTGGCACGTGCCGTTCGACAATTCGCCGCCAGTGGAAGCCGCCGTCGTGCAGATCATGACCTACATGGTCGAGAACGAAAATGCCGCGCTTATCGTGCCGGCACGGTTTCTCGGGCAACTGCATCCGCACTACCGCGAACTGCAGGCCGCGCTGGCCATCCAGGTGGCCGATGAGGCACGCCACGTCGAGGTGTTCACCCGCCGTATCCGTCATAACGGACACGAACCCCTGCTGTCGACGGCGGGCGGGCAGGCGTCGCTCAAGAGCCTGTTCGACGAGCCCGATTTCTCCGTTGCGAGTTTTCTGCTATCGGTTCTCGGCGAAGGCACCTTCGTCACGCTTCTGCAGTTTCTCCAGACCAGCGGGCCGGACCCGCTGACCCGCCAGATCGCGCGCCTTGCCGCCCATGACGAGGCGCGTCACGTCGCGCTCGGTATGTCGCACCTGTTGTACCGGCTGGAGCGCGAACCAGCGCTACGCTTGCGGCTCGCTCAGGCTGTCGAGCACCGCCACAGCGCGCTGGCCGGCACCGCCGGGCTTAACGAAGAGGTATTCGACGCGCTCATCCTCGCCGCCGCTGGCGAACTGACAGCGGCCGGCGTGGCGCGCGACTACGCACGGGTGCAGCAGTTGATACGCGACATGGCCGATGGTCGCTACACGAGGCTGGTGCGGCTCGGCTTCGAAGGCGAACACGCGAAACAGCTGGCGTCGCTGCACACGCGCAACTTCATGTAGCGCGTCCAGGCGCCAGTGGCCTTTTGCTCAGGGTTCGCCCTACCGCACTCACGGTTTCGCTGCGCCATCAATATCTGCTCATAGCGGCAATCGCGAATGTCTCTTCCCGGAGCGAAAGCCGCCGCTCTCATGCCTCGCGCAACTTCATGGGCGAGACGCCTGCAAACGACTTAGGTGCCAACCGTCTGGTTACCGAGTTGGCTATTCACAGTCGCCAGCTTGCTTCGCATTGCCACCCCGGCTGCGTCGCCCGGGACCAGCCAAAACTCTGGCCAACTCGCATCCTTACCTGAGACACGGTCAACGACCCGTAGATCAGTGGCCTTTCCGGTCCTACCGTGAACGACAACGGCCGAGGCTCCCTCGGGGGCGAAATGGGCATTCCCGAAGGAATGGAGCAAAAGCAGGACCGGTTCAAATGCTTTGCCCAATTCCGTAAGCAGATATTCCACCCTGACTGGAGAGTCGGCAGACACCTTCCGTTCGAGGATTCCGCTGCTAACCAACTGTTTGAGCCGACGGCTCAGGATGGTCGGTGAAATCCCCAGACTCTCACGAAACTCGTCGAAGCGGGTCACCCCCATCATCGAGTCTCTCAGAATCAGAAGACTCCACCAGTCACCCACGCGCTCCAAGGTCCTCGCAACGGGGCACTGCATCGCACTATAGCTCTTACGTTTCATAGCATTCAGTGTAACGATCACGATACTGTTATGCAAGTCAATACTATCAAGATAGTGGTTTACGCGCACTTGCAAACGTCAGCTACTATAATAGTATTTACTTCCATGAAGGTACGGAAATGACATTTCACACACGAGGAACGATGAACGGTTTGCCGAGTTTTCGTCTTGATGGACGTACCGCCGTGGTCACCGGAGGGTGGAGCGGAATCGGGCGCACCACGGCGCATATGTTTGCCAGTGTTGGAGCCTCAGTCGTGATCCTCGATTCCGATAGCGCGGCAGCCAGCGACGCAGCAGACGAAATAGGAAGCAGCGCTCGGACCATCACGATGGATGTCACGGCCCCCACTGCCGTTGAGGAAGTGTTCGACGGGATAGGCAACCGGTACGGCCGAATCGACGTGCTTTTCAACAACGCTGGAATCAATCGTCGTCGGGCTTCAATGGAATTAGGCCTCGAAGACTGGAATGCGCTGATCGCCGTCAATCTGACAGGAATGTTGTTCTGCGCGCGGACTGCAGCGAAGCACATGACCATGTGCGGAAGCATCGTCATACAGCATTCGTGCTGGGAATGACGGGCGGTTGGTATCCCAACACGTGCGGACCGCACTCACGAGCGCGTCGACTGAGCAACCGGAACTTTTGGCGAAGTTTGAATCGCCAACCCCTTTGGGACGACCTAGGAGATTTAGCTCCTCTCGCACCCAAACTGTATGTAACTCCCTTTCCGACTGCAATTATAGGAACGCAAAATGAAGACTGAAAATCACGACACGGCGAAGACTCAATTTGTAGAAAGCGATGGGATCCGCTATGCCTATCGGCGCTTCGGAACCGACACAGGTACGCCCCTGCTCTTCCTGCAACATTTTCGGGGTGGCATGGACAACTGGGACCCGTTGGTAACGGACGGCCTTGCACACGGAAGGCCAGTGATCCTCTTTAATAATGCCGGTGTCGCAAGTACGAGCGGAGAGACGCCAGACACGATTGACGCTATGGCCGATCACGTTGCGGTGTTTGTCAAGGCTCTGGAACTGCCAAAGGTGGACGTCCTCGGATTTTCCCTTGGTGGTTATGTCGCGCAAAGCTTTGCCCTAAGGCACGCCGACCTTATCAGACGCCTGGTATTAGCAGGGACAGCGCCCCGGAACGGTGAACCTCCTTCCGATCCTCGCATCAGGGAGGTCGCGGCAAATGCCGTACCCAGCCTGGAGGACTTCCTTTATCTGTTTTTCGCTCCAACCGCGTCCAGCCAGGAAGCCGGAAAAGCCTTCTGGGAGCGTCGCCACCAGCGAAAAGACGCGGACAATCCTTCGTCGGTTCAGACCATGCTGGCGCAAACGGCAGCGATCATGGAGTGGCGCCAGCCGCGCGGAGAACGGTACGCAGAATTGAAGAGGATTATGCATCCGACGCTGGTTGTGAACGGTCACAACGACATTATGGCGCCGACGGTCAACTCGTTTACGCTTCAGCAGTACATTCCTAACGCCCAACTCATTCTCTATCCGAACTCCGGTCACGGATCTCAGTTTCAGTACCCGGATCTCTTCGTTAGGCATACAAATCTTTTTCTTGACGCTGCTTAATCAGATGTCGGACCCTGTGATATTTTGCTTCTAGCGTGCGTCACACGCTTGCTATCGCGGCTCCTACCTATCCAAGTTGGAGTCCGTCGAGAAAATCGACGCATATTCCGCTTGTGCGATCGTCCCTCAATGTGGCGACGACCGCCGGACTTGCAGGTTGACTGCATTGTTCGGCCATCCATGATGACGACGCCGGGTTGCCCCTGTCGTCCCCATGTCAATTTATGACTATCGACGGTCCGGCTTTCGCTCAGTCCGACCGCCTTTAAATGGAGACAGAAATGGATTGTTGTGCGTCGCTGAGCTACGCGCAAAAGGAGTTACCTGAACTGCAACAAGCGGGCGTGCAATGCGGGCGACTTGTTCCGCTATCCACGGCGCTTAACATCCTCCCCAGACTTACCAGAATCGCACTGCATCATTGCGCCGCTTTGCGGGCTCGCCCATATGTACTCGTGCGTGAGCAGGTACTGCGGCCGATTGAATATTTTTCACCTACTACCTTCGTAAACATCATGATAGGAAACGACATGACCGCTGCTGAGACTTTAGCTAAGAAGATCCTCTTCAACTATAGGAACCCGCTAAAAGACTGTTCTGTAGATTTGCACCAGAATCTGAAGTCCGTTCTGGATCTTTGCGATGCTTCCGTGGATGATATCGGCGGGACTCTCACGTTTTCTGGAGCGGACCCAATTGTAAATAGTCGTCTTCCATTCGGCACAATGTCTGCAATCAGTTTAGCGGCGAAAGCAGTTCTTGTTGCAAAAATCTGGAGGGAACGAACCGGGGAAGGTCAAGATATGCACGTTGATGTCCCGAAAGCTCTACGTCGGTTTACTCCCTTTTGGGATAAAAAATGGGAACTGGTGAATGGATTTCCAGGAAAATCTGATCCGTATAATCCATTCTTCGCGATGCCTGTTATGCATAAGACGAAGGACAATAAGTGGATAATGCCACTAAACATTTATCCTTCGATTAGGCAGCGGGCAATGTCTCTTTTGGGTGCTGGCGGCGATCCGGCCTCGATTGCTGACGCGATCAAAGAATGGGTTGGCGAAGATCTTGAGAACGCAGCCAGTGACGCAGGTATTGTCATGGCTCTCGGTCGACCCATTGAAGAGGTCGTTAGGCTAGACGCATTTTTACAATCCGTCGGCTTGATGCCTCTCATAGAGATAGAAAAGGTAGCGGATGGTGACCCTGTCCCCTTCAAACCAAACGCGCAAACGCCATTGGATGGCGTCCGGGCGCTGGGCACGTCTCACGTGATCGCAGGACCTTCAATTGGCAGGAGTCTCGCATTGCATGGTGCAGATGTCTTGAACATTTTTCGTCCGTCAAATGTAGAACTGGACATATTTCACTATACTTCACACGTCGGAGTGAGAACTGCCAAACTCGAATTGCAAGAGGACCAGCACCGCAACAGGTTTTATGAACTTATTTCGCAGGCGGATATTTATTTCAACAATCATCGGCCTGGTTGGCGCGAAAGATTTGGCATATCGAATTCCGATCTAAGGGCTCACAATCCAAACTTAATTGACGTCGATATCTTCTATGCGGGAGAGAGAGGGCCCTGGTCGGACCGACCTGGCTTCGACGTTTCTGCCGGTTTAGCGTGGGGACTGAACAATATAGAAGGTACTGATGACAAACCGGAGCACCCTCCCCACGTGGTGATCTCTGATTATCCAGCCGGGTGGCTAGCTGCTGCGGGTGCCATGGCTGCTTTGTACCGACGCTCTAAAGAAGGTGGCAGTTATCGCGTCAAAGTTTCATTGGGGCGGGTTGCTTTGTGGTTGCCGGAAATGGGCGTGTATGACCGCGATTTTGCGAAATCGATGGCGGGATCAAAGGAAGGACATATTTACCCGGATCCGGAGCAATTTACCGTTAGTACTCCATTGGGGAAGTACACTGGAGTAACGGAAATGGTTGAGATGTCTAAAACACCCGGCAATTACCAATATCCGCTAACTCCCATAGGGTCTTGGGAGCCAAGCTGGTTGTAACTCGACAGACGGCCTGCCCGCCTCCTCCCCAGCAAATCGTATGAATCAGCTCGGCCGGTGATTCGGCAATCGTCTTTGATGCACCCAGTTGGCCGAATGATCACTGCACTCAGCCGCCCGTCGTCGAAAGTCGGTAGTCGGACCTGAACAATCTTCAAAGCCTTGCGGGGTGAGGCTTTGAGTCTGAAATTCGGTTGTGGAAATTGCAGGAACCTGGCACATTAAGGTGAGAATCCTGCATTTTTCGACGAGGTGCAGATGGGTCCGAAGACCGCCTGTGACGGAGGGAGATTTCTTCCGGCAACCGCTGCGCGAACAGATCAACCTGAAGCACCCATTGGTCGGCTTGGCCGAGCTGATCAACTGGGAACGATTGGGCGCATCGATGAGCGGCAGCTTCGTCTCAAGCAAGGGTCGACCTGCGACGTCACCGCGCCTGATTGCGGGGTTGCTCTACCTGCAACACGCTTTTGACCTGTCCGACGAAGAGGTCGTCTGGCAATGGGTGGAGAACCCCTACTGGCAGGTTGCACACTACGCTCACGCGTTGGACGGGTGATGCGTGACGTCGAGCGGCAACTCGACTCGGTAGCCGATCATGCCCGCACTGCGTTGCAGGAGCTGATAGGCCGAACAAAGCGCATCCTGGCGCAGAAACCGAAAGACAGGAACAAGCTCTACGCACTACACGCGCCGGAAGTCGAGTGCCTGGCCAAGGGCAAGGCCCGAAAACCGTACGAATTCGGGGTGAAAGTGTCGATCACGACGACACACAAGGAAGGACAAGCGCTGGAACAGGCGGCAATCCTGTGCGACGCCACGCCGGAAGTCGCCATCGTCGATCGTGGATACAAGGGTGTCGCTATCGACGGCGTGAGGATCTACCACCCCGGCTTGCGGCGGGGCATCACACGCGGACTACACGCGATGATCAAGCGGCGAAGTGCAATCGAGCCCGCTATCGGACACATGAAGACGGACGGAAAACTTGATCGCAATTGGCTCAAAGGCGCGCTCGGCGATGCAATGCATGCTGTACTGTGCGGCGCTGGCCACAACCTCCGGATGATCCTGAGGAAGCTGCGGCTTTTTTGCGTCTTCGTTCTCGCTGCTTTGCTCAACTGCTGCATTGCTGCCGACGTGACGGCGTGACGCCGGTGCAACGAGAAACGAATTGTTCAGGGCCGACTCGGTAGCGGGAACAGTCGTTTGGGGAACGGAGAGCCGCAGTATTGCAGCAGGTGGGACGACGTTCTGGGTCGATACAGCCACTGCTGCGACGCCAAACGATCGCCGGCCTGGTTGTTGGGCGATCGTCGTGTCGTGAAATGGCCGTCAGGTGCAACGGTGGTCGTGACCACCGTTGCAATTCCTCATCTCCAATCGAAATGGCTGTTCGCGAACTACCGATCGCAGTATGCACGAGTTGCCGAAAAATGAGGCTTAGTCCGAGCCGACTTGCCGGCAGTCGACGACTTCTGGTCGGATGTGAGCTCGCGGATGCGGGAAGCTGCCGTTGGCCTGTTCGATGCTGCCTACGTCAGCAATCCGCCACATTACTGACGTAGAATCCAGCCCGCCCCAATGTCGGCACCGATGGTCGGACCACCAAAATGGTGGGCTGAACGGTCCCTTAACTGTGTGCTAAGCAGACCTTCGAATGTCCGACCGGGTCACTGGTCGAATGGCAGTTGATGGCCGGTCAGCGACCAATCGCTAACCGGCCTGACAACCTACACCTCAGTCTGTTCCGCCATTTCAAGTGCGTCGTTTGCCTCGATGCCGAGGCATCGGACTGTACTTTCAAGCTTCGTGTGACCGAGCAACAACTGAACATCCCTGAGGTTCTTCGTGCGACGCTAGATGAGAGACGCCTTGGTCCGGCGCATCGTGTGGGTACCGTAAGCTGTGTCGTCAATGCCGACGGACGCGATCCACCGATGAACAAGGCGGGCACATTGCCGTGTCGATAGATGCGGAAAGTCGTGAATTCTGCTCGGAAAGAGGAAGTCGGTTGCGTGCAGCCCCGCATGCCGTATCCACGCCGCCACCCTCTCACGACTCTGCTCGGTAATCTCAAACTGCACGGGCCGTTGTGTCTTCTGCTGCATGATCGTTGCGCGGCTTGCGACGTGCTCCCCGTGAGGGTACGCGCAGCTTCGTCAGATCACACGCCCGAAGCTTGCTGTCTATGGCGAGATTGAACATTGCCAGATCCCGCACGCGGGACGAAAGCTGCAAGCATACGCGTATGGCCCAAATTTCCTTCAGCTTCAACGGCGGCTTCTGGCCGGTCAATCTCCTTTTGCTCCACGGTACCCGCGACGGACCGGTTCTGGGTGATGTGCTCATGACAATCTCCTTTCGGCTGAAGGGAGATCCAGTCTGAGCCCGGAGCAATGGCCGCTACCCGACCCACGACGGTCCTTCGGATCCCATCTGAAAACCGTCGAATCGCCGCCATTTGCGAACGTTCGCAAGCCCAATATTGAAGCGCGGACGGCAAGTTCAAATGACATCTTGTTCGAAATTACCAAAGGCGGCCGGCCGTGCCGGCGGAACGAGCCTCGAGAATGCGGGTGCCGGAAAATGGGGCGACGCAGAGCATGCGATGGAATATTGGGCGGTCACGACGGCCAAACGCATAAACCAATTCAGGTGAGGCGGCCCGGCCCAGTAATGCTCCAATATTGACCGAGTGCCGCTCCCTAAGCACACGTCGTCGAGTGCGGGACTAAGACAGGGATGTCCAGAAGCCTCAATCCCCACCGCGCGCCGCACGGGCGCGCCGGCACACCATCTATCCTTACGACTCACAGCCGTTTCACGACGCCCCCTTGGATCGATCCCCGTCAAGACTTCAAGTTGGCCGCTGCTTGTCCTAGCATGAACAATGTGCCCACACAGATCGCGGCAGGGTACGAAGGGGGCTGAGCATGAATCCGAAGGACTGGCGACTTCTGTGGAACGGCCCGAGCACGCGTCAGCGAGCCCCCCGCGCTGCTGCCATCGCCGGGATCGTATTTTCTGTCTTGCTGATTGCCTGCCTGCTGCTGCTGCGGCGTTCTGTTCCGGATAGTCCTTTCGACGCGGGACGGTGGCTTCTAAAAAGTTCGGGTACGGTAGCTGTTGCGGTCAACCTGGTGCCGTTCGCTGGCATTGCCTTTCTCTGGTTCATTGGCGTGCTGCGGGATCGTCTCGGAGATCGCGAGGATCGCTTCTTTACTACGGTGTTCCTGGGGAGCGGCCTTCTGTTCCTGGCGATGATGTTTGTCGCTGCTGCGTTCGTCGGCGGGATTGTGAGCGCGTATAGCATTGGCTTCGATCGACTTCCCGGTTCGGCCACGTTCACCGTCGCGCGAGAGTTTGCCTACGAAGCGACGAATGTCTACGCGGTCCGCATGGCCGCAGTATTCACGACGGCCACCAGTACACTGGCTCTTCGTACCGGCTTCGTTTCGCGCTGGATTGCGTTTATTGGATACGCGGCCGCGCTCGCGTTGCTCTTTGCAGGCCGCAACATAGATTGGATCGTGCTTGTTTTCCCGGTCTGGATTCTCCTTCTTAGCCTCCACATCCTGATCGACAATTTCGGCATATCGCCGAAGGTCGGCGCAAGTGGTTCTGACGGGAAAGGCGACGCTTGATTCGTTGACCCGGGGGAACGCTGGCGGCAGACTGCGTCAACTGAATCGGGCGCTCAGAATAGCCGAGCTGTAGCTGAAAGCGGCCTATTCTTTTGGTACATTCGAGGGCCGCTCATGACCGACTGCCGCCCGACACGGCGGAAGCTCGCGGGACAACATGGCGAGTGCGTAGTAACCGCGGCACGGTCGCAAGTAGCTCGGTCTCACTCCCGATATAAACAACGACCAGAAAGCCAGGCACGCGCAAGGGGGATAACGGCGGCTTTCGGGGTGTGACCGACTGTTCATGGCCGCACTCGGCCCGCAGTCGAACGACAGTGTGCGGTTAATCAAGTTTGGCATGTTCACGGGCCGTGTGCAGTCCACAATGCCATTGAGCCGGCCCATGAACCACCGCACGATTGTTGCCATGACGTCTCCTCTTTGCTTTCGCCTGGAGCAATGAACGAGAACGGACAACCATCCTCGCAGAAGACGCACCGACGACGAGAGCGGATGCCCAATTTCCAACGTTGTCCGTAGAGAATGGCGACTGAAGTGTAGGAGGCGATGGTGATTTCAAGCGGCGCGCCGGACCCGGTGCACACGAGCCCTCCCAACGTCATCGCTCGCATCGCAGATGCATTCTGTTAGTTGTGTCGACGAATTGCTGCCATGGGTCGATGCCGATTAGCTTCACCATAGCGTCTCTGAACTCAACGCGCAGCGTTCAACACTGTTCGATATCAACACGCTGTCAACAACGGCCATGGTCGCACGGCTACCTCGATAGTCAAGCCGCGATATTCGCGCCCTGTGATGCTTGCAATAGAACACTACGAATGACCGGTAGCAGATGGCGGAGCCGACGTCTGAACGTCGCATCGACACGGCAAGCGAGTAATTCTTCCTGGCCGGACAGCGACCGATGGTTCATCTCAGCCGACGACGCCCGGCTTCAAACGCCAGTGTGCTCCACCATCTCAAGCACATCATCTACCTCGATGCCAGGCGATACCACCGAGGTAAAGGGAAACGTTGCAGAGCGTCCAATCCATCGCCGCGCCGGCTTCATCCATGCTCGATGCCGAGCAGCCGTGCGTCCAGCCGCCGCGCTAGCGCCGCGCCGCCTTCGCGCATCACTGCATCATGGTTCCACTGGAAAACCGGTCGCAACAACGGCGCCAATGCGTTCATCCATGCGCGGTTGGTATGCACGCACCAGTCATAGCGGACCACGGTCAGGTTGCGTCCGACGGTCGAAAAGCTCCACCGACCGGCCCCTTCGACGTCGCCACTGGCTTCCCCTTCCAGCGCGACCAACGGGTCGACGCGCGTCACCCGCATATCGAACACGAGGCGATAGGGCAACCAGCCTTTCCACGTATAGCGTTGTACGACGCCCACGCCCTGATCGGAACCTGCCTCTAGCTGGTCCACGCGCTCGACGTTATTCCACCACTCGGGCCAGCGCGCCGAATCCTGGATTGCCGCCCAAACTTCCTGCACGGGCGCATCGATACGCCAAATGGTGGAAAAGCGGTATTCGACCGTCCGCAAGCTGCCTCCGTTCTTCGTATTTTCTAGAGATTTTGTCAGATGCTCACTGTGCTTGCCATCACTGGCGAAACAAGACCGCGCTTCCACCTCTCGATACCTCGTCGAGCCTATCTGCACCAGAACGTAGGACGGAGGCAACCGGTCTGTACGCGTGCCGACGGCCGGGAGCTTCGCCCAAACCCGGCCTACTTCTGCCTGACTTACTTGCGCCAGGGGATGCGATTGCTATCCGGGCAAAATCCTATCGAGCGAATCGCCCTTTCACACAGCCTCACCGTCGTGCCGCGAGTGCTTTCTGCTGAAGGCGCGCACACGCCCGCGTATCGAACAGCGGCGTGCCCGGCGCGAGCAGACAGAGATAGTTCGCCGCCAGCGCGCGCTGACGCTGCGTGCCTTCGCCGAGAACCGCGAGACATTGCTCGCGCGCGACCGGCGCGCCCATGAAGTAGCGCGTTCCCCGGCGAAAGCGTCCGCCGTTGTCGTGCCACCATCGTTCGATGCGCTCCTCATGCGGCCAAGGCAGGCCGTCGTCGCGGTCCATGGCGACGTCGTCATCGCTGGGATCGTCGTTCGGACCCGATGAGAAGTCCGCCGGACACGCGCCTTGTAGCTTCGATTGGACGAGGTCCACGCCGGTCACGAGGCTGAATGCCTCGCCGGCGACGCGGGCGAACCGCGCATCGCGCATGTGGGCGATCATCCACGGCACGTTGTCCGGCAATCCGATGAGGCCGCTTGCCTCGACGAGCGTGCGCTTATGCCGCGTGTCGGCAGGCAGACGCTTCAGCGCCTCGGTGCCGTGCTTCGGGCCCATCGCCTGCAACGCGAGCGTCAGTCCGCGCGACCGGCGCGATTCCAGCACGAGCGCCGCATCGAACAGCGCGTCCACCTCCACGCCGCGCGCGCCGAGCAGGACCGCCGACCAGGCAGCCCAGAAGCGGCACTCGGGATCGGCAGCGGATGCGAGGCCCGGATGCGCCAGCGCGGCGCGTGCATCCGCGAGACAGCCAGTCTTGCCGAGCTGCCCCGCCACGCGCAACGCCCGCGCGCGCACGGCCGGCGACCCCGCCGCGAGCCAGCCTGACGCCAGCCCCGGGTCCCGGCCGTGCATCGCGCAGGCGGCGAGCGCGATTTCCTGGCGAACCGCCGAGCGCGACGTGAGCATGTCCGCGACCACCGAGCGAAGACAACACGGATCGACCCAGCCGAATGCCGACACGACGCTGCCGACCTTGTCCGGTGCCTCTTCCACAGCGACGAGGACCGTTTCGAGCCGCGGCGCGTCGCAGGCGTCGAGCGCGAGCACGGCCGCCACGAACGCCGCGCCATGCGTTCCGTTCGCGAGTTCTTCCGCGCAGTGATGCCACGCGGCGGCGCCCGACACCTGCAACGCTTCGAGATGCGCGGCGACACGCTCGTCGACTTCAGCGAGATCGGCGAGCGCGTAATCGGGCGCGTCGGCCGCGCGGCGCCGCAGCAGCCAGAGAAACGCGGCGTCCTCGGCGTAGCGGCTCACGAGATCGTCGATGACTTCGCTCATGATCCGTCCCGCCGACGCACCGCGCGCACGACGCACGCCGCGCGCCCCGCACCTTCCGACGCGAGCTCGATCATCGCGATGCTGCCCGCCCGGTAACCGCGCGCGAAACCGTGCGCGCTCATCAGCAGCGCGAGCGCGCCGCTCGCCGCGCCGATCTCGCCGACGGACAACGCCGGGTAATGCACGATCAGCCGCTCGCGCCGCGTCCGGTAATACCGCGCCCGCGCCAGCAGCGCTTCCCACGACGCATAGCGCTCGCCGTTGCCGTTCGAGACGACCCAGTCGATGGACGCTTCCGCAAGACCCGCCGCCGACGCCGCCGCGCGCAACGCGGCGACGAGCGCGCGCCCCTGCGAATAGCCGCTCGACGTGGCTGACTGTGCTTCCTGCGCGTCGCCGGTGCCGAGGATTTCGAGCGAGGTTGCGGCGGCGCCGGGCCGCTCGCGCGCGAGCAGGACGAAGGCCGCGCCCTCTCCCGGCGTGAGGCCCTGCGCCGTGCCTTCCGTGCGTAGCCGCCCCGCGGCGTCGAGACGGTCGTATTCTCTGTCGATCACATAGGAATCCGCACCGCCGACGAGCACGTGCTCGATGCCGTCACCGGCGAGTAACGCCGCCGCTTCCCGCAATCCCGCGATCGTCGACGCCGCGCCGCCCTGCGCAACCTGCCTCACGTCGCGAAACGCCAGCCGGCTGCGGGCGGCAATCGCCGCGCCGAAGGTCGCGAACGCGGCGGGATCGTCGAATGCAGCCTGGCGAAACGGCT
Source organism: Paraburkholderia panacisoli (assembly GCF_008369935.1). Classification (GTDB taxonomy): domain Bacteria; phylum Pseudomonadota; class Gammaproteobacteria; order Burkholderiales; family Burkholderiaceae; genus Paraburkholderia; species Paraburkholderia panacisoli. The sequence continues at coordinate 430,654 of NZ_VTUZ01000003.1, read as the reverse complement.
CCGGCGGAATCGCGACGAGCACCGTGCGCCGCGCATCGAGCGCATGCCGCGCCGCGATTTCCGCGACCGAGCGCGCCGCCAGATTGACGAGCCAACCGACGGGCGTGCGCCGCAAGGTCCAGTGCGCGGGCACGCGCGCGACCGCCTGCGGCTTTCCGAACGGCGCCGTGCGCAGCACTTCCTCGATGCGCACCGCACGCGCACGGATGCCTGCGCAGGTTTGCGGCGCATCGAGTCCGACTGGCGTCACCGCGCCGCCGCCGATCATGTAAACGCACGCGCTCATGGACGAAACGCCGGCCGGCCGGCCAGCGTGCCGTCGCCGCCGTGCGAGTCGAGATAACGTTTGCCGCGCTGCCGCGCCGCGAGCCATCCCGCCGACACATGTCCGAACACCAGCGCGCGCAGCCGCGGCGCATTGCGCACCGCCGTCACCGCGAGCCGCGCCTTCAGCGTGACCGTCCGCGCGTCTGCGTCGATGAGGACCGTATCGATGCGAAGCGCGCGGTCTTCCACGCGATCGTCGAAGACGAGCCGCGCGGGCACGTCCAGACGCGGCAAGCGAAAGCGCCACAGCCCGGATGCGGTGAGATTGCGCAGCTCGACGGTCTCGCCGCCCGCGAGCGCCGCCGTCTGCTGGTCGGGCGGCGCGATCTGGTTGAAAAGCGGATCGAAGTCGGCGGGCGCCAGCGGCCAGACCTCGTCGATCCAATGCTGGTCGTAGGTTCCGGCAAGCCGCGCGCGCGGCATCCAGTGGCGCGCGACGATGCCGAAGCCCGCCGGCGTGAAGTGATCGCCGCTGCCGCGCGTCGGGCGGTCGGGGTATTCGATGTTCGGCAAGCGGCTCGCGACCGACGCGTCACCCGACGCCGCGTTGCGGTAGCCGACGCCGACCGGGTTCTCCAGATACACGTCGCCGTCCGCAAGCGTGCCGCCGAATGCGCGCTCGTACACGACCGGCATGCGCAAGAACGGCGCCGGCGTGCCCTCGCAGTGCGCAAGGAGCGCGCGATCGCCGCTCACGCGCAGCGTCTTGCGGATATCGGCGACGCAAAGGCCGACCATCACCTCATCGGCGGGACGGCCGCCCGGCGCATGCGCGCATCCGCGCACGACGACATCGACGCGCGGCTTGTGCGGCGCAATGTCCGCCTCCAGACGCGTGCTGGAGCGCCCCGGCTCGCCCGACGGCACGTCCTCGAACGCGACGGGCGCCTGTTCGGGCGCGAGGCCGAGCGCGAGACCTGAACCATCGCCGTCCGGCGCATAGTCAAGCGCGGCGAAGCTCGCCGAAAGTACCGCGACCAGCACCTCCTGGCCATCGCCGTCGACCTGGACGTGGGTCGCCGCCTCGAACGGCGTGCGGTTCTCAAGCGCGACGTCGAACATGGTTCAGCACCATTCACCCTGCTCGTCGAGGCCGATCGGCCAGTACGGCATGGACGTGAGCAGCGTCACGGCGTCCCGTTCGCCCGCGTCGGCGAGCCATTTCAGTAGCACTATTTCCGGCGCAACGCGCTGCTTGAGCGGCAGCGACTTGTTGATGTCGTCGCAGGCGAACCAGAAGAAACGCACGAACCAGACGAATTCGGGCGCCGAGGCCGGCCCGGCGACGCGCACCTCGAACGCCTCACGGATGGCTTCCTCATGCGTGCGGCCGGGGCGCTCGCGCGCGGCGACGCAGTCGCGCCACCACTGGTCGGCCGTCGGGTAAAGGAATTGAAATCCCTCCCGATAGGTTTCGAACATCTTGCGCAGTTTCGGATTCGCACTGCCCGACGCGGCCATGCCGCGCCCTTCAGGCAGCGGCGTGCCGCCTTCGATGTCCTGGGGCGCATCCAGCAGGGCCTGAATCGCGTCGTCGACGTTGTGGAGCGTTTCGAGCGGCATCAGCACATCCCTCCTTCCGGATCGGATCCTATCGGCACGAACACGAAACCCTGCATGATCTCGTACAGGTCGGGCGCGGCATTGGCCAGATCGTCGATGAGCAGATCGGCCGGCCGGACATACGCGATGTCGGGCGGCGGGACGTCCTCGCCCCAGACATCCTCATCCTCGCCGTCCGCGTCGGCTGCGTTCGCCGCCGCGTACTCGTCATTGAGATCGTCGACGGCGAAGAAATACTGACGAAAGATCGCAATGATGCGCGGATGTCCTGCCGGCCCCGCCGGCCAGCGGCGATGGAACGGCGCCATCGCGGCGGCGGGCACCGGCTCCGTCCAGCGGTACGGACAGTGCGCTTCCCACCAGGCGATGATGTCCGGCGTTACCGCACGCATCGCGTCGATATAGTTCTGCTGAAGCTGCCTGTAGGCGTCGTTCATCGCGTCTCCGCGTGTTCGGTGGATTCATCGGCGGCTGACGATCCGCCCCGCATAAGCCCGCGCCTGCGAGCCTTGCGAGTTCGAGTGCCGCCGGCAATGCGGCTTGACCATGCTCGATTGCGACATCTTTTTTTTGAAACCCTTGGGCGGCGGCTGCGGCCGCAGATGACACCCGCCCATCGCCCAGGCGACGCACAACGGCGGCTGATGATCCGGCGTCATCTCCGTCTGGTCCTTGTCTTTGTAGGCGCCGCCGCGCCGCGACACGTACTCGTTCTGGCTACGCAGCCAGCCGCCCCATTGGCTCGGGTTCTGGGGATTGACGGTGAGCGGCGTTTCGCCCGCGCGGAACTGCCGGCTGCATTCCCAACACTTTTTGTTTTTGACTTTCTTCTCCTGAGCGGCGGTGATGTCCGGCGAGTGAGTGTCGCGGTCATACGGCGGACACGGCTTGTCCGCCTTCTTGCCGAGCGCCTTGCGAAAGCGCGTGACCGCCGCCGCATCGACGCAGTTCGGCGGATCGCACGCGGTGTTCTGGATCATCATGTCGCCGTGGCAGGCGACGCCCTTGCCCTCGACCAGCACCGACCGGCACCACGACTTGAACGAGCCCACGCCCTTCGTCTTGTGCGTGACGACGCCGCCGCCCTGCGTGCCTGCTTCGTTGCCGGTGCTGGTCGAGATTTCCGAGGTGTCTTCGAGCGCGGTCGGTTCGCCGTCGATCATCACCGACTTGCTGCCTTTGGTGAGGTCGCTTGCCTGAAGCATGTTCACGTAGGGCACGGGCGCGGGCACACCCGGCGGCGGCGGCGGAGACAGGCAGACATCGCCGGGCGCGACGCCCTTGCCGCCGCTGCCGCGATGAAAGAACCCCATGCCCTCCGCGAAGACCGTGCAACTCATCCCGCTTCTCTCTACCGGCCGCGCGTCGAGCGACGCGCACGTCTTGAAGACGAACCAGGCGACGGCGGTTTTAATGAGGGCGGTTCGGTTCGACGATCGCGCAAGCGGCGACGCACGTCATGGCCGGCAGTAAACCATCGCATCAACCGTTGCGCACGGCACCCATCCGGGACGCCGGTGCCGATTCCCGACAGCCGACCGCTTCAACAGCGCGAACACGAGCGGCGGCGCATGGAGCACTTCATCGACCGCGATCGCCGGCACCCCGTCCGCGTTCCACTCCACGCAAATCTGGATCGACGTCACAAGAGTGCGACACACGAGCGACAACCGAGCCCTTGCATTGATCCGCTACCGGGCACGCGCGAACGTCCGCTAAAAAGCAGCCACTCAGACCGCGACGAAGAAGCGAGCGTCGCCCGCCACGCGACTCCGAGAGACGACAGCTTTTAAGTATTAACGCGGCCGGAAAAAGTCGTACCGATGTTGGCGAGAAGATAATGGTTGAACGACAGAATCGTTTGCACACCGCAATGCGCGCTATTCGTCGCGTCCCAAATAAGTCACGGTCCGCAAGTGTCACATTCACAGCACCTGGATCTCGAGCATCGGAAGATGCTGACACGTTGCCGTCCCGGCCGGCCGTGCGCCGCGGCCGGGACCCCTGGCGATCGCTTGTCAGTCGACATATAGCGAAACCGGGGCATCAGTTAAGCGCTCGCGGTCACCGTGGAGTTCACCTCAACAAGTATTTCCACGCCCCCCGGCTCGAGCTTTAAGCTCTCACCAAGAATGCGACGATCCGAAAGCGCGCTCACGTAGTTGCGGGCTGGTAGCGAGACTTCTTTCGGCTCCCTGGAAAGGTTCAGCACGAAGACAACCCGCCTCTCCTCTGAACTCCTGATCGCGACTTCCACACCATCAGGAAGCTCAAGCTCGCAGTCGATGCCCGCGTCACCGGCGACGCGCTTCATCAGCACCTGACTCCCCCTCTCGTCGAGGACCGTGCCGATGTAGTACACAGCGCCGTGACCAAAGGCGTTTCGAGTCACAGCCGCTTCGCCCGCGAAATATTCGCTTGCGTACGTCGCCAACGTTTCTGCTGTGAGAGGAGTCAGGAGGTCGCACCACTGGCTGCTTGCGAGCCCCTCGCCAGTGGCGAGAATCAGGTTCTGCACATCCTTGCCAACAGGATCGTATTCATCGACATACACGCCAGCGAGATCGGTTAATAGATTTGGGAGCCGGTCAGGCAAGCAAACATTGTTCATGTTCTTGACGCCGGATCGTGTCGTCAGTACGAGGGTGCCGCCGTTCTCGACATATCCCTTGAGTTTCCCCGCTATGGCGTCATCGATCAAATACAGCATCGGCGCGACAACAAGCTTGTAGCCGCGGAAGTCTTCCCTCCAGTTAATGACGTCCACGCCAACACCCATTCGCAGAAACGCCGAATGGAACCGTTTGAAGTTGCCGAGGTAGTCGAAACCATCAGCCTGCGGCTGGATCTGGAAAGCGTTTAGCTGCTCGTGTGAGAAAAGCATGGCTACGTCGTGCTTGAGCGTTGTGTCCTCAAGCAGCGGAGCGAGCTTCCTGGCTTCCCGGCTAAACTGAACAAACTCTTCGAAACGGCGGCCGGGCTGCCCGTGGTGGTCCAAAAGTCCGTGCCAGAACTGCTCCGCACCGATACGCGCCGAGCGCCAACGAAACTGGACAATCGCATCAGCGCCGCGCGAAACGCTTTGCCATGCATACGCGCGGATCATGCCCGGGAACGGCGTGCGAGACATGGGGTACCAACAGCCTGGCGTCCCGCTAAGTTGCTCCATTACCCAGAAGTTCTGACGCTTTACGCCACGCGCGAGATCGAGAGTCAATGCGCCGTGGTACATCTTCGACTTCGAGTCGTCCAGGAAGTCGGTCGCGGGGTAATAGTCGACAGACGCAAAGTCCATGCTGTCAAACATGTCATAGTAGTCAGCGGTGACGGGATATCCCCACAGATTGTGCGTCACGAACTTGCCCGAACTATTTTTTCGGATCAGTGCCGCCTGGAATCGATTGAAGTCGGCGACCGCGTTGGATGAGAACCGCCGGAAGTCGAGCAAGAATGAAGGATTGAGATGCGGTGAACCGCCAAGTGGTGTCTTCACCTGTTCCCAGTCGCTGTATTCCCCGCTCCAGACGACGGTGCCCCATTCGTGATTCAGGGTCTCCAACGATTCATACTTTTTCTGCAGCCAGCCACGGAACAAACGCGTGCAGTTTTCGCAGTGGCAATCGTTCGCCGCCAATTCATTGTCGGTTTGCCAACCGATGACGGCCGGATGCGACGCATCACGCCGCGTGATCTGCTCGATGATGCGCTCACCGAACTTGCGAAGCGACGGGCTGTTGTAGCAACGGTGAAGTCGCACGCCAGCGAAAATCGCGTTGCCTTTGTTATCGACAGGCAGAACGTCCGGATAGTTGTGAGTCAACCAGACCGGTGGCGTTGCGGTCGGAGTTCCAATCACCACTTCTATTCCATGCCGCGCCAACACGGCAATCGCCTGGTCGAGCCATTCGAAATCGAAGTTACCCTCCGTCGGTTCAAGCCGCGACCACGCGAATTCAGCCAGGCGAACAAGGGTGATACCGGCGTCCTGCATCTGCCTGGCATCTTGCTCCCACAACGAAACATCCCAATGCTCGGGATAGTAATCGACGCCGACATTCATGGACAGATTCCTTTTTGTCAAATGTTAGGGACACGTCGCGCCCTGCGAGATCGGCGCCCGCATCCCATCGACGATAGGTATTCGCTCAGCCCTTCGTTGCGCCGAATGTCAAACCGGCGATAAAGTGCTTTTGCATCGCGAAGAAGATGACGACGGACGGAAGGGCTGCGAGGAGCGAACCCGCCGACACGAGATTCCAGGCGGTCGTCCACTGCCCCTTGAGCGCTGCTACCCCGACCGTGATGGGGGCCGCGTCATCGCCCTGTGTCAAGCAAAGTGCCCAGAAATAGTCATTCCAAACAAATGTGAACACGAGGATGGCAAGCGCCGCGAGGGCGGGCGCGATCAACGGCAGGATGATCCGGTAAAACAATTGCCACTCGGTGGCACCTTCGATCCGCGCTGCTTCAACGAGCTCATACGGGAGTTCTTTGATGAAGTTTCGCAGGAACAACGTGCAAAACCCGGTTTGGAACGAAATGTGGAAAAGGATCAGTCCTTCGAGTGTGTTGAACAATCCAAGTTGAAGCGTCAATTGACGCACGGGGATCATGAGCACCTGGATCGGAACAAAGTTACCGGCCACGAAGATACCCAAAATGCTGTTATTGCCCTTGAACGGATACGTCGCCAGCGCAAATCCAGCCATTGCAGCCAGTGCAATGGATCCGACGACTGAAGGCACCGTGATGAGCCAACTGTTCAGGAAATAGTGAAGCATGGGGGAACTGAAGAGTACCGTGCGGTAGTTCTCCACCAGCGCAACCCTTTCAGGCCACCCCCAATAGTTGCCGTTGGTCAGATCGTCCGTCGAACGAACCGACGTGACGAAGACCGCAATCAGTGGCAGCAACCAGATTACAAGCGCGATCGGCAGCGAGGTTTTGTAGACCTTGCGGCTCATCGGGCTCCAACGGCTCACCGGAGTGGGATACATGTGCGATTCCTCTGTTATCGGTCGGCGTGAAGGAGCCGGCGTAGCTGGTACACGATGAAGACCAGCATGATCAAGAACAACACGACTGCAATGGCCGCCGAATAACCAAACCTGAAATACTTGATGGCCTGGTCGTACATGAAATAGGCCAACACTGTTGAACTGTCGAACGGGCCTCCGCCTGTCATCACGGCAATCAGGTCGAAGCTTCGGAGCGCACCGATGATGGTGAGCACGACAGATAGAAAAGTTGCCGGGCGCAGTTGAGGGAGCACAACGTGCCAGAGTAGCGACCAGCCCGTTGCGCCCTCCATCCTTCCCGCTTCGATGATCTCGGGGTTGATGCTCGTGAGGTTGGTGAGGTAGAGCAGCATGCAGAACGGGATCTGCGGCCAAAGCGCTGCGGCGATCACACCGAAAGGGGCGTAACGCTCGTCACCAAGCACCGGAATGCCGTGCCCAACAATGAGCTTCAACAGACCGAACGCCGGATCGTAAAACCAGCTGAAGACGAGACCGACCACGACGCCTGACAGCACGAATGGAGAAAAGAACAGCGACTTGATCAACCGCATGCCCGTCACACTCTGGTTCAGATACAGTGCAAACGCCAGTCCGATTGGCGGGGCGAGCAGAAATAGGACGAGCCACAAGAGATTGTTCTTCAAGGCAACATAGAACGTGTCGGTATGAAGCAACTCGCTGTAGTTCGCCAGTCCGACGAACACCTTGTCGCTCATTCCGTCCCAGTTGAAAAAGCTGAGCACGATGCTGCTGATGATCGGATAGATCACATAGATACAGAACATCGTGCACGCGGGTAGCAGAAACAGCAAAGCAGCTCGTTTGCGCTGCCGGGCAAGGGGTGCCGACCGCCGTGACTCTGACGAGCGGCGGATGTGGCGGTGCTGATCCGTTGGCGAGCCTTGGCTCACCGACTCTCTCGTTTCGGCTGTGGCCATCTGAACTCTCGTGTGATCACGACTTGCTGTAGACGCGCCTGCGCATCTTTTCGAGGTCGCCAAGAATAGCGTCGAGCTTCGACGGATCGCTGATGAATCGCTGCATCCCCTTCATGCCCTCGTCGGCCATTTCCTTGGTCATGTCGCGGTCGTAAAACTGAGCGACACCACCTGTCGTCTGTGACAGGATCTGAAAGCCGATCTTGGCGATTGGGTCATCGGGCATGGCCGCCTTGTTGTTGGCGGGCAAGGTGCCCACTCCCTTGGCGAGCGCTGCGTCGTTATCAGGTTGCCCCATGAACACAAGGAACTTCCGCGCATCGGCCTTGCTTGCTGCTCGCATCGGGATGTTCAGACATTCGGCGGAACCATCTTCCGCCGGCGTCACCTTTGGGTCCACTGTCGGGAATTTGAAGAAACCAGTCTGAGATTTTGTCGCCGGAGGCAAGCCAGGCGACAGGAACGTGCCCATGAGCATCATCGCAGCCTGGCCTTGAATGTAGAGCGGCTGCACCGAGTCGAGGCTGTACGACAGCGGATTTTCGATGAAGTACTTGTTGTCGATCAGCGTCTTCCAGGCCAGATACACGTTCTTCACGCGTGCATATCCCGTGCGTAACGTTCGACTCCAAGGGCGCCGCAAAACTTGCGGTCAGGCATCTTGTCGAGTTGGGGCATCGGCGTATTGGTGCAATCATTGGCAGTCGAAAGAATGGAATTCACAGCGCTCGTTACGCGGGGTATCAAGAAGTGATGCGCGAAACGAAGATTCGTCGTTTGGCATCTGACGAGCGTTTCACGGAAGACTCATTCGACGACGGGTATCGGGCCGCGACGGACTTGCTGTCTGCTCGACCTGATTTGACGGCAATCTTTGTGTCCAATGATCTCCCCGCCTTGGGCGTGTTGAACGCCGCCTCGGACCTTGGGTACTCGGTGCCGCATGATTTGTCGGTAGTGAGTATCACCGACATCGTTCCTGCCAGACAATCGCGGCCCGGATTGACAACCGTTGCCATTCCCACCGCCGAGTTGGCGGAGAAAGGCATCGGCTTACTTATCGATCTCATGAACGGGCGCGCGACAGAGACAACTGTCATCCATACTTCGGCGCCGAAGCTCGTTATTCGCGGCTCAACAGCAGCACCGGCGAGTATAGGCAACTAGGCGTGCGCGACGCGTCGCAAAGCGGACTCTCGGTTAGTTCGGCGTAGGGTCCGCTCTTGGGCCGAGTCCGGTCCGATGATAAAACAACGAGGCCGCTCGCCGTCGCTCGGACTTTGACTGTCGCCGGCTCACGGTTGCCGGCGGGACAGGCACGCTGGAAAGCGCCACCGTTGCGCGGCGCACGCCAGGAGCGGACGTTGGAAGCTGACGCGAAGCCTGATGGGGAGCGGATGCCCGGTGGCTACGCCGCGTCTGCCCTGCTCCCGGCGTGCGCCAACGCCAGCGCCAGTCTTGCCCCCACTTCGGCATTGTGTTTCACGAGCGCGATGTTTGTCGTCAGGCTGCGTCCACCCGTCAGTGCCTTGATGCGAGCCAGCAGGAAGGGTGTCACGGCTTTACCGGTGATTCCTTCAGCCGCGGCCTCGGCAAGCGCCTGCTCCGTCGGCGCGTCGATCTCTTCCGACCACATCGCTGCCGCTTGCGGCACCGGAGCGCTCAATGCCACACCACCCACGAGGCCCAGGTCCCACTTCGTGCGGATGAAGCGAGCCTGCTGCGCTGCGTCGTCCAGCCTGAAGTCCGCGCGAAGGCCGCTGTCGCGCGTGTAAAACGCAGCGAAATTGTCCTGCTCGCAACTGAGCACCGGCACAGACCACCGCCACGGAGGTCCTCGCCAGTTCCTGCAGGTCGGCCGAAATGTCGAAGGTGTTCCGGCGCGCCCCGGTGCACGCCGCCAATGCCTCTGGTAATGAAGACTTCGACGCCGGCCAGGGCGGCACAATTCATCGTGCCAGCCACTGTCGTAGCGCCGAGCCCGCCGGCCAGCACGGCCGGCAAGTCGCGACGGCTGACCCTGTGCACCTGGTCCGAGCGGCCGATCAGTTCCAGATCGTCGTCCAAGAGGCCGACGTGGATTCGCCCACCGATCAGCGCGAAAATTGCGGGCTCGGCGCCCAGGTCAGGTATCAAGGCCTCCACTTCGCGCGCAGTGCGAATGTTCTCCGGACAAGGTATGCCGTGGGCAATGATGGTCGATTCCAGCGCCACCAGCGGGCGGCCGGCGGCATGCGCAGCGGCTAAAGGCGCGCCGCAGGTCCACCGAGAGTGCGCAAGGTCGGCAGTCATGTCGATGTTCCCGGCGATGTGATTCGCTTAAGTATGCCAGCGCAAGGCGGGGCCACGGCTCCCTGTGCAAACACGAAGCGCCGTTGCCACCTGCCTGCTGTCTTGGAGCCGTCCCGCCCGGCGCCGGTCAGTGCGAGGCCCGGGACGACACGCCTGGACCTGAGCGACGGCGAATGCGCGCTAAACTGGCTGCACTACTGAAAAGATCGATGGAACGCGCTCAAGGCGATGAATTTCACCGGGTTGATGTTGCGTCTCACCGTTGCGTGCCTGATTGTGTTCGCAGGAGTCGCCATCTTGCAGGATCGTTTTATCTACTTCCCTGAGAAGGCTGCAACCGCGGACGTCGTTTCCAGTGGACTTCGCGCCTGGCCGACACCTGAGGCGTTCCGGGGCCTCGTGGCCGAACCGGCCGGATCCGCGCGCGCCACCGCCATCGTCTTTCATGGCAATGCAGGGCATGCCGGACACCGTTCGTTCTACGCCGCAGCGCTCACCCGGCTCGGACTGCGGGTGATCCTCGCCGAATATCCAGGCTACGGGCCGCGCGACGGCACACCGGGCGAAGAGAGTCTGGTCGCTGATGCCCAACAGACCATCGCGCTGGCGTATCGCCTCTATGGCGCGCCGCTGCTGGTCATCGGCGAATCGCTCGGGGCCGGCGTGGCGGCTGCGGCCGGCTCGCGTGAACGCGACAAGACCGGTGGCTTGCTGCTCATCACGCCATGGGATCGGCTCGAGCACGTCGCCGCTTATCACTATCCGTGGCTGCCCGTGAAGTGGCTGCTGCGTGACCAATACGACAGCGTGACCCACCTGGCGTCGTTCGGCCACCCTGTTCTCGTCGTGGTTGCGGAACGCGATAGCATCGTCCCTCCGCGCTTCGGTGAAGCGCTCTACAACTCGCTGGCCGAGCCGAGACAACTGGTGGTGGTGAAAGCGGCTGAACATAACGACTGGATTGGCCGCGTCGACGAAACCTGGTGGCGGGAGGCGATCGGCTTCCTGCTCACGTCTTCGCATTGAAATATGAAATCACCCTCCGTCCCGTCCAGCAAGGAACGCTTCTATGTCCTCGACGCGAAGAACAAACCTGTCGAGGTGTTCGACCGCGCCGAGTGGTCGCGCTGGAAGACTGAGAACGAACTGGTCTTCCGCCGCACGCTGCTGGACGAATCCGGTGTGACGGTCACGACCCGCTTCCGCGGTTTGTCCGAGCCGAAAACCGGGGATGCTTCGCTGTTCGTGACGCGCGTCGCCGGAATGGAAGCCCGGGACAACAAGAGCTACGGAGCACGTACGCTCGATGAGGCACTGGAGCAGCATGAGCTCATCGTGCAGAAAATCCTCCGGATGCTGACGAGGCGCTGATTGCCACACGGCAACGATTCTCCGCGACCGTAACCGTGGTCAACTACAGCGTTTACGTGACCCAACAAAAGGACGGCGGGTGGGACTGGGCATACACGTTAACTAAACCGCCCATCTACTGGAAAAACCCGGAGACCCCTGCGGAAACGCCGGAGCAGGCGATCAAAGAGGCTCGTTTCGACGCGGAGCGCCGCATCGACGCAGGCTGCAAGACAGGCCGAATGTAGAGCTGCAACCCACCCTGCTCATCAAAGCACACGAACACCTGGCGCAAAGGGGGAGGCACAAGCAGATCGTCACCGAGACTGGCGTGGGCTATCGACCGGTTGGCTTGAGCGAGGTGCAGAGTCCATAGCGGGTCTGTGATGCGGCCTTTTTTCTCTTCCGGTTGGGATGCCATTCCCCGCCCGGATTGCCGTTGTGTCGGTAGGGGCGACTACGCTGCCGGTTCGCCGCTGCGGCTCAGGTATGCCGAAGTGAGCAATGAATATCCTTTCAAATCGTCGGCTTCGCCCCGCCTGGGTCACGACGACTGGCATACGTTGCGGAACTGCCCTACATTGCAACTGGAAGGATGTCGACGGACGCCCCGTTCACGTGCTTCGCCGATGCTACGTTGCTTCGACGCTGGCCCTTGCGAGGACATTGCCGCAGGTTGATTTGCCGGGGGACACCATGGCCGGTTTCGCCAGGATGTGGCAGTTGATCGTCGGCAAGCCGCTCGATCCTCTGGACCCCCACACCCGTCACGCGATCGCCGTGACGCCGCTGCTGGCGTGGGTTGGCCTCGGCGCGGATGGCCTGTCGTCTTCATGCTACGGCCCGGAAGAAGCGTTCCTGGCACTCGGTCAGCACACGTCTCTCGCGCTGTTTCTCGCCGTGGCGACCGCTGCAACGGTCTTCGTCATCGCGATCGGCTACAACCAGGTCATCGAGCTTTTTCCGACCGGCGGTGGCGGGTACCGCGTCGCGACCGCGCTGCTCGGTCCACATCCAGGCCTTGTGTCAGGCGCCGCGCTTCTGGTGGATTATGTGCTGACGATTGCGACGTCGCTCGCGAGCGGTGTCGACGCGTTTTTCAGCTTGCTGCCGGTCAGCGCGCAGGCGTTCAAGCTTGCCACCGAACTCACGTTGATTGTGCTGATGACCGGGCTTAACTTTCGCGGCATGAGGGAATCGATACTCGTCCTGCTACCGATTTTTCTTGGCTTCGTCGTGCTGCATCTCGTCCTCATCGTTTATGGCGTGGCTGCTCACGGCGATAATCTAAGTGCCGTCGTGCCTGGCGCGATCGGCGACGCCCGGAGCATGTCGCATGCCCTCGGGCCACTCGTTGTCATCGCGCTGCTGATGCGCGCATTCTCGCTGGGCGGTGGCACCTATACCGGCCTTGAAGCGGTGTCGAACAATGTCAACATGCTGGCAGAGCCGCGCGTACCGAACGGCAAGATCACGATGTTCTACATGTCGTCGTCGCTCGCCTTCACGGCGGGCGGCATCATCCTGCTTTATATGCTGTGGCATGCCCAACCGGTGGAGGGCCAGACGCTCAATGCGGTCGTGTTCGGCAGTGTGATCGATCATCTCGGGCTCGGCTCGCCGCTTGCGCGGCACGGCTTGCTCGCGGCTGTACTGGCCTTCGAGGCCGGGCTCCTGCTCGTCGGTGCGCAAACCGGCTTTCTGGACGGTCCTGCCGTCTTGTCGAACATGGCCACCGATTCGTGGGTGCCGCGCCATTTTCGCGACCTGTCGACGCGGCTCGTCAGGCAGAACGGCATCGTTGTGATGGGCGTCGCAAGCCTTTTGATCCTGCTGTGGACACGCGGCGACGTTTCGATTCTTGTTGTCCTGTACAGCATCAACGTGTTTCTGACGTTCAGCCTGTCACTGCTTGGCATGTGCACGTACTGGTGGCGTCACCGCCATGACGGCGAAAACTGGCTGCGGCACTTCGGGTTGTCTGCGCTTGGTCTGTCGGTGACAAGCACCGTGCTGGTCATCACGCTGGTCGAGAAATTCACTGAGGGTGGCTGGCTGACGGTGCTGGTGACGAGCGCTGTCGTTGCGCTGTGCTTCCTCATCAAACAGCACTACGACGACACGCGTGCCCAGCTTGCGAAAGAGGATGCCCTCTTTGCCGGACCGCCGCCCGAAGTCGACGAGGCGACCGCCCCCGGCAAGCCGGACCCGTCGCAGCCCACGGCGATCCTGCTGGTTGGCAAGCACCGCGGCGCGAGCATGCATGCGCTGCTGTGGGTGAACCGGCTCTTCCCAGGGCACTTCAAGAATGTGATCTTTCTCGCGGTCGGAGAAGTCGACGCACAAAGTTATGAAGGCGCAGAGCATCTTGAGCGGTTGCGGAAAACCATCTCGGCGGCGCTCGAGTACTACGTGGCGCATTGCCGCCGGCACGGGATGGCGGCGGACTACCGCATCGCTTTCGGAACGCATCCAGTAGGCGAGTTCATGAAGCTTGCCGTGACCACAATGGACGAGTATCCGAACAGCGTTTGCTTCGCCAGCAAGCTGATATTCAAGCGGGTCAGTTTCCTGACTGCGTGGCTACACAATCAAACGCCGGTCGAGATACAGACACGCTTGCATCTGCAAGGTAGGCAGATGGTGCTGTTGCCGATGAATGTCGGGTGAAGAACGGATCGGGGTTGCAGTCTGTGTCCGGTGTGGTGTGCCTGGTGGTGGAAAGATCAGGTAGCGATCGGTGACGACCCCGCTCAGCTATGCGCCCATTTTGCGCAATAGGAGTTTCACGTCGTGCAAGGTCTCGCGCGCGCTCAAAATAAAACGGTGTTAGCTCGCATCTGTTACTGATCGCAGCCGGTCCGATTAACCGACGTCCCTTGCAAGGTAACCGTCCAGGAGACCGGCTGCGCGCTCAAATACAGGTCGCGCTGGGCCGCCGCACAAGAATTTTACGGATTCTTTTCACATCAACATCGAAATTTTGCGTCCTCAAATCTGAATGAAGGGTACCGTTCATCATTATCAAAACGGCAGCTTTGTCCAAAAACATGAACGACAGGTCGCAAGACCATGAGTGGCATGGCATCCGATATGTACGAGCCTTTCTCTGCGGTAGCATTCTAATTGCGGGTCTGGGGACACAGGCATGCTACGCGGTTGATGATGCTTCAGTCATGCCCCCGGTAGCGCCTCCCGTGGACAGTGTTGAGAGCGTGCCAACGGTTGCCGACATTGCAACGTTTCTGAACGCACACTTCCGCATCGGACTACGCGAAGCTTCGAAGATAAGCAAGGCAGTCGTCGATGCGGCAGAATACAATTCCGTCTCTCCGGTTCTCCTGCTTGTGGTAATCGCGGTTGAGTCCAACTTCAACCGCTTCGCGGTCAGCGTCGCCGGCGCACGCGGCCTCATGCAGATCCTGCCGTCACAGCATAAAAACCTGGTATCCAGGTTCTCCGATCTGAATGATCCGGATACGAATGTCGCGATCGGATCGTCCATTCTCCATGAATACATCGAGTCTTCGGACGGGGACATACATGATGCCCTGCTGCGCTACAGCGGGGGTTCGACAAACTACTCGCGTCGCGTGGACGAGCGTATGCAAATGATCAAAACTGCATTCACCGCCCGGCGGTAGTTCGCTAACGTCTGGCAGCATCGGATATTGTCTGCGCCACCTCAGTCTCCATAGCCGTCGAATAAAGCAATGCGCTTGTCTCGCATCAACTTACGGTTCAGAACCAGCAACTCGGCATCTGCAGTGCATCTGTATCTCACCGTTCCTGGCGATTCATGAGCGACAGTCATATGACCTCATTGCGGCCATTCATCTGCGGCATGTCAATGACTCATCGTGGCCGACTCCGGAGGGAGACATCGAGCCGATGTCGCCGATTCTTCTCGACGAATGCTCTTAAAGCCCGACCGCCCGAGGGTTGTTCTCGATGTGCAGAATGACGAGCCATCTTCTCGGGCAGTTCGGCGCGACGTGCAGGACCGGGTTCGACTCGCTCACGGATCTGATGCAGCCATGCTTCGACGCCTGCAGGTAGGCGCGCTTTGCGTCCATCTGTATCCATGCCGCCAACAGAACCGTCGTTATGAAACTGAACAGCGGGGCGACCAATTCTGACGCGTCCGGATCGACTTTCTGGACGTAGAACGAAAATGGCGTGGTCACGACTTGATTCATCAGAATCGCGAACAGCGCCACCTTCGCCGCGCCTCTAATCTTCAGTGCGGTGCGGGATTTAAATTTTTGCATCTGCCAACCCATTCCACTCACGAGGACCTTTGCGGTCAGGTCGGGAGCCAAGCGCACGTGACGCCCCGCGTCGGCATGTCAGGATCGCGTGCGTGCACCCGTGTATCGCAGCGCTGGACTTGACCCGAGTGTTTACATCCAGACAATCCTTTTACGCAGCGCGAGCGGCATTACGAGTCGGAATGATCGGGTGCGTCCATGCCGCAAACCTCCGGTTGGCAATTGCCGGGCGGCTGAGAATGGCGCTGTCATAGTACTTTCCGTCGAAGCGCTTGAACTCGGCGATGCGGAATCCTTGCGCCCGATAGAAAGCGAGGAGATGCGTCGCCGGTTGCGGTGTATCGAGTGCCAGTTCTGCGTATCCACGTATCGCTGCCCAGTGATCCGCGAACGCCAGCAACAGTCGTCCCACGCCGCGGTTTTGCCACGCAGGGTCGACTCCGAACTGATGTACGCTTGCAACGTACGGATTTCTGTATATCGCGCATATCGATGCCCGGTCGTGTGCGTGGAGCGTCATGGTTCCAATCAGCCTGCCTTCGTACACCGCAACAAAGCAGTCGCCAAGGCTTGCGCGCGCCGCCGTGACGGAAACGGTCTGGTCGACACAGGTGCAGTTGAGTTGCATCTCGCCCAGACGTGCAAAGGCACGGTGCAGGAGCGTGGTCATCTCATCGAACGAGTCGCGCGCCGAATCGAAGCGCCGCACGACGAAACCAGCCCGTACGTCGCGGCGATAGGTCACTGGCACGCATTTCCTTTTGATTGCACCTTGCATCACCACGACATCCCTCGTTTTTGACATCCGATGTGCTGAAGTCTAGAAGTCGCGATGCAGACGGCGCAAGAAAAAATCCCGTAAAAAATGGAATTGCCGCGTTCCCTCTTTGCGTATTGGCTCGCAGCCGGTAGACCGATAACCCGCTAGTGTGCATGACGGTAAGTGAATATCCGCGAAATGCGCGTGCTTGTGCGTGATCGGGACATGGGTGTGGGAATGCGTATGCGGCTCGTCGCCATCAGGTCAAATTGAAAACGTCACCTTCGCGAGGGGTAAATTTCACTTGAGATGAGGCGCTCGCTGGGCGGCAAGGGACGTTCGTCGACAGTACTGAGGACTACGCTGCTCCGCTCTTTATGATCTTTTTACTTGTCACCGGGACTGGGATCTCTACAATATTTGGAACCTCAAACAGGGAACTGGTGTCATGAATAGCCGATGTCGTCGACCGTCGAATAATCTCACTGCCTGACCGGCAGGACGTCCGCGTGCCAATTCTCTCAGCCGCCGTCTTGCCAACAGGCAGACGGTGCGCGCCGCAGTAGCCTTCCGCGCACCTTGTTTAGCGTTACCTGGACGCAGGGTTCGCCAACGTCCAGATGGTCGTGCCTCGCGAGCGTGAACTTGCAACGCGTGTGTGCGCCTGCTTGCACCATCGGTGCGGTTCGGCGTCTGGATCAGTGCGCGCGTGTCAAATTCGGGAAAGGGAGTGGCGATGAAAACGATTGAACGCAGTCGCGCGTCCGAAGACGCGCCGTGCCTAAGCGCACATGAGATGGCGGCCCTCGTCCTGTTATGTCACGCGCCAATCGACTCGAGGATGGAGACTCCGGACGTAGTGGCGCTTCAAAAGGCTGGACTTGCCGAGTTAATTGAATCGGAAGTCGGCGAATTTAGATTCGCTATTACGCGGCAAGGGAATGCCGTTCTGAGAGCGTTGGGCGCGCTGAATGATCGACGGTGATAAAGTCCGGCCGCACTTTCGCTGCTGACGCAGTGGAAGTGCGTTGCCAGTGCACGTGCCGGCGGAAGCAGCCACGAAATACGGTTTTTAGTTGCATTCCAAGTTGGATTTTTATATTTAGTCATCCGTAATTTAGTTGTTTGCTACGTATCAACGTTGCATCAAGCATTCCACGGAGGTCTCTCATGTTTGAAATTAACAAGAACTATACTCGCGAGTACATCCATACTGTCTGCGGCGGCAGTAAGCAAGCCTTTCTTCCGACCAGGAATGGCAAGGTGGTAGCGGCCTGCCTGCGGCCCGATCTCAACCCGCAAGCGCCGGATGTCATCATCTGTGACGGTGGTTCTGCAGCGCGCCGCTGGAAAAACGCTCGCAAGGCAGGCCGAGGCGATCCCTGTTTTCATCAAGCTCGATACTGACTTGTTTCGCTACGTTGGTCAGTTCGCCGTAAGCGAATCACTGACTGCGCCTCTTGATTGTGCGCCATATGCTCACAAGAGCAGCTTCACAGTTGGGCAGGTTTCGCGCGTAATCAAAATGAACCGCTGCTAGCTTGTGCAAGTGTATCGGAGGGTGTTGTCGAGATGCGAGGCGTTAATGCAGCGCGTACACATCGATCGATTCCATTCGCGCGGCTTAAAAGCCGATTCTCACAATGCGCGTGACTCGGCTTCGATGCAAAAGTCCGCTCCGGTGGAACAACAGCCGCTGGTTATCGGTGGGCTCAAGGGCCGTAGTGGGTCCGGGGCGGCCGGTCGCGCCCCCTCTACTTTTCGAAATTCTTTATACGGTTGCTGACAGAATCTGATGGTCAAAGAGTGAGGTTCAACATGCTTCGGTTGAGATTTCGTCAGTACGCGTTCTTTTCGTAGGCGGTTGTTGCAAGCGCTTGTAGGAACACGCCGAGGTGTTTTGGAGGCGAAAACAGCACGAAGTGTATGGATCGGACATACGCCCAGGATGCGTTTCTACGAGCGCTTGCGTCAGCGTTGCACTACTTATGTGAAGGAATGTGGTTCGCGCTGGGTTTTTACAGAATCCACATGCATATTCTTCGGCCGCTCAATCGTCAGATGGTGATGGATGACGCGACGTACCTGTTGCGAAATAAGTTCGGTCTGCACCTTTGCCAGCAAACTTTTGCGCGCTCTCCGGCAATGCGCCCTTGGGGCTGCGGCCGCCCTCCAGTCTTTCAACGGCTGGGATGTCAATTCCGCGAGATTCTGGCGCAATATACGAGTGCGGCAACCGTCGACGAAGACGGAGGCAGGCGTGGCAAACTCCACCAGGCTCGAGCTGTTTTGTCGGTTATTCCTTGGTCTCTTTGTGGGTTTTTTTTGCATAACAGCCGCCCTTTCCGTGCGTTACATGTCGGGGAACCAGTTGCCGCAAGTAACCTTCGTGCAGTCGAAAAGCACATCACACCCCTTGTCGGGCAGCGTCCCGGCAGCCCCATTTTCATCCGCTTCCCCATATCAACCGACAATGTCTTCGCCAGATGCTGAGAAAAAGGCACTTATTGCGTCGTCGGCTTCCACTATCGTCACGTTCATCGCGGCCGCGGTGACTAACTTCCTAAGCTGGCGGAAGGACAAGGCGAAGGCGATCAAAGAAAAGCGGGACGCGTCCCGCTAGTCGCTCGACCAGGAAGTTGACTCGACCCGCGCGCCGTCAGCTGTGCGACTTGGTGCGCATGCCGCCCACGCCGACCTTGCCACGCCCGACACGATCAGTTTTGCTATGCGCCGAACTGCCGGGGCGCGGCTTCTTCCTGGAGACGGCCGTGAACGTCACCTGATCTGCAGGGTAGTAAGTCGCCCTGTGCACCGCTGCGTGATAGCCCGGATGGTCAGGGTTGATGGCGAGCTTGACGGTTTTCACGCCGTAAAATTTTCCACGGCCCCTGGTTACGCCCCCCGGCGGAAGCGACAGCGCTTTGCCACCCGGCGCAGGGGCGTTCTCGGCCCCGATCTGGTCGAACCAGGCGTCCGCGCGCACGATTGCATACTTGACGCCGTTGACGGTGACATATGTCGCCTTCTCGCCGTGCTCGTAGTTGGGATCCTTGACTTCGATTGCCATGATGGACACCTCCTCGGACGACCGACACTAATAGTTTAGCGCCTGCGCCGCGATCGATGCCTTTCACCACACGCTGCCGATCCGCCGAATCATGCGCAATCGCATTGCCTGCCCGTTTTCGTGCGGCGCTGTCCCGAAGCCCGTGTACGGAGGCCAAATCATCGGCATGCCGACGCCGTTTCGAGGAATCCGTACGTGTGCCTTATCCAGATCTGATGTCGCATCACTGGATCGCCCAACGCTGCGCCGCGTCGATAGCGTCAGCGTCGGAGGGATAATCGCCGAGGTGACCCGAATACATCACTTCTACGGCATCTACGCCCTGTAGTCGAACTGCATGGCTGGCTCCGAAGGGGGGCCAACTCGTCGCGTCGAATCCGCTGCGTCTGGACCTATGTTGACCAGCCTGTTTCGGTAGTCACGGGCGCGACAAATGGAAAGAAATCCGCTTGCGTAAGCTTGCGGCTTCGCTTCGACCTCATCGAAGGCAACGTGCATTGCAGTTCCGGCCAATCCACATGACTATCTCCGCCGCCGTTTTCGCCGCTTGGGGCTGCCGAAGTTCTGAAGGTCGGCGCGGCAATTCAGGACTCTTGCTCATTGAGCAACATATTGGCAAAGGCGCGCACCCCGGACGGATTGCCGGCTGCGACCCGCTGACCGATGCCGACAATACCGGTACCACGACTCGCGCCTGGTATGGAGATATCCAGTTCCCGCCCGGGCCATGACAACGTCATGTCGCTCGACGAAGTCCCGCGGTGCAATGCCGAAGAGTCTGTCTTTTTAACGACGGGCGCTTGCTCGACGTTCACAGCAACGAGGAAGCGTGCGTGTCCTTCGTTTGGTGATGTTCGATGGCCGCTCGAGTCCCAGCCCACACCCGGCAGGTTTCGACTCGTCAGTGTATGCGCGCGAGGCTACGAAGGAGCGAATCTCCGTCCTGCGTAACGCGAGGCCGTACAGCCCCGCCGGCAAGCTTCTCCATGGCGACGAGCTGGCGTTCAAGCAACGTATCAAGTTCTTCCCGCTCGGCAATGTGGTCGGCCGAGTCCCTGACCAGTATCAATGTCGCAAATTCATGGGCGCTGAGCATGCTTGCCTCCTGATAGCTCGTGTAGGTGCTGTATGGATTGCGTCGGCTAAGGCGCTCGCTTTTGACGGCGCATTGCCGGTGGCGCACTCGCTGCAAATGGCGCGGGGAGTTGATGGTAGGGGGAGCACCGGGGCGCGGCAATTCGGGTCGTCCCGCATATTGGGCAAAATTGGGTCATGCCGCACTGCGACAGATGCGGCAGCGATCAAGTACACACGTCTTGCTTCGTCCCGGGCCGTGCCCTATGAAGAGGCGAGGAGAACCGTTCGGGCGCGGCGGTTCAGTGGGACACCAATGCGAAATCTCACGGCGTGTCTGGTGCCGTGAACGACGCAATACCGGCAGCACCGCGACGTGCCACAAAGCATTGTCGGGTTAACCGCCTCACCGGTGCTGCACTTTGCGCGTCGCCATATACGCGTCAAACAGACCCGCATGCAGGCGGCTCAGTTCCTCGCGCAGGCTGACCAGTTCGTGCTGGTCGCCCTCATGCTCGCGGCGCAGGATCTCCCCCAGCAGGGCCGTCGCGCGGGACGCCGCCCGCTCACGCTGGACGCGCACCTCGGCCAGCCGGGCCGCCAGCGCCGGCTTGATGACCAGCAGCCACGCCGGGAACCACGCGTCATCGCCGACCTCGCCCGTGCCGGGAAACTCCGCATCGAAGCGCCGGCGTAGCGCGTCGAGCGACGCGTCGCCCAGTACGGGCAGCAATGCCGCAAACCGTGCCGGCGCCAGCCACGCCAGTTCCGCGAGCAGCGGCCACGCGGCATCCAGTCCACCCGTCCGGTAGCGCACCTCGGTCATCCACGCGAGCGGCGCCGGGATGCGCCACCAGGACTCAATACCCTCGACCGCATCACGGGCGGCCGCCCAGTCGCCGGCCAGCAGCCACAGCGGCGCTGCGTGGTTCCCGGCATCGGCGCCGCAAAAGGCCAGGGTGGCGGCCCGCGTGGCGAGCGCTCGCCAGCACGGGGCGAGCCATGCGTGAACCGTCTGCCTGGGCAGCACCCGCCGGGCGGCGGACACCACCTCGTCCTCGAGGTGACGGCGGGCGATGGTCAGCGCCGCATGGTCCGCAAAGGGCGCGGTCAATCCGCGCTCAAGTTCACCGACTAGCACAGTCATACCTGACAGCAAGCCGTCGTCCGGGTATTCGGCGGCCAGCAGTTCCAGTGCCGCTCGCGCGGCCCCCCCCTCGTGCCGCCGCAACTGCTCAAGCACGTCGTTGCGCAATATCACGTCACGGCTGTCGGCAAAGATATCCAGCTGCTGCATCGTCATCGCGCTCAGAAAAGTTGATCGTAAAGAGCGGTCAGGCTGATCCATTTCATCGTGCTGCGGAAGGTGCGGCCTCCTCGCTCACCAACTCGATGATCACGCGTGGCCGGCGATTCCACCGACCTGTAGTGCCAACTAACCTGCCTCACCGACGGGGGAACCCGCAGGTCGGTTATGGCCGCGCAGTGGACTGACGTCCGCTAGCAGGCATACGACCACGGGTTTCCCGTTCGCTCAGCGACGCAAGCGACGGCTGTCTGGCGGGACGGGATGGTGCGCTTCCCATTCGCGACGGGTTTTCGCCAGTTCCTCAGCAAGCAATTGCTCGTCCGGAAGTACGGTGTGCGCGTGTAGAACTGGGTGCCAATCTGGCGTTCGAGCTGTCGCACGCTCCAGCCGCCGCGCAACGCTTCGGCTTCGTAGTATGACCGCTCTTCGGGCGAACGCGTCCGCCGCATCAGCCGCACATAATGCGCCCAGGACGACCTTCGCCCTGATGCAGGTGTACCGTGCCAGGCAACCTTCAAGGCATCGAGAGAAGCATCGCCGCGGCAGGCACGCCGTTATCAGGCGGACCCTATGCCGTGGCGACCCAACCTTCTGCTGACGAGGTTTTGGCGAAGCTGGACAGGCGCGTACGAGCGTTTGACGGTTAGTTGCGCACAAGACAATATGGCACGTTGAATACGGACGACTGCAGCGATATGCTTCGCATCTAAACGGGAATGACGAAAAGACATACGACGGGGAACGACACAATGCGACTGCGACGCATCACTGCACGCCGCTCATCGGTGCATGGCAAGGGACTCTTTGCGCTTCAGGCCATCGCCGCAGGCGAGCGCCTCATCGAGTACAGGGGTGAAGTAACCAGTTGGCGACGCGCCGCGGCCCGTCAACGGTCCGATGTCGGGCATACATTCGTGTTTGGTCTGTCCGACGGCCGGGTGATCGACGGCAGCCGCGGCGGCAACAGCGCACGCTTCCTGAACCACGCCTGTATGCCTAACTGCGAGGCGATCGAGGTGGGTGATCGTGTCTTCATTCATGCCATCGCCACCATCAAGCCTGGCGAAGAGCTGTTTATTGATTACGGTCTTGAGGTTGATGGTGAGCTCACAGAAGACATCCGGACCCAGTACGTTTGTCGTTGCGGCGCTTCCGCGTGCCGTCAATCAATGCTTGGCGGCAGTGCGGCGGCACCGTGAATGAAGCGCACATTCAGATACACGTCTCCGCCGAACGACCGCTTTGCTCCCTCATCGCCTGACCCATCTATCGCGGCTCGTCGAATGGTCGAGCCGCTGTTCAATGCCTGATGCCGACCAACTGCCACTGGCCGTGCTGTCACGCTTCAATGGCGGGTAACAGAGGCGTCCGGTCATCCAGGCTGGCTTGTCAGGGACAGCCGTTCTCGGCAGCCATAGCCGACATCTGGCCAGGTTCGGTTCTACGTCAACAATGCGGCGCATTTCTGACGATGGCAGAATCGAGCAGCCTGCGGCAGCTTCCTCGATCGGCCAACTCACGCTCCCGATCCACTTCGGACCGACGGGCTACGCAATTGCCGGCGGTCGCGAACGCACAATAAACCACAGTGGGCCGCAACGAATACGCCTGAAGGTATCTTCGGAGTTGATCCGGAGTTTCCACAGGCATTCGTGACCGGTCTGGACGGAGAAAGGCGCACGAAGGCGCCTCTCCCCCTCTATGCGCCATTGTCTCGCCTAGTCAAGCGTGACTACGATTTTGCCCACTTGCTCGTTTGATTCAAGGAAGCGCGTTGCGTCCTGAATTGCGTCGAACTTGAACGTCCGCGAGATAAGGGGGACCAGAGTGCCCGAATCCAGACCTTTGTTAATGAATTCCTTGGCGCGTTCGAGAAGGGCGTCGTCGCTCGTGATCTCGATGTATAGATAGCCTTTGAAGGTTAGGGACTTGCCGAGTAACGCATACTGCGGGAACGTCCCTTCGTCCGTGGCGAGCGCGCCGTATTCGAGAAGGATGCCGCCAAACGACATGCACTCCGCAAGCTGCGCTACTGCGGGACCACCGATAGGGTCGAAAACAACCCGAGCGCCCTTCCCATTTGTGATCTCCTTCACGCGAGCCGCGAGGTCTTCTTCTGATGTCGCTATCACATGGTGCGCACCAGCATCGCGAAGCGGTTGAGCCTTTGCGCTTGTCCGCGAGGTGGCAATAACGGTCGCGCCAACGCTTCGCGCGACCTGAATCGCGGCAACCCCAACACTGCTCGATGCCGCTGAAACGATAACAAAATCGTCGGGCTTCAATTCCGCTTGTGCAATCAGCGCACCCCATGCTGTGACGTATTGCATCCACGATGCAGCCGCCTGTTCATAGGTCAGCCTGGCCGGATGCTTGACAACGTATTTGGCGGGAATGTTGATAACTTCGCCGTAAGTCGGCCAGCGTGACATGTCGAGCGTCGGAATGACGCTGACGGCATCGCCTTCAGCAAACCCAATAACCTGCACACCCATTGTTCTGATGACGCCCGCAGCCTCGTAGCCAAGCTGAGAGGGGAATACCGCTTCCTGAAGGTAGCGGCCAGTGCGGAACATCACCTCGGCACGATTAAGGCCGATGGCCTTGACGGTGATCTGAACTTCGTCTGCGGCAGGTGCGGGAACGTCCACGTTTTCAATACGCAGCACGTCGGCGTCACCATATTCATGAAAGCGGACAACACGGGTCATATAGCGCTCCTCTGAAGGTAGCTCGGGCTGTGTCGCCGAGCATTAACGCCATTGTTCGCACGTGCGTTATGCAGCGCAATACTACATTTTTTTACATATACTATCCAAAAGGGTAGTGTAAAAACGCTACCCCCGCATGTTCGTACCTTGGAGATGGTTATGCCGAAGCGGCGTAAATACGATGAAGTGCCCGCGTGCGCGATGGTAGCAACGCTCAACCTTATCAATGGACGCTGGAAAGGTGTGATCCTCTACTACTTACTGATCAAAGGCACGATGAGGTTCAACGAGTTGCACCGTCAACTTCCGGGTTGCACGCCACGGCTACTCGTAAAGCAACTGCGTGAACTCGAAGAGGACGCCTTCATCACCCGCACGGTTTATCCTGTTGTACCGCCCAAAGTCGAATACTCACTGACCGACGAGGGGCGCACCATCGGCCCGATTCTGTCGCAACTCAACGATTGGGGCACAGGCTGGCTCGAGCGTCGAGGTTTGCGGCCAAAGGCTGCCGCAGCCGCATAAAGGAACAAAGCGGCTGGCGTGTGCCCTCGCGACGCTCGACTGAATAGAGGGAATCAGGCCGTAACGGATGCCTGGACGCGCCCCCCGGCGCCCCGGTTTGCTACGGGTTAAAAGTACGCGCGGATCGTGCATCGATGGGTCGCGATCGGCCTCGACGATACAGCTTACGGAACCCGGCGCAGAACCGCTCGGTCATGCCAGGCTGAGAGCACGTCCTCTCGATATCGACGTCGATGACGCTTTGGAAATGGCGGAGCATATGGACGTGTGAAAATTCGGCTTGGATGTCCCGGGCCGGCCACTTCTGGTCGTTGGGTTAGGGCTCGGAGACTCAGCGATGCAGCGGTAAGCGGGAAATCATCATTCTCCCGGAGAGACGCCCTGCCGCTTAGACACTGGCGCCGTGTTCTACTCTTGGCAAGCCACGATCGAGCGGTCGGGGATGCGGCGCAGGCAGGTAGTAGTCGTCGTCCGCTCCGATCATTAACAATTGGCCACAACCAATACACTCTCATGACGCCCCAGAGGTACCTAAAGCGTCGTCGAATGTTCTCTAGACTTCCCTCACCATCGGATCCATCACGGTTGAGGTAGCGCGTATTTCCTTGAAGCCACTGCCACTTCTGTCAAGAAAGAAAGAGGATGACCAACGTTGGCTCTCCGGATCCCAACTGATCAGGTTGAAGCTTTTTGGTATTCCTTCTGCGCCGAGAGAAGTTCCGCAACCAACGGCCGTCACCTGGACTGCGGTAACGCCATTAGGCCCCTGGACCGGTACGGCCTGGCTTATCTTTCGCTGGACATGTCGGTGGCCGTGAAGAATCAATTGAATTCCACGGTCTGCACACCAGCGTACAAATCGGTCCCCGTGCTTCATGTCGAGGAGCTCGCTCTCGGGAATCCCAAACGCGGTGAGCAGTTTCGCCGTCATTCCCTCGGAAGCCGCCTCGAATTTGAACGGATGATGATGCACTAGACCAACGCGAAGCCAATTCTTAACATCGGGATTGCGACTTGCCAAGATATGGTATTCGGTGGCGAAACGCACCAGGTCCTCTTCGAGGACCTCGCCTTGAGCGGCGTGGCCCGATTTTGCTGAATTGAAACAGAAAAACAGACATTGCAGTTGTCTGTCTTCGTGCAACGGCCGCACGTCAAGTTCAGCGACATACCTATAGGACTCACCGAATCTCCAGAGACGGTTCCCCATGATGCGGCAGTCATGATTGCCTGGGATGACAATCGGATCGTGGTCGGTGATCAGCCTCAGGGCCTGGCGGAAGCTCTCGAATGCGCGCCACTTCCTTTTCAAAATACTGTCGAAGAGATCACCTGTTATCACCACGTGGTCGAACCGACCGCGGAATTCGTCCTTGAGCACGGCGAGCAGGTAGTCCTGATTGCTGGCAGCGTACTTTGTTCCGAAATGCAGATCGCTCAAGTGCAGAATGCGGATCTGCCGACCCGTTGCGACCGGAGGAACGTATCCGCGCTCCAGGCGATCCATTGATTCTGCTGTTAGCGGTGACGCGAATTGCGCCAGAAATCCAGGGGTGTGCAGCGCTCGCGTTGCGGTTTGCAACGGCAGGAACAGAACGTTTCCAAACCGGTTCCAGACTAAGACTCCCGGCCATCGTTCAGGGTATCTACATATGGCTGCCGCACCTGGGAAGGGAGACGTGAAATCCAGGGGGCTGTCGAATGGGTTATCGGGCAAGAGGAACAGCATTGAAACGCGGGCGTGCCCATGAAGCAGGGTGTCATGCAGGAATGCATTGACTGTCTGCACATCTTTCCATCCTCCTGCTACGCCCAGCACGAAGACGTCGTGAGATTCACGGAAAGCCAGGTGCAATCGCTGCAGAAGATCGCGATTATTCGCGAATACATCGTCAATCGGTACCAGCGGCTCATCGATCGGGACCTGCTTTTCCTCAGCCGCGGCACGCCACCTCGCTTCCTGGAGAGCGGGGGTGAAAATCGCCTCGGGCGCCGGTGCATGCTGTTTGACGATCGCGGCCGCCGCCGCGGCAAGCTCACGAATCCTCTTTGGCCACGCGTCATCCCGGGCCGAGGTGACGAGGCGCCATTCGTCCATCTGGAGCATTTCAAAAAAGCCCCGCAGATCACGGAGCGTGCTTTCAACGGACGGAACATCGGTCGTGAAGTACGCAACCAGATTCGTGTAGCGAAGCGGAAAACTCATTCCCATGGCGTCTTCGTGGCCTCAGTCGACAGGGCCCATTGGAGTGGGACATGCGAGGACTCGTTCCGGACAGGGCCGGACTCGTCTATGCTCCGATCACTCCGCGACAGAAAAAAGAGTACGCTCGTCCGATCGATTTGGTCAAGAAAGGCCTCAGATCAGCTAAACCATGATGTCAGCTATCGGGAAGGCGTTGTCATATTAAAGTCATCAACCTGACAAAGGCGCGGCGATAGTTCCGTGAACTTCTTCACCTTCAGCAGAGAGAAGCGTTCTCCAAGATTGAAATGGCACGAAGAAATCAGGCAGGTCAATTGGGTGGGGCTATCGGGCCTGTGCGACGGGTTGAAAGCGGAAGAGAAACGGCGCTCCCGGCAGTTCGGCAACGGAGTGTGAGCAGGCCCTACCGCATAACCCCAACGACACCCAACAGACCACCGAGCATCACCAGCCAGATCGGGTTGACGCGGGTCCAACTGACAACGACAACGGTAGCGAGCGTCGCCAATACGCGAATCACGTTCACATCCGTTTCGCGCGCAAACACATACGCCGCCGACGTCAGCAGACCAACCGTCACGGGCGCCAACCCGCGCCGGATCGCTGTCACGATGCGCGAGTGATTGCGCTGCTCGACCCAGTCGCTGACGAAATACGCGACGAGCGCCGACGGCACGATCTTCGCCACGGTGGTCACGAGCGCGCCCGCGAGTCCCGCCGCCTGAAAGCCGATCAGCGCGACGGCCATGCCGTTCGGTCCGGGCGCGGCCTGCGTGATCGAGAAGAATGTGACGAACTGCTGGGCGGTCACCCAGTGACGTGTGTCGACCGCGTATCGTTGTATGTCCGCGAGCGTCGCGTTCATCCCGCCCACCGCAAGCAGCGACCACACGGCGTTATGCACCGCGAGGTCCGCGAGTGTCGCCCACAGTTCGTTCATTGGTCTGCTCCATCGTCCGCACGCGGCGTGCGACTCGCCGCGCGATACATCAGCGACGCGCCGACGGGACCGAGAACCGCCAGCACCAGCAGCAATGGCAGCTTGAACACGCCGATCGCGAGAAACGTCGCGAGTACCAGCGCGAGGTTGCGAACGTCGCGCGGCAGACTGACAATCAGCTTGACCACCGTCGCGATCACGAGCCCCGTTGCGACCGGCATCAAGCCCGCGAACAGCCGTATCGTGATCGCTGCATTGCCCCAACGGGCGTACGCATACCCGAGCGCGATCGTGACGATCGTCGGCGCGAGATAGAGACCGCCAACGGCAAGCGCCGCGCCCATTGCACCGTGGAACTGCCGCCCCAGAATCGTCGCGATGTTCGACACGTTGGGTCCGGGCAGCAATTGCGCGAGCGGCAGCAGTTCCGTGAATTCGCGATCGCTCAGCCAGCCGCGCTTCTCGACGAGCATGCGTCTTGCCCACGGTAATACGCCGCCGAAACCGGTGAGCCCGATAAGAAAGAACGCAGTGAAAAGCGCGCCCGACGTCGGCCGCATGCGCGCGACAGGCTGCTCGATGACAGGACCGTTCAACTGGTCGACAGGTGGAGCATTCATTAATCGGTCCCGTCCGAAGCAAACCGGCTACATGGTTCGAAAAAATCCATCACGCGGCATGCAAACGCAAGAAGCGACGGCGCGCGCCTCAACGCAACGCCGCCGCCCTCCATCTCATGCAACGAAATGGACTCGCGCTCAGATCTTCGCGGTCTCGTACGTCGCCGGATGGAAGATCTCCTCAACCGTCAACAGACGCTTCGACAGACCCTGCGAATGGTGATGCCTCAGGAAAGTCTCGAGCGTCGTGCGGTTCGGTGCAATGCCGTACGGCCAGTGATCGTCGCCGAGCAGCTCACGCGCGGCCTTCAACTGTTCCTCGACGAACGGCAGCGTCACTTTCGTCGCCGACGTATCCGAGAGTTTGTCGAGTGCGATGCGCTTCGACGCCTCGAACGCCTTCAGCACGGCCGCGGGCAGCCACGGATGCGCCTGCGCGAGCGTCTTGCGAATGCCGACCACGTGCATGATCGGAAAGACGTTGGTGCGCCGGTAATAGTCCTTCGCGGCTTCGGTCGGATCGGGAAACAGCCAGCCGACGTGCGGATTCTTGCCCGCGCACGAAGGCGGGCGCGGCGCCATGAACGCATCGATGTCACCGCGATCCAGCATCGCGGAGATCGTGTCGCCTTCGGGCGCGGCTTCGAGGCGCACATCCGACGGCAACTGCAGCTTGATCTTCTCGGGCCGCCCCGGCTCGTCGATGCCGCCGCGCACCCACGTCACGTCTTCCGGCCTCACGCCGAAATCGTCCTGCAGCACCGCGCGCGCCCATACATTCGCCGTCAGCTGATACTCGGGAATGCCGATGCGCTTACCCTTCAGATCTTCCGGACGCTTGATGCGGTCCGTACGCACATATATCGACGTATGACGGAATGCGCGCGACAGGAACACAGGCACGGCGATATACGGACACGTGCCTTCCGCGTGCTTCACCGTGTAGCTGGAGAAAGAGAGTTCGCTGATATCGAACTCCTCGTTACGGAACGCGCGAAAGAACATCTCTTCCGGCGACAGCGTCATGAAAACAGGATCGACACCGTCGATCTGCACCTGCCCGGAAATGAGCGGGCGCGTGCGGTCGTAGTCGCCGGTGGCGATCGAGAGATTAAGTTTTCCGTTCATATTCAGGTAACCTGGATAGCAGTAAAAAAATCAGCACGCAGCGACGCTGCGTTGTACCTTGCGGCGCAGAAATTCGAAGTTCACGGAGAACTGTTCGGGGCGCGTGACGGTGTCGTGCAGGCGCTGGATGTCTTCGTCGGAGAAGCATTCGCCGACGCCGCCCGCGGCCTCGGTCATCAACTGGATCTTGCAGGCGTCTTCGAGCAGCAGCGCGAGCACGACCGCCTCGTCGATCGAGCGCCCCGTAACCGCCACGCCGTGATTGCGCATCAACACCGCCTTGCTGGACCCAAGCGCGCGCGCGACGCCCGCGCCCATGTCCGGCGTACGGATCAGGTTCATCGTGTCGGTGTAGTACGGCACGCCATCGGCGAAATGGCAGCTCGGCTGGCTGATCATTTTCAGCGGCTGTCCCGTCGCGGACAGCGCAACGGCGTGCGTCGGGTGCGAATGAATCACGCTCATCACATCGGGCCGCGCCTTGAAGATCTCCGAATGAATGAACACTTCGCTATGGCGCCGGCCCGCGCCGCCCACTTTCTCGCCGTCGAGATTGCACACGACGATGTTCTCCGGCGTGATCTCGTCGAAGCCGTGACTATGGGGCTTCATGAAAAAGTGGTCCGGGTCGCCCGGCACGCGGACCGATACGTGTCCGCGCGTCAGGTCGCCCTGTCCTTCCGCTTCGAGAATGCGGCCGGCGTCGATCAGTTTCTGCTTGGCTTCGTCTGCGTTCATGGTGTGCTTGCGCCTTTCAGGAGTGACGGCGGCGACGCTCGTCGAGCGCGGCCGCCCGGTGGTCAGAAGCGGCCCCCCACGGCTGCCTTCGCCTTGGCGAGCAGCGCGGGCGGTGTTTTATAGAGTTCGTCGAGCAGCTGATCGATACGCTCGGGCGGCACGGGCCGCACTTCGAGTCCGAGCCGCTTCGCTTCGGCGAGAAACGCGGGGTCTTTCATCGTCTGTGCAAACGCGCTGCGCAATGCAGCCGCGCGCTCCGGCGGCAGTCCCGGAGGCGCCGCGAACGGGCGCGCGAACGCCTGACTCGCGACGATCACCTTGAGCACCTGGCGCGTTTCGTCATTGGGTGCGAGATCGATCAGAAGCGGCACGTTCGGCAGATCCGGATGCTTTTCGAGCGCGACCTGCACGAGAATGTTGATCTTCCTGTCGCGGATCCAGTCGGGATGACGCACCTGGATCGTGCTCCACGACACGCCGCATTCGCCGTCGATCTCGCCGCGCTCCATCGCGAGCGCCGTTTCGTTGCTGCCTGGGTACCCCGTGACGATCTTCAGCTTCGAGTTGAACAGCGTCTTGATCGTCGAGGCCATCACGTCGGGATCGGAGCCCGCGCCCTGGCCGCCCATGCGCGATTCCTTGTTGACGAGGTCCTGAAACGTCTTGATCTGCGACGTATTCCACGTAATGCACAGGCTCACGTCGCTCGTGATGCTGCCGAGCCACGTCAGCTTGCGGGCATCGAAATTCGCGTCGCCGAGAAGCGGCTCTTCCGGCATCGTGCGGCCGAACGTGCCGAACGTCGTACCGTCCTTCGGCGCGACGCTGTACAGATAGTTGACGGCCTTCAGGCTGCCCGCGCCCGGCATGCTCTGCGGCGTGATCGTCGGCTTGCCGGGCAGATAGTTGCCGATGTATTTGCCAAGCAGGCGCGCATACGTGTCGTAGCCGCCGCCGACCGAATAGCCGATCGTCAGGTTGACGTTGCGGCCGCCGTAGAAGCTTTCGAGATTGTCCGCCGCGTAGCCGCTCGCGGGCAAATAGCATGCGGCAGCGAGGAACGCGAATGCCGCCGCGCGTGCGCGGCGCAACAGCGCGGTGCGCGTGGTCTTCATGTCCGCAGCGGCCGGAGCGCGCGATGGCCGGGATCGGAGGTGCTGCCGCGAGAAGCGTTTCATCGGATTGTCTCCTTCAGTATCAGCCGGCTTCGGCGCATGCGCTTTGCAGGCACTGGTGTGTTTCTGTTAAACCGCATGCCGTCGACCCACGAGGCCAACGAGACGTTCGCCATCTTGCGTGTCATACGAGACCACCCATCGCCCGCAGCTGCGGCACCAGATCGCCGAGCAGCGATGGCGGCCACGGCGTCGAGAAGATCCGGTCGAACACGAGCCACAGTGCGACGGTCATCGCAACCGAAAGCACGATCGCAATGCGCCAGCGCTCGCCGAATTCGAAGCGGGCTTGTAGCAGCATCATCACCAGCAGCGCGGGCAGCAGACCGACCAGCCACGCCAGCGCGAGCGCGCCGCCAATCGCAAGGAAGAACCGGAAGCCGCGCGCGCGAACCGTCGCGACGGGTAACGTCGATTCGATTTCAGGCTCGCCTGCTGACGACGCGAAGCGCGCCTGCGCCGGGTCCACCGCCGACGATCCCATCCGCGTCAATGCAAGCGCGTTCGCCGATGCAGACGGCGCAGCCGACACGGCGGGCGCCTCGACGGCCATCGCGCCCACCGCCGCAGCCGATACCGCCGGCACCACGTTCGGCACGAACTCCCGCCCGCCCCTCGACACATCGCGTGCGACCACCTGCTCGATCAGCACGAGGCACGAGAAGAACAGCGCAGCGCAGGCGGCCGTCATCGGCATCAGCTTCGCGCCGAAGGCCCAGTCGGACGCGGTCCAGATTGCCGCGATCACCGTGCAGATCAACACGATCGTGAACAGCGACTGGTGATCGAGACGCTTGATGCGAAACCGTGCACCCGATGCGAGCCGCCCCTGTTTTGCGGCGTGGCGCAGACCCTTGATCGACGGTCCAAGCACGACCCACAGCGCGGCGAGCAACACCACGACGACGATCGGTCGCGTGAACAGATGGATGCCGTAAATCTCGTTCGAAATGAAGTAATAGCGCTCGAAGATGCTGCCGAGCACGAGGCCGAGAATCAGCGGCGGCCGCGGCCAGTTCAGCCGCCGCATCACCCAGCCGATGAAGCCGAACAGCACCATCGAACACAGATCGCCCCAGCTCTGGCTGGCATTGAACGCGCCGAGAAAGATAATGCCGAGCACGAGCGGGATCAGCACGCCGACGCGCACCGTCGCGAGCCGCGAGAACAGTCCGCTGCCCGACAGGCAGATGATTGCGCCCATCACGTGCGAGATCGTCAGCGTCCAGATGATCGCGTAGGTGACGTCGAGATGCCTGGTCAGCATTTCGGGGCCCGGCGTAAAGCCGTGCATGATGAAAGCGCTCAGCAACAACGCCATTGATGCACCCGCCGGCATGCCGAACGCGATGGTCGGAATCAGATGACCGCCTTCTTTCGCGTTGTTCGAGCTCTCTGAAGCAATGACCCCGCGGATGTCACCCTTGCCGAAATTCTCGGGGTTCTTCTCGGTGCGAATCGCGTGACCGTACGCCATCCAGTCGATCACCGCCGAGCCGATTCCGGGCACCGCGCCAAGCAACGCGCCCAAACCGCTGCAACGCAGAATCAGCCACCAGTGGCGCGCCGCGTCGCGTACGCCGTCCCACTGCGTGCTCGGCTTGCCAGCGATTGCGCCGTCTGCGCGCGAGATGCTCGAACGCTCGATCGCCATCTCGGCCAGTTCCGGCAACGCGAAAATACCGAGCGTGACCGGCACGAGCGGCAGGTGGTCCCACAGATACAGCGAGCCGAACGTCCAGCGCAGCGTGCCCGTCTGCGGATCGGAGCCGATCAGCGACAGCATCAGCCCGAACGACGCAACGGCCAGCCCCTTGATCGGCGCCTTGCCGCTCAGCACGGCCACCATCGAGAGACCGAAGATGCACAACGCGAGCAGCTCGGCCGAGCCGATATAGAGCACGGCAATGCGCAGCACCGGAATCGCGACCGCCAGCAGCAACGCGCCGAAAATCCCACCCGCGAGCGACGACGCATAGCCCGCGCCGAACGCACGTTTCGCTTCGCCGCGCCTCGCGAGCGGATGACCGTCGAGCACGGTGGCCGCCGCGCCGACCGTACCCGGCACGCCGAACAGCACGGCGGGAATGAAGTCCGACACCGTCGTCACGGCGGCCATGCCGAGCAGCAGCGCGAACGCGGTATAGCCGTCGAGGTGATAGGTGAACGGAATCAGCAGCGCGAGTCCGACGATTCCGCCCAGCCCCGGCACGACACCGAGCGCCAGCCCGAGCACGACGCCGCCCAGCATGATCGCGAGACGCAGCGGGTCGAGGACCAGCGTTAGTGCATGAATCGCCGCGGCGCCCATCAGAAAGCCCTCCCGCAGAACCAACCTTGCGCCACTGAACCACTCGTATCCATGGGGTGTCTCCGGTTCGTGTCCGGCTGTGCCGCCGGACTTCTGTTCAGGCCTGCCTGCTGCTCGTGACCGCAGGCGATACGCGGCGATCCGTTACCGCGCCACCCGCGCACTGCGATGACTTGCGTTACTGCGTTGCCTCTTCCTCCGTGCGCTGCCCATCGAATAGCCGCACGACGTCCTGTGCGATCGGCGAATACTTCGCGTGCGTGCGCAGCATGAAGCTCGCGAAGCCGTCGCTGTTGTGATGTTTCTTGCGCTCGTTCGGCAGGTCGATGCGCACGTTGCGCGCGGGATCGCGAACGATGCCCATCGGGTCCTCGCCCTGCTCGACCTTTTTCATTTCGCGCCGCAGAACGCGCCGGTAGATCGCGATGCCCTGATCGGTGGAGCCGAGGTTTTCGCGCGTGCGATCGGCGATCGCGCCCTGCGTGACCCACGCCATCATGTCCTGCCCGTCGACGTTATCGACGATGAATTCGCCGTGCTCGTCCTTGAACGGCACGTCATACACGTGCACCTTGTCGGTCAGATGCTTCGGCACGTCGGCGCCCTGCGGCGGCATGTACGCGTTGTACCAGAGGTGCAGCGTGTGCTCGTCGTCGACGGGCACGCGAATCTGGAACGAGTAGTAGCGCGACGCTTCGTCGCCATTGCCGACCGCCAGCATGTTCGGAAACACGATCGGATGACCGATGCGCCAATCGTCCGAATCTTCCGAATGCCCGGCGAGCAGCCGATGCTTGGTGATGCCGAACTCGAATTCGTTGAAGGCGATCTTTTCGTGCTTCGCGCTGATCGCGACCTTCACGCCTTCCTGCTCTTTCAGGAACTCGTAGTGGTGACCATGCAGCCACTCGGTATGAATCGGGTCGAGCGAGTTCTCCATGATCTGCAGCCAGTTCACCGGCAACAGCGCGCGGCCCATCATGCGGATCGCGCCTTGCGCGACGAAACCGTCGAAACGCGGCAACAGGGGACGCGGCTCGGGGCCCATGTACGCGAACAGCAGGCCGCCGAGCTCCTCGACCGGATAAGCGTCCGTTGCGACCTTGTCGCGGAACGCACAGTTGTCGGGCTCGTTCGGCTGGCTCAGACACTTGCCTTGCGTGTCGAACTCCCAGCCGTGATACGGGCAGCGGATGCCGTCTTCGGTCGGAATGCCGTGCGCAAACGACGCGCGGCGATGCGGACACTGCTCCGCGATCAGGCCCAGCTTGCCCTGGCGATTCCTGAACAGCACCAGATCCTCTCCAAGCAGACGCACGCGCCTGGTCCAGCGGTTTTCCAGCTCGGACGCGGCGCCGATCGGTTGCCAGTAGCGGCGCATCAGATTGCCCATCGGCGTTCCGGGACTTACTCGCGTGAGGCTTTCGTTCTGTTCTGCGGTCAGCATGGTCTTCAAATTCCCTGGGTTGCAATGAAGCCGGTTGATCGATCGACGCTGTGCAACGCCCCGGCGATGGCTGCGTCGGTTCTCGAAGGGCAGAATATACTTAGGTCACTAAGTATCAATAATGGAAAACACCGAGACCCCTCGGCGAGGCCCTTCCGATGCCGTGCCAAGCCCTTATCTGGTGTGGCTTTGACCGTGCGCAAAAAGATCACGGGCAGGCCTCTGCTGACATTGCATGGTTGACACGCTAAACTTAGCCACCTAATTTATGAAACGCATGTGCACGCACATGCACCGACCCAGGTGATTGCATGAGCAAAAGTGAAAAGAATCCGCGCGAACCGATGCCGGGCACGCTGCGCCACTGGCGCGAAGCACTGCCCGAAGAACGGATGGCGCATCTCGTGAAAGACACCGCGCGCGGCTTCTCGCGTTCGTTGCAGGCGAGGCTGCGAGAACATGCGGTGCAGTACGGACATTGGACGTTCCTGCGCATCCTGTGGCAAACCGACGGTCTTACGCAGCGCCAGTTGAGTGAACAGGCGGGCGTGGCCGAGCCCACGACTTTTTCCGCGCTAAAGACAATGGAATCGCTTGGATACCTGACGCGCCAGAAGCTGCCCGACAACCGCAAACAGGTGCGCATTTTCCTGACGCCGAAAGGCGCGAGCCTGCGCGCGCTGCTCGTGCCCAAGGCCGTCGACGTGAACCGCATCGCGCTGGCCGGCATCTCCACAGAAGACATTGCCGCCACTCGCCGCACGCTGCTCGCGATGATCGAAAACCTCGCCGGCGATGAAGCCGCGGCTGGCCGCAGCGACGACGATACGTCCGCGAGCCGTGCATCGAATGGCAGCGTGAACTGGCCGGGCGATGCGTTGAACGGCGACGCGTCATGAGCAGCGCGGCACACGAGCCCGCCGTGCGCATCGGCATTGTCGGTTTCGGCACGGCCGGACGCGCGTTCGTGCCCGCCATTCATGCGCATCGCGGCTTCGCGCTGACGGCGATCGTCGATCCCGCCGAAACAGTGCGACGAGCCGCCGTCGATGAATTCGGTGTCGCCGCCTATGAAAGTCTCGAAGCGCTGCTCGAGCACGCGGACGTCGATGCGATCTACGTCGCCTCGCCGACCGCGCTGCATCGCGCGCAGGTTCTGCTCGCCTGCGGCGCGCGCAAGCATGTACTCGTCGAAAAGCCGATGGCCGCGAGTCTCGACGACGCGCGCGCGATGACCGCTGCCGCCTATGCCGCCGGCGTCGTGCTGCTCGTCGGTCATTCGCATAGCTACGATGCGCCGGTCCATGCGATGCGCGAACTGATCGACGGTGGCGAGCTGGGCCGCGTACGCATGGTCAATACGTGGTGCTTCACCGACTGGATCTACCGCCCGCGCCGCGCCGACGAACTCGACACGCAGCAAGGCGGCGGCGTGACGATGCGGCAGGGCTCGCATCAATTCGACATCATCCGGCTGTTGTGCGGGGGCCTCGCCCGCAGCGTGCGCGCCAGAACGTTCGACTGGGACCCGGAGCGCAGCGCGATTGGCGCGCATACGGTGTTCGTCGATTTCGCGGATGGCGCCGCCGCCACGGCGATCTACAACGGTTACGGCCACTTCTTCAGCACCGAGTTGTGCGAAGGCGTCGGCGAATGGGGCTTCATGAGCCCGGGACGTCCCGCCGCCGATGCGTCCACGCAAGCGGCCGGCGCACGGCGCCCGCGCACGCCCGAAGAGGAATTGCTCGCCAAACAGGCGCGCGCGAAACATGCGATTCCCGGCGACGCGCCGCATCAGCCCCACTTCGGGCTCACGATCGTCAGTTGCGAGCGCGGCGAGATTCGCCAGTCGCCGCAAGGCCTGATCGTCTATACGGATGCGGGCCGCACCGATCTGCCGCTGCCCGCGAGCCCATCGCCGCGCGCGCGCGTGATGGCCGAATTTCATGACGCGATTTGCCAACGCGCGGCCGCGGTGCACGACGGCCACTGGGGTGTCGCGAATCTCGAAGTCTGCGAGGCGGCGATTGCTTCGTCGATCCGCGGACGCGATGTCGAATTGAAGCATCAGGTGGCGTTGCGCGCGCAGCGATGATCGCGCGCGCAACGGTGCG
The DNA here is from genome assembly GCF_008369935.1 of Paraburkholderia panacisoli. Lineage (GTDB taxonomy): Bacteria > Pseudomonadota > Gammaproteobacteria > Burkholderiales > Burkholderiaceae > Paraburkholderia > Paraburkholderia panacisoli. Next base: position 392,764 of record NZ_VTUZ01000003.1, on the reverse strand, counting down.
CCTGACGGCGAACTGGCCGGATTTTTCCAAAGGCGGCAGCGCAGGCTGCCCGATTGACGATGACCGCTACCTCGATACCCACTGCCTTCACAGGCGCAGAAGACACTGACGTCGCCACGCTCGATGAAGCAGCCACGCGTCTCGACGCCAACGGCTTGCTGTCGCTCGACGTCACAGCGCGCAGCGAAATTGCCGAAGACATCCATCTGTTCGAACTGCGCGCGCCGGACGGTGCTGCGCCGCTGCCGCCATTCACGGCGGGCGCGCACGTGCTCGTGCGCACGCCTGCGGGCATCGAGCGCCGCTATTCGCTGTGCAACGCGCCCACCGAGCGCGACCGCTATCTGATCGCCGTGAAGTGCGACGCCACGGGACGCGGCGGGTCCGCGAGCATGACGCGCGACGTGCGCATCGGCACGCGCCTGCAAGTCGCGCCGCCGGAAAACTATTTCGCGCTGACGGACGACGCTTCGCGCTATCTGCTGATCGCGGGTGGCATCGGCATTACGCCGTTGCGTTCGATGATCGCCGAGCTCGAAGCGCGCGGCGCCGACTATCGCCTGCTGTACTGCACGCGCATGCCGGAATCGACCGCGTTTCTCGACGAACTGCGCGGCTCGGAACGCGTGATCGTGCATCACGACTTCGGCGAGCGCGACAGGTCGTTTGCGCTCGCGCCATATCTCGCCGCGCGCGACGGCAATACGCATCTGTATTGCTGCGGACCGCGTCCGTTGATGCAGGCGGTACGCGACGCGGCTTCGCATTGGCCGTCGGCCGCAGTGCATTTCGAGGACTTCGGCACCAGCGCGCATGTCAGCAATGACGCGGATGGCGGCGGCGACAAACCGTTCGTCGTGAAACTCGCCCGCAGCGGCCAGTGCGTGAACGTTGCACCGGAGCAGACCATACTCGAAGCGCTGCGCGACCATGGCATCGATACGCCGAGTTCGTGCGAAGCGGGCACATGCGGCTCGTGCCGGACGCGGCTGATTGCGGGCGAGGCCGATCATCGCGACTTCGTGCTCGACGAGGACGAATACGACAGCGCGATCATGATCTGCGTGTCGCGCGCGAAGTCCGACGAGATCGTGCTCGATCTCTGACGCGGCATCACGGCATGGCGGCGCATCATGGCGCCGCCTGCCACGCATCACGTGTTGGAACTGACGCATTGCGCGGGCGGTGCGTCAATAGAACTGGTCGAAGTGAACCTGCCCGAACGGCACCTTGCGGGCGAGCAGCGTGCGTTGAATTGCCTGACCCATCGCGGGCGGGCCGGCGAAGTAGATTTCCATGTCGCGCAACCGGTCGCCGAATATCGTATCGGCGAGTTCATGAACGAAGCCTACATGTCCTGTCCACGGCTCGCGCACGTCTTCATGCGCAACGTCCGACACCGAGGCCTCGAAGCGAAAGCGCTCGTCGAAGCCCGCCAGCGACGCGAGCATGTCGCGCCCGCACACGTCGCGCGGCGTGCGCCCGCCGTACAGGAAATGCAGCTTCACGCCGGCGAGCGCTGGTTCCACGGCAACGCCGCGCGCAATCGAAATCATCGGCGCGAGACCCGAGCCGCCCGCGACGCACAGCACGTCGCGCGTCACGTTGCGGCGCAGATAGGCCATCCCATACGGCCCGTCGATCTCAACCTGCGCGCCCGTTGCGAGTCCGTCGAACAGCACGCCGCTGCCCTGCCCGTTCGGCACGCGGCGCACCTGAAAATGCAGCATGCGCGTGTCGTCCGCGCTGTCGCTCGTCGCGATGTTACTCATCGAGTATGCGCGCACGCCGCTCACACCGGGCAGGTTCAGCAGCGCATACTGGCCCGGCTCGAACGGCATGTCCGCGCACAGCGCAAAGCGGAATTCCTCGATGTCGTGCGTGATCGAACAGCGCCCCGCGAGCGTGCCCGTCACCCGCCGCGGCGGATGCACGGGCTCGTATTGCGGCGACGTCCTCAGCTTGATCGTGCAGTCACCGCGCGGCACGCACTGACAGCCCAGATAGCGGTTGCGCGCGCGGTCCTTGTCGGTCCAGGCGGGCGCCTCGCTCCACTTCATGTCCACCGCGCCGTCGATCAGCTCGAACTTGCAGTTGCCGCAAGCGCCGACGTTGCACTCGTACGGAAACGCGATGCCCGAGCGCAATGCCGAGCGCAACACGGAGTCGTGCTCATCGCAGTGGAACGAAACATCGGTGCCAGCCAGTGTGATGCGATGAGCAGTGTCGGACATGCGACTTTCCCTTTCAGATGGACTTTACATAGGCGGCCGGTACCCCAGAGTGGAGGAGATGCCTTCCGCCGCATTCAACAGGTGCGGCACGCATGCGCGCAGCGCCTTCTTACTGAGCCGCTGCGACGGTCCGCCGACGCCGACCGCGGCGACCACGTTGCCCGACACGTCGCGCACCGGCGCCGCAATGCCGCGCATGCCGATTTCCGACTCCTCGTCGTCGATCGAATAGTTCTCGCGGCGCACCTTTTCGAGCGTCTTCAGGAACACCTGCGTATCCGTATTCGTGTTCGGCGTGCGCGCCACCAGCCCCGCCTTCAGCACGCGCGCCACCACGTCCGGCGTGCGGAACGCGAGCAGCACGTGACCTTCCGCGGTACAGAAAGCCGGCTTGCGCACACCGATGTACGAGCGCATGCGGATCGCCTGATCGCTTTCGAGGTTGAACAGATAGACGATGTTGGTGTCGTCGAGCACCGCGAGATGCACGGTCTCCCCCGTGTGCTCGCGCAACACGTGCAGGAACGGCACCGCCTGCCTCGACACGTCGAACCGCCGCCGCACCAGCGCACCCAGCGTGAACAACTGAATGCCGAGCCGGTAACGCCCGTTCTCCTCGTTCTGTTCGAGCAACCCTTCCGCGACCAGCGTCGTCGCGAGACGGTGGACCGTGCTCTTCGCCAGCCCCATCCGCTTCGCGAGATTGCTGATGCCGATCTCCGGTTCCTGCTCCGAAAACACCTTCAGCAGTCGAATCGCCGCCGTCACCGACGACAGACGGCCATCGCCCGTTTCGCTCTTTCCTTCAGACGCCGCCTGCACATCCGAACTTTGCATGAATATACCCCAGCTGTTATCAATTGGAACAACGTTCCATATATAAGAACACACCAGCTGCTAAATCATCGCTCGTCGATGCGTGCGCGAGCAATGGCGCGGCGGCGTGCATCGCCTCTGTCCCTATGATACGCGAGCCGTCCCGGCGTCGACGATATGGAGCGTTCCTTTAGCGTGCGACGGTTTCCAGAAGCGCACATATCGTTCGTTCCAGCCGCTTGGTTCCATATGCAGTGACGACGTTCCGTCCAGCGTAACGAAACCTTCTCGTAATGAGTACATACCCTGGCGGTCGCGTCCTTGACTTAGATCCCTAAACAAAACAAACTGCCTTCATACTTTTATGCGGACCGACGTTCCGTATAAGAGAACATCAAGCACGAGTTGTTGCAGTATTGCCTCAGCTTCATCGAAGACGGTTTGAACGGCATCAGGGCAGTAGACCGCGCAGCGCAGGTATTGCACGTCACGCTCCATCCTGCGCACCGAATGCGTGCGTTGTATTGAGGCCTCCAGATGTTCGCGCGAAGCCGTGGACCAGTCCGCAGAAAAATCAAACCCGGCAATCGACCGGGACACCCATATCAATCAATGGATGGAGACGTCATGAAGAAGACTGTTGCGCTGCTCGCGCTGCCTGTTCTCGCCGGGACCGCGCACGCTCAAAGTTCGGTCACGCTGTACGGCCTGGTCGACGCGGGCATCGTGTACATCAACAATCAGTCGGGACATTCCAATGTCCAGATGGTGAACGGACAAACGAACGGCAGCCGCGTCGGCTTTCGCGGGGCCGAAGATCTGGGCGGCGGCATGAAGGCGATCTTCACGCTGGAGAACGGTTTCGATTCGTCGAACGGCAAACTGCTGCAAGGCAGCCGTCTGTTCGGCCGCCAGGCGTTCGTCGGCCTGGAGACGCCCTACGGTTCGGTCACGATGGGCCGCCAGTATGATCCGATGACACGCTATATCGGCGAGATCGCAGCGACATCGATGTGGGCGTGGGTCGGGACCCACCCCGGTGACTTCGACAACCTGAATTCGAACTTCCGCGTCAACAACTCGATCGAGTACCGGTCGCCGACGTTCCACGGGCTCACCATCGACGGGATTTTCGCGCCGGGCGGCACGCCCGGCAACTTCGCGACGAACCAGATTTACACGGTCGGCGCCAACTATCAGAACGGCCCCGTCACAGTCGCGCTGGCCTACGACCATGTGAACACGCCCGCGACTTCCGCCTTCGACGGCACTACCGCGCCAGGTCAGCCCGGCTTCACGTCGCCCGGCAAGAGCCCCGTGTTCAGCGGCTATCTGTCCGCGAACTCGATGGATATTTTCGGTGCAGCCATTGCGTACACGCTCGGCTCCGCCAAGTTCGGCTTTGTCTATACACATACGTCCTTTAACGACATCCTGCGCACGCCAACCACGCCAAACACGGGTTCCGCGATCTTCAACAGCTATGAAGTGAACGCGCGCTACTGGTTCACGCCCGCCTTCCTCGTCGGCGTGTCGTTCGACTACACAAATGCCGAGACGGCCAAATACGAGCAGGTCAATTTCGGCCCCGACTACTTCCTGTCCAAACGCACCGACGTACTCGCGGTCGGCGTATGGCAGCACGCTTCGGGCATCGACTCGACCGGCCATCCCGCCGTGGCCGCGATCGGTTCGCTCGGCCAGTCGACCACGCCGAACCAGGTCGCCGTCAAGTTTTCGCTGCGGCATCGTTTCTGACGCCGTATTCGATCAGCAGCAACCATCCCGCATGGGAACGATGTAAACCGCTAAGGGGAGAACAACGGGTGAAGAGGATCGTATCGATATGCAAGGTCGTCGTGGCCGTCGCGTTGTGCGGCGCCGGCGCCGCTCATGCGGCCACGCCGACCGTGGTGCACGTCGGCATTGCGAACGCGAGCAGCGACGTCGCGTTCTTTATCGCCGACAAGAAGGGGTATTTCCGCGCCGAAGGCATCGACGCACGCTTCGTCCCGTTCGACTCCGGCGCGAAGATGGTCGCCCCGCTCGGCGCAGGCCAGCTCGACGTCGCCGGCGGCTCGCCGTCGGCGGGTCTGTACAACGCGGTGATGCGCGGCATCGGCATCAAGATCGTCGCGGACAAGGGCTCGACCCCGCCCGGCTACGGCTACCAGCCGCTGCTGGTGCGCAAGGATCTCGTCGCAAGCGGGCGCTACAAGACGCTCGCCGATCTGAAGGGGATGAAGGTCGCGGGCAGCGCGACCGGCAGCGCATCCACGTCGACGATGAACGAGGCGCTGAAAAAAGCCGGACTCAAACCGGGCGACGTCGAGCGCATCTACCTCGGCTTTCCGCAGCACGTGATGGCGCTGGAAAACAAGGCCGTCGATGCCGCGTTGACCACCGAACCGTCCGCCACCGAAGCCGTGCGCAGCGGCGCCGCAGTACGCGTGATGGGCGACGACCAGATCTATCCGAATCACCAGTTGGCCGTCGTCCTCTATTCCAATACGTTTATCCACGATCATCCGGCTACCGCGAAAGCGTTCATGCGCGCATACCTGCGCGCGGTGCGCGACTACAACGACGCACTGAAGGACGGCAAGATCGCCGGCCCCAACGCGGATGAAGTGATCGCGATCCTCACGCAGTACACCTCGATCAAGGACCCCTCCGTCTATCGCACGATCGTCCCGCAAGGCACGAACCCCGACGGCAAGGTGAACATCGCGAGCCTCGAAAACGATCTCGCGTACTTCAGGAGCCAGGGTGTCGTGAAAGGCAACGTGAGCGTCGCGCAGGTCGTCGATACGTCGTTCGTCGACCAGGCGGACGCCGCGCTCGGCCCCTACCAGCCGCGCGCGAAATAGGAGACAGTGTTCATGGCTACACCGCTGATCGAACCGCAGCACGCGGCCGGGGAAGTCCCCGTCAAGATCCGCCTGCATCAATTGACCAAATCGTTCGAGACGGCGGGCGGCACCGTCACCGCGCTCGACAACATATCGCTCGATATTCCGAGCGGCTGCTTCTTCATGATCGTCGGCCCGAGCGGCTGCGGCAAGACGACGTTGCTGCGCATTCTCGCGAATCTCGAAGCGCCGACGAGCGGCACCGTCGAGATTGCGTCGCCCGCGGAATTCCGTCCTGGCAATTCGATGGTCTTCCAGGGCGATTCGCTGTTTCCGTGGATGACAGTGTTCGACAACGCGGCCTACGGGCTCGCGTTGCGTCACGTGCCGAAAGCGGAGATTCGCGAGACGGTCGACTATTACCTGAGCCGCACCGGCCTGAAGCGGTTCGCGAACGCGTATCCGCATCAGCTGTCGGGCGGCATGCGGCAGCGCGTGTCGATCGTGCGCGCGTTCGCAAACGATCCCGACATCCTGCTGATGGACGAGCCGTTCTCCGCGCTCGACGAGCAGAACAAGCTGCTGCTACAGGAAGAACTGCTGCGCATCTGGGACGAAACCCGCAAGACGGTGCTGTTCATTACGCACAGCGTCGACGAAGCCGCGACGCTCGGCGATCGCATCATGATCATGACGGCGCAGCCGGGCTGCACGAAGCAGATCGTCGACGTGCCGTTCGCGCGGCCGCGCTCGGTGCTCGAACTGCGGGCACGTCCCGAATACGGCGAATTCGTTTATTCCATCTGGGGACAGTTGCGCGACGAAGTGGAGCGCGCGCGATCCCGCGATCTCAATGAGAAGAAGGTATGAAGACTGCACAACAACTGACGGCGAACGATGCACCCAGGCGCTGCCGCAAGAAGCGGACAAAGCGCGTGAGCAACAAGCTGCGCGACCGCCTGATCAGTATTGCTTCGCCAATCGTGCTGCTGCTCATGTGGCAGATCGCGGCGCAGGCCGGCATGATCGACGAGCGCTTCTTCCCGGCGCCGACGAAGATCTTCGCGACGTTCGTCTCGCTCGTCGACGACGGTTCGCTTTGGGACAACACGTCGGCGACGCTGCTACGGCTGTTCTGGGGCGCGCTGATCGGCGGGATACCCGCGTTGCTGCTCGGCGTCGCGACCGGCCTCTCGCGTCCGCTGCGTGCGGTGTTCGATCCGCTGATCGCCGCGACCTACCCGGTGCCCAAGAGCGCGATCTTTCCGCTGCTGTTGCTGATCTGCGGACTCGGCGAAGCGTCGAAGATCGCGATGGTCGCGATTGGCGTGTTCTACCCCGTGCTCATCAATACGACGACGGGCGTGCTCGAAATCAACAAGATCTATCTGGACGTCGGCCGCAATTTCCGCGCGAGCCGCTGGCAGGTGTTTCGCACGATCGCGTTGCCAGGCGCGGTGCCGCACATCATGAGCGGCATCAAGCTCGGCCTGGGTCTCGGGCTGATGCTGATCGCAATTGCCGAGATGATCGGCTCGAAGAGCGGCCTCGGCTACATGATCTGGGATGCCTGGGAATTGCTGTCGGTCGAGCAGATGTATGTCGGCCTGCTCGTCATCGCGTTTCTCGGCTACGGCATGTCGCTGCTGCTAACAGAACTCGAACGCAAACTGATTCCATGGAAAGGACGCTGAACATGAGCGAGTTCATTGAACAGAAACAGCGGCTCGTCGACGCGATCATGATGCTGGAGCGCGCCGAGGTGATCGATTTCAACGGCCATTTCAGCTGGCGCGTGCCGGGCCGCGATCATCTGCTGATCAATTCGGGGAAATCGGTGCGCAGCGCGCTCACCGTCGACGATATCGTCACGATCGACTTCGACGGCAATCTGATCGAAGGCGATGCGGTGCCACCGATGGAGTTTCCGATCCACGCGGAAATCTACCGCAGACGCGCCGATGTGCAATCGGTCGTGCATACGCATCCGGTATGGTCGACGCTTTTCAGCATGACGGGCCGCCACGTCGAGCCCGTCATCATGCAGGCGGCCGTATTGGGCGAAATCCGCCGCTTCGGCAAAACCGCATCGATCAACAAGAAGCCGCTTGCGGAGGAACTGGCCGACGTGCTCGGTCCGCATCGTGTCGCGATGCTGAAATCGCATGGCGCCGTGATTGCCGCCGAAGGGATACTCGAAGCCTTCGTACTCGCGTTTTATCTGGAAGAAAACGCGCATCGCCAGTACCTCGCGCTGCAGCTCGGCGAACCGATGGTGCTGTCGCCCGAACAGGTCGAGACGATCGGGCGCAATCTGTGGAAGCCCAATCTGTTGCAGAAGGTCTGGGACTATCACGCCGGCAAAATGTGGCGGGAGCGCTGATCCGGCCGATGATCGAGCGCATTCCCGTCTTTCTGCTCACCGGCTTTCTCGGCAGCGGCAAGACTACACTGCTCGCCCGCTGGCTGAAGGAAGCACCTTTGCGCGAGGCCGCGCTGATCGTCAACGAGATCGGCGCGGTCGCACTCGACCATGCGACGCTCGGCTTCGCGGCCGACGCGTCCGCGCTGCTTGCCGATGCGTGCATCTGCTGCAGCGGCCTGCCGGGCCTGCATGAAGCGCTCGAGAATCTGTTCTGGGCGCGCCTGCATCGCAGCGTCAAGCGCTTCGATTCGGTGGTGATCGAAACCACGGGGTTGGCCAATCCCGGCCCGCTGGTTGCGTCGATGCAGAGCCAGCCCTTCATCAACGAGCGGTACCGGCTGGCGGGTGTCGTGACGACGATCGGCGCGCCGACGGCGTTGCAGACAATCGATGCGTTCAGTGAAGCGCGCGCGCAACTAGACGCCGCGGACCTGATCGTGCTGACAAAAACGGATCTCGCCGACGATGCGGCGCGTCAGCCGATTATCGATGTGCTGCACCGCTTGCATCCTCTTACGCGTGTGCTGTTATCCGCGCACGCGGATCTCGGCGGCGCGCACGTGTTGCGTCATCTGGAAGAAGCGCGTGGCGCGTCACAGCAACGGCCGGAGCAGGTCTGGCAGCCCCCTGCCAACCCTCGCATCGGTGCGGGGTTTTCACGCCGCGGCGGCAATTCACGCCATGCCGCGCAAACGCGATTCGAAGCGATCGAAGGCGTCAGGAACTTCGACGCGCTGAACGCGCGACTCGATGCGCTCATCGACACTCATCGCGATGCGCTACTGAGGATGAAGGGCATCGTGCGCATGCGCGACGGCACTTCGTTGACCGTGCAGTTTGTGCGCGGCGATCGCCATGCATCGCTGACGAATGCGCCAGTGGATCGCAGCGAGCCCGAAGTCCCAGGCGGCGTCACGCTGATCCTGCGGACTACGCAAGCGCCATAAAAGAAAAACGCCGGACGCATGGGTCCGGCGCCGTGCCCCCGTCATTCGTCCGCGACGCTAATGCTCACTTCATCGTCTTCCACGGTCACGGGATACGTTTTCAGCGGAATCATGCACGGCGGCGCGACAACTTCGCCCGTGCGGATATTGAACGCGCCATTGTGAAAATCGCACTCGACCGTATCGCCGTCGATGCAGCCCTCGGACAACGAACCCGGCCCATGCGTGCACGTATCGTCGGTCACGAAGTACTCGCCTTCGAGATTGAACACCGCCAGCACGAAGCCGTTCTTCTCGATCCGGATCGCCTGCCCTTCGGCCACGTCACCCTTGCGGCACAGTGCGATGCGCGCACACGTCTTCTCCATCTCCATCCTCCGTTTTTCGATTCACCGTTTGACACACAGTGAGGCCGATGATAACTTTGTTCATGTTGAAAGAACAGCGTTCTTTTATACGGAACCCAACGAACAATGCACGACGTCGAACCATATCGACAGACAGCACACAAGGAGGCAATCGAATGTTGAAAAAACAGGACAACGACCTGCTGACCCAGACGGGTCCCGGCACACCGATGGGCGAACTGTTCCGGCGCTTCTGGCTGCCGGCACTGCTTTCCGAGGAAGTTGCGGAAGCGGGCGGCGCACCTGTGCGGTTGCAGTTGTTGTCGGAGCGCATGCTTGCGTTTCGCGATTCGAACGGCAAGCTCGGCCTCATCGACGAGTTCTGCGCGCACCGCGGCGTGTCACTGTGGTTCGGACGCAATGAGGAAGGCGGCATCCGTTGTCCGTATCACGGCTGGAAGTACGACGTAGAGGGTCAATGCATCGATGTGCCGTCGGAGCCGGCCGAAAGCGGCTATTGCAGCAAGATCAAGCTGAAGTCGTATCCGCTCGTCGAGCAGGGCGGCGTCGTGTGGGTCTACATGGGGCCGCCCGAACAGCAGCCGCCGCTGCCCGCCTACGAGTTCTCGACGGTGCCGGCGAGCCAGTCGTTCATGACCAAGCGTCTGCAGGAATGCAACTGGCTGCAGGCGCTGGAAGGCGGCGTCGATTCGAGCCACGTGTCGTTCCTGCATCGCGGCGCGCTCAATTCCGATCCGCTGTTCAAAGGCGCGCGCGGCAACCACTACAACCTGAACGACTTCAGCCCGGTCTTCGAAGTCGTCGAGGCCACCGGCGGCCTCTACATCGGCGCGCGTCGCAACGCGGAAGACGACCAGTACTACTGGCGCATCACGCCGTGGGTCATGCCGTGCTTCACGATGGTGCCGCCGCGCGGCGACCACCCGGTGCACGGCCACTTCTGGGTGCCGATCGACGACGAAAACTGCTGGACCTGGAGCTTCGACTATCACCCGACGCGCGATCTCACCACGGCCGAAGTCGACGCGATGAAGGCAGGCAGCGGCATTCACGTGCGCTATATCCCTGGCACGTACCGTCCGCTGCAGAACAAGGAGAACGACTATCTGATCGACCGCGCGGCGCAAAAGACGGGCACCTCGTACAGCGGCGTCGAGGGCATCGGCATGCAGGACGCGTCGTTGCAGGAGAGCATGGGGCCGATCCAGGATCGCACGCGCGAAAACCTCGTGTCGACAGATAACGGCATCATCATGGTCCGTCACCGGCTGATGAAGGCCGCGCGCGCACTCGCGGAAAAAGGCGTGCAGCCGCCGGGCCGCGATCCGCAATCGCAGCAGGTACGCTCGGTCGCGATCGTGTTGCGGCGCGATTTGCCCTTCAAGGAAGGCGCGAAAGACGCATTGCATGCCGAAGCCGGCAAGGCCCATACGACGATCTAGCGACCCACGTGCGCGACACGCGGAACGTGGCGCGCTCATTCACCAGCGACTCACCAGGGCATACCGGCATGAACGATTCACAACCGCAAGCCGCAAGGTCGGACGCGCAAGCGGACGCACCGCCACGCGCGTCGACTTTCGACGCCGCCGTCGCCGTCGAGCCAGGCCGCACCGAGATCCGCACGTTCGAGCGGCCGCCCGTTACGCCGTCGACGGGCTTGTTGCGCGTCGCGATCACCGGCGTCTGCGGCAGCGATGGACCTTACTACCAGCAATTGCCGCAAAGCCACGGACCGCTGATTCTCGGCCACGAAACGGTCGGCCATATCGAAGAGGCCGGCGAACTCGCGCGCAAGCATTGGGGCCTGAAAGAAGGCGACTATGTCGCGCTCGAGGAGTACATCCCGTGTGGCCATTGCGAGTACTGTCTCAGCAACGAGTTCCGGCTGTGCGATGCGACGGACTGGCGTCTTGGCGGCATGCGCTACGGCGCAACAGGTTTGCGCACCGCGCCCGGCTTCTGGGGCGGCTTCAGCCAGTTCCAGTACCTGGAACTGAACACCGTGTTTCATCGCGTGCCGTCGCATGTCGAACCGCGCTACGCGGCGCTGGCGCTGCCGCTCGGCAACGGCATCGAGTGGGCATACCTTCAAGGCGGCGCGGGTCCGGGGCAGACAGTCGTGATCCAGGGACCCGGGCAACAGGGCCTGTCGTGCGTCGTCGCGGCGCGCGAGGCCGGCGCGGCGCAGATCATCGTCACGGGTCTCGCAACGCCCACCGATCAGCGCCGTCTCGAACTCGCGCGTCAGCTAGGCGCGGATCACACGATTACCGTCGATAGCGAAGACGTGCTGGAGCGGGTTGCCGATCTGACGGGCGGCGCGATGGCCGACCTGGTCATCGACTGCGCGTCGGGCGGCACGGCCACGGTCACGACCGCGATCCAGCTCGCGCGCAAGCGCGGCACCGTGATACTCGGCGGACAGAAACGCAAGCCGATTCCCGAGTTCAATAGCGACACGATCATCGCGCGCTTTCTGACCGTGAAAGGCATGCGTGGGCACAGCTATCAGTCGGTCGAGCTCGCGCTGCAGTTGATCGCCACCGATCGTCATCAGGTGCGTCGCATGAGCACGCACATGTTCGGCCTTTCCGAAACCGATATCGCGTTGCGCACGTTGCGCGGCGAAGGCGTCGAAAACGCGATTCATATGACGATCGACCCATGGAAATGACGCACGCTTCTCTCGCCGTCGCGCCGCAACGCGCGGCACTTGCGCCCGAGGCACGCTTTCGCGTGCGGGCCGCAAATTCGTCACCGCGCCACGTGCGCGTCGTCACGCTGAGCGAATGCGACGACGACGAGCTGCGCGCCTGCGCCACCGCCTCCGAATCGAACGTGCGGTTTGCCCGCGCGAGCGAACTGGCGGCACTCGCCGGCACCCACGATCCGCAGGCGGGCGACTGGCCGCACACGATGAACGCCGCATCCGACGCGATGGCCGCCTGGCTCGGCGCGCCGGATCTCGCGATCATCGTCGGCACCGAAGGCGATGATCCGCGCGCCGCCGCGCTCGCCGCGCAGGAGTGGCGCCAACGCGGCGTGACGGTGTCGGCCGTCATCCGCCCTGCTGTTCAGGGCGCGCAAACGCAACAGAAGCAGCAACAGGCGCGGCGCCACCGCACCGCCGATGCGTTGCGCCCGTGGTGCACGATGCTGGTTCTCGTGAGCGGCAACGACTACCTCGCGGACCTGCTCGAAGCGCTCGGCGCCACCCGCGCAACGTAGTGCACGAAATATAGCCAGCGAGCTGGACACCCGCTTCGCGTATAACATCCGATAACTGCGGCAAACACGACCGCATGCACAACCCCACACCGCGAACGGCGCGCAAAGCGCCGGCGCGGCAAACGAGGTGGAGAGAGACAGTTGAAGCAGGATATCAATCGTTGGTGGACCGTCGCAGGCGGAGCAATGTGCCTGTCGGTCGGCGCGGGCGTGATTTCCGCGTTCATGTTCGGCACTTTCATCAAGGCCATCGCGGCGGAAAACGGCTGGAGCCGCGCGCAGGTATCGCTCGGCCTGACGATCTTCGAGTTTGCGATGGGACCGGGGACGATCGTCCTCGGCTCGCTGATCGACCGTTGGGGCGTGCGGCGCCCCACGCTGTTCTTTCTGGCGATATTCGCGCTGTCGATCGCGCTCGTCGGCGTGATTCCCGTTTCGTTACCGCTCTTCTGCCTCGTGTTCGTGATGGTCGGCTTCTTCGCGCCGGGCAGTAATGCACTGCCGTACGCGAAGGTCGTCTGCGCGCGCTTCGATCGCCGGCGCGGCCTCGCGCTCGGCCTCACCGTCGGCGGCACGGCGATCGGCGCGATGCTGATGCCGCAATACGCGGGCTTTCTGCTGCGTCACTTCGGCTGGCGCACGGGCTATCTCGGTGTCGCGGCGATGATGGCCGCGATCTCGATTCCCGCGCTCTATCTGCTGGTGCGCATGCCGCCCGGCACCGACGAAGCGATCGCGCGCCGCACGCGCCAATCCGCCGACAAGCTGCCTTCGCTGTGGACCATCTTCAGGCACGACCGCACGTTCCGGCTGCTGGGCATCTCGATCTTCTGCATGTCGGGTGTGCTGCTTGCGCTGCTGTCGCAACTCGTGCCGATGATGACCGACCGCGGCGAGACCGTGCGCGCCGCCGCGAGCATGCTGTCGATCGCGGGCCTCTCGTCGGCGGTGGGACGGTTGTTCGCGGGCTATCTGATGGACCGCGTTCACGCGCCCTATGTCGCGGCGATGTCGTTCACGCTGACCTTGTGCGGCGTGCTGATTCTCGCGGCGGGAGCAACGGGATCGGCGGCGATGGTCGCGGCGGCGCTGATTGGCGTCAGCATCGGCGCGGAGGCGGACATCATCACGTTCATCGTCAGCCGCTATTTCGATCTGCGGCTCTTCGGGCGCGTATGCGGCAGCATGTGGGCATGCTGGGGCTGGGGCGCGGGCATCATGATCTTCCTGTCGGGCCTGTGCTACGACCTGCTGCATTCGTATCACGCCGCGCTGTGGGTGTTCGCCGCGCTCGTGCTGCTCTCGGTCGTCTCGATCTGCCGGCTCGGGCCGTATGTGTATCCGGAGCAGCACCATCCGCGCGATTCGGCGGACAGAACGCAGGCCGGCAACGGCACGGCGGCGGCGCGCGCGAAGCCTGAAACGACCGCGGGCTGATCGATCGCCGATGGGTTGAAACGCCGCGCCGTTAGCATGCCCTTGCCGCTGGACGCCGAACGCGCGCGCGGCGAGCGCATCCTGCCGCCACTAAACAGTCGGGGGGCTCAGCAATGAAAGTCGCAGGAAGCTGTCACTGAGGTGCGATTGCCTTTGAAGCGACGGTCGTTCCGCAGCGCGCGCGAATCCCGCCGTTGAAGAAAACGTGGTGCTGCCCGGCCCTTCCCTGGTCGCCGAACATCGAAGATTTACCCTGGTCGGACCGAAGCTGATCGCAGGTCGCGCCGCGATCAGCGATCAGCGATCAGCGATCAGCGATCAGAAGTCGATCACGAGCTTCTCGCTCTTCGAGCCAGAACAGCAGATGAGCATCGCGTCGCCACGCTGCTTTTCGCGCTCCGACAGGATGCTGTCGCGATGGTCCGGCGTGCCCGACACCACTTTCACCATGCATGCGCCGCAAATGCCCTCTTCACACGAATAAGGGGCCGCGACCCCGGCTTCGCGCAGCACCTGAAGAATCGTCTTGCCTTCAGGTATCCCAAACGTCTGCCCGGTTCGCTGCAGTTCGACGACAAAACCGCCTTCGCATGCGGCTTGCGCTTTCGGCATGAAGTACTCGGCATGCACCTGAGCAGGGTCGAGCGCGGCGGTGGCCGCTTCATAGGCCGTCAGCATCGGCAGCGGGCCGCAGCAATAGTAGTGAGCGTCTTGCGGCGCGCGGGCAACGATCGCGGCGATGTCGAGCGGCTTGCCGCCCTGCTCCGCGTCGACATGAAGATGCACCTGCGGCAGCGCTTCGATCTGCTCGAGAAACGCCGCTTCGCGCCGTTCGCGGCACGCGTAATGCAGCTCGAACGCGCGGCCCAGCTTCAAGAGCCGCTGCGCCATTGCCCAGATCGGCGTGATGCCGATGCCGCCCGCGACCAGCACCGTGTAGCCCACCGTTTCGTCGAGCGGAAAGTGATTGCGCGGGCCGCCGATATTGAGCGTCTGGCCGACCCGCAGCCTGTCATGCATGAACGCGGAGCCGCCACGGCTTGCGCGGTCGCGCTTGATGCCCACCACATACGCGCGCGGATCGCCATCCGCCGTCACGAGCGAGTATTGACGCATCAGGCCGTTCGGCAAATGCACGTCGATGTGCGCGCCGGGCGCGACGGACGGCAGCGGCGCGTTGTCGGGCCGCCGCATTTCGTACAGGTTGATGTCGGCGGCGGCGTAACGGATCGACGTCAGACGCATGCTGACTGTGCCCTGCTCTTCAGTTTCCGTTCTAGTTTCAGCGGCGACGCGTTCGCGCTCGATAGTGGGTGTATCCATTGAAAAACCTCGGGCTACCTTGAAAGAGATGTCGAATGCGTGTGGCTCACGCGTTGTGCGTTTGATCGATGATGCGCAGCGGCGGCAAACGCGGCCGCAGTTCATTCGCGGTATCGATCAGCAGCTTGCGGAACACCTTGATCTGTTCGGTCGAGAAGCGTGTGAGCAAGCCGGACACCGTGAGCGCGCCGAGCAGCTCGCCGCTTTCGTTCGTCAGCGGCACCGCGATCGCGGCGAGATCGGGATCGCGCTCACCCTTGGACACGACCCAGCCGCGTGCGCGCGTCGCCACCGAGGTTTCGTCTTTCGCGTATTGCGGGTCGTACGCGCACAGTACGCGGCCCGCCGCGCCGGTGCGATACGGATGACGCGAACCTTCCTCCAGATGATGACGTGTCGAGCGCGGCGAATTCACGCGATACAGGCACATGCGTTCGTTGCCGTCGCGCACGTAGAACGACGCGGTCTCGCGCGTGAACGACGACAGCTTTTGCAACGCCGGCCGCACCAGTGCCTCGACGCTGACCGGCGCTTCGCTCAATGCGCCGAGACGCCTGAGCTCCGGTCCGAGCCGGTACTTGCCGGCCGCGTCGCGTTCCAGAAACTTCATGTACACGAGCGATGCGGTCAGGCGCAGGATCGTGCTCTTGTAGAACGACGAGCGCTGCGCGAGCACCGCAAGCGACAACACCTCACCAGGCTGACGAAAACATTGCAGCAGCGCGAGCGAGCGTTCGACAGCCTCCACACGGGTGCGGCCTTCGTCGCCGCTCGCCGCGCAATCCGCGGGTGCCGACGTTGCGACAGCGGCCTCGACTTCCATCTCCATTTTGCCTCTCCTTCATGCATCGAATGCGTTCGATGGAGCCAGTTATACGCCGCGATGATTGTTCTGTCGAACAGAATTTGTGCCGCTTGACGGACCACTATACGAAACCTATTCTGAACTCGCCAACACGGACAGTGCGCACAAAGCGCGCACCTGTACCGGCACTTATATCCATGCCCCCAATCTGGAGACGACATGCTGACCGCAGCGATGAACGAGCGCCTGACGCGCGTAGGTCCGGACACTCCCGGCGGCGAACTGATGCGCCGCTACTGGATTCCCATTGCCCCCTATTCCCAACTCGACGAAAACCCGGTGCGCAAGGTGCGTGTGCTCGGCGAAGACCTCGTGCTGTACAAAGACAAGAGCGGCACGCTCGGCCTCGTCGGCGATCGCTGTCTGCATCGCAACGTGGACCTGCAATTCGGCATCCCCGATCAATGCGGGCTGCGCTGCCCGTATCACGGCTGGCTCTTCAATGAAGGCGGGAAATGCGTCGAGCGTCCGATGGAAGCGACGCCGCGCGGTGAAATCAAGCAGAAGCTGAAGGCGTATCCGGTGCAGGAACTGGGCGGCCTAGTGTTCGCGTATCTGGGCCCGCAGCCCGCGCCCGCGCTGCCGCGCTGGGATCTGTTCGTGTGGCCCAATGCGATCCGCCAGATCGGCATCATGACAATCAATTGCAACTGGCTGCAATGCCACGAAAACACCGGCGACCCGACGCACAGCGCGTGGGCGCATGGCCATATGTTCCAGTACGTGCTCGAGCAGCAAGGGCGCTATGAAGAAGCGGCGGCGCGCGCGGAGCACACGCTGCATACGCGCCTGAAGACCGGCATCGGTATCAAGGAGCTCTACGCGAACGAAACGGAAACCGGCATTTCAAAGGGCGTACGCTATTCGCAAGAACTCGGCGCCGACTCCGATTACACGCGCGAGCATTCGACCGTGATCTTCCCGTTCTTCACGCAGACCGGCAAGACGGGTGCGCCGCGCAGCGAGTACCAGATCCGCGTGCCGATCGACGATACGCATACGTATCACATCTGCTATCAGGTGTATGCCGCGCCCCCAGGCGTCGAAGCGCCGCAGCAGGATTCCGTGCCGTGGTACGAGCCGCCGCGCCACGACGAAAACGGCAAGCCGATTCTCGACTACGTGCTCGCGCAGGACGCGCTGGTCTGGGATGCGCAAGGCGCGATCACCGACCGCACGGCCGAACTGCTCGGCCGCACCGACATTCCGATCGTGCTGCTACGCCGCCAGCTCGACCAGCAGATCGGCCGCGTCGAGGAAGGGCTCGACCCGATCAACTTTTACCGCGAGTCGCCCGACATCATCTACGGATCGGGCAGCGCGCCCGACTACAGCAAGCCGCTCTTGAAGCACAACTTCCGCAAGCTCTATCACCGCGGCTTCTTCAACGACGATGCGGACCGCTACGGCCCCGCGCTGGAGCTGGTCAAAGACCTGCATCGCAAGATCGAGGAGTTCGAGACCGCGCAGCAAAACGCGTTGGAAAAAACGGAGTCCGGCTCGAACTGAGTGCGATTCGCCCTGCCCGGCGCGAGCTACGTTCGCGCCGGGCGTTGTCCATTTCCGGCGAGGAAACGTCGATGTTATACAGAACGGTAGGCGCGGCAGGCATCAAGGTATCGGAGATCGGCTTTGGCTGCGGGGGCAACGCGGGCCTGATGGTGCGCGGCAGTTTCGACGAACAGTGCAGAATCGTCGCGCGTGCGCTCGAACTCGGCATCAACTATTTCGACAACGCGCCCGACTATGGTGACGGCGCCGCAGAAGTCAATCTCGGCCGCGTGCTGAAGGCACTGCAGGCCCGGCCGCTGATCAATTCGAAGGTCGAAGTGCGCGCGTGCGATCTCGATGACATCGCGGGTCACGTCGTGCTGTCGACTGAAGAGAGCTTGCGACGGCTCGGCGTCGACTGTCTCGACTTTCTGCAGATCCATAACGGCCCGCGCGCGGGTCCGACCGCGCTCGAAGGCCGCGGCTACAAAACGCTGGGTCTCGATGACTTCACGCGGCCAGCCGGCGCGCTCGACGGACTGCAACGCGTGCTGCGCGACGGCAAGGCGCGGCATATCGGCTTTATCTGCCGCGGCAACGACGCGCGCGAAGTCAATGCGTTGCTGGAAACAGGGCTCTTCAGCATGGTCAACGTGTCGTACACGCTGCTCAATCCGACCGCGGGCATGCTGCGTCCACCGGGACTCGACGTGGATCGCGACGGCGGCGCGGTACTCGACGCCACCGCGCGGCATGGCATCGGCGCGGCCGTTTTCAGCGCGCTGGCGGGCGGCTTTCTGACCGATGCGAGCGTCGCAGGCGCGGATCGTCATCCGCTCGCGCGCGGCGTCGATCGCGAGGCCGACGCGACGCGCGAATCCCGGCGCAAGGCCGCGCAACTGCTGCCGATCGCCGTCGAATGCGGCTGGACGCTGGCCCAGGCCGCGTATCGGTTCGTGCTGTCGCACCCGGGCGTGACGACCGTGCTCGGTGGATTTTCTGGACTGAGCCAGCTCGAGGAATTGTGCGCGGTATCCGGTGCGCCGCCGCTGAACGCGCGCGTGCTCAACCAGATCGAGGCGCTCTGGCGCAGCAATTTCGCGGCTGCATAGGCAGCCCGCATTGCCTACACTAAAAAAACCTCATGGAGACATCATGACGACCCGACGCTCAGTCGTGAAACTGTGCGCGCTATGGCCTCTCGCCCATATGGCCGGCACCGCATGGGGCGCGAGCGATATCTCGCCGAACATGGCGCTCACTCAATACATGGGCGCGGACCGCGCCGAGCGCATTCTGCGCGCCGCCAGGGATGAGGGCGAACTCAACTTCTATACGTCGATCGCGCAGTCGGATATCGCGCCGCTCGTCGATCCGTTCGAGGCACGCTATGGCATCAAGGTCAACGTATGGCGCGGGGGCGACGAGCAGGTCGTGCAGCGCTGCGTCGCGGAAACGCAGGGGCGACGCTATATCGTCGATGCGGTGCATACCGGATCATCGTTTCTCGATGCGTTGCGCCGCGAAAAGATCCTGCAGCCCGTCGTCTCGCCCGTGCATGACCAACTGATGCCCGAAACGCTGCCCGCGCATCGCCTGTGGGCCGCGACGATGCTGTCCGTGTGGGTTCAGGCGTACAACACGAATATCATCCAGCGCGCCGATTTGCCGACGCGTTTCGAGGATCTGCTCGCGCCGCACTGGAAGGGCAAGCTCGGTATCGAAGCCAAAAGCGCCGACTGGTTCGCTACCGTCGCGACGCAGATGGGCGGCGACACAGGCGTGCAGTTCTTCCGCACGCTGGTCGAAAAGAACGGCGTGTCCGCGCGGGTCGGCAATTCATTGCTGACGAATCTGGTCGCGGCGGGCGAAGTACCACTCGGGCTCGAGGTCTATAACTACATGCCTGCGCAGGCAAAACGCAAAGGCGCGCCGATCGACTGGTTTTTGATGGAGCCGGCCGCCGCGCGCGCGAACGGCATTGCCGTCACGAACCATGCGCCGCATCCCGCCGCCGCATTGCTGATGTACGACTATCTGCTGTCGGTCGACGCGCAGCGCATTCTCGCTTCGCGCGACTATGTGCCAACCAATCGGACCGTCGCTTCGCCCCTGCAGGGCACGAAGATCACGCTCGTCGATCCCGCGATGCCGCTGAAGGAGAAGATGGCATGGACGCAGACGTTCAATCAGATTTTCCTGCACGCTTCCTCATAAATTCCGCATGAAATCGCGCGCGTCTCATTGCCGGGGCGTGCGCAAAAAAACGCTCGCGAACAATGGGCCCAGCATGACCCGTTATTCGCGAGCGGAGCGCTTGCTAAAGGACGTTATTGTTGCTGTTACGGACTGCCGCGCTATCTCTCTCAGACTTTCTCACTACGCAATGCAATGCAACAGGCCGGATCGACGGAGAACCAGATCGGTTGTCCGACCGGCGTCTTATGCGAAGGGTGAACACGCGCAAGCACGGTCTGTCCGTTGACGCTGATCTGGAAATCGAGCGTTTCGCCGAGAAAGACCTTCGCGAATACCGTGCCTTCGAACACGTTGCGCTGCCCCTGCGCCGCTTCGCGCGTCTCGTGAACCATCACGTTCTCGGGACGCAGCGAGATCGAGATCTCGTCGCCTTCGCGGCACGCTGTCGCATTCGCCACCGCAATCGTGCCGATCGCGGAATCGACGATGATATTGCCGCTGTCGGCCTCGCAATGGCGCACCGTGCCGTCGATGAAATTGGTCGAGCCGACGAAATCCGCGACGAAACGGCTATTCGGCAAATCGTAGATGTCGCGCGGCGCGGCCTTCTGCACGATCTGGCCGTCCTTCATCACGGCGATTTCATGCGACAGCGCGAGCGCTTCTTCCTGATCGTGCGTCACGTAGATCGTCGTGATGCGCAGATCGCGCTGCATGCGCTTCAGTTCGAAGCGCATCTTCTCGCGCAGTTTCGCGTCGAGATTGGACAGCGGCTCGTCGAGCAACAGCAGCTTCGGCTCCATCACGAGCGCGCGCGCCAGCGCGAGACGCTGCTGCTGCCCGCCCGACATCTTCGTCGCATCGCGATCCGCCACGTGATCGAGGCCGACCGCCGTCAGCACGCGCATCACCTTCTCTTCGATCTCGCGCTTCGAGTACTTCTTCGTGCCCACTTCGAGCGGAAAGCTCGCGTTGCGAAACACCGTCATATGCGGCCAGATCGCGTAGGACTGAAACACCATGCCGAACTGCCGGCGATTCGGCGGAACAAACGTGTGCGAGTCGGACGAAAACACCGTCACGCCGTTCACGCGAATCGAGCCCCCAACCGGCTTCTCCAGTCCCGCGATCGAACGCAGCGTCGTCGTCTTGCCGCAGCCGCTCGGCCCGAGCAACGTGAACAGCTTGCCGGCCGGCACTTCGAAAGAAACGTCGCGTGCCGCGCGGACCCGCACTTTGTTGCCGTCGACGTATTCGGTATTCAGACCTTGTACATTCAGCACGTGTTTCTCCAGACGATTCGATGTTGCGGAGTGAAGTGGCCGGATGCGCCGGCTCAGCGCTGATTCGCCTTCACGCCGAACTTCCCACCGATGTATTGCGCAATCGAGACGAGCGCGAGCAGTGCGATCACCAGCATCACGCTCAACGCCGACAGTTCGACGTATTGACCGTTCTGCCACAGTTCCCAGATCACGATCGATACCGTCTCCGAGCCGGGGCTATACAGCAGCACCGCACTCGACAGCTCGCGGATCGACACGATCATCACGTAGATCCAGCCGGCCAGCAGGCCAGGCTTCAACAACGGGAGGACGATCCGATAGAACGTCGTAGTCCACGTCGCGCAGCTCATCGCGGCTGATTCCTCGAGTTCCTTGTGGATCTGCATCATCGACGTGGACGTATAGCGCATGCCATACGGCATGAAACGCGTCACATAAGCGAGCAGCAGAATCCACAGCGTGCCGTAGATGCCGATGTCAATCTTCAACGACACGATCATGAACGACAGACCCAGCACGAGGCCCGGAAACACGAGCGGCAACGACGCGAGATTGTTGAGCAGCGCGCGGCCCGGCAGCTTCGTCTTGATGACGATCCAGCTGATGACGGCGCTCAGCAGCATGACGGCCGTCGCACAGCCCACCGACAACAGCAGGCTGTTGACCACCGCGCTGCGCAGCACCGCCAGATGCAGGATGTATCGGTAGGCCGCGAACGACAGATGATGGAGCGCATCGAGCGACGGCGAACGGTAGTACATTTGCAGCGACGACCACAGCAGCACCGCGAACGGCAACGCGACGAGCAACAGGAAATAGACGACGAAGATGCCCACCGTCAGATACCGCCAACGTCCGATATCGACGACGCGCGGCCTGAAGCCCTTACCCGTCATCGTCGAAAAGCGGTCGTTGCGCCCGGTGACGCGGGACTGCACATACAGGCACAGCGACGTGATCACGACGAGCAGCATCGAATACGCGGAAGCGAGCCCGATCTGACTCGGATACTGTTCGATCGCTTCATAGATCGATGACGTGAACACCTGCAGTTTGACGGGCAAGCCGATCAGCGCGGGCACTTCGAACGATTCAAGCGCGCGCACGAACAGGATCAGCAACGTGGACGCGACGGCCGGTAACGCAAGCCGCAGCGTGATACGCCACATCGTGCGGCCGATGCCCGCACCGCACATCAGCGACGACTCCTCTAGCGACGGGTCCATACCGCGAAAGGCTGCCGACATCAGCAGAAAGGCCATCGTCGAATAATGCAGACCGTCGACCCAGATCATGCCGCCGATGCTGTAGATGTTGAACAGCGGCTTCGTGGTGCCGAACAACGCGCCGAGCGCGACATTGAGCACGCCGATTTTCGGGCTCGCCAGAAAGATCCACGAGATCGTGAACAGGATGCTGGGGATGATCAACGGGACGATCGTGATCGCGTAGAAGAGCTTGCGCCACGGCGTATTCGTGCGCTCGATGATCCATGCGAGCAGCGTGCCGATCACGAACGACACCAGCGACGCGCCGATCGCGAATCTCAGCGACGTCCCCAGCGTGCGCAGCGTTTCCTTGCTGCCGAATGCCGTCACATAGTTTTCGAACGTCACGACAGCCGGCGTGTCGGCGATTTGCGGCGTGAAGAAGCTCTGCCACAACAGGAAGGTCAGCGGGATCAACGCCAGCAGCGACACGATGACAACCGCGCTGCCGATGATCACCCACTTGCTCGACCATCGCGTGCGCCTGATCGCACCCGCTGTCGCACCGGTAGTCAATTCCACGCGCCGTCCCCTTCAGTGTCCGCATTTTCCGGGCATGAACCCGGACGTCCTCGTTCAAAGGAGTCTCGACTTTATGCTTAGGTGGCTAAGTAAAATAGTGGAGGAAACCCCGACGGAAATTGGGTGCCGAGAGGCCGATCACGCGGCCCGGGCGGCGGGTGCCATGGGCCGCGAGCCTGAAGACCTGCGTGGCACGGGGATTCGCCGACGTTTTGCCTGCGTGGAATCAGTTCTGTGGTGCGGAATATGCCCAGCGCCGTATCACGCGCGGCATGGCTAATCGATAACCGCCGGATTCGAGGCAACTTCGCCACGCGCCGGGAAAATATGACACGCCGCCGATACCGATGCCGATGCCGAACGCTGGCGTCCTGGCACGGACCGCTCGCCCAACCCTATCGATTCCGCTACCGCGCCTATCCTCCGTACTGCTCCGGTCGAACCAAAAGCCGCCATTGACAGCAGCACTGCGGTCGCTCGTGAGCGAATTCCCATGTGCGCATAACGAGTTCACGAGACCCCTGACGGTGCTATTCGCCTGGGGCGTGCCAGTTCATTCAATCGCGAAAACGGTCTGACTAAAGCCTTCTGTGGCCAGTTGGAACGGGCACGACAATGAATCCGCCGAGCTCGTCGCCGTACGCTACGATGCTCCCTTCAAGCAGGAAATTTGCTGTCAAGGCACACAGCGCCGCATCCACTTCGTCGATAGACCTCAGCGACGTCGCCTCAATTCCTGCATCTTCAAGAATTTCTCGGCGCTGGGTTCGCTTTCGCTTCGCAGATGCGACTTCAGTCCTGAGAAGGGCGCTGGTTATGGCGTGGGGAAACGTCTCAAAGCAGACTCGGTCACCGATTTCTCCCCCATTTTTGAAAAGAGGAAAATGTGGCGCGAATGCCTGATAGACACGCTCGCCGTTGAACATCCATCCGTAGAATCCGCTCTTACTGGCCATGGCCAGTTCACGAGTCGGTGTGGCGAACGAAAAGACCCGTCGCTGCGCGAGCTCCTTCTCTGCTTGCCTTCCGGCCTCGCCGACTCGCCACAGACAGGGTGCGTCAATGCCCACCGCTGCCACCTCAAATTCGATGCACTTTTCGAGCATCTGCTCTGGCGCATCCTTGCGGAGGTTGCACACAATCTCGGAGCCACGCAGGATAACGAGATGGTTTCCCTTCCGGTCTCCGCCAATGTCGATTCCGGCTACAGTTTGTTGCGACCTCATAATCGCCGTACCTTCAACGAAGCGCACTTATCTCGGTGCCATCCGATGACGCGACACGCCAGGGGTAGATGGCCGCTTCCAGTTCGCCGCCGCTGATTTCATGCCTCGGTTAATAGAGACTTGGCCTGTACAAGAAGAGCATGCGATGCGGCGAACTCATTGCGGCCAGCCATTGTGAGAGCGGCGTGGCCCGTGCGTGCAAACAACTCGTCGTTTGATGTTGCAACCACATGCGAAGCAGTGCCAATCTGGTCGTACCGACGAAAGAGTTCGAGCATCCGGAGCGCGTCTGCCCGCAGGTCCTGCGGACCGGCCGTGGCAAGAATTTGCGCCGCTGCCGCTAGTTGTTGCGTGACCAGCAGAAATTCAGAACGGTCCATGGCCCTTACCTTATAAAATGCCGTCGCCAGCTGTCCGAAGCGTCTGGCGATGGGGTTTCCGATTTTGGAACTGGCGAAGGTGCAACGCTTCGATTGCGCGTCCGCGGCCGCGGCCGAGCCTGTTCCGCACAGTCACACAGCCGCGAGCGATATGAACGCCGCCGCGTCGCAGCAGTGGCAGTAATTCAGTCCGTCAACCGGCGATACGCGCTCAAATGCCGTATTAGGCCCTGTTGGTCCCCGCGCGTCTCAAGCAGGATCGCCAGATTGTGATGTGCGTCGGCATACGACGGGTCAAGCTCGATACAGCGCTTATAACTGCGCTCAGCGTCGTCAAGCCGGCCCAGTTCCTCATAGGCGATGGCCCGGTTGAAATGCAGGACGGAGTCGTCAGGAAAGTGGGACAACGCCTCATTAAATGCATGAAGCGCGTCATCGCAACGCGCTTCGAGTTCACACAGCAGCGCGCCCAGGTCGACGTAGGCTGCGTAGAACGGTTCGGGCGATACCGCTATGGCCTTTCTGTATGCCTGTTCAGCACCCTTGATATCCGACGTTCTAAGCTGTCCGGCGAGGTCGTACCATTCCTCAGCCTGGCGCGCGAGGTCCTTTTGTCCAACTTCCATGTCGAGGAACACGACATCGCCCTTGATTTCAGCGACTTCAAAATCCAGCAGAAGTTGCCCGGTGACCGCATCCCACTGGGAGGGCCCGGTTTTTACTGCCACATCGTTCCCGACCGCCGTTACGCGAATGCCGGTTAGCGGCAGTTCATCCGGCAGTACCTCCCTGAGCCGCGATAGCGCCTGAATTATCTTGCGCGGCGGTATCTGGGCACTGCGCAACTGCAATGCAGTCCGAAGCAGAACGACATCCTGAAAGGTAAATCGATACCCGTTTCGCGGCCCACGAGTGGGCGTGACGAATCCGGCTGCGACCAGCCCAGAAACCACGTGGCGGGAAACCCCGAGCATCGATTTCAACTCGCGCATCGAAATCTCGCGCGCGGTATCTTTTGATGTCACTTTCGTGCCCGGACCTTTGCGGGTTCCTCGGCAGGGGCTTTGAGTGCACGTGCAGCGGGCTTGCGCGTCTTCGGGGCAACCGCCATTTCCGTGACAGGCTCCGCGCTCTTGCGCCTCGGTGCTGAAGCGGGCTTTGCCTTTGCGCCTCCCTTAAGACTTGCGCGCAAGGCTTCCATCAGGTCAATGACTTCAGCACCGCCCGACCCGGCTTCCACAGGCTCGTTCGTGACCACCTGCTTGCCTTCAATCTTCTCGTCGATGGCTGCAAGGATGCGCTTCTTCTCTTCGTCCTCGTACGCAGTCGGGTCGTAATTGTCTTCGGCGCCCTGTTCGATAATCTGAAGCGCCAGCTTCAATTCGGCATCGGACACCTGCACGTGTTCGATATTGAACTCTTTCAACGGGCGAACCTCGTCCGCGTAGAGCAACTGTTGAAACACGAGTCCGTCAGCTTCAGGCCGCACCTGTACGATTCGGGTCTTGCCTTTAGCAGCCCATTTGGCAAGTGCGCAACGGCCACTCTCTGCCAGCGCCTGCTGCAATAAGCTGTATGGCTTCCCACCGCGTTTGTCTGGAGCAATGTAGTACGCCTTCTCGTAGTAAACCGGGTCAACCGCTTTCTCCGGGATAAAGGCCACGATCTCGACGACGTGACTCGCAGCGTCTTCAAGCGCTTTGAGTTCGTCGGCACTGAACACGACGAACTTGTCCTTTTCGAATTCGTAGCCCTTCTTCATGGTCGAACGTTCGACGACAGCGCCTGTCGCCTCCGAGATGTACTGCTGCTTCACCCGGGACCCGTCTGGAGCGAGCATATTGAACCTGACTTCAGACGAGCTCTCTGTCGCGGAGTAAAGCTTGACAGGTATGGAAACGAGCCCGAAAGACAGGGATAGGGAGGCGATTGAACGAGCGGGCATGGACTTCTCCTCGCGGATGGGCGGGTTCAGCCAGTCGGCCGGGCAATGCGTGTGCCCCGCCGGAACTCCGAACTGCCTGGTCGAGCCCGGAACGTCCCACGTTCCAGCGCCGACCAACAGTCGATTTATTTTAGGCGCTTTAACGCTGATGCCAACGTCTGCTTGTTTGACCAGTAATCCGCCCACGGGTCCTGCGTCTGGAAGCTAAGATGCTCGCGGGCCGTCTGCACCGTCCACTGCGCCCCGCTCTTCAGCGCGGACAGTTGCTCCCATGAAACAGGCATCGAAACCCCCATGCCGGGTCGTGCGCGGGCGGAAAAGGCCGCCACCGTTGTCTGCCCAATCCCATTGCGCAGGTAGTCGACATAAACCCTGCCGATTCGGTTGGACGCCCCGGATGTGGCGGAAAAACGTTCGGGAATCGTTTTCGCAAGATGCCGAACAAACGAGCGTGAAAACGACTTCACCGCGGCATAGTCCAGTCTGGGGGTCAACGGCACCACAATGTGCAACCCCTTGCCGCCGCTTGTCTTCAGCCATGCCTTCAGCCCCAGTTCCAGCAGGAGCGTGTGTACAAGAAGTGCCGCCTCCTGAACCTGCCTCCATTTAACGCCTTCACCGGGGTCCAGGTCGAAGATAACCCGGTCGGGCTCATCGAGCCGGCGAACCGTCGAGTTCCACGTATGAAACTCGACAACGTTCATCTGCGACGCAGACAGTAGCGCATCAAGCGTGTCGACAGTCAGCAAGGGTGGGTGTCCTGGCCACAGATTCCGGTCGTGTGCTTTCAAACCGGGCATCCCCGTCTTCTCGGCGTGCTTCTGGAAAAACAGCTCTTCCGCGATGCCAACGGGCGCGCGGAGCATGGCTAGTGGGCGGTCCTTCAGGTGGGGCAGCATCCACTGGGCAACGCTTATGTAGTAGCGGGCGAGGTCGAGCTTGGTGACGCCCGTCGTCGGGTCGATGATTCTATCGGGGTGGGTTACCTTGACTTGTGGCAGATGACTCGGTGCTAGCGTCTTCGTCGCCTCGCGGACGACGCTGCTTGCGGACTTATCGGTGCGCAGCCCTTTGAACGAGGCCTGTCGTACAAGACCATCCGTGGTCCACTCGGCAAACTCGACCTCCGCGACCAACAACGGTTGAACCCAGTGTTCGCTGCCAGCGGCGCGCCTGGACCACCGCCGGGGTTTGCCTGCGGCGACGTCAAATGGCGCGGATTCCATTTCGAGCGGGGTAAGGCGGGTCCACAGGTCCCGTGCAGTCCGGGCGTCCCAGCCGGCGCCGACGCTGCCGGCGTCGTGAAGCCTGCCACCGACGTAATATCCGAGTAACAGGCTGCCAATTTCCCCAGCCGTGCCGCCGCGACTGGTAAAGCCACAGATGACGAACTCCTGCCTCAGCTGGCATTTGGCCTTTAACCACGTTTGCGAGCGTCCCGATACGTACGGCGCATCGCGCCGCTTGAACATCAGGCCTTCGAGCCCCAAGTCCGAGGCGGCTTGAAATACCTGTGCCGGCGGTGCCTCATAGTCCTCGCAGAAGCGAATCCGTTCGCCCGCATGTTCCAGAAGCTTCTCGAGGCGCGCGCGTCTTGCGCTCAGCGGCACCTTTCGCAGGTCCTTGTCCTCCAGGTACACCAGGTCAAACAGGAAGAAGACAATATTCCCGCTGGAAGCACCGTCTATCGCATCCTGCAGAGCAGCGAAATCAGGGATGCCATCCTTGAGTACGACAATTTCGCCATCCAGCCAGGCACTGGAGACGGGGAGTCGCTCGACCTCTGCGGCGAGACCGGCAAGCTTTTTTGTCCAGTCGTGTCCTCCGCTCGTGAAGAGTCGCACACGCCCCTTGTCGACACGTGCGAGCAAGCGATATCCATCCAGCTTGGCCTCGATTATCCAGTCGCCTCCCGTTGGCAGGGAACTCGCCAGGGTGGCGAGTTGCGGCTCGAGTTTTGCGGGAAGCGGCGCCGACGCTGCGGCAGAGAGGTCGATTTCCGAATCCGCATCGCGCGAGGGGCGCGCCGACCTGGATTCGCGTTCTTCCGCCAGTCCAAGCGGCTTCGCGACCACACTGTCGGGGAGCGCCTTGATGACATCGTATTCTGAAAGCGGTATGGCCCACTCGTCGCGCTTTTTGAAGAGCATCCACTGGTCCTGCCTGTCTTCCGGCTTGGCAATTCGCACCAGCTCCCACAACCCGGCGAGCTTTTCACCGTGGAGTCGAAAAACGAGCTTGCCCGCTTTCATGCCCTCGTGTGGGTCCCCGACCGGCTCCCACGTGCCGCGGTCCCACACGAGCACGGTGCCCGACCCATACTGCTTTGGCGGAATCGCGCCTTCGAAGCTCGCGTAGTCGACCGGATGGTTCTCGACGTGAATCGCCATCCGCTTTTCCTTCGGGTCATAGCTCGGGCCTTTGGGCACGGCCCACGACAGCAGGACTCCATCAAGCTCGAGCCGAAAGTCGTAGTGCAGCCGGCTAGCCCAGTGCTTTTGCACGACAAACAGCGACGGGTGGGCATCCTCCGAGGCTTCGCCAGCCGATGGCGCGGGCTCTGGCGTGACATGAAAGTCACGCTTCTTCCGGTAGTTGGACAGCGGCAACCGTGTCCGGTCAGAGGGGGTGGGCATTGTCAAAGTTTAAGACCATTTGCCAGCCGCGCCGTATATCCTGGCACGCCGGGATTGAAGGCGGCCGCGGTTGAGCAGCGAACCTTGCGAACGTCAGCGGGAGAACGATTCAGCTGCTCGGCTGACACTGCGCATTCGTGCAGTCCGGAAACGAAACCAATGAGGAACCGGAGAGGGTCGGGACGCCGTGCTGGACGGGCTGCCAGCCACAGATAAGTGCCGACTGGACAACTGCCTTTTTTGTGCTCGTGGTTGTCGGCAAGCGGACCTGACGTGAGGCGCCAATCAAGTTGCTCAGGCCTGCTTGGGGGGACCTTTTCGGCCACCGCTTGCAAGGCGCTGCCAAGCAAACCGGCGGCACTCCGCCTTTGGGCATCATTCTGCGAAAAGTCGCTGGCACGTACGTTGCGTCGGTACGTGTAACGGGGCGCGGTAAATCTGAATGCGCCGTTTCACTGGACCGAGAGGACAAAAATGACCAGTACCGGAGAGCAATCCTTACGTGTCGTCGTGGAGAAATGGCTGGAGTTCAACGCCCTCGGCACCGCACGGGTCACTGCGTTTGGCCGTACGCACTCGGCGAGAAGCCGCTACGTCTGCGTTGAGACCACCCACGACAGTGAGAAGGTCGCGCTGTTCTTCTTTCGTCACGACGACGGCTGCTGGAGGGTATTTCCTCCTGCTCCGACGTTGCCAGAGATGACCCTGGAGCGCCTGGCTGCGTAGCATGAATCCTGCGGCGCATGAGGCACTGTTGCGACCGGTACCTTGCGACCAGTACCCTTCGACGGCCAGAACCAGGCGGCGGCATGGCTATAGAAGGTCTGATGATAACGGGGATGCGGCCGAGTCCCTGGCAATGCTCCTGCGAATGACCTTTTAATTTTTTGGGGCGGCCATTTTAGACAGATAAGACTCCAACTGCCGGCCGCCAGTCTTGCTAGAGGCGCGGCGTCATCAGGAATATCAGGCTCTAGCGCGATGCGACGGAGGTCGAAAACGGAGCCATGCGCATTCGCGCCACGTCAAGCCGCAGCGCAAATGCGGCGAGCTATACGAGTCATGTGGCGGCTTCTTCACCCCTCCCAACTGATACTGAGGCGGTTCCGCTCATGCGGCAGCGGGCCACGAATAAACGTTGGTCTGCGCAAGTCTCTGCAGGGGCTCGAGCGGCTGAGCTAGTATGTGCATCGCATCCGTTCATTCCCAGCCTATGACGAGCTTTTTCCATTATGACCTGCAGTCGCTCCGGCTCTTCGTCGTCGTTGCCGAACTCGGTAGCCTGACTAGGGCCGCCGACCGCACGAACATGACCCTGTCTGCGGTCAGCAAGCGCATTGCCGACCTCGAACGAAGCACCGGGTGCGCGCTCCTCCTTCGGCAACCGCGTGGCGTCGAACTGACCGCTGCGGGCAAAGGTTTGCTCGTTCACGCGCGGCAACTCGTCGAGCGCGTAAACCGCATGGCCAACGAGATGAACGACTATTCAACGGGCGTTCGTGGGCACGTGCGGATGTGGGCGAATACATCCGCCATCGTCCAGTTCTTGCCGCGTGACGTGCGAATCTTCCTTTCCGACAACCCCAGCGTCAAAATCTCCCTGGAGGAACGGCTCAGCGGTGAAATTGTGTCCGCGGTGACAAGCGGCGATGCCGACATTGGCATCTTCGCCGACAACGTGCCCGCCCCGGACATCGAAAAAGCCGTCTATCGACGGGACAAGCTCGTCCTTCTGGTCCCGAATGACCACCCGCTCGCATCGCAAAAACAGGTGGCCTTCATCGACACACTTGACTTCGAGTACGTCGGTTTGAACGAAGGCAGTTCATTACTCGCGCGTTTGCTCGCAGCGGCAATCGCCGCAGAACGTACGCTCAAGGTGCGAATTCAGGTAAGCAGCTTTGATGGCATATGCCGGATGATTGAGCAGGGGCTGGGTATCGGCGTCTTGCCGGAAGCCGCGGTCAGAAACGAGATTCTCGCGGCAGGGCTGCGACCCGTACAGCTTGTCGACGAATGGGCGGACAGAACACTCTGGATTGGTACTCGCTCCGTCGAATCGCTGTCGCCTGAAGCAGCCCGCCTCTTCGCCTTCATGTCTGGCCGCAAAGACGCCTGACTACCGACCCTTTCCCAAATGGAAAGGGTCATTGAAAAAACATCCATTTTCACGGCGGGCGCGTGGCCCCACAGTAAAGCATCGGTCAAACGGGCTTTACAGGAGACAACCGTGAAAAAGCCGCTCGAAGGCATACGCGTGCTCGAAATGGGACAGCTCATTGCTGGCCCTTTCGCTGGAAAGATGCTCGCCGAATTCGGCGCGCACGTGACAAAGATAGAACCGCCCGGCACAGGTGACCCGCTTCGCAAATGGCGCCTGCTGCACGAGGGGACATCGCTCTGGTGGGCCGCCCAGTCGCGCAACAAGGAGTCAGTGACGCTTGACCTGCGCTCGCCGGAAGGTCAAGACGTCGCTCGCAAGCTCATCGCGGAAAGCGATGTCCTGATTGAAAACTTCCGTCCCGGCACCCTCGAAGTGTGGGGTCTCGGTTGGGATGAACTTCACGAACTGAACCCTGGACTGGTCATGCTGCGCGTTTCGGGTTACGGTCAAACGGGCCCCTACCGCGACCGCCCCGGCTTTGGCGTGGTTGCCGAAGCAATGGGCGGGCTTCGCCATCTAAGCGGTGAGCCCGGCCGCACACCCGTTCGGGTAGGCGTCTCAATCGGCGATTCCCTCTCTGCATTGCACGGCGTAATCGGCATCCTCCTCGCTCTGCGTCATCGCGACCAGAACGGCGGCAACGGGCAACTGATAGACGTTGCGCTTTACGAGTCGGTCTTCAACATGATGGAGAGCCTGCTCCCGGAGTTTTCAGTCTTCGGGACCGTACGGCAACCTGCGGGCAGCAGCCTGCCAGGCATCGCCCCTTCGAACGCCTATCGCTGCGCCGACGGGAAATACGCCCTGATTGCGGGCAACGGCGACAGCATTTTCCGCCGTTTGATGGACCTCATTGGCCGGCGCGACCTCGCCGAAGACCCGGCGCTTGTGCAAAACGACGGCCGCGTGGCGCACGTCGAGCGTATCGACGCAGCCATCGCCGACTGGACCGTGCGCCAGCCACTCGACGATGTGCTTGGCGCACTCAACGAAGCGCGAATCCCCGCCGGAAAAATCTACGACGTCGCAGACATTGCGAGTGACCCGCACTACCTTGCGCGAGACATGATTCTTGACGCGCAACTGCCAGACGGCACCTCGGTGAAGGTGCCGGGCATCGTGCCGAAACTCAGCGCCACCCCAGGCACAGTCGATTCGTTTGCACCCACCCTCGGCCAGCATACGGACGCTGTCCTGGAGCGAGTCGGAGTCGACACGGCGACGCGCGAATCATGGCGTTCGCGCGGCATTATCTGATTGGAGCATGCTGATGAAGCACAAGCGAGTATTTATCCAGGAAGTCGCAACCCGCGACGGTTTCCAGAACGAAGCGCAATTTGTCGATACCGAAGAAAAGATTGCGCTCGTCGACCAGTTGAGCAAGTGCGGATACGCAAAAATCGAGGTCACCTCCTTCACCTCCCCGAAAGCCATACCGGCGCTTCTTGACGCCGAAGCCGTCATGCACCGAATTCGGCGGCAGCCTGGGGTGATTTATACGGTGCTCGTTCCAAACATACGAGGTGCTGAGCGCGCACTCTCGTGCGGTGTGGATGAAGTGAACCTCGTGATGTCCGTTAGCGAAAGCCACAACCGCACGAACTTGCGCATGAGCCGCGAGCAGTCATTCGCACAATTGCGCGACGTTATCGGCGTCGTGAAGCAAACAAATATTGCAGTGAACGTGTCTCTGTCGACCGCGATGGGTTGCCCTATGGAAGGCGACATCGCTGAGGAGGAGGTTCTCTCCTGGATACAGCGCTTTTCCGACCTTGGCGCGCATGGCGTCACGCTTTGCGACACAACTGGCATGGCATTTCCGTCCCAGGTTGGCGCGTTGTGTGAAGCCGCACGCGAGAGATTCCCGGCGCTCGAACTGACCCTGCATTTTCACAATACGCGAGGCATGGCCCTCGCGAACACCCTGGCTGCTCTTCCCTCGGGTATCGACCGCTTCGATGCATCGCTTGGTGGTCTCGGCGGTTGCCCGTATGCGCCGGGTGCGACGGGTAACGTATGCACGGAAGAGCTTGTGCATATGCTCGAACTCGACGGCTACGACACGGGCGTAGACCTCGCCGGGTTGCTCTCTGCCTCGGCCCTGCTTCCGCAACTCATTGGGCACGACGTGCCGAGTCAGTTGCTCAAGGCCGGCCGGCGCATGGACCTGCATGCCATGCCAGCTATGTCCGACGACGGGCTTCTTGCGCAGAGAACATTCGCTGCGGGAGCCTGACATGGAATTTATTGACCATCTCGACCACCTCGTCCTCACGTGCGTTGATTTGCAGGCGACCAGGCACTTCTACACCGAAGTCATGCAGCTGCGCCTCGAAACATTTGGCGAGGGCCGCATCGCATTCCGGTTTGGCAACCAGAAAATCAACGTGCATGTGAAAGGCGCCGAGTTCGAGCCGAAAGCGCATCTCCCGGTACCCGGCGCACTCGATTTGTGTTTTCTCGCGGCTGTACCGCTGGACGACGTCGTCGCACATCTCAAGCGATGCGACTGGCCAATCATCGGGGGGCCCGTGCAACGCACCGGTGCCACGCAGAAAATCCGTTCGGTCTATGTCCGCGACCCCGACCTCAACCTGATCGAAATCTCGGAACTGCTGAACTAGCGCAGCGACGCGCGTTAGCGTGCAGGGCTCAGTCCAGCTATTGAGTGAAGACTCCGCCCTGCACGGTGAGGATTTTCACAGTATTGACTCAATAGCGGTGAACGGCGCATAAGCCGACCCGAATCAAGTAACGATGTACCAGGAGACAAGTCATGAGCATCGTATCGGAAGCATCCGTTGAACCGCGTGCCGCGCCTCGCGCACATAAGCGTTGGTTTCAACACCTTTACATCCAGGTCCTGATAGCGGTCGTGTTAGGTGTCCTCGTAGGACATTTCTATCCGTCCGTTGGCGAAGCGATGAAGCCACTGGGAGATAACTTCCTCAAGCTCATCAAGCTCATGATTGCTCCACTGATTTTCTGCACTGTGGTTCATGGCATTGCGAGCATGAACGACATCAGGTCGGTGGGCCGGGTCGGGGTCAAGTCGCTCATTTACTTTGAAGGGATGACGACGCTCGCTCTGGCTATCGGTCTGATAGCAGTCAACCTTATGAAGCCGGGCAGCGGCATGCACGTCGACCCGCAGACGCTCGACGTCTCGGCCATCGCCGCTTATACCAAGGCCGCGCACGACCAGAGTGTCGTCGGCTTTCTTTCACACATCATCCCCACAACAGTATTCGGAGCGTTTGCCGATGGCGACATCCTGCAGGTACTGTTTGTTTCGATTGTCTTCGCCTTTGCACTGCAAATGCTCGGTGAACGCGGAAGACCTTTGCTTTCCGTTATTGACGCCGGCGCAAACACCTTCTTCAATATGGTGCGCATCGTGATGTATGTGTCGCCCATCGGTGCGTTCGGTGCAATCGCGTTCACGATTGGTAAGTACGGTGTTGTTTCGTTAGGCTCCTATGGCCAGCTCTTGCTGACCTACTACCTGACCGGGCTTGTCTTCGTCGTGGTCGTCCTTGGAACAGTGTGCCGACTCGCCGGCTTCAGCCTCCTCGCGTTCTTGCGATACATCCGCGAAGAATTGCTTCTGGTGCTCGGCACGTCTTCATCCGAATCCGCACTACCTCGCCTGATGGCGAAGCTTGAAAAGCTGGGATGCGAAAAATCCGTCGTCGGGCTGGTCGTGCCCGCAGGTTACTCGTTCAATCTGGACGGTAGTTGCATCAATATGACCGTGCTTGCTCTGTTCATCGCGCAAGCTACAGACAGTACGCTGAGCTTTGGACATCAGATTACGCTCATGCTCGTCCTGTTGCTCACATCGAAAGGTGCAGCAAGCGTTAGCGGCGGAGCATTCATTGTCCTCGCAGCGACGCTGGGTTCAGTTCCGGGTATCCCGGTTGCCGGCCTGGTGTTGGTCCTCGGCGTGTATCGATTCATTTCGGAAGGCGGCGCCATTATCAATGTCATCGGCAACGGCATTGCAACCATCGTAGTCGCCAAGTGGGAGAAGGCGTTAGACCACGATACGTTCAACCGGCAGCTCGCCAGAGGGCCCAGCGATGATTGAGCTGCGCTGCCAGAACTCTTGAATCCATTCTGCCTACGCTCCGGGTTCGCTAGTAGCACCAGAGCATGTCACCCTCTTCGCTTCCGCAATTGAAAACACTATGACTTCATCGTCCTTGCATGTCGTCTTTCTTGACCGCTCGACAATCCCTCCCACGACCCGTCTGAAGGAGTTGCCCTTCACGCACACACTGGACGTATACGAATCGACGACGGCTGATCGGGTTCGCGAACGCATCCGGGACGCGGATATCGTCATCACGAATAAGGTTAAGCTTTCGGGCGAAGTCATTGCCCAGGCCAGAAAACTTAAGCTCATCGCGATTGCCGCAACCGGCGCAGACAATGTCGATCTGGTAGCGTGCAGTCAAAAGCGAATTGCCGTGTGCAATGTCAGAAACTACGCAGTGCACACCGTGCCTGAACACACGTTCGCGTTAATATTCGCGCTGCGACGAAGCCTTACTGCTTACCGCTCTGCGGTCCAAGCTGGTCGCTGGCAGGAGTCTGGGCAGTTTTGCTTCTTTGATTACCCGATAAGGGACTTGGCCGGCTCCACGCTCGGCATCATTGGCGACGGCGCCTTGGGCAAAGCAACCGCTGATATCGCTCGCGCACTCGGATTGAAGGTGTTGTTCTCGTCCTTCAAAGGTCGCGACGACATGGGAATGCTCTACACTCCGTTCGAGAAGGTCATCGAAGAGTCAGACATCATCACACTTCATTGCCCGCTCACCAACGCTACACGTAACCTTATCGACGACGTAGAGTTCGCACGAATGAAGCGACAACCGCTTCTCATCAACACCGCGCGTGGAGGACTGGTCAATGAAGCGGCACTCGTCCGGGCACTAACTTCAGGTTTGATATCGGGAGCAGGCTTCGACGTCGTCACTCAAGAGCCTCTGCTTGCGGACAATCCCCTGAACGAAATTCTCAACCACCCCGCCTTTATTCTCACCCCCCACGTCGCATGGGCAAGTGAAGAGGCGATCCAGACCTTAGCGGACCAGGTGATGGACAACATTGCAGCCTTCGTCGATGGTTGCCCCCGGAACATTCTGAATGCGTTTTGTTCGGGCTGATGGTGTTGCTGAGTGCGACGGCACGCTCGCATTTGAGCACTATCGCTGCGACAAATGCCGAGCCTTTATCTCTCGACGATTCATTCACAACTCCGATGAGCGCATCTGGAGCCTAATCGAAACCGCGCATTAAGAATCGATGCAATCACTGAATTGCGATAGTCTTCTCGCTCAACCGGCTCATCGGCTGGAGCCGGCGCACTCTCGTCAGCATCCGGTCGCTACACGAAAGGCTCCGTCATTCCGCACCTATCTGACCGCAGACATGTGAAACCGCCCGATTTTCAGCGACTAGCGGTACTTCTAAACCTTCCGCATGAACTGGTATCCATGTCCAGTCGTTGTTGATAGTGTCGAAGACGCGCGGAGCTTCCCAACGCTCCTTGCAACCGTTGCTGAGAGTTCGCAGGCAATCGCGGTTGACGCATTCAGTCCGGCAGGTAGCATCCTGAAATCGAGGCGTTCAATCAACGCTAAGGTTCTGCAAGTTGTCGCGTCTCAACTACGAACTTCAGTAGCTAGTGTTTCTGCACCGCGTTCTTCGAAATACATGGGGTCGAGCGGTACCGTCACGTCAAACATTGAGGCTTTCCGTCGACCAGTGACTCCCCAATAGTCGACCTGGCCGCGTTGGCCAATGACAATGACTTCGCGGGCACCGCCTTCCAGATACGCCATGACCCTGCGGTCGATGTCGTGCGTCCGGTCGCTATCAAGCAGCACCTCGACGCAAAGGTCCGGGACAAACGGCGCCGGGTCGTCGCGGTCGAAACTTTCCCACTTGTCACATGGCATCCACACGACGTCCGGAACCCTGATGCCGAATGATGCGGTCGTGACTGCCACCGACATGGCGGCAAGGTGACCAATCTGTTCGGTCAGATGGCAGTAGACGTCCGTAAGGACTATCTGGCGTCTGGCTGACGGGGAGCGATTCAGTATCGCGTCGCCGAGTTCGTCTAGCTCATATCTTTGGCGCCCGGCAGGTTCTGCGTCAGGGACAAGGCGATGCCATGCGGCGAGAAGTTCGAAACTGTCCAACAGCGCGGATGTGCCCATAGTCGTCTCGCAAGGAAGTCGGCTAAGCGTAAACCCTCTGGTCGAGGCTTGACAATCCTTATGTATTGGTGCGACGCACAATCGGGGGTATACTGCTTACGATGCAACAAGCGTGTTTTTGCGCTGCCGACACGACTCAGCACGGCTCTCCCGCCTTGCACTTCGAGCAGCCGCAGTCCGATGTTCATCCGTTTTCTGAAGTTTATTGTGCAGTGCAGTAGCGTATCAAGTATGAGCGCGCAACGCGCGCGTCAGAATTTGATGCATTAGGATGTCAGGCTGCGTGATGCGCCATAGGCCGCACCACGAATGCCCAGCAAAGGATGCGTCGGCTCCGACCACGTGAGCCTGAATAACGCCGCATCGGGCCAACCGCTTCCTATTTTGGCGTGCACGCCGCGCGAAACTTGCAATACGAGCGCTGGCCCCGTCTACGCCGGACCAGATGTTATGCATCTCTCATAGGCGGAGACATTTAAGAACTGACTTGCTGGGCGGCCAACAGGTCAAACAGGCCAGGCGGTCTGGTGTCGCCAAAGGCTTGGGGGTCAAGTGCCCTCAGCAGGCAACCTACCGGCTGACAACAGGAGGTCCCATATGAAACTTGACGACGCGACTTTCCGCCGATTGCGCCGGCTTGCGCCGGTTCTCGATGACGTGCTCAACGCAGGAGAGGTCGAACACGCAGACCAGGCCATGGACCTGGCGTCACTTGCTCACATATGCTCGGCACTGTTCGACACATACCACGACCAATACCCGGTCGAAATTGCCCAAGCGCGAGCCGACGCCGTTGAGTCGCAGTAGCCCATATCCGGCAATCGCGCTCTGTCACTTCAACCCCAAGAACAACCCACTTTCCGCCCTGCTCCTGATACAAAGTTGCCGAGGCTGTTTTCAGGTCCCCGCTTTGTGCGAACGCGATACTGCCGGTCACTCCGTCGAAGGTATTGCTCTGCCGTTCCCCAATGTACTTCTTAGGGTCCGTGGGATCCGCCTTTTTCATTGCGTTAATCATCGCCTATGACGCGTCATAGGCAAGAGGTGCGAACTGGACGATGCAACAGCAAAACGTAGCCGTAGATATACGGCTTGCCCTGGAACCCAATCTGCCCGCCTTGGATGCCCTCCAGCCCCATCATGACACGACGCGTTCGGCATAAACCGAACGCGTCCGAAAGCAAACCACGGCGCAAGGCTGGCGAAGCCTCGCGGCGCGCGTCGCATTACTTGTTCGTGACAAGCATGGCCTGAACCGAGGTCTTGATGAGCCGGTTCACTGCCCCGGACTTCACTTGCTCATTCACATACTTGTTGAGCACGGCGATATCGCCTGCAGACGTCTCTTTTCTGACGCCGAAGGCAACTTCCTGCTACGCGAGAGGCGGATTGGGCTGGATGGCGACTGCCCACTCTGGGTGCGCTTCCGTGAGCAACATGTTGGTGATATTGGCGTCGGCGAGGAGTTCGGCGCGCTTGGACATAAGAGCCAGACGCGTCTCATCGATGCCGGGAAGCCGCATGATTTGAGCCTGCTTGATGGCGCCTGAAATTGCCTTGTCCTGCGCCGTACCGGACATCACCGCGATAGTTACGCCCAGCTTGTCGACCTCAGCGAGGGTATGCGCGTCCTTCGGAATCTTGGGATTGTTCTTGTTGTAGACCAGCGAGACGTTGTAGTCAGTGGCCGGCGCCGAGAAGGAAATCGCCTTTTCACGTTCCGGTGTGTCGTTGAGTGCGAGCGACATGTCCCATTTGTCAGACTGAAGACCGGCGACGATATTGTCCCAGGTGGTGTCGACGAATTCGACTTTCACCCTCAACACGTTCTGTCCGAAGTTACGGCAGAGTTCCGAAAAGAAGCCGCTATATTCGCCGGTCTTCGGGTCTCGCATGACATACGGAGGCGCGACTGCGGCGCCACAACGATGCACTCCAGCCCTTTTTACACTTTGCCAGGCGCTGGTGTCGTCAGCGCGTGACGGCGCGGTGGCGATGACGCAGCTAGCGGCGACCAAACATACACGAGCTTGACGGGTGAAACGAGACAGCCGAACCATGATGACCTCTCAAATAAGAGGTAATCCCGTAGATGAACCATGCGTTCACCACACATGTTTGCGTGTTTTATTGTGTTCAGTGTTGTATGCATAATAGAGAGACGAAATTTAGGCTGTCATCTAGGCGATTGCCCTGGATGGGTGTCGACGAGGTAGGGAGGTGCTAACGAACGGAGCCACGACGGGAGCCTGCTCACTCTCACTCGACTACGCCGCAGAGGCAAACCAGATGATTCAGCCAAAAATCTCCGATTAAACAATAAAAAAAACCATTAGCTTGCGGCTAGCATCCGGTCATCAACTGGCATGTGCTGCATCCGTAGTTCTTGTTACCTGTTTACGGCCTTTTGGCTGTGGAGTCTGTCGTATGCGAGTCGTCGTGCTGGGCAGCGGAGTCGTGGGTGTAACGAGCGCGTTCTATCTCGCGCGGGCAGGCCACGAAGTCACGGTCATCGACCGGGAGCAGGGTCCCGCTCTCGAAACGAGCTTTGCCAACGCAGGCCAGATTTCTCCTGGCTACGCGGCGCCTTGGGCTGCTCCTGGCGTGCCGCTTAAAGCGGTGAAGTGGATGTTTCAGAAACACGCTCCGCTCGCAATCAGGCCTGACGACGAGGACAAGCAGTTCCAACTGCAATGGATGTGGCAGATGCTGCAGAATTGCACCGCCGAACGCTACGCGATTAACAAGAACCGCATGGTGAGACTTGCGGAATATAGTCGCGACTGTCTGAAGGCTTTGCGAGCCGAGACCGGCATTCAGTACGAGGGACGTGCAGGGGGCACTCTTCAAGTTTTCAGGACGCAGCAGCAGTTCGATGGCGCGGCGAAGGATATCGCCGTACTTGAAGAGGCCAACGTCGCGTACGAGTTGCTGACGGGAGCCGAACTCTTCCGGGTCGAGCCTGCCCTTGCTGCCACCTCACATAAGTTGACGGGTGGATTGCGCTTGCCTGGCGACGAAACGGGTGACTGCCAGTTGTTCACCACCCGGCTTGCCTCAATGGCTGAGAAAGCTGGCGTCAATTTTCGCTACAACACCCAGGTTGATGGTCTGGTCGTCGAGGGTGGACGGGTCGCCGGGGTTCGGCATGGTGCGAAACTCATTCATGCCGATATGTTCGTCGTCGCATTCGGTTCCTATTCCACGAACTTTCTCTCGGGCATCGTAAAAATCCCCGTGTATCCGCTCAAGGGGTACTCCATCACTGCGCCTATCGCCGATGAGTCACGTGCACCGGTCTCAACAGTTCTCGATGAGACGTACAAGATTGCTATCACACGATTCGACAAGCGCATCCGTGTCGGTGGGATGGCCGAAATCGTTGGATTCGACAAGCGCCTTCGCGAAGCTCGCCGAGAGACTCTAGAGATGTGTGTGAATGACCTTTTCCCCGGCGGCGGCGACACATCGAGCGCCACGTTCTGGACCGGTCTTCGTCCCATGACGCCCGACGGGACCCCTATCGTAGGTCGCACATCCATACCGAACCTTTACCTGAATACGGGTCACGGTACGCTCGGTTGGACCATGTCGTGCGGTTCAGCACAGCTTCTTGCCGACTTGATATCAGGAAAGCAGCCCGTCATTCGACATGACGATCTCAACGTCTTTCGCTACGACAAAGAACCGCCGCTACCGGCCGACTTCCAACTGAGCTAAGCGTCGTGGCGCGGCACTGACTTTCCGCGGCACGACTTCAGCGTGGCATGAACCATCCGGTTCCCCAGCGCGGAATGACTGCAGTGGGCCGGTGATCGGCGGTGCCTCACGGATTGCCTCTTCAGCGCCGAACGCACCTTTCACGACGCTCGAAAACAATATATCAAGGACTACCTATCGACGCATCTCGGAGCAATCCGTGCTGCAGTGACGGGATCGGACATGGTGAAGTGCAGTGATCCGTTTTGCCGACATCTCCTGGCCCTTCGCGACAGCGGGAGAAGTCAATACTTATTGAGCCTTTTCGCTGGTCAAAATTCTGAAATTAAGTAATTCCCATGCAATGTAATAAATATTTCCAGAAGACAATGTTGACCTATAAACGTCATATTCAAATATAAATGGCGCTGCGCATTGATTGACTGCCGATTCAGACATCGGGTGCGTGGCCAGATCGGCCTGGACCACGCCCATCAAGGCTTCCACGGCTTCACGCCGGCATGGCGAGTCAAGCGTTGTCGTCGACATTCAGACTGAATAAACAGACAAATTAAAAATGTACTCCGCATATTGCAATTGCAAATTGAGCGGTTATCATTACATCCTTGTAAGGATTTCCCGAGCCCTTGCCTTCAAAGGCAAAGGAAATATTTGCCGCCATCCACCGCGGGAGAGGGTAATTAATGCTCGCTGCGCTAAAAGACTAAATCGAGGAGACGATATGCTGAGTCCCCATGAATTCGCTACCCTAATGCTCATCAAGGACGCGCCGGATCAGATCGAACTGGGCCGCGCCGAGCTCGACACGCTGCTGGAGCGTCAACTTATCTCACTGGAACGCCTCGCATCGGGCCATCCACGTCCTCACGTCACAAGCGAAGGCGCTTCCATTCTCAAGGCCGTCGCGCGTAGGCGCTAGGGAATTTCGGCGGGTGTCGCTGCACCACTCGGCGAGCGCGCCGAAGAAAAATTAAGCGAAGTAGCTTTAGTTGGACTTTAATGTGTAGTGCCTGTTGACATAACGACCCTCCGATGTATTCGCGACGCATGCTGCCTGGCAGGCAGACCTTGCGCTTCGGTCCATCCAATATCGCCATTCGCCGCGCTACATCCGGTCGATCGGGATTTCGCGCGGCGGACTGAATCCTGAGGAATTCAATAATGACTCTATCGAGTCCCGAGCAAATCGCCGCATCGCAGAAGGCCAGCCTCGACGCATTCTTCGGATTGACCGGCAAGGTCTTTGAAGGCGTCGAAAAACTGGTCGCGCTGAACCTGCAGGTCGTCAAGTCCACGCTGGCGGAATCGCAGGAGAACCTGACGAAGGCGCCCGGCACCACAGACCCGCAGCAGTGGTTCACACTGCAAGCCGGTTTCACCGCGCCTTTCGCGGAGCAATCACTGTCATACGGCCGTCAACTCTTCGACATCGCGTCAACCACGCGGGCTGAGGTCACGCAACTCGCACAGACGCAGTACGAACGGTATAACGCACGCGTGCAGGAATTCATCGAGGAAGCGGCGAAGAGTGCTCCCGCGGGTTCCGAAGTGGCGATCGCCGCGTGGAAGTCCGCCATCAGCGCCACCACCACGCTGTGCGAATCGCTGCAGAAGACGGGGCAGCAAGCCGTCGAGATGGCTGGGACCCATCTCGAAGCCGTCACGGCCTCAGCGTCCAAGGCCACCAAACGTAGTGCCGCCGAGTCGGCTGCCGTAGTCGCGGGCGCGAAGCACTAAGACTCACGCGGGCAGCGATGCCCGCATTATCGTTTCCATGTCTATATGTAGGATTCCTTTTATTCATTCTGGATAAGAATCCGGTATTTCAATGCATCCAATTTTTGACCGAAGGCAGTGTTGCTCAAGACGAGCACGTCGCTGGCATTTGTGAGGACAATTCGATGGCAAAGCAGATCGCGGTAGTAACGGGTGGCATGGGTGGACTGGGCGAGGCGATCAGCATCAAGTTGCATGACGCCGGTTATGCGGTCGTAGTCACCTATTCGCCGGGCAACACCGGTGTGAAAGAGTGGCTCGCGCGCACGGAAGCCGAGGGACGACAGTTCCGCGCGTATGCGGTCGACGTCGCCGACTACGACTCGTGCGAAAAATGCATGGCGCAGATCAGCGCTGAAGTTGGACCGGTCGACATCCTGATCAACAACGCCGGCATCACGCGCGACGCCAGCTTCAAAAAACTCGACAAGGTCAATTGGGACGCGGTAATCCGCACCAACCTCGATTCGGTGTTCAACATGACGAAGCCGGTGTACGACAGCATGGTCGAGCGTGGCTGGGGCCGCATCATCAACGTGTCGTCGATCATCGGCTCCAAGGGTGGGTTCGGCC
Source organism: Paraburkholderia panacisoli (assembly GCF_008369935.1). Classification (GTDB taxonomy): domain Bacteria; phylum Pseudomonadota; class Gammaproteobacteria; order Burkholderiales; family Burkholderiaceae; genus Paraburkholderia; species Paraburkholderia panacisoli. Next base: position 348,847 of record NZ_VTUZ01000003.1, on the reverse strand, counting down.
AGACCAACTATGCGGCGGCAAAGGCCGGCATGCATGGCTTCACGAAATCGCTGGCGCTCGAAGTGGCGAAAAAAGGTGTCACTGTCAACACGATCTCGCCCGGCTATATCGCGACGAAGATGGTGATGGCGGTGCCCGAGAACATCCGCGAGACGAAGATCATTCCTCAGATTCCGGTCGGCCGGCTCGGGCAGCCGGACGAAGTTGCCGCCCTCGTGCTGTACCTGTGCTCGCGCGAAGCAGGCTTCGTGACCGGCGCCAACATCGCCATCAACGGAGGGCAACATCTGCAGTGAATCCCAGAGATCAGCAATGGAGGTTCCGATGAGTGAAGCAGTGGCAATCGTCGTAGGGTCATTCGTGCTGGTGACGGCAACAGCGTTCGTCGCCGCTCACTATCACCGGGAGCAAATGCGCCGGAAACTGCTTAGACGGCTGGATTACCATCGCGACGGGTGGGGCTGGAGCAGCGCCCGGCATTGAATCTCTGCGCTCGCCCCTGTTGTTGCGATACGGGGGTAGTCGCATCGTTTCCTGAGTGGATGCGCACGCGCGTTTCTTCCGAAAACGCTCACTGGGAACACCTGCGCAATTGCCTCCGCGGCATCATACGCCATGGCGATAAACATCGATCGTGCGAAGATGAAACAGGCATGTCCTATGGCTGGGCTGTTGCGTTTTCATGCGCGGTGGCCGCGCTCGGATTCTGCTAGTCCTCTCAATCAACAGGATTTCGATATTTGCCGCGGCAGCCAGGAACTGATGTTCCCGCACGTGAAGCTCCTCGTCCGCCCGAAGATGAATCGGCACAACATGACCGGCGCCGTCGCGGCTGCACGCGATTCCTACTCGTGGTCGCCCGACGATTTTCGAGCGCGGTCAACTGTTTTCTGTCCCAGCGTCCCGTGCACGCGTGGATCGGCGTTCTGGATGCAGTTTTTTTGAGGCTCCCTGCTCAGCCATATCGGCCGTTCAGGCACAAACTTCAATGCCTGACTCGTCATGATGGTTGACCCGCTCCGGAACCTCCGGGTGCTGTTGCGGGTGCAGTCAAGTCATCAGCCGCCCCATTGCTAGCCGGCATGCCGCCTGATTCGGTGATTTCAACCCTCAGACTGCCTTGATTGTTCCAGTACACCCAACTGGCATCGTTGGCGAAGCAATACAGGTAACCCGAGTAGGGAGCCTTGATCTCCACTTCTCTACCGATTCTGAAGTAGAAGAGTTGAGGTGGCACGCCTGTGTTGCCAGCTTGCCCTGGATGTGAGATTACACCGCAGAGTTCGAACCAGTTCGCCTCCCTGACCCTTTTGGACCATGCAAACAGGCGTTGCATCCAGTTACCCCGCGTTCCTTGCGCGCCAGATGGAGTGCCCCCATCCAGCCACGCTTGCCCTTCAGGCACCTTGAACCGGTAGCTCGTCCCCTCCTTCATGAAAATACCTGTCCAATTCCACAACGAGCTGGCGAAAACCCGCACCTGAACAGCCGCCGCAGCGTCTATGTTCGGTCGATAGGGAGCCTGAAAGATTGGCGGATTAGCCTGCCGTTCCAATGTCAGATCCGATATCGCTTCAGAACATCTTCGTGAACCCTTCGCCAGATATGGAAAGGATCGAGGGCGAAAGCCGATTTTCCTGTAAAACCCGGTGAGCGAGTTGTGGAGGACGCCATGTATTGCCGATGGCGAAAACTGATCCGCATGTGCTATCTGCTTCAACATATTTGACTCGAACACTGCACCACACTGCGTGGCCTCGGAAATCATCCAATTGAGCGTGGCATCAGAAAGTCCGGTCTCTTTGTAGCCGCCCCCAACGTCAGCGTGCACACCGGGGAACCACACTTGCGTCAAGCGTGTCAGGTCGCAACCATCCGAGTCCGCCCACAACGTTGGAGAGAAGTTATTCCGCTGCTCATCGATTGCAAGGGCATGGACCGCGCGTTCAACTTCCGGCGGGAGCCTCGTATCATGAAACTCATAGCGCTTTCTGCCGAAGCCGAATAAGTCCACCATTTCCGGGATGCCGAGAGCGCCGACCGTCTCCCACACTCCCAGGAAGCGGATGGGCGGAGGTTTGCCATTTTCGATGCGGAACCGTTCCTGCCGGCTGACGCTTTCCGGTATTTTTGGGTCAAGCCGGTACAGGTTCCATGCCTGCCTTACCAGCGCCCAGGTTGCCTCGTGAGGAAGTCCACAATGGTGAAGCATGCCGACCAGGCTTCGAGCCGTGAACGCGCCGCGAGAGAAGCCGATGACAAAGATTTCCGAACCTTCTTCGTAGTGGTCGGACAGCCACTTGTACGCGGTTCGAATGTCACGGGAAAGGCCAAGTCCTAGCGCACCATCTACGAGCCGACGCACCCTGCCTTCGTTAGCGCCAATGCCGACGTGATAGTACCTGAGCTGCTCGACGCCATCGTCGCCGTGGTCGCTCAACGCGTTGAAAAAGCGAACGACATTGGTTGGAACGGGCACGCCCTGAAACTGGTCGCTCTCCGAGTTCCATGTGCCGTCACAGCAAACGAAAAGTCTCTTCATGTTTGCGGTCCTGCTCGTCCGGCGAGATTCTGATACACGCAATCAAGGACCGCGCCCTCAACACCGACGAATTCACCAATTAACATGCCGACGCGGCCCGACATGCTGGTAAAAATCACACGAAAGCATGACAAGGTATGTCGGGAAACGAACGATGCGCCCCGTTTGCTTTTATGGCAATTCATGCGCAGTCCGGCTTTTCCGCCAAGCCCCGGTTGTTGACACCAGTAAGCCTGAATTCTGTCAGACTGCGTCCGAGTAGTCTCACCTGATGCCACACGTAGGTACAAGCAACTGAACCGCCAAGCGCGAGCAGAGCAGCCATGAACCCCAGGGTGCGCCTGTAAGCCACGTCGTCGCGATGGCGCGAAACATCCGCCTCCTTGCGAAGGGCGTCAGACAGCTGATCGATTTCTCTTGCCATCGATATTGTGCGTGGGCGTACATTTTGTGCCATCACGGTAGCCGCTGATGTCATGTCGCCACTGCGCGCTATTCGCACGGCTTCAGTAAATCCTTCCCTCCCGTTTTTAATGGAATAACACCACTGTCCGGACCACTCGCCAAGGCAGTTTCACTTGAATACGGAAGTCTTTCGAGTAGTGGGCACGGCTTCTTCGCCGCACAACACAGGAAGGGGGGAATATTCTTGACTGGCTAGAGGCCGAAGTGGCGGAGGAGGATATTTGACCAAATACGTTGTTCAGTCACGTGATCGACCGCCCCCATTTTGATTGTCGATCGCCAATGGCCAAATGGAGGACCGTGGCATCGGATGCACTCGTGCCGAACAGTTCTACTCCCTGGCGGAATAAGCAATCCTCACTATAGTGCCATCTGTTCGGCATCTTGCCCTTATCGCGACAAAACCAACCTTGACAGTAGTGCCATCGCTTTTCTCCTGCGAACTGGTCGTTATCCTATTGTTGTTTCCTGCATGTTTTGTGAGTGCGCACCTGGTTGGACAAACCCAGCCGAACTCACAAACCGATAGCAGCAGCGCCTGATCCCGACATCATGCTGGCTTAAGGACGCAAGCCTGAAGGCGCCACGTAGTTCGCCGCCGCGCGGTTGTTTCTAAGCAGGGCCGCGATCGACGCCTGGGTCTCGATGAAAACAAAACTGAAATCAGAGGCGAGAGTCGCGCTGCCGGCGATCGTGGCCCCTGCGTGACAGGACACACAACTGCGCGTTTGCGCGTAGGTTTCGAGCGTAGTGTTCGCCACAGGCAAATTCGGCCCGTCGGAAGTCATGCTGGAAGTGTTGAGTCTTATCTGCTGGTTCGGCGCAGTGATGGGCAAGGTCGGGCTTTGATCCCATTGCACGTTCACCAGTTGGTAATACTGAAAGACAGACTTCTTGTTGCTGCTGGCGAGTTCCTGTTGTACCGCCAGATTGAGCTGTGCGAGTTCTTTGGCAATGGGAAACTGTCGTACGACCTGGACGGGCTCGCTCATCGGGAACAGTGGCTTGCCGTTGTGATCAACACGCGCCTGGTTTGGAGGCGTGCAATGGACCGAGCAATTGGGACTGTAGAACGAGTAGCCATTGGATCAATTCTACGACCTCGCAATATAAGTTGTACTTCGTATATCGATCTCGCTGGCCCCTCGATTCTTACCGCGACAAAGCCTGAACGCTCCTTTGCAGTGGATATCACGACCTCTCCACTCTGGCATAAACCTCTCGCTGCGTAGCTGGAGTCGTCCATCACATCAGAACCTCGCTACATACCTCAAGATAGAACTGGCGGGTGGCTGCTTACTTGCCGGTGAGCGTTACCAGGCTAACCTAAGATCTGAAGACGGCACCACGAAGGGCATCACGGGGTTTTGGCTCAGGCGAACGCGAACCAAGCCGGCGATGTGCAAAAATATCGGAAGTCGCGCTGCCGGTGGCGAGCTTCGATCAAGACGCGCAGAATCGCGTCATGGCAAAGATCGAAGCAACGGGTGAACGGTTTTAGGCGGATGTCGGAAAGTGAATACGGCGACTGGCTCGGCGCTCAATCGCAAGACGAATTCTTCGAGTTCATGGCGGTGATGATCGAACTGGACGACTGGATGTAACAGAGAAGTGCCCGCGCGGCGTAACCAGTGAAAACAGAGAAAAGCCGGACGCGGAAACCTTACAGTTTCCGGCCGAAACAATGAGCAAGTTGCCCCTAACGGGCGAACTGCGAACCAATAAATGTTCTCAATCTACAGGAGAGAAGCACATGACGAAGCGAGTGATTGTGACCGGCGGCAGCGGCCTCGCTGGAAAATGGGTGGTGGAGAACCTGGTAGAGCACGGTTACGAGGTGATGAATCTGGATCGCGTGCCCATGCCGCAGCGGACGGTGCGGACGCTAATCACGGACATCACCGACGCTGGCCAGGTTTTCAATGCGATCGCTTCGAGCACGGCGCCCGTAGAGTTCGCAGACGATCTGGAGCCGAAACCGATCGACGCGATCGTTCACCTGGCGGCGATTCCGCGCATCATGTTGACGACCGACAACGAGGTCTACCGGACTAACGTGATGGGCACGTACAACATTCTCGATGCAGCCTCAAAGCTGGGGATCCGCAAGGTGATCGTGGCGTCGAGTGAGACGACTTACGGCGTGGTGTTCGCCCACAGGCATCGCGATCCCGCCTACTTCCCGCTCGATGAGACGTATCCGGTGGATCCGATGGACAGCTACGCGACGTCGAAAGTGGTCAACGAAGTGACCGCTAAAGCATTCCAGGCGCGCACCGGTTCGGACATCTACTGTTTCCGTATCGGCAACGTGCTCGCTCCCGACGACTATGCGAAGTTCTCCACCTGGCTCAAGGATCCGGCGTTACGCAAGCGGATTGCGTGGAGCTATATCGACGGGCGCGATCTCGCCAATGCGTGCAGGCTTGCGATCGAAACGGACGGGCTCGGCTTCGAGATCATGAACGTCGCTGCCGACGACGTGTCTTCCGACCTGCCGACTCAGTTGTTGCTGGATCGGTACTATCCCGGGGTGCCGGTCAAGAAGGCGCTGGGCGAGTTCGAAACGCTGCTCAGCAACGAGAAGCTTAAACGTCTACTCGGCTGGCGCCAGCAGCACTCCTGGCGCGACGAGGTGAAACGATTCAACCTGTAGACCCGAACGCAAAGGACGAGCCGGTTGGCCACGCCCCGGCGATACGCATCACCCGGCTCGCAGCACTTCACTTTGCGGAGCGGCACTGACATCATTCCTGAACTGCGCCTTGGCCATGCTTACGAAACGCTATCCAACGCACGCGGTATAGCTGTCATCACAGCGGGCGGCACCACGTTCCCGGCGACCGGGATCCCACCGTCACGCAGCCAGCTAAGCGCCGGCATCGGTGTCACGATGGCCGCGAGCGCCCATATATTCTTCTGCGCCAGTTAAGACGCCACCCTGCTAACCGGTAACACGGGGAGCCCCCCCCTGCAGGCCGGTCTGCGCTGGCGGTTCGATGATGATCGATGGCGGCCCGGTTCGGGTCCTTGTGGCACGATGCCTTCATGCCCGCAGCGACCGCCGTTCACCGCTTCGTGTGGCGCTGCAACGCATGCGACTCCCGATTCGGCGGACCGTTCGCCGGGTGACTAAAGAGCCTTGCTAAAAGCCCCATCGTGCACTAAAAAACATCTACCTACTTCGCATGTCTACTGGCCGCCCGGCCAATGCAATGGGCGCGCCTCCACCCCAGCGAGCGCGACAGTCCATGAGTCTTCTTGAGCTCAGAGGCGTTTCCAGACATTTCGGCGCCATTCAGGCCCTGATCGACGTGACGCTCAGTCTGGAGCCAGGCCAGGTGGTTGGGCTCATGGGCGATAACGGGGCCGGGAAATCAACCTTGGTGAAGGTCGTCGCCGGCAACTTTCCGCCTTCGCACGGCGAGATTCTCATCGATGGACAGCCCGTGCATTTCAACAAGCCGGTCGACGCCCGCGCGCGCGGCATCGAGGTCGTCTATCAGGATCTCGCGCTTTGCGACAACCTGACGGCAGCCGCCAATGTCTTCCTTGGCCGCGAACTGCGGATCGGGTTCGGGCCTATCCGCGTGCTCGATCACGCGACCATGTATCGGCGCGCCGGTGAGCTGTTCAGGGCCCTGAAGTCCGAGACGCGCCCGCGCGACCTCGTCCGGCAAATGTCGGGGGGACAGCGGCAGGCCGTCGCCATCGCCCGCACGCGTCTCTCGGAAGCGCGGCTCGTCCTCATGGACGAGCCGACCGCCGCAATCAGTGTCCGCCAGGTCGCCGAGGTGCTCGATCTCATCAAACGCCTGTCCGAACACGGTATTGCGGTCATCCTCATCAGCCACCGCATGCCTGACGTATTCGCCGTCGCCCACCGCGTGGTCGTCATGCGGCGCGGGCGCAAGGTCGCGGACAAGAAGACCGAAGAGTCCTCCCCGGAAGAAGTGACCGGTCTCATCACCGGAGCCATCGCCGCCGCCTGAATCTGCCTCGCACGGGAGACCCAACATTGAACGACGCGCCGCGAAGGCCCCCTCCAATGCCGACATTGCTCGATGATCCGCAGTCCGCGAGGACGCATACCCGCTGGTCGGGGCTGCTCGCAAGCCAGGTGTTCTGGGTCGTGCTGGCAACGATCGTCGCGTGCATCGTCCTGTCTTTTGCGACCTCGACCTTCGCGACCCCCGAGAATCTTTTCAACGTCACGCGAAACTTCGCCTTCGTCGCCATCGTCGCGCTCGGCATGATGGCGGTGATCGTCACGGGCGGCATCGACATTTCGGTCGGCTCGACGATCGGCATCAGCGGCATCGTGCTCTCGGTCGTCATGAACGCGGGCTACCCGATCTGGGCCGGCATCGGCATGGGGCTCCTGACCGCCGGGCTCGTCGGCCTCGTCAACGGCGTACTCATCGCGTATCTCGGCATGCAGCCTTTCGTCGTGACGCTCGCCATGCTGAGCGTCGGCCGCAGCCTCGCGCTCGTGATTTCCCGCAGCCGGACCATTTTCGATTTCGGCCCCGACGGGAGCAAGCTCCTCGCGCTCGGCGGCGGCGCGACGCTCGGCGTCGCCAATCCGGTGTGGTTCCTGATCCTGTTTGGGCTGCTGTTCTGGTTCGCGTTCGGCTGGACGCGCTGGGGCCGCTACGTCTTCGCGATCGGCGGCAACCGTCATGCGGCGAACCTCACCGGCGTGCCGGTGCGCCGCATCGTCTGCTCCGTCTATGTGCTCTGCGGCCTTATGGCGGGCGTCGCGGCGATACTCGAAGTCGGCTGGCTAGGCGCGGTGACGACAGGCCTCGGCACCGGCGACGAACTACGCGTGATCGCTGCCACCGTGGTCGGCGGGACCAATCTGGCCGGCGGGGTCGGCAGCGCCTTGGGAACGGTCGTCGGCGCGGCGCTCATCGAAGTCATCCGCAACAGCCTGATCCTGCTCGGCGTCGACGCGTTCTGGCAGGGCACGGTCGTCGGCGCCTTCATCATCGTCGCGGTGCTCTTTAACCGGCTCGGCGGCGAGCGGCAAGGAGATTGAAATGACTTCGGATGCACCGGCCGCTTCGCGGCAGGTGCAGCGGGAGGCGGGTGCGGCCGGATTACATGCGGAACTGCCGGACGCATGGGTTCACAAGACCACAAGGTTCCGCTCAAAGGCCGAAACCCGATTTCGGGCCTGCCGTGGGAAACGTTGTGAAAACTGTGTGGGCAGACATGGGCACCGCAGAGCCGGCGCCGAACAGGAGGAAACAATGAAGAAACTGTGGATGTGTCTTGCCGTGGCCGGAGGACTCGCGATGCTGGCGTCTCCGGGCTTCGCGGCCGATAAGACCCTCGCGCTGGTGGTGAAGGGTCTCGACAACCCGTACTTCGACCTCATGCATCAAGGATGCGAACGGGCCAACAAGGAACTCAACAAGCAAGGCTATAACTGCTACTACACCGGCCCCGCGACCGCCGCGGACGAGAGCGCGCAAGTGCAGATCATCGACGACCTGGTGACCAAGGGCGTCGCGAGCATGGCGATCTCGCCCGCGAACGCGCCGGCCGTGGGGGAGGTCTTGCGCCGCCGCGGCGGATCGGTCCCGGTCATCACCGCAGATGCCGATCTGCTGCCAAAGGATGCCTCGCTGCGCAAGAGCTACGTTGGCACTGACAACTACGACTTGGGCGCCAGGCTCGGCGAGCAGTTGAAGATGCTGATGCCGAAGGGCGGCAACGTCTGCCTCGTGATGGGCAATCCGGCGGCGGAGAACATCAACCAGCGGGCTCAGGGCGCGCGCGACGTGCTCTCCGGGAAGAAGGGCATCACGAAGCTCGCCGGCGAGAACGGCTGGCATGAGATCAGTGGCTGCCCACTCTATGTGAACGACGACGCTGCCAAGGCGAACCAGATGATGCAGGACACGCTGACCGCCAACCCCACGGGTCTCGACGCCTTTCTGCTGGCGGGCGGCTGGCCGCTCTTTGCGCCGCAGGCCTTTTCGCAGGTCGTCGCGCCGATCATGGACAAGATCAAGAACGGCAAGTTCGTGATCGTCTCTGCGGATACGCTCGGGCCCGAACTACAGGCGCTCAAGGACCGCAAGGTGAATGTGCTGGTCGGCCAGCGACCCGAGGAAATGGGCTACCGCGCCGCGATGGTCATGCGTGACCTCGCGGAAGGGAAGTCGGTGCCTCCGGTCATCCACACCGGACTCGACGTCTGCACGTGGAAGAACGCCGACACTTGCCTGAAGCATTGAAGGTCCAGTGGCCCACGTAATGACGATGACGCGGGCGATGCGGGAGCCGGGTCGGCACGGACCCGGTTCTTCCGAACGTGGAAAGCGCGCGGCACACTCGTGTCGTCCGCGATTATCGTGGGCGCTGGCTATCCGCCTTGCACGACCGCCAGACTCCCCAGCATGCTCATGAGCGTCCGGGCGTTATGCTGCCGCTGGTTTTCTTCGTATCAGAATCGTCTATCTCGCGGCGCTCATCGCACAACGCGGAACGGGCAGTCCACGAACGCCAGGTTCAATCGCGTACACTCCGCCGTCGTGTTCATTTAAAGCAGCCAGACCGGTTGAAGCCGACGTCACATACAGTATGTCGAGCTCCGGCCCACCGAATGCGCAGCTCGTCGGTCGTCGAAACGGTGTCTGCAATGTTGCGTCGAGTCTTCCGTCCGGTGAATATCGACGCAGCTCACCGCCATCCCATACCGCGGTCCAGACATACCCGAGCTCATCGACGGCGAGACCATCGGGCACCCCTTCATCCATTGACCACTGCACGAAGACACGCTGAGCTTCCAGCGTTGCCGTCTCGGGGTCGAAGTCAAACGCCCAGATCGTCCCGACCATGCTGTCGGTCACATACATCGTTTGCCCGTCTTTGCTCCAACCCAAGCCGTTGGAACAACGCATCCCTATCAAGCGGCGCTCACAGTGATCACTATCCAGAAACACGTACAGATTTCCGACCGGTGGTTCCCAAATCTGGTTCGCAGGCAATGTCCCGGCCCATAACCGACCTCGAGGATCCACTTTACCGTCATTGAAGCGATTGGCGGGAATGTCTGGCTCGGGGTCGATCAACAGTTCGCAACTTCCGCTCGCTCTGTCTACGCGATGAAGTCCCTGCTGTAGCCCGACGATAAAATTTCCATCCCCATCCAGCGCCATACAACCGATTTTTCCAGGCACACTCCACACTTTCACAGCTTCGCCCGACGAGTCGTGTCGGTAGATCTTCTGGTCATCGATATCAACCCAAAAGAGCGCCTTCTCTGTGGCGTCCCACACGGGTCCTTCACCAAGTACGGCTCTGCCATCCCATATCCGCGTCATTTCGGTCATGACTTCCCTCACTCCGGCAGGACCACTCCGAGCGTGGCCATAAGACCACCGTCAACGGTAAATGCAGCACCGCTACAAAAGCTGGCGCGATCGCTTGCGAGAAACGCAACGACTTCAGCAACTTCCTCTGGCCGTCCCACGCGGCCCAGCGGCTGTGCGGCGCCCCACTTTCGGATAGTGTCTTCTTCTTTTCCTGGCGCTGTCGTAGTCGCCGCGAATCGCGTCATTGGCGCGTCAATGCAACCCGGGCAAACCGCGTTCGCCCGAATTCCATGAGGGCCAAAGTCCACCGCCAGTGATCGTGTGAGGGCCAGCATTGCGGCCTTCGATGTCGCATAAGCAGCAACCCGCTGCTGATTCGCGAGTGCCTGAACAGAGGAAATGTTCACAATAGATCCCCGTTTGGCACCGAGCATGTGCCGAAGGGCGAAGTGGCTTGCCAGATAGGCTCCCCGTAGATTCACTCCAATGATCCTGTCCCATTCCGATGGTTCCGTCGACAGTACGGTCCCATACGGTTGAATCGCTGCATTGTTGACGAGGATGTCGATTGACCCGAACTCCGCGGCCAACGCATCGATCGCGGATTCAACCTGCGCCTCGATTCCAATATCTGCCCTTACCGCAAATACGGAGAACGCTTCATCGCGCATGGACGCTTCCGCGCTTTGCAACGACTGCTCGTTTTCTTCAATCAAGCCCACGGCGGCACCACGCGATGCCATGAGCCGTGCGCATGCCAGGCCGATACCCTGACCTCCGCCTGTAACAACCGCAGTACGGCCTTCCAACTCTTTCATGGCGCCTCCATCTCGCGGCCGACTGCCGCAGAAGCTATGGTCGATTGACGAATGATCAACTGGGCACTGGCGCGTACAGGCGCGAAGAAAACTGGACGCTCATCCATCTGGCTCAGGATAAGTAGCACGCTTCGGCGGCGATCTCATCTATGGGTTGCCGGATGGCACTAATTGTTGGGCGAAGCCCATCTGAGCCGCTCAAAGTCATCAAAGGCGAGTAGGAAAATTTCTTCTGGTGCAGTTTCAGTCTGAAACGTTTCATTTTCGAACGTCAATAAGGTTATTCCCGACCGAAGAAATCGACCAGCAAGCCGTTGACGCCGTCCCGAGCAACCTCGTGAATCCGTGCCGTGTTTGACGCCAGTATCGAGCACTCAGCGGACATCGCTTCCACCGGGGACCATGGCCGAGCGCATCCGCCTGCCCCCTCTCCCGTCACGCCGATGGCGGTTCCCAGGGCGGATTCAACCGGTCGTCGCAACACTAGATTGTTGAACAGATTTTAGATACTCGTCCAGAGCTTCGGCAGGTGTCTTCCAGCCAAGTGTTTTCCGGGGTCTGGTATTCAGTGCATTGGCAACGGCCTGGATCTCTCGAGCGCTCCACCTGGATAGGTCTGTGCCCTTTGGAAAGTATTGTCGCAGAAGGCCGTTCGTGTTCTCGTTCGTGCCGCGTTGCCATGGACTGTGCGGGTCGGCGAAGAATACCTTTACCCCGGACTCGACGGTGAAGCGGGCGTGATCGGATAGTTCCTTGCCACGATCCCAAGTCAATGACCGCCACAACTGGGCAGGCATGTCAGTCACGGTCTTCTTGAGCGCATTGGCCATCGTGACAGCTCCGTAGCCAGCCAGCGCGGGGCCGTTCTTCGTTCGGGGAGTCAACCCATAGCCTTTCTCCCGAGGCAGGTGCACGAGCATGGTGAAACGGCTTGATCTCTCCACCAGCGTCCCAATAGCAGATCGGTTCAGGCCGATGATCAGGTCACCCTCCCAATGCCCTGGCACGGCACGATCCTGCACTTCTGCAGGCCGGCTAGAGATCATCACATCCTCGCTAACGTGCGCCCAAGCCTTGGCTTGTGCCCTGGCTCTCGGTACGCGCAACGCCCGCCCTGTGCGAAGACAGCTGACCAGTTCGCGCTTGAGGGCACCTCGGCTCTGGATATAGAGAGCCTGGTAAATCGCTTCGTGAGAGATGCGCATAGATTCGTCATCCGGGAAGTCGAACTGCAGCCGTTTGGAAATCTGTTCGGGTGACCAGCCATTAGCCCATTTACGGTCACCGCGATGCGGCTTGTTTCTCCCTTTGAACGGCGCTTGCCGAGGCCCAGCAATCGCACGGCCATCAGCATCGCGAACCTTGCCCTCCAAACGGTCTTGCACGTAGTGGTGCAGCCGTGGGTTAGTCACCAGTTTCGACGGTTTGGGTCTTTTGGCAACCAGTTCGGCCTTCCACTGCGCAACCGAAGCCCGATACTCAAGCTGGCCGCTACGAGTTGCAGCGTTACGTGTCAGTTCCCGGGAGACCGTTGACGGGCTGCGTTCGATCCGGCGAGCGATCTCGCGTACTCCGACGCCCTGGAACGAAAGTAACCCTATCTCTTCTCGCTCCGCGAACGACAAGTACCTCCCGGATAAGGGGTTCGACATGAAAAGTGGCATGCCGCCATTATGACGAAACCAGCGAGTGCCTACCGCCTGCGACACGCCAACCGCCTCTGCAGCCTTCTCACTTGTAATGCCTGTCGCGATTTGCTCCCAAAATCGCCGCTCGATCTCTCGCCGATGCGACGGCGCACCTGGCGAGCGCATCCCTGCTCGCCCTGTCAACTTATACATCCACCCCGCTGGTCGTCCCATAAACACCTCCTCGATCAAAGGTGTTGCGACGACCGGTTGAATCCGCCCAGTACACGTCGAGCCCCATCAGCGTAGTCAGCATGTTTGCGTTGCCCATCATCGCCTAGGCGACCTCGGCGATCGGCGGCACCGGCGCGTTGTATATTAATACGTAATCCTAATAACAATCACCTTAACGCAGCAAAAATTTTGCACTGACTGAACAAATGGCCGCATAGAGACTCTGAGTCACCAACGGGTCAAACGCTTGCGCAAGCTCTTGCGTTGAACGTGACACAGCCGGCGGATCGATCTTCGATCGTCTGCCCGAGATCCGGGCGTTTCCTGTTATCGGCGGAACGGAAGAGTATGCGATGCTTGACAGGCTAAGCTTAAGCGGATCGCGAGGGGGACGTGCGAACGCTGACCCAGCACCGCGCTGAGGAGTCTCGCCCGCGGGTACATTTGCGCTCCAATGAGCTGCTGACGCATCCAATTCCAACATCGCCTCGTCTATAATCAACAAGTCAGAACATCAACAATCGCATGGAGCCCTACTTTATGAGTCAAGCCCGCGGACGATATGCGGGTTCTCGGGACATCGGCCAGCGCCAACCTCGCCACGTACAAAAATCTCCCTCCAACCGGCCGGGACAACCGTACGTGAAGGCACCTCCTCGAGACTCCGCCCAGACTGCGTCGATTTTCAAAACACGCTCGTTTCAGTTTCTGGTCGATGCGGTGGGTGCAGAGAATATCGCGTTAGGACTCGAATCGAACATGACGCGCGTGGCTGAACTGATGAAGGGCGAGAGGTTCACTCCCGAGACCGCCTTTCATATGGAAACCACACTTGGGCTGCCGCATGGCTTCTTCGACCAGCCCAATCCTGCGCTCGCGGCCGAAACCATTGCCCGCCTGAAAGCACCGCTCGACTTCGTCCGAACAGACGACGAATCAGAAGTAATGCCTGAAACACTTGAATCGGCTTCCGCCGTGCACGGTGGCCAACAACCATTTCATAAAGATAGTTTGTTCGAGGAAGCGCAAATGCCAAAGAGAGCAACTGGCGGGTCACCCAAGGCCGTCCGGAATAGTCGAAGCGAGATGGCCGAACAGCCTAAGCCCCATGCGCTGCGGAAAGGTTCGTCTTCAAAAGACAGAACATCTCATGAAACGACCCAGCAGCAACCGCTGGCATTGGACGACAGCGCCGTGGTAGAAGACATTCGACGCGCTAACCTCCACGTCCTCACGGCTCGCAACGGATCGAAAGCAAGACTTGGTGTAGTCATGGCGATGAGCGGCTCCAACATGGCCCATCGGCTATATGGAAAGAAACGCATGGACAGTGTCGAAGCAAACCGTTTCACGGAGCAACTTGGTTTGCCAACTGGCTGGTTGGACACGCCGCGCTCCGAAGCCGAGATCCCAGAGTCGGTGTCGCATTTGCTTACCCCTGCTTCGCGCGGGCGTGCATCCGTTGAACAACACGAGCCGCTCGCGGCTGCAACGAAGGATGGCGTGCCAGGCAAACCCGCCGATGGGGAGGCGCGCACGCGGCGCGCCCGTGCGGGCGTCCTCGGCGATCAGCAAAGCTCCTCACCTCTGTCGGCGGATGTCGCAGCAGAGAAAGAGACGATCGCCGTCAGCCCGGAAGATCATGTAACTGATGCCCCCGACGAGCCTGCCGGTCGCTCACCTGAAGAAAGTGATGGCGACGTTCCGGCAACCCTTCTGTCGCTCCCAGCCGCAGCAATACCGCAGCGACGCGCGGTGCCGCTCCCCATCGCTTCCGCGACGAGCCTGGACAACCTTCACGGTATCGAACCGATCGCGGAAGCATTGCTTAAGACGCTGGCAGGTAAGGCACGCACCGGTCGATTGGACGAATTGAAGGCTCTGGAACTTTTGCAGCAGGCGGTTCTGTTGTGAGTCGGCGGTAGCGTGCCACGACCCATTCTGTCATGACGCATGAAGCGCATCGAGGTAAGCCTGGACCCGGTGCGCGCGAAGAATCACCTGCGGAATCCGTCCTTGACCGGCCGTGAGCGCCATGCTTGAAGAAGCGAACTACCCGCGCGGTCGAACTGTCGTACCGTTCTGCTATTGCCGTTCCCGACCCACCACCTCCGCGAGGCTGACTTGTGACGTCTATCCGTAAGAGATCAGCTTCGCGGTGATATGCAGCAAACAATGTCGGCCAGCCGAATCGTAGGCGCCCTATGCCAGCGTTGGGCCTACTACCCCCGCCCGAGTGAAGAACGCCGAGGGACCCGCGAGCGGCGCTGAAACAACACGACACGCCGACGCCAGGGTCCGTGGTTCAATGATCGAGAAATTGCCGTAGCTTGTCGGCGCGACTCGGGTGCATCAGTTTTCGCATCGCCTTGCTTTCGATCTGCCGAATCCGTTCGCGCGTCACGTCGAACTGTTTGCCCAACTCCTCGAGCGTATAGTCCGACGCGGTATCGATCCCAAAACGCATTCTCAGCACCTTCGCCTCACGCGGCGACAGCGCATCGAGCGCGTCATCGATCGCGGCGCGCAGGCTCGCATGCACGGCCGCGTCCGCGGGCGATGCCGCCATTGGATCTTCGATCATATCGCCAAGCGTCGCGTCGGCGTCCTCGCCCACCGGTGTTTCGAGCGACACGGGTTGCCTGGCGACCTTCAACATACTGCGAACCTTCTCTTCCGGCAGTTCCATGCGCTGGGCCAGCGCCGCAGGATGAGCCTCGCGTCCGGTCTGCTGCAGAATCTCGCGCGAAATCCGGTTGAGCTTGTTGATCGACTCGATCATATGTACCGGCACGCGAATCGTGCGCGCCTGATCCGCAAGCGAACGCGTGACGGCTTGCCGCACCCACCACGTTGCGTAGGTCGAAAACTTCCAGCCGCGTCGATATTCGAATTTGTCGACGGCTTTCATCAGGCCGATGTTGCCTTCCTGAATCAGATCGAGAAAATGCATGCCGCGGTTCACGTACTTCTTCGCGACGGAGATCACGAGACGCAGGTTGGCCTCGATCATCTCGCGCTTCGCCTGCCGCATCTTCGACTCGGCCGCCATCATCTGCCGGTTGATCTTCTTCAACTGTTGCAGCGGCAGGATCGCGTTTGCTTCGATATCGATCAGCTTTTGCTGTTCGGCCTGAATGGCGGGCAGACTGCGTTCGAGCGCGGCTCCATACTCGCGCGACGCCGCGGCCGTGCGTTTGGTCCAGCCAGGATCGGTTTCGTGCCCCGGAAACGACTCGATGAACGTCTCGCGCGGCACCCCGCACCGGTCAACGGCAATCTGTAAAATGCGCCGCTCGACCGCACGCACCTGCGCGACCTGTTGCTGAACATCGTCGCACAGCCGATCGATGGCTCGTGCTGTGAAGCGAATTGGCGCCAGTTCGCGCTGGATTGCTTCGCATATGCGTGCGAAGGCAACCTGCCCCTTGCCTTGCGCGGCGTCACCACGTGGAATCTGATCGAACAGCTCGCGCACTCGAGCAAATATCGCAAGGCTGTCGCTCGTGAGCTGTTTCAGCCGCGCTTCGTTCGCCTTCGCCGGGTTCCCCTCCTCGACTTCGCTGTCGTCATCGCCCTGCCCGTCGTCATCGGCGATGTCCGTGTCGATATCCGGTGTGTCAGCGGAGTCCGACACCGACAGCCCGGCTGCTGCGGAGTCTTCATTGAGACCGTCGACCAGTTCGTCGATGCGCAGTTCACCGGCTTCGATCTGCTCCGCACTCGCAAGGATCGCGGAGACAGTCGCCGGGCAGGCCGCAATCGCCTGAATCATTTCGTGAAGGCCGTCTTCGATGCGCTTTGCGATCTCAACCTCGCCCGCGCGAGTCAACAATTCGGTCGCGCCCATTTCACGCATGTACATCCGCACGGGATCGGTCGTGCGCCCGAATTCGGAATCGACCGTGGAAAGCGCGACTTCCGCTTCTTCATCGGCCTGGTCGTCCGACACGGCTGCCGGCGCGGCATCGTTCAGGAACAGCGTCGCCGCGTCGGGCGCCTGCTCGTAGACCGCTACACCCATGTCATTGAAGGTACCGACAATGGTTTCGATGGCCGCGGTCTGCGCGAAGTTGTCCGGCAAGTGATCGTTGATTTCGGCGTGAGTCAGGTAGCCGCGCTCCTTTCCCAACTGGATGAGTGCGCGCATCTGACGCTGCCGCTCTTCGTCCTGCAACGCGGTGGACACCGCGTCGATCGACAGCAAGGCTGCGGTAGCCTTGCCCTTCACTGCGCGTCGGCCCGCAGCCTTCGGCGCGGATGCGACGGTCTTTGGCCCTGAGTCTTCCCGATCAAAACGTGCCATACATTCTCCTGGACAGGCTTGCCCGGCGATAGCGAGACCAGCGGCTACCCGCACTGCGGCCGGCGAGCCACGACATTGACGGCTGCAGGCGAGCACGAGTTGTAGATCGCAACGAGCAAGAGACGCGGCCTGCTTGCATGAGCGGGCCGGTTGGAACAGCGCGAGAAAACAGCGCACGGAAACCACAGCTTGACATTATAACATTGATTGTTGCACTGCACCAATCCAACCCATTCGCCCAACCGGAGGGCCTCGCCACAGCCCGAAAGGGCTTGTCGGAGTTCGCCGCCGGTACTCGCTCCGTACGGTCCGGGGCAACCTTGACCTTCATATCGCGACACCGTCGGAGGTGTTAATCACGCGAGACGACGCCGACCATGAGTTTGCGCGCGACTTGCGCTGAGTACGGCACCAAAAGAACGGTCGACACGAAACATGCCAGACCCCGGCTCCGTGACTCCAGCGTAGCGACACGCATGCAGATCAATCCACCGCCTTCTTGATGTTTTCGACAACCTTCTTCGCGTCGCCGAACACCATATAGATCAGCTCGTTGTAGAGCCCAGCGTAACCTGCCGCCATCGAACGCTTGTTCACGATGATCGTGCGGGCCTTGTACGCTTCCAGAATTGGCATGCCGGCAATCGGCATGTCGGGTCCGTCTTCGCCGCCGGATTCACCACGTCGTTCGCGCCGAGCACCAGCACCACATCGATCTGGCCGAACTCGCTGTTGATGTCCTCCATCTCGTGGACGATTTCATACGGCACGTCCGCTTCGGCCACGAGCACGTTCATGGGCTCCGGAATCCGCCCGGCAACCGGGTGAATCGCGTACCGCACGTCGATGCCCTTTTCCACGAGCTTGTCGGTCAGTTCCTTTAGTGCATGCTGCGCGCGCCACGGCAAGACCGTAACCCGGCACGATCACCACGCTCTCCGACCAGCGACCCGGCAATGACAGCATCGGATTGTTCAACGAGAAGCCGATACCCACCGCCGAGCGACTTCGGTTTCCTCATCGCGCCAATCTGGGTCAATCCGCTGCCCGCGTCCGGCAACACTCAGCGCTGCCGGATACGCAGGCCCGAACTCTGGTCGAAGAAATAAACACGCTCGCGGCTCGCCCGCAGGCCGACCTCCGTGCCGATCTCTCCAGCAAACATGTTCGACACCTTGACGACTATCTGCTGCTCTCCGACGTTCAGCGTGACGAGCGAGTGATCGCCGATCAATTCGACCGAATAGATGTGTCCCCGGAACTCACCATCAGCCGCGGTGACGAGCATGCAGTCTTCAGGACGCACGCCAAGCACCGCCTCCCCATGATGATTGACGTCCGCAACCAGCGCCATGCCTTCCGACTCGAAGCGGTTGTTCGTCAGCGTGCCGCGCAGAAAATTCATTGGCGGCGAACCAATGAAGCCCGCGACGAACAGATTGGCGGGGTCCGAATAAATGCGCGCTGGGGCGTCGAGTTGTTGCAGCACGCCTTTGTCGATCAGCGCAACACGATGCGCAAGGGTCATTGCCTCGATCTGGTCATGTGTGACGTAGATCGTAGTGACACCGAGTTCATGCTGCATGTGCTTGAGTTCGGCACGCATATGGCCGCGCAGCTTCGCATCAAGGTTCGACAGCGGTTCGTCCATCAGAAACGCCGCGGGGCGGCGAACAATGGCGCGAGCGAGCGCGACGCGCTGCCGCTGGCCGCCCGATAACTGACGCGGATACCGGTCGAGCTGCGGTTCAAGATGAACGCTCGCCGCCACCTCGCGCACCGCCGCATCGATCTCGGCCTTCGCGCGCTTTCTCACGATCAGCGGGTAAGCAATGTTCTCGAACACCGTCTTATGCGGATACAGCGCGTAGGACTGAAATACCATCGCAACATCACGATCGCGCGGCAGTTGCTGTGTCACGTCATTGTCGCCGACGTAGATGCGCCCCTCACTCGCCGATTCGAGTCCCGCGATGATGCGCAACGCGGTCGTCTTACCGCAACCAGATTCGCCGAGAAGGACAAGAAACTCGCCGGCATGAACGTCCAGTGACAGGTCGTGCAGTACGCGCGTGTCTCCGAAGGTCTTGCTGACGTTGCGCAGCGAGACGCTCTTCGAATGCGGCACCGTCGAGCTCGCGAAATGCGACGTGCGTGGCGCCTGCGTCTCCATGTCGTTCATCCTTTGACCGCTCCCACGAGAATGCCTTTGACGATGAAGCGCTGTAGCGTGAGCGTGAGCAGCATCACCGGCAGGATCATGATCAGAATCAGCACCGACATGTTCCACCACTGCGGCCCCCGCGTGGCGTTCTGCGCGGCGACGAGAAGTGGCAGGGTTTGCGCGTTGGCCGTCGACAGAAAGAGCGCGAACAGATACTCGTTCCAGGAGAGGATCAGCACGAGCAGGCCTGTCGCCACGATACCCGGCGCGACGAGCGGGACCACGATGCCAAACAGGATGGCAAAGCGTGTCGCGCCGTCGATCTGTGCGCTCTCCTCGATTTCTTTCGGCACGCTGGCGAAAAAATCGAACATCAGCCAGACGACAATCGGCACATTCGCTGTCGCATAGGTGATGATCAGCGCGGTCCGGGTGTCGAGCAACCCGATGCTCTTGAAGGTCAGGTAGATCGGGATCACCGTGACGACCGGCGGCAAGATGCGTTGAGAAATAATCCAGAAGAGAATGTCGTCGTTGGCGAAATGGCGCCTTGCGCGTCGGATGATCGGGCGCAGCAGCAGGAAAAAGAGCGCGCCACACACGGCCACTGCGATCCGCAGGTCCACACCGCCCCAGCCGACGGCGGCCACCACCACGGCCAGCATCAGGACGCCGAGACCCACCGCCGCGACGGGCGGCCTGTACTCGATGCGCGCGAGGGCGTAAGCCGCTATCGAGCCCAGGAACACGGCGGCAGCCGTGGAGAACGTCGCAATGATCAGCGAATTCACGTAGGGACGAAACGTGTCCGGCCCGAGGTCGACGAAGATGTAATGCCAAGCGTCGAGACTCGGCTTGAAGTCGATGAATGGCACGTAGGCCGGCCCGTTCGATACGTCGATAGGTAGCTTGAACGACGTGATCGCCATCCAGTACAACGGAAACAATACGACCAGCGTCCATAGGCCAAGCAGGCCGTAGGCAATCACCCGGGTGCCGATGGCGAGCTCATCGAGCCGTGCGGGAACAAAGAGGCGCCGGATCATGATTGCCCCCCTCTCGCGCGCCGCACGACGAGTTGAAAAAATGACACGCACGCGATCGTCGATACGAAGAACAACATGTAGGCGACGGCCGACGCGCCGCCGAGATTCAGCGTGCGCCACTCGATGAATGCGTGCAGTGTCATTGATTCTGTCGCAATGCCGGGGCCGCCATTGGTCAGCACGTTCGGCAGGTCGACCACCTTGAACGCTTCGATCAGGCGAATCAGCACCGCGCTCGCGGCGACCGGCGCGATCGACGGCCAGGTCACGTCGCGAAAGATCCGCCAGTTCGACGCGCCATCGAGTTGCGCGGCCTCGATCTGGTCACGCGAGGTGCCTTCCAGCGCGGCCAGCAAAACGAGAAGCATGAAAGGCACCCACTGCCAGGTATCCCCGATGATGACCACGATGCGCGCAAGCCACGGGTCCGCCGCCCACGAGATCTGCCCCAGCCCAAGCCACGCCCAAACCGGCGCAAGCGGGCCAACTGCGGTATCCGCCATCATGCGGAACATGTACGCGATGCCAACGGGTGTCACCATCAGCGGCAGGAAGAACAGAATCCGGAAAAATCGGCCGCCCTTGAGCGGCAACGTGCACAGGTAGGCGAGCCCGAGACCCAGCAGGAACTGCAGCGCCACGCCGAACACCACGTAAAAGAGCGTCACCATCAGGCTGCCCAGCGCGCCGCCGTGACCGACCGTATTGGCGGCAAGCCACACCACCGCCAGCAAGGACGCAGCAGCGATCAGCCGGCCGATGCCGCCGACGACAGAGCGATGCCTGCCGCGCAGGTAACTGAGGAGCCACCAGCCTGTAGCGAGCGCGGCAGCGACCATCACCGAGAGGCTAATCATGCCAGGCGGCCGGAATACACCGACAAAGTGAAATTGCTGGCTGCCGCTGAAAAGCCTCACGTAGTTGCGCATGCCGACGAACTTCAGTTCGTAGCCGCCCTCGCCGAGCGAGAACCGCATCAACGACAGATAGGCGGACGCAACTAGCGGAAAGATCGAAAAGCCGAGAATGAGCAGCACGGCCGGCAGCACGAACACGTAGGGAGCCTGACGATCCAGCCAGTTGACAACGGATGATCTGCGCGACGCGCGTCGCTGTGAAGCAGGTGACGAAACGTGCGACGAAGATTGCATGAGCCAGTCTCGTGTCATCGTTACGGCAGACGAACGACGCTCAGACGTCGTTCGTCATCGCCTCTCCGGAAGCGGCGCCAGTTGCCGCACCGGCGCGGCATGCGGCTATTTGGCGCCGATCGACGCCTTGTAGGCCTTCAACTGGCCGTCCTTTCCAAGCTCATCGGTAATTTCATCCCAGCCTGTCTGGATCGCCTTCATGGTGGCGTCGGCATCAAGTTCCCCCGCGAGAAACCGCGCCACCGCGGTATCCAGTACGACTTGCTCGTAGCGCTGGTTCTGCGGGATACGCAGATCGATGATCATATTCGGGCTTTGCAGACTGGCCTTGATGGCGCCGAGGTAGGAGGCCGCCGCCGCGTCGCTCATGCCGGACTTCCTCCAGATCGACATGTCCGTGAACTGCGATCGGCGATACGGATTGAAACCGGTCGCACCGATCGTCACGTCAATATTCGATTGAGCAGGCTGGCTCATGTACGAGAGAAACGCGTAGGCTGCATCCTTCACCTTGGGGTTGGCCTTGGCATTGATCCCGCCGGACCACCCGCCGAATGCTGCAAAAGGCGCATGGTTGGCGCCTTCCACCGCATACGGGCAGGTACTCTTGTCGCACGCCACCAGCTTGCCGGTGTCACGGTTCAACACCTTCGTCGAACCCGGCAGGATGACCGCGCCGACCTTGTCGATCACCTTCGACTGCTTCGGGTCGATCGCCAGCACGCCGACGTCACCCCAGTCGAGCGTCAGCGCGCAGTGTCCTGAAATGAAGGCGCTGCGCGTATCGCCGACGTCGAGATTGATTTCGTTCGGCGGCCCGTATTGGGTCGATTCCTTGTAGACGTTCAGCGCGGCCTTGAACGCATCATTGTTGACGAGCGGCTTGAAGTTGACCGGATCGAAGAAGGCTCCTTGCGCCGTCCCTTTCGACTGGATGTAGCCACCCGCAATCGAGATGATCGCCCAGTACGCCTGCGCGTTGCGCTTCTTCGAAATACAGGAACCCGCAACCGGTTTGCCGTCGCCGCCGAATACCTTGCCGTTCGCTGCCTTCGCGATGTCCAGGTAGTCGTCCCAGGTTCTCGGCGGCTGCTTGCCGAGCTGTTTCAGAATGTCGGTCCGGTAGTAAACCATCTGAAAATCGCCGTCGAGCGCAACCAGATAGGTCTTGCCATTGAAACGCTGCGAAAAATCGCGAAAGAACGGCATGACGTCGTCTTCCTTCAGCGCCGGATCTTGGGCGACGCGCGCCGACAGGTCCTCGAGAAAGCCGCCCTTCGTATAGTCGACCATCCATTGCGGGGCGAACACCGCGGCGTCGACCGAGTTCGTACCGGAGGCCCAATCGGTCAGCAGCTTCTGGTACAAGTCGGAGAACGGCACGGTCAGAATGTTGACTTTGGCACCCGTGAGCTTTTCGAAGTCAGGCGCACGGCGCTGCAGCGGCTCCGCGATTTGCGGACCCACGAACGTCATCACATTGATGGTGACGCCATGGAAATCTTCTGCAGCGAGCGCATGCCCCGCTGCCATGAACCACGCAGCCGCCAGGGCGACGGCCACGCTTGCACGTTTGACGAGTTTCATTTTTTGTCTCCTCCATACCGAGTTGACTACGCTGCGCTCGGCGGCTGGCGAGCAGCCCACCCGATGCGCCCGGACTGCGGCGGTCCGGAGACTCTTACGAAGACTCGTGCGAAGGCCGGGTCTACTCCTCGAACAAATCGGGCCGTTCGCCGGCAAAGCGCCGCAACTCTGCAACGACTTCATCCAGATGACAGTGCATCGCGTGGGCCGCAGCTTCGGCGTCGCGCTCCGCGATCGCCTCGAAGATGCGCACGTGCTCCTCGAGTGTATGAATATGACGTTCCGGACTCCCCAGCAACTGGCGCGCACGATCAAGCGCGCCGCGCGACGTGGCGACGATTTCCTTTACGCGGGGCAAGTCGATAGCGTCGAGCAGGATCTCGTGGAAGGCGAGATCGAGCAGGTGAAATTCATGGCGCAATCCTTTGGCCACGGCCTCGCGTTGCTTCTCGAGGTTGGCGGCGAGCGCCTCCAGAGTCGCATCGGAACGCGTCGACGACAGGCCGCGCACGGTCTCGACTTCGAGCGCGCTGCGGATAAACAGATGCTGGCGGATGTCGTGAATCACGATCGGCTTCACACGCGTGCCGCGTTGCGGCAACACCTCGACAAGCCCAGCGGTTGCAAGCTTCGCAAGCGCCGCGGACACCGGAAAACGCGACACGCCCATCCGTTCGCAGACCGCCTGCTTGTCGATCATCATTCCCGGCTCCAGCGCCAGCGTGACGATAGCCTCGCGCAACGCCTCTGCCACGGCGTCGGTCAAACTACTCCGTTCCCCGCCCTGCAGTTTCTGCAATGCGGCATAAGGGTCGATGGTCGCTGACTTCATGGATCAAGAGGCTCACGGACAGCTTGATTTACAACTAACATGCTAGCATGCTAGGTGGTGAAATCAGTGCTGTCAACGCAGACAGTTGCCGGCTCGGCGGTCTCAACGAGGTGCTCGTCGTGTTGCTGATGGCGGCGAAGTTCGGTGTGCCGGTATGCCCCCACGGGGTGGTGTCGGGCTGTGCGAGTACGTGCAGCACATCGCTCTGTTCGACTACATCTGCGTGTCGGCATCGCTTGAAAACCATGTACTCGAATACGTCGACCACCTGTACCAGCACTTTGTCGACCCCGTCGTGATTCGCAACGGACGCTATAAGCCGCCGCAACTGCCCGGCTATAGCATCGGGATGCGCGCCGAGTCGCTCGACCAATTTCACTTTCCGCAAGGCGCGGTGTGGCGGGCGTGAATTTTTTCCAGGCATTCCCAGAATACCGAGCGACCGTCCGAGAACGTACACTCGTCGTTATTCCCTGTGCTGAGAAAAACTGTGCCTGCCATCACCTGCATCGAAGATTTACGCGTGCTTGCTCAACGGCGCGTGCCGCGCATGTTCTACGACTACGCCGACAGTGGCTCGTGGACCGAGAGTACCTACCGCGCGAATGAAAGTGACTTCCAGCGCATCAAGTTGCGCCAACGAGTCGCGGTCAACATGGCGGGCCGCAGCACGCGCACGGAAATGGTCGGTCAGGAGGCCGCCATGCCCGTAGCGCTCGCGCCGACGGGGTTGACCGGCATGCAACATGCCGACGGAGAAATCCTCGCTGCACGCGCGGCGGAGAAGTTCGGCGTCCCGTTCACCTTGTCCACGATGAGCATCTGCTCGATCGAGGACGTTGCCGCCGAGACCAGCAAGCCCTTCTGGTTCCAACTTTATATGATGCGCGACCGCGATTTCATTGTTCGGTTAATTGAGCGGGCTCGCGCGGCACGGTGCAGCGCCCTGATGCTAACGCTGGACCTGCAGATCCTCGGCCAACGCCACAAGGACATCAAGAACGGGCTGTCGGCGCCGCCCAAACTGACCCCAGCGAACCTCATTAATCTGGCGACCAAGCCGCGCTGGTGCCTCGGCATGCTCGGCACCCGGCGGCGCACCTTCGGCAACATCGTCGGTCATGCAAAGGGTGTAGGCGATCTATCGTCCCTGAGTTCGTGGACCGCCGAACAGTTCGATCCGGCGCTGAGTTGGGCGGACGTCGAGTGGGTCAAGAAGCTATGGGGTGGCAAACTCATTCTGAAAGGCATCATGGATGTCGCCGATGCGCGCCTTGCCGCCAATAGCGGTGCCGACGCGCTGATCGTCTCCAACCATGGCGGCCGCCAACTCGATGGTGCACCCTCTTCGATCTCGGCACTCCCCGAGATCGCGTGTGAAGTCGGCTCGCGCATCGAGGTGTGGATGGATGGCGGCATCCGCAGCGGACAGGACGTGCTGAAAGCCGTTGCGCTCGGCGCCAGGGGCACGCTGATCGGCCGCAGCTTCCTCTACGGCCTGGGTGCGATGGGAGAGGCTGGTGTCACACAGTGCCTGCAGATCATCCAGAAGGAACTGGACATCACCATGGCCTTTTGCGGCCACACTGACATCCGTCAGGTGGACGAGCGGATCCTGCTGCCTGACAGGCGTTGAAGACCGGCGCCAGGCGCGACACCTGGCGGTGGACGGTGTTCAGCCAGTTCTTCGGCATATTCCGTTCACCGCATCTTCTTTCGGGCCGCAATCTTCCGATGCTTGCAGAAACGTCGAACTCCACCAGCGCAGATCGAACTTGCCTCGCAAGGCTCGCCGCTCGTCGAAATGACTTTGATGAACGAGGGTTCGAGTCGGTCAAGCTACTACAGTGGGTATGAAGCGACATCAGCCATCCGCGCGAAACCGTGCGTCTGAAGTCGTGCGCCGCTTGATCCAGATCGCGGATGCCTGTCGTCGAGCGGCGCACAGTGATCAGTTCGGCAGCCGCCGTGGCAGATTGTCGACGCGCGGTCCGCAGACTCGGGACTGCCCGAGGCATGCCGCAAGTGCCTGCTCGCCGAACCATTTCTGCGTGTCCAGGTTGTAGTGCACACTCCCGTCCCCGCCGCCTAGTGTGCCGCCGTCGAAAATGCCGAAGCCAGGCGGCCGTCCATTCCAGTCAGGCGACTTCGACGCATCGACGAAACTGAAGACGCGAGAGTTCGCTTCGATGAAGCCGCCGAACACCTTTTGCATGGATTCAAGCGCGGCGGGATTATAAGGAGCGATCCCGTTGGTGACGTTGTCGTAAGCAACCGACAACGGCTTCACGATCATCACCGGAAAAGTCGAGCCCACCGCCGCAAAGAAACTGCTGAAGAGTTGCGCGTAATTTTGCGGCGCGCGACGAATCGTCGTC
The DNA here is from genome assembly GCF_008369935.1 of Paraburkholderia panacisoli. Classification (GTDB taxonomy): domain Bacteria; phylum Pseudomonadota; class Gammaproteobacteria; order Burkholderiales; family Burkholderiaceae; genus Paraburkholderia; species Paraburkholderia panacisoli. The sequence goes on along the minus strand of NZ_VTUZ01000003.1, from coordinate 322,365 downwards.
GCATTGCCAGCGGTATTCAGCGGAGCGGCTTCCGCCTCCCACTGGTTCCATTCCAGGCCCAGGATCCGCGGTTTCTTACCGGTCGCGAGAATCTGTTTCAGTCCGAGGTACATCATGCGGCGAGCAAACGGTGCAAGCGCATAGGTCGGCGTCTTGCTCGCATCGAGCATGGGCTGCCAGAGATTCACGCCGTGCATCGTCCAGCCGCAGCAGCCGCTGAATGCATCGTCCGCGACATCCACGCCCTGGCTGCCCCAGCCGATATGAACGATGTACAGATCGGGCAACGGCTCACCCGCGTTGATCGCCGACTGCCACGCATACGCGGCGAAATTGGCGGCATTGCCGCTGCCGCCGTAGTAGCCCAGATTCATGTCGGACGATGTGCTGTCGGTCCAGTTCACCCACGACACGTGATCGATGGAGGAGATCGGTTGAGTGAACGGCGCACCCGATCCGTCTGCGTTGCCGGTGATGTTTCCCCAGCCGTCGTTCCGGATACCCCAGACGTTGGGGGCCGGCATGCCATCGCCGGTCCCGGCACCCGATGCTCCCGTCAACGTCAGATCGGCGGGTAGGCCGTTAAGACCGGCGCTGTTGCTCTGCCCCATCACGAACAGGACCGCTACCTCATCGGGCCGGAATCGCGAGCCTTTGTTCCAGGCTGTCGCCGCGACAGAATTCGATTGGGCCATCGCGTCCGCGGCGACGGCCACCTGCACCACGCTCGCGGCCAATACGACCGGCAGGGCAATCCGCATCAAGAGGTTCTTCACACCTGTCTCCCTGAGTCTTCGATCACTGTTTCACTGGCTGGCTGACCGGCTGGCTCACCGCCTCACCCAGACCATCGATATCGGGACCGTAGTTGCCTGAAACCATGGAGAACTTGATGGTGTTGGCTACGCCGGCCTTGAGCGGGACCACGACCTGAACACTCGAGAGGATTGGGAAGTCCCAGGTGCCTTCACCCGGAAACTGCACCGCAATCGGCGGGCCGTTGTTGACGCTCACGTTCATCGCGCGAGGCTGACCACCGCCGTCGTCCGCACTGATATAAACCACGGGGACCGCATAGTTGCCATCGGCAGCCGCGACGATTCCGTTGAACTGCAGGCTGGAATCCGAGTTCACGAAATTGCCGACCTTTTCGTGACCGCTGCAGATATTGCATGCCTGTACCGACGCATCCTGAATGATGTTGGTGGGGCTTTCCGCTTCATAGATGACGGGCGGCAACGCGGGCTGCGGAGCGGCGATCAGCGTCACCTTGCCGATTGACGGAGCGCGACCGCCCTTGCCTGGCAGAACGAACGTCAGCTTGTTGCTACCCGGCACGAACGGCATGTAGACCGTGACGGTGCCCTGGGACTGACCCGTGGTGATGGGGAGCTGGATCGTCGTCAGCACGCTCTCGTTCAGAATCAGCGACACTTTCACCGCGGACTTTCCATTGTTCCGATAAGTGACGTCGATGTATCCGCCCGTGGTTGCATTCACCGTATATCGGGCCACGCCGTCTTCATGCGACATCGGTTTGGTCACCTGGACCTTCGATGCATCGTCTGTGCCGACGATCGCCAGCATGACGGAGCCACCGGCCGGAACGGCGGGCACCGTGTATCCGGACGTGTGCGAACCGAGATCCTTGTGTGCCCAGATATCCCGAACGTCGGCCGAAGCGGCAGGGTCCAGTCCGAGGTCCTTCCAGTTCACCGTGATCGCTGCGGCGGACCCGGTCGTATTGAGTAGCACCACTGCGCGGCGACCTTGACCGGACAGCAGTTTCGCCCACACGCCCAGACCGTTCTGCGGTACGGCCACGCGGATCGCCTGCAAGCCGCGCGGATCCTGATCGACAGCAAGCACCTCCGGATTGGTCAGCGTGTCCATCGTGGCCGCGCTGAGCGGCGTCGTGAGATCGACACCCAGGATAAGCGGTGCGCCGGAAATGGCCCACAAGCTCATGTGCGTCTGGTCCTGAGCGGCAGTCAGACCGAACCCGGCAAGCATCATGTCCGCATCGTTATAAGCGCCCGTATGCTGTGCTTCAGGAAAGAGGTTGCCGTAGAAATTCTGGTTCACAATTCTGGAAAAATCCGGCGTGCTTTGATGGCCCGGCGTGCCCGTGTCGTAAGTGATGTCCTCGGTCGTTCTCCACAGATCCGCGACTTGCCCCCAGTCGTACGAGCGGCCCGTCTTGTCGACATGGAAACTGTTCGGATTGATGCTGTAGACGATCGGTCGATTCATCGCGGCGCCCGCACTATTCAGTGCATCGCGCATCTTCTGAAAACCGGCCACCTGATCGTCGGTGGTGCCGTCCGGCGAACACCAGTCGTACTTCACGTAGTCGACGCCCCATGACGCAAACGTGTTGGCATCCTGCGCCTCATGCCCGAGGCTGCCCATCGGATTGGTATGTCCGGGGTACAGGTTGTTGCGCTGCGCACAGGTTTCGGCGGCGGGCACTTCGTATATCCCGAACTTGAGGCCTCTGGCGTGAACGTAGTCGGCCAGCGCCTTTATTCCGCTGGGAAACTTCACGGGGTCGGCGACCAGGTTGCCTTGCGCATCGCGATTTGGCGCGAACCAGCAGTCGTCGACGTTGATGTAGTTGTAGCCCGCTTTCCTCAACGCGCCGTCTTTCTTCAGGCCACCGGAGATAACGTCCGCGGCCGTCTTCACCAGATCTTCGCTGATGTTGCAGCCGTACGCATTCCACGAGGCCCAGCCCATGGGTGGCAACGCGATCGACGTTTGAGCCTGCGTCTGCGACGAGGCGTCTAGCGATGGTGAAACGTTTGCGGAGTTGGCCGCAGCTTGCATGACGCTCGTTGCGTCGGAGGCACCTTGCTGGTCACCCCCGCAGGCGGACAGACCGAAAACCATCATAACGCTCACGAGAAACAGATACACCTGTGTGCGACCCAGGATCTTCATGGTTTTCCTTCGTTGAGAATGAAACTGGGACTTCTGGTCAACTGCTGTGCGGCGTTTTGTTTCGGGCTGCCCGACCCGTAGGAGCTTTACGAAGTCGGCTGCAGGTTGCCGTCGAATCGAGCCGTTCCGTTTTCCCGCATCGTTACCGCACGGGCCACGTTGCCGTATTGCAGTGTCGTTTGTGTTCCGCCAACGCTGGTGAGCTTGACGGACGACAGCGCGCCACGGTTCCACTTGAGATCCACCGTAAACCCGCCTTTCGCGCGTACTCCCGTCAGATGCCCCGTGTTCCATTGCGACGGCAGCGCAGGAAGCAGCGTGATGCGATCCATCCGGCTTTGCAGTAGCATTTCCAGTATTGCGGCCGGACCGCCGAAGTTCGCATCGATCTGGAAAGCCGACGCGTTGCTCGACAGCGCATACGCGTCGAACATGTTGGCAAACGTGCCGCTCACGCCGTCGTTGCCCGCTGAATAACGCAGCAGCTTCGGAATCATCGAATAGCAGTTGGCGGCATCGTGGAAATGTGCCCAGCAGGCGATGCGCCATGCGAGCCCCCAACCGAACGAGTCGAAGCCGCGCGCGAGCAACAGCGCCCTCACGCCGGCCACGAGCTTCGGATCGCTATCGAGCGTGATGCGCTCGCCTTCGAACCAGCCGATCAGCGGCGACAGATGCCGATGCCCGGTCTCGCCGACGATGCTGTCGCTCATCCACTCCTGAAGCTGGCCTGTCGTCGGACTCACCTTCGGCAGATAGAGCTGCGCCTTCATACTTGCGATCGAGCGCGCGAAATCCGCGTCCTGGCCGAGCAATCGACTCGCGCTCAGATAGTTCGTGAACAGATCCCACACGAGTTCCTGCGCGTAGGTAATCCCGAGCTGCTGATGAGGCCCCTGCTCCGGCGACCAGTCCTTGTCGTCGATGAGCAGACCCGTCGCGGGGTCGCGGATCAGACGCGCCTGCCAGAATTCGCACGCGGACTTCATCACGGGATAGATCCGCGCGAGATAAGCCTTGTCCAGCGTGTACTGGTAGTGATTCCACAGCGTGCGGCAATACCAGGCACTGGCTGGAGGGCTCCAGTCCCAGCCGATAGAACCGTAGATGCCCGTCGAAATAGCCACCGTCCAGCCCGCGACGTTGCCGTTCGAATTGCTGTAATTCACGTTGGCGGCATCGTTGAAATGATTCTTCGTGGACTGGACCCACGAAGGCAATTGCCCGGTGACGTAGTCGACGAACGGTTGCTGACACTCCGGCAACCCGGCCCGGTCGGCGAGCCAGTAGTTCATCTGGATGTTGATGTCGGTGTGGTAGTCGGCCATCCACGGCGGGTTGTTCGTTGTACTCCACAGGCCCTGCAGATTCGCCGGCATCGAGCCGCGCGACGACGAGATCGTGAGGTAGCGCCCAAACTGCACGTACATCGCCTCGAGTTCGGGGTCGGCCACGTTGGGATTCACTTGCCGTGCGAGTAGCCGCTCCGGGATCGTCAGCGCTCGTTGCGCGTCGCTTGAGCGGCCGAGATCGATGTCCATGCGCCCGAAGAGCGCGCGATAGTCCCGTACGTGGCGATCGAGCAGATCGCTGTAGCGCCAGGACACGGCCCGCTGCACGTCCGCGATCACCGCATCGCGCGGATTGATACCCGTCAGATAGTTTTCGACATAGCGCCCGTTGTAGTCGGTGCGCGCCGCAATGATGATCGTGAGCGCCGGACAACCCTGCAGCGTGATCTGCGCAGTAGACGAGTTGAGCGAAGCGACGCCTGCATCCGGAACGACCAGCATGTAGGTCGAGTACAGCTCTCCGCTGCCGCTTACCGAGCCCGAGAACGACAGCGCACGATTCGATTCGCCAATGGTTTGCGTGCCCTGTCCGTCGGTCAGCGACACGGTGCCGTTATAGCTGCCACCATCGGAGGCGAGCCGCACGACGATCACGTTGTCGGGGAAGCTGCTGAAAATCTCGCGCCGATAGGTCTTGCCCCCGACCCGATACTGCGTGCGCACGACCGAGTTGCTGATGTCGAGCGAGCGCTGGTAGTTCGTGGCGCCGGCGTGAGCGGGCAGATCGATGTAGAGCTTGCCGAGTGTCAGGTAGCTACCCATCCCTGTCGTCGTGTAGGCCGGATCGACGACGTTCTTGCTGCCCGACCACAGCGTGATTTCGTTCAGATAGAGCGCTTCGTGATCGCTCGCGCCGCCGGCCATCGCGCCGAGACGCCCATTGCCGACCGGCAGACCCTGAAACTGGATCAATGACTCGACGGCAGGCGAGTCGTACTGGAACAGCAGCGCCTGATTGGCGGGAACGAACGCAGAATTCGCCTGCGCCGCAGCGTTGACTGAATCAAAAGTTTGGGATGAACCTGAGGAGGGATCGCCGGTCGCGCCGGGCGAGGAACTGGTTGCAGCTCCGGCACGTGCCGCAACGGGGAGGATGACAGCTGCACTGCCCAACTTCAGCAGCTTGCGACGTTTTTGATTAACGGAAATCTTCATCGTGTCTCCTGCTAGAGATTTATGCTGAATTCACCTATGAATATTTGATTTAAATATGCACTCGCAGGATTTGGTAAGACCATTAGGTTATTCCCCTAGTACGACAGCGCAGATAGTGGGATCGATTGCATCGTCTCGGGCGATACAGGTGGATTTCAGCTCTCAAATAAATTAGGAAACCTTAGTTTTAAGTTTGCAGCTTTTCATGTCGATTTGGATACCTTCATATAGCCTGCCCAGAGGTCTTCGATGCGCCAAAGCACTCCCCCCACAGCGCGCATCTACGCCGGCCTCGGCTATCCCATAGGAAATCTAATTATCTTGACGATTTTCATGGCGCATGAATGGCGCCATGCGGTGTTCACATTAACCGCTGTGCCAAACGCGCAAGCAAGCGATGCAAACACTAGATAACTCTCGACGAGTCTGTCATAAGACGCCGGCGACCTGTCTTTCAATGACGATATTCGCAACGGGCACACCCGGCGCCCATTCCGTTTTTCCCAATCTTCCATCGGTCGATCATTCGGATGCTCGAACACCGCCATCATGGTGTCGCTCATCGTAAACCACGCACACCCCGCGATTCTCGTGGCGGTTCACAGCCAGTGGAAGGCGATCGCTGGTTGACTCGATGAGCTTTCGCTTAGTACTACAGCCGTATTTTTTTACCATACTTAAACTCGTTCGCATTCCTAGGTTAATGAATTGTGCATTTGACTGAAAAGACGTGGGAGCGTGACGCGGTGCTCATCGTGGATGAGACCGGTTTCGTCAAGAAGGGGCAGCACTCGGCCGCCTGTTAGCGTCCCGGGCTCACTCGCCTGGTGGCGAGGAAGCCTCAACCACGGAGCGCCACAGTAGCCACAATGAGAGCCGAGAAGATCAGCGCCGGGGCGAGATGCCGGAACGGCTCCCGATTTCGTAGCAACGTGAGGAGCGCGCCCATCATGATCGCACCGACCAGCGTTAGGCCTAAAACTCTGGTTTGTTGTCCAAGAAGAAGTGCTGCACTGAGCAGCTCGAGAGCGCCACAGAGCAACCGAAACCATGCCGGGTAACCCCAACGTGCGAAGTCGCGCTTCACCGCGCCGCGTCCTGCGAGATTGATCACCCCAGCAACCGCGAACAGAACCGCTACGATCGTCGCGAGAATCGATTCGATAGATGCAGTGTTTAACGCCATCGTCATGCCCCGTTGCTTTGCTGAAAGTGCTTCTGGTCAGAGAGGTCCGCAATCAGGCCGGGGCTGTGGGGTTCCCACGCAAGAACTCGCCGGGCATGCTGGCCGCTTACCGTCTGGTCGAGCGCCAGTGCGTCAGCAAATGGCCCAAGCGATTTGCGAGCATCGTCGAGTGGCCAAAATTCGACGCGGTCGGCGCCGACCGAGGCCCGAATCGCTTCGCCCATTTCGGCTACGGCAACGGCATCTTCCGCGACCACGTTGAAGATCTGTCCCGTGACCCGGCCGTCCCCGCTTGCCACGCGCTCCACTGCGCTCAGATATGCCGTGGCGAGATCATCGACGTGCACGGCAGGCCAGTGGTTGCGCCCATCGCCGACGATTCTCACACTGCCGGTCTGACGGACCATGCCGGCGAGCATGCCGAAGATGCCGCCGCCGTAGCCGTGCACCATTGCCGGCCTGAGGATCACCGCGGCAATCGAGCGGCGTGCCGCCAGCGCCTGCACGTGTTGCTCCACTGCGGGCCGCCACGCGACGAGTGGTGTCGGGTTCGGCGCCGATGCTTCCGTCGCGGGCTCGCCCTCCGTATTGCCGTAGACCCAGGTGCCCGACGTATAGACAAACGCCGCGCCCGGATGCAAATGCGAAAGCATCGCCTCAGCCGCAGCCTCGTCAGCAGCAGCGGCGGAAGCATCGTTGGTCGACGCCATGTGCACCACGCCATCAGCGGCACCGGCAGTCGCAGCGAAAGACTGTGGCTCACGCAAGTCGCCGCCATGCAGTTTCACGCCGACACGTGCCAGCGCGCTCGCGGCCGCCGACCTGTCGTCGCGCACCAGCGCCGTCACCTGATGGCCGAGGCTGATTGCCTTGCGCGCGACCGCCTGCCCGATGTAGCCCGTACCACCTGTAATGAATAGTTCCATAGCGTTCTCCTCGATGATTGCCGACGAAGTTGATAAGTCACAGGAACGAGACTTGTCGGTCTCGTTTCGACCAATCTAAACGAGACTGACCAGTCTTGTCAACTACTCGACGATCTGTTATTAATCGGGCATGAACACGTCCTCTCTCCCCGACCTGAGCCCGCTGCAACGCCGTAAGCGGTCCGCCATCCTCGACGGCGCGAAGACCGTTTTTTTAAGCCAGGGTTTCGGCCTGGCAACGATGGACGATGTCGCCGCGGCCGCTGGCGTCGGCAAACAGACGGTCTACCGCCACTTCAAGTCGAAGGAGGCGCTCTTCGTTGGTCTGGTGAGCTCGATGTGCGCTCAGGTGGGTGGATTTCTTGCCAGCGCTCGGGACGAGCAATCCGATCGATCACCCGAAGTCGAGTTGCGCGAGTTGGGATGGGTGTTGGCACACAACCTTATCGCGCCGGATAATCTGCGGCTTTACCGGGCCATCGTTGCTGAGGCCGAGCGTCTTCCCGAACTCGGCCATGTGTTTTACGAAAATGGTGCAAAGGTCGTGCGTGCCTTCGCCGCAAAAATTCTGCGAAAGCGGTTTGACGAATCGACTGCTGCATTGCGGGCAGCGACATTCGTTCAGTTGGTGCTAGGCGACGCGTATCTGGAACTGTCAATTGGCTACACGGTGCCCGATGTTGAAGCGCGCTTTGCGCTGCAGATTGACGAAGCGGTGGCGGCTGCACTTCGCTAAGGAGCGCCGCATAAGATGTCGAGCCACTGCATGCCGAGCGCAACAGCGTGTAGCGCGGGAAGCGAGACACCGCAATCTACGCGCCATTGCCGACCGTCCGTTCATGGCCGAAGGATAGGGGTAGGAAACGGCGAGCGCCGTCCCCTCCCTCCGAACCCGGTGTGCAGTTTTCCCGCGACGGGCTCTCCAGTCAGTTGTTTCCGCATCGGGATTGGCGCGCCAATCGAAGGGCCTCGGACATCGTGAACAGCCCAAGATTAGCGAAGAAGGCATTTGGCCATCGCGTGTGATCACGAAGGCAGCGACCCTGACCCGGACGATGAAGCTGTCGGCGCAAGATCGCTCGCAGACGGCGACGAACAAAGCCGTCGACGGACGAGAAGGTGTAGCGGTGGGCGTGCTGGAAATAGCCGAACCAGCCGCGCAGGATCGGGTTGATCGACGCAATAATGCTCTCGATCGAATCGCCCCGGTGACGCTTGGTCAGGGCCCGGATTTTATCCCGCAACCCCATGAGACTCTTCGTGCGCACCCAACGTTGACCCGCCTCGAACCGGTAGCCCAGAAACTCGAACCCATGACCCTCCAGCCGGCAATCCCCAACGTGGGTTTTGTCCGGATGCAGTGTCAGGCCGTTCGTATCCACCCAGGCCCGCATGCGAGAGAGCGCAGCTTCCGCTTCCTCACGTGTGCGGCATAACACCACGGCGTCATCCGCGTAGCGCACCATGACCAGCCCTGCCTGGCGCATTTCCACGTCAAGCTCGTGCAGGTACAGATTTGCCAACAGGGGGCTGACAACCGCCCCTTGAGGACTGCCGGAAGTCGGCGTCCAACGCGTCATGTCTTCCATGATGTCTTGCTTGAGAAAGGACTGGATGAGTTCCAGAACCCGGCCGTCCGCAATTCGCGCGGCCTCCCTCGCAAGAAGGGGTAGGTGTGGATTCGAGTCAAAATAGCTTTGCAGGTCGGCATCGACCACCCAGCAGTAGCCCGCTTTCACATGCTGGTCTACTTCGCGCAGCGCATCCTTGCAGCCTAAGCCCGGGCGAAAGCCGTAGCTTCGTGGCTCAAACTCATGTTCAAAGATCGGCTCGATCACCAGCTTCATGGCCGCTTGAACTACGCGGTCTTTTACAGCGGGTATACCGAGCGGGCGACGTCCTTTACCTTTCGGTATGTAGACACGCCGCACCGGCTGCGGGCGATAGCTACCATCCTGCAATGCATGCGCCAGTTCGGAGAGGTAGCGGTCCCGCGCCTGCGCGAATCGCTTCACGCTCATGCGGTCCACTCCCGCCGCCCTGGCGTTCTTCTCGACCTGAGCCCAACCGAGCGCGAGCGTGTCCAGGCGAAACACCTTGTCAATCAGACTATGCCACTTACTTCCTTTAACTCCGTTTTGTAGAGCAGCCAACATAGCGTCCGTCCAGATTGAAGCTGACGCGAGTTTCCGCTGCACGCAGCTTCCCGGCGCATCTGCATCTCGTCTAGTCGTTTCCGACACTGGCGATGCTTCGATCTTCATCTCTGCTTCCTTCCGGTCTTTTGCTATCAACTTTCCTGCCCCGCTTCCCTAGTGCGCCTTTTGTTCTGACGCAGGTCTCCACGGCCCAACCCGTCCGTGTGCAGTACTATCGGGACTCTGACTCCTGCCAGCGTTCACCTCGCCGGCAGGTCTCCCCGCTTGCTGCGTGCTACCGTCCCATCGTTCCGTCCTCAACCACGTGGTACGCCACCGCACCGCTTTATCCGCCACGACAGCGTGCTGTGTTACTTCCAAGCTTCGCCACTTTAGTGCAGGCTCGCCGCCATACCCCGCCGAAACAGGTTCGTTAACCTACGGACCGACAGTTCGCCTCCGGTTACTCCCCACCCCGCCTCGCGACGACGCAGTTACCTTCGGCTACGGAGCTGTGGCCAACTCCGACGGGGACTTACACCCCGCAGATAGCACGCCATCACGGGCGTACACCAAACCGCTCGCGCGGTAGGGGCTCCGGCCAGGCGTGACGGGTCGTGAGAGGTGCGCCGCGCGGTTCCGTATGTTGGCGAATGAGGCAATCCGCCTCGTTCTCCAGCAGGAGCCGAATCATGACTTCCTCCCACCCGAGCGTCAGACGGCTGCGTCAGTGCATGATCGACGACATGTGCATGCGCCAGTTTTCGCCCAAGACGCAAGCCACCTATCTGCGGATCGTGCGCGAGTTTGCCCGGTTTCCCGGACGCTCGCCCGATACCGCCACCGTCGAGGATCTGCGAAGCTACCAATTGCATCTGGTCGATCGCAGCACGTCGCCTGGTCTCGCTGAACGCCGCGATCACGGGGCTGAAGTTATTCTTCGAAGTCACGCTCAAGAGCCCGAACGGATGGCCCGCATGCAGCCCATGCGCGAGCCCTCACGCTGCGAAGGGCAGCGACGTCGATAGCCAGCGCATGACCCTGCGCATCGAACAGTGCAAGGGCCGCAAATGTCCTCGCGAACATTTACGATTAAATGTTTTTCCGAAGCTTATGTTGCCGCGACGACTGGAATACCATTCTGGCGGCACCCGCTTTCGAAACGCGGCAACATTACTTTCGTCCGCTTATCCGATCGTCAGAGGGCTTTCAGGAAGCTCATGAGGCCAGCATCAGTATGCCAAGGCCTGGTCCTCGTCTCCTTCGGTAGATCGCACAGGGCAAGCGCTTTAGCCTTCATTTCCAGGTCGACCTCTGCATAGATATGGGTGGTATCCAAGGAGACATGCCCTAACCATGCCCGAATGGTGTTGATGTCCACGCCCGAACGAAGCAAATGGACGGCACAGGTGTGCCTCAGGCAATGGGGGCTGATGGTCTTTGCCATCAGCGACGGCAAAGCCTGACTCGCTTGGGCAACCGTTCGACGCACGACGGCATAGATACCAAACCGTGTCAGCGGTTGATTGAGCCGGTTAAGAAACACGAATTCTCCGCACGCGCGTCCGGCAATAAGCGGCTTTAAAACGTCCGCGGTACGAGGCCAGATGGGGCACCAGCGCATCTTACCCTTGCCGACCAGGCGTACCGCAGGAGAGGTGCCCCATTTGATATCTTCCAATGACAGATGAGCAGCCTCGTCAGCTCTCGCTCCGGTGTTATAGAGGAACAGCAACAAGGCGTGGTCCCGCATTCCCAATGCCGTATGCAGGTCAGGCGTGTGCAGTAATGCCTCCATTTCCGGCTTGTCCAGGTACGTCAGAGTTGATGACGCCGTCTTCTTGAAAGGAACGCCACGTATTGCTGCGCACCATGCCACATGCTCCGGGCTATGCATGCCGATGAACTTCGCGAGCGAATGGATCGTCGCCAGACGCAGATTACGCGTGGCGCCGCTGCAGCGACGTTCCTTCTCCAGATACCGCAAAAACGAGCGCACACTGGCAGGCGAGAGATCATCGATCGAAAGGCGATCGACTGCCTTCCCCAGTGCCTTGCTCAGGAACGGAAGCAGAAGTACCAGCGTATCGCGATAACTGAGTTGGGTATTGCGCGCGAGATTGCGCTCTGTGGCGACGTGTTCCAGGAGGAACCTGCGTATCCATGGTCCAATCGAGTTATTGTCACGCATCTCACACCTCCGATTGCGCGTAGCGATCAAAGCGCAAACTGGCTTCCCGCAGTAGCTCTGGCGTCATGCTGAGGTACTGCTGCGTGGACCTCAAGTCAACATGCCCCAGGTAAGTGGCCAATTGCGGCAACAGGCGTTGTACCTCGGCGCCGACGCGATACCACGCGACGACCCGATGAACGGCGCTGGCGTGTCGAATGTCGTGAATACGAGGCTGGTAACGCGCCGTAGACTCCCGCTGAATCTGTGCAGCTCGGCGAAGCCGGCAAAACAGCTTATTCACACGCTTGTAATTCAGGTGAAGGCCAGTACGCGTGGCAAGAAACGCTGAGTTGTCACCATCTGGCATGGGGAGCTGACGACGACGTGACAGATATTCGCCCAAAACGCTTGCCAACCGTGGGCCGATGGGAATCAGGCGGGTCTTAAAGAATTTAGCATCACGAACCGTTATCGTGCTGCTCTTCAAGTCGACATCCCGCAGGGTGATCGATAGCGCCTCGCCAATGCGCATTCCTGTCCCATATAGAAGCAGAAGCAAGCTACGCATGGTTTGAGCCAACATTGGAGACAACTGTGTTTGCAGTATTTCAGTTGCCGCCACTAACCGCTTTAGCTCATCAACTGTATATATGTATGGGACAAACGGCGGTGGATGCCTCGGGGTATCCGCAGGGAGCGGAGACCTCTTCGCAAAACCGCGTCCAATTGCATAACGGTAGAGGCCATCCAGGACCCTGTAGCATTCCAGCCAGCGATTGGTTACCGGTCCAGTGCCGGTGATAAATGCCAGGACTGCGCCTGGCCTGACGTCCTCGATGTCTATATCACCCATGGCGCGGCAATAGGCACGGAGCACGGCGGATTGTGATCGATAGCGCATACCCAATGAAGCCTTGAACGCGATGTAGGTCTCGACGAGTTCTTGAAGTCTCATGCCAGCTCTCCCAAATCGAAGGCTGCCACTTCACGCAAACCGGGCAGATTAACCTTTGCATACGTGCGGGTCGACGCGGTGCGGCGATGTCCAAGATGATCGCCAATCTCCTTGAGGGTCAACCCTTCTGTAACCAACCGGGTTCCGCAGGCATGTCTCAGACAGTGTGGGCCGTAGTGGGGGGACTGGATATTCAACGACTTCAGTCTGTAGGAGACTATGTCGTAGAGACCGCTCAGCGAAAGCGGACGAAACGGTGACACGAGAGTCAGGAATACCTCTCGATGTTTGCCATTCCGGCGGACCGATCGCAGATAACGAACAATGGCGTTGCCGACTGAAGGCAGCAGCGGGTATACCTGCGCCTTCCCCCTTTTTGCGCGATGGATATTCAGTTGATCATGCTGCCAATCGATATCCTCGAGGCGAAGATTCGCCACTTCGCTCTCACGCAAAGCGTAAATCGCAAACAGCATCAGGATCGCCCTGTCACGTACGTCGGCGGGACGAAGTGTATTCAAAGTGGCGAGAAGCCGTTGTACATCTGGCCACGATGGTCCCGTTGGCAATCCCTCCAGTGCGTAAATCCGAGGCCTCGGAATGGCATTTGCCAGATGCGTATTGCACCACCCTTGCTGGCCACCGAAGCGAAAGAACGCCCGCAGGGCGTCCACCGTATTGCTCACAGTAACGCGGGACCACCCGCGGTCCCTCCCGAAAGCAAGGTAGCCATCGATATCCGTAGCCCGAACGCTCGATAGCGGTCGTCCGAGGGGACCGTACCACTTCAAGAACTGCCGGACATTTCGGCGGAATCTGTCAATTGTGGCGTCGCTGAGTCCGCGCTCCTGTTTTGCCCAGTCGGCATATTCATCCAGCCGCGAGCCGAACGGTATGTGTTCGATAGGTTCACGCAGGCTGCCGAGGAATCGGATCCATGTGCAAGCGTTGGCGATCAGCCTCCTCCGCGTAGTGGGTAAGTCGAGCCGAGGACCACTTGTGCGCTCGCGATCGACAACGAGTGATCGTACTTGATCGACAGTGACACGCAGGTTATTACGGTGCTGGAGCCTTTGTGCGATCCAAAGCAGGTCATGGGCTTTACGTCGTACCGACCAATAAGAGTCACCCCGATGCACGCAGTAATTCAGATAGCGAATCCGTTCTTCGGCAAAAGGCGCCGTCGAGTGACGGGCTACCGCTGACGCACGCTTGAAAAGTTGGGCAAACATGGTCGAACCTCCGTCGGAACATGAGATGCTCCTCCAGTCAACGACCAAAAGTTATGTGTTGTCAATGCGAGAAAAAAGGAGCGTTCACGGCACACGTCGGGGGATTCACAACATAAGTTTCGGAAAAACATTTGGCCGCAAGGACCACTACGCGCTGCTCTCGCCGGTGCTGCTTGAACGCCTGCGGGTCTTCGCGGGTATCGAGGGCAGCGTGGCTGTGCAGGTCAGCGTCAATCCCACCAAGGTCGGAAAGGCTGTCTTCTTCGTGGAAGACCTCCCCGCCTCCCCCGCGCACTAATGGCAAAAGGAAAAAGAACAGGAATCTGGTCATCATTGCCGGGTTGATGCTGTCATTGCTCGTGCTCGACCTCGCGACCGGGGAATTCATGAACCCGCGGGCATCGAGCAACCGCGAAATCGGCTTCAACCTGCTCACCACGATCATTCCGTTCGCGCTTCGGGCGCTGCTGGTCGTGACAATGGGCTGGGGCATCGTCCGACTCTTTCCTCATGGGAAGGACGTCCTGGCTCACGTCCCTCTGTGGCCGATGTTCTTCGTGATCCTGATAGTCGACGACTACATCAATTACTGGCTCCACCGCACGTCGCACCAACGGCCGGTCCTATGGCGCCTGCACAAGCCTCACCACACGCCCACCTATCTGAATGTCCTGATGGCGTCGCGCGAGAACAAGTTCTACTACTTCCCTATTCCGGCAGCGTGGATGGCGCCCGTGATGATCTATGCAAGCGCCGGCGCCGCCTCGGCACTGGTGTTCGGTTTCAAGGGCGTCGTGACGCTGCTGCAACATACGGGTTTTCGTTGGGATCTCCGGTTGCGGCGCTACGTTGCTGGACGTCTGCTGCTTGACGTCGTCGAAAAAATAGTGGTCTTGCAGGACTTTCATCACGTGCATCATGGCATCGGCCGGTATAACAACGCATCGTCCAACTATGGGGACACCCTCTGCGTCTGGGATGTCCTGCATGGTACGGCCTATGGACAACGACAGGGCAAGACGCCTTTGGCGTGGCCGTGGGAACGCCGGTCGAAGCCGGTGTGGTGCAACTGTTCTGGCCTTTGGTTCGGGCAAAGCGCCAGCAAGTGAACCCGTATTGGCCGAGCCTGCTGCGGTTATCGTGACAGCCAATGGCGTGGCCGTTGCGGTCGCGAACTGAGTGGAGGCGGCAATGCCGAAATGCTCCGCAAACTAGTCCTGTGACCCACACCGTACCGTCACGTTGCAAAGAAGGTCGAGGAAGATCGGGCGGTACGCTGGTATTTCAGGTTCAGCTCAGCCTGCGAGATATCGAAGAGCCACTGGTCGAGCGCGGGGTTATCGTCAGCTACGAAGCGGTCCGACGCCGGGGCCGGGACAGGCTACAACATGGGTGTTGCACAACCAGAAAAGTCGAGGTTGGCATGGGACGGCGGCACTTCGGCGCCTCGTTACCAGCCGGAAGGGGCAATTCAAGTGGCGTACGCCCGGGGCTATTCACAGCTTTGAACTTGCTGCCTTCGATTGACCCCATACCACTGGATATCAGCTTCAGCCTGCTGACAGAGTTCGACCCAACGCTGGCAAACCTACCGTACGGCCGCACCGTTTTCGCGGCGAATCCGGAGTTTGCGTAACTCGTGCTCGTCGACAAACACGCCGATCACGCGCACTCGATTGAAAGCGCGCAATTTAAAACAGAGATGGAATCGGCGAAGACAGCGCGGATAGGTGCGCCGGTTAAAAGATAACGCTTCGACGGCAACTGCAAATGCCGGTTGCGAAAAAGAGTGTCGATATAAGAAGTACCGCACATAACCTTCAAATCGCAGTTGTTAGGATGACAGGAAATCGGCCACACTAAATCGGGTGAAAGAAATGAAAGCAAAGACCATTGTCGATCCTGACAGGCTTAAGCCAAACGGCATAGACATCGATCAGATGGCCGCGCTTAAAAAGCGCGGGTTTGCTTCGTTTGAGAATGTTGTATCCTCGGACCAAATTGCCGAACTCAGGGCTATCTGCGAGCGGCTTATATTCACCGGTACCGGTGCGCAAGAGGGCGCTTTATTTGATTTCGTTGGCGAGAATCCGCTCGCGTCAACCGGACTCACCCAATTGCTTACGCCAAGCAACTTCAATCCGAGGTTGCGCCGGATGCCCTATCACAAGCGTCTTGAGTCGCTGGCTAAACAGATTCTGGGTCCCCGCGCGCGATTTTCGGGAGATCACCTCTTCTACAAACCCCCGGTAGCCGGCCCTGAGACCCCGTGGCACCAGGACGAAGCCTTCCACAATCCACGGTTCACGTATCAGGAAGTGAGCTTCTGGATACCGCTGCAAGCTGCCACGGTCGAAAACGGCTGCCTGCGGTTCATTCCGGGCTCGCACCTTCGCGGCGTTCAGCCTCACAGGAAACTCGTGGGCAAGGAGCGTTCACACGGGATTGAATGTTACGACGGTTTCAATCCCGACGACGCAGTCTTTTGTCCGATCCCGGCTGGCGGGTGCACGGTGCACCTGGGTCGCACATTGCACGGGGCAGGTTCAAACGTCTCGGCCACTCCTCGTTTTGCATATGTCGTCGTCTTCGATGTTCCCGCTGTCGTTTCAAAGGAATACCGCGAATTCAACTGGCTAGATCAGCTTACAAAGCGGGACGAAACTGAACGTAAATGGAAACAGGGCGCCGGAAAGATTATCACTTTTTATCGTCGTCTGATGCGCCGCAACACTTTCGATCCTTATCGCCTGTATTACGGCCTTAAACGCCGTTGGTGGTCTTTGATGCAACGCCGCACGCGCACATAACACATTTTATTTTGCTGGATCGACTCGGACAGGGAAAATTACTTCGGTCCCGTCTTTGAAAAAATTCGCCACTTTGTACGGATTTAACCTGGGTGGCGGCAATAGATTGCTGAATTTTTTGCGTGCGTCTCGTAGTTCAGGGTTTTCCACGAACGTCCATTCAATTGACTAGCCGCGGCGTTGAGTCCGACCTGTGAATGCACCGATAAGCCAGTGTCTTTGGGAAAATCCTGTCCCAATGGCGCTGTCACGTTAAATTGTTCGCCGCACAATAGCGGAGAGGACACACGCTTGCTCAGAAAACGGACGGATCTTGGGTGGCCTCTGTAAAACGATGCCAGACGGCGAAGCGTGCGGCGAGCTGTTTGCGATAGAGGGAATCCCGTAGCAGATGTCGCTCGAGCGTGAAGTGCTGCGGGATCGGCCCCAAGCTTTCCCTCGGCGAGAGACAGGCCTCCGTCACCGGGTTCGGCTTTCGCGATCTCTTGCTGCAGCCGCGTCAACTCGACTCGACGCAAGGTAGTTGAATCGTCATCATCGAACTCAAGAACGACGGTGCATCGCACAAGGCCTCCTGTTTGTCGGATCTGCTCGATAACGATAGCTCGTTACATGCCATCGTCCCGGCCTGTTCAACGGCTTCCCGGTCTCCATGAGGAACGCGGCGCCACGCAGATGTCCACGTTCTATCGATATGTCCAGCGACGGTGTGTGACAAAAGTGAGCGGCGTTACCGCACATACAACCATCGCAATCCCTATCCACGGTCCGGCACCCGTCATCTGCGCGAGGTAGGACACCAGTCCGGTCAAGACCGCACCGGCAAGCGAAACAGCGATGAATCGCCAGACGTTCCGCGCACGCAGCGACGACGAAAAACTCCAAAGCGTGTTCACGAGGTACGACCAGGAGGTCGCGCAGGCGAACGCGACCGTATTCGCGAGAGACTGCGACATACCAGCGTGCAAGATCAGCGCGCCGGCCACGCCGATATGCAAGCCGGTCGCCGACAGTCCGCATATGCCAAAACGGATCAGTTTTCTCAACTCGGTGCTATTTTTCATGCCGGTGTCACTTCGCCGTCAGCACGGCGAGCAGCGACACGCCGCACGGCAACCCGCCATGTGAAACCCAATGACGCTCGGCACTGAAGATTCGATAGAGAAGCCTATTCAGGGCGCCGGCTGGCGTAGCATCGCCGCTGGACCGGTCGCGCTTAAGCAGACGATCGATAAAACGCACGGCAATCGCCAGCGGAAGCAGCAACGTGTTGAAGTAAGTCGTGCGTTCGATTCGATATCCTGCTTCGTCGGCGCACGCCGCGATCGCGGCTCGACCGTAGCGTCTATAGTGGTGAAGATGGATGTCGTGCGCGCTCCATAGCCATTGATACGCCGGCACCGTCACGACGATTTTCCCGCCGGGGGCCAGGACTTCCCGCATGCGCGCAAGCGCGCCAACGTCGTCGGCGATGTGCTCGAGGCAATCGAAAAAACAGA
This sequence comes from Paraburkholderia panacisoli, assembly GCF_008369935.1. GTDB lineage: Bacteria > Pseudomonadota > Gammaproteobacteria > Burkholderiales > Burkholderiaceae > Paraburkholderia > Paraburkholderia panacisoli. The sequence goes on along the minus strand of NZ_VTUZ01000003.1, from coordinate 303,996 downwards.
TCAGATCGAAGCGTTCGCCATCGAAAGGCACATCATCCGGGCAACGCCCTGCGCGGATATCGAAACGCGCTCCGGTGCTTTTCGCGGTCAACCTTCGCGCCGTCTCGTCCATCTCCAATCCGCTCACGCTGCCGAATTCGGCCAGCATTTGCAGGTTGCCGCCTGTGCCCGAGCCCACCTCGAGCACGCGCGCGCGGGACGGCAACGCAAGGCGGCGCAACACCGAACTCAACACATCGCGCCGGCCGCGAAACCACCAATGTTCGGCCTCGGTCTCGGCCATCTGAAGATAAGCATCGGGGGACATGATTCAGGCCTCCACGGATCAGCGGCTTGCGAACCGCACGCGCTTGCGCGAGGGTTCAAGCCGCAGCGTGTCCGACATGCGTGAGCTGTTGCGCCCCACGGGCAGCGTGCTGATCTTGCTATTTTCCTGATAGCGGCGGCGCACGAGGTAGACGGGCCGTCCCTTCGTCTCGTAGTAGATTCGGCCGATGTATTCGCCGACCACGCCGATCCCAACCAACTCGATACCCCCCATGAAAAGCATCACGGAAAGCAGTGACGCATAGCCCGGCACCGGGTTGCCGAGCCAAAGCGTACGGCCGATGATAAAGCCGCCATATACAAAAGCCACCGTGGCGATCGCAAGGCCAATATAGCTCCAGCTCCGCAACGGCACGGTGCTGAAGCTCGTGATGCCTTCGAGCGCAAAATTCCACAGCCGCCAACCGGAGAACTTCGAATGACCCGCGCTGCGCGGTTCGCGCTGGTACTCGACGATCACGGTCCCATAGCCAACCCACGCAAACAGCCCTTTCATGAAGCGCCGCCGCTCCGGCAAGTTTCGCAATGCATTGACGACCTGCCGGTCCATCAAGCGAAAATCGCCGACGTTTTCCGGAAGCTTGACTTCAGACAGCGCATTGTGAACGCGATAGTAGATCGCGGCAGCCGTACGTTTTGCGAAGGTGTCGCAAGCCCGGTTGGTCCGTTTGGCGGCGACGACTTCCGCGCCCTCCCGCCAAAGTTCGACCATCACCGGAATCAGGCTCGGCGGATCCTGCAGATCCGCGTCGATAGGGATCACCGCGTCGCCCCACGCTTCGTCGATGCCGGCCGTCAGCGCCGCCTCCTTGCCGAAGTTTCGTGTCAGGTCGATGACACGAATGCGCGCGTCGCGCACGCTGGCGGCGATCAGCTTATCGAGCGTGCCATCGCTGCTGCCGTCGTTGACGCAGACTATTTCGAAACGCGTCGATGCAATCCCCTCGAGAACCGGAACGATCTCCCTAAAGAACTGACCTACCGCCTCCCCTTCGTTGTAGAACGGCACTACCAGTGAAATCAGTGGAATTTTATTTTGATCAAACATCATTACCTCCCCGTAAACCTGATTTGACGCTATGAGCCGGTGCAAGCGCGGAGCGCACATCGCGCACGTTTGTCTCCGGCGTTTCCTTCTCTCGTGTAACGGTCCTCACTCGTCGGCATAACGTTGGAAGACCGGGGCCTTGCGTCCTTCCAGCGCGATGCGCCGCAGCAGCATTCCGAGCGTTGTCAGCGAGATCAACGGCAAGAACTGGAACGGCCCGCAGGCAACGATCAACATGCCCGCAAGCGGCGCGATCCAGAGCACGGCCAGCCATTCCCTTTCGCCGCGTTCCCAACCCTCGACCAGCGCATGCCGGCAATACCACGCGATCAGCACACCGAGCCAGGCGAGGTCGTAGTCGTAGAGATACGGGCTCACGAGCAGGCTCGCGCAGATCAACGTTGCTGCACGCAGGGCATACGAGCTTTCACGGCCCCACGCGTAACAGACGGCAGCCGCGGCGATCAGCGCGCACGCGGCTTGCGCCGAGTAGGCGAGCACAGCCGGTGCATGAACCAACGTAGCGAGCGCGAATACAGTCGGCATGCGTGCCAGCGTGGCGTGTGCGGACTCGATGCTGTAAGTGGCAATCCCGGTGTTATGCAGGAATGCGGTTAGCGTGTCCGCGCCGAACGCGAGCACAGCAAACGCAAGTGTGGCCCCGGCCGTCAACACGAAAGCGGCCAGCGCGCGCCACGAATGGGAGCACAGTAGCGCCAGCGGAAACAGCAGGACCAGTTGTGGCTTCATGCACAACAAACCCATGCAGACCCCTGCAGCAACCGGTCTGCGGGGCAACCATACAAGGCCACAGCCTGCGAGCGCTGCTGTCAGCAATCCGTTCTGCCCGACGCTGATAACGAAAAGCGCACCAGGAAAGAACAGCACAGGCAGGATGGCATGCCGGTCCGGCACGATGGCCCGGATCACCTTGATGAAGAGCACATACGCGCCGCCGAGCCATAGCACCGCAGCTGCCTTATAGGGAAGCAGAGCGAGCGGAACGACCAGCAACAGCGTGTTTGGCGGATACAGCCACGGCAGGATGCCGTTGACGGTGCCGAGGTACGGAACCGTGCCGACCTCGATCGCAGATAGCGCCTGAACGTTGTACGCGTCGATTGCATGCCCATGCAGCGCAAGAACTGCGGCACTCCAGAACGGCAGGAAATCCACCACGAATGGACTCATGCCGCTCACCTCATTCTGCCGGCTCAGCCGGATCAGATAGATTGCGATGAACAATGCGTAGCACCCAAATACGATGATCGGGTATAGCCGCAGACGATCCGCGTTGAGCCAATGCGGACGCCTCGCCGGACCCGCTGCGTGCAATGCCGGCAGCGGCCGGCACTTTGGCGGCGCGTGGCGAAAGGTGTGCAGGTTCATGCCGCCTCCTGGGTATCAAGCCGCACGCGCCGAACGATCGCGAGCAGGACGAGCAGCAGGACCACCGGTCCGATTTGCGGCAACTGGGTCAGGCGATTGAGGTACTCGTATAGCGGCAGCAGCCACGCCACCACCAGAATGGCCTGTTCGCCGCGCCGCCAACCCTTTTCCAGACCACACACCGCGATACAGGCAACCGCCACGCCGAGCCAGGTCAGTTCGTAGAACCATAGATAGGGGTTGGCGAGCAACGTCGCCACTGCCAGTGCCGAGGCCCGCATCCGCAGATCGTCTGTGCGTTTCCACACATAACACGCGGCTACCGCTGCGATGAGTGCGACGCCGCCTTGCGCGATATAGGCCATGGCGACCGATACGTCGGCGAGGCGCAATGCGGCGAACGGGGTCGGAGACGCGAACCAGTACTGCATGCGGCTCTCGAGCACGAACTCCCGCGCGAAGCTTGTGCTGGCCGCGAACGCGTGGAGCGATTGAGTGCCGCACACCAGCACACTCAGTGCTGCAAACGTCGCTACGCTGATCGCTGCCATCCATATGGTTTTCCATGCACGCGCCGCGATCAACACCACCGGCAGCAGCACCGCCAATTGCGGCTTGATCGCCAGCAAGCCGATGCAAATACCGGCCAGTACGGGCTTTTTTTCGGTCCAGCGAACCGCGAAGGCCATCAGCGCGGCGGTCAGTAACGCATTCTGCCCAATGACGGCTGCGACATAGACACCCGGATACGCCAGCACGACGAGCCACGCAATCTGCGGACGGCGAAAGTGCGCAGCGAAACCGCTGACACCTAGCGTCCCCGTTGCGAACAACCAGGCGCCGACGCACACGAACAGTAAATAGCAGATGGTGTAAGGCAGAAGAGCAAGCGGTGTGACGAGCAGCAGTAGCGTTGGCGGGTAAAGCCACGGCAAAAAGCCACGACTCACATACGCACCGAAAAGCGCCGATTCTGCCCGTGCAAAAGTGGGGTAGTCGTAGACCGCCGCAGGCAAACCGTTCAGCATCATATGTGATGCCGTCCAGAAGACCGAGAAGTCGACGCCCGGCCGGGTGACATCAGGTGCCATGAAGCCGCTGCTGGACCAACCCCATGCCGCCAGCACGATGACGTTCAGCACCAGCATCACGCAGCTGTACAGCAGCACGCGTTCGCGTGTCAGCCAGCTATGGATGCGACGCTCGGCACCGAGCGCTCCCCGATCTGAAAAGTACATGATCCCCGCCTCGCACGAGAGCCGGATGTTTATTCTCATCCGGTCTATCTGATTTTTTTGGTTTCCATTCCTAAGCGAACGAATGGTTCATCGCGCGCTTGTGGTCGATTCATTGTTGTAGGAAATACTTTGACTTTCAAGCCATCGTTTTCCTCACCGGCCGTGGCACCCACCAAAGTCACGCGCCACAGCGCAAATTCGACGCGTTTTTTCGCGTGCCGGATGAGTCGCGTTTCAACCTTGAGACTGTTCGGACCGGTGGCCCCCTGGAAATATCCCGATTTCATCGCCGCAAGCGTTCGAACCGAACCAGGGTAAATCGCGAGACGTTTTCCGCCGCGCGACGAACGGCGGGACTTTCCGGGATTCCGCCTCGGGCGGATTGACACCCGAAAACGTTGCAGATTTGAGACGACCTGTGCGCCGAGGCCGGGATTGGACAACGGGCAAACCGGCGTCACGCCCGTCTTTCCTGGTATTTGGGGAAGCTGGCCCAGAGCTTGCGAAGGAAAGGGCGCGGAAGTCGACGACATGACGACCGGTGCGATTCAGGAGCATGTACGAGGGGGATCCTGAAAACGCGACGGGAGTCAGCCACGGGGGAGTTCCTTCACATACGCAGCTGCGATCATCAAAGACAGCGCGGATGGAAAGAGAACAGATGGTGATCGCCGACTGACTAGCGGGCTCCGGCATAAGCCGCAAGCCAATAACGAGCAATAGAAGTCGAGGACCACAACATGAAGATCGATCAAACAAAACGACGGGCCCACCGTCGTCACAGCGACAGCGGCTTCACGTTCCCGGCAACAACCACGTCGCTCATTCGCCGCGCGCATCATCGCGCCGACAATGATCTCCACGGACCCTACGCCTGGCAATCCGCCTTGCACACGCTCCGTGGCCTGTCTCCTCGCAGCGACTCTTCTGGCCAGATCGGTTTGCACGCATCCGTGTGTACGCCGGCACGGCCAGCCTAGACTCGGCGCCCTTCTTTTCCGCAGTGCCCGTAGTACCTTCCCTCAGCCTATTCAGGCCAAAGGGTTTTAATTAGTTATCCAAAGGAGCAAGCCATGCAACATATCATCGCCCAAGCCAAGCGTTTCGTTCGTGACGAAGATGGTGTGACCGCCATCGAATACGGACTGATCGCAGCTCTGATCGCCGTCGTCATCATCGGCGCCGTTACGACCGTCGGCAACAAGCTGAATTCGGTCTTTACGACGATTGGGAATGACCTATAAGCCGCGCGCCGACGGACGACGTCAATCCGTTGATTCGTCCGTCTCCGCCGGATCTCGATTCGGACAGCACTCCATTACCTAGACAGGAGCGAGCAATGAATGCGATGAGAAAAGCCGCACGACGCGTCGCGTTGCTGCAGTCCCTCCGGATTGACGCAGCCCGCATCAAACGTTTCGTGTCGGACGAACAAGGCGTGACGGCCATCGAGTATGGCCTGATCGCCTCGCTAATTGCGGTGGTCATCATCGGGGCCGTAACGCTAGTCGGGACGGATCTGAACGCGGTGTTCACCACGATCGGAAACGATCTGTAGAGACGGGATTGACGGGTGAGCGGTCTTCCGTTTCTCCCGTCTTCCCCAGGGATCATTGCGTGTTTCACCGTCGAGCGGAACCGGCGACGAACCAATTTGGGAGACAGCCATGCACACGTGGAGCGACATTGCGAAGCAATTGCTGTCGGACGACGGCGGCATCACCTCGATCGAGTACGCACTGATCGGGTCTCTCATTGCAGTGACGATCCTCGGCGCGGTCGCAACGCTCGGCAGTTCCGTGGGCAATCTCTATCAGCGCATCGGGACCCGCATCGCGATGGCGCTGGGATAAATGTAGACGAACTGAATCGAGGCCGCCATGTTTCTGCCCCCACAACCCATTCCTGCATGCGTGATTGCGCTCGCTATCGTGACAGCCAGCACGGACCTCACTTGCCGGCGGATTCCGAACCGGATCATCGCGATCGGCCTCGCCGCCGCGCTTGTCGCGCAGATCCGGCTGAACGGCCCGCTGGCCGGAAGTGCTGACTGGTTCGCGGGCGCCCTGACCGGGTTCGCGGTGCTGCTGCCCTTCTATCTGTTGCGGGGCATGGCCGCCGGCGACGTGAAACTGCTGCTGACGATCGGCGCCTGGGTCGGACCGGCGATGACCGTCCGTATCGCCCTGGCAACGTTCGTCGCGGGCGGGATCTGGTCGCTGTGCGTCACCTTGCGTCGCCGCCGCATGAGGCAACTGCTCGTGAATCTCTGGTGCATCTTAAGGAGCGCGTGGCGCCCCGGACAACAGATGGCTGGGAATCTTCACTACCAACAGATCGAATCGGTTGGATCACTGCCCTACGGTGTTGCCATTGCCGCAGGGACATTAGGTGTGTTGTTCGCATCGGCTGCCTAGCCGAAGAAATGCCGGGTTGCCGCCAGCATGGACAGCCGGAATCGTACAGCCTGTGATGCCGGTCGCAAACCGGTCCGGGAGAAAAGAGCGATGAACCAGCAGAGCCTTGAAAGCGGAAGTGTCGCGCAGGTTACGCACCTTCCGGAGCCTGACCCGTCGTACGGCCGGCACGCGGAGGAATCCACGGTGTCGCTGCGTGCTCCGCGCACGCTCGCGGAAACCGGACTGCCGCAGGAGTTCGTGACACGGCTCGTACTCAAATCCGTCCTGCTGCACGGCAAGTCGAGTTTCGCGGACCTCGCCGAGCGGCACAAGCTGTCGGTGGGCGTACTCGACGACGTGCTGGCATTTCTCGTGCGTGAGCACCTTGTCGAGATCACCCACCGTGGCGCGAATGACATCGACGTGCAGCTTCGTCTCACGGACAGCGGCCGCAATCTCGCACAAGACGAAATGACGCGCTGCAGATATTGCGGCCCTGCCCCCATCGCGTTCGACGGCTATGCAGCAAGTGTGCGCGAATACTCGATTCGTTGGGTCCGCATCACGCAAGGCGACGTAAGTTCGGCATTCCGCGATGTGGTCGTCGACCACGCGCTGCTCGATGCAGCTGCGGCATCGCTCAATGCCGGACGGCCATTGATGCTGCACGGTCTCGCAGGCAGCGGCAAGACGTTTCTCGCCGAGCGGCTTGGACTGCTGCTGCGCGGCAACGTGCCGATTCCCTATGCGCTCTACGTACGCGGCGAAATCGTCCAGGTTTACGACCCACTCGTGCATCGCGATGCGCCCGAGCAGAGTCAGACGCAGGCGAGCGACCCGCGCTGGCACATGTGCTGCCGCCCGGTGGTGATCTCAGGCGGCGAACTGACGCTCGAATCGCTCGACCTGCGCTATGACGCCACGGCCGGCTTCTACCAGGCGCCGCCGCACATGAAAGCAAACATGGGCCTGTATATCGTCGACGATCTTGGGCGCCAGCGCATCGCGCCCCAGGACCTGCTCAACCGCTGGTTGATGCCGCTCGATCGGGGCGTCGATCAGTTCACGCTGCAATCCGGCTCGCGCTTCGTTGCGCCTTTCGACGTATGGCCGGTGTTCTCCACCAATCTCGCTCCGGCCCAATTCGACGACGCATTCCTGCGCCGGCTCGGCTCGAAGCTGTACGTCGGACCCTTGTCTGTCGACGAGTATCGCGCGGTCTTCAACGCGCGTTGTGCGGCGCTCAATCTCACTGCTACGCAAGCCTCCTTCGATTACCTGCTCCACAACCTGCATCTGCCGAGCGGCAAACCGTTCCTGGCCTGCTATCCAGGCGATCTGCTCAATCTCATCTCCGCCACGGCGCACTACCGCGGCACGGCGCGCGAAGTGACAGGGGAAGGACTGCGCGAAGCATGGCACGGCTATTTCGGCACCGCGATGGACCACGACAGTACCTACCCACCTACGGCCGACCGGCCGGGCCAACAGTTGGCCGCCGGTTGACCGGCAAGTGTCCAACGACCTAAGCAGGAGTATCACCATGAAAAACAGTCGCGCTTTAGTCATGCTGGCCGTCGCCATGTTGGCCGGTCTGGCCGCCGTGGTCTTTGCTTCGCGATGGCTGATACAAACCTCGTCAAATGCGGTTACGCCGATCGCGGTCGCGGCGGGCGACGTCAGTCTCGGCGAGCCGCTCACCGCCAATCTGATCCGCACCGTCAACTGGCCGACGGGAAGCGTGCCGCCTGGTGCATTCACCGATCCGAAGTCGCTCGAGGGCCGTGTGGTGCGTGCGAGTCTCGGACGCGGCGAGCCCGTGATCGAGTCGAAACTCGCACCGATCGGCACCAAAGGCGGCCTCTCCGCCGTCATCGGCGAAGGCAACCGCGCCATCACGGTCCGCGTCAACGACGTGGTCGGCGTAGCTGGCTTCGCGCTGCCGGGCAACTACGTCGACGTCATCGTGAATACCCAGGAGCCGGGCAAGAGCGACGCTCAGCAAAGCATCTCGAAGATCGTGCTGGAAAAGATCCTGGTTCTCGCGGTGGCCCAACAGGTCAATCGCGATGACACGGCGCCGAAGGTCGTCAACGCGGTCACGCTCGAAGTCACGCCTGACCAGGCGGAAAAACTCGACCTCGCGCGCAGCGTCGGCACGTTGTCGCTGGTGCTGCGCAACCAGGTCGATAAGGCGACGCTGCCGACCGGCGGCGCCACGAAGTTCACGCTGCTCGGCACACCGGTAGCCGCACCGGCTTCGGCACCTGCAGCTTTGCCCGCACGTCCGGCGCGCGTGCACTACGCCGCACGACCAGCGGCGAAGCGAGACTGCGTCGGCGTGCTCTCGGGTGCGTTGGGCAGTGTCGAATGTTTCTAGGCCGGATGCGGCGGCATCTGCGAAGACGAGCTGCTGCAACTGGCACCAACAAGGCAAATAACGAAAGTCTCGATCCATCGATGTCGAGAAACGGGGGCAGGAAAATGAAAACGAAACTGGGGTTCTCAACCGGCAGGGCGATGCATAGCCGCTCGCTGAGCGGCGTCGTACTCGCCTCGGCGTTGTGCACCGGATTGCTTGTCGCACAAAGCGGCGTAGCGCAGGAAGCGGCCGAAGGCGCAGCGCTCGCGAAGGCCCGGCCAAATGCTCCGTTGCCGGCGGGCCGCGTGCCGACACCGATGATGGTCAGCATGGCGCCGATGCCGGCCGGTGGAGCAGCCGGCGCCTCCGTGCCGCTGCGCGGCCCGAACTGCACCGGCGAGATCCGCGAAGAAACCAACGTCGTCGTGCCGGTCGGCAAGTCTATAGTCCTGCCTCTCGCCGAACCGGTACGCAACCGCACGCTCGGCAATCCGACGATCGTGCAAGCCACGCTGGTGTCGCCGCGCACGCTTTACCTCGTCGGCATGGCGGTCGGCACGACCAACATGATCATTCAGGGACGCAGCGGCGGATGCCAGATGATCGATGTGATCGTCAACATCGACGCCAACGGCCTACAGCAATCGCTTGGGCAACTGTTGCCCGGCGAGCGTGGCATCCGCGTATCGACCGCCGCGGGCAACCTGGTGCTCGGGGGCAACGTGTCGAGCTCGCCAGCCGCCCAACAGGCGCTGGAGATCGCGAAGGCCTTTGCGAGCGCACAGCCCACCCAGCAATCGCAGAGCGGGTCCGGCAGCCTCGGCAACGGGACCAACGTGAACCAGCAGAGTTCGAGCACCAGCAAGGCGGCCGAGGTGATCAACATGATGACGGTCGACGCGCCCCAGCAGGTCATGCTCGAAGTCAAGGTCGCCGAGGTGTCGAAGACGCTCATGAACCAGATGGGCGCGGCGCTCAATATTCAGGGTGGCTTCGGCTCATGGAGCGGCGCGCTCGTGAGCAACCTGCTGGCCGGCGTATCGAGCCTCATTGCGGGCAGCAAGGCGAACAACCGCCCGTTGAGCTTCGCCATCGATGCACAAAAGACGGACGACCTCGTCAAGATCCTCGCCGAACCGAACCTCGTCGCAATCAGCGGCCAGGAGGCTACCTTCCTCGCCGGCGGCAAGATCTTCATTCCGGTACCGCAGAGCAGCAGCACGGGGGCGACGACCATCACCTTGCAGGAAGAGGAGTTCGGTGTCGGCCTGAAGTTCACGCCGACCGTGCTCTCCAACGGCCGTATCAGCCTGAAGGTCGCACCTGAAGTGTCCGAGCTTTCGCCGACCGGCATCACGCTCAGCGCGACCAACGTGAGCGGTGTGTCGATTCTGCCGCTCATCACGACGCGCCGTGCCTCCACGATGGTCCAGATGAGCGACGGCGAGTCGTTTGCGATCGGCGGCCTGTTGAGAAACAACGTGACCGGCGCGCTGAAAGCCATTCCCGGCATCGGCGAAGTGCCGGTTCTCGGAGCGCTGGCGCGCAGCACGTCATTCCAGCAGGACCTCACGGAACTCGTGTTCATCATCACGCCGCATCTCGTCAAGCCGCTGCAAACCGCGAACCTCCCGCTACCCACGGACAGCTTCTCACAGCCGAACCAAGCCGACATCTACGCGACCGGCAACATGGAAGGCCGTCGCCCGAACATGCCTGCCGCGCCTGCCGGCGCTGCTCCGGGCGCTTCGCCCATGCCCGCCCCGGCTTCGGTGAGTCCGCCGGCACCGCTGCCCTCGCCCGCACCGCCGCAGCAACCGCCCACCGGGCCCGTGGCGACGGCGTTGCCGCAGCCCGGCCCGCAGGCCGCGGCGCCCAGCGCCGACCGGTCGCGCCCCATGCCGGATGCGGCGGCCGGCACCGCGGCGCCGCTAGCGGACGCGCCGCCATCCGCGCAGACCGGACAGGCGGCCCGCGCCGCCCGTATCGAAAGCGCTGCGGCACGGATCGCCTCCCGCAACGTTCGGCAAGAAGTCGCGAACGCGGACGCTTCCACCGACGCGGTCGAACATTGATGTGATGCCAAGGGGAATCTCATGAAACACGAACACTTTGCTTTCGCACGCTGGGCTGCGCTCATCGTGCCGGTCTGTGCAGCGCTGGGCGGTTGCATGTCCAGCACGCCGATCTGGGACGCGCATTTTGGCGAGGCGCTCAAAACCGTCACCCAGGCGCAGATCATCGATCCACATGCGGCAGAACATGCGCAGTCGGCTCGGGGCATCGACGGCAGGTCCGCCGTTTCGGCAATGGAGACCTACGACAAGTCATTTCAGCAACCCGCACCGTCGCCGAACGCGTTTGTCATCGGCATCGGAAGCGGGGGCGGCGGGGCCAGCGGTCAGTAAGAACACTCTGCACGGGGGCGTCATGCGTAGCGCTAATCAGTCAGGCAGGTGCGGTGCAGTTCGTCGAGGCGAGCGCGGCGCGGTGTCCATCATCGTCGCGTTGTCGCTCGTGGCGCTGATCGGCTTCGTCGGCCTCGCGCTCGATCTCGGCAAGCTGTACGTGACCAGAAGCGAGTTGCAGAACAGCGCCGATGCCTGCGCGCTGGCCGCCGCACGCGATCTCACCGGTGCAACGGTCAATCTGTCTGTCTCCGAGGCGGCCGGCATCACTGCTGGCCACCTCAACTACGCGCTGTTCCAGAGCGGCGCCGTGCAGATGACAACCGACAGCAGCGTGTTGTTCAGCGATTCGCTGAGCAACCCCTTCCTGCCGAAGAGCTCCGTCGGCACTCCGGCAAACATCAAGTACGCAAAATGCACGACATCCAAGGCGAACATTGCGAACTGGTTCATACAGGTCCTTGGCGCATTCAGCGGCACGAGCGTAGCGAATGCAACCGTTTCGGCCACGGCAGTCGCAACCGTTGGTGCCGCGCAAACCACCTGCGCGATTCCGGCGTTCATCTGCAAGGCAGGAACGGAGACCACTCCGCCGACAGCAGGTGAAACGTATACGGTCGGGCAGTGGATCGCGTCGAAAACCGGCGCCTCTCCGGCATACGGTTCCGGCAACTTTGGATGGGCCGCCCTCGACGGCAGCAACAGCGCCAATTCGATCAAGAATCAATTGACCGGGAATTATTGCGCCCTGCCCGCCGTCGGCGCGAACATCGGTTCGACCGGCAACATGGTCGCCGATTCAGGTGCCTGGAATACGCGGTTCGGCATCTATGGCACCTCGTACAAGGGACCTGCCGACGGCGAGCCTGATTTCACCGGATACGCTTACACCGCAACGTCGTGGCCCACGCAGACCGGCGCATATAGCAACTTCGTCAGCAAGCGCCAAACGTTTCAGCCTTATCAGGGCGACACGCTGTCCGGCAGCAACACCAAAGGAACCTACAGCGCCAGCAACTACCCGCTCGGTGCCGACCGGCGTCTCGCGCTTGCGCCCGAACTGGACTGCGGGGTGCTGGACAAAAGCCACCAGGCTCCGGTCATTTCCTGGGATTGTGTGCTGATGCTCGACCCGATGGACTCCGGCGGCAATCCGGGCCCGGTCCATCTGGAGTACCGCGGTTCGTCGTCAGCGCCGGGAAGCCCGTGTGCGACGCAGGGTGTGCCGGGTTCAGGCAGCTCGGTCGGCCCGCAAGTACCAGTATTGCTGCAATAGGGGACTGTCATGAACAAACGCTCTACCCGTCCAGCACGCATGCGCGGTGTCGCCGCGGTGGAATTCGCCATCGTGCTGATTCCGCTCGTGACGCTCGTCGCCGGCGTGGCCGAATTCGGCCACGCAATCTACCAGTACGAAGCGCTCACGAAAGCGACACGCGATGCCGCTCGCTATCTGTCCACCTACCTGCCGACCGATAGCGCCTACCCGCTCGCGCAGGCCCAGTGTCTCGTCGTCTACGGCAGCACGACCTGCGCGGCGCCGGGAAGCGGAACGGAGCTCGTAACAGGTTTGACGACCTCGATGGTGGTCGTGTGCGACAGCGCGCACACGACCAATTGCGCGGATGCCTCCGATCCGGTGCAGTTCGCCAACGTCCCGACCTACGACAACAACAACGGAACCGGCCCTTCAAACGCAGCCGGCAGCATCAACCTCGTCGAAGTCAAGATCAAGGGGTATCCGTACTCCCCGATCTTGAACTACTTCAATCTGTCGCAACTGACATTCGGCAACATCGTCACCGTGATGAGGCAAGTGTCATGAACCGGAGCCCTGTTTCCCGGCCACTGCGGCTGCGCGCACAACGCGGTGCGGCCGCCGTCGAGTTCGCGCTGGTCGCAGGCATCTTGTGCACCTTGCTGATCGGCATTTGCGAAATGGGCCGTGTGCTCTTCTACTGGAACACCGCGAGTGAAGCCGTGCGCCTCGGCGCACGTACCGCCACGGTCTGCGATGCCGGTGCTGCGGTCATCAAAAGCAGGATAACAGGCCTGCTGCCTCTGCTCGCCGCGTCCAACGTGAGCGTCACGTACACACCGTCCGGTTGCGATTCCGACGCCGCCACTGCACGCAGCACGTGCACGTTAGTCACGGTCAGCGTGACCAACCTCAGTGTGAAAACCATGATTCCGTTCGTGCCCCTCACCCTCAAGATGCCACCGCTCACGACCACCCTTCCGCGCGAAAGTCTCGCGACGTCGACGGGCGGCACCGTCTGTCAATAACACAACATACCCAGGCAGCCACGACCATGATCAACATTCTCATCGCTTCGGAAAACGCCACGCGATTGGCCCAAATCGTGAGTCTGATCGGCGAATGCGGCAACTATCGCACGACCCGCGTGGCCGGCAGACCGTCCTCGCTCGTAGAACGCGGCGACAGTCTGGACGCCTTCGACGTGCTGATCGTCGACGCATCGTCGCTCGAAACCGCCGAGCTTCCGGTCGTCGGCAAGCTGTGCAACCGGCGCCCTCAGGTCACATCCATCCTGCTGATTCCCGATGCGTCGCCGCAGACGCTGATCGAAGCCATGCGCGCCGGCTTTCGCGACGTGCTCGGCTGGCCGCTCAACAAGGCTTCGCTCGGTGAAGCGCTGTCGCGCATCGAGAGTCAGGTGGCACTGAGTGGCACGCACGAAACGCAGATCGTTTCGTTCCTGTCCTGCAAGGGCGGAGCGGGGACCAGCTTCATCGCCAGCAACGTGGCGCACGCGATTGCGGATAGCCAGCAAAAACGTGTGCTGCTGATCGATCTCAACCAGCTTTATGGGGATGCCGCCTTTCTTATCACCGACGAAAGACCCCCCTCGACGTTGCCGCAGGTGTGCGCGCAGGTAGAGCGGATGGACGCGGCTTTTTTCGACGCCTGCCTCGTCCACGTGAGCGACACGTTCCACATACTCGCCGGCGCCGGCGACCCCATCAAGGCTTCGGAGATCAAGGAAGAAAGGCTCGAATGGATTCTGGGCGTCGCCGTTCCGCGCTACGACCTGGTGATCTTCGATCTCGGACAATCGCTCAATCCGCTCTCCATACTGGCGCTTGATCGCAGCAACCAGATCCATCTCGTCTTGCAGGCGAGCATGCCGCATGTACGCGCGGGCCGGCGTCTGCAGGAGATCCTGGCGTCGCTTGCTTATCCGCCTGACCGGACCCGGCTGCTTCTGAACCGGTACACGCGCGTTGGGGAACGCGCACGGGCCGCGCTGGAGGAAGTTCTCGGCATGCGTCCCTATCAGGTCATCCCGGAAGACACCGAGACCGTGTCGGAATCAGTGAATCACGGCGTGCCGGTAGCCAAGCTGAGCCGCAATAGCGCCGTGTCGCGCAGTCTGCTTGCGCTCGCGAGCAACATAGTCAGCCTTTCCGCGGGGTCCGAGGAAGTGCGCGTAAAGGCCGAGCCGCGGCTCAGCCGATTCTTCGGACGCAGCCCGGCACCGAAGCTCAAGGCTATGTAATACACCACAGGAGACCATCATGTCGCTGCGTGAACAAATTTCCTCTCAACGCGTGCAACCATTTGGCGAGCGCGAAAGCGGACAGCATTCGCCGAACCACATGGCGCGGGCTGCTTACCAGAAGCTGAAACGGGAAATCCATCAGTTCGTGCTCGAGCGAGTCGAACTGGAACGTCTGGTGCGAATGCCGCCGGAACAGGTCCGCCACGAAATCGGTGCGCTCATTACGCGCATTCTCGAAGAAGAGAAAGCGCCGGCCAACGATCTCGAACGCCGGCAGCTGGTGATCGACGTCTACGACGAGATGTTCGGGTTCGGTCCTCTGGAAAGCCTGCTGCGCGATCCGACGATATCCGACATTCTCGTCAACACGTACAAGCACACCTACGTTGAACGTAAAGGACGGCTCGAACTGACCGACGTGACGTTTTACGATGACGCACACCTCATGAAGGTGATCGAGAAGATCGTGTCGCGCGTCGGACGCCGGATCGATGAATCGAGCCCGATGGTCGACGCCCGTCTTCCAGATGGCTCGCGGGTCAATGCAATCATTCCGCCATCCGCAGTGGACGGACCCCTGCTCTCGATCCGGCGCTTCGCGGCCAATCCGTTGCAAGTCTCCGACCTGATCCAGTTGCAGAGCCTCACGCCGCCGATGGCGGAAGTGCTCGATGCACTGGCGCGCGCGAAGGTGAACATCCTGGTGTCGGGGGGGACCGGCAGCGGCAAGACGACGCTGCTCAACGTCCTGTCGGGCTTCATTCCGGACGATGAGCGGATCGTGACCATCGAAGACGCGGCGGAACTGCAAATGCGGCAGCAGCATGTGCTGCGGCTCGAAACGCGGCCGCCGAACATCGAAGGGCGTGGCGAGATCACGCAGCGCACGCTGGTGCGCAACGCCCTGCGGATGCGACCTGATCGCATCATCCTCGGTGAGGTGCGCGGAGCCGAGGCGCTCGACATGCTCAACGCGATGAACACCGGTCACGAAGGATCGCTCGCCACCATCCACGCGAATACCCCGCGCGATGCGCTGACCCGCCTCGAAAACATGATCAACCTCGGGGGCCTGTCGCTGCCGACCAAGACCATGCGACAGCAGATTTCATCGGCCATCTCGGTCGTGGTCCAGGCAGCCCGGCTGACTGACGGCCGACGCAAGATCGTCAGCATCCAGGAGATCACGGGCATGGAGGGAGACATCGTCAACATGCAGGAAATCTTCACGTTCAAGCGAACCGGTATCGATGAGAACGGCATCGTGCGCGGGCGGTTTTGCGCGACCGGCGTGCGGCCCAAATTCGCTGAGCGCTTGCAGGCATTCGGCGTCGCGTTGCCCGACCAGACCTACGACCCGGGACGGCACTTCGAAACCACGTGATCCGGCTGACCCGATCCGCTTATCGACTCGCAGCGGTCTCAGGAGACCTGCATGAACCCGATCTTCTACGCATTCGCCGTCTTGCTGTTCCTCGCTGTCGTGCTCGCGCTCGAGGGCGGCTACCAGTGGTGGAACAATCGTCACGGCCCTGCTGCCCGCCGGATCGAATCGCGTATCCGCGCTTTATCCGCCGGAGGCCAGGTTCATAAGGAGCGCTTGACGATCCTGAAGCAGCGCATGTTGAGCGAGTCAGAACTGCTCGACAAGCTGCTGATGCAACTGCCTCGCATCCAGACGCTCGACCTGTGGATCCAGCAATCCGGCCTCAAGTGGTCGATTGCGCGGTTGATCGGGACAACGCTCGTTCTGCCTGCAACCGTGCTCGCCCTGGCCACGTTCACGCCCGTACCGACGATGTTCGCCGCACTCGGCGCCTTGTCCACATCGGTGCTGCCGTTCCTCCATGTGAGCCGGCGGCGTAGCCAGCGGCTGCGCCGACTTGAACGCCAGTTGCCTGACGTCGCCGACATGATTAGCCGCGCGCTGCGCGCAGGACATGCGTTCTCTAGCGCAATCGGCATGGTCGGCACCGAGTTCGCCGAGCCGATGGGGGGTGAATTCCGCATCACGTTCGACGAAATCAACTACGGTGTCTCGCTGAACGAGGCCTTGATGAATCTCGCAACGCGCGTACCGATCCGCGATCTGCGTTACTTCGTGATCGCCGTCCTCATCCAGCGGGAGACGGGCGGCAATCTCGCGGAGATACTGGACGGCATTGCAGCGCTGATCCGCGAACGCCTGAAGCTGTTCGACAAGATCCGCGTGCTGTCGGCCGAGGGCAAGTTGTCGGCGTGGATACTTGGCCTGCTGCCGTTCGGCACCGCGGGGTTCATGATGATCCTGAACCCCACTTTCCTTGACGTACTGTGGCAGGACCCGGCCGGCATCAAGATCGTAGAGGCAGTGGTTTTCTCCATGTTATGCGGCGTGCTGTGGATGCGGCGCATCGTGAAGATTCGCGTCTGATTGGACTTGCCGCACACGCGCCGCAGATCAGGATATTAAGGAGCTGTCATGCAAACGCTTGACTCGATGCATATGCTGTTGCTGGTCGGCCTTTTCGCCGTGGTGTTCGGCGCGGTATTCGCCGCAATGTTGCTATTCTCGCCGCGCGATATGCGCCGGCGTATCGAACAGGCAGGCGGTGCCAATCTGCCCATCTCCGAACCCGGCAGCATGCCGACAGGGTCAGCATGGCTCGAAAAGCTCGCTGAGATTTCACAGCCGATTTCGAAACTGTCGATCCCGGTCGAGGGCTGGGAAAACTCCGCACTGCGCGTGCAAATGATGAATGCAGGTTGGCGCACGCAGGGGGCCGCCGCACTCTATTTCACCGCGAAAACCCTGCTTGCGCTCGCGCTGCCGCTGATTGCCCTTGCGTGGCTGGCCAACACGCCGCTCGCGGCGCAGAAGTACATGTCGATGGCTCTGCTCGCCCTGCTCGGCGGGATCGGTTACTACCTACCGAATTTCGTGCTGACGCGCCGCATTGCGTGGCGCAAGCGGGCGATTTTCGAAGATTTTCCCGACGCGCTCGACCTGCTGACCGTCTGTGTCGAAGCGGGCCTCAGCCTCGACGCGGCGTTAGTGAAAGTAGCGGCAGAAATCGAACTGCGCAGCCCAGTGGTCGCCAGCGAACTTCAACTGATGCTGCTCGAAATGCGCTCCGGGTTTACCAAAGAAAAAGCGCTACGTAATCTCTCTTTGCGCACCGGTGTCGAAGATGTCGATTCCTTTTGCACAATGCTGGTTCAGGCCGAACGTTTCGGCACCAGCATCGGCTCCTCGTTGCGCGTGCTGTCGGACACGCTGCGCACACGCCGCCGGATGCGCGCCGAAGAGCAGGCATCGAAGATCGCGCTGAAACTGCTGTTTCCGCTCATTTTCTGCATCTTTCCTGCCCTTCTCACCGTCCTGCTGGGGCCGGCGTTTATCCACATCTACAGGATTCTCCTCCCCACTTTGAGCGGCGGCTAGCAGGTGGCTTTGGTCCCGCTTGCGGGTTACGCGCTATCCCGGTCAACGATGGCGAAGCCAGTGTCGATACGAAAGCTCGCGACCTGCTCGCCCGGCTGGCCCTCCAAACGTCGCAGCAGTGCCTGAGCCGCCTGCTTGCCAATGGAAGCGCCATCCACTCTGACCGTCGACAGGGCCGGGTACACATGTGCCGCAGTGCTCAGATCGCCGAATCCCATCACCGCGAGATCGTGCGGAACGGAGAGCCGCCGGCTTGCGGCTTCGGCAAGGACGCCTTGCGCGAGCGTATCGGAACTACAAAATACGACTTCCGGTGAATTCGACACGAGCATGCGGCTTACCCCTTCACGACCGCCCTGCAAGGTGGCCGGTGCAGGCAGCACCTCGAACCGAACGTCGCACACGTCATGCCTCGCCAGTTCGTTGATGAAGCTCTCACTACGCCGTAACCCGCGTGGATCATTGACGGAAACCACGCCAAACCGCCGATAGCCTTTTTCCAGCAGGTGCCGCGCGACCGAAGCGCCAACCTCCTCGTGCGAGAAACCCACGAGCATATCGATTGGCTTATCGGTGAGGTCCCATATTTCAACGACCGGGATCTTCGCCCGCATCAGCCGCTGGATCGTCGCGTCCGTGTGCGTCGTGCCCGCGAGGACGATGCCGTCGGGCCGCCTTCCGAGAATCGCCTCGACGAGTTCCTCCTCCCTCGCGGTCGAATAACCGGTCAGCCCCAACAGGGTCTGGTATCCCGATTCCGTGAGGCCGTCCATCAAAGCCTGCACGGTGTCCGCGAAGATCGAACTTGCGATCGTCGGTAACAGGACCGCAACCAGCCGACTCCGGCTGCTCGCGAGTCCCCCGGCGAGCATGTTCGGTACGTATCCCGTCAAGCGTACGGCCTCAAGCACCTTCTTTTGCGTTTCACTGCGCACGAGTTCCGGCCTGTGAAGCGCTCGCGAGACTGTCATGGGTGCAACGCCAGCCACCCGCGCGACGTCGATCAGCGTGACGCTGTCACTCGCCTCCCCGCGCGATGGTTGGGATTTTCGGGCGAAGGGTTCATCCATTGCATGCTCCTGATTGCGCAAACAATTTTAACCGTTTGCGTTTGCAAATCACTCAGGCGGAGGAAATAGCCGGGTGGATTCCAGTGCTCGGCCGTCCGTCGAACATGACTTCGGACCGACAGCGGATGCGCAATGACCCGGCGACCCGCCTGCGCCAAGCCTCCAACGCACCAGGGAAAACGCGAGTGATTGCGCAATCAATTCTACTTGAATGATTGCGCAATCATTGTATGATCGGGTCATGCATTCATCTGCTGGGTGACGACATGCCAGCCAAAAACGGGCCGCCGGGGCATCGCACTCTGGCGCGCGTCTAACCGAAAAACTCTGGAGACAGTAGTGAGAACCGACTCGCCCGTTCCGAAGCGGACCAACGTCCGGTGGTTCATTCTCGCGATGATTTTTATCGTGACCGTGTTCAACTACGTCGACCGGGCGACGTTGTCCATTGCCGCGCCGAGCATGCGCCACGAGTTGGGCTTCGACGCGCTGACAATGGGCATAGCGTTTTCCGCGTTCGGGTGGGCTTACACCGCCATGCAAATCCCCGGCGGCCTGATCCTCGATCGTTTCGGCGCGCGTCTCGTGCTCGGATTGAGCCTGGTCTTGTGGTCGGTGCTTACGTTCCTGCAGGGTTACGTTCACCTGTTCGCATCGGCGTTCTTCTGGCTCTTCGCGTTGCGATTCCTGATGGGTGTCGCTGAATCGCCGGCGTTTCCCGCCAACAGTCGTCTGACCGTCATGTGGTTTCCAAGTGCGGAGCGGGGTCTCGCGACATCGGTATTTCAATCCGCGCAGTATTTCGCTCTCGCCGTCTTCACGCCGATCATGACCTACACGGTGCATGCCTGGGGCTGGCATTACGTGTTCTACCTGACAGGTGCCGTCGGCGTCTTCATTGGTCTGTGGTGGCTGAAGGTAGTCCGCGAGCCGAGGCGGGACCATCGCGTGAATGAAGCCGAACTCGCCTACATCGCAGACGGCGGCGGTCTCCCGACAATGGGCGATGGCCCCGCACCGTTCAGCTGGGCCCAGGTTCGCGGTATTGCCTGCAACCGCATGATGATCGGCATCTATATCGGCCAGTTCTGTCTGACTTCGATCACCTGGTTCTTCCTCACCTGGTTCCCGACATACCTCATTGAAGCGAAAGGCATGTCGATCCTCAAGGTCGGTCTCGTCGCGGCGCTTCCCGCAATCGCGGGTTGTCTTGGCGGCATCATCGGCGGGTTCTGGTCGGACTGGATGCTCAAGCGCGGCTTCAGCCTCACCGCGGCACGCAAGACGCCCATCATCTCTGGTCTGGTGCTGTCGAGCACCATCGTTCTTGCAAATTACGTGCAGTCAACCGCCGTCGTCGTCGCGGTCATGTCGGTCGCTTTCTTCGCGAAGGGAATTGGCAACCTCGGCTGGTGCATTCTGGGTGACGTTTCGCCGAAGAAGGCAATGGGCATCAGCGGCGGCATGTTCAATCTGTGCGGGAATCTGGCCAGCATCGCCACCCCGCTCGCGATCGGCTGGATGATCAAGACCACCGGCTCCTTCGAAACCGCGTTGACCTATGTTGCAACCCTCGCGTTGATCGGCGCGTTCTCCTATCTCGTGATCGTCGGCAAGCTCGAGCGGCTCGACCCCGACGGATCGCCTCCGACGGAAGACGGCTCACGTCGAAGTCCGCTCGCCCCGAGACACGGTACTTGACCGGCTCATTCAACTGATACTCTGAAAGGAACTCCCATGAATACGTTCAACCCGGCGCCTACGGATTCGACGAGCGGCGACAGCATCAAATGGGTGCGAATTGCATCGACGTTTCTGCCGCTCGCCAACCCGATTAGCGATGCAAAGGTTCTGACCGGTCGTCAAAAACCCATGACCGAGATCGCGATTCTCTTTGTCGAGATCGAGACGAAAGACGGACATCGCGGACTGGGCTTCAGCTACTCGAAACGCGCGGGCGGTCCCGGCCAGTTTGCGCACGCCAAGGAAATCGCCCCTGCGCTGATCGGAGAAGATCCGAACGACATCGCGCGCCTTTGGGACAAGCTCGCGTGGGCTGGCGCATCGGTTGGCCGTAGTGGCATGGCCGTGCAGGCAATCGGCGCCTTCGACGTGGCGTTGTGGGATCTGAAGGCCAAACGCGCGAAGCTTTCGCTGTCGAAACTACTGGGATCGCAACGCGAGTCCGTGCGCTGTTACAACACCTCGGGCGGCTTCCTGCACACCCCGCTCGATCAGTTGTTGAAAAACACTGATATCTCGCGCGAAAAAGGCATTGGTGGCATCAAGCTCAAGGTCGGCCAGCCAGATTGCGCGCTCGACATCCAACGCGTCACCACGGTTCGCAAGCATCTCGGTGATGCGTTTCCATTGATGGTCGATGCGAATCAGCAGTGGGACCGTCCGACTGCGCAACGCATGTGCCGTACGTTCGAGCCATTCAACCTGATCTGGATCGAAGAGCCGCTCGACTGCTACGACGCCGAGGGTCATGCCGCGCTAGCCGCCCAGTTCGATACGCCGATTGCAACCGGCGAAATGCTGACCAGCGTCTCCGAGCACTGGGAGTTCATCAAACTGCGTGGCGCCGATTATCTGATGCCCGATGCGCCGCGCGTGGGCGGCATCACGCCGTTCCTGAAAATCGCGGCCCTCGCCGATCACGCCGGGCTCATGCTCGCCCCTCACTTCGCGATGGAGCTACACGTTCACCTCGCCGCCTGTTATTCACGCGAACCGTGGGTCGAACATTTCGAATGGCTCGAACCGCTTTTCAATGAAAAACTTGAAACCCGCGATGGCCGGATGATCGTGCCGACGCGGCCGGGCCTCGGCCTGAGCCTGAGCGATCGCGTCGCTGGCTGGACTGCGCAGGAGGCGGAAGTCGGAGTTCGCGCCTAGTTTTTTAGTCAAGACGAGATCACCTCGGACGCTCGGGCCTTATCAATCCGATACCCCGAGTCACTCCAGCTCTATAACATGGGTGCGCGGTACAACCGGGCAACGGACACCGTTGCCGTGGGAGCTACGATGAAAGACCCTGTCCTTACGCCGACCGGCATTTCTGGAGGTTCCGGAGACGTCGATATCACCAGGCCCGTAGCGTTCAAACCAATTGTCCAGGTCGTCGCCGGCAACGCCCTCGAGATCTACGACTTCATGATCTACGGCTACTACGCGAGATACATCGCGCAGACGTTCTTTCCGAGCGACAACGAATATGTGTCGCTGATGCTGTCATTGATGACATTCGCGTTCGGTTTCCTCGCTCGACCGGTCGGCGCGATCGTGCTCGGTTCGTACACGGATCGTCACGGACGGCGCAAAGGGCTGATCCTCGCGTTGTCACTGATGTCGCTTGGAATTATTTCCGTTGCTTGCACACCGTCTTACGCAAGCATAGGCGTCGCAGCCCCTGTCATTGTGTTGCTGGGGCGTTTGTTGCAAGGTTTTTCGGCCGGTGCGGAGTTGGGTGGCGTCGTTGTCTATCTGGCGGAAATTGCGCCGAGAAAACGACGCGCATTCTATACGTGCTGGCAGGCGGGGAGTCAGCAACTGTCGGTGATGGCAGCGTCACTGATCGGCCTGTGCATGCTCTACTGGCTTGCACCCGATGCGCTTCATGCATGGGGTTGGAGAATTCCGCTGCTCATGGGGTGTGCCGTCATTCCGGTCATGTTCTGGCTACGTTCGAGCCTTGCAGAGACCTCCGTTTTCGCGACCAGAAAGAAGACACCCAGGCTGTCCGAGATATGCACGAGTCTGGCGTCGGGTTGGCGCACCATCATCCTTTGCATGGCGATGGTCTCGCTGGCAACGGTCACGTCTCAGACGATCACCACCTACGCGCCTACTTTCATCAAGACCCTGAACCTTGGGGAATCGGCAGGCTTCATCATCCTCTTCTTTGGCGGACTGTCGGTCTTGTGCTGGTTGCCCGTCATGGCGAACGTCGCCGATCGTGTCAATCGCAGAACGATGTTGATCGTGGTGACCCTTCTGGCCGGAATCACAGCCTTCCCATTGATGTCGTGGCTAGCTTCCGCGCCGAGCATCACGAAGTTTGCGGTCGTCGAACTCTGGTTCTCGTTCATCTACGCCGCGTACAGTTCGGTCCAGGTTGCAGCCATGGTCGAACTTGTACCCAAGGACGCCCGGACGTCCGGCTATGCGTTCGCACAGGCGGTCGCGGCAGCTGTGCTTGGAGGCTTTACCCCGGCGATATTAACGTGGCTCACACACGCCTTCCACAGCAGCGCCATGGTCGGCGTATGGCTTGCGATCAACGCGTTGATCAGCTTGATCGCTGCACTCGCGTTGGACAAGCAGGCGACCGTGGCACGGCAGACAGCAAAGTTGCACTGAGAGTGCGTCGTGCCGGCTTCCTCTCGGTAAGTTGACAGTGCCTGCGCGAATTGCAATTCTCCATGCCGCGCAGGTTCAACTGGAGCCCGCCCAGCCGTCTCGATCAACTGAAGGGCGGACAAGCGTGCAGGAAAATCACGATCTTCCGGCTTCAAGAAGGAACCAGATTCGTTCTTCGGCCTGGTCTATCCAGTCTTCAATCAAACTCGCCGTGGCCACGTCTTCTTTCGTGTCACAGACCTTGTGCACTTCCCTCAAGAATCTGACCAACGATTCGTTGTCTTTACGCAGTTCGTTCAACATATTCTGTGGTGCAACGAAATCCGCATTGTTGTCTTCGATGCGTCTTTGTTCGGCAATTTGCCCGACTGATCGCAATGTAGTGTTGCCGAGCTTTCGCACGCGTTCGGCGATGGGATCGATGATTGCAAAAATCGCCGCTGCCTGATCGTCAAGGAGAAGGTGATAGTCCCGGAAATGAGGTCCGCTTACGTGCCAATGAAAGTTCTTGGTTTTGATATAGAGCGCGAACGCGTCAGCGAGCAGTGCGTTAAGACTCTTCGCGATCTCTTCCTTCGCATCTGAGCCAAGGTCGGAGGGCGATGCCAATTTGACGGAAGTAGAAGTCTTTGTGTAAGTCATGATTTTCTCCGAAGGAAAAGTTGCTGGATAGATTCAAGCTGGCGCAAGAAACCTTCTCTCATCACCTGGAAGTGTTCGGTCCGGTCGGCGGATAACGTCAAATTCGCGTTTCACCAACCTGGCACGGAGTATCTTTGTGGTCGATTCACGATCAACCACCTCCGCACAACGAGAGAAATAGCATGCTCGCCAGCGCATTTCCAATTGAGAGAAACTGTGGAAGAGATAGGGAAATGCGGGTTAAGAAGGCACTGTCCGCGGCGCCCTCTTTGTGGGTACGGCGACGCACCCCTGAGACGAATAATGCTGTCGTCACGCGTAGCGGCGCAATCGGATGGCGAAATCGTGCAATGCCTGAATTCCACTCTGCTCCGCCCGATGACACCAATCTTGCAGTCGCGCAACGAGATACTCACGCGAAGCATTGGATCTTTCCCACATAGCCGACAAATCCTTTCGCAGCTCCATGTAGGTACGAAGTTCCTTACTTTCACCGATCAGCTCGGGCAACCGCTCGCGCTGTTTCTCATCAAGGACATCCTCCTCGCGATGAAACCACGTGCGCGCCGTCCTTAGCATTTGATATCGTTCCTTCGATCCGGACGCCTTCAGTCTGGATAGTTCTTGACGGTAGGCCTGTTGTATCGCCCTGCCATACCGGGCCATCACTTCGTAACGATTTGCAAGTACCGCCTGCAAAGTATCATTGTCGAGAACCGATTTATGGTCCGCGAGCCGAGGAACAGGAGCCACCTTCTTGATCGTCGCAAGTCGAAGAGCTGCTAAAAGGCGGATGTACATCCATCCCATGTCGAACTCGTACCATTTGTTCGAGAGTTTCGCTGAAGTAGCGTACGTATGATGATTGTTGTGAAGCTCCTCACCACCAATCAGAATGCCCAATGGGAAAATGTTCGTACTTGCGTCAGTAGAGTTAAAGTTCCGGTAACCGGCCCAGTGCGCAAGTCCGTTCACGACGCCCGCGGCCCAAAACGGAATCCACACCATCTGCACAGCCCAAACGCTCACCCCAACGATTCCGAACAACGCAACATCGATTACCATCATGACGCTGATGCCGAGGATCGGATAGCGCGTGTAGACGTTCCGCTCAAGCCAGTCATCAGGTGCCCCATGGCTAAACCGCCGGATGGTCTCCTCATTCGTGGCTTCAGCACGATATAGTTCGGCGCCTTCCAGCAGAACCTTCAAAATCCCGCGCGTCTGAGGGCTGTGAGGGTCTTCTTCAGTCTCACACTTCGCGTGATGCTTCCGATGAATGGCGATCCATTGTCCGGTCAGCATGCCTGTGGTTGTCCAGAGCCAAAAGCGGAAGAAATGACTGGCGATCGGATGTAGTTCAAGTGATCGGTGAGCTTGATGTCTGTGTAGATAAATCGTTACGCTGATGATCGTGATATGGGTCATTACAAGCGTAAAGACAACAATCTTTAACCACGAATAGGCAAGCAGACCATGAGAGGTGAACGTAAGCAGAGAATTCAACAAGGCAATGACCTCTAGACGAAAACAGGACCAGCCAACACAGCGCGGTCTGCAACCACGAAGCGGGACGCGCTCCGTATTCCTGAGGTCTATTCTAATTAGACTTGATACGCATTCTCATCGAATTGGACATATTATTTCCTAAAGGTAAGGATGGAAAATATCTATCGTCGGATTCGTTTGTTTGGGAAGTCTTCCGCACCGTGAAGAGTTTCATGGGCGACTACTCCTAGCTTCTATCGCAACAGATCTACCCTATACTCATGAGTAGACCTTCTTACAGACGTCGGTATAAGGCTCGACCACTATCTATTTGATAGAAATTGTTTCTGTGGCACTGATCTGGCATTTGGATATTGCTATTTCTATCGCCAGCATCGAATGCCTCTATGAGTCGGGACTCGACAATTGATTCTTCAAGCCTCAAGCGAGATCGATGCCGAGAATGCCGATTTCCATGATGAACGTCCACACGTCAGGTTGACGTCCATCAGAGTCTGCCGGTGGGAGGCGTCGGATCGATCGCAGTGGAACTCGTCAAGATCACCGGGGGATTGCCCCATGAGGACCACCACCCGGCCCGATCCAGTCTAGTTTCAGCACCTACCGCACAGCTCGTTAGGCGCGGCATGTCCGCTGCGAGACAATAGATCAATGCGCGGGCGCGACATTTCGGAATGGCAGATCGCTTTACCAAAGGAGCGCAATTTATGCACGGTTTTGGGAGAGTACAGTTGCTCGATCACGCCCACTGCATCAAGATAGGTGGGCTTGGGTTTCTGCCGACCTTTCCGGTTCTGGCTTGAACCATGCCCGACATGAAACGCTTTATTGTCCGACCACGCACGCTCGTGGAACCCTAGTGGGTCCCATTCTTGATGAGAAAAGGCCTGCGGTCCTCACCTTCAATCCAGCGGGGGGGACGTCCCCTGCCATTCCAGGTCTTTCCAGTCCGAGGATCGCGATACTTCGGCAACAACGTCCCTCCATTGCAGGTACTTCCAGCATTAGGCTTGTTCATTAACCCTCCTGAGTATGCAGTTTGCGACGTACCATCAGTGACTGAAATCACTCACCTGTTGCACGTCCCTTTTGCCAACCCCCATGTCGATCAATCAATGCCGAGGTCGAATGCAGATCCTGGGATTTGCTCCTGTCGGGTCAACCCGGTCTCCCGCACGGCGACATGGATGATGGCATCTTCGAAACGCCGTCGCGCGTCCAAAAGCAGAACGCGGCCGGCCCAGAAGCCAATTCGGTAACGAAACACACCTCCACCTACCCGGTTGCGCTGGGCCGCGAGCTGACAATTGAGACGGCCGGGCAAGCATGGCTTGCCCTCTCGACCAGCGTACAGTCCTGCGCCCACCTGGAAAGGGACGACGGCTATGCCGACGCTTCTTCCAGCGCAGCAATTGCCTTCGCTACACCCGCGCCGTACGCCGGATCCGCCATCGTGCAGTGTTCGACATGCAATTGCTGGACCGGCTTCGATACGCCGTTCAGCGCTCGCGCCGTGTTGTCGAACAGCGTCTGCTGCTGCTCCGCCGTCATCAGGCGGAACAATGCCCCTGGCTGCGAGTAATAGTCGTCGTCGACGCGGTGATTCCAGTGATCCGCCGAACCATCAATCGACAAAGGCGGTTCACGAAAGTCCGGCTGCTCCTGCCATTCACCCCGCGTATTCGGCTCGTACGGCGTGGCGCCGCCCATATTCGCATCGACGCGCAACAGTCCGTCACGGTGATAGCTATGCACGTACTTCGCACCGCGCGGCGCATTCACCGGAACCTGATGGTAGTTCACACTCAGGCGATAGCGTTGCGCGTCTCCGTACGAGAACAGCCGGCCTTGCAACATCTTGTCGGGCGAAAAACTGATACCCGGCACCACGTTGGCAGGAGCAAAAGCGGCCTGTTCCACGTCGGCAAAATGATTGACGGGATTGCGGTTCAACTCGACCACCCCGACTTCGATGAGCGGGAAATCACGCTTCGGCCAGACCTTCGTCAGATCGAACGGGTTGATCGGATAGCTGCCTGCTTCCTTCTCCGGCATGATCTGCACGTACAACGTCCAGCGCGGAAACTCCTGGCGTTCAATCGCTTCGTACAGGTCGCGATGATGCGTCTCGCGATCACGGCCGACGCGCGCTTCCGCTTCTGCATCCGTGAGGTTTTCGATACCTTGTTGCGAGCGGAAATGGAACTTCACCCAGAAGCGCTCGTTTGCGGCATTGATGAAGCTGAAGGTGTGGCTGCCGAATCCGTGCATGTGGCGGAACGTCTTCGGAATACCGCGCTCGCTCATGACGATCGTGATTTGATGCAGTGCTTCCGGGAGTTGCGTCCAGAAGTCCCAGTTGCTCTCCGCGCTGCGCAAGCCTGTGCGCGGATCGCGCTTGATCGCATGGTTCAGGTCCGGGAACTTGAGCGGATCGCGCAGGAAGAACACCGGCGTGTTGTTGCCGACCAGATCCCAGTTGCCTTCTTCAGTGTAGAACTTCAACGCGAAGCCGCGAATGTCCCGCTCGGCGTCCGCCGCGCCGCGTTCACCCGCCACGGTCGAGAAGCGCGCGAACATCTCGGTCTTCTTGCCGATCTCCGAGAAGATCTTCGCGCGGGTGTACTGCGTGATGTCGTGGGTCACGGTGAAGGTGCCGAATGCGCCGGAGCCTTTCGCGTGCATGCGACGTTCAGGAATCACTTCACGGTCGAAGTGGGCCAGTTTCTCCAGAAACCATACGTCCTCGAGCAATGCCGGACCACGTGGACCGGCGGTCTTGATGTTCTGGTTGTCGACGACGGGTGCGCCGAAAACGGTAGTCAGCTTTTTCATGAAAGATCCTCTATGGTCGCGATAGGGTGACGGTGGTCGTTCAGTTGTCCTGCACCGGCGCTGCGGTGTTGCAACCGCAGGCCGCATCGTGAGCGTGACCGGCGTTGCTGTCGTCCCATGCCGAACCCAGGATGATCTGGCAGAAATTCAGGCGCTTGTACGACGGATCGCGCAGTTCGAGCACGTCGGCCTTGACGTTGCCGAAGGTCGTCTCGGGCTTCTTGATCGTTCCCTGCGCGAAGGCATCGATGATGCCGTTCTTGAACGTCTTCTCACGCGGATGCGCCGCCACCACCTGAATCCGTTGCTCGTCGCTGAACTCGTGATAGGCCATGCCGAGCACGTCCATCTCGACCCCGGCGGTGACGAGCGCGACCACCGGCTTCAAGTGTTCAGGCACGCCCGGCGTGGTATGCAGTGCAATCGACAGCCACACCTGTTCGATGTCGTAGTCGTTCATGCCGTGCTGCGTCATGAAATCACGCGCGGCGTTGGCGCCATCCACTTCGAAACGGTAGCCTTCGCTGCTATAGGCCGGCATCAGGCCCATGTCGTGGAACATGGCGCCGAGATACAGCAGTTCCGGGTCGTACTTCAGGCCCTTGCGTTCGCCGCTGAGGGCGCCGAACAGGAAAGCCCGCCGCGAGTGGTTGTACAGCAGGTCGGTTTCGGTATCGCGTACCAGCTGCGTGGCCGCGCGTGCAATTGCGCTGTCGGGTATCTTGATGCCTGCAATTGTGGTGCTCATTTTTCCGGCTCCTCAGTTGGCAAGTGGGTGGCGCACATGCGTACTGCCACTCTTCGACAATCAGCGCTCTACACCTTTCGAAGCGATGGATGCAGACATCCGCTCAACTGCTCGCCCGCGAAACAGACACTACGGAGTGCGACGCATCCGAAGTGCATGTGCCCGGTGGCGTGTCAATGAGAATCAGTATTGGGCAAACAGCCGGTGTCCGACAACTGGAACGAAGCGCTCAATCCTGCCAAGTGTGCGGGATATTCTGCCGTGCTCTTCGGCGTAGTGGCGTCTGTGAAGTGGAGAAGTTATTTCGGACAGGCAAATAGGTTCTTTCACTATCGATTTCGCGTCGTAGGCAACGGGAGACTGTTAGCCCAAAGTCGGACGCGGGCGTACGGCATTGTAAAAGCCGACGATGTACCGGTTGATTTCGCGCTGCGCTTCTTCTTGATTGGCGGACTGACGCTGCCACATGCGCTCCATTTCTCAGGTTCAGGAAGAACCTCTGCAGCACTGAATTGTCCCCGCGATGTCCGTTGCGGCTCATGCTGCAAATCATCAGGCGAACTTCAACTCCTTGCCGAACCCGGTCCCCATGCCAAACGATAGAGCACTCTGCAGGAGATCGGCCTGTGACGGGAACAAGTCGGACCCGCTGCGGCCTCCTCCAACGTTCACAACAGCGGACAGTCACGGAAGCATCGAAAGCGGGACGATCGTCGGCACGCTCTGGCCGGAAAAATACCTATCGTTTTTCGCCGCGTTGACGATGCAAAACGGTCCTGTCGTAGCCACCGTTGACACCCTCTCTTCATTGCGGCCTACCAGCGACTTGACCTGCACACCAGTCACGGAGATCGAACTGGCTCCGCCGCCGGACAGTTCCCTGTCCAACGACTGCAAGCTGGCCTCATCGCGCCTGCACCTGCACCGGTGCACCCGGCTTGCCCGCCACTTGCGGGGCGATCACGAGGTAACGACGGGTGTCGCCTGTCGTGCTCATGCCCGGCGTGACCACCTGGCGAATCTGGCCGATTGTATTCACGATGGCCGAACCGGCCGGGTTAGTCATGAAGTTCGCTAGCACGTCCACGTTGCCACTGCCGTCGGGATTGTTCGACAGACCAAGGACATACGGCTGCTTTGACTGAAGTCCGGTGACCGCGGCCTGCAACACCTGCACCAGTCCCTGGTCGAACAGCGCGACGCTGGTAGGCGCGGCGGCCTGCTCCGCCGACTTGCCCGTTCCAGCCGGCACCATCATCAAATGATCGGCTTGTCCCGCCACGCCTGGCGGCACTGTATTTTGCGTGCCGTCTCCCTCCGGAACCGCGTTCGGCACGTACGTCACCGCCTGTGGCGCCTGTCCAATCGGCACGGTCGCAATGACCTTGTTGGTCAGCGTATCGATGGCGATCATTGCATCTGCGTTTTCAAGGCCGACGTAGACGCGGCTGCCGTCGCCCGACGGCCAGATACCATGCGGCAGACTACCAACGGGTATGGTTGCGACCTGCGAGAAGTCGTCGGTGCGGAAGACCTTGACCTGATTCAGGCCACCCACCGTCACGTAAGCGAACATGCCGTTGGCGTTACGCGCGATGTTCACGTGGTTCGTGATCGGGCCCGTATCGATGGTCTTCAGAAGCGCGAATGGCGGACGCGCATCGAACACCTGGGTCTTGCCGACGTCCTTGAGCGTGAACCACACCTGCTTGCCGTCCGGCGTGGCCGCGAGGTCTGGGCAGAACGGGCTGGCCTGCTTCACGTTGCCGACAATCGTGTGATCGGCCACGGAGATCACTTCGACCTCTGGATTGAATGACGAACACACGTAGCCATATTTGCCGTCCGGCGAGAAGATCTGCATCCCTGGGCCGGCCGGAACGATAACCCGGGTTTTCTCTTCGAAAGTCTTGCCGTCGAGAACCGCCACGTAGTTTTCTCCGCGCACGGTCACCCACACTTCCTTGCCGTCAGGCGTGAAGAATGCCTCATGCGGCGAGCGGCCCACGTACGTGACATGCTTGACAGCGTTGGTTTGCGTGTCGATGAACGAAACCGAGTTCGAGCCGATTGACACCACCGCAATCGTTCGATGGTCTGGTGAGTAACCCATGCCATGCACGAGCACCTGACCGTGATACAGCGGGCTGAAATTCCCCGGAGACGGCTCCCCCAGGCGAATCTCGCCGACCAGCCGGTTGTCGGCCGGATCAGTGACGGATACCGTGTTCGAGAATTGCTCGGCGGCATAGACACGATCGTGGTGGCTCACCGGTATGTCCGGATCGGACAGCGAACCAGGGGCCTGGCCAGCCCACGTGGATTGGGCGACAACCATTGGGATGGTCGTCAGCGCGATGGCGAGAATCGACGTGCGTTTCATCACGGCTCCTTATGCATGCGCATTTGCGTACCGTGAGGGGACATGGGTGTTGTCGGAGCGGGCACGGAGGCCGGGGCGCGCTGCTGGTCGGGCGCGGGTGCCGGCGGTGGCAGTGACTGGCCCAACGCGAGGCGCATGGCGATAATTTCCTGCTGCTGCTCCACAACAATCTCCTGCGCGATGCGCCGCAACCGTTCGTTGTGCCCGTAGCGCAGTTCAGCTTGGGCCATGTCGATGGCGCCCTGATGGTGCGGCACCATCATCGCAACGAAGTCCTGGTCGACGTCACCAGACGGCATGATGGACATGTCGTCCATCATCTTCGTCATGGCCTTGTCATTCTCGGACAGAAATGGGACTTCTTCGGCTGTTGCGCTGGCCGGTCCGGCTGCAAACGCAGTAGGACTTGTGTTCAGCATTGCCGTCGCAGCGGCCGCCACAGTCAAGCGCACAATCGGACGGAAAATGGAAGGCATGGAACGCACCCCTATCAGCGACCCAGAAGGGTATTTACGGGGCAAACACATCCGAATAGCAATCTATTCCGTGCACTCTGGTGAGTTTCGCGCTTCCACGCTATCTCGCTGACGAGCGTCAGGTCAGTCTTCATCCGCGACCGTCGTCTGCGAGTTTGCTAGCGGACGGTCAAAAGCGTTCATCAACCGGGCGGAATTGGCCGGAATTTACCTTAGCCCGGTCAGACAGATTTCAGCTCTTTCTGGACGTTTTCGCGACGAATGGCGTGGGTATGTGCTGAACCTTCTCGCTTCCGCATTTCGGACAAGCCGGATGAGCGGTTGCATGTTCGGCAAGATGCTCGGCATGTTCGAACATTTCACCGCACTTCTCACACTTGTACTGGTAAGTCGGCATGGCATTCCTCCAACGAGAATCCCGCACGTCGTGCTGGCAGATACTGCCAGCGAAGCCGGAAGTATTGTGATAATCCATTCTAGTTCAGGAAAGTACAGGAAACGCCCGCGTATGTGTCTTACGCAGCGCACATCGTATGCGCCGTAGGCAAGGCCGGCATCCCCGTCCAGGGCCGGGTTGATCGCGCGGACCGGCCGCCTGGCGCTTAGATTGTGTGTTTATCGCGCGAAATAGCATTTCCTGGAATGGGATTGACTGCATGAGAAACCGACGGTATTTTTTGTCACGGGGCGTCACGCCCCGTGCGCCGCCTCACAGTTCATTTCGATTCCGTGCCGGCTGTGGAGGCTCGTCGGCACGGAAACCCGGACCAAGCCATGCGTATCTACTTCCAGAGCGCGTCGATCCCGACGCGGGCCGCCAATCGGCTTAAATACCGCCTTTCTCTAAAGGAATCCCAGGCGCGACAGGTGACCTCCGAAGTTCTCGGCTATAAAGACTGGACTGACCTCCACAGCGAACTGGGCAGCGAAGTAGCTTCCGCGCTCGACGAGGCGTGTGACAGCGCGACACTCACCGAGCGACGCGTATATCAGGCGTCGCAATTGCTCGCATCGTCAGTTGATCTTCACGGTGAATCCGCGGACGACTTTGTTCGATGGTGGCAACCATCGGCCGCGCATGCGCACGAAGAGGGCCGGGACCCGCCACCAGCACCATTTGCCGGCTCAAAGGAAGATCTGAGTTTTCAAGAAGCGCTTAGCACGTTAGCCCAGGCCGTGTACCATCCCGTTGGCCAATTCGAACAGGCGCTCATGGCTGGCATACGCAGAACGGAAAACGAAAGCTCGCTGAGGTCTGCAGAATCGATTGCTGACGAGTTGCTAAGCGGCAACCGAAACCGGGAACCTGAAGTGGCTCGTCGTCTCCTTGAAGCTTTGGCCTCGCGAGGCCTGCCCCGGTCGATACTTAACCTGGCGACGAGTTTGACGCTTGGCGATGGTGGGCCCAAAGACGAAAAGAGAGCCAGGGACTTGCTTGAGCAGTTGGCTGAATCTGCTTCAACTCCCGATAATCTGAAGCGGATTGCCGAATCGCGCCTGGGCACCCCCTAATCACCTGGCATCCCGCAGAAACCCGGTACATCAGTGGCTCTGCAGTTGTGGGAGCGGGCGGCGGAGACGGGCGACATCCCCGCTGCACGCTACGCCAGACTGTGTCGCGCTGCGCTGCGCAAAAGAGGGATCGACCAGCAGAGCCGGCGAAAGCTGCTCGGCCCTGTCGGCTCGCGGCACCCCAATATGGCACGCACCGGCTTCGACGGTCCCCGACACTTTTCTTACTTTTCCACCCGGAGCTGGCTGCCTCTCTCGGCAAAGGTCTGGCTTTCGTGAAGTTCTCATACGACCATGGAAACTCCTCTTTTACGACAATCCAGGTTCGGATCTTTTCCAAACGTCATTCATACAAATTGAGTTGACGGCATCATGGCAGCTATGGACAACCGAAGCCGACCTGTCCTGGACACCGGGATAAGTGGCGGTTTGGCTTGAACGGCCGCTCATCAGCGGCCTCTGGGTAGATGAACACAAGTGCCCGCATACGAGATACATTGGGGGTCACGTTAAGTGACCGGTCGGGGCCGGAGCGCCGGAACGATGACCCGAGAAAAGTGTTCTGAAGTCGGTCACTGCCGCGATCACCTCCGCCGCCGCAGGAATCCTGCCAACAGCGATCTTTGAAGAAATGGCGGCGAACCAGGGCAGCGGGATGAGCGTGGCGAGGCAGTGAGAGCTTCGTGCCGCGCGACCCAGCCGCAGCAAGGAGTCGCTCCGATGGCTAAAACAGCCGCCGTTGTCCCGGAGGAACAGCATTTCATCCTCTCGAACTTGACGCCCGGCCCGGCGCAGACACGGCTTGCCCTTGCCGTCGTGCTCGCCTTGCTGGTCGCCTTTTTCGCCATAGCCGGGCGGTTCTCGGGCCTCCATCTGCAGCGGATCGACGCCTTCGTTCCGATGTATGCCACGGCGATGTTCGTGAACGATTCGATCACCGCGGTCCTGCTGTTTGCGCAGTTCTCCATCCTGCGTTCGCGAGCACTGCTCGTGATCGCGAGTGGCTATCTCTTCACAGGGCTCGTCCTGATCCCGTGGACGCTCACGTTTCCGGGCATCTTCGCGCCAGACGGGCTCCTTGACGCCGGGCCGCAGAGCACGGCCTGGCTATACATTCTGTGGCACGCCGGCTTCCCCATGTTCGTCATCGCCTATGCCCTGTTGAAGGATGCCGATCCGGCCAAGCGGTTGTGGCGGGGCTCCACGGGTGCGGCTATCTTGTCTAGTGTTGCCATGACCGCGGCAATCGTGTGTGCAGCGACATTGATAGTCACAATGGGAAATGCGCTACTGCCCCGCCTGCTGGTCGATACGGTGCATCTTTCCACGCTCTGGTTTTATGCCGCCGGGGCCGCAGCGCTGATGAGCGTCGTCGCGCTGATCGTGCTCTGGGTCTGGCGGCGTTCAGTGCTCGATTTGTGGCTGATGGTGGTCATGTGCGCGTACGTGCTGGAGATCTGTCTGATCTCTTTCCCGGTTCCAGCCCGCTACACGGTCGGTTGGTATGCTGGCCGGGTCTGCGGGTTCCTGTCCGGCAGTCTCGTCCTGTTTGTCCTGCTGTATGAGATAACGACGCTTTACGCGCAGTTGCTGCGCGCGGTCTTCGCACAACGCCGCGAGCGCGAGGCACGGCTGGTGACCGGGGAGGCAGTCGCGGCCACGATTGCTCACGAAGTCAGGCAGCCATTGTCGGCGATGGTCACCAATGCCGATGCGGGCTTGCGTTGGCTTAATCGCGCGACGCCCGATCTCGATGAAACGAAGACGGCACTCGGGCAGATCGTCGCTAATGGCCATCGCGCGGCAGCGGTGATCCAAAGAGTTCGGACAATGTTCAGGACGGGCGATCTGAACAGAACGGCGTTTGACGTCAACGGTCTCGTCGGGGAAACCGTTGCCTTGGTGCGCGCTGACCTGCAGAAGCACCGGATAGTGGTCCAGATAGAGCTGGCTGAACGGCTACCGCAGGTATTAGGGGATCCAATCCAGCTACAGCAAGTGCTTCTAAACTTGATCGCCAATGCCATCGAATCGATGGCGGCCATGGATGAGCCACGGGTCCTGTGCGTGAAATCCGATGTCCACGACGATGGCGGCGTAACAGTATCGGTAACGGACACCGGAACAGGCGTCGGCCCGCATGACATCGACCGGATATTCGACCCGCTCTTCACCACGAAATCTGAAGGTATGGGAATGGGCCTGGCGATTTGCCGCTCGATTATCGAGGCACATAACGGCCGCCTGTGGGTGTCCCCAAACAAGCCGCATGGCGCCGTCTTTCAGTTTGTCTTGCGCACCGACGGGGCGACCTCTGCTGATACTCCACGAAGAGAGCAACCCAAAGATCTTCCGTCTAATTCCCGCCTCTGATGCTGATGGATAATCGACGATCGAATCGACATCCTTCGGCCCGATCGGTGCTTTGGAGCAGACTCTAGTCCAAAAGGCTTTTCCGCCGGCATCCGTGTGGCCGGATCAAGGAATCAGCCAAAGCGCCGCCGCATAGATGACGAGGGATACCGCAAACGTGATCGCCGTGTAACCCATAACCCGCTGAATGCGAATACCAGCGATAGCCACGACGGGTACGGCCCAGAATGGTTGCAGCATGTTCGAGACGTTTTCGGCCATGGCAACTCCCATGGCCGTGCGCGGAACCGAAGCATGCAGGCTAAGCGCGGCGGGAAGGACGAACGGACCCTGAACAGCCCAATGCCCGCCCGCACTCGGAATCAGCAGCGTGATGATCAGCGAGCTGAAGTAGCTCAACACCGGAAGTGTGACCGGCGTCGCAATCGCAACGAAGGTCTTGGCAATCGTCGACGCCAGACCCGTCCCCGTCATGATGCCCATGATGCCGCCATACATCGGATATTGCAGCAGCATCGAACCGGTCTGCCGCGCTGCGCGGCGAATCGCGTCGGCATACGCGATCGGTGTGCGCTGTAGCGCCAGCCCGAACAGCAAAAAGATCAGGATCGTGGTGTTGATGTCCAGTTCGAAGCCCTTGCTGTACCAGGTCATCGCGAGATAACCGACGCCCAACGCCAGCACGAGCAGCGTACCGAGCACTGACCGTTCGGCACGCGCAGCGAAAGACGATGCCTCCGCGCCCCGTGCATGCGGATCTGCCTCTGCAGCGGCTGCCGGCTCGCGCTCAGTCTCATTGAACGCGACGACATCCTCTTGCTTCGGATGCATCCTGATGAAGATCGCCGTCATCACGACAACGACCAGTACGGTCGGAATGAATACGAAAGGCGCGAACACAGTCTGACTCAGCGGAATCACCTGCCCCGTGGCTTTCTCGACAAGGTTTAATGCGTTGCCATGCGACGCCTGCGATAACGCAATGGAACTGGACAAGCCACTATTGCAGACAGACCACGCCGAATAGCTACCCGCGACGAGCCATGCAAAATCAACCTTCACGCGCTTGGCGATTTCTCGCGACAAAAGTGCACCTACAACGAGGCCGAGCCCCCAGTTGAGCCACGCGGCC
Source organism: Paraburkholderia panacisoli (assembly GCF_008369935.1). GTDB lineage: Bacteria > Pseudomonadota > Gammaproteobacteria > Burkholderiales > Burkholderiaceae > Paraburkholderia > Paraburkholderia panacisoli. The sequence continues at coordinate 266,832 of NZ_VTUZ01000003.1, read as the reverse complement.
ACCGCGACGATCGGGAAGACCAACAGCGCGGCGCGAGTCGGCGAGTGTACTTTGGCAGCCATCGCCCGCAAGCCGCGCTGGACGAGCGGTGCGTCGGCGATTGCGTAACCAGTCGCCAGAATCAGGATCATCTGCAGCGCGAAGCCGAGAATGTTGAACGTGCCACCGTACCATGAGCTCAGGATCACTGGCACCGAGGCGTGCGGCGCGAACACCACGGCCAGCAGGGTCACAACGACGGTCAAGCCAATTGCAAGGACGAACGGGTCAGGCATGACCTGCTCGAACACGTAGACGAGTCCAGCGACGACGCTGCCACGACGCGCACTGCTGTCTGAGCCGACCGCGCTGGTATCTCTCTTGTTCATGATGCTTTCCAGTCCTTTAATCGCAAGCTACTGAAGCAGTATTCCCTGGCACCTGAGCCTGGCGCTATCGGGTACGCTTAGCTGACAAACGGCATACGCCGCAGTGGCATATCACCGCGCCGGAACATACACGATTCACGCGTTTATTGCAGCGAAGGCTACACGGCTCGAGACGGACATGATAACGACACGCGGACGAGACGCTGGCAAGACAGGCTGGCGTCCCCCGGCATCATCAAGCGTCAAACTCAACGATGCCGCAAGTGCCACCGCTCGCAGTGTGAGGCCCGGCTAGAAGGTAAGGCGACAGCTTGATGAAGAACGTCAGTCGCTGAACGTTTGCAACCGCACGCCATCGGTAGATGGGGGCCCACTGTAGCCCCACCGGCTTTCTCCAGAACGGACCGCCCGCCTCGGCATAAAAAAGTAGCTCATTACAAATCTGTAATGGCTCCGTCCGTTTCGCGTTAACTTCCACCCGCTATCCTCGTAGCGGTTTCCGCAATTGCATCACGACTGGGGCACATTCCTAGACCGTCCGACGTCGTGTTCCTTCCCCCGCATGAACCTGAGTTTCTTCAAGCAATGGTTACGAAGCCCTGCAACCGTAGGCGCAGTGGCTCCTTCGTCGCGTTGTCTCGCCGATGCCATGGCTGACGGCGTCGAGGCGTTCGAGGCGATCGTCGAGGTGGGAGCCGGCACCGGAGTCGTGACGGACTCCCTCGTGCGCCGGCACCCGTCAGCGCGGCTGATCGTATTCGAGCTGGGCGTTCAATTGGCCACCGAACTGAGGGGGCGATTTCCACAGGCCCATGTGGTCGGCGGCGCATTCCATGAGAACGTTTCGGTTCTGCAAGAATTGCCGGCGAAGACGATTATTGTCTCGGGACTGCCGTTTCGTTCGCTTTCGCCTGGCGTCGTCGAACCAACGGTTGCGGCCTTCGCCGAACTCCTCTACGCGGACCGCGCTCGACGTCTAGTGCAATTCACGTATCAACCGAGAGTCCCATTTGCGGCCCCTATAGGCTTGCGTTGGCATCGCATCAAAACTGTCTGGCTGAATGCGCCGCCGGCGAACGTCTGGCATCTCAGTAGCAAGGCCGACTGGCGAGGTGGCGACGCGGCGCATCTTGTCGCGTCGCCCTGATCGCTCCAGCACGATATAACGCGACGCGTGCCGTCCCACCAATGGCATGCAGCATGGTTATAGAGGTACGTCCCGGCGCCGGGCCGCGTCACTTTGCCTGCTGGATGACGGCCGTGCTGCAACGGGAAGGCCAACGCGACCGGTACCTGCTCAGGTCACGGCTCAGCGCTGCCATCGAACGGCCGAAACTGACCGACTGGCGGATGCCTCGAGGTATCCAAACGTATAAGCGCACTATGTCCACGTAGTACTACAGCGACCGTTCGTAGAATAGTTTTCTTGGAGTCGTCCGTCTATCTTGATTCCATGGACTTAGCGATTTCATTTGAATGTCAGCCAACCGGGTTTATATCGGCAACAACGCGTACGACGAGTACACGTTCGCCCTCTGGTTGAATAAGAAGGTGCATCGCGAGACTGTTGAACTTAGCAACATCTGTATCCAGTGAGGGCCACGATGAGGACAAACGCAAGAGGTGTGCTCGAGCCGCGCCGAGATGATCCGACGCCCCCAGGACTGCGGAGGGTGGACGCGAACATCAGCGCCGTCGACGTAGCAGATCAACACGAGGGTTGCTGACATGAACGCGCTCGAAAAGTGGCACGACCGGCCGTTGCAGGTCCGCGTGTTCGATCGCTGCAATGAATGCGGCGAGTTGAAGGAAGACGTTCAGAAGCACGTGAGCCTTTGGCCGAACATTACCGCCGTCTGCTGTGCGAAGTGCTTCGCCGAAATGACCGCGGAATGCAGCGGATTTGCAGTCGGCCAGTAGCCAACGATGACCGGATTGAAAACCCTTCCGCATCGGCGACGAAAGGCGCCATAGCCCCGTTAATAGCGAATGCACCAGCTACTCACAGATAGGCAGATTGCCATGTTCACATATTCGATCCGCTATCGCGATATCTGCGGCCGTTGGTCGGTTGCGTTCGCACAGGCCGCTTCACAATCCGACGCTGAAACGATTGCAACCTGCCGATACGGGGCTTTCCATTCTGTCAGCCGTTTCGGCTGACAGAAGAGTCACATGACTAGAGCATGCGCAGAGGCTAGACCGCCTCTCGTGAGGCATGAGGATAATGGTGAAAATTAGATACCCCCGCTTCACGACCATCGAGTTGTGGGTCCTTGCCGTCTCCATCATCATCGCGGCGGGCATACAGCTATGACTGACCGCCGATGGTCTCATCAACACCCCGTCTGAAATCTGGAATGCGGCCACGCGTGTGGATGCCATGAGCGTTCACGCACCGTTTTTCGCAGAATATTGGGAAGTCATTTATGTTCGGCTTACGTTATACCGGCAAGTCACGCGACGGCTTGCGTTTGGTTTCGCTTGCGGTCCTCTTTGGTCTCGCTGGTATCTGTCACGCGCAATCCCCGGCGAAGGTTCAGGATACTGGCGTCGATGCAAATCCACCGTCCGTCACGACATGCGTCGCGTGTCACGGTGCACTGGGCGCAGGCACCGCAAGCGGCGGCCCGCGACTTGCGGGCAAGGATCCGGACTATCTTGCGCATGCGCTTGCAATGTTCAAGGCAGGCACGCGCGCGAGCGACGCCATGCAAGCGGTTGCGCGCAACCTTTCCGATAGCGATATACACAACTTGGCCATGTTCTTTTCACAGCAGAATCCACCGCTTGCCACGGGAGCAGTTCCACCGTCGCAGAGTCTGGTGATCGCCGGAAAGCAACTCGCCGAGATGGGTGCTGGACCGGGCGTCCCGGCCTGCTTCAGCTGTCACGCGGCTGGTGGCAAAGGCAACGGCGCGCGCTTTCCAGGCATCGCCGGCGAGCCGGCGGCGTTCGTCGTGGCCCGGCTACACGAATTTCAGGCACGCGCGAAGGGGAAAATGCCGGCGCCAGGTACGATGACGGCGGTCGCGGCGATGTTGAACGACACGCAGATTGAAGAGGCCGCGGCTTACCTTTCGGTAACCGGACCTTGATAGGCGACGCAGACGATCTGCGTGGGGCGCGAGCAGCGGTGTGATACCCCCTTCGCGCAAGCGTTGACGATGCGGCTCGGAACTGTAGCCCCGGTCGCCTTGGACGATATGCGGTTTGTGCAAGCGACGGCCCGGCTTGCCGCGCACATGTGGAAATGCGGCGACCAGCGCATCAAGCTGGGTGATGTCGTGGCGGTTCGCACCGCTCAGATGACCGCAAGCGGGATGCCTTACGCGTCGATGAGGAGATGGTGCTTGCTACCGAGGTTGCGCCGGTCCGTCGGGTTAGGGCCGGTTCTTTCGAACAGGCATCGCGCGAATTCGCCTCCCGGCAGCGCGGTCGTCATTGCGAGGCCGGAATGGGATGCATGGAAAACTGCATTCCTTCTGCCGCCGAGCTATTCAAATAGTCGAGAACGGCAGAGGGCTTCAGCATCCGTCCAAGCATCATTCCGAAACTGACAACAGAAAAGCCTCGCGACGCGGCGATCGCATACCGGATCAACCAGGCGATCGCCCCGACGAGTCCGTCATCCTAGCTCGCCTTCAGAGGCGAAGCACGCAAAGCTACCCGCCCGGAGCGGGCATCCATGCTGAATGCGCCGGCACCAAACCAGGTGATCTGCAGGAGGCCACCAGCCATCATTACATTCTTGAGGAAGTGAATCATCTGGTTCTGATCTGCGAAGTTGTGGTGAAAGAACATCGCAGTCACCACACAGAACACCGCCATCGCGAGCGACACCGTGCGAGCCCTATAGCCCGAAAGCAGCAGCAGGCCGCCGCCCAGCTCGGTCAACACGGCAACAACGAACGCGAGCGGTGGGACGGGCAGACCCATGGCCGCGATATAGCCAACGGTCGCACCGTACGCTGCGAGCTTGCCCAGCCCGCTCATGACAAACGGCACACCGATCAGAATGCGGCCTAACAACGGAATAAACTTGAAACGTTCCATCGCAATCTCCTCAAATCAATTAGCAGAGGTGGAATACAAAAAAGGAGTTAGCCGGCGTCCACCATCACCAGCTCAGAATCTTCAAGAGCGGAAATCTGCGCCGCAGCGACATTCGCGATCGCCACACCGTCTAGCGGCCCAACGGGCTCGCCATTCACTTCGATACGTCCCGATGCCACGACGAGATAGGCTCGACGTCCTGCACTCAACTCGTGTCGAACCCTATCGCCTGCTTTCAGCATCGCGCCCAGCACACGGGCATCGGCGCGAACAGGAAGCGCACCCTCATCGTCGGCGAATCCACTGGCAAGGACTACGAAGCGACCAGACCGGTCGCTTTTTGGGAACGGCTTGGTATCCCATGCGGGTTTGCCGCCGGCTTCACGGGGTCGCAGCCAGATCTGGTAAAGCTTGAGCGGCACCTCGCCCCGATTGAACTCGGCGTGGCGTATGCCCGTGCCGGCGCTCATGACCTGGACATCGCCTGCGTGGATCGTGCCTTCGGACCCCAACGTGTCTCGATGCCCGAGCAAGCCTTGGCGCACATAGGTGATGATTTCCATGTCACGGTGCCCGTGCATGGGAAAACCGCTACCAACAGCGATCTCGTCATCGTTCCAGACAATCAGGGGACCCAAGGCGGCGTGCGCGGAATTGCCGTCGGCGCTGACCACGAAATGGTGTTTCGCGCGCAGCCAGCCGAGTTCCGCCCTGTCCAGTGATTCCCAACGCCTGTGTGTGAGCATGTCCACCTCCGTTTCGCGCGACCGCCAATGCGACGCTCTTCACCTGCGACTGACCGAATTCAGCGCTGATGCAGTCGATGGAGGGAATGCTATATTTGCAATGAACTCGCGCATAGATCCATTGCTGATACGCATCGTTGCCGTCAATAGAACGATCAGAAGGAATTGGAGTTTGCCCATGAACGCAATCAATGACCTCAACGATCTGCGGCTTTTCGCAGCGGTAGTCGAGCATGGAAGCTATACGGCCGCCGCGCGCAACCTCGCCCTGCAGACATCGAAACTCAGCCGGCGCATTCGCGCCCTGGAAGAAGAACTTGGCGTCCGCCTGCTCAATCGCACGAGCCGGAGCCTGTCCTTGACGGAAACCGGGCGGCAGTTCCACCAGCATTGCCTTGCTCTGGTGGCGGAAGCAAAGGCCGCCAAAGATATCGTGGACCGCACGCGCTCCAGGCCACAGGGCACCGTCCGCATCGCCTGCCCCGTGGCCTTACTGGAGTCCGGCATCTCCACGATCATCGCGCGATACGTCGAGGACAACCCTGATGTCCAGGTCCTGCTGGATGCAACCAACCGCCGCGTGGATGTTGTCGAGGAAGGTCTGGACTTTGCCATCCGGGTCAGGCTTCCGCCCTTGGAGAACACCGACCTCGCCGTCCGCCAGCTGGGTTTGTCGATTCACATTCTGGTCGCCAGTCCCGAATTGGCTGCGCGCCATCCGGCGCCCAGTTCAATCGAATCCGTGAAGGAATGGCCCACCCTCTCCATGGCCAGCAGCAGCGAGCGATTTGTGTGGCACCTGATCGACGCTGAGGGGCGCGTGACATCGTGGGCGCATCAGCCGCGCCTCGCGACCGACGATCTGGCCAGCCTTCGGGTTGCGGCGATATCCGGCGTGGGCCTGGCAATGCTGCCGAGGGAGTTGGTTGAGGAAGATATTCAGGCCGGCCGCCTGCAGCACCTGCTGCCTGGTCTGTCTACCACGCCGGGCCTTGTCCATGCGATTTTCCCGACGCGCCGAGGCATGGTTCCGGCCGTCCGTCACTTGCTCGATGCACTCGTAGCAGGATTCGAAAGTCTGAACCGGCAGCGCTAGCGCGGCTGCCTGCGACGAGCACATCTTTCGCCATGGTTTCAGCGTGCAGCGTGCTGAGCAGGCACCTGCCGGCAGCGTATGCTCCTTTGGCAATCAATACGCGAATAGCGGCGCAACGTCGATGTAGATTCGGTAGTCGTCGATTCGTCCATCGCGCACCCGCCAGACGGTCACGGCCGGGACCGTCAGTGTGGATCCGTCTTTGCGCGTATAGGTCACGTCGATCCGCGAGACAATGACGTTGTCGATTGCCCAGACGTCAAGTAGCTGGTGCCTGATGCCGGCAATCAATGCCATGAAGCTCTTTGAAGACTCCGCAATATTTTCGCGTCCGGTTACCGGGTCGTTATTGGCATAGACAAACGTGCAGTTCTCCGACAAGAAGAGCGCTAAGCGCTGCTCGTCCATCGAATCAATCGCCTCGTACACTTCTGATACATATTCGAACGCCGCATTGGGCGCCTCAGCGGACATGTCAAGTCTCCTCCTCAAATGGTGATTGCAAACGACGTTGTAGATAGCTTAAGCGCCACCAGAACGACGCTGCGCCGCATTCGGGTCTTACGGCGGCGCAGAGACAATTCGGCGCATACATCGACCGCGTGGCCAGATAGAACGACCATTGCCAGGTGTTCAACGACTCAGCAATTCGACTCCATCGGGCATGGTTCGGAAGACGTGCCGCGACGCAAGCTGCTTGACTAGTAATGCAATGCACGAAAGGGCTCCGGCAACGGCGATCATCGCGAAGACACCCGCAAACGTAAAATGCCAGCGTACGAGTTCGGCCACGAGAAACGAGCCTGCGATGCCGCCAAAGCGACCCATGCCGAGCATCCACGCGACACCGGTGCCACGCCCTTCGGTTGGATAGAAGGCGGCAGCAAGGGCGTTCATCGAGGCTTGTGCGGTGTTCATCAGCACGCCGGACACGAGTACGACTGGCACGAGCAGGCCTACGTTTGCCGCTGTCACTCCGATGCAAAAGAGGCTGATCGCGGCGAGCGCGTAGCACGCGGCAATCACAAGATTTGCATTGAAGCGATCCATCAGCGCGCCGCATAGCACAGCGCCGATGCCGCCAAGCGGAAACAGTGCAGAGATCAGCGTCGCGCTCTTCAGGCTCAGGCCCGCATCCTTCAGCAGAATTGGCATCCAGTTGATCAATGCGTAAATAATCAGGAGACCCATAAAGGCCGCGAGCCACAACATCAACGAACCGACGATATATGCACGCGACAGCACGAGGCCGAGCCCGTTGTCGCCCGTTACCGGCGCGCTCTCGGTCAGTTCGAAGCCACGTGCATTGACTGCTTCGTCCGAGATGCGCGCCAGAATTGCGCGAACGCGCGCTACGGGCCCGCCGTTTGCAACCATGAAGCGCACCGATTCCGGCATCTTGCGCATTAGCAGAATGCCGTGAAGTATCGGTGTAACCCCGCCCAGCATCAGAACGCTTCGCCAGCCGGCATGGGGAACCAGCCACGCCGCAATCAATCCTCCGCAAGCCGCGCCGAGCGGGAATCCGCAGCACATCAGGCTGGTCACAGTCGCGCGTCGCCTGGTCGGGCAGAATTCGTCCATCATTGTCACCGCGTTAGCCATCGCTGCGCCAAGGCCGATGCCCGTCATGAAGCGCAGCACAGTCAGTTGAGCCATGTTCGTCGAGAACCCGGACACGACACTGGCCACACCGAAGAGAAACACGGACCCGACTATCAGCGACCGTCGGCCAACACGGTCGGACAAAGGGCCGGACACGAGCGCACCAAACGCCAGGCCGAACAGCGCGGCACTCAGGACGGGCGCAAGGTCGGGCTTTGCAAGATGCCACCCCGTAAGTAACGACGGCGCGATGAAACCGATTGCAGCGGTGTCGAAACCGTCCAGCAGGACAATCACGAAGCACATGAAAAAAACGAGTAGTTGAAAGCGGCCGAACGGATGCTCGTCGATGAACTCCTGGACGTTGACGACCGAAGCACGTTTCATTGTTTGTCTCCTGCCAGTTACGAAGAGGCGCACTGACCGCGCAGATAACGCGGTTTAACACCGCACTCCTCCTCAAGAAAAAGACGGACCTACACGTTTGCCGTTAGCTGATATTCCGGCACACCGATACGCTCGCCTTTCAGATCTTGCGGGGCTGCTAATGCCCCGATCCGTGCGCACGTAAATCGGCGTATGCCGAAGGCCTCTCGACGGAAACACCAGCACGACGATGTACGGCGAGGTCGACATAATCGATTTATATCGAATGATCTTTGACAGAATTAGTTCTGTCAAGAAATTCGAGGAGTCCTGCGACAGCCTCGCGGCGTCGAAACTGAGGGTAGTCTCGTCAGTCAAGGCTGGGCACAAAACATGTGCATCTGCAGCAAGAGAGACCGATAGCATCTGCCTGGGGGATACCCTGGAATTTCTTGACATTGCTCACCTCAAAACACATCATTCTATATAGATTCATTTTTACTACGATCATTCTAGATAGTATCATTTGAGCACAGCGCATCTGTCAGAAACCCTTGAAAACAGGACAAACGCCATGGGCACCGCAACGACGGAGAACTGGGACCGCGAAGTCGACGTCATCATCATGGGTGCAGGCGCTGCCGGCATGACGGCGGCGATCGTGTCGAAGAACGAGGGGCTTGTACCGCTCGTTCTCGAGAAGACCGACCAGGTCGGCGGAACGTCCGCATGGTCGGTGGGAATGATGTGGTTCGTCGACAGCGGGCCAATGCAGGCCGCCGGCTTTAAGGATTCGTTTGATAAAGCGCGGAAATACTTTGCCGGGACTGTCGGTACGAGTGTCGACCGCTCGTTGCAGGAAGCCTACATCCTCGACGGCCGGGCTGCACTCGACTATATGTTGCGCAACTCCGCGCTGGAGGTAGTGGCAGTCGACTACCCGGACTACCACCCTGAGCTGGAGGGAGGCATGTTCGGTCGCGCTCATGCCCCGCTAGAATTCGATGCTCGCAAGCTTGGCCCGCACTTCAGGAATTTACGCGCTCCGCTGCCGGCGTTTGCGCCGTTCGGTGGAATGATGCTCGACCTCGTCGACCTGCTCCACTTCCTGTCGTTCACGAAATCGGCCCGATCCTTTCTTCACGTGCTAAAGCGCTTTGTGCGCTATGGCGTGGATCGGCTGAGCTATCACCGCGGCACCCGACTCGTCGGTGGCAATGCGCTCATCGCGCGGCTGTACAAGACCATGCTCGACCGCGAAATCGAAATCTGGTTGAAGTCGTCCGCCACCAGGCTGATCCTCGAGGACGGTACCGTCACGGGCGCAGAAGTGGTCCGGGACGGCCACACGCTTCGAATCCGCGCTCGCCAGGGCGTGGTCATTGCGACCGGCGGGTACCCGGGCAACCAGGAAATGCGCCGGGAACACTCACGCAAGCCCACGGTCGAGTTGGGACTCGGGCTGCCTAGCAATGTTGGCGAGGGAATTCGTCTAGGCCTGTCGGCCGGGGGGCGACTTGACCACAACTCCGAGGACACGGGTTTCTATGTGCCGATGTCAGCGTTATCGAACGAGGCGGGCGAAAAGACGTTGTGGGGCCACTTTATGCTTGACCGTCCCAAGCCCGGGTTCATTGCCGTGGGCAAGGACGGCAACCGCTTCACCAACGAGGCCGCGTCATATCATGCCTTCACCCTCGGGATGTTCGATGCGGGTGCCATCCCCGCATATCTTATTGCCGACGCGGCGACAGTAAAGAAGTACGGCATCGGCGTCATCCTTCCCGGTAGTTTGTCGCTGCGGCGCTATGAGAAGGCGGGATACCTCTTCAGAGGTCGGACGCTGGCTGAACTTGCTGGCAAGATTGGCGTTGACCACGGCGGGCTGGAACGCAGCGTCGCGCGCAACAACCAGTTTGCAGCCACCGGCGTGGACGCGGATTTCGGCAAGGGATCGTCCGCATACAACATCTACAAGGGCGACCCGACACACTCACCGAACCCCTGCCTTGGTCCCATCGAACGGGGTCCCTTTTACGCTGTCATGCTGATGCCGGGCGACTTCGGTACAAGCCGCGGTCTCGTGACCGGCAGTCACGGCGAAGTTCTCGATCACGATAACCATCCAATTGCTGGACTTTACGCTTGCGGCAACGATATGAATTCGCCCGTTGGCGGACACTACATTGGCGCCGGGATTACGCTCGGGCCCGCGTTGACGTTCGGATATCTGGCCGCCATGTCCCTCGTCCAGGGTGGACGGGTGAAAGTTGGCCGCGATGCAAACTCCCTTGATTCTGCCGGCTCAAAGGTCCGAATTGCATGATCGCCATAGCCTCGTCACGTAACAGAAGACGCCTTGCGCCGAACGACGCGTTGACGGTCGCGATCCGGACGCCCGCGCGATGGAAATGGTGTTGCCGACTCTCGTGACTGAAGAGACGAGCGTTGCGTCACTTAAGGTGGTCGGTCCCGGCTTGGACCCGCGAAGTCAACTTGCGCCGATCCAGAATCGGCAACAGTTCGAAAAGCTAAAGGGTACATTCGCCGATTGGACCGCCATCCGCAGAGGATTGCTTCCGGGAAATCCCCTTATAACTCTTGTGAACCGTGATATGTGATGCGACCAAAGAACGGATGTTTCGGATCGTTAAACCCAGGCGTCGAAGGATGGCCGGTTGTCACTAGCGAATCGACGAAAGCCTCGTCTTCCGCAGTCAGACGATAGCTCAAGGCCGGTTGATAATCGCTCCATTGCGCTTCAGTTCGTGGCCCGGCGATCGTCGAGCTGATGTATCTGCTGTTCAGCACCCACGCGAGCGCGAACTGCCCCGCGCTCAGACCGCGCGCCCGTGCATGCTCATCGACGCGTCGTGCCAACTCCAGAGACTCGGGGCGCCATTCAGCCTGCTGCAGGCGGCGGTCACCGCGCCCTGCCCGGGTATCGGATGCGGGTGCCACGCCCATTTCATACTTGCCGGTCAACACGCCGCGCGCGAGTGGGCTATACGAAATAACGCCGAGCCCGTAGCGGTGCGCGGAAGTGAGTTGTTCGGCCTCGGCCTGCCGGTTCGCGATGTTATACAGCGGCTGACTGGCCACAGGAGCAGCCAGGCCGAGCGCTTGTGCGGTGTGAGCGAATTCAGCGATCTTCCAGCCACGATGATTCGACAAACCGTAGTAGCGTATCTTGCCGCTCTGAATCAGATCGTTGAGCGCACGCACCGTTTCATCGACCGGAGTCTGATGATCTTCCGCGTGCAGATAGAGCAGATCGATGTAATCAGTGTTCAAACGCTTCAGACTCGCCTCGACGGCCCGGATCATATGCTTACGCGACGCGCCTCGCGCGTTGACGTCACCCTCGGCGAGGGGACTGGCGATTTTGGTCGCCAGCACCCAGCGGTCGCGCTGGGCAGCTATGCAACGTCCGACGACGCGCTCCGATTCACCGCCGGCATAGACGTCGGCGGAATCGATCGAGTTGACGCCCTGTTCACGGGCGCTTTCAAAGATGCGTTCCGCGGTCGTCTGATCGGTCGGACCACCGAACATCATCGTACCGAGTGTCAGCGTCGAAACCTTGAGGCCGCTGCGTCCAAGTTGCCGATATTCCATGTGAAACTTACTCCACTCACTGAAAAGGATTTCAGCCCGTTCTGGAAACTTCGTCCGACACGTCGAATCATGTCTACACGTCTAGATGAGTTAGAGCGGGCAATAGTTGTTGAGGTATACGCACTCGCCGCGCCGCTACATTCGCGCGAGCCTGGCCGCCACGTCAGTCCCCGTACTTCTCGGCGAACTCGACTGCGGTGAGCAGGCGGAAGTCATTCAGGGCCGCGTCGATTTGTTCGGGATTCCAGTCCCACCAGGCGATTTGCTGCAGCCGTTCCGAAGTGCGCGCGTCGACGCGAAAGCGCAACACGCGCGCGGGCACTCCGACGACGATAGCGAACGGCGGCACGTCTTTGGTCACCACCGCTCCCGAACCGACCGCTGCGCCCGTACCGACGGTGACACCGGGCATGACGACGGCACCATGACCGAGCCACACATCGTGGCCGATCTCGACGCGGTCCTGCGCTCGCCATTGGAAGATGCCGTCGTCGTCGTCGAGAGAGAGCCCGTACGAGCGCGAACGATAGGTAAAGTGGTGGTGGGTTGCCCGCCACGACGGGTGGTTCGGCGGATTGATGCGCACGCCGGTGGCAATGTTGGCGAACTTGCCGATGAGCGCGTGAGCGATCTGATTGTCGCCCATCGCATAGCCGTAGTCGCCGATGACCGATTCGGCAACATGACTGCGTGGTCCGAGATAGGTGTATCGGCCAAAGTCGCTGGCGCGAACCAGTGCCGTCGGATGGATCTCCGGATCTTCCGACAGCACGCGGCCGAGCGTCCACGGATCGGCCGCAACGCCGTGATTAACTAGCATAAAAGGCTCGAAATTCAATGTTGAGGTGACAACGAAAACGCTGGCCTCGCACTCACGTAACGAGGCTGCGCAGGTAGGCGGAAACGCGTTCGGCGCACGCGACCAGGATGAAGGTAGCGATCAGTAGGAACGACACTGTCTGGTACTGGAACAGGTTCATCGCGGTCAGCAACTGGAAGCCGATCCCGCCCGCGCCGACGAAGCCGAGCACAAGCGAGGAGCGCAGGTTTTCGTCGAAGCGGAACAGCCCAATGCCGAGCAGCGACGGCAGCACGCCTGGCACCACCGCATGGCTCAACACTTGGAGACGGCCGGCACCGGTCAGGGTCAGCGCTTCGACGGGACCCATATCCATGTCTTCGATCACTTCCGCAAAGAGCCGGCCGAGCATGCCGACCGAATGGACTGCGAGTGCAAGTGCGCCCGGAAACGGCCCAAGCCCGACGGCGGTCACGAACAGCAGTGCCCACACCAGATCGGGCACCGCGCGGGTGACGCCGATCAGCGCGCGTGAGAAGTAGTACAAGGGCTTCGCCGGTGTGACATTCGCGGCCGCCAGAATCGATAGCGGGAACGCAAGAAGCACCCCGAACACGGTGCCGAAAATCGCCAGGTCGATCGTCTCGAGAACCGGCCAGAGATTCGGGACGAACTGGTCGAACGCCGGCGGCATGGCACGCGAAATAATGTCGGCCATCCCGTGGGCGCCGGTCACCAGATCCTGCGGTCGCGCCTGAACCACGATCCACGCCTGTACGAACAAGGCCAGTGCGACGACGACGGCACACACCGCCCATAAACTGCGTGCGCCCGGCGTGCTTTTGGGCGCGCCCATTTCGAGAGCCTTGTTCAACATGTTTCGTCCACGTAAAGCCGCGCAATCTGTTGACTGGAGACTTCCGAAGCCGGCCGGTCGAATTCCAGCTGCCCACGCCGCAGGCCGACCAGCCTGTCGGCATAGCGCGCCGCCAGTTCAGGCTGGTGCAATACGCACACCACCGCGAGTCCCTCTTCGGTGGCGAGGCGGCGCAACAGCCGCATGACCTCATCGGCTGCCTCGGGGTCCAGGCTCGCGACCGGTTCGTCGGCGAGCAGTACGTCCGGACGTTGCGCCAGCGCACGAGCGACCGCCACACGCTGCGCCTGTCCGCCCGAGAGCGTGCCGGCGCGCTGGCCAGCCAGATGCAGCAGGCCGACTTCGTCCAGACAGGCTCGTGCCGGTTCGATTTCGTCGCGGGGCAAGCGCCCCATCGCGGTCGCCAGCGTCCGGTGGCGCCCCAGCGCGCCGCAGCAGACGTTCGCCAGCACGCTGCGCCGCCTGACGAGATTGGCGTTCTGCGAGATCAATGCGAGCGGCAGACGCGCCTGCCGAAGGGCTTTGCCCGAGAGCGCGGCCAGATCGCGTCCGGCGATCTCGACCGAACCGGCTGTCGGACGGTTCAGTCCGACCACGCACTTCATCAAGGTCGACTTGCCGCTGCCGTTGCTGCCGAGCACCACGATCATCTCGCCGGTCTGGACGGACACATTGAAGTCGCGCAGCGCCGTGTGACCGTTCGGGTAACGCATCGTCAGCTTATCGACGGCTAACTTCACTGCGGGCGCAAGCATGGGCCGCGGTACTGTCGCGCGCCTGCCGGATCCGGCGGCTGCGAATGCAGCCGCCGGGCCTGGTGATGCGTCGTGGGTCGCGCCGAAATGGGTATTCACAGTTTTGCCAGGTCGATGTGGAGCGTGGAAACCAGATCACGAATCTGGTTGTAAGCGGCATCCGTCTGGGGCACCGTCATCAACTGCGGGTTTTCGTTCGATGCCAGGAACTTCTGATCGGCCTCCGGCAATTGATGCAGATCGAGCGAACTCAGGATGCTGGCGAGACGAGCCTTGAAATCAGCCGGCAAGTCGCCCCGCACCGCCAGCGGGTCGAGCGGAATCGGCTCCGACTGCCACAGCGTCACATAGGCCGAAGGATCGTATTCGTTGTGCAGCTTGGCGCTGGCGATTTCCTCGCTGTTCAGCTCACCCGCGTCAACCTTGTGATTGCGCATCGCCTCGAACGATGCCGTATGGCTGCCCGCATAGATCGCCTTCACACCCTTGTCCGGATCGATGCCGTTCTTGCTCAGACCGTAGGCGGGAAACAGGTGGCCGGAGGTGGAAGCCGGATCGGCATAGGCAAACGAACGGCCGTTGATGTCGGCAAGCTTCTTGATACCCGAGCCGGGCCACGTGACGATGGACGCGTAATACGTGGCCGGCTTGCCACCTTCGCCGGCAAAGGTGGCGACGGCCTCGGCATGCGCGACCTGGTGAGCAAGCACGTAGCCGAGCGGGCCAAACTCGCCGAATTCAAGTTTGTTGTTGCGCATCGCCTCGATCTCGGCGTTGTAGCTGGTTGCCACGTAGAGCTGTACCGTGCAGCCGAGCTTGTCGCCGATCATCTTGGCGAGGTCCGAGTAGACAGGCAGCATGCGTTGCGCCGATTCGTACGGCTCGACGCCAAAGCGAACCACGCCGTCGTTCGGACAGGTGCCGGCTGCATGTGCCGCCCCCGAGGCTAGACCTGCCGCAAATGCCACCGCTGCTAAAACTTTGGAGACCTTCATATCTTCCTCAAGTAGTATTCGTAGCGTACCGAACAATTAACCGACGTTTTCCACCTTCCCCGCTCTTTTCCGTTGCATCGCCCCGACACGCCCATGTGACTGATCCCAGCCTGGCGTGCATCAGACGATGCGTTCGCCTGCCCGCCAGGTCGCGCGCGGTACGGGCAGCGCTTCGTGCATCCTCACGCGCACAAAGTCGGCCCGCAAACCGGGGGCGATGGCACCGCGATCATGCAGTCCCACCGCGCGAGCCGGTCCAGCCGATACAGTTGCCATTGCACGCGGAAGCGTCCAGCCCGCCTTGTCGACAAGATCGAATGCGGCGGTCAATAGGCTCGAGGGCACATAATCAGATGACAGGATGTCGAGCAACCCGGCCTGCGCAAGTTCGAGCGCGCAGACGTTACCCGAGTGCGATCCACCCCTTACGATGTTGGGCGCGCCCATGATCGTCGCAATACCGTGTTCGCGTGCCGCTTGCGCCGCGACGCGGGTGGTCGGAAACTCGGCCAGCACGATGCCTTCGGCCGCCGCCTGTTCGACATGCTCGACAACCGTATCGTCGTGACTCGCCACCGGGATACCGAGCGCCGCGCAACGTGCGACGATTTCACGACGGTGCTCGTCGGCATAGCGCTCCTGTCCATCCGTAAGCTCGGCTACCACGGCGGCGTAGTGTTCATCAGTCAGCTTGCCGTGCCGCTCCTGCCAGCGGCGCCATTGATTGCGATCGTGCCATTGCCGCTGGCCCGGCGTGTGATCCATCACCGAAGCGAGACGTAGCAGCGGATGCGTGTAGAGCGAATCGAACACGTCGACCACGTCGGGTGCGGCGATTTCGCAGCGCAGGTGCAGGAAATGTTCGGCACGTAGCAACGCATTCCCGGACAAGCGCGCGAGGGCTTGCGTACACCGCGTCTGCAGATCGCGGTTGTGCATGTCCACGTCGGAACGCGCGCCGATTCTGAGCGAATCGAAGACCGTCGTGATGCCGGCCGCGGCGACCTGCGCATCGTGAATCACGAACGCCGCATCGATATTCCATTGCACGCCGGGACGCGGCGCGAGATGCTTTTCCAGATTGTCGGTGTGCAGTTCGATGAGACCCGGCAACAGATAGTCGCCATCCCAGTCAACGGCCTCGCGTGCAGACGTATTGCCGCGTTCGATATCGCGGATCAGGCCGCCCTCGATTCGCAAGGTACCTGTAAATTCTTCTTCTCGCGTGATGATGCGAGCGTTCGTGACCAACATCGACGTGCTCCGTAGGTATATCGGCCTCTGCGTAACGTTGTCGTAATACGCAGTCGCAGTAGTTGTCATTCGAGGCGGCGCGTTGCGACTTCTGCGCGTGTGTGAGGATCGCCACTCACGGAACGGGGGCGATGCAACTATTCATCTAAACGTCTAGATGTATAGGGACAATCTCGCATGAGTCGTTGAGCAAAAGATCCGCTTCATATTTCCATCATGGCTCGCGCACTACCGCACTACAGTGCTCGACGCCGCATTCATTTGAACCCGCGGGAATGACAGCACGATGACATCGATCGACAAAACAATGCCGCACACCCTCCACCGTTTACTGTTCCGTCCACCGGGAAGGTTAGGGGTGGACATATTTTCGTCTTGTCCAAACGGCTTGCACTTCAGAATAGAAAGGCTGGCTCGATGTGCCGGAGACCAGCCCCGCCGCAGTTGCGCAAGCGAAAAGACATGAGATGGCAAGCGTCTTTAAAGCCTCACGGAAATACACGCAGACGCTACCCACGATTCTTCTCAAACGTGTTTTCGGCGTGACCTCGTTCGCGCTCGGGTAAAGAGCGTCCAACGCGCACCATCGCACGTCACTCCCCGCTCGCAGCCGCTGCGCGGGACCGGTACCGCAGCAGATGGTCAATGCCGGATCCGGACAGCCAGACTTCCCCCGGGCGGCCCATCATCTGACGGACGTTTGCGTGCGCGCGCGGCAATGCAAACACGTCGAATCGCTCGGCACGCGGATCGAAGCGCACGAGTGCATTGCCGCTCCACTCACTAAGCCAGACGATGTCCTGGTCGTCTACAAATATCGCGTAAGCATGTGGATCTTCGCCGGGCAGTCGCCATTCGCGCCATCGACGCGTCGACGGATCGAATACACCGACTTTTCCCGCATTCCACTCGCTGAGCCAGACGCGCCCCTTCGAATCGGACCATACACGGCGCGCACCCTGATTCGGGGTGGGTGGTTCGATGACCTGTGCTGCGCCGCTCACGGGATCAATGCGACCGAGATAGCTTCCTGCCAGTGATGCGAAATACAGGCTGCCGTCCGGGGTCACGCAGATGCCGTAGGGCCCGCGTCCGCGCGGCGCATCGAAGACGCGCATGCTGCCGCGCTTCGGATCGAGCTCGCCGTAGATGCCGCTTTGCCCGGTGAACCACAGATGACCTTGCCTGTCGAAGACCGCGGTGTTCAGATTGGCGTCCGGCCGTTCGTTCGGCAGCGGAAAACGCGTGACGGCAAGCGTCTTTGGATCGACGCGCACGATCGCGTTCAGGCCGCCGTCCGTGATCCATGCCGCGCGATCCGGGCCGACGATCACGCCGTGCGGCGCCGACCCGTCGCCGAGCGGTATCTTCTCGATCTTGCCGCTACGCGGGTCCAGCCGACCCGCCATGCCTTGCGCCTGGGCGGTGTACCAGACGGTGCCGTCCGCCGCCGGTGCGACATCGTGTGGTGCGCTGCCGGTTGGGACGGGAAAAATGTCGAACGACGGCGGCTGGGCGTGCACCGAACCGATGGCGAGCGCGGCAATCGCGAGAGCAGACGCGACAGACAGGGCCAGCACGGTCCCGAGGATGTTGTTCACCGTTCTTACGATCCGTTCCCTTCCGATCTCAAGCATGTTCGCCTCCATGCACAGGGTTCGTTTCAAAAGGCGCAGACGGTTTTTGATTGTTGCACAGGACGGACGTAATGAAGCGTTTGTGCGGGAGCGTCCCGGAATTGTCGGACGCCATACCGTTACCAGTGATGATAGCGCCGTACTGGGCTGACTCGGCGTCCCTCTTCCCCGCCGACGGGAAGTCGCAGGCGCAACCGCTCCGTGCACCGGGAGTTCTGTCGCTGGATGGCCCTGGCTATCGACCACAGCTGGCGACCACTGTCGCCTGCCTGACGAGTACATGGTGAGGCGCGGATGACTGCAATTCCTGTACTAGAATAGATTGATTCAGTGTTGGGTGTCGCTGGCGTATCCAGTTAGCACGTGCGGGATTTGCGTTTGGAGGAGAGTTGTCATGCCGACCTACCAGTACCGTTGTGAGGCCTGCGGCGAGTTGTTCGAACACATCGAACATCTCGCTGAGCATCAGACCGCACATCCGCCTTGTCCGAAGTGCGGGAGCGAAAAGGTTCAGCACACACCGACGCAATTCGCCGCGAAGACGTCGAGAAAGAGCTGAGACCTACGACATCGGTTCGATTTTTCGTTTTGCGCGATCGCCCGGGACAATGTCGGCTCGTGCGTTCGGGCCGATGGATGATGCTTTCCCATGACATGATGAGATCGCGAAACGCGATATGAATCTAGCCCTCGGGTCAGCAATGAGCGTTGAAACCGGACGATCCGATCATGATCGAGCGCGATCGTGTCGTGACTCATTCGGCGTTGTCATCCGTCCAACGGCGAACCTCTGCTTCCTGATTCAGCCGCTGCCGCAACGCGCGAAGCTCGCTACGGAGCGCTAAAGGTAAATCGTTGATTGACTGTTTAGTGAGCATGGCGCCCGAATGAGCCGTTCTGAACGTACCCCCGGGCCACCAATGGAGTAATGCGCCGAAAACGAAAGGATGGTCACATCCAATCGCATTGACGACCTCGTCCACACTACGCGAATCGGAAACCTCCGAACCCAGCACACAACCCCGATGATCAGCATCGCCGGGAACCGCTGCCTGGCCTGTAGCGACGCTCTAGACTTACTAGTGGTAGTCTCGCAGTCGACTAACCTATGCTGAGCCAGAGCAATATGAATAAACAGTGGACCGTAACCGATATTCCGCAGCAGATTGGCAAGCGAGTTCTCATCACAGGAGCGAACAGCGGCATTGGCTACCATGCCGCAGTGACTCTTGCGCGCAAGGGCGCGCAAGTCATACTTGCATGCCGCGATAAACAACGCGGAGAAGCGGCCTTAGCCCGTCTGAACGCCGCAGCACCCGGCGCTCGTGCCGAACTGGCGATTCTCGATCTCGCATCCCTCGAGTCCGTCCGCGAATTCGCGCAAAGGGTGCTCGCCGAGCAATGCCCTATTCACATTCTGATCAACAACGCTGGCGTCATGGCGCCGCCGAAACGGCTCGAGACTGCGGACGGCTTCGAGCTCCAATTTGGCACCAACGTACTCGGCCATTTCGCGTTGACAGCGCTCCTTATGCCCGCTCTCGAACTGGCTGCGACTGGATCGCCTGACCGACCACGCGTTGTCACGATCGCTTCCATCGCGCACAAGCACGGACAAATCGATTTCAACGACCTCCAATCCAGAAAGTCTTATTCGCCGATGCGATCCTATCGACAGTCGAAGCTCGCGGATCTGATGTTTGCGTTCGAACTCGACCGTCTTTTGCGCGCTGCCAATTCCCGTGTTATGTCGGTTGCCGCGCACCCTGGCGTCGCAAACACCAATCTGTTTCGGGACGGGGATCGCTCCGCAGCTTCACGCGCTGCCCGCGAGTTCGTCAGCTATTTCATTGGTGCCTTGCTGAACACCGACTACGCAGGCGCCCTGCCGACCCTTTACGCGGCTACTTCGAGTGATGTCAGTGACGGTGGCTACTATGGCCCACAAGGCTTTCTGGAGGCACGCGGAAGCAGGATAGGCGAGGCGAGCGTCGCCAGGCAGGCAAAGGACGCTGCGAATGCCGGCCGTTTGTGGCAAGAGTGCGAAGAGCTTACTCAGGTACGCTTGCTCCCATAGTGCGGACTGGCCGGACTTGAACGCGAGGATCAGGAACAGATGTGCGCATGTTGCACCTGATATAACGACGCCACTGGACGCGTCTGAAGTAGCCGTTCTACCCGAGTGGGCAGGTCGGCATCTTCACATGCATGCTCTGGCAAGGGTGTGTTTCAGGTAGTTGCGGGCTCTGCGCAGCACTCAAAGCGGAGTCGTCGCTACTCGCGCAGCCGGCAAGCATTACAATCAGACCCGAAATTACGGTGACTTTACTCCACACAACAATTCGCATATGTACTCGACACAAAACGAGAATGGGTTGCCGTAACGGGATGCCCGGTCGGTGCGCTACGCGGATTGCACGTCGTCGATCGTCAAGGTCTAGTCACCGAAAGATAAGCCGCAGCCTCTTCGATCTGCGCATCGTTCAGCTTCGCCGCGATGGCTGTCATCGTTCCGGGCGCCGGCGTGTTCCCCTTCGCGCGCGCCTGAAATTCGTGTAGCCGAGCGACGACAAACGCCGCCGGTTCACCGGCGATGCCCGGAAAACGCGCGCCATTACCTTTGCCGCCGGCCGCGTGGCAACTGAAACAGGCGGGAACGTCGGATCCAGCACCCATCTCAGCAAGCTGCTTTCCGGCTCTCACCTGGCTCTGCGGCGGCGGCGCACCCTTGGCAAGCGGCGGGTTCTGCTTTGAAAAAAACATTGCGAGCTCGCGTATCTCGCTATCGGAAAGATTGTGTGCGACCGTCTGCATGACAGCGCTTGCGCGCGTGCCAGCCTTGAACATTGACAAAGCATGCGCGAGATAGTCTGGATCTTTGCCAGCAAGCCGCGGCCCGCCGGTTACTGTGCCTGCGCCCAATGCGCCGTGACACGCGACACAGGTCGCGATGGACGGCGCATTCACGCTCCCGTCAGTATCCTGCGCATTCATTGCGGATTGCGCGTGACAGACACTGACGAATCCGAAGAGCGCCGCAATCGAAAGCGAGCGCAAGCCGTCGCGCAGCATGTTGGTGGAACGTGAACCGATCATCATGGACTTCCCAATCTCCTTCGAACGAGCGCCCGGTGAATGACGCACGATGAGGCGATTCTGACGAAATGACCATGACCGGCGAGCGTCGAGAGAATTACGAATCTGTCATGTAAGCGAACATCGACCAGTTTGCAGTCACCCGCTGCGCGGATGATGCTGCGGCACAGGGACCGTGTCGTGAATGGCGGCCCTGCGAGAAGCCCAAGGCTCGCAAATTACGGCGAGAGCGCAAAGACGGCGAGACCACCCGTAGCGGAAGTCGCGACCTATCTCCACATTCGCCCTCTATCGATACACCCGTATCGCATTCCGGCCTCTCACCGATGGTTCAGCGATGCCGACGCTCGAAAGATGCATCTCCACCCGAACATGACACAGATGTAATGTGCGCGTCAGTATCGCGTCAACGCCTCCGTACAGAATGAAGCTTACTCACCTGCATCGTGGTGAGTCCGAGGCTTCGCTCATCATGCGTGAAGCCCACTGAAGCTAACTCGAGAAGGTGACTTACTATGAAAGCTCTTATCTATGCTGCGTTGGTTGCCAGTGCACTGGCCGCACCGGCAGTCTCTTTTGCGCAGGACGCTAATGCGCCGTTGACACGTGCCGAAGTGCGCGCGGACCTGGTGCGCGTGGAACAAGCTGGCTATAACCCGCATGCCAAGGATGATGTGCATTATCCCGCGGACATTCAGGCTGCGGAGGCGCGTATTCACGCGCAGGACATGAGCAACACCGCGGTCGGTGGAGTGTCCATGAATGGTTCCTCGCAGTCGGGGACGTCTTTAACAACCGTAGGTACTCACTCGATCTATTTTGGTCATTGATGGACCGGTACCCATTGATTCGACCCGCAATCGCAATCAACGGGCGGCGGACCGCCGCTGCTGCGCGACCGCTGGCGTGAGGTAGCCCGCGGTCGCATCGCGCGATTCGTGTCCGCCGCCTCAACACCCACCGCTCTGACGATCCGCTTGCCGGAATGAAGCGAGAACCGGCCACCGCGCAAACTCGGGTGCGGCAGGAGAACCCAATGACCCTCGAATTTCTAAGCCATCAAGTCATTTTCGACCGGGCGGTCCAGCATCTTTTTCAGCAGCGCGAGGCAGCGCTCCTGCCGCGCGGCGGCGGTGCATATCGCGGTTACTGCGGCGGCTGTCCAGTCGGCAGCTTCATCAAGCCGCGCGACTACTTGACAGCAATGGAAGGGGTGCCGATTCACTATGTCAGCAAGCAGAAGAACGAAGTGCCAGCCTACATGGATGTGGGAGTCGCCGCGCTGAAGAGAGCGCTACTGCGCTCGAAGATCAACGTGTACGACCCGCAGACCGTCAGCCTGCTGAGTTGTCTGCAAAACGTGCATGACGTTTTCGGCGTCTGGGAATGGGGCGACAGGCTGCGATCGATCGCGCGCCAGTTCGCTCTCAACGCCGACCGACTTACGGACGCTGCTTGAGCGTGCCATGCCGATGAAGTCGGTCGGCAAACGTGGAATCAAGGCCACGCACGCAAGGGAATTTCGTGAAGAGCGCCGGTAGCATTCACGCAGCGCTTCTATTGCACAGGCTCGAGCACACACCGCGCAGTGTCGCCATGATTGCAGCTGCAGTTCCTTGCCAACCCGCTGGAGTACGTTATGCCGGAAGTCGTCGTGTATGCAGTAGCAGGCCGCTCAGCCGAGCAAAAGAAAGCGCTGATGACGGGCATTACCAAAGCTGTGGTTGACAGCCTCGGTGTCGCCGCTGAACAGGTTGTCGTGCAGATCGTTGAGTCTCCACCAGACTCCAAGTCAAGAGGCGGCATTCCGTTCAGCGAGCGCCAGCGCAAGTCTTGAGCCCGCATAAGTCCGCATCATGAGCGACCGGTGTGCGGTTGCGCCACGGCCGAGCGGCCGCGGACACAATCCGCCGACCCGCTCAAGTCGCGACCGCCGCAGTCACATCGACGTATAGCGCGTACAGCGACTGCCCTGCCGCCATGAACAGCCGATTGTGCGCCGCGCCGCCGAAGCAGACGTTCGCGCAGCGTTCGGGTAGAGCGATGCGGCCAATCGCCGTGCCGTCCGGCGCGAATACCATCACACCGTTGAGTCCCGGCCCGGTGCCCCAACCGGCCCACAGGTTACCGTCCGTGTCGCAACGGAAACCGTCTGGCGCGCCGTTCTCGCCCGCATCGACGAATACGCGCCCGTGCGCGAGGCGCCGGCCGTCCTCGACATCGTACACACGGATGCGCCTCGGCTTCGAGCCCGATTCGACGATGTAGAGGCGGCGTTCGTCGGGCGAGAAGCAGATGCCGTTCGGATTGACGATGTCGTCGGCCACCACCTCCGCCCGGCCGGTTGCCGGGTCGAAGCGGTAGACGTTGGTCGGCAGCTCGGGCTCAGCTTTGCAACCCTCATAGTTGTTCGAGATGCCGAACGGCGGATCAGTGAACCAGATGCTGTCGTCGCTCTTCACAACCACGTCGTTCGGCGAGTTCAGCCGCTTGCCGTCGAAGCGGTCGAGCAGCACGGTCAGCGCGCCGTTGTACTCGGTGCGCGTCACGCGCCGGTTGCCGTGCTCGCAGGTGATGAGCCGCCCCTGCCGGTCCCGTGTGTTGCCGTTCGCGTATCCCGAAGGCTTGCGAAATACCGACGTCGCACCGGATTCCTCGTCCCACCGCATGATGCGGTTGTTCGGAATGTCGCTCCATAGCAGGAAGCGCCCGTCGCCGAACCACACCGGACCCTCGCCGAAGCGCATGCCAGTCGCCAGCCGCTCGACCGCCGCGTTCGTGATCCGGTATTTCAGAAAGCGCGGATCGAGCACTTCCACTGCGGGATCGGGATAGGTTTCACTTTGTTGCCACATAGTGCCGACCCTTGAGTCACCGGGGCTGCTTGATGAACGCTTCGAATGCCCCGGCGTAATCAGGATGCCAGCGCGACAACGCGGGCCGGTTCTCTACGATATCGCCTGCCGCCCAGAGAATGCGCCTTTCGTCGAGCGAACGTGGCACGTCGTTGTCGGGACACAGTATGTAGAAGTCGCCGGCGTCGAGACGCTCGAACATGAAATCGACGGTCTGCTCGGGCGTCCATGCGGCGGCGGGCTTTTCTGCGCGGCCGTGCCGTGTCAGTTCCGTGAACACGAAACCAGGAATCAGCAGATGAGCGCTGATCCGGCAGTCGGCCGTGTTGCGCAGTTCATGCTGCAGCGCTTCGGTGAACGCTTTCAGACCGGCCTTCGCCACGTTGTATGCGGGGTCGCCCGGCGGCGTCGTGATGCCTTGCTTTGAACCGGTGTTGATCACGAGCCCCGGACGGCCGCGCTTGATCATGTCCGGCACGAAGATCTGCGTACCGTGGATCACGCCCCACAGGTTGACACCCAGCACGCGCTCCCAATTGCCGGTTGGACCGAACATCCCGCTGCCGGGCTGAATGCCGGCGTTGTTCATCAGCACATCTGTTCCGCCGAAGCGTTCGACGACGGTTGCGTGCAGGCGGCGAACATCGTCGGCGACGCTGACGTCGGTCTCAACCGCGAACACGTCTTGTATGCCGTTCGCGCTCAGCGCGGCGATTTCCGCCACCGCCCGCT
The DNA here is from genome assembly GCF_008369935.1 of Paraburkholderia panacisoli. Lineage (GTDB taxonomy): Bacteria > Pseudomonadota > Gammaproteobacteria > Burkholderiales > Burkholderiaceae > Paraburkholderia > Paraburkholderia panacisoli. Next base: position 241,977 of record NZ_VTUZ01000003.1, on the reverse strand, counting down.
CCACTCGGTCGGCGCCGAGGTCGGCAATGCAGATGCGCAGCCCAAGCTGCGCGAAGCGTTTGGCGGCAGCCAGGCCGATGCCGGCGGCGCCGCCGGTGATCACGGCGACGGCGCCCGGAGTCAGGGCAGAATGAGTCATCAGAATCCTCGTTGGTGCCGGAATCGCGGCGCCAGCAAGCGACTGCGATCCCGATCCGTTGGAACAGTGAGTGGCCGATCCTAGCATGAACTTTTTTGCGTGACCGACAGGGCTTCCGTTAGGTAGTGATCCTAAGTATCACGCGGACGGTTGCGACCCGCTGGCGACAATTCGGCCACGTTCACTGGACGTCCACTTCCCGCCGCGTACAGGACATCGTGCCGGAACTTTTACGCCCTGACCGATCGCGTGTGCATACGTCGAGCCTCAGGTCGCCACCGCCGGCAATTTGAGCAAGTCCAGAAAAGCACGGGCGACGGGTATGAGCGGCTCTCCCGCGCTCCCCTTAAAAACGGCCGCGAGTTCCCAGCAGGGTTCCTCGGCCTCGCGCAGGCTGGCCGTTGCGACCGGCGCGCCGCGCGTGCTGCTGCCCCTTGCCGCGGCCACGGATTCGGGCACCATGCTGATCGCGAGCCCCTGTGCGGCCAGTTCAAGCAACATCGGCATGTCGTTGACCTCGAAGCTGGTCCGGCGCTGCAGCCCTGCCGCCGTAAAACATCGATCGACGAGCCGCCGCACGCTCCACTCCGGGCGCAGGTCGGCGAATGTTTCGTCGACCAGATCGGCCAGCGCCAGCCCGCTGGCGCCCGCAAGTCGATGATGCGTCGCGCAGACGACGACCATCCCCTCGCATGCGAACATGTGCGATCCGAGATCGTCGAGCGACGTATCCGGTGGCTGCGTGAACGCGAGGTCGAGGCGCCCTTCCCGCACCTCGTCGATCAACGCGCGCGACCCGTCCAGTGTCAATTCGATGTCGATCCCACCGAACGCAGCCCGAAACTGTCCGAGCGAAGCGGGCAGGTCGACGAAAGGCGCGAGGCCGTGAATCGCACCGATACTCAGCCGGCCGCGTGCGAGCCCGTGAACCTGGGTCACGGCATGCCGTGCGTCGCGCGCGGCAGCCAGTACCCGCTGCGCCTCTGCGAACAGCACTTCGCCGGCAGGCGTCAAAGCGACTCGCCTCGTGCTGCGATTGAACAACGGTCCGCCCAGGTCTTCTTCCAGCGAGCGAATCGACGCAGACAATCCGGACTGCACGAGGTTGAGACGGCGCGCCGCGCGCGTGAAATGCCGCTCTTCTGCGACCGCCACGAAATGTTCCAGCTGTTTCAAATCCACATTGGCACTCTTTCTTGCTGAGACGATTAATCACGAAAACCGCACAATTGAATCACATCTTTCTATTGGAATGGTAATTCAAACTCCGCTATCGTCGGGCCTCTGGGGAGGTCGAGGAACACTGCGCACGAAATGCGGACGCAATGGGACTCAACGACCGCACGTCGGCTGCGAATCCTCGCAACATACATGGAGATTGCTTCATCATGGACTACCGTCAACTGGGCCGTTCGGGCCTCAAGGTGTCGACCATCACGCTAGGCACGATGACGATGGGCGGCAAAGGCAAATTCGCGAGCGTAGGCGAAGTCGGTCTCGACGACGCGCGCCGGCAGATCGACATGTGCATCGACGCGGGTGTCAACCTGATCGATACCGCGGACGTCTATTCGAACGGTGCATCGGAGGAAATCGTCGGTCAGGCGCTCGGCGGCAAGCGCAAAGGCGGTGTGCTGATCGCGACGAAAGCCCGCTTTCCGATGGGTGACGGTCCGAACGACCGGGGTCTGTCGCGGCATCATTTGATAGAAGCCTGCGAGGCGAGCCTGCGCCGTCTCAAGACCGATGTGATCGACCTCTATCAGGTGCACGAATGGGACGGACTCACGCCGCTCGAAGAAACGCTTGAAGCGCTCGACCTGCTTGTCCGGCATGGCAAGGTGCGCTATGTCGGCTGCTCGAACTACTCAGGCTGGCACCTGATGAAGGCGTTGCATGTGAGCGAACGCGATCGTCTGCCGCGCTTCGTGAGCCAGCAGATCCATTACACGCTCGAAGCACGCGAAGCGGAGTACGAACTCGCGCCGATCGCGCTCGATCAAGGCCTGGGCATTCTGGTCTGGAGCCCGCTCGCCGGCGGCCTGCTGTCGGGCAAGCACCGGCGCGATGCGACGCCCGAGGGCACGCGTCAGCTCGCCGGCTGGACGGAGCCGCCGATTCGCGACGCCGAACGGCTGTGGTTGATTGTGGACACGCTTGTCGAGATCGCCAGCGAGCAGAACGTCTCGGCCGCTCAGGTTGCGCTCGCATGGACGCTCGGGCGCCCCGCCGTCACGTCGGTCATCATCGGCGGGCGCAACGAGAAGCAACTGCTCGACAACCTCGGTGCGGCGAACCTCACGCTGAGCGCCGAACAACGCGCGCGGCTCGACAAGGTGAGCGCGCCGCCCCTGCTCTATCCGTACTGGCATCAGGTGCAGACCGCGCACGATCGTCTTTCGGTTGCGGACCTGTCACTGCTGGGGCCCCATCTCAAGGCATAGAGTGTGATGCGGCCGGGGTCGCTCCCCGGCCGCCCTGAAAGATCGCAGGTCATACACAGATGTCCGCCCTGGCCGGATCGCAGTTGCTCCATCGTGAAGTCGACATGCGCTTGCAGCGACTTCACTTGACCGTGCGCCGTCAGGAGCCTGCCGCGCCATCAAGCCGACGGATGCCCCGTCACTCCAGCCGTCACGCAATCCGCGATCGATATCGTGCGCTGCCACCGGACCGGTGGCGGCAGCGCCTCGCTCGCCTTCAAACTAACGACGTAACACCGAATTGCCATGAAAAAACTTAGAACGGCCATCGTCGGCTGCGGAAAGGTCGGTCATTTCCATGCCCGGGCGCTCTCGAATCTCGAGAACTCGGACTTCGTTGCGGTATGCAGCACCTCTCTCGATCGAGCAGAGACCTTCGGCAAACAATACGGCGTGCATGCGTTCGATAGCGTCGAAGAGATGGTGGAAGTCGCGCAAGTCGACGTGGTATGCATCTGCACTCCGCATCCTCAGCACGCTCCCGTTGCGATCGCCGCCTTGAAAGGCGGCTGTCACGTTCTCATAGAGAAGCCCCTCGCTTCTTCTCTCGAAGATTGCGATGCCATTCTTTCATGTGCCGAAGAGCACCGGCGTACGGTCGGCGTAGTATGCCAGCGGCGCTTTTATCCGTCCGCAATGCGAGTCAAGCAGGCCATCGATGCGGGCAAGATCGGCCGCCCTGTGATCGGCAACGTCGTCATGCTCGGATGGCGCGACCGCCAGTACTACGAAAGCGATCCCTGGCGCGGCTCGTGGGCTGGCGAGGGAGGCGGCGTGCTCGTGAACCAGGCGCCTCATCAGCTCGATCTGCTCCTCTGGTATCTGGGCGATATCGACGAGGTCTACGGCGTGTGGAAGAACGTCAACCACGACTACATCGAAGTCGAAGACACCGCGGCGGCCATCATCAAGTTCAAAAGCGGCGCGATTGCCAACGTTCTGGTCAGCAACTCACAGAATCCTGCTTTGTACGGGAAGGTCCATATTCACGGAGACAACGGCGCGTCGGTCGGCGTGCAGACGGACGGCGGCGCGATGTTCATCGCGGGCGTCTCGACCATCACCGAACCGCCTTACAACGACATCTGGACGATCAAAAGCGAAGAAGCAATGCTCGCCGAGTGGAAAAAAGCGGATGCGGAGTTTTTCAATTCCGCGGATTCCCTGTACTTCTATCACGAGCGGCAAATAGAAGATTTCCTGACTGCCGTCGGCAACGGCACGAAGCCTTTGATCGACGGACTGGACGGCCGGAAGACCGTAGAGCTGTTCACGGCCATCTATCGCAGCACGCAGAACAATGCGGTTGTAAAACTCCCACTCTGAGCAGGACGACGAAGCCGGTGTTCCATGCAGACAATGCATGTTGGGGCGAACCTCCAGGCGGCTTCTTGAATTCAAAATTATGAAAACAACAAAGACCCGATATTTCATTGTCTTTTTACTGTTTGTAGTCACGGCCATCAACTACATGGATCGTGCGAATCTCTCGATCGCGGGCAGCAGGATCCAGGGGGAATTCGGCCTTTCGCCGACCCAGCTCGGCCTGCTCTTTTCGATGTTCACGTGGACGTATGCGGCCGCCCAGCTTCCCGTCGGGTATCTCCTCGATCGAATCGGATCGAGAGTTCTATACGGCAGTGCAATAGTCATCTGGAGCGCGTGTACATTCGCGATGGGTTTTGCTTCCCATCATCTTTTCGCAGCCTTGGGCGCCTCGTTTGCGGTGCTACTGGTCTGCCGGGCCCTGATTGGCCTCGCTGAAGCGCCGTCGTACCTGTCGAATACGAAAATCGTCGCGAACTGGTTTCCGAAGAACGAACGCGCAAGGGCGACGGCGACCTATATCAGTTCGCAATACATCGGGCTTGCATTGTTCACGCCCGTCCTGAGCTTTCTGACGAGCCGTTACGGCTGGCAAATGGTGTTCTATGCAACCGGCGGAGTGGGGATCGTCTTTGGGGTCTACTGGCTGATCGTTTATCGCGACCCCAAAGACAGCAGGAGAACCGCTCAGGCCGAACTCGACCTTATCAGGGCCGGGGGCGGGTACGGATCTCAGGATCAATCCACGGTCAGCACCGTGGTCGAGAGAGACGACGTGCTGTACTTCCTCAAGAACAAAACTGTCTGGGGCCTGTTCATCACGCAGTTCGCCTATAACTCGACGCTGATCTTCTTCATGACATGGTTCATCGTCTACCTTGAAAAGGCTTTGAATCTCACGCTTTCCAAAGCGGGACTGGGCGCATCCATTCCTTATCTCATGGCGATGCTCGGCATGCTGGCGGGTGGCTTCCTCAGTGACAGCCTCCTGAAAAGGGGCAAATCGGTCACGTTCGCGCGCAAGACGCCGGTGATAATCGGCCTCGTGTTGACGGCCATGATCGTCATCGTCAATTTTTTCGAAAACCAGCCCGTCATTGCGATCGGGATCCTTTCGCTGGCCTTTTTTGGAAACAACGTCGCGAATCTCGGCTGGGTGGTGTTTACGGACGTCATTCCGCGCAATTTCATCGGTACGATGGGTGGCTTCCTGAATCTGTTCGGCAATCTGTCCGGCATTGCTACGCCCATCGTTTTCGGCATGATCCTGCAGCGCACGCATAGCTTCCACTATGCGATGTGGTACGTCTCGATCGTCGCCGTTCTGGGCATCCTTTCGTATATCTTCCTCGTCGGCAAAATCGAAATGATCGTGCCGCCGAAGAAGAGGGAGCCCGACGTGTACCCGGTGATGCAGTCGAACTAGACTTCTATGCGCGGACGTGCGCCGCTTGAGCGTCTGCAGAACTGATCTTGACTTGTGACGGCGGCGCGATCGATCCTCGGCCGTTAGTTGCGTTTAACGAGTCGGCGCGCGACGCCCTTCGAGGTGAGCGATTACAGGAGTGATTGAGCGCGAAATGCTGCCGGCTCGATTCGAAGCGCAAGAGAGATGTCAGTGCGGATTCTGGATGGAGAAATCCAGACGATCGCCACGGAATTTCAGGCGATCGGGGCGTCTTCACTCGCCCTCGTCGGCTCGATGCCGGTCGGATGCAACTTGCGAGCGTCCAGTTCCGAGCAAGGAACGGACGCTCTTTAGCACCCGATAGTCAGCCCCGGTAGTCAGGGCCTGAGGCCCGCCTGATGCACAACCTGAGAAAACGCAAACGCCACTCTATGTGATGGCGCCAATCTGCCAGGGCACGAATTCATTCTGGCCGTATCCGTGAATCTCGCTCTTCGATGCCTGGCCCGACGCGGTTGCAAGCATGAGTTGGAAGATCTCTTCACCGAGTTCGTCGACCGTTCGTTCGCCGTCGAGAATCGACCCGCAATTCAGATCAATGTCCTCCTCCTGGCGTTGCCACAAAGCGGTATTGGTTCCCAATTTCAACGATGGCGACGGCGCACAACCATAGGCGGAGCCGCGGCCGGTCGTAAAGCAGATCAGGTTTGCCCCACCCGCGACCTGCCCGGTCGCGGAAACCGGATCGTAGCCCGGCGTATCCATGAAAACGAGACCGTGTGCCCGGACCAGTTCGGCATACCGGTACACGTCGACGAGATTGGTCGTGCCGCCTTTCGCTACGGCGCCAAGCGACTTTTCGAGGATCGTTGTCAGGCCGCCGGCTTTGTTCCCAGCCGATGGATTGTTGTTCAGATCGGCGTTCATTCGAGCGCAGTAAGCTTCCCACCAGTGAATCCGTGCGATAAGCTTTTCGCCGACTTCGCGTGACGCGGCACGGCGCGTCAATAGATGTTCGGCGCCGTACACCTCGGGGGTTTCGGAGAGAATCGCCGTTCCGCCATGCGAGACCAGACGATCGACTGCCGCACCGAGTGCCGGATTGGCGGTAATGCCGGAGTAGCCGTCCGAGCCGCCGCATTGCAAGCCGATCACCAGATGCTTTGCATCGACGGACTCGCGCCGTACGTTGTTCGCTTCCACGAGCATCGCCTTGACCTGTTCGATGCCCGCCGCCACCGTGCGCGCCGTGCCGCCGGTCGCCTGAATGGTCATCGTCTTCAGCGCCGCGCCGGGCGTAAGACCCTGGCTTTGCACAAGCCCGTCGATCTGATTGGTTTCGCAGCCCAGCCCGACGATCAATACACCGGCGAAATTTGGATGCCGTGCATAACCACCGAGCGTGCGTCGGATCATTTCCAGCGCTTCGCCTTCGGAATCGATCGCGCAGCCTTGACCGTGCGTCAGCGCAATCACGCCATCAACGTTTGGATAGTCCGCAAGCGCTTGCGGATGGATATCGCGACGAAAGTAATCTGCGATGGCGCGCGCTGCCGTTGCGGAGCAATTGACCGAGGTCAGGATGCCGATGTAGTTGCGCGTGGCGACACGCCCGTCAGGGCGTGCGATGCCCATGAACCGTGCCGCTGCCGCGACCGTCGGCGCGGGCTTTGCATCCGCGCCGAAAGCATAATCCCGATCGAAGTCGCCCATCGCAAGGTTGTGCGTATGGACGTGCTCCCCGGCTTCGATGGCACGTGTCGCGAAGCCGATGATCTGCCCATAGCGCCGTACCGGCGCACCCGCTTCGATGCTGCGTACGGCAAGCTTATGACCCGCCGGGATCAACCCACGTACGGCAAGACTGCTGCGGATGCGCATGCCCGCAACAAGCTGGTGCCGCGCGATGACGACATCGTCATCCGCGTGCAGTTGCACGACTGGCTCTACGCCTGCCGAAGCATCGGCGATCACATTTTCAGCGTCGAATCTCATGACGTGGCCTCCTCGACCTGAGCTGCGCGCACTGCCTCGCCCGCTACGGCATCGAGGCCGTCGAGCGCATGATTCGATGCGCAGGCGCTGCGCAGTCCACCGATGTAATGATATTCGAGAATGGTCATGTGAATTTCCGGTTAAATCGTGTGCAGCGTGCCTGCATGTGCCTAGCGCAGCGTCGCTTTGGGCGAACCTATCGGCGCTTCGGTTACGCGGCGTGAATGCAAGCCGATGCTCAGAAGCAGCAGCACGCCGATGACACCTGCCAATGCCAGGGTGAACATACCCGCACGCGGGCTATGGAAGAGCGTCTCCACTGCCGTCTTCAACGTCGGCGCGATGAAGCCGCCGAGATTGCCGAGCGCGCCGATCATTGCAATCCCGCTCGCTGCCGCGGTACCGCTCAGGTAGGCCGTCGGCAAGGTCCAGAAGAGCGGCTGAACGACAACGAAGCCGACCGTCGCTATACAGAATGCGACGAGCACAGGTCCGATGTGATTGCCGAGGGTCGATAGTGCAATCCCCGCTGCGGCCGCCGCCAGCATGGCGACGGCGAGCTGCCGATGCTTCCCCTTCGCGTCCGCGTAGCCGGTGATGAAGCGCAGCGCAATGAGTGCGCACAACCAGGGAATCGCGGTCAGAAAGCCGACCTTCGAGCCGATGGCGGTACCGGTCAGCTCCGAAATCCGCGTCGGCAGGTAGAAGATCACGCCATACACGCTGACCTGAATGGCGAAATAGATCGCTACGAAGCGAAGTACGTTCCAGTTGCGCAGCGCGCTCAGCGCGGTAGCCGGCCCATGCTTGACCTTGTGCCGGTCTTCCGCTGCAATGGCGTTTTCCAGGGCGTCTTTTTCGGCCGGCGTCAGCCACTTCGCGTGGCGCGGTTTGCTAACCAGATAGAAGAACGCGACGATGCCGACCGTTGACGCAGCGAGACCTTCGATAAGGAACATCCATTGCCAGTTGTGCAGCCCGAGGCGCCCGCCCATGACTTCCATCAAATAACCTGACAGCGGGCTGCCCAGCACGAGCGCCACTGGCAAACCGAAGTAGTAGATGCCTAGCGCCTTGCCGCGTTCACGCGCGGGGAACCAGTACGTGGTATAGAGGATGACGCCGGGGGAAAAGCCTGCTTCGGCCACGCCCAGAATGAATCGCAGCGTATAGAACGAGGTCTCGTTGTGCGCAAACATCATGGCCGCCGATGCAAGCCCCCAGGTGACCATGATCCGGCTCAACCAGACTTTCGCACCCACCCGGTGCAACATCAGATTGCTCGGGATCTCAAACACCGCATAGCCGATGAAGAAGATCCCGGCGCCGAGCGCAAACGCCGCGTTGCCGATGTTCGAATCGACTTGCAGGGCCTGTTTGACAAACCCGACGTTCGAACGGTCAAGCATCGATAGCGCGAACATCAGCGCGAGGAAGGGCGCGAGCCGCAGACGCGCCTTGCGCACTGCGCTTTCCAACGGCTCTTGCGTAACATGTTGAGTCTGCATCTCGTCTGTCTCCTTGGGGAAGCCGGGTACGCCGGTCTGTTATGGCGAGTTAAAGCGGGTTAGTACGTGATCACAGAGAGGCTGTGCCGAGTAGTCCTCGTGCAGCAAGGTTCGCCATCAGCGCGCGCACCCCGAAGGTCCACGGCTCGATGCGGTCGCTGTGGTTGACCCGGTTGACCAGCGTGCCGAGCTTGCGGCTCGAAATCTTCACGATGTCGCCCAGCTTGTGTGTGAAGCCCGCTCCAGCGGCGTCGCGGTCTTCGATTGGTGCAAACAGCGTCCCGAGGAACAGCAGCGCGCCATCGGGGTATTGGTGGGTCGAGCTGATCGTCTGCGAAACGAGATCGAGCGGGTCGCGCGTGATCTGGTCCATCGAACTCGTACCACGCAAGACAAAGCCGTCGCTGCCCTCGACGCGCAAATCGACCGTCGCACGGCGCACATCGTCGATCGAGAAAGTCTCGTCGAAAAGCCGCAGAAAAGGGCCAATCGCACACGAGCCATTGTTGTCCTTCGCCTTGCCCAGCAGGAGTGCACTGCGTCCTTCGAAGTCGCGCAGATTGACGTCGTTGCCCAGAGTCGCGCCGAGCGCGCGGCCGCGACTGTCGATCGACAGCACGATTTCCGGCTCCGGGTTGTTCCAGGCCGACTTCGGATGCAGCCCGATCTCCGTGCCCGTACCTAACGCCGCCAGCACCGGCGCTTTTGTGAAGACTTCGGCGTCAGGGCCGATTCCGACTTCCAGGTATTGGGACCATAGCCCCTGCTCGATCAGCAGCGCCTTCAATTCGCGCGCCTCGGCGGAGTCCGGCCGGATGCTGGTGAGGCTATCGCCGACGAGCGACCTGATCTGGTCGCGCACACGCACCGCGCCTTGCGGGTCGCCCTTTGCCTGCTCTTCGATCACTCGTTCAATCAGGCTCGCCGCGAAAGTCACCCCTGCTGCCTTGATGACCTGCAGATCGCAAGGCGCGAGCAGCTGGACGCGCTCCGGGTTGCGCGCCGTATCGCCTGTTGCATCAGCCGTATTCGCGATGATCGTGTCCAGCTTGCCGATCCAGCGGCCACTCGCGGCCCGCACCGTGGCGACCGGATCGTCCCGCTCGAGCAAGCTGCTGATGGTCGGTGCCGCGTCGGAAATGTCGAACACGCCATCGGCGCGCAAGACGACGACTGCGGGGCCCGCGGGCATTGATTGCGTGGCAGGCACCCAGGCGCGGCCGACCAGTGTGCCGGACAAGCCGTCCGACGGAAGCGTGTCCGTTGCGCTGAGTGAAAGCCGGGATGTCATGTCTGTCTCCACGGATGTTTGTCTGCCGCGCGGGCGTTGCTGCCAGTTCGCGCGACGATTCGCGCAGCTGCAACTCTAGGCAGCCAACCGATAAACATCCAATCTCTTATTCAGTACAATCGATTCCATCCGGTTATGAGTTCATACGCGTTTACCCCATGTCCAGACAATTTGCGGTGCGTACGTCGAGCGTCCTGACAAGGCTGCGTTTCAGACATCTCCAACTGCTCGACGCCCTCGGACGCACACACAACTTGCGCATCGCAGCCGAACAGATGCTCATCACCCAGCCCGCGGCGACAAAAATCCTGAGTGACATCGAATCGATGTTCGGAGCCCAGCTGTTCGAACGGTTGCCACGGGAGATGCGCCCAACCGATCTCGGCGCATTGTCCGTGCGCTATGCAACCACGGCGGTAGCGGATCTGGGCAAGTTCGTGAGCGAGTTCAGCACCTTGCGCGACGGCGGCTACGGGCATCTCACCGTGGGCGCTATCTCGGCTTCAGCCGCTCAGGTGGTGACAACGGGCATCAAGGAGATCCGCCAGCAGCGGCCAAAACTGGTCATCAAGCTGGTCGAACAGAGCAGCGACCAACTGGCGATCTGGCTTGAAGAAAGGAAGCTGGACGTGATGGTTGGCCGGCTGACCGAGTCGCGCCATAAAGTGCTTTTCGACTTCGAGGTGCTGTCCGGAGAACCGGTCTGGGTGGTGGTCGGACAGCATCACCCATTGCTGCAGCAGCAGCGGCTGGAGTTGGCCGATCTTGGCGCGTGGCCATGGATTCTCTATCCGCAAGCGACGGCTATCAGGCAGTTGTTCGACGAAACGTTTACCGGCGCGGGCATTCCTGCGCCGGTGGGCATGGTGGAAACGCCTTCAATCTTTTCGACACTGGAACTGTTGCAGGCGACCGACATGATTTCGCTGCAGCCGCGTGCGGCCGTCGAAAAATATGTGCGCAAGGGTCTTCTCGGGCACCTGCCCGTTCCCATCAAGCGGACCATGACGAGCTACGGGATCGTCACACGCAAGTACGAGTTGCCGTCGCAGCCCATGCAGGAATTCATCGCCATTTTGCGTTCGGTTGCCGTACAGGTGGGCGATCGGGCGCTTCCAGCGGGGGATGGATCGTGTGAGGCAACGTGACGATATGGCTCGACGAAAGCGGTCCGTTACCGAACCGTCAACCCAACAGATTGATACGCCCGGCGGGCAACGTTGACCCTGGAGATCGCAAGCCCACGACGAACAAAGGCCCGCTTGCAACTCGACCTTTGAACGTTCGTGGGTGCTCAGTGTGAACCTTCCTCCAGCTTGAGACACGTATTCGCGTTGCTACATCGCGCGAATACAAAAGCTGGACGATGGCGTCGATGACGCTACGATGTCACAGGCCGCTGCATCAATGCATATGCTGCCCGCCGTTGATGGCGATATTGGACCCGGTCACAAAACCTGCATCGTCCGAGCACAGATACCTGACAAGGGCCGCGACTTCGTCTGGCTTGCCCAGACGACCGGCCGGAATCTGCGGCAGGATCTTTGTGTCCAGAATCTCCTTCGGAATCGCAGTGACCATCTTCGTGGCAAGATAGCCTGGCGAAATCGTGTTGACAGTTACGCCCTTGCGGGCGACTTCCAGCGCCAGCGATTTGGTGAAGCCGTGCATGCCAGCCTTGGCCGCGGCGTAATTAGTCTGGCCGACAGAGCCCTTCGCCCCGTTGACGGACGAGATGTTGATGATGCGCCCCCAGCCGCGCGCGACCATGTCTTCGCACAACGGCTTGGTCATATTGAACACCGAATCCAGATTGGTGCGAATCACCGCGTCCCAGTTGACCTTGTCCATTTTCCTGAGTGTCATGTCCTGCGTGATCCCGGCGTTGTTCACTAAAATGGCGACGGGGCCGACTTCGACCTGAATTCTTGCTACGCAGTGCTGGCATGAGTCATAGTCGGCCACATCGACCGGATATGCGCGAAAAGCGCGACCCTGAGATTCCATGCCCGCCAGCCATTCGGCTGGACCCGTATTGCTTGTCGAGTGCGTTACTACGACGGCATAACCAGCGTCGTGCAGTTTCATGCTGATCGCCTCTCCAAGGCCGCCCATACCGCCCGTTACAACAACGATTCGCTTCGTCATCCTTTCCACCCGTGATAGTAGTATCTGCGAGGATCAAGAATAGCCAATGGCCGTCCCGCACAACGCACCATTGGTTTGCCACAATGCGTCACCTCCTCCCAGGTTGCAGAGAACACTGGCTCCAGCATTGATCGAACTGCGCTGTTTTTTAGGCTTCTGGTGTTACGTGAATGAAGTTTGATACGCCTGCGGGTGGCGATGCGCCACGCAAGCAGCGCTCGTCGGTTGACGAACGGTACCTGAGTCGAATGCGGTCCGAAGAACTAAGATATGCCGATCAAGAAAGCATGCCAGCTGATTATTTCAGCCAGATCCTGCGATCACAAGCAGGCACTTGACGGTTTCATACTTTCCCCGCGGAAACTAACTTCTGCGACGGGCCTTGCGTCGATGACAACGTGCAGAAAAGAGCCAAAAACGTCGCGTCAACTCGCGCGCGACGGACTGGTTTCGCCCACGTGGATGCGGTGATAGCGCCGCGCGCCGACTATCGGCTGACATCCAGTGGTCGCCCGGCAGCGAGAATGAACGCATGGATCATGTACTCGGGGCAGCCTCATACGAAGATCGCCTTACGCTGTTGGCAGTGTGAAATCTCTTTCCCAATCCACCGATTTTGCACACAACTGTTTTGCGAAAAAGTCAGTTCTACAACTAACCGTTACGTTGTAGTTCAACTCGCCACGCAAAGAGACATCCCAGTTAGCCAGCGAAGATCATCGTGATCAATGTGACAGTGACTGGAAGAGTTCATCTTGAGAATGAAAGTCGGTTCTTTTGAATGCCGCCTAGAGCCTGCGTCCAGAGCGCGCATGTGCCTCCCGAACAATTGGTAATAAAAAAGCGCCGAAGGTCTAGCCTTCGCAGCAAGTGACGTTCGTGCGCTGGCGTCCGCCTCTTGCCAGCCCTCGCTATGTCAGCAACGACAAGGTATTCCCGGTGCGTGCGAGCAAAGCGAAATGCGCCCACACGACCTCCACACACGCCTGATGTTTCATTTGCCCTTCAGCAGAAGCGCCGAGCTTTGTGTACATTCGCGCTTGGGTTGCATTGCGGCACGTCGGCACGTATCCCAAGTCAACCTTCTTTGTTGCGCATGTCTTTCTCTCCTAAACGCCGGGCAATTGAAAGATGCACGCAAGTTTTTTGATTGATCTTAAGCAGCAGAGCAGTTCTCAAGAAATGCAGATTATGCGAAGCCCTAGCCAGTATTCCGTCACAGTCGAATGTACCGTCAGATCAAGCTCGTCCTGTGCTTGTGTCCGGTATAAGCGCGCGGCTGCGCGTCATCGCATGCCGCGCTAGCCTCCGCCAAGACACTCTTACGTTTTACCCCAAGCTCAGGAATTCTCATGCTCGGCCTAGTCCGTATCGCCCTTCGGCGACCCTACACTTTCGTAGTCCTGGCGATCTTCATTCTCATCATCGGCCCGTTGTCCGCGATGAGGACGCCAACCGACATCTTTCCGGATATCAAGATTCCGGTGATCAGCGTCGTGTGGCAGTACACGGGTCTGCCGCCGGACCAGATGGTCGGCCGAATCACCTCGCCGTTCGAACGCACGTTGACAACGACCGTGAACGACGTCGAGCATATCGAGGCGGAATCGGTCGCCGGCTTTGGCATTATCAAGATCTTCTTCCAGCCGGGCGTGAATATCAGCACGGCGAACGCGCAGGTGACTTCGGTCGCGCAAACTCAATTACGGCAGTTGCCCGCAGGGACGACACCTCCTCTGATCCTGAACTACAACGCGTCGACCGTACCGATCATCCAGTTGGCGCTGTCCGGCAAGGGACTCTCCGAACAGAACCTCGGTGACCTGGGCCTGAATGCGGTGCGCCCGGTTCTTACGACGGTCGCAGGCGCGGCGATTCCGTACCCGTTCGGCGGCAAGACACGTCAGGTACAGATCGACATCGACCCAGCGGCGCTCCAGGCGCGCGGCTTATCCGCGCAGGACGTAGCCAACGCACTTGCCGGCCAGAACCTGATTACGCCGGTCGGCACTGAAAAGATCGGTGACTACGAGTACACGCTGCAATTGAACAATGCGCCATCGGCAATCAAAACCTTGGGCGATCTGCCGGTCAAGGCGGCCAATGGCACCACGGTCTATATACGTGACATTGCGAATGTGCGCGACGGCAGCCCGCCGCAGACCAATATCGTGCACGTCGACGGCCGGCGCTCGGTGCTGATGTCCGTGCTCAAGAACGGTTCGGTTTCGACGCTCGGCATCATCTCCGGCATCAAGGAGCGGCTTGCTGCAGGGAAAGCCTCGTGGCCCGCGAATCTGCAGATCGAACCCATCGGCGACCAGTCGCTGTTCGTGCGAGCGGCCATCACCGGCGTGGCGCGCGAGGGCGTGATCGCGGCCGTGCTGACGAGTCTGATGATCCTGCTGTTCCTGGGCAGCTGGCGCTCGACGATCATCATCGCAACCTCGATCCCACTCGCAATCCTGGGCTCCATTGCGACGCTATCCGCGCTCGGCGAGACTTTGAACATCATGACGCTCGGCGGGCTCGCACTAGCGGTGGGGATTCTGGTCGACGATGCCACGGTGACCATCGAGAACATCAACTGGCACCTCGAGCATGGCAAGGAGGTGGAGACGGCTATTCTCGACGGCGCCGCGCAGATCGTCACGCCGGCGTTCGTCTCGCTGCTGTGTATCTGCATCGTGTTCGTGCCGATGTTCTTCCTGAATGGCGTCGCGCGCTTTCTGTTCGTGCCCATGGCTGAAGCGGTGATCTTCGCGATGATCTCGTCGTTCATCCTGTCGCGAACCCTTGTGCCGACGATGGCGAAATACCTGCTGAAACAGCATGTGCAGGACGAGCACGCCCATGAAACGAAGCGCCCTGGACCGCTCGCGCGTTTCCAGCGTGGCTTCGAAGCGCGCTTTGAAAAAGTGCGTAGCGCCTACCGCGGCTTGCTCGAACTCGCGCTGAGCCACCGGCGTCCGTTCGTCAGCGGCTTCCTCGGCTTTGTTGTCCTCTCCTTCGCGCTGGTGCCGTTCCTCGGCCGCAACTTCTTTCCTTCGGTCGATTCCGGACAGATCCTGATGCACGTGCGCGCACCGGTCGGCGTTCGCATTGAAAAGACCGCGCAGATTTTCGCGAATGTCGAAGGCGCGATCCGCCAGATCATTCCACCTTCGGATCTCGGCACCGTGGTCGACAACATGGGTCTGCCCGTCAGCGGCATCAATACCGCGTACAACAACACCGGTACGGTCGGCTCGCAGGACGGCGACATCCAGATCGCGCTGAATGATGGCCATCGTCCAACCGACGAGTACGTTCGCATCATGCGCGAGAGGTTGCCGCGCGAATTCCCGGGCGTCACGTTTTCGTTCCCGCCGGCGGACATCATCAGTCAGATCCTGAACTTCGGCTCGCCGGCGCCGATCGACTTGCAGATTCGCGGCAACGACCTGAACGCCAACTACGCATACGCGGACCGTCTGCTGCGCCAGGTTCGCGATGTGCCGGGCGTAGTCGACGCACGAATCGAGCAGTCGCACGGCAACCCGACCTTCAATGTCGACGTCGACCGCACGCGCGCGCAATTGCTCGGCATTACCGAGCGCGACGTGACGAACAGCATGGTGGTGAACCTCGCGGGTTCCAGCCAGGTCGCGCCCACGTTCTGGCTGAACAACGCGAACGGCGTTTCGTATCCGATCGTGATGCAAACGCCGCAATACAGTCTCGACTCGCTCGCCGCGTTGCAAAATCTGCCGATCACGGCCAGCGGCGGAAGCACCGCGCAGATCCTCGGTGGTCTGGCGACAGTCGAACGCGCCAGCAGCAACGAGGTTGTCAGTCAGTACAACATCCAGCCGATGGTCGAGATCTTTGCGGCCACCCAGGGCCGCGACCTCGGCGCGGTGGCGTCGGATATCCAGCGCATCGTGCATGACAACGCCAGCACCTTGCCCAAGGGCTCCGCCGTCGCGCTGCTGGGCCAGGTGCAGACGATGAACAGCGCCTTTGCCGGCATGTTGTTCGGCCTGCTTGGCGCGGTGCTGTTGATCTATCTGCTGATCGTGGTCAATTTCCAGTCGTGGGCCGACCCGTTCGTGATCGTGACCGCATTGCCTGCAGCGTTGGCAGGCATCGTCTGGATGCTGTTCGCGACCCACACGACGCTCTCCGTACCCGCATTGACCGGAGCGATCATGTGCATGGGGGTGGCGACGGCCAACTCGATTCTGGTCGTCAGTTTCTGCCGCGAACGACTTGCCGCACACGGCGACCCGTTCAAGGCCGCCCTCGAAGCCGGCTTTACGCGTTTTCGCCCTGTGCTCATGACCGCGCTCTCCATGATCATCGGCATGCTGCCGATGGCGCTCGCCCTCGGCGAAGGCGGTGAGCAAAACGCGCCGCTTGGCCGCGCCGTGATCGGCGGTCTGCTGTTTGCCACCACCGCGTCGCTGTTCCTCGTCCCCGTCATTTTTTGCATCGTGCACACGCGCGCCGGGCGCGCGGCTACCCCGGCATCCGTCTCGCGAGGTCCTGCTCATGTCGTCTGAATCCGCTTTTCCCACTGATACACCGTCGCGCCGCCCGGTTCTGGTAGCAGGCGTGGTCGGCCTGCTGGTCGTCTTAGGCATCGTCGTTGCCGGGATCACGCTGCGAGCCGCCGATGCACGCAAGCTGAAAACCTGGACTGACGCCCAGGCCGTACCGACCGTCAACGTGATCCAGCCCTCGCGCGACGCCAACGGCCCCTCGCTGCAACTGCCCGGCCGCCTCGAAGCGTATACGCGGGCGCCGATTTTCGCGCAGGTCAGCGGCTATCTGAAATCATGGAGTGTCGATATCGGCGCGCCGGTCAAAGCGGGGCAGGTACTTGCCGAAATCGAAACGCCCGAGCTCGACCAGCAGCTATTGCAGGCACGCGCGGATCTCCAGAGCGCGCAGGCGAACGCTGTCGTTGCGGGTACGACCGCCAAGCGCTGGGAAGCGCTAAGCGGCACGGATTCGGTCGCCCAGCAGGATGTCGACCAACGCACCGCTGACTACACCGCCAAGGAGGCGATCGTAGCGGCCGCGAAGGCCAACGTTGACCGCCTCGTCGCCACCAAGGCGTTCGCGCGCATCGTTGCGCCATTCGACGGCGTGGTGACCGCGCGCGATACCGACGTCGGCGCGTTAGTCAACGCCGGCAGCGGCGGGGTCGGACAGGAGCTGTTTGCGGTCTCCGACGTCAAGCAGTTACGCGTGTATGTGCAGGTGCCGCAGAATTACGCACCGGCGATACACGACGGCACGACCGCCATCCTGACCGTTCCCGAGTATCCCGATCAGCAGTTCACCGCGCGCGTGATTGCTGCGGCGGACTCGGTCAATTCGAGTTCGGGAACGACGCTGGTTCAACTGCTGGTTGACAACGCTAACGGCAAGCTGCTGCCGGGTGGGTTCGCGAGCCTGAAATTCTCCTTGCCCGCCTCCGCCGATGCGCTTCGTGTACCGGCCAGCGCGCTCGTCTTCGATAGCCGCGGTGTCGTCGTCGCCACACTTGGCGCGAACGGTCACGTGCTGTTCAAGCATGTGAAGATCGCCCGCGACCTGGGCAACGCCGTAGAGATTGACTCAGGGCTCGCCGCGACCGATCGCGTGATCGATACACCGCCCGACGGACTCGCTGACGGCGACAGCGTACAGATTGCGACGGCGACCGACAAGAAGGCAGTTGCACATGGTTAAGTATGGACTTCCGGCGCTTCTCGCGAGCGTCGTCGCGCTCTGCGCCTGCTCGCTCGCGCCGCAATATCAGGTCCCGCCGACGCCGGTCGCTGCGCAATACAAGACCTTTGGGCCGTGGACCACGGCACAGCCCGCCGACCGCATAGACCGCAACGGCTGGTGGAAGATGTATGGCGACGCGCAGCTCGACGATCTCGAAGCGCGGCTACTGGCCAACAACACCGACTTGCGCGCGGCGTACGCGCACTATGCGCAAGCGCAGGCTTTCGTGGCGCAGGTCGAGTCGGGACTGTACCCGTCGGTCAGCGTGAGCGCCGAGCCGCTGCGTGAGCGCCAGTCCGACAACCGGCCATTGCGCGTGGGCGGCCCGAACGACTTCAACTCCGTCACGCTTGGTGGCGAAATCAACTACGACCTCGACCTCTGGGGTCGCGTGCGCGACTCCGTGGTGGCCGGCAAGGACGAGGCGCAGGCGACCCAAGCCGATCTGGCCTCGGTCAGGCTGAGCCTGCAGGTCGAACTGGCGGATAGTTACGTTCGCTTGCGCGGCCTCGACCAGCAATCCGAGCTGTTGAACGAGACTGTCGTGGCCTATGCGAAGGCCCTGCAGCTCACACAAACATTGCACAACAGTGGGATCGTGTCGGGCCTCGACGTGTCCCGGGCGCAAACGCAACTGTCGTCGGCGAAGTCGCAGCTGTCACAGAACCTGGCGCAACGGGCTCTGATCGAACACGCGATCGCGGTCCTGGTTGGCGCCTCCGCGTCCGAATTCAGCCTGCCGCCCCAGACCGCCGCCATCGCGTTGCCGGCGATTCCGACCGGCCTGCCCTCGACGCTGCTGCAGCGACGACCCGACGTCGCTGCAGCGGAACGCCGGGTGGCCGAGGCCAACGCAAAAATTGGCGTCGCGCGGGCCGCCTACTTCCCCGACATCATGCTCAGCTTGCAGGGTGGTGTGCAAAGCGCAGCCTACGCCGGCCTGGTTAGCGCGCCCAATCTGTTCTGGGCGGTCGGCCCGCAGCTCGTGCAGTACGTGTTCGACGGCGGGTACCGTCGTGCGCAACTCGATTCCGCCAAAGCGGCAACCGAAGAAGCGGGAGATCGTTATCGCAGTGTCGTGCTGTCTGCATTCCAGCAAGTTGAAGACAACCTTGCGCTGCTGTCGTATCTCGGCAATGCGCTTGGCGAGCAGCGGGATGCAGCAAACGCCGCCGGGTACTCGGTCGACCTCGCGTTACGTCAATATCGCCAGGGCGTAGTGGGTTACCTCGATGTCGTGCAGGCGCAGACGGTCGCACTCGACGCACAACGCAGCGTGCTCGATATCCAGACACGCCAGCTGAGCGCGAATGTGCAGCTCCTGCATGCGCTCGGCGGTGGATGGTCGAGCGATGAACTCGCCCAAGCGGCTGCAGCGCCGGCACTCGTCGCGACAGCAACGGGACGCAGCGCCAACTGAGCACATCTGCACGGCGCGGGAACGGCAGGCCCCGAATGTTGACTACTTCGGAGCGCGTTCCCCGTCCGTTCTATTGCAACCTGCTGGCGGCCGCGGAAAGGGTGAGATGAATGTCGTCCCGGCGATCGGTCGTCTGTGCGTCTTTCGAAATTGGCGAACGAAAGTCGCTTTTGATGAACCTCGAAAACCGCGCATTGGCCTCGATCACGTGCCTGATCGCAGCCGCCGTCAGTTGCTGATCGTGAATGGCCAGGATTTCTTCGAGCATGGATGCGGCCTCGGCGCTGACCTGCCCCACTCCGTCACGCTGTGACCTGTCAGCAGCCTGATCCAATGCAGCCTCCGCACGTCGGTACAAATCGACAGGCGCATCACCGAATC
Organism: Paraburkholderia panacisoli; assembly: GCF_008369935.1. Taxonomy (GTDB): domain Bacteria; phylum Pseudomonadota; class Gammaproteobacteria; order Burkholderiales; family Burkholderiaceae; genus Paraburkholderia; species Paraburkholderia panacisoli. The sequence continues at coordinate 222,115 of NZ_VTUZ01000003.1, read as the reverse complement.
CAGCTTCTTGTAAGTAGTACGTCAGATATACGACTCTGTTCAGCTCATTGATCAGATGAACATTCCCTTGCCCTTTGCGACAGACCGCAAGAGCAAGGTGATTCGCGAGCGAGATATCGGCGACAGCTTGCTTCGTCATTGGGAGCAGCATCTCCTTGCTCAGGTGACGCCGACCAACAGAAGCGCGGCCCGTGGGCCGGCGAGTACTATGGGACATTGAGAGTGTATCGAAGAGAGAGTTGCGAAACGGCCCTACTGGCTTGCGAATAATCGACATTCACGGTTGTGCCGCGTCAATTCTATAGCGATATGGCCGGGGCCGCATTCACCTCGATGGCAACGGCACTGCGGCGCTTAGCCACATTTGAACTCCGAGACGACTTGTAGAAAAGCCTGGATCAGACGGAGACGGATTGAGGAGCTTGTTTTTCGATCGCCATCCGTTTGCATAACTGATGAACCAGGAAACACTCGACCGGAAGTTTGGCGATTCTTGAAGGAAGGAGACGCGACACGTCGAATGCCGCTCATAACGAGCGGCATCGTGCTCATTGTGCTCAGCCGCCGTGAAGCGCCTTGCTCAAGCCGGCATCGGACAGCGCACAAAGCGCTACCGCCGACCAGTCATGCTCAGCGCCGAGCCCTTGCGAGCGCACCGTCAGGAACCGGTCGTGCACGAGACTTGCGAGCGGCAGCGGAACGCCAAGTGCCTCAGCGGCTGCCAGCATCAGGCGGTTATCCTTCTGACCGAGCGGCAACGAAAAGCCAGGCGGCTGAAACTGCTGCGACGCAATCAGCGGACCGTAGATCTTGTATGGCGGCGCGTTGAAGTTTGCGCTCGTCAACAGCTCGACCAGACGCATCGGATCGATGCCGGCCTTGCCCGCTACGGCACACGCCTCGCCCAGCGTTTCGATGATCACGGACAGCATGAAATTGCCGATCAGTTTCACCAGGTTGGCCTGCGAAGGATCCTCGCCGACAATGCCCACCGACTGGCCAAGCGTTTCCAGAAGCGGCACGGCAACCTTGAGGTGCTCGTCCGCTCCGGCCGCCATGATGAACAGCTTGCGCGCCGCCGCGGCATCGGGCCGGCCGAACACCGGCGCGGACACGAAGGCAAGACCCGCCTCACGATACTTCGCCGTGTGATCCTGCGCGGTGGCCACACTGATGGTGCTCATCGAGATGTGCAGCGCACCCGGTTTCAGCGTGGTGGCGATGCCCGCCTCGCCGAACGTGACCGCGACGTGCGCGGCATCGTCGGCCACCATCGTGAACACCACGTCGGCCCCCAGCGCCGCCTGCGCGGGACTCGACGCGACGCTCGCCCCTGCTTCGCGCAACGGTTCGGCACGTGCCGGACTCCGGTTGAAAACCTGCACGTCATGCCCGGCATCGATCAGGTTCTTCGCAATCGCGGCGCCCATCGAGCCAAGTCCTACAAATCCAATTTTCACAATGACACTCCAAATGATCAGCCGCGCGAATGCGCGGCCGGTTCAGACTGCAAATTGATAGACCTGACGGCTCACGTCGAGCGTCACGTCGCCGTGTTCGCCCAATGCCGTCATCCCGTGCTCTTCGAGCTTCGCGATCAGCGTGCCGATCGACTGCCCGCCAATCTGGTAATCGCGCAAGCGGGTTCCCAACGACATGCGTTCGAAGAACACGCGGGTCGCCGTGATCGCCGCACTGATACGCTCGTCCTCGCTGCCCTCGGTGATGTTCCAGACGCGTTCGGCGTACTGCAGCAACTTCCCGCGCTTCGACTCGCGGCGCACACTCAGCATGGCCGGCAGCACGATCGCGAGCGTTTGCGCGTGGTCGAGTCCGTGCAACGCGGTGATCTCGTGGCCCAGCATGTGCGTGGCCCAGTCCTGCGGCACGCCCGCGCCGATCAGGCCATTCAGCGCAAGCGTCGCCGTCCACATCAGGTTCGCGCGCACCGCATAGTTGTGCGGCTCAGCAAGCGCTTGCGGTCCGACTTCGGTCAGCGTGATCAGCAGCCCTTCGGCAAAGCGGTCCTGGACCTTTGCATCGACCGGGTAGGTCAGGTATTGCTCGACGATATGGACGAACGCATCGACCACGCCGTTGGCGATCTGCCGCGGCGGCAACGAATACGTCGTGGTCGGATCGAGCACCGAGAAGAGCGGATAGGTCGCGTCACTCGTGAAGAACAGCTTGTCGCCCTTCGCGCGGTAGCTGATGACGCTGCCATTGTTCATTTCCGAACCGGTCGCGGGCAGCGTCAGCACGCTGCCGAACGGCACCGCATCGCGCACCGGCGCCTGCCTGGCCAGAATGTCCCAAGGCTCGCCGTCGAACTTCATCGCCGCCGCAATGAACTTCGTTCCGTCGATCACCGAGCCGCCGCCCACCGCCAGCAAAAAGTCGATGTTCTTCTCACGGGCGAGCGCGACCGCTTCCATCAGCGTTTCGTAAGTGGGATTCGGCTCGATGCCGCCGAACACGTGCCACGCGCGCTCACCGAGCGCCGCCTGCACTTGCGCGAGCACACCGTTGCTCTTGATGCTGCCGCCGCCGCACGTAATCAGCACCCGTGCGTTGGGCGGGACGTGAGCATCGAGCGCGGCAATCTGGCCTTCGCCGAAAATGATTCGTGTGGGGTTCTGAAACGTAAAGTTCTGCATTGAATCTCTCTTCCTTACATTCAAATGACCGGTCGTCTCAAACCGGAATAAACGGTTGTCCGGTTCGAAACCAGACACCGTTCGGACCAGCTACGACCGTTACCGCGGGGATTTGAAAAACAGATCGAACATTGAATGCACACAAGCCTTCAGCGGCTCGACCGAGTCGTCCAGCTTCATGCGCAGCAGGCTGCCTTCCCATGCGTTCCAGAAAAGGTCAGCCATGGCATCGGCCGAAATATCGCGCCGCACGGAGCCGTATTCCTGGCCGCGACGCAGATAATCGGCACAGCCGACACGCCATTCATTGACCGTCCTGCGCGCAGCGAGCCGGCACAGATCGCTCGACTGTGCAATCTCGCCCGCAAAGTTGCCGACCAGACAACCGCAGCGGTCGTCACAGTCTTCGTAGTCGGCTACGATGCGCTCGTAGATGCCGCGAAGCGCGAGTAGCGGATCAGCTGACGCCGCTTCGCGCGAATACTGATTCCATTCATCGGCCTGCTCCTGCGCGTAGTGCTGCAGGATCGCCGCGCCGAATGTCTCTTTGCTCTCGAAGTAGTTGTAGAACGAGCCCTTCGGCACGCCGGCACGCTCGACGATGTCTTTTACGCCGGTGCCGTGATAACCCGTTTCGGCGAACAGCGCGACACCCGCTTCGAGTAGCCTTTCGCGAAAATCTTCAGTACGTCGTGTGTGCATAGACATTGCAGCTACAGCCCTAACGGCACGCTGTCACGCCGCGCGAGCGGGCGGCACCGTGCACCGACATCCATTTCAAGCCGCGTCACGCGCGGCGCGTTGCGAGTTCGGCGCCTTGGCGCAGTGCTTCGAGCAGGCTGCGTTCGTCAGCGATGCCTTTGCCTGCGATATCGAACGCCGTGCCGTGATCGACCGAGGTACGAATCACATCGAGGCCGACCGTCACGTTGACGCCGGCTTCGAGGCCGAGCACCTTGACCGGTCCATGGCCCTGGTCGTGGTACATCGCCACCACCAGATCGAAGTCGCCGCGTCCCGCACGGAAGAACAGCGTATCGGCAGGCAGCGGCCCTTCGATGTCCCAGCCGCGTTCGCGCAAGACCTGTACGGCGGGAACGATCTTTTCCTCTTCCTCGCCGTAACCGAACAGGCCGTTTTCACCGGCATGCGGGTTGATGCCGCACACAGCGATGCGTGGATTGGCAATGCCCGCTTTGACCAGCGTCGCATGACCTCGCTCGAGCGTGCGTTGCACGAGGCCCGGTTCGATCTTGCGGATCGCATCGATAATGCCGATGTGAGTCGTCACGTGAATCACCCGCAGTTTCGGTGCGACCAGCATCATCGACACCTCCTCGATGCCCGTGAGATGCGCGAGCATTTCAGTGTGGCCGGGATACTTGTGACCGCCCGCGTGCAACGCTTCCTTGTTCAGCGGCGCCGTGCAGATTGCATCGATCTCGTCGGCCTTCGCGAGTTCGACGGCGCGCGCGATGTACTGATACGCGGCGTCGCCCGCGAGCGCCGACAGCACGCCGAACGGCAAGTCCGCAGGAATCAGCGCGAGGTCGATACAGTCGATGGTGCCCCGCTCATAGTGCGCATCCGACGGCTTCGCGATGCGGCGCACTTTCGTGCTGCCGCCGACAATCCGGTTGGCTTGCTCGAGGCGCGCCGCATCGCCGATGACAAGCGGGCGGCACTGCCGATAGACGGACTCGTGCGTCAAGCTCTTGACGACGATTTCCGGACCCACGCCCGCTGCGTCGCCCATCGTGATGCCGATGACTGGAAGATAGTTGCTCATGATGTTTTGCCTGAATGACGTTGGTTCGTTTCGCGCGCCGGCGAAGATGTCGTTGTGCCGCTCGGGCGAGTCGATCCGGACTCGCTGTAAGCGGACTCCGGTGTGCCGCGCAGATGAAGGTAGGCGCCATATAGCGCATGCTCGCTGCCAAAGGCGCCGGCTTTGGTGACGACGGTGAGGCGCGGGTTGCCGTGCGGGCGGCCCACCGCCACCCCCGGCTCGATTTCCGAAAGCAGTTGCAGGCTGTCGATACCGGCTGTGCCGAGCATGGCTCGCGCGGTTTCGCCGCCAGTCGCGATCAAGCCGCTCAGATGCGTGAAAAACGGTGCGACGAGCGAAGCGAGCGCCGCCGACAATTGGGCGCCCTCGGCGGGATCGAACAGATCGTCGCGGCCGATTCGCACCAGCAAGTCGGTGTGCGCGCTCAGATGCGCGCCGACGCGCGCTTGCCAGCCGGCCCACTCCAGATGAAGCTCGCCGGCACGCAGCACGACCGGCGGCACGATCAGTTCACCCACGCCCGCTCGCTCGCGCAGCATGGTGCACTGCTGTTCCGAGACGGCCGACAGGCTGCCCACCAGAATCAGGATCGCGCTGCTCTGCTGCTGCGACTCCAGCGGCACGTCTTGCGCGGCTTGCGTGGCAACATCGAACAGGTCGCTCAGCGAAGCCAGTTCGCGAGCCAGACCACCTGAGCCGACCCAGAACAGGGCTTCGTCCATCGACGCCGTCACCTGCGCGAGTGCCCGCAAATCCGCATCAGTGTCCGCATCGACGATGAGCGCCTGCGCGCCGCTCTTCGCGACCGCGGCAATGGCATCGCGCAACGCCGCGGGATCGCCGCGCAGCGCGTCGATACCCAGAGCCGCGGTGCGCAATCCGGCGGCCTCGACCATCGCGTTGAGGTCTGCGCAATGCGCGGCGTGTTCGAGCTTCCACGTTTCCGTGTTTTCGAGCGGCACGCCGCGCACGAATACGCGGCCCTCGCGCACGGTGCGCCCGGTGGCGGGAAAGGCCGTCGCGACGATGGCGAGGCCCGCGAGCGGCTGCAACGCGGCGACTTCCGCAGCCCAGTTACCGCGCAAGGTCGAATCGATTTTCTTGTACAGACGCCGCCCCAACCCGCGCTGCGCCAGCCACGCGGCACAAGTGCGGTGCGCGGCTTCGGCCGGCGGCATGCGGCGGGTGTCCGTGTCCACCGCGATCACCTGCGCCGCGCCCATCGCGCGCGACGCGTTCAGCGTCACCGCCGTACTGCGTCCCGCACCCGCGAACGCGATCGCGCAGTCGGCGGCGCCGGACAGGTCGTCGGCGATGATCAGAATGCTCGTGTTGCTCACCGGGTCGCCTCCAGGGCGGCAGCGCGACGGGCATCGGCATGCTTGCCAACCCGCTTTGCGACGGCCGCAGTGAGGATCGGCGACACGATCGCAGTCACGACGACGCACGAGGCGACCAGCAAGGTCGCGCTTTTCGCGGCCTCGGCATAGACCGGGTTGGCCGCTGCAATCAGCGCCGGCACAGCCGCTCCGTTGCCCGCCGTGTTGGCTGCCGCCACGCCTGCGACACCCGTGCCGCCGGTCAGTCGATCGGTCAGATACAGGGGGATGCCCGTCACGATCACCACCGCGACGCCGAGGCCCATGCCGAGCAAGCCGGCCTGCCAAACTTTGTGCAGGTCGAGGCTCGCGCCCAGCGCCAACGCGAAGAACGGAATCATCACAGGCACAGCGCGGCCGAGAAAATTGCGCATCTCACGGTCCAGATTGCCGAGCAGCATGCCGGCCGCGAGCGGCAGGATGCTGCCGACCAGCGTCTGCCACGGAAACGCCGACAGCCCGGCCACGCCGAGCGTGACCATCGTAAGGAACGGGCCTGATTCGAGCGACATGATGGTGTAAGCGCCGACGTCTTCAGACTTGCCATATTGACCCATCAACGCCATGTACAGGCCGCCGTTCGTGTCGTTCATCGCGGCGACCACCGCCAGCGTCGACATTCCCGCGAACAGCCCGGACGAAACCGGCTGCTCACCCAGAAAGTGGCCCAGCACGACACCCACCAGAATCGCCGACCCGACCTTCGCCGCGAACAGCGCCCCGCCCTTCTTGAGCAGATAAGGCGTTGCCTTCACATCGATCGACGAGCCCATGCACACATAGAACACGGCGAGGATCGGCAACGCGCCGGTGAACAGCGCATTCGTGAACGAGCCGAAAAACTTCGGCGTGTCCGGCAAGAAGGTGGCGATCAGTGCGCCGAACAGCAGCGGGACGATCATCATCCCGCCCGGGACGCGTTCGATTGCGCGCTTGATAGGAAGCTGGGCCATCATTGTCTCCTGTTTGGAAATGATCGAAGCAATCATTTTAGTTGATCTATTCGGTCATTCGAAGTGTACGTGACGAAGGGGCGATGCGCAATTCAATCATCGAGAAGTCGCAGAATTGGCAAATTTGCCGCAAACACGCCGTTTCACGCGGGACGCCAGCCAAAATTGATCGAATCGATCAAAATATGCTAAAGGCGCTTGCATACCGTGACGACCCCGCGGACGCGGCGCGCCCTGCCTGCGGCGTTGCCCCGGCAACTGGTTTGATTACACTTACGCCCGTTGGCGCCTTTCCCGCCTCTTGCGCGCACCATTCGGACGACCCACTACCCTCTGTCACCATGAAAGTTACGAACCGCCGCGAGGCAATGCTGAAGGCCGTCCTGTCCGGCATGAACGACGTAGGCGCCCTGTGCGAGCATTTCGGCATGTCCGAAGCAACCGTGCGGCGCGACCTGCGCGCGCTCGCCGACGAACGGCTGATCGTGCGCACGTATGGGGGAGCGGCCGCCTCGGTCGGGATTCACGAACCCGAAGAGTCGCTCGATCTGCGGCGCGAAAGCTTCCGCGAGCAAAAGGATGCGATCGCGCAGGCGGCGGTGAGCCACGTTCAGGACGGCGACACCATCTTTCTCGACGGCGGCACCACCACCGCTGCCATGGCCCGGCTGTTGGCCGGACGCCGCGAGATTCGGGTGGTCACCAACAACCTGCTGGCAATCGGCCTGCTCGCATCGAGCGACGTGCCAGTCACGCTGATCGGCGGCGACCTGCGGCCCTCGAGCATGAGCACGCTCGGGCCGCTCGCGCAGATTGCGTTGAACCGCCTGTCTGTCGACAAGGCCTTTCTTGGCGCGGATGGTGTAGTCGCCGGCCGCGGGCTCTGCGAGGCGACCGCCGAGCAGGCCTATCTGAAGGAATGCATCATCAGGCAGGCGGCCAACGTCTTCGTGCTGGTGACATCGCACAAACTGGATCGCGCGAGCCAGCAGCACTGGACACCACTCGAGCGCGACTGGACCCTGGTGACCGATGCGCAACCGGGCGCGCCGGAATTGACAACGTTCCTGCTGCACAGCGAAGTGACGATCGAAAGCGCGCCGCAGCAGGCGCGCCAGCCCCTGACGCCCGGACCGTGATCGTGTCTTGAGGCGTCGGCGCCGCGCGGCCCTCACAGGCCACGCAGTCGCACAGGACAGCCGCGACGCTTCACCCACGCGCAGCGCCGAACGCCTTCACGACGTTCACCCAATACGACGCACCGGTAGCCAATGCATCGTCGTTGAAGTCGTAGTGCGGGTTGTGAAGCGGAGCGCCGGGCTTGGGCCCGTCGACGCCCATCCAGACATACGCACCCGGCCTCGCCTGCGCCATGAACGCGAAGTCTTCCGAGGCCATCGACGGCTTACAGCCCAACGTCACTTTCGTCGCGCCGACCGTCGCGCGCGCCGCCTCGAGCGCGACGTCGGCTTCCGCGTGCGCATTGATCGTTGCCGGATAGCCGTAGCGGTAAGACAGCGTCGCTTTCGCGCCATGCGCCTGCGCGGTCAGTGTGCCGATTTCGTCCAGCAAGCTCCGTACGAGTTCCTGCACGCCGGCATCGAAGCAGCGTACGGTGCCGCGAATCACGGCGCGATCGGGCAACACATTCCAGGCCTCGCCGCCATGAATCTGCGTGACGCTCACCACGCATGCTTCCTTCGGCGAGACGCGCCGGCTCACGATAGTCTGCAGCGCAATCACGACATGGCTCGCGCAGACCAGCGCATCGATCCCCTCTTCCGGCATCGCGGCATGCGAGCCTTTGCCGTCCACCAGAATTTCGAAGGTATCGAACGACGCCATCATCGGACCACGGTTGATCGCGAAATGGCCGAGCGGCAAGCCGGGCCAGTTGTGTAGCCCGAATACCGCGTCACACGGGAAACGCTCGAAGAGTCCGTCTTCGACCATGACGCGGCCGCCGCCCGCCACCTCTTCGGCCGGCTGGAAAATCACGTGCACCGTGCCGTGCCAACTGGTATCGCGGCTTAGCGAAGCGGCGGCGCCCAGCAGCATCGCGGTGTGGCCGTCGTGACCGCACGCGTGCATTTTTCCGCGCTGTTGCGAACGGTGCTCGAATTCGTTGTACTCCACCATCGGCAGCGCATCCATATCCGCACGCAATCCGAGCGCAGGACCACTCCCCCTTCGCAGCGTTCCGACCACACCGGTTTTGCCGACTCCCTCGGTCACTTCAAAACCGTACTCTCGCAGTACCGATGCCACCAGCCGCGCCGTCGAGACTTCTTCGAACGCGGTCTCGGGATGCGCATGCAGCGCACGACGCCACGTCACCATGTTGTCGAGCAATTCAGCTTCAATCATTGATTACCTCATAAGCAGACTGCGGCGCGACAAGCGACGTTGCACGTCCGGCAGTCAGAAAAATTCACCACTTCTGCTGCATCAGTCAGCCGGGCAAAACGGCACGGGTGCAAGGAACACTGATTCCTGATGCACCAGGTACGGCAGGATGCGAGGCGTGAAAGCTTGCCAATGCGGATCGGCGGCGAGCTTCGCGCGCTGCGCGGCGCGATGCGCGTAGTCGTCATAGCCCCAGCAGAACACGACCGAATTCAACGTACCCGAGTCTTTAGTCCAGCAGCCCTTGAGCCGTGCGTACTGACTGATGATCTCGAGCCCCTCGCGCTCGTAAATTTGCAGAAACTCGCCCACCTTCCCTGCCGTAATCTGGTACGTACGCATTTCCACCAGCATGATTGCCTCCTGTCCCAATTCAAACGCTCACAAAAACGACGCCCTCCAGGCACACAGTTACGCGGCCCGGCAGATCTGTACTCCACCGCAAGTTGGAAGGTGTGCCGTCTGCCCACACGCAGCGCGCTCACGCATCGCAGCGTCGAGCCTCCTTAACTTTCAAAACGGTGCCCGGTCTGCACACTCACGGGCACCACCATCGCGACGCGTACCGTCAGGCCGCGTGCCCAATCAAAAATCCAACCAGCAAACCGAACAGACCTGAACCTGCACCGACCAGCCAGACCCGTAGATCGGGTGTCGGGCCGGGTTTGGCCGTGACGCTGGACGGCCTCGTCGCGCCGTGCGGCTGATGTTGCATGCCGCCGGTCAGTGGCGCGTTGTCCAGCCGTGTTTGCGGCGCCGGCGCGATGTCTTGCATAGAGTTCGCGGGCGCCGCCTCCTTTTCGATGTGCGCCTTCAGCGCGCCGAAGAAGGCGTCGAGATTCTTTCCCGCCGCGGACTGAATCAGGCGGGACCCCACGCTCATCAGCTTGCCGCCGATTTCGACATCCGCGTCGTATGCGAGCACGGTCGTCTTACCTTGCGGTTCGAGTTGCACGCGCGCGGTGACCTTCGCGAAGCCAACTGCGCCCGCATTGCCCGTGCCGACAATCGTGTAAGCCCTGGGTGGATCGAGATCCGATAGCTCCACATTGCTTTTGAAAGTCGCCGCCACCGGACCGACGCGAATCTGCACCGTCGATTCGAAATGCCGCTCGTCCAGCATCGCGAGCGATTTGCAGCCGGGCAGACACGCTTCGAGCACGGCAGGATCGTTCAGCGCACGCCACACGGTCTCGGGTCGCGCGGGGAGAATGCATTGATCAGCTAGCTTCATCGCCGCTCCTCAACGCTCGTAGAGCTTGAAGAGCGCCTGGGTGCCGTTACGCGTAAAGCCTTGCTCGGCGAGCTTCTGATAAAGACTGCGCACCAGATCCAGACCCGGCAACTCACGTCCCATGTGAGCGGCTTCCTCGTGCGCAATCCGCATGTCCTTGATGAAATGCTCGATAAAGAAGCCAGGCGCGAAATCGCCCTTCGCGATGCGCGGCCCCAGGTTGTTCAACTGGAAGCCGCCAGCCGCGCCGCCGCCGATCGCGCTCAATACGGTCTGCGGATCGAGTCCGGCGCTGTGCGCATACGCCAGGCCTTCGCACACACCCAGCATCGTCGATGCGATCACGATCTGATTGCACAACTTGGTGTGCTGGCCCGCGCCCGGTCCGCCTTGCAGCACGATGTTCGCGCCGAGGCAGCGCAGCATCGGCTCGACGCGCGCGAGCGCGTCGGCCGCGCCGCCCACCATGATGGACAGCCGTCCTTCGCGGGCGCCGACATCGCCGCCCGAAACCGGCGCGTCCAGCATGTGCACGCCGTGAGCCGCGGCGTGCGCGGCCAGCTCTTCGGCCAGTTGCGGGCTCGAAGTGGTCATGTCGATCAGCACGGCATCGCGCCGCGCGTTCACGATCAGACCGTCGTCGCCGAGGTACAGTGCACGCACGTCGTCCGGCATGCCGACGATCGTGATGATCACGTCGGATGCTTCAGCGAGCGCCTTCGGCGTGGCGTGCCATGATGCGCCCGCTTCGATCAGCGGCTCGGCCTTCGCACGCGTACGGTTATAGACGTGCAACGGATAGCCCGCTGCGGCGAGCCGCGCCGCCATCGAGACGCCCATGATGCCGAGGCCGATAAAGCCGACAGCGGGTTTGCTTGCAGATTGATTCATGATTGCTTGATCCGGTCAGAGTTTGTCGCGCAGCAGGTCGCGCAACAGCATGGGAGTCAAAGGGTGACGGTCCGCCACCACGCCGAATGGCGCTAGCGCGTCGTTCACGGCGTTGGTCAAGGCGCCGAGCGCGCCCATCACGCCGCCTTCGGCCATCCCCTTGATGCCAGCCGCCGTTGCGCGGCTAGGCGTATGCAACGGGATGATCTCGAAATTGGGTAATTCGGTCGAAGTGGCGATCAGGTAGTCGGCCAACGAGCCGGTTACGTTCTGCCCCGTTTCGTCATAGCGCGTGTGCTCGAACAACGCGCCGGACAGTCCCATTGCCACTGCGCCGTGTTGCTGCCCTGTCACCACGGTGGGATTGAGCAGCGTGCCGCAGTCTTCGGCGATCACGTAGCGCGCAAAATGGATCGCACCGGTGGCCACGTCCAGTTCGATCTCGCACCCGTGCGTCGAATTCGAGTAGGTCATCGGCGGCGGATCGTAGGTCAGGTGAAACTCGAGGCCAGGCGTGAGGCCCTGCGGCAGCGAAGTAGGATCCATGTAGGCACGCCGCGCCACGTCAGCGAGCGTCAGACCCGTGTCGACCCACGCGTCGCCGCTGCGGCACTCGACGCGCGCGTCGACAAGGCGAAGGGCGTCGCCATCGGGCAGGTCGAGAAAACCGGCGGCAATGGCGAGCACCTTGCGGCGCGCATCGAGCGCGCACAAATAAAGCGCGCCGCCGCCCGCCGTGCCGCTGCGGGCGCCGCGGCTGCCCATCCCGTATGGCGCGATATCGGTGTGGCCCAGATGAATACGCACGCTCGACGGATCCACACCCAGGCCTTCGGCCACCGCATTGGCCATTGCGCTTTCATAGCCCTGGCCGCTGGGGCCGAGACCCACCGACGCGTTCACGACACCACTCGGCTCGATGCGGATCCAGCTCGCCTCGTGTCCCGAGCCCGGAATGCCGGCCGATTTATAGAAGCGCGAACCGTACGTCGTCGGCTCGACCACGTTGCACATGCCCAGCCCGAGATAGCGGCCGGCTGCCCGCGCCGCCTGCTGGCGCGCGCGAAAAGCGTCGTAGTCGAAGGCCGCCAGCACTGCTTCAAAAGTCTGCGACGGCGTAATGTCGGCCAGCAATTCGCCGGTGGCCGTGCGGTACGGCAGTTCCTCCGGCGTCAACAGGTTGCGGCGGCGCACGTCGACCGGGTCCAGCTTCAGCTCGCGCGCAATCGCTTCCAGCGTGCCATCCATGACCCAGCTGGTGATGGACATCGGCGCGCGCATGGGTGCGTTGCCACACTTGTGACTGAGCACGACCTTCACGTCGAACGCGTAATGCTGCAGCCGGTACGGTCCACTCAACACCATCGCGACCACCCGCGCGAGGTAGTTCGCCGGAAAGAAGCAATACGCGCCGAAGTCTTCGCGGATCTCCAGATCGAGCGCGAGCAGCGTGCCGTGCTCATCCACCGAGGCGCGCGTGCGGCAGAAGTCTTCACGGGAATTGGCCGCTGCGGTCAGATTCTCGAGACGGTCTTCGCGCCAGCGCACCGGCCGCTTCAGATGACGCGCGAGTGCAGCAACGGTCAGCTCTTCGCGGTACAAGGCGATCTTCTGACCGAACGAACCGCCGACGTCAGGCGAAATCACCGTCACCTGCGACTCGCTGAGTCTGAGCCGTTGCGCGAGCTGAGTGCGCAAAGGATGCGGCACCTGGGTTCCGATGTGGAATGTCAGGTGGTCGCGCCCGGCGTCCCAGACTGCGGCGCATCCGCGCGTTTCGATGGGCACATGGGTCTGCCGCTGCTGCTGAAAGGTCGTTTCGACCACGCGGTAGGCTCGCTGGGCCACGCCCTGCGGGTCGCCGTTCGAGTAGGTCTGGTACGACACAAGGTTGCCGGGCACCCCTGGGTCGACTTGCGCGGCATCGGCTTCGAGTGCCTGCCACATATCGGTCACCACAGGTAACGGCTCGAACTCGACCATGACCTGCTCCGCCGCGTCTTCCGCGAGGTACCGGTCGGTCGCAACCACACATGCGACAAGATCGCCCTGAAAGCGCACGATGTCGGTCGGCATCGTCGCGAACTCGACCGGCAACAAGCCCTCGACCGGCGCAGCGACACGCATCGGCGTGGTCCACTGAGCCAGCTCCCGGCCGGTGACGACGGTCACGACACCAGGCATGCCGGCAGCCGCCGCGGTATCCACTGAAACGATCCGCGCATGCGCATGCGGCGAGCGCACGAAACACACGTGGAGGGCGCCCGCGATTTCGATATCGTCGAGATACCGGCCATAGCCCGTCAGCAGGCGATAGTCTTCGGTGCGCGGCACCGCCTTGTTCAGGTAGCGAAACGTCTGCTCAGACATTGGCGCTCTCCCCGCGCATCCGCGCGGCCGCGCGCAGGATCGCCCGCACGATGTTCTGGTACCCGGTGCAGCGGCACAGGTTGCCGGAAAGCGCCTCGCGCACCTCGGCCTCGGAGGGGCTCGGGTGCTCGCGCAGATAAGCCTCGAAGGTCATCACGATGCCCGGCGTGCAAAAGCCGCACTGCAAGCCATGACACTCATGCAGCGCCTGCTGCAGCGGAGAGAGGCGGCCATCCTGCGCGACAGCTTCGATCGTGGTGATCCGCACTTCGTCCATTTGAACGGCGTACGTGAGGCACGAACGCGCCGGACGGCCGTCGATCAGCACAGTGCATGCGCCACATACACCGTGCTCGCAGCCCACGTGCGTGCCGGTCAGACGGCAGTCTTCGCGAAGCACATCGGAAAGGAGCTTGCGCGGTTCGCAATGCACTTCGTGACGGGTGCCGTTCACATTGAGATAAATCGTGTTCTTTTCCATGACTCAATTGAAGGTCGTGTTGGCCGACTGCGTCGCGCGTTGCAACGCTCGCGCCGTGAGCGCCTTGACCAGATCGCGCCGGTAAGCGGCGCTGATGTCCGGCTGATCATACGGATCGATAGCGCCAGCCACCGCGTCGGCGATTGCAGCAAGAGTCGGCGCATCGGCCGGAGCGCCCACGAAACCCGCTGCGAGTTCGTCCAGCACGAGCGGGGTGTCCGCTACGCCGCCGAGGCCGATGCGCAGGCTGGAGAATCTGTTGCCGTGGAGCATGGCGGTGAGTGCGCAAGCCGCTATCGCGAAGTCGCCGTGTCGCCTGCTAAAGATTTCGAATGCGTGCCGCTCGCCCGGGCGTGCAACCGGGAAATGCACGGCTCGAATGATTTCTTCGGCGGCGAGATCGGTCGTCATTACTGCAATCAGGAACTCTGCGCACGGCACCTCACGGCTGCCTTCCGGTCCGGCAATCTCGATGCTCGCACCCAGCGTGCTGGCAATGAGCGGCATTTGCGCAGCAGGATCCGCATGCGCAAGGCTGCCCCCAAGCGTGCCGCGCTGGCGAATCGCGTAGTGTCCAATGGTCGCGGCCGCTTCCGCGAGCAGCGGGCAAGCGGCGCGCACCGTGCCGCTGGTGGCCACCTCGTGATGGCGCGTCATCGCGCCAATGGATAGCACCTCACCCGCAAGCGTCACGCCGCTGAGTTGCGGCAATGCGTTGAGGTCGATCAGATGTGCCGGCTGCGCAAAGCGCATGTTCATCATCGGCGCGAGGCTTTGCCCTCCCGCGATGACTTTCGCGTCGAAGCCGTGCTGCGCGAGCAGCGACAGCGCTTCTTCAAGCGTGTGAGGCCGGTGATACGAAAATACCGCAGGTTTCATGCGTTCTGCACCTTCAGGTTCACGCCGCTCGCCTGATCGAAAAGGTGCAGACGGCGGCGGTAGATCGACAGGGTCACGCGCTCACCGACCTTGCAAGAACGCTCCTTGCCAACACGAAAAAGCATCGACTGCCCAAAGCATTGGAAGATATCTTCAATAAACTAAATCGTCAACTGACGACATAACGATTTTGCAACAAAAATTTAGTCAAAGGATGTTGAAAGTATTCTGAGCAGCGGCATGCTGTTTTATAGGGCTTTTACCCTATTTGATCCGATGGATTGGCCCGTTCAATCACAGAAATAGTTATCGTCAATCGACGATTGAGCGGAAGAACTCTGACACGGGGCGAGCTGTGGGACAGCAATGTGGCGGCAATTCTGTAGAAATCGGGCGCGCACAGATGTGCCGCCAAGGATGGACGCACGTGGGCCGCATAGACGACCGAGGTGGTTAGAAAGTGATGGGCGCTGGCCTGGTGAATCCGCCGACCGGCAGACTGCCCACCGTGTCACGCCCGGGCGTGTTCCGGCGCCGGCGGCAGTGAAGGCATGCCGGCCGGCAAGTCGCGGACGTGCATCGCAATCACCGCGTCGGAAGGCACAGTATTGTCGTTGTAGTAGATGCAGCTCGCGTTGCCGAATCGTCAGTGTCCTCGTAGGCACCGTGCAACGCGCGGTTGCTTCGCCGCAGCCCGGCGTGACCAGGCCGCGGCCGATGAACTAGCGGTTCGCGCGGCCGCCCACAACGTCCGCCACCAGCAGCGCCGTCATGTTGACGATCCGGCGCACCGTCGCCGAAGGCGTCAGCACATGCACCGGCTGGGCCGCACCGAGCAGCATCGGGCCGATCGCGATGTTGTTGCCCGCCGCGGTCTTCAGCAGGTTGTACGAGATGTTGGCCGCGTCGATGTTCGGCAGCACCAGCAGGTTCGCGTCGCCTTCCAGCGTCGAATCGGGCAGCACCTCGCGACGCAGATTCGCGTCGAGCGCCACGTCGCCGTGCATTTCGCCGTCCACCTGCATTTCCGGCGCGCGTTGGCGCAGGATCTCCAGCGTGTCGCGCATCTTCTGCGCGGTCGGCGCGTTGCTCGACCCGAAGTTCGAATGCGACACCAGCGCGACCTTCGGCTCGATGCCGAAACGGCGCACTTCCTCGGCGGCCATGATGGTGATCTCGGCGAGCTGCTCCGGCGTCGGATCGACGTTCACGTGCGTGTCGACCAGGAAAATCTGCCGGTTCGGCAGCACCAGCGCGTTCATCGCCGCGTACACCTTCGCCCCTTCCTTCTTGCCGATCACCTGATCGATGAAGTGCAGGTGACGATGCGTCGTGCTGACCGTGCCGCAGATCATGCCGTCCGCCTCGCCCTTCTTCACCAGCATCGCGCCGATCAGCGTGGTGCGGCGGCGCATTTCGAGCTTCGCCATCTGCGCGGTGATGCCCTTGCGCGACATCATCTTCGCGTATTCCTGCCAGAAATCGCGGTAACGCTCGTCATGGTCGGTGTTGACGACCGAGTAGTCCTGCCCCGCGATCAGACGCAGACCGTAGCGCGCCATGCGCTGCTCGATCACCGCCGGACGCCCGATCAGGATCGGCCTGGCCAGCTTTTCGTCGACGATGATCTGGATCGCGCGCAACACGCGCTCTTCCTCGCCTTCGGCGAACACGATGCGCTTCTTCTCCGGCTCGACGCCACGCGCGAGCTGGAAAATCGGCTTCATGGTCGTGCCGCTGTGATACACGAACTGCTGCAGATGCTGCTGGTACGCTTCCATGTCCTCGATCGGACGCTCGGCGACGCCTGAATCCATCGCGGCCTTCGCCACCGCTGGCGCGACCTTGACGATCAGGCGCGGATCGAACGGCTTCGGAATCAGATACGCCGGCCCGAACGACAGATCCTGGATGCCGTACGCGGTCGCGACGATGTCGCTCTGCTCCTGGCGCGCCAGTTCGGCGATCGCATTGACCGCCGCGATTTCCATTTCCCGCGTCACCGTGGTCGCGCCCGCATCCAGCGCGCCGCGGAACAGGAACGGGAACACCAGCACGTTGTTCACCTGGTTCGGGTAGTCGGTGCGGCCCGTGCACAGCACGGCGTCCGGGCGCACTTCGAGCGCCAGTTCCGGCAGGATTTCCGGCGTCGGATTGGCGAGCGCGAGAATCAGCGGCTTGTCCGCCATCTGCCTGACCATGTCCTGCTTGAGCACGCCGCCGGCCGACAGGCCGAGGAACACGTCCGCGCCGCCGATCGCTTCAGCGAGCGTGCGCGAGTCGGTTTCCCGCGCGAAGCGTTCCTTGTCCGGGTCCATCAGTTCGACGCGGCCCTTGTAGACCACCCCGGCCAGGTCGGTGACGAGGATGTTTTCGAGCGGCAGCCCGAGATCGACCAGCAGGTCCAGACACGCCAGCGCCGCGGCGCCCGCGCCGGAGGCGACCAGCTTGACTTCCTTGATGCTCTTGCCGACCACCTTCAGACCGTTGGTGATCGCCGCGGCGACGACGATCGCGGTGCCGTGCTGGTCGTCGTGGAACACCGGAATCTTCATGCGCTTGCGGCATTCGCGCTCGACGATGAAGCAGTCCGGCGCCTTGATGTCTTCCAGGTTGATGCCGCCGAAGGTCGGTTCGAGCGCGGCGATCACTTCGACCAGCTTGTGCGGGTCGGACTCGTTCAGCTCGATATCGAACACGTCGATGCCGGCGAACTTCTTGAACAGGACGGCCTTGCCTTCCATGACCGGCTTCGACGCGAGCGGCCCGATGTTGCCGAGGCCGAGCACCGCGGTGCCGTTCGTGACGACGCCGACGAGGTTGCTGCGCGCGGTGAAACGCGCGGCGTTCATCGGGTTCTCGACGATTTCCTCGCACGCGAACGCGACGCCCGGCGAGTACGCCAGCGCGAGGTCGCGCTGGTTGATCATCTGCTTGGTCGGGGTGATCGCCAGCTTCCCGGGGGTGGGGAACTCGTGGTAATCGAGTGCGGCTTCGCGGATGTTCTGTACGGCAGTTTTGTTTGTCATTCTCTCGTTACTCGCAAACTGTGGTCGGAACGCTCGGATATCGAAGGCATCAGAAATCAGCGACGGCCCAGCGGGGCTCCCGCTGGCAATGGCGCGCAACGACATCGCCGGTCAGGTCAATCGCCCTGCCGTCGGCACCGAACGCATGCGTGGCGGCCAATTCATTCAGGCGCCTCCTGAGACATCGCACGTGGCTCAATGCGCGGGGAGATGGGACGTAATAGCTTAGCCGCGAGATACACGTTTAGAATTCACTGCAAATCACTTGTCTATTTACTTTCAGTGAAAACTGACATCGCTTCCGATCTTGAGTTTTTTGTGCTGGTCGCGCGCCACGGCAGCCTCTCGGCGGCCGCCCGAGCGCTCGATCTCACGCCGCCGGCTGCCACCCGACGGCTTGTGCAGATGGAAAGCCGGCTCGGCGTGCGACTCGTCAACCGGACGACGCGCAGCGTCAGTTTGACGAGCGAGGGCCAAACCTACCTGCTGCACGCGACGCGGATTCTGGCCGAAGTCCGCGAAATGGAAGACTTGGTGACGAGCGGCCGCTCGACACCACGCGGCCTGTTACGCGTGAACGCCACACTCGGCTTCGGTCGCACGGTGATCGCGCCGATCGTCTCTGCATTCGCGAAGCGCCACCCGGATGTCGAGGTGCAGATTGAAGTGACCGACAGGCCAATCGATCTGGTCGAAAGCGGCTTCGATCTGGCGATCCGCTTCGGCTTGCTGCCCGATAAACGCCTCAATGCGCGCCGTGTGATGTCGAACCGGCGTTTGCTGTGCGCGTCGCCCGGCTATCTGAAGCGACATGGCACGCCGTCCAGCCTTCACGATCTCAGCGATCACCGCTGCATCATCCATCGGCAGAACGACGATGCCTACGGCATCTGGCGCTTCATGCATGGCGAACAGAGCGAAGTCGTCAAGGTGCACGGGATACTGTCGAGCAACGACGGAGATATCGTGCTCGGGTGGGCGCTGGACGGTCACGGGATCGCGATTCGTTCGGAGTGGGATCTGGCCAGGTACCTGGAGAGCGGCAGACTGAAGGTGGTGCTGCCTGAATTCGTGCTGCCGCCGGCGGATCTGTACGTCTACTATCCGAGCCGAAGCAATCAGACCGTTCGTGCGAGGGCGTTCATCGATTTTCTGGTCGAGCATTTCCGCAAGCCGGTCGCGACCAGAACGGAATAGCCATAGGCACTTCCGGTTGTTGCGGAAGCCGCGCTTTCGATAGCGCTTTTCCAGGCGATCGTCTCCACCCCGCCGCATAGTCACGGAGCATTCCGCACCGTCGCGGGGCATCGCACCTCACACCTGCACCAGCGCTTGGCATCTGATTCATGCCGCGTGATCGTGCCATTTTGTCCTCATTTTCCGTCTCGGACAAAAACGGCCACATTTTCAGTGCATTCGAGACAAGCTGATTTCCCGCACAGACGGATGACCGCGACAGGTCCGGTACTCGCTCTATTGAGTCAGTCTCGATCAGCAACGGACTCTCTCATGAATCGCACACCCACACTGCGCAAGCTTCCCGTCACCGTCATCTCCGGATTTCTCGGCGCGGGTAAGACCACCCTCGTCAATCAGTTGCTGCAGCAATGCGCGCCAGGATCGATCGGCGTGGTCGTCAACGAATTCGGCGAAGTCGGCATCGACGGACAACTGATCGTCGCGGAAGAACAGGCGCTGATCGAAATCAATAACGGCTGCGTGTGCTGCACGGTGCGCGCGGACCTCGTCGGCAGTGTGAAAGCGCTGCTGGCGCGCCCGCAGACCGGTGCGGCACCCATGCAGCGACTGATCGTCGAGACATCCGGACTCGCTGATCCGGCACCGGTCCTGCAAACGTTCCTCGCCGATCCCGACCTGCGCGAAGCCGTGGATCTCGAATCGGTCGTCACCGTGGTCGACGCACTGCACTTGCGCCGACAACTCGATGACGACATTGCGCGCGAACAGGTGGCCTTCGCCGACGTCATTCTGATCAACAAGCTCGACCTGATCCCGGAAGCCGAGCTTATCGCCGTCGAACAAACCATCCGTTCATTGAATCCGACCGCCGCCATCATCACCTCGACCCGCTCGCAAATCCGCGCGGACGCTCTGCTGGGTATGCGCCGCTTCTCGCTCCCCACGCTGCTTGCGATCGAGCCTGATCTGCTCGACGAAGGCGCTCACGACCACGAACACGACACGTCGATTCAAGCGTGCGCGCTGGTCGAAAAGGGCAACCTCGATGCGACGCGCTTTAGCCGTTGGATCAACGAACTCGTGCAGCAGCAAGGCCAGCAACTGATGCGGATGAAAGGGGTCCTCAACTTCCACGCCGAAGCGCGGCAGTTCCATTTCCATAGCGTGCATATGTTGCTGGAAGCCGAACCCGGACGCGCATGGCGCAAGGACGAGCCGCGCGAGAACAAGGTGGTGTTCATCGGCCGCAATCTGAATTTTTCGCAACTACGCGAATCGTTTCTCAGCTGTATCCACTAGCCCAACTTACCTCGAGGATTCTGCAATGAAGAAGACTGATGCCCTTACCGTCAGTATCGGCGTGCTCGCCGTCGTCGACACCTACGTCACGGCAACGGTGTTTCCAGTCCCGGTTTGGGTCACCTTTATCGCGTGGGCTTCGTTCTTCGTGGTCGGCGGCGGTCCGCGCGGCTTCGTGCAGAGCGTCGCATCGAATCTCACCGGCCTCGTCATCGCCTCGCTCTCGCTGCTGGCGATCGCCAATGCCGGCCCGACGCCGCTCGTCGCAGCGGTTTGCGTCGGTGTCGGGAGTGCGGCGATGGTGCAGGTCTCGAAGCTGAAGCTGCTGAATGTGCTGCCGGCCGTCGTGTGGGGCTTCGCTTCGACGGTCGGCACCATGGTCGCCACCGGCAAGGCGATTACCACGGTCGGCATTCAGAACCCCGCGTTGGTGGCTGCCGCCGCGCTCGTCACCGGCGCCGTATTCGGCATCGTCTCCGAAACGTTCGGCGAAGCACTGAGCCACAAGCCTCAGCCTCAACTCAACTGACCTCACCCTCCAGGAACCGCACACCATGAAACTACAGCACAGCCTTGGCGGGCTCGAAAACCTCGGCCCCGTCAATGTCGAGACACGGGTTTTCATCGAGCCGTGGGAGAAGCGCATTTTCGGCATTCATACGGTGATGATGGCGGAAAGCACGCATCTGTCGGACGCGCTGCCAAAGTACCCGGTAGCAACGCTGCCTACCACGTTCAGGAACACGTGGACCTGGGCGTCGCTGCGCACCGGCGCCGAAGGCATGCAGCCGTTCGAATACTTCAAATACCGGTACTACGAAAAATGGCTGATGGGAATTTCGCAATTCTTCATCGATCAGGGCTATGTTTCGGCCGACGAACTCGCGCAGAAAACCGCGCACTACCGCGCCCATCCGGATGCGCCGCTGCCTGAGCAGCCGAATCCGGCAATCGCCTCGCAGATCAACGACTACCTTGCAAAAGGCGATTCGGGGCTGAACGCACTGATTCAGGCACCGCGTTTCGAACCCGGCGCCGAGGTGTGCATAGCCGATCCGGCCGCCGTCGATCACACCCGTTTGCCGGGCTATCTGCGCAACAAGCGCGGTGTGATCGAGTTCGTCTATCCGGGTGCCTACTCCTACTTCGTTTCGACCGGACCCGACGGCATCGGCAAGCCGATGCCCGTCTACCGCGTTGCATTCAAAGCCGAGGACATCTGGGGCAAGGACAAGAGCGAACCGAACACGACGATCTACGCCGACCTATACGAAGCGTATCTCGACACATCGAACTGAATCTCTACACCTATCATCTGGTACGGAACCAACATGAGCGAACTTTTCAAATACGACGACGACCGCGAGGCCGCGAGCGCAGCCAAGGTACGAGCGCTCGAAGCGCTTCTGATCGAGAAAGGGGTGCTGGGCAGCGACTCGGTCGATACCGTGCTGAGTCATTTCGAAACGATGGCCGGTCCGTTCAATGGCGCAAAAATCGTGGCGCGCGCGTGGACCGATCCGGCGTTCAAGGCACGCCTTGTCGAAGACACACCGAAGGCGATTGCGGAAATGGACTTCCCGGCCGGGATGGAAGGCGCGGAAGGCGAACACATGGCCGCCGTCGCCAACGGCGACGGCGTTCACAACCTCATCATCTGCACGCTTTGCTCCTGCTATCCGTGGCCCGTGCTGGGTCTGCCTCCCTACTGGTATAAGGACCCCGTGTTCCGCGCGCGCGGCGTGCGCGAACCGCGCGCCGTGCTGAAGGAGTTTGGCGTGCCGGTTTCGGACGATACGGAAGTCAAGGTATGGGACAGCAGCGCGCAAATCCGCTGGTTTGTCATCCCGGAGCGGCCCGCCGGCACCGAAGGCATGAGTGAAGCGGAACTGGCCGCGCTCGTCACGCCCGAAGCGATGATGGGGGTGGCGCTGGTGCCCTCGCCTTCTGCATCGCCACGGCCGGTGGTCTGATCATGTTTACCCGTTTCGAGGAATATGCCGCCTCCAGTATGCTTGGACATCCGGACTCTCCGCCGCGCATGCAGGGCAAACTGCTGTTCGACAAGCCATGGGAACGGCAGGTATTCGGGCTCGCGCTTTCGTTGTCGAAGGCGGGGCACTTCGAGTGGGACGACTTCCGTCAGAACCTCATCGAGTCGATCGCCGAATGGGAAGACGGATACTGCGCGGGGCAGCCGCCGTGGGATTACTACGAGCGTTTTCTGCTCGCCCTCGAAAAGACCGTAACGCAGGCTGGAGTGCTGTCGGCCACTGACATGGCGTCGCTGAATCTGCACGCATTGCGTCCGTCCGGCAACTGAGTCGTGCTTTTGCTTCCAGCGTTCAGGCAAGGGCACGAGAACGCTGGCCATATCGCGTAACGCAGTTTCATCAGGATACCTATCATGCTCAAGCAACTGTCCAATGTACTCACCGGATCCGATCCGCTGGTCCAGCGCAAGCTCTTCGGCATCTACGGCCTGCTGTTGGTGACTAATGCCGGCGCGTGGATCTGGGCGTTCGTGTCGTTCTGGGACCACCCGGTCCTGCTCGGCACTGCGTTGATCGCGTATGGACTGGGCTTGCGCCACGCGGTCGATGCCGATCACATTGCCGCGATCGACAATGTGACCCGTAAGTTGATGCAGGATAAAAAACGCCCTGTCGCCGTGGGCTTCTTCTTCTCGCTCGGTCACTCGACGATCATCGTCATCGCCTCGCTCGCGGTCGCAGCAGTCGCGAGTGTGTTGAACACGCGCTTTGCCCAATACAAGGAATTGGGTGGACTGATCAGCACGTCGGTATCGACCCTCTTCCTGTTCGCGATCGCGTTCCTGAACCTGCTGATTCTGAAATCGATCTTCCAGGCATGGCGTCACCTACGCGCAGGCGGCGCCTACGTCGACGACGATTTCGACATGTTGCTAGCCGATCGCGGCTTCCTCGCGCGGATTTTTCGTCCGATGTTTCGGCTCGTCTCACGCAGCTGGCACATGTTCCCGCTTGGCTTTCTGTTCGGACTGGGTTTCGATACCGCAACCGAGGTGAGCCTGCTCGGCATGTCCGCGTCGCAGGCTTCGCACGGCATTTCGCCTTGGGCGGTGATGGTGTTCCCGGCACTCTTCAGCGCGGGGATGTCGCTGATCGATACGCTCGACGGCCACCTGATGCTCGGCGCCTACGGCTGGGCGTATCTAAAGCCGATTCGAAAGATCTACTACAACATGACGATCACGCTGGTGTCGGTCGCGGTTGCGCTGCTGGTCGGCACGATCGAGGCGTTGAACCTGATTTCTGACCACTTGAAGCTCGAAGGCAAGCTGTGGGATGCTATCGGTACGTTGAACGAGAACTTCGGCACGCTGGGCTACGTCATCATCGGTGTCTTCGCCGCGAGTTGGGTCGTATCGATGGTGCTTTACCGAACCCGACGCTTCGATGAACTCGGGACAAGCCGCTAGCCAAGCGCATGCGGCATGCGCCGCGCCGGCCTCGGCTGCATTTTGACTGACACCTATGCGCAAGATCACCGTCGGAATGGTCCTGTTCCCAGGATTCCAGCTGCTCGATATCGCGGGCCCCAAAGATGCCTTTGCGGAAGTTCGTATCCTCAGTCAAGGGGCGTGCGAATACGAAATGCTGACGATCGGCACGACCCGGGGCAGCGTGCTGTCTTCCAGCGGGCTGACGGTCATGCCGGACAGGACCATCTTCGATCCGTGTCCGCATTTCGACACGGTGATCGTGCCCGGCGGCCTCGGCGTATTCGAAGTACTCGAAGACTCCACGCTTAGCGAATGGCTCGCGAAGCAGCACAAAAGTACCAGGCGGATCGCCGCTATCTGCAACGGCGTTTTTGCTTTCGGCGCCGCCGGCATGATCGATAACCGCACGGTCACGACACACTGGATGGACGCCACGCGTCTTTCGTCGATGTTTCCGAAGGTGAAGGTCGAACCCGACCAGATCTATGTCAAAGACAGCGGCCTCTATACGACCGCAGGCGTGACCGCCGGCATCGATCTCGCGCTGGTCATGATCGAAGAGGACTTCGGCAAGAAAATGGCGCTCGACGTCGCGAAGTATCT
Organism: Paraburkholderia panacisoli; assembly: GCF_008369935.1. GTDB lineage: Bacteria > Pseudomonadota > Gammaproteobacteria > Burkholderiales > Burkholderiaceae > Paraburkholderia > Paraburkholderia panacisoli. Next base: position 197,458 of record NZ_VTUZ01000003.1, on the reverse strand, counting down.
GGTCGTGTACGTGCGCCGCGCGGGCGGCCAATCGCAGTTCAGCCCGCTGCTGGAAACCCAGGCCGCCAGCGATTCCCAGATCCAGTCAATTCAGCAGTACCTGCTCGACAATCTTCACCTGAATCATACGACCGCCTCGCTTGCGCGCCGGCTCAAAATGAGTCCGCGCAATCTGTCCCGCATCTTCACCAAGGAGTGCGGCGTCAGTCTGATTGCATTCCTGAACGACGCGCGCATCGATGCCGCGCGCCGCTACCTCGAAAGCACCCGCCACCCGATCGGCGAAATCGCGAAACGTTGCGGTTTTGAGAGCGCGGATACACTTCGGCGTACGTTTAGCCGCCGGCTTCAGATCAGTCCCGCCGAATACCGGCAGCGCTTTCGCTCCGGCGATCCGGTGACCGAAGGGGCTGCTGCTGTCCGTCATCGATGACGACAGCGATCGCGAATCGCGCGAATTGCACGCGATCGTCGATACGCCTGGATTGAAGTTGAACCGCTTGTGGAACGCGACCTTGGAGGTCCCAGTGGCACAACGATGCTCTACTGGTGAGCTTGAGTCGACATACGTCAACTCCAGCGCGTCTCAGTCGCGTGTGTTGGCCTTGATCAGCTCGCTGGCCAGAATCGCTTCATCGCGGTTAAGTGGGATGAAGCGTCCGCGGACTCGGGGACGGTAGACCGGGTCGCCCTTGTTGATGTGCTCGCCAGACAGGGCGCAACGCCCCGTCGTGCGAGCGAGGCAGGGTGCCCAGATTTGTTCCTCGTAGTTACAAAGCGTCGGGTCGTGCCAGCGCAACGCGAAGAGCGAATTGGGCAGTTCCTCCACGACCGTCACAGTATAGGTGCGCACGTGATCGCCGTCCGGCTTACGCGAATTGACCGGCTCGCCATCCAGGCGGGAACGACCGGATAGGTCCGGAGGATTCCACATCGGGTCTGGCGGAGAAAGAAAATGGTCGATGACTGCGAGCGTCGTCGCCCACGGGTCTCGAACCTCGGGCGCTGAAGTGAGTCGGCCCGGCCGATGCGATGATGGATGATGAGATGAGGACACCGCAGGGAAAGCAGGCGTATGACAAGATTCACTTTCTGACAGGATGTCAGAATTCGTATTGAGCTCAACGTTCACGATCCTTTGCCATCCTTATCAAATAGTGAAACAGCAGCGAAAAACCCTGGAGGTCGAACAACGCCCGGCTTGCGGCTACTGGATGCATATGATGGAGAAGTCGACCGTACGGCGATAAATGGTCCTGCCAAACCACGGCACGAACGTGTACTCGTTATATGCGTTGCTGCCGATATGGATCCAGCTACGTAGAACATGTGACACGATGATTCCTTGGAGACGTTGCGAAGAACATCGGTCGAGCGGCCATCCGGAAGTGCCCTGTGGTCGTCGGGCCGAACCGCGAGCCTGGCGCTGCAATAACAGCGAGCGTGTCGCGATGAGATAAGGGTAGGTCTAGCAGGAGGGCGAGTCTACTCTACGGTCGGATATGCCGATGCCGCATTAGCGTAACCGCCTTATACGGACGTATAAGAAGCGCGGCAAGGAGACTTCACTGAGCTTGCCCTGTAAGGCGAATCTCCGGTTGAGCGGCAAACGCAAGCAACCAGAGCGGCCATCTGGAAATGAACGCCGACACAGGCTCGATGACTGCTCGGCGCCAAGGATCGGACCTTTGCTCAATCCGCGCGAATGGTCTGCAGAAGCGCTCACGTACGACGGCGCTCAGCGATGACGGCCGTCGGGCAGACAGGGCTTGACACCAAGCGATTCGGCCTTGCGGACAAGGTCCGGCATTGAGCGCGCATTCATTTTTCGCATCACCTGTCCACGGTGGACCTTGACCGTGATCTCGCTCAGGTTCATCTCAGCGGCGATCTGCTTGTTCAGCAGACCGGACAAGACAAAGCCCATCACCTCTTTCTCGCGCGGCGAAAGAGACTGGTACGAAGCGCGCAGACCTGTTAACGCGGCTTCTGCCGCGAGCCGCTCGCTGTCTCGCGCGAGGGCCTGAGCAACTGCGTCGAGCATATCCTGGTCTTTGAATGGCTTGGCGAGAAAATCGAGCGCGCCAGCCTTCATTGCCTTCACCCCCATCTCGATGTCTCCATGACCGGTCATGAATACGACGGGAATATGCATGCCGCTATTAACGATTTCCTGGTGAAAAGCCATGCCGCTTTTCCCGCGGAGTCGCACGTCCAGGATGAGGCAGCTCGGTCCCGCGGAGTGAGGAAAGCGGAGAAATTCGTCCGGGGACTCGAACGTCTCGACGCGCAAGCCTACGGAGCGCAAGAGCAGGTCAAGGGCTCGCCGGATTCCCTCGTCGTCATCGACAACGTAGATGACGGAACCGTCAGTTGCTTCGGGTTCATCCGCCATTCGGCGGGTCGGCCTGGTAGTCATCTGAACACCTCGCGAAGCCGGAATGCGGTCGCACCCTGCTGGCATGCACCCATTTTACGCCGCCACTGTTGCGCACGTCACCGGATCCCAGACAGCTTGCAGCAAGGGGGCATCGGCAGGCGCGAATCACTGGACTGAGCCAGAATCCGTCGATCGCTTCCCGTTCGATTGTCGCGCCTAATGGGGTCTTGTTTTACGCTCATCACCTTGCCAATGCTCCTGCATATCATTGGTGACCGAGTAAACTAATTGTAAATCGTTGCGGTTCGCGACGTGATCACTTTGGATGAGGCCAACCTTCATGCGAACCTGCGCCCCATCCGCCAGCGGAATGCAACCTGCAGGTGTCGGCCCAGGTCGCCGGCGGACAAGGGGGGACAATGATTGTCGGGAATTGTCAGACCATTGATCGTATCTACATGACTGCGGGCTCGACCCTCTACCGTGGCCGCCGCCTGACGGATCAGATGCCTGTGCTGCTGAAGCTCCTTCCTGAACACGCCGGCGCAGTCCAATCCGCTCGTTTCAAACGCGAATACCTGCTCCTTCAAACGTTGAAAGCCGCGGGCATTGCCAAACCGCTCACTCTGATCGATGACCGCGGACGCCTGGTGTCGATTGTGGAAGCCTTCCCAGGCGAATCGCTCGAAACCGTTTTGTGCCACGGCCCGCGCCCGGACCTGCTGCGCTGCCTGACTATCGCGCATCACCTAGCCGATGCATTGGCGGCCATCCATACCGCCCAGGTCATCCATCGGGATCTGCGGCCGGCCAATATTCTGGTCGCGCCAGAAACCGGCGAGGTTCTGCTGGTGGATTTCAACCTCGCCACGACCCAGGAACATACCGTCTCCCCAGAGGACGTTGTTGTCTCCGTGGGCGAGTGGGCGTACATGTCCCCCGAGCAAACCGGCCGCATGAATCGTCCGGTCGATTACCGGACCGATTGCTATTCGATGGGTGTGCTGCTCTATCGCATGCTCACCGGTCAACTGCCGTTCCAGGCGAGCGATCCGCTGGAATGGACGCATTGCCATATCGCCCGCATGCCACCGCCGCCTTGCGACATCGCGCCCGCGGTGCCGGAACCGGTGTCGGACATCGTGATGAAACTGCTCGCCAAACTACCGGAGGATCGTTATCAAAGCATGCGTGGAGTGCAATCCGATCTTGACCGGTGTCTGGCGCAATGGCGCGCCTGCGGCCGGATCGAGCCGTTCCGGCTCGGCACGGACGATCTATCGGATCGCTTCCAGATACCACACCGACTCTACGGGCGCGATCAGGAATCAAATACGCTCCTCGGTGTATTCGAAATCATGGCGTCCACCGGCCAGGCGTCGCTTGCGACCGTATCCGGGTACTCCGGCATCGGCAAGTCGGCGCTGGTCGATGCCCTGCGCAAGCCGATTGTCGCGAAACGCGGCCACTTCATTTCAGGCAAGTTCGATCAGTACCAGCGAGACATTCCCTATGCCACCCTTACGCAAGCGTTTGGCGAGTTGGTGCAGCAACTGCTGGCCGAAAGTGCTGCGCGCCTCGCGGGCTGGCGGCAACAACTACAGGCCGCGGTCGGGGTCAATGGCCAGCTCATTCTGGATGTGCTGCCCCAACTCGAGTTGATCATCGGCACGCAAGCTCCGGTACCGGCGCTGCCGCCGACGGAGGCCCAAAACCGGTTCCGCCTGGTCTTCCGGCGATTCGTGACAGTGTTCACGAGCAACGCACACCCGCTGGTGCTCTTCCTGGACGACCTGCAGTGGATCGACGCAGCCAGCCTGGCGCTCGTCGAGCACTTGCTCACCCACCCGGATACCCGCTACCTGCTGCTGATCGGCGCCTATCGCAACAACGAAGTGAGCGGGACGCATCCGCTGATGAAGAGCCTCGGTGCGATCCATCACAGTGGAACGCCCGTGGTCGACATCCGGCTCGCGCCGTTGTCCGTCGCGCATCTGAACCAGTTGGTAGCCGACACGCTGCACGCGCCACCCGCGTCCTGCGAGCCACTCACCCAGCTGATTTGCGAACGCACCGAGAGCAACCCGTTTTTCTTCATTCAGTTCCTGGATGCGCTGCACAAGGAGGGGTTGCTACGGCGAGATGCACAGATCCAGGCATGGCGCTGGAACCTTGAACAGATCAAAGCGAAAGACTTTGCCGACAACGTCGTCGACCTGATGTTGAGCAAGTTGCGGCAACTGCCGATCCCGGCACAGGAAGCGCTGCAGCTAGCCGCCTGCCTCGGCAACAGGTTCGACCTGCGGATGCTCGCGCTGGTCAGCGGCCAAGCCGAGGTTGAGCAACATCTTGCGCCCGCGGTGCGCGAAAATTTGATTTTGCGCACCCGCGGCAGCGGTAAGTTCCTGCACGACCGGATCCAGCAGGCGGCTTATGCACTGATTCCCGAAGGACGCCTCAGTGAAATACACCTGCGCATCGGCCGCGTGCTCCTGTCGAGCATAACGGCCGATGAGCTCGCCGAGCATCTGTTCGATGTGGCGAATCAGTTCAACCGGGGCGCCGCCCTGATCACGGCACCGCAGGAGCGCGAGCGCGTAGCTGAACTTAATCTCACCACCGGCATACGTGCCAAGGCAGCGACGGCTTACGCATCGGCACTGGCCTACTTCACTGCCGGCCATGCGCTGGCCACAGAGGATGATACGAACCGGCACGATGCGCTCACCTTCTCGCTCGGCTTTCAGCTTGCCGAATGCGAATTCCTCATCGGCGACCTGACGACGGCGGAACAACGACTGTCGATGCTTTCACACCGCGCCGCGAACCTCATCGATAAGGCCGCCGTCGCGTGTCTGCGCATGGCGCTTTATATGAACGCGGGACAGGCCGACCGTGCGGTTGAAGTGAGCCTCGAATATCTGCGTGCCGTCGGCGTCACGTGGTCGGCGCACCCACGCAAGGAGGAGGTGCAACAGGAATACGAGCGCATGTGGCAACGGATGGGCAACCGCTCGATCGAGCAGCTTCTCGATTTGCCTTTGATGACCGATCCCGTCTGCCGCGCCACGCTGGACGTGCTAACTGCCGTCCAGCCGCCCGCCCATGCCACCGACATGAACCTGTATTGTCTTACCGCCAGCCGCATGGCGAATCTGAGCCTCGAGCATGGCAACAGCGACGGATCGGGATTCGCCTATGTCATGCTCGGCATGACCCTCGGGCCGCAATTCGGCGACTACCAAGCCGGGTTCCGGTTCGGCAGGCTCGGGATCGACCTCGTCGAGAAACACGGGATGGATCGCTTCAAAGCCCGCGTCTATGCGGGCTTTGGCGCCTTCATCGCTCCCTGGACGGGGCATATACGTTCAGGTCGCGCCCCACTGCGGCTCGCCTTTGACACGGCCAACCAGACCGGCGACCTGACGTTTTCGGGCTATTGCGGCAACAACCTGATCACCAATCTGCTAGGTGCCGGAGATCCCCTCGGCGATGTACAGCGTGAAGCCGAAAGCGGCTTCGAGGTCGCACACAAAATGAAGTTCGAATTCGTCGCCGACGTCATGACTACGCAACTCAGGCTGATCAAAGCACTCCGCGGCCTGACTCCCGCTTTTGGCTCCTTCAACGATGCTGCATTCGACGAAGGCCAGTTCGAGCAGCATTTGGGCGCAGATCCGGGGCTGGCACTTGTCACGTGCTGGTATTGGATTCGCAAGTTGCAAGCGCGTTTCCACGCAGGTGACTACGCTTGCGCCATCGCGGCGGCATCGAACGCCGAGCGGTTGCTGTGGACGACGCCATTCTGCTTCGAGGTGGCGGAATATCATTACTATGGCGCACTGGCGCGCGCGGCGCACTGCGATTCGGTATCGGCTGACGAACGAGCCAGGCATCTGGAGGCACTCTCCGTTCACCATAAGCAGCTTCAGACGTGGGCGAACAATTGCCCGGAGAATTTCGCGGACCGCACCACGCTGATAGCCGCGGAGATTGCCCGACTCGGGGGACACGACTCCGACGCCATGCAGCTGTACGAACAGGCCATTCGATCGGCACGCGAGCACGACTTCGTCCAGAACGAGGCAATCGCTTATGAGCGCGCATCGGCGTTCTACCGGACGCGTGGATTCGAGACAATTGCCGACACCTATATGCGAAAGGCGCGTGACTGCTTTGCGCGCTGGGGCGCCGACGGCAAGGTCAGGCAGATCGACGCGCGCGCGCCGCAACTGCGCGAAGATCCGGCTTCATCCCCCGCCACTGCGTTCGGCAACGTTGCGCAACTGGATTTGCTGTCGGTCATGAAAGCGTCGCAAGCCATCTCTGGCCAGATCGTGCTCGAGGATCTCGTCGACACGCTGATGCACATCCTGCTTGAAAATGCCGGGGCGCGGACCTGCCATTTGCTGCTCGCGCGCAACGAGAGCCTGGTCCTCGCGGCGGAAGCAAGCGTCGAGCAGCAGACAATCCAGGTACGGCAGCATCTGGGCCGGGCGCTGAACGCACTGGCGTTGCCGGAATCGTCCACACGCGAATCGGTGCTGCCCGCGTCCATCACCAACTACGTGCGCCGCAGCCAGGAGCGGGTATTGCTGACGGATGCGATGCAATCGAATCCATTTGCGGCAGATGACTACTTCGCCCGCCGGCGGCCGAAGTCGGTGCTGTGTCTGCCGATCATGCGGCGCTCTGCGTTGATCGGCCTGCTGTATCTGGAGAACAACCTGGCCACGCATGCGTTCACGCCCGAACGCCTGACTGTGCTGGAACTGTTGGCCTCCCAGGCCGCGATCTCGCTGGAGAACGCACTGCTCTATGCCGATCTGCAGCGGGAGAACAGCGAGCGCAAGCTGGCCGAGGAGGAGTTGCGTGTGCGCGAAGCACGCATCCGGCGGCTGGTCGAGTCGAACATCATCGGCGTGTTCTTCTGGAACGTGGCCGGCATCACCACCGACGCGAACGACGCGTTTCTTCGGATCGTCGGCTATTCGCGGCAAGATCTGCTGTCCGGCCAGGTCCAGTGGGCCACCATGACCCCTCCGGAATATCATGCCGCCGACGCGCGGGCGGTTGAAGAACTTCGGCAGCGCGGGAGTTCCCAGCCCTATGAGAAGGAATATATCCGCAAGGACGGCACTCGCATCCCGGTTCTGGTCGGCGGCGCGCTCATGGAGGGTTCGGAGGAAAACGGCGTAGCGTTCGTGCTCGATCTGACCGAACAGAAGGGGGCGGAGGCGGAACTCGCAGCGCGGCGAACCGAGGCCAAACGAGCAGATGAGCAGTTACAAGCGTTGCAGGTAGAACTGGCTCATGCAACTCGCGTAACGACGCTTGGGGAACTGAGTGCATCCATCGCCCACGAAGTAGGCCAACCGCTCGGTGCGATCGTAACCAGTGGCGAAGCCTGCCTGCGATGGCTCGGTCACAACAATCCGCAGCCGGAAGAGGTGCGGGCCTGTGTGCAGCATATGATCGGCGAAGGCAGACGCGCGAGCGAAATTGTCCGGCGTATCCGCACGCTCACCAGCAAGGCTGCCCCGCGGAAGACGCAACTCGAACTCAACGATGTAATCAATGACGTCGTAGCGCTGGTTCAGCGCGAACTCTTGAATCATCGGGTTTCGTTGCGCCTTATGCTTGCCTCCGACTTGCCTCCTCTGCTCGGCGATCGGATCCAGCTTCAGCAAGTGCTCATCAACCTGGTCATAAACGGGATCCAGGCAATGGCTGACATTGGCGACGACCCACGCGAACTACTGATCGAGTCTCATCGGGATAACGAGGGGCACGTGGTCGTCGAAGTACAGGACTCCGGCCCGGGCATCGATCCGGAAATCGCAAACCGGCTGTTCGACGCCTTCTTCACCACGAAGGCCGACGGAATGGGCATGGGATTGTCGATCTGCCGCTCGATCATCGAAGCCCACGGCGGACAGGTGCGGGCGTCCAACCATGCCGGGCACGGGGCCATATTCCAGCTCAGCCTGCCCTGGATTGGCAGCGGCGCGTCGTGACAGGCAAGCCGGTGCGGAAAACAGGGCAATAACCGGTCATGTTCCGAGAGCACGAACGAGACCCATCCGGATCGACGCCACGCGCACGAACGGTCTATACATTCGTATCATTTCCGTGCGGTGGTTTCAGAGCTACGATTGATTTGAGTCGCGTGCCACACGATTGCGTGTGGCAAGCTCCGCTTCTAGTGTGTCGAGGCCCGTCGCTTGTGTCTTCTCAAATCATTTCCATCGTCGATGACGATGAGGGTGCCCGGGTGGCGACCGCAAGTCTGGTTCGTTCGCTAGGGTGGCAAGCACGAGTGTTTGCATCGGCGGAAGAATTTCTGGAGTCAGGGTTAATCGACGAAACGTCATGCCTGATCTCGGATATACGGATGCCGGGCTTGTCCGGCATCGAAATGCATGATCGCCTGCTGGCCCTCGGGTACGCAATTCCGATCATTTTCACCACGGGATTCCCGACTGCTGCCCTCGAGGCCAAAATCCAGGCCAGAGGCGCCCCCCCTTTCCTCGAGAAGCCCGTTGATGCCGCCACTGTCGAGCGGCTGCTCAATCTCGCGCTGGATGGGCCATAGCGCGTCGCCAGTTGGTCAGAAGACTGCCGTCATGCGTGCCTTCTACCATTGCCACAGGTGTGCGGTGCGGCGGTGGTTGAACCTGCGCCCAGCGCCACGTCATTTGCATTGTTCGCCTGCGCGCCGTTGCCGATGGCCACCGATGAGGCGTCTGTAGAGACCGCTGCGGATCCTATCGCCACGCTGTCAGTGCCGGTGGCAGTGGCATCGGCGAGCGCTGAATTGGCGTGGAAGTGCCGGGTCGCCGCGTACAGCTGGCTGCCGTTGATCGCATCCGTGCTGGTTGCGTTCACGGCGCCCGCTCCAAGGCCCGTAATAGCGTTGCCGTTCATCCGCACGCCGCTAAGCATCGAAATGCCTGCGTTCCCAGCAATTCGAGTGTTCCGTTTGTATAGCCAGTTGTCCGGGCCGTCGCAGCAAAGAATCCGGCACCGGCGTTGTCGGCGCCCGCGTTATTGAGCGAAAAAAGCATAAGGGGTGGGGTTGCTGCAAGCCAGGACCGTGCCACCGCCCGCGCCCGTGCCGGGTCCCCAGGAAGTCCCAACCGAAGGCCCAGCCGTCGACCCGCACACCTGCAGTCCGGCGCCAGCCGCCGGAACCTCCGGTGATCCACGACTCCTGCCGGCACTGTAACGATACTCGCCGCGGCGGCCACTACCCGCGAGCGGCTACGCTTGCCGCGAGCCGTCGCACACTCGGATGCCGCCACCCACGATCCAAGAGCTTCATTCCATACGCTAACAAAAGATCGGCTCATGAAAATCTCTTTTGCAAAGTTATGCGAGGCGGGGCAACGGTACATATCGAAACCGAAGCGCAGTTTGTCTGGGCGAAATCGATGCCGCACGTTGACTGCCAGGGTTATTACATTTCCATACCCGTTCGCGCTGCGCAGATCGACGAACTTGTCATGCAGCATGGTCTCGTGAAGAGTTCAGGCTATATCCGGGTGAAATCGTTCGGGTTCGAGAAAAGGTGATGCGCCCCGACGTAAAGGAAAAGCGGACCCTACGCACCCACGCCTTCGAGGCTGGGGAAAGCGTGATGTGCGCTCCAATGCTGGAACGCCTTTTCGCTTAGGTTAGTCATCCTGACATACTACGTGTCCATCCGCACGCCGGCTGGCAAGTTGACAGCATCGTGGAGTCTTCGGGCTTCCTGATCCGTCGCCGTCGGCTCGCAGAAACAACCTTTCACGCCGATGATAGGAGCGTAGCTCCTGTGGGGGCGGATCATGACTACAAACATATTGAGGACAGACAGGCGCGCGAAAATGCTGCACACCGCATACAGCCTTGCCGATAGCGGCCATTTTAGCGACTGGTGGGCAATCGAGGCCGCTCTGCAAGGCCGCTTTGGCGTACTCGAAACAAGGGGGTTGCTGGCGGATCGCTCGGTCCGATCGGAACTGGACCGACGATGTGAGGCCGCGAACAGGAACGTCGACGTGGCACGGAGGTAGACCGGTGGTGCGCTTACGCACATTTCATCGCCTACGGCAACTGCGCGAGTTATACGTGAGTATGAGATTCCTATCCACATGCACCGGCGTTCGAATCGTTCGTAGAATGGTTTCGTGTGCCTCGCACCTGTACATTGATTTCAAGGCCAATGTGCAAGCGCGATGCGCCTGACATGGCCAGTCCTGTTCATCACCAGTTCGCTCGATCAATACGCGAATCTGAATCCGGTTTCTTGACGATTGATGCTCACCGTTCGTCTCACGGCTTGGGCCGTGGACCTTCTGCGCAATCGTGACCCATTCAGTCAGCCGGTGGTGGCCGCCGCAATTGCGGCATATCTGAAGGGAGGAGCAGACGATGATGACCATCGTGCTTATCTACATGTCCGGCTTCCTTGCCGTCGTGGCGACAGTGCTTGTCGCGATGATCAAGACCATAGCGCATCCAAATCGTTGAAGAGGATAAGTCGTCTCTATCCGCTGCCGTTATCCGCTTGTGCGTAATTTGACCACGCGCATTGTCGATGTTGTGGAGGTTGTCATGTTCATCCAATCCAATCAGATAGAACTGCCTTTCCCGTTCGAATTCGACCTATACGCATGGGCAGACGCCGTTTACGAAAAAGCCGTTGGAGAGGGCTTCATTCGCGAGCCCTGGGAACCTGACAATGCGATCGTCCAGCGGATACAGGCTTACTTCCACACTGGCCTGTCGCCTGCCGAAGCTGCGAGCGCGTGCTTCTGTCTGAACCACTAGTGCGAACCCGGCCCGACGGCCTACCGGAATGGCGAGCGAAATTGAACGAGCGCTTCCGATGTCGATGTCCTCGGTTTCGTAATTGACCGGCAGACGAACACTCAGACTATTCAGAAGAAAAAAGCGTCCGCGCGCGCGTGAGTGCCCTGTGCCCACCGTTTCACAGCGGTACATCTTCACGTGACGACTCATGGTCTGATAGAGTATCTCGTCCGGCGCCGAGGAAGCGCCTCGCGAGGCGCCCGGGTACAGCCATGCACTATCTCAGGCTGCCATGCCCATCGCGCTGCGCCACATGGCGGCGACGTTGGGCATCCCTGCGGAAATCACCCTTGCGCCCGACGGCACCATTAAGGGTGCCTGCACCGGCGACCCTGAATCAATTGGAGCACGCAGCCATGAAGGCTTCACAGGCGGCGGTATCGCGCACTTATGCGATGCCCGAGCGAAGCGACCGCCTCGATTTCTACATCCGCGACCAAGCCTCACGCCCCGCGATTGAAGAGCCGCACAAGCACGAATATTTTCAGATTCAGATCAACCTCGGCGGAGATACCGAACAGCACATCGGCGGAGTACGCCGGCCGTTTCCTGCTGGTGCGGTCGCCTTTATCCTGCCGCATCGCCTGCATCTGATACCGCACCCCGCGCGCTCGCGCTTCATTGTCATCAACTTCACGCAAGCGTTTCTACGCGCCAATACCAGCGGAATCGTGGATCCACTGGATCTCGAGGATGTGGCGATCACGCAGGCGCCCGAACTCGCGCCATTCAGGCTTCAGGAGTACATCGACTTCATTCTGGAGGACGCCGATCTCGCCGAAATCGAACCGGTACTGGCTCGCATGCTGGAGGTCAATGAGACGCGGCGCTTCGGTGCGACCGCCCTCCTGCGCGGATACCTGCTTCAGCTTATCGGGATCGTATGCCAGCGATACGCGGATCAGCTACTTCGGCTTTCCTCGCGTAACGTCCAAAGACTCGGCCGACAGGACGCTTTGGTCCGTGTGGACCGCCACGTCAACGCACATCTCGCGAGCGACGCATTGTCGCTGACCTCTGCCGCCGCCGCTGCGTTTTTATCGCCGAACTATCTTGCGCATCTGATCAAGAAAGAGACGGGCCGGACCTTTGTCGAGTGGGTGACCGAGCGACGCATCGCACGCGCACAGGATCTGTTGGCAAACGACACCCGGCGCATCAAGGACATCGCGTTTCTGGTCGGCTATCGCGACGAAGCCTATTTTTCGCGGCGGTTTCGTCGGTCAGTCGGTCAATCTCCGAGTGAGTTTCGCGACATGCACCGGAGTGCGGGTCAACGAAACGGTGGTGCAACCGCGCGCAAAGGCGCACCGTAAGTTCGTCCTGGTGTTCAGCGGATTTGTCCTGAACGGCGAGTCCGCAGCGCGATATCGTAGGCAGGCCAATACCAATCGCGAGGCTTACCATGACCGAATACTCAGTGACACCCCCTACGATCACCTCTGTTGCTGTCAGCGGCTCGACGAGCCGCTTTCCCGTGCGCCGCGTGTTCTGCGTCGGCCGCAACTACGCAGACCACGCGCGCGAAATGGGTGCCAACCCGGACCGGGATCCTCCGTTCTTTTTTTCCAAACCTGCCGATGCCGTCGTGCCAGCGACCGGCGTGCTCCCGTACCCTCCCCTCACCTCCGACTTGCACCATGAGATTGAACTCATCATTGCGATCGGCAAGGAAGGAAAGGCAATCGCCCCTGAGAACGCGCTCGATTTTGTCTGGGGTTATGCCGCTGGAGTCGATCTGACGCGACGGGATCTCCAGGCGACGGCAAAAAAACTGAGCCGCCCGTGGGACTGGGCGAAAGGCTTTGACGCCTCCGCGCCGATCAGCGAAATCAAACCGGCGTCTGAGTTCGAGCACCCATCCAGTGGCCGGATCTGGTTGTCCGTGAACGGCGAAATCCGTCAGCAAGGCGACCTCAGCGAGATGATCTGGCCTGTCGCGGACATCATCAGCTACGTCTCTCATTCCGTCACTGTGAAGCCGGGAGACCTTATCTTCAGCGGAACACCCGCTGGCGTCGCGGCACTACGCCCAGGCGACAAGGTCGCGGGCGGCGTGGATGGCGTTGCGAACTTCAGTTTCGAGGTAGGCCCGCTGGCCGGATAAACGAAGCGCCGGAAAAGAGCCGCAAGATCTGCCCTGCGAACAAGTGCGACCGGTGCGAACCGAGGGGCACTTTTCGCAGGGAGACTCTAGCGCGGGCGCGGCTGTTCAACGTCCACCCGCTTCTTGTCGTAAGGTCATGACGGATGCCAAGTCACGACCCCTGCCTCAACGCGGCACAATCGCTCCGGCGATGGCCGCCGCACTCAATCGATCCGCAGCGGATCACCGTCGAATTCGACAAGGCAGCCGAAGCCGCCATGAAACAGCGCTTCACGCGCATCTTCGGCCTTTCCCGTTGCCGCGATCCCAGCCGCGTACAGTTCGGCATCATCTTCCGGCGCGAACCCGAGATAGCGGACGTTGGCGTTATCCCAGCGATTGCGCGCGTTATTGGATACGCCATACACAACCGCGAAGTGGAGGTCCGGATAGTCGATACAACGGCGCGCCACCTGCACCATGTCGCGATGGCTGATCCATGTGAAGAGGTGGCGCGGTACGGTTGGCCGGTCGTCCGGGCGGAACGAGCCGATCCGGATGCACGCAACCGACATCCCATGCTTGTCGGCGTACATCCGGCCAAGCGCCTCGCCGAACACCTTCGAGATGCCGTAGCGGCTATCAGGGCGCGGCTCGACGGTGTTGTCGATCATCCGGTCGCGACGATGAAAACCCACCGCATGGTTTGAACTCGCGAACACCACGCGCTTGACACCCGCTTGGCGCGCCGCTTCGAACACGTTGTAGCAACCCTCGATGTTCATATCGCGGATGCGCTCCCAGCGATCCTCGTCAGGAACGCCGGCGAGATGCACGACGACGTCGACACCCTCCATGAGCGGCAGAAGATCTTCGAGCCGCGTGATGTCCGCGGTCACGATTTCCTCGCCTGCCTGCGCCGGCGCCTGCGGCTTAATATCGGCGAGGCGCAGTGCATAGTGGCCCTGGAAACCGGCGCGAAGCACACGGCCAATGTGACCGGCCGCGCCGGTGATCAGTACTCGAGTCATTAATACCCTCTCTGTGATTCAGGTAAATACAGTTAGCCGGTTTCGCCTTTCTGTACGGCGTAGCCGGCCGAACGGCGATGGTGCGCTTCGAGATACGCATCGCGCGATGGCACGAGGTGCTCCCGGCATAACTTGATCAACGATTCCCGGTCGCCGGTTCGGAGCGCCTCGATCATCTGGTGGTGCTCGGCGCGCGCCTTCTCCAGATACTGAGGAAACACGATCGATACCGAGCGGATGGCATGCGTGCGGCGTTCATACTCGCGAATCGCCTCAGTGAGAACCTGGCTTTCCGACAACGCAAAGAACGCATGGTGAAAAGCCATGTTCGCGCGGAACACACGCCGCAGATCGCCGGCGATGGCTGCTTCATCGTGCTCTGCCTGAATTGCCGTCAACGCAGCGAGCGCCTCGCTGCTGACCGGAAAAACGATGCGCCTCGCCGCGTCTGCTTCCAGCAGTTCGCGCAGCGCATACAGTTCCGTGACCTCACGCGGTGTAAACGACTTGACCAGCGCGCCCACATTCTTGCGGCGCTCCACCAGGCCGCGCCGCTCCACCTCCGCCAGCACCAGCCGCGCGACGTGGCGCTTCAGGTTGAAGCGCTCGCACAGATCGTCTTCCACGAGCCGTTCGCGCGGATGCAGAACGCCCAGGACGATCTGCTCCTCGAGCTCATCCGAGACGCTACGCAGCGTCTCGTCGATATTGCGGTCGCGTTCGACCGTCTTCGCAGTGGGTGCATCGGCGCGTTTGGGCTTGGCAGCGTTGCTCATAACAGGGGTCCGCAAAATGATCTAAGCCGCGAGCCTATACGAAAATATGACCTTTAACCCTTGTTTCCGTTGCCGGGAACGGTCGCGGTCATGCGCGCGGCTTGCAGAAAGTCGAAGTCGCAGCCCTCGTCGGCCTGAGTGATCGTCGTCAGGAACAGCTTGCGATAACCACGCTCTTCGGGATCGACCTGGCGCGCCGGCAACGCGGCGAGACGAGCTGCAATTTCATCGTCGCTGAGGGCAAGTTCGATAGACCGTTCTGCCACGCTCAGGCGAATCCGGTCGCCAGTTTGTACGATCGCGAGGGGACCGCCGATAGCCGCTTCGGGCGTGACGTGCAGGACCACCGTACCGGACGCCGTGCCGCTCATGCGGCCATCCGAAATGCGCACCATGTCCTTCACACCCAGGCGGCCGAGCTTGCGCGGAATCGGAATGTAGCCCGCTTCCGGCATCCCCGGTGCACCGACCGGACCGATCCGCTTGAGCACGAGGACGTCGTGCGCTTCCACGTCCAGTTCCGGATCGTCGATACGGCGCGCCAGATCCTCCGCGTCCTCGAAGACGACGGCGCGCCCTTCGTGTTCCATCAGGCTGGCGCTGGCCGCTGACTGCTTGATGATCGCGCCGCCGGGCGCGAGATTGCCACGCAGCACCGCAATCCCGCCTTGCGGAAAGATCGGGCGGTCAAACGGGCGCACGACTTCTTGCGCGAAGCTCGCCGGGGCGGCATCCATCTCCTCGCCGAGCGTCCGGCCGGTCACAGTGAGCGCGTCGAGATGCAGCAGCCCTTTGATCTCGCGCATGACCGTGGTCAATCCTCCGGCGCGATGCAGGTCTTCCATGTAGTGCTGTCCGGACGGCTTCAAATCGACGAGCACCGGCGTTTCACGCGCCATCCGGTCGAGCTGCTCGAGGTCGATGCGAATCCCGAGCCGGCCCGCAATTGCCGTCAGGTGAATGATGCCGTTGGTCGAGCCGCCGATTGCGAGCAGCACCCGCAACGCGTTTTCGAACGCCTTGGGCGTCAGGATCTTCGCCGGACTCAGGTCCTGACCGATCATCGCCACGGCCTGCGCGCCGGTGCGCTCCGCAATGCGGATGCGATCGGCGGTCACGGCGGGCGCAGACGCACCACCCGGCAGCATGATGCCCAGGGCTTCCGCGATGCAGGCCATCGTGCTGGCCGTGCCCATCACCGAACAGGTGCCGACCGTTGCGACGAGCTGATTGTTGACCGCTTCGATCTCGGCTTCGCCGATCTGGTCGCCGCGGAAACTCGCCCAGAAACGACGGCAGTCCGTACATGCCCCAACCCGTTCACCGCGATGCGAGCCCGTGAGCATGGCACCCGTCACCAGTTGAATGGCCGGAACGCCCGCCGCCGCCGCACCCATCAACTGGGCCGGCACGGTTTTGTCGCACCCGCCGATCAGCACCACCGCGTCCATCGGCTGGGCCCGGATCATCTCCTCCGTGTCCATCGACATCAGGTTGCGCAGGTACATGCTGGTCGGATGCGAAAAGCTCTCGGCAATCGAAATCGTCGGGAATTCGACAGGCAGGCCGCCAGCCAGCATCACGCCGCGCTTGACCGCCTCGATCAGCTGCGGCGCATTGCCGTGGCACGGGTTGTAGGCACTGCCCGTGTTCGCGATCGCCACGATGGGACGCGACAGCGCGTCGTCGGTATAGCCCGCGCCCTTGATGAACGCCTTGCGCAGGAAAAGCGAGAAACCTTCGTCGCCGTAGTTCGTCAGGCCCTGCCGCAAGCCGCTTTTTTTCTCGCTCATTGTTGCTCCTGGATCTTCGATGAGATTATCAATAATCTTGACGGGAATGTTACCGATACTTATAGTCTGTCCGCAAGCGATTCTTTTTTGTCGCGTTCGATGCCGCCCATCAACTCTTTAACAGCATTCCGCCGAGGTCTTCATGAAGCATGTCGTGGCCTATCGTTCGTTGCCTCCTGCCGTGCTGGGGCTACTTCGTGAGCACTGTTCCGTCGAACTGGTCGACGTTTCCTCCGGCGACCTCGCGCCGTTCAGGCGCGCCCTGGGCACGGCTCATGGCATGGTCGGCAACAATCTCAAGATCACGCCTGAGATCCTCGACGCCGCGCCCTTGCTCGAGGTTGCATCCACCATTTCGGCCGGCTTCGATGCGTTCGATGTCCCGGAACTCTCGCGCCGCGGCATCGTTTTGACGAATACGCCGGAAGAAGTCACCGAAACCACCGCCGACCTCGTGTTCAGTCTGATCCTCGCGACCGCCCGGCGCATTTCCGAACTCGCTGACTGGACGCGGCGCGGCCAGTGGACGCGCACGGTCGGCGAGGCGCAATTCGGTGTCGACGTGCATCACAAAACGCTGGGAATCGTCGGGCTTGGTCGCATTGGCAGCGCGGTCGCCAAGCGCGCCGCCCTCGGCTTCGGCATGGACGTGATCTATTCCAACCGCTCCCGCAACCCCGAAGCAGAGGAGCGCTACGGCGCGCAATGGCGGCCGCTTCCCGAACTGCTCGCGACCGCGGACTTCGTCTGCGTGCTGGTGCCGCTATCGCCCGCCACCGAGCGCCTGATCGGCAGCGCCGAGCTCGGGACCATGAAGAAGTCGGCCATTCTCATCAACTGTGCTCGCGGACAGGTCGTCGACGAAGCCGCCCTCATTGCGCATCTGCGTGAAGGCCGCATTCTCGGCGCCGGTCTCGATGTGTTCGAACGCGAACCGCTGTCGCCGGACTCGCCGCTGCTCCAGTTGCCGAACGTGGTAGCGGTGCCGCATATCGGTTCCGCTACACAACAGACGCGCGAGAACATGGCCATGCGCGCGGTACGCAATCTCATCGATGCACTCGACGGCCAGCTCTCGTCGACCTGCGTCAATCCTGAAGCGCTCCACGCCCGCTCGTCTGCGCAACAGATCGCCGGCTGAATGGCGCGAAACACTCTCACCTCAAGCAAAAGGAACACGCGATGACCTCAGTCAACCGGCCCCGCGGCGTCTACTCGCCCGTGGTCACGCCGTTCACAAGAGACCTTCTTCCCGATAACGACCGCTATGTCCGTCATTGCCGCTGGCTGATCGAACAGGACGTCGGACTCGCTGTGTTCGGCACCAACTCGGAAGCGAATTCGCTCGCGGTCAGCGAGAAAAAGAAACTGCTCGAAACGCTGGTCGGCGCAGACATTCCGCTCGATCGCCTGATGCCAGGCACCGGCTGCTCGGCACTCACCGACACGGTCGAACTGACACGCCATGCGCTTTCGCTGGGGGTCAACCATGTGCTGATGCTGCCGCCGTTCTACTACAAGGGCGTCACCGACGAAGGCTTGTTCCGCAGCTATGCGCAGATCATCGAGCGCGTGGGTTCCGACGCACTGCGCATTTATCTGTATCACATCCCACCCGTGTCCCAGGTGCCGCTCAGCCTCGCGCTCATCGAGCGGCTGCTGGCTGCTTTCCCGGGCGTGATCGCCGGCGTGAAGGACAGTTCGGGCGACTGGAGCAACACCCAGGCCATGCTCGAGCGCTTCCAGCCGCAGGGCTTCGATGTGTTCGCCGGCAGTGAAACCTTCCTGCTGGCTACCATGCGCGCGGGCGGCGTCGGCTGTATCACGGCAACCGGAAACGTCAATCCGGCGGCTATCGTGCAGTTGTATCGTCACTGGCAAGCGGCCGACGCCGATACACGACAGGCAGCACTGGATGCCACGCGTGCGGTGTTCGCGAAGTTCCCGATGATCCCCGCGCTCAAGGCAGCGATCGGCGTGTATTCGAACGACCCCGACTGGGGCGTCGTACGTCCTCCTCTCGTCGATCTGACGCCGGCGCAGTGCGATGCGCTCGCCACCGCACTCCGCGAAACCGGCTTCTCGATGCCGGGGGTCGAAGTCACCGCCTGATGACGTGCGGAAACACCCGCAGGTTGCATGCGCAACCCGCGGGTGTTTCCAGCTATTCATTGCTTCGGCTTCACGCCCAATCGTCCAGCGCGTATTCGTTCAGCGCGGCTTCATCGAAGTCGAATCCCAGGCCAGGACGAGTCGGCACGGTCAGCTGGCCGTCTGCGAACGACAGTTGCGTATCCACTAGCCGGCGGAAGTTCAGCACCTGATCGTCAGGGAAAAATTCGACATAGCGCGCATTGGGCGTCGATGCCACCAGATGCACGTGCAGATCGTGGAACCAGTGCGGGCACATCGTTACACCCACGGCCGCGGCCGACGCCGCAATCCGTCGCCATTCGCTGATCCCGCCGCAGACCGCCGCGTCCGACTGAAGGATCATGGCAGCGCGCTTGTCGAGCAGCGCCTGATGCCGCCAGCGCCCCGCTTCTATCTCACCGGTCGCCACGGTCACCGGCGTGCGCCGGCTCAGTTGCGCATGGCTTTCGATGTCATCCGGACTGAAGGGCTCTTCGATCCAGTACGGATTGAACGGCTCGTACCGGCGCATGTATTCGAGCGCGGTCGGCACGTCGGACCAGGCGTTGTTGGCATCGAGCATCAGCAGCACGTCGTCGCCGATCGCTTCTCGTGCCGCCCTGATCCGCGCTTCCTCGCTGCGCGGATCGAGCCGCCCGACCTTCATCTTCACGGCGCGAAACCCCAGTGCCACGTAGCCCGCCATCTCCTCGCCGAGATGCTCGGGCGTCTTGCCTTCGAGGTAGTAACCGCCGCTGGCATAGGCCGGCACGGTAGCGCTGCAGGTGCCGCCGAGATAGCGGCTCAACGGCAGGCCGGCTGCGCGTGCATTGCGGTCCCACAAGGCGATGTCGATGATGGACAGCGCCCGCATGACCGAGCCGGCGCGCCCCTGCAGCAATGACTCGTCATACATGGCGGACCACGAGCCTTCGACATCGAGCGCACTGCGTCCGCGCAACAGCGGCGCAAACAATTCGCGCACGGCATACGTGACCAGCATGCCGGCGCGGTTGCCGCTGTAGCAAAAGCCGATGCCGTAGTGGTCATCGGCTGTCCTGACGCGCACGACCGTGTAGTCGCGGGCAGTGACGAGACGGGTCGAGAATGCGGTGTGGCGGTCAAGCGGCACGCGGATGGTGCGCGCCTCCACCGAAACGATCCGCGCACGTGTCTGATAGTCGGCTTGCTCAGGTTCAGCGATGACGTGTTTCATGGCAGTAGATCGACTCCAAAAAATAACGATGCTCGCGGGACCGATCGTGCGGCCGCGCGCACGGTCGCAGGCGGGTGGTTTCGGCCTGCGCCGCCCTGACCGCTTGCGTGGCAGGGCGCCCGCTTACGCGGCGGTGGTGTTCGTCCCGACTGTCCCGCCTGCCGCGCGTCGGCCGATGACCAGCAGCATGGCCAGCACGCCGACCAGATCGACCGCAGCACCGAGCATGAAGCCGCTGCTGTAACCGCCCAGGTACTGGACCGCCAAACCCATCATGGTCGGACCGACGATGCCCGAAATGTTGCTCATCAGGTGAACAAAACCGCTTACGCCCCCAAGATGCCTGCCCGGCACAAGCTCGTGCATGATGGCCCAGCACGCTTGCGACGAAGCCGTCAGGAACAGCACGGCGAACGCGACAAGCAGCACAGCGGGCGTCACGGTATCGACCATGCTGACGCCCACCAGGGCGAGACCCGACAGCGCGAGCGGCACGATCGCCGAGATCTTGCGCGCCTGCAGTTTGTTGCTCGCGCGTTTGAAATACGCGTCGGCGACGAGGCCCCCGCCGAAGTAGCCGATCCCGCCGCACGCCCATGGCACTGCGCTCAGAATGCTCATGTGCTTCATGTCCAGATGCAGCGCGTTGGTGAAATAGCTCGGCATCCACGAGATGAACACGAATAGCGTGTAGTTCACCGCGAACAGGCCGACGCCGAGCGCGAGCGTGCTCGGACGAAACAGGTAACTGCGCAGCGGCGTGTTTTCGTCGCCGCTTTCTGCCGGATGTACCGCGTTGCGGCTCGCTTCGACCATCTCGCGTTCGGCCGCGCCGACCCACGCGTTTTGCGCCGGCTTGTCGGTCGCGAAGATACGCCAGGCGACGATCCACGCCAGCCCGAACGCCGCGATGATCACAAACGACGTGCGCCAGCCGTAGGCAATGGCAATCAGTCCGACCACCGGTCCAGCGATCGCGCTGCCTACCGTCTGGCCCGAAAACGTAAAGCCAACCATGGTCGCGGTTTCATGCCGGGGAAACCAGTTGGTGATGGTCCGGTTGGTCGTCGAATTCATCGGACCTTCGCCGAAGCCGAACAGCGCCCGGAAGATCAGCAGCGTGCCGAATCCAGTCGCGGCCGCAGTCAAGCCGCAGAGAATGGACCACGTCCCCATCGCCCAGGAAAAGACCCTGCGCGGTCCGTACTTGTCGGCGAGTTGCCCGCCGACGAATGCGAAGATGGAATAGCCGAAGAAGAAACTGCTGAACACCACGCCGAGTTGCGACGGTGAAAGACTCAGCTCCTTGTTGAGGACAGGCGCGACAACGCCAAGCGCCGCGCGGTCCATGTAATTGATCGCTCCCGCGATAAACAGCAGCAAGGCGACGACGTAGCGATACTTCCCAGTCTTCATGTTGTCTCTATTCCATTTAATTGAGGATGCCGAATCTTGTTATCTGGCACTTCTTTCGAGTGCCATGAAGGAACTACTTGTTGACGAGCCTGGCCGGAAGCTGCGTCAAGATCAGACATGCGGAGATGATCAGACACCCGGCAATCAGGAACAGGCTCGAATCCAGTGAATGCGTGACCGTCTTTAGCCACCCTACAAGCGCAGGGCTGACGAACCCCGCGAGATTGCCCGTCGAGTTGATCAAGGCAATGCCGGCGGCCGCACCGGTGCCGCCGAGAAAGGACGTGGGCAAGGCCCAGAACATGGGTAAGGCGGTAATCACGCCCGAAGCGGCAAGCGTCAGACCCAGCAACGCAATATACGTATTGTTGCCCGCGTAGGCGCACATCACGAAACCCACCGCCGCCATGCATTGCGGCAACACGACGTGCCAGCGGCGTTCACGCGTGCGGTCCGCGTGGCGGCCGACCACAATCATCAGAATCAACGCGGCAAGATAAGGCACGACGGTGAGCAGGCCGATTGTGAAGGCGTCCGTGATGCCGGAACTCTTGATGATGGTTGGCTGCCAGAAGCCAACGGCATAAGAGCCCATCACGATACCGAAGAGAATCGTGCACAAGGTCCAGACTTTGAGCGACGTAAAAACCTGGCGCACGGAACCGTGGCTTTTGGTGCGTGCTTCCGCATCGATTTCCGATGCGATGAAGTCGCGCTCCTGAACCGACAGCCACTTTGCGTCCTTCACCCGGTCGTCGAGGAACCAGAAAATGACGGCTCCCAGGAACAGCGCGGGGAGGGCTTCCAGAATGAACAGCCACTGCCAGCCGGCAAGCCCCGCGTTGCCCGCCAGGCGCTGCATGATGAAGCCCGATATCGGGCCGCCGACAATGCCCGCCACCGGGTTGCCCGCCATCAGGAAAGCGATCATCTTGCCCCGCCGGTGCGATGGATACCAGTAGGTGAGATACAGCACCAGCCCCGGGAAAAAGCCCGCTTCGGCCACGCCCAGAAAGAAACGCAATATGTAAAACATCGTGGGCGTCGTGACCCACGCGGTCGCGGCCGAGAGCACGGCCCAGGTGAGCATGATCCGGGCGATCCAGCGGCGCGCGCCGAGCCGGTGCAGCAGCAGGTTGCTCGGCACCTCGAAGAAGAAATACCCGATGAAAAATATGCCGGCGCCGAAGCCGTACATCGCCTCGCTGAAGTTCAGATCGCTGAGCATCTGGAGCTTGGCGAAGCCCACGTTGACCCGATCCAGATATGCCACCACGTAGCAGACGAACAGCAAGGGCATGAAGCGCCAGGTCACTCGCGTGTAGAGGGAGTTGCTTGCCGCGCTGTCAGGTATTTGTATTGCCGGGGTCTGGGTACTCAAGGGGCTGTCTCCGCTATTTGATTCGACTGGCTAGAGGGCGGCGGTTTTCTTATGGTTGCAAATTGCCGTTCGCCCTCGCGACACGCTGAGCCTCTGCGGACTCAACTCATGATGCCGATCTGCCACGGCACGAATTCGTGATCACCTAGCCCGAGCATTTCGCTCTTTGTGCGCTCGCCCGACGCGGCGGCAAGAATAGCGTCGAAGATTTTCTGGCCTGTGCTCTGAATCGACGCAATGCCATCCAGGATTCCGCCGCAGTTCAGATCCATGTCTTCGGTCAGACGGCTGTACATCGGCGTGTTGGTGGCGAGCTTCAGCGACGGCACGGGCTTCGCGCCGAACATTGAACCGCGCCCTGTGGTGAAGGCAATGAGATTTGCGCCGCCTGCAATCTGACCCGTCGCGGAGACCGGGTCGAATCCGGGTGTGTCCATGAATACGAGTCCAGGCTGCTTCACCAGCTCGGCGTATCGATACACTTCCATCAGCGGCCCGGTGCCGCCTTTCATCGCCGATCCAATCGACTTTTCAAAGATGTTCGCCAGTCCGCCCACCTGATTGCCGGGGCTGACCTGGCCGTTGATCTGAACGTCCCGGCCGACCGAATATTCGTCTTTCCACCAGCGGACCCGCTCAACCAGCTTTTCGCCGACTTCGCGGCTGACCGCACGCCGCGTAAGCGTATGCTCCACGCCGTAGATTTCGGGTGTTTCGGAGAGGATGGCCGTGCCGCCATGACGGACCAGCAAGTCCATCGCCGCGCCAAGCGAAGGATTGGCGGTGATCGACGAAAAGCCGTCCGAGCCGCCGCATTGCAGACCGATCTTCAGGTGGCTGGCGGGAACCGTTGTGCGCTTCACACGATTGGCCTCGGGTAACAGCGCCTGGACCGCCGCCACGCCGGCCTCGATGGTCCGGCGGGTGCCGCCGTTCTCCTGCATGATGAACGTGTGCAGCCGCGAGTCGGCTTTCAGACCTTCCTGATCCATCAGCCCGGCCAGCTGGTTGCGCTCGCATCCCAACCCGACAATCAGCGCCGCGGCGAGATTGGGATGGCGCGCATAACCCGCCATCGTCCGGCGCAGCAGCGCCATCGGTTCACCGCTCATTTCCATGCCGCACCCGATCGAGTGCGTAAATGCGACGACGCCGTCTACGTTCGGGTAGTCCGCCAGCCGTTCCGGCGTGAACCATTCGGCGATTCTGTGTGCAACGGTGGCCGAACAATTGACTGTCGACAGCACGCCGATGTAGTTGCGCGTAGCAACCTCGCCGTTCTCTCGCACGATGCCCTGGAACGTGGCGCGCCCGGCTTCGGGCACCATCTCGACGGGCCGGTAGTCCGCGCCGAATGCGTAGTCCCGGTCGAACTCGCGGAACTCGACGTTATGGCTATGGACCATCGTGCCTGGCGCGATATCCGTCGCGGCGAAACCGATCACCACGTTGTATTTGCGAACGGGTTCGCCTTTTTGGATGGGCGTCGCCGCGATCTTATAACCTGCGGCCACCTGGCTGCGGCAGACAAAATCTTCGGCCGGAACCGGCGTACCGATTGCGACGTCGATGCGCGCGATTACCACATTGTCAGCGGGATGCAACCGGATCACCGGCCCGGTCACGTTCTTGCTCGTCGTCTCTGTCATCAGGCATTGCCCTTCTAAAAATTTTGCGCCGGGCGGTCAAAAAGGGGGCGAAAACGAGTAATCGCTTTCTTACATAACCGCTACGACCGATGCGCCGCTGCTCGAAACTCAAGAATTTCAGGCATCTTATGGTACTTCTATCATGAGTTCAAGAGAAAGCGCTTACTCATTTACCTTTATACTACCGGTCGTGCCGCCGCACAGGCGGAAATGCAGGGCACCCGAACAGGAGATTGAGATGTGGCAACAAGCTGAGCGATACCCCGACCCCCGGGTGATTTCGCTAGACCCTTCCTTCGATAAATACCGCGTGGCCTTTTCGGCTGTCGAGCGGCTGGCTACCGGCTACCGGTGGACCGAAGGTCCGGTATGGTTCGGCGATGGACGCTACCTGCTCTGGAGCGACATTCCGAACAACCAGATGCTGAAATGGGAGGAGGAAACGGGCGTGGTCAGCGTGTTCCGCAAACCTTCCAACTACGCGAACGGCAACACCCGCGACAGGCAGGGGCGGCTCGTGACGTGCGAGCACGGCCGGCGCGTCACACGCACCGAGTACGACGGCAGCATCACAGTCCTGCTCGATTCGTTTGAAGGCAAGCCGCTTAATTCCCCCAATGATCTGGTCGTGAAGTCGGACGGCTCTATCTGGTTTACCGATCCGCCGATGGGCATTTCCGGGCACTACGAAGGCATCAAGGCGGAGCAGGAACTCCCGCACTCCGTCTATCGGATCGACGGCGTGACGGGCGAAGCGTCCGTGGTCACGCGCGACCTGAAAGGGCCGAACGGCCTGTGCTTTTCACCCGACGAGAAGCTGCTCTACATCATCGAATCGCGCGGGGTGCCCAACCGGATGATTCACGTCTATGAAATGGACGCGGACGGACGCGGCATCGGTAAGGGCCGGATGTTCTACGACGCGGGGGCCGGCACGATCGACGGAATGCGCGCGGACATCGACGGCAATCTGTGGTGCGGTTGGGGCATGGGCAATGACGAACTCGATGGCGTCATGGTCATTTCGCCACAAGGAAAAATGATTGGCCGGATCGCCCTGCCCGAGCGCTGCGCGAATTTGTGCTTTGGCGGACGCGCGCGTAACCGGCTGCTCATGGCGTCGTCGCAGTCCATCTATGCGGTGCACGTCAACACGCAGGGCGCACTGGGCGGATAACCCGGTTCGCCGCGAAACGTATCCCGGCCACCGGCATGCGCCGGTGGCGACACTTCACTTCGAAACACTGACTTGATAACCCTGACATGCAAAGCAAATCCGTATTGACCGTTGTAGAAGCTACGCGAATCCTCGAAGCCGCGCGCGCGGAAGCAGAGAAAAACCAGTGGGCAGTCACCATCGCGGTCGTGGATGACGGAGGCCATCTGCTGGCCCTGCTGCGACTCGACGGCTGTGCGCCGGTAGGCGCTTACATCGCGACCGAAAAGGCCCGTACCTCGGCGCTCGGCCGACGTGAATCGAAGCAGTACGAAGACATGATCAACGGCGGCCGGACCGCGTTCCTGAGCGCACCGCTGGCCGGCACACTGGAAGGCGGCGTGCCCGTCGTGGTCGACGGGCAGGTTGTGGGCGCAGTGGGCGTGTCCGGTGTCAAGCCGGATCAGGATTCGCAAGTGGCCCGAACCGCAGCAAACAGCCTCAACGGCTGATTGATTGATACTTGAAACAGTTGGAGCATAAGATGGGTGAAATGATCGAGCGAAACGGTCTGCGGGTCGCGGCTGTTCTGAGCAAATTTGTGGACGATGAGGCGTTGAGCGGCACCGGCATCGACAGCGAAGCCTTCTGGAAAGGCTTCGCTGCCCTCGTCCACGACCTCGCCCCGAAGAACCGCGCGCTGCTCGCAGAACGCGATCGTCTGCAGATCGAGCTGGACCAGTGGCACCGCGCAAATCCGGGGCCGGTGCGCGATCTGAAGGCATACCGCGCATTTCTCGAACGCATTGGCTATATCGTGCCGGCGAGCGCAGCCGTACAGGCGACGACCCAGAACGTCGACACCGAAATCTCCGGGCAAGCCGGCCCGCAACTCGTCGTGCCGCTGTCGAACCAGCGCTACGCGCTCAACGCCGCGAATGCGCGCTGGGGCAGCCTGTACGACGCGCTCTACGGCACTGACGCTATCCCCGAAACCGACGGCGCGCAGCGCACCGCTTACTTCAACCCCGTGCGCGGTGAACGCGTGATCGCGCGCGCCCGCGCATTCTTCGATGAAGCGGCGCCGCTCGCCGACGGCTCGCACGCCGACGCCATCGCGTACCGCGTGGAAGGCGGCAAGCTCGCCGTCACGCTCAAGAACGGCGCGTCGGCATTGAAGGTTCCCGCGCAGTTCATCGGCTATCAGGGCGACGCTGGCGCCCCTTCCGCGGTTCTGCTCAAGCATCACGGCCTGCACTTCGAGATCCAGATCGACGCAACGGACTCCATCGGCAAGACCGACGCAGCGCGCGTGAAAGACGTGCTGATGGAAGCGGCCGTCTCGACGATTATCGATTGCGAAGACTCGGTTGCCGCCGTCGATGCCGCCGACAAGGTCCAGCTTTATCGCAACTGGACCGGCCTCGCGAAAGGCGATCTGGCCGAGCAGGTCACCAAGAACGGCAAGACCTTTACGCGCCGCCTGAACGCCGATCGCCAATACACCGCGCCCGATGGCTCGACCGTGAAGCTGCATGGCCGCTCGTTGCTGTTCATCCGTAACGTCGGGCATCTGATGACGAACCCGTCGATCGTCGACCGCGACGGCCATGAAATTCCCGAAGGCATTCTGGATGCCGTGATGACATCGCTGGGTGCGATGCACGACCTGCAAAACAGGCTCAATTCGCGGACCGGATCGATATACATCGTCAAGCCGAAGATGCACGGCCCGGCCGAAGTCGCGTTCTCCAATGAACTGTTCGGCCGCGTCGAAGATCTGCTGGGGCTGCCGCGCCATACCATCAAGATGGGCATCATGGACGAGGAGCGGCGCACGAGTGTCAATCTGCAGGCGTGCATTGCGGCGGCATCGGCGCGCGTGGCGTTCATCAATACGGGCTTCCTGGATCGCACCGGCGACGAGATGCACAGCGCCATGGAAGCCGGTCCGATGATGCGCAAGGGTGATATGAAGTCGTCGGCGTGGATCGCGGCCTACGAGCGCAATAACGTGCTGGCCGGCTTGAGCTCGGGATTGCGCGGACGCGCGCAGATCGGCAAGGGCATGTGGGCGATGCCCGACCTGATGCACGCGATGCTCGAACAGAAGATCGCGCATCCGAAAGCGGGCGCTAACACGGCGTGGGTGCCGTCGCCGACTGCCGCGACGCTGCACGCGCTGCACTACCATCAGGTTGACGTTCAGGCCGTGCAGCAGGAGTTGGAACAGACTGCCTACGACAGCGTACGCGATGAACTGCTCGACGGCTTGCTGACCATTCCCGTGGTCGAAAAGGCGCAGTGGTCGGATGAGGAAATCCGCAAGGAAATCGAGAACAACGTGCAAGGGATTCTGGGTTACGTGGTGCGCTGGATCGATCAGGGCGTGGGATGCTCGAAGGTGCCGGATATTCACGACATCGGCCTGATGGAAGACCGCGCGACACTGCGCATTTCGAGCCAGCATATTACAAACTGGCTGCATCACGGGGTGGTGTCGGAAGCGCTGGTGAACGAAACGTTCAAGCGTATGGCGAAGGTGGTGGATGTGCAGAACGCCAACGACCCGCAATACCAGCCAATGAGCGGTCACCTGGATACATCGCTCGCGTTCAAGGCGGCGAAGGCGCTGGTTTTTGAAGGGCGGTCGCAGCCTGGCGGGTATACGGAGCCGTTGCTGCACAAGTTCCGACTTGGTGCGAAGTCGTAGGCGCAGATCGCAGTGAAAAACTGTTGATCGATTGAGCATGCATCGCGGGCGGCCACGGTCGTCCCGCGTACGGCGTCGCTTCCAGGAAGCTGTACGTTCACGCGACAGTTTCGAAACACATCGCCATATCGCCGCCGCCCGAATCGACCGCGCTTGACGGGCCGTCACCGCAGCCACGGCTCGCCGCGCGCCCTCACATGCATCTCATGCAGATGCCACGTCGCACCCGGCTTGCGACGGGTGGCATTGACCCTTATCCTCGCCTGGCAGCCCGGCCTGAACCTGATCAGCCCGGTCATGCCGACGTCGTCTTGCGCTGAATCATCTTGTACGTCATCCTACCCGGGCGTTCCGTAGATCAACGAGGTGCGCATGAAGCGCGTTCTTGAGATCACGTTCCCCATCCAATCCGGCAGTTTGTCATGAACCTATCCTTTGAAGTCCTGCAGGTCCTCGATGCGATCGATCGAACCGGCACCTTTGCCAGCGCGGCGGAAACGCTGCACAAGGTCCCGTCGTCGTTGACCTATCTGGTTCAGAAACTGGAGCTCGATCTGGGCGTGAAGCTGTTCGACCGCACCGGCCGCCGCGCGACACTCACGCGTGCGGGGCGCGTGGTCGTCGAGGAAGGGCGCCGTTTGCTGGAGGCCGCGGAAGACCTCGAACGCAAAGCGAAGCGAATCGAGCACGGCTGGGAATCCGAACTGCACATTGCGATCGACGAGATCATCCCGTTCGAGTTGCTCTGGGAACATGTCGATACGTTTTATCGGTTGAAACTGAACACCCGGCTGCATCTGTCGAAGGAAGTGCTGGGCGGTTCGTGGGACGCGCTGTTGACGCGCCGTGCCGATCTGATCGTCGGAGCCGCAGGAGACCCACCGGCGATTCCCAATCTGGTCGCCAGGCCGATCGGTTCGCTACGGCATGTGTTCGTGGTGGCGCCGCATCATCCTCTCGCTTCGACGCCGGAGCCGCTCACGCTGGACATCGTCGCGCGCCATCGAGCGGTCGCGATTGGCGATACCTCCCGCAAGCTTGCACCACGCACCATTGCACTCGCTGCCAATCAGGAATTCCTGACCGTACCCACGCTCGAAGCCAAGCTCGCCGCCCAGATCAAGGGTCTGGCAGTGGGCACGATTCCGGAATGTCTTGCGATCGAGCCGCTGAGCCGCGGCGAGCTGGTAAAAAAGGAAGTGACCGGCATGCGGGACCTCACGCATTTCTATCTCGCGTGGCGCGACGACGAGACCGGTAGAGCCCTGCGCTGGTGGGTCGAGCAGTTGGACCGGCCGGATTTGATCGACGAGGTCGCGCAACAAAGGATATTGCACGGATAACGGTCGTCTAACCACGTTCCTCTATGTTGCAGGGCGACGGCTCGTCGAACGATTCGTCTACTGCATGGGGGTCGGCACAGACCTTGTCTGACTCGCCGACAGCGGCCGCGACCTGCAGCAGGTGCGTTGCTGCTTTGAAGTCGTCCCAATCGCGGCCCTCCGTCAGCTTCGAGCATGCGGATTTCAGCAGCTGCACAGCTTCCGCGCTTCGGCCTTGCGCGTGCCAAAGGCAGCCGAGGCTCGTTGCGGCGCGCAATTGCAGCGAGCGGCAGCCTTGCACCATCGAGTCCTCGAGCGCCGCGATCAGGCACGCCTGTGCGTCCCTCGCCACGTCATCGGATGGTGGGCCACCCGCCTGGCTCATCAAGAGCAGTTGGCCATGAACGCGCCTAAGTTCGCCGGCGTACCAATAGTCACCGGTGTCGTCGCACTGCGCCAGCGCACGCACGACGGCAGCGATGCCCTCCTCCCACCGTCCAGCGCGGCCGAGCGCGAGACTATATTGCGCGGCCAGCATGGCACGCGGCGCGCCATACTCGATCGAATCGAGTTCGTCCAGCGTCGAGCGGAAAGCAAGCAAGCGTTCCGGCGCGGTCTCGTCCAGCGAGCGCAGGTATTCATCGAAACAGCGGCAGCACGCCTGATACACACTCAGACCGG
Source organism: Paraburkholderia panacisoli (assembly GCF_008369935.1). GTDB lineage: Bacteria > Pseudomonadota > Gammaproteobacteria > Burkholderiales > Burkholderiaceae > Paraburkholderia > Paraburkholderia panacisoli. The sequence goes on along the minus strand of NZ_VTUZ01000003.1, from coordinate 166,869 downwards.
CACGCACTGACACTTCGTGCAGCAAGGCAATCGCCTTGGCAGCGCTATCGCGCTTTCCCGACAGGAGCGCCAGCGGAACGAGCGCCTCAACCAGCACGTAACACGTGACAATGGCCTGTTCCTGATTGCATGCTTCGACCGCGCAATCCTCCGCGAGTCTGAGCGCCTGGTCGCGAAAACCCTGCAGCCACAGCACGCGTGCGAGCGTCGCGCGAGCAGCGAGGCGCTGATCGACGGAGTGCCCCAGCGGCAGACGATACTGCAGGCCGTCACTCTGCAGCAGTTGTTCAAGCGACGAACAGGCCTGCTGTTGATCACCCGCATAGTGCGAAGCGATACCCAGCAAGCGGCGGGCGAGGATCGTGCCGTTCGCGTCGCCGGCTTCGGCGGCGCGCGACGCAAAGCGCCTCGCGAACGCCAGCGCATTGCGCACCGCACCGCACGACTGACTCGCGTTCCACATACCCCACAACGCACGCGCTTCGAACCGCTGGTCGCCGAGAGCGATCGCCGATGCGAGAACCTCGGCCCAGATGCCGAAGGTCTCACGGTTCGGTCCGTCCATATAGACCCGGGCCGCGCCGAGTGCCGCCAGCAGTTGCATACGCAGGCGCAAGTACCTGTTCGAGCGCGAACCTCCATGGGTCGCGGTCACGGTATCGAGCGCTCGCCGCGCCCAGACGCTGCACTCGTCGACCAGCGATAGCTCATAGAGCAGAAAGACGACCTTCACAGCCAGTGTTTCGCCCAGCGTCTGGTCGCCTTTGGGCGATAGCGCCCATGCCAGCGCCGCGCGCAGATCGTCGAGCAATTCGCGCATCCGTTGATGCCATCTGTCATAGAAAGCACTCACCGCGTTCGAGCCGTCCAACGAATCGCGCTCTAGCAAGCTCAAGAAGTAACGCGCGTGATTGAGCGTGACAAGACGCTGTTCACCGTTGTCCTCGAGCTTCTGCAGCGCGTATGCGCGCGTCGTTTCAAGCAGGCGATAGCGTGCTTTGCCACGCTCCACGCGCGTCACCAGCAGTGATTTTTCGACCAGACCCGATACCGCCGCGATCACGTCGAACTCGCGCAATGTGCCGTCGCCGGCGACGGCGATAGCTGCTTCCATCGTGAAGTCGTTGACGAAGATGCCGAGCCTGCGCAGCGTCGCACGCTCAGCGTCATCGAGCAGTCCATGACTCCAGTCGAGAGTCGCCTTCAGGGTCTGATGCCGCGGCAATGCGCTGCGACTGCCGCCAGTCAGCATGTTGAAGCGGTCGTCGAGATGGTCTGCGAGCATCTCGACGCCAAGTATTGCCGCACGCGCCGCCGCCAGTTCGATCGCCAACGGAATACCGTCGAGCCGGCGGCATACCGTGCCGGTCAGATGGATGCTTCTCTCATCGGACGAAAAGCGCGCGTCGATCGCGCGTGCGCGCGACAGGAACAGCTTCACGGCGCTGCATTGCAGGACATCCTGAGTCTGTGCGTCCTCGGCGGGCACCTCCAGCGAAGCGACCCAATACAGGCATTCGCTCACGACACGCAGTGGCTCGCGGCTGGTCGCCAGAACGCGCACGGCCGGACTCACGCTCTGCAGCGTCTCGGCGAGTTCGGCGGCAGGGCCGAGCACCTGTTCGCAATTGTCGAGAATGAACAGCACGCGCCGCTCACCGAGTTCCTTGCTGACACGCGCAAGCGTGAGCGGGCCGGTGGTCGGGTTCATGCCGATGCTGATCGCGCACATCGCGAGGACGCTGCTTGCGTCGCACGTGGAGGCGAGCGGTACGAGATAGACACCGTCCGGGAAGCGCTCCAGCAAACCACGCGCGACCTCGATGGCCAAGCGGGTCTTGCCGATCCCGCCCGAGCCTACCAGCGTTACGTGGCGGCCCGAAGTCAGCGCGAGCGCAATGTCATGGATCGCCTTGTCCCGCCCGATCAGCGCTGACGAGTTGGCAGGCAGATTGTTGGGGACGGTCCGGCCATGCATGATGTCATCGGCGTCCTTCAGCTCATCGCCGCCGTCCCCCTGGCCGGACGCAGGTGTCGCCGCCGCCCGGCGCACCAGCCGGTAACCTCGTCCCGACACCGTCTGGATCAGTCCGCGATTGTCGCCCAACATCTTGCGCAGTGCGGACATGTGCACCTGAAGATTGTTCTCTTCAACGATCGTGTCCGGCCACACCTGTTCAAGTATTTCGTTCTTCGACACCAGCGCGCCGTTCGCTGCGATCAGTACGGCCAGCATGTCGAACGCACGGCTCCCAAGCCGCACAGGTTGGCCGTCGAGAAAGAGTTCCCGGCTGGCGACGTCCACTTGAAGCGGGCCAATTCGAAACATTGCCTGAGTATCCAAGAAGCTGCGGGTAGAGGAATGCCTGAGGACCGACCGCTCAGCGATACATCCCCGAAGTCTAGAGCAACGCAGAACGCGCATGCGCGGAAAAAACTGAACGTACAGTTCAAAAATTTTGTACTGCGCATGCGACGGCCGGGGACCGCACACTGCGGTTCGCACTACTTTCGAGGGTATCCGGCACGCCCCGTGCGCCTGCTCGCAGGCAGGTCGTTGCCTAGCCAGACAGTGGCAAACTTTGTATGATGCGTCCGAACATACCGGGGTACCGAACAGCCATGCCGAGAAAAGTACGGACGGTCGAGACAACGTCGACCAGCGAGGCGCATGACAGCGAGAAGGGCGTCACGCGCCGCCTTGCGCCGGAAGTGCGGGAACGCCAGATCGTCCTGAAAGCCATAGACCATTTCGCGACGCACGGTTTTTCCGGCAGCACCCGCGAACTCGCGCGGCAACTGGGCGTGACGCAGCCGCTTCTCTACCGGTATTTTCCAAGCAAGGAAGCATTGATCGATCGTGTGTACGACGAGGTCTATCAGTGGGACACCCGCTGGGAAAACCTTATCAAGGACAGATCCCTGCCGATCGAGGAACGAATGATCAAGTTCTACTCCTCGTACTCGGTTGTGATCCTGCGGCGCGAGTGGATCCGGATTTTCATCTTCGCCGGATTGGCCCGTGAGGGCATCAACTCGAAATATCTGTCACGGCTACGCGAACGCGTGTTTCTGCCCGTGATGGCGGAAATCCGTTCGGCCTACGATCTGCCGGCACCGTCCGGCACGAAGCAGCGCGACATAGACCTGGAACTGATCTGGAGTCTGCACGCCAGCATCTTCTATCTCGGTGTGCGGAAGTGGATCTACGGGCTGCCGGTCACCGACGACATCGAGGACCACATCGCGCGCCAGGTCGACGCATTCCTCCACGGTGTACCCGACGCGCTCAAGCGCGCATCGCAAGAATCCATCAAAAGCAAGGCCAGGACCAAGGCCAAAGCCTGACACCGCTGGCCGGTAGCAACAACCGGCCATTCGTTTTTCAGCCCCACTGCGCGGCTCCTCCCCTTTGCATTCTCCAGGGTAAACACCGGCGATTCCCCGCTTTCTCCTGTCCGTGCGTTCGCCTACAATTTATCGAACGATCATTAATCGATCGATAAATTAAAGGAGTTACAGATGCCCGTTTCCAAGCTTGCCCACTACTCGATCCGCACGACGGATCTCGAGAAGTCCTGTCGGTTCTACGAGCGGATTCTCGGTTTCAAGCAGGGTTATCGCCCGCCCTTCGATTTCCCGGGCGCATGGCTTTACAAAGGCGGTGCGAAGCCGAATTCGGCACGGTCCACATCATCGGCGTCGATCCGGACAACCCTGACGGGCTCACCGCTTATCTCGGCGACAAGGCGTTGCCCGTCGCGGGAACCGGCGCGGTCGACCACATCGCGTTTCTCGCGACAGGCGTCGAAGCCATGCGGAAGACGTTGCAGACGGCAGAGGTCGCCTATCGCGAGCGCACTGTACCGAGCCTCGGTTTGCATCAGGTGTTCATCGAAGACCCGTCCGGAGTGACGATCGAACTGAACTTCCCGGCCGAAGAGATCAGCCGGCGTGCCGAAACGCATCCGGCCCACCCGGCAACCGCTCAAGCAAACGCAAACCTAGGAGATTGATCATGGGGAATTCTTCCGCACGTTCAAAGGCAATCATCGTCGGCGGATCGTTGGGCGGCCTCTTTGCGGCCAATCTGCTCGTACGCAATGGGTGGGATGTTGACGTATTCGAGCGCGTTCCCGACGAACTGGCCGCACGCGGTGCCGGCATCGTCACGCATCCCGAGTTATTCACGGCTCTGGCTGCCGCGGGGATCGAATTCGACGACTCCATCGGCGTCAAGGTGCAATCACGCGTGACATTCGCACAGAACGGCATGGTGTTGTCGGAACGCAAGCTGCCGCAGACGCTGACCGCGTGGGGCAAGATGTATCACGTTCTGCGCGCGGCACTTCCTGATGTGCACTACCACGCAGGTGGCACCGTCTTATCCGTAGAGAACGGCCCCGATCAGGCGGTGGTGACCCTCAGTGACGGCACCGTTTTGCACGCGGACCTCGTCATCGCCGCGGACGGTTTCAAGTCCTCGATTCGCGAGCGCTTCCTGCCTGACGTGCGGCTCCAATATGCCGGTTATGTGGCATGGCGCGGGCTCGTCGATGAGGCATCGCTGTCGCCGGAAACACGTGCCGCGCTGTTCGAAAAGTTTGCCTTCTGCCTGCCGCCGCGCGAACAGATCCTCGGCTATCCGGTCGCCGGCCAGGGCAATAGCATCACACCCGGTGAACGCCGCTATAACTTCGTCTGGTATCGGGCCACCAGCGAGGACATCCAGCTGCCCGATCTGCTGACCGATGCGTCCGGCAAGCGCTGGACAGGCGGCATCCCGCCGACGCTGATCCGGCCGGACATTCTCGCCGACATGGAGGAAGCGGCGCTCACGCTGCTAGCCCCACAGTTCAGCGAAGTCGTGACCAAAGCCACGCAACCACTCTTTCAACCCATCTACGACCTCGAAGTGCCGCAGATGGCTTTCGGACGGATCGCTTTGCTCGGCGACGCAGCCTTCGTCGCGCGTCCGCACTGCGGCATGGGCGTCACCAAAGCGGCGACCGACGCGATGGCGCTCGTTGCCGCGCTGAAGACTCATGCGGACGTTCAGGACGCGCTGGCGGACTACAGTCGCGTGCGCACACAGGTCGGCGCCGCGATCGTTCAACACGCGCGCCATCTCGGCGCCTACATGCAGGCACAGCTGAAGAACGACACGGATCGTGAAATGGCCGAGCGCTATCGCACGCCCGATGCCGTGATGCGCGAGACCGCGGTACCCGCACGCTTCTGAATGTCCACTACGCATGCGGTGGACCCGAACAGCAATTGCAGCACCGCAAGAATTCGATTTGAAGGAGACAAAGTGGAACATGGCGTCCCAACCTATCCGATGAGCGCGCGATATGTCGCCGCCGATCCGCCGCCGGCGAACCCGCTACTCGAAGATCCGCGCTTTCGCGCACTCGTGCGGACGCGGCGCACGTTCTCGTGGATTCTCTCGATCCTGATGCTGACCGTGTACTTCGCGTTCATCCTCACGCTCGCGTTTGCGCCGGCGCTGCTCGGCCGGCCGATTGTCGCCGGATATCCGGCAACGTGGGGAATTCCGATTGGCTTCGGCATGTTCGTCTTTACGTTCGCGCTGGTCGCGATGTATGTCGCACGGGCCAATACGATCCACGACCGCGCCGTGAATGAAATCCGCCAAGGAGCACAGCAATGAAAAGAATGCCGATATTGCGCAGCGTGCTGTTCAGCATACTGCTTCCAGGTACCCTCACCGCCCTGCCTGCGATTGCCGCGGAAACCGTCTCTCCGGCGCGGTCTCACAACCCGATCGCCATCGGCATGTTCCTGCTGTTCGTCGCGTCGACGCTCTTCATCACGCGCTGGGCGGCGAAAAAGAACCATAGTGTCTCCGACCACTACGCGGCAGGCGGCAAAATCACTGCCTTCCAGAACGGCTGGGCGATCGCCGGCGACTATATGTCCGCCGCGTCGCTGCTCGGCATCTCCGCACTCGTTTTTACCAGCGGCTACGACGGCCTGATTTATTCGATCGGCTTTCTCGCGAGTTGGCCGATCATTCTCTTTCTGATCGCCGAGCCGCTACGCAACCTCGGCCGCTATACGCTGGCGGACGTTGTTTCCTATCGATTGCAACAGCGGCCGATCCGCGCGTTCGCGGCATCGAGCTCGATCGTAATCGTCCTGCTCTATCTGGTCTCGCAGATGGTCGGCGCCGGCAAGCTCGTCGAGTTGCTGTTCGGTTTCAACTACACGGTCGCGGTCGTGTTGGTCGGTGTGCTGATGGTGGTGTATGTGTTTTTTGGTGGCATGCTGGCTACCACCTGGATCCAGATCATCAAGGCAGCACTCCTGCTTGCAGGAGCGGCCTTCATGGCGTTCATGGTGCTGAACCGCTTCGGCTTCAGTCTGAACGCCCTCTTCTCCCAGGCGATCCTCGCGCATCCGAAACATGCCGCCATCATGAGCCCCGGCGGCCTCGTGTCCGATCCGGTTTCCGCCGTATCGCTCGGCCTGGCGTTGATCTTCGGCACGGCGGGACTGCCGCACATCCTGATGCGATTCTTCACGGTGGGCAATGCGAAAGCAGCCAGAAAAAGCATCCTGTACGCGACAGGCATTGTCGGCGTCGGTTACGCGCTGATCATCATCATCGGCTTCGGCACGATCGCGCTGGTGGCGACGGAGCCGGCCTATCACACCGCGTCCGGCGCCGTGATCGGTGGCGTGAATATGGTAGCGATTCATCTGGCGCACGCCGTGGGTGGCAACGCGTTTCTCGGCTTTATCTGCGCGGTGGCCTTCTCGACGATTCTCGCCGTGGTGGCGGGCTTGACGCTCGCCGGATCCTCCGCTGTCTCCCACGATTTGTACGCCAACGTGATGCGCCGCGGCGGCGCCACGGACCGCGAGGAACTGCACGTCTCGCGGATCACCACGCTCGTGCTCGGCGTGCTGGCGATCCTGCTGGGAATTGCCTTCGAGAAGCAGAACATCGCGTTCATCGTGAGTCTGACTTTCTCGATAGCGGCCAGCTCGAACTTTCCCGTCCTGCTTCTTTCGATCTACTGGCGCGGCCTGACCACGCGGGGTGCGGTGCTCGGCGGCTCGCTCGGTCTGATCTCGGCAGTCGCGTTGACGATCCTCAGCCCAACCGTCTGGGTGCAGGTGCTTGGGCATGCACATGCGATCTATCCGTACGAATACCCCGCGTTGTTCTCGATGATCTTCGCCTTCGCCAGCGTGTTTTTCTTCTCGGTCACGGACACCTCGGAACGTGCGGCGCGCGAACGCGCGCTCTACGGCAACCAGCTCGTCGATTGCGAACTCGGCATGGTGAAACAGGGATAAGCGCGGCGCAAAAAGCAGGTAACGGAGACAGACTCATGGTTTGTATGTGTTGCATATCACCGAAACGCCGCCAACTTCTGGGTACGACGATGCATTCGACGCCATGACTTATGTCTATTAAACGTCCTGAGCCGACGTCGTTGTCAGTTGGCTCAGGTAAGCACGGATCTGACTGACAACCGCCACGGCGACCCGTTTCACGGATTCCGAGCGCACGTCGCCGACGCCGAACATGCCCGGCACACTGGTCTCGAGCGGATATTGCGTGCTGGCCCTGTCGAACACGGCGACCGACAAACCCTCGGTCGCCGCGTAGACTGACGCGGCCAACCCAGCCGGCCCCGCGCCGACGATCGCCACCTCATAGACATGCAATGGCTCGAATGTCGGCACGAGCCCGAGATACGACGCCAGCTGCGCCTCGTCCGGCGCGCGCAACACATAACCGTTCGGGCAGAAGACGAGCGGAAAGTCGTCCGGACCGGTCGTCATGCCGCCCAGCAGCGTGATCGCCTCGGGATCGCTGCGGGCGTCGATCACCATCGCCGGGTACGCGTTGCGGCGCAGGAAACCCTGCAGCCCGACCAGACGCGCATCGTCACCGTTGCCCACGATGATCGGACCGAGCCCTTGCTCGATCAGTCCAAGCCGCCGAAGGATCAGCGCGCGCATGATGTGCTCGCCCAGTTGAGCGTCGGCGACGATCAATGCGCGCAGCCTGTCCGGCTCGATCACGAGCGTCTCGATGTCGGTCAACGCGACGCCGTCGATCAACGCGGGCTTGCCCGAGCAGATCCGTACGCGTCCATGCAGCAGCACAAAAAGGCCCAGCGCGACATGGCCTCTTTCGAAGATCAGTTCGCCCGCCTTGAACGACATCGGCCTGGCAAACCGCCGCAGGCTTTGAATCTCCGCACACGAAAGACGCGGGAACATCTGGTGCTGGCGATATTCCGGCGAAGAGTATGGAATTTCGAGTTCCGACGGCGTCGCCGCGTCGGCGGATAGAGCGCGGGTACTCATGAAATCGACCTCATCTAACACCTCAACGCGATGACCACTTGCGGATACTGTGTCTACCAGCCGAATTTCATTTCAGCGCCGACGTAGTCGGCATTGCGGGCACCCAACTCGCGCAGCGACTGTCCGACCTGGAAATGCACCGCTTCGAGCGCCGCGGCGAGATTCGCGCTGACCGCCCAGTCGGCGCGAAGCTGTGTATAGAAACCGGTCCAGCGGCCGCCACGTCCCGCGGTGCCTGGCACGACCGCGGATCCTTGCTGGTAAACCGCGTCCCCGGTCGTCTCGCGCCATTGAAGGCCTACGCCGGCCAGCAGCGTCAGCTTGCTGTTCGGCTTGACGATGAGCGACGGCTTGACGTGAATCAGGTTGGTGTAGCCGGTATATCCGGCCAGCGCGAAGTAATACCCGTTCGGAAAGAGCGGATTGAATGTGCCGAGCCGGCCGTCGCCCGGATGGCTGTCACCAGACGCGGCATCCACCTGGATGCCGACCCGCGGCGTCCATGGCACCGTCGCCAGCGTGTAGCCGGCGAGCGACCCTACCGCCCACGCGCCGATCGTATTGCTGCCGACATGTCCGGACTGATACATCGCTTCGGCATCCCAGTCGAGATGGTTGACGTTGCCGGAATAGCGCGCATCGAAGACGTCGCGGTGTTCGTCGCCGGTCGCGTCGAGAAAGTGCGCGTTGCTGCGGTTGTAGCGGGAGTAGTACGCGGACAGATCGCCGGGTCCGACATTTTTGCGCTCCACGCGTACGCCGCTGAAGGTCAGATCGCGATTGGAAACGTCATCGAAAGGGGAATTGTCGCGATACTGCACCGGCTGCGTCGCATAGGCGATCCAGCGCCACGGACCGGTTTCATAGTCGGCCCAGATCGCGTCGAACGCCTGGCGCACGTTCGGGCCGTCGCGAACCGAGATGAATCGTTGCAAGTCGAACGCCATCTCCTGCCGCCCCACCCGGAACTTGACGGTACCAGGTCCAAGCGGCTCGGTGATGGCGACGAATGCCTGCCGCAGATCCAGCGGGTTCTTGTCGACGGGCGTGACCATGTCCTTGCCGTACGGGCGCGCGTCCTCGAATTGCGTGAAGATCTGCACATGAGGGCCGAGGCGGACATCCGCGTGGACTTCCAGACGTTGCAACAGGTAGGCGTCGTCGCGCGCGGTGCCCAGTCCGAACAGCGGCGCGTCGTTCACTTCCAGCCGCTCGCGCAACACCATGCCCAGCGAGATATACGTGTCCGGATTGCCGAACAGCGGAATGTACTTCAGCGAATCGAAAGGCCGTTTCGGCACGCACGGATTGGCCAACGCCGACCAGTTTTCCTGCCATCGGTTGAACATGACAACGGGCCGTGCGCACGACGCACTCACGGCGGTCGACGTCGCGGCAGTGCTGCCCGTGGAAGTATCGTCGGCGCCGCCAAGCGCCGTATCCGCAGCCGAAACAGGCAACGCGGCCGCGAGACCCGTGCTGATCAGCAAGGCACGGACGGCTCGCTGCGCGGAACTACGCCTCGGGCGCCCGCGCGCCTTTAGCGGGCTGATTGCCCGCCCTTCATTGGCCATCGTGAACTTCAGCAATGTAGCCGCCGGGGAATTCGATCACGGCAGTCTTGCCCGACCCGTTGCCATACGCCGGATACAGTACCTTCGCGCCGGCCGCCTGCGCGCGATCGAGCGTCTGCGCGAGGTCATCGACGGCATAGCCGGTCGTTTCGCGCCCAAACGGGAACGGCAGTTTGCCGTCGGTGACGAACACCACCATGCGCCCAAAGCCCGAGTTGATCCGCATCTCGCGCATCGTCTCGCCCGGCCGGCCGATCACACCGGCGTCCGCGCGCGGATTGTCCGACACTACCTTGCCGTGCGAAAAGCGCAGCCAGCGGCGAACGAAGTTGTTCGCCGCGTCACGCGACACGTACACGCGGTTTTCCGGCACGCTGTGCAACGGCGCATAGTTGGGGGCTTTGGTGTGCCAATACAGTTGCATCGACAAGCCTCCCGGCCATTGAATGACCGCATCCTTGCCAATCGGATCATCGAAGGTGTCGACTAGGACATCGGCGCCCGACGCGCGCGCCGCCTTCACCGCCTGATCGATATTGGTGACCAGGTAGCCGGTTCGCTCATTACCGAATGGATACGGAATCGGCGTTTCGAAGCCGAACACGGAGAGCATGCCGACCGGCGTCTGCACATACTGCGAGGCCGTCCTGCTCGGCGTGGGTGTCACCGTGAACACCGCGCGCGGAGAAGCCTTGCCGCCGAACGTCGCAAGGAAACTGCTCACGAATGCATCGAGATCGGCAGGGGCGACGTACACGTGGGTGGTGTCGTACTGCGCGCCCACTGATACGTCAGGGTGCATCGCGGTGAGCGCAGCATTACCGTTCGCCACTTCCGGCGGCCCGGCATCGGCGAATGCAGATGAAGCAGGCATCAAACCGATCAGTATCGCAGCGGACAGCAGACTAATCTGGCGGAATCGATGAAGCGACTTGAGCATTTCGTTACCTGATAGTGTTAGCAATGTCTGAATGGGTCAGCCTTTGATCGAGGCCGCACGGGGTTTGTCGAACGTTGGTGAAGCGATGTCTTCCGCGCTGTCTACCGGCTCTCTTCGGCCGCCTTTTTTTCCATGCGAGAAACAGCAAAACGGCTACCAGAACGAAAAACCGACATACGCCATCGCGCCGCAAATCGCGCCGACGACAAAGCTGCACATTGCCGCCAGCGTCGACTCGAGGCGAATCCAACTGTGTCGACGCAGCCCGCAATAAACGCGAGAATCGCGTCCTCGTGTTTTTTCACGAACGATTCCCCTGCAAGCGAAAGACTCGCGCCAGCGCCATCAACCGCCCTCTTTCGTCGCGCCCGGCGCAGGTCTCTCCACTGCGGCGCGCTTCGTCTGCTCCGCAATCTGGACCGTCGACGTCTGCGCAAAGAGCTGCGCCTTGACGACCGGTATGGCGTGCTCGCCCAACACCATGCCGAGCAGACCAGCCAGCGCGATCAACGGCGGCGCGGGTGATTGCACCTTGAGTAGCCAATAGAGGAGTCCGACCGCGAAACCGACTCCTAATGAAATTACGTAGCCCATTCCGATTGTCCTTTCGTTATCTGCCGCTCGCTCCCGAAACGATCGGCAAGCGCTAGTACTTCACGTCACGCCATGTCAATTGGGCCAGTCCGATCCGAGAACCAGCCCACAAAAATTCAACCGCCGATAGTTCGGGTTCCACCGATCCAGAACGTCGGCGTTTACCGTCCCGAACGTCGTCTCGGGACGATGCTCCAGGCCACGCGCATATGCCTCGATGATTTTCTTCTTGAAACTGGATTCGCGCGGATAGGCCTGCACGATTTCATCGCGCTGTTGCGCGGTGAATTCGTCGTAGCGGGCGCCTCGAACATCCATCTGCACTCCGGCGCTGACCAGAGCGACGAGTGGAGACATGTGCTCAGGAATGCCCGGCGTCGTATGCAATGCAATGGCCTCCCACACCTCTTCGATCGCGCTTTCAGGCGCGCCATGCTGCCGCAGAAATTCACGTGCCGCGTTGGCGCCATCCACTTCAAACCGCCACGGAGAATGCTGGTGCTTCACGTTCAGGCCGACGTTGTGAAACATCGCGCCGACATAAAGCAACTCCGCGTCGAATGTCAGCTTCTCGCGGTAGCCGGTCAGCGCGGCAAACACAAATGCTCTCAGCGCATGATGAAACATCAACTGCGATTCTGTAGCCCTGATTTGATCGGTCGCCTTTCGGGCCATCGCACTGTCGGGAATATCGACTCCCGCAATGGTTTTCGTCATGTCAACTCCTCCCTGTCAGACAGCTCCTCCCGATATGCATGAACCGGTGTGTCAGACGGACATCACAGCCGGGCGATACCTAGGACCGTGCGAAGTCGAGGAGGTCCTGGTTGAGCTGCTCTTTATCCTTGTAGTAGAGCTGGATGCCGTCGGATGTGGTGAAAGTACTCATATGAACCTCCATGGTGGATTGCGCGGGATCTGTTCAGTAGAAAGCTTGCCGACTCTCCATTGCAGCGTAACGAGTAAATCAAATAAAGACCTTGGCGAGTTCTTAAAAAAGCTTAAGAAACGCGGCTTCCAGAGATCCGGCTCAAATCGTCAGTTCATGGAATCGCCGCACGCCATCGCGAATCCATTGCAGCAGACCACCTGAACTCCCATCGACAGTGACCGGCGCTGCGAGCAGCATCTCTTCGCTTGCGTGATGTTCAGATAGCAAGCGGCACATCTCCTTTGCCACTTCGGGGCGTCTCGCGAGGATCGGTGTCAACGCGGTCTTGTCGAGCCGGAACACGGTGGCGCGGGTCAGTGCGCGTGCGATCACGTCGGTTCTGACGCCAGCGAGGATGCCTGACTGGCCGATCGAGTCGCCGGGCGCGAGCCGGCGCAGTTCGATCTCAGCCCCGTCTTTCGCTACGGTCACTTTCGCCACGCCTCGCGCCAGGATATGGAGCTCGTGGCCGCGCTCATCCGCTGCGGTATAGATAGTGTCCGCGGCATCGAGTTCGTGCATGGTCAGCTTGGTTTCGAGTTCCGAAATTTCGTCGTCGGCGAGCGCCTGGAAAATCATCACACTGCGCAGCAAGCGATGCTTTTCATCCGCGCTCTCAACAGCAGGCTCGGCCACGGAAAGCGGCCGCAGCACGACTCCACGCGAAAGCAGGTGGCGATGCGCGAGATCGAACAGATCGTTGCGAACGTCGATTTTCTTGCTCAATGCATCGACGTAGCAAACGATCTCGTACTCGATCGCGTCGTTTGTCGCGCGGCGTACGCTCACGAGCGGCTTGGGCTCGCTCAGCACATCTTCGGAACTGGCGGCGGCATTGGCGAGCGCTTCCAGCACGATCGACGGCCGGATCGACGGCTTGACCGGCAGCACGATGCTGATGCCATGCGTATGCGACGGCTCGTTGGCGTTGACGATATTGGCACGCGCCGCCACGCTGTTGGGAATCACGACGATATTGCCCTGCCCGTTGAGCAGACTCGTCGCGCGCCAGTTGCTCTCCGCGACTTTCCCTTCCACCTCGCCGATGGTGATCCAATCGCCCAACCGGAAAGGCTGGGTTGCATTGAGCACGACACCTGAAAACACGTCGTTGAGCGTGCTCTGAATGGCGAGTCCGAGCACGACGGCGAGCGCGCCGGAAGTCGCAAGTAGTCCTCGCACCGGCAATTGCAGCACGAACGCGATTGCCCCCACTGCGGCTGCCATGAACACCAGCGCGCCGAGCACATCCTGAAACAGTCGCTCCTTATGCCACGTTTCCGGCAACACCACGCGATCCAGCATGATGGTGACGAGGCGCGCGCCCTGCAGCCACCACACCACCTCCAACGCCTGCGCGAGAAGATGGCGCAGCGGCTCATCCGGCCATGGCGCCGCGCGCAGCGGATTCATCCCCGAACTGAACAGCACGTAGGTCGACAGACCAAACATCAATGCACGAAATGCGAGGCGCGTCTGGTCGCTGCTCCGATCCATGAAGCGCCAGACGAGAAACTCGAGGACCAGGATGCCCAGGCCAAACAGCACACCGTCTGTCAGTGTGGGCATAGTGATCATCGCTCTGCTGGCGCCGTCAATTCGCAGATGTCAGAACGCGAAACAGCTACAACCCAATGCACCCCAGAACCCGTTCGAATCGCTGACAGGCACGTTTTTACGCCATGCCCAGCCATGCGCATGCGCATGCACGCCGCACAGATTCACACAGCCGTCCACGCATGCCACCGCAGTCGGCTTGTAACGACTGTAGCCGCCGAATTCCGCTACTGGTGACCACGACGGGCTAACCGGCAGATCCGCGGGTGCGAGCGGCGCGAATTCGTCGTCGGCATAGACGACCTTGCCGCCCACTACCGTCATCACCGAGGTCAGGAACTTGATGCGGCTTTCCTCGACGGTAAAGTAGTCGTCGCTGAGCACCGCGAAGTCTGCGAACTGGCCGGCAACCAGCGCGCCTTTGCGGTCCTCCTCGTTCGAGAACCACGCGCTGCCCACTGTGTAACGGCGTAGCGCTTCCATTCGGTCCAGCTTGTTCACGTCCGAATACATCGTGGTGCCGCCGACCGTCTTGCCCGACACCATCCAGTACAGTGAAACGAACGGATTGAAACTCGCGACGCGCGTGGCGTCCGTTCCCGCGCCGACGGGCAGTCCTGCATCCAGCATGCGGCGCATGGGTGGCGTGTGCCGCACAGCCTCTTCGCCATATTGCTGGATGAAGTACTCACCCTGATAGGCCATCCGATGCTGGATCGCGATGCCGCCGCCGAGCGCGCGCACCCGGTCGATATTCTGTTGCGTGATGGTCTCGCAATGATCGAAGAACCAGCGCAGCCCGTTAAACGGAATTTCGGCGTTCACGCGTTCGAACACATTCAGGAAGCGCCCGATCGATTCGTTGTAGGTGGCGTGAAGACGGAATGGCCAGCGGTTGGCGACCAGCAGCTTGACCACGGCTTCCAGCTCGACCTCCAACGAGTCCGGCAAGTCCGGTCGAGGTTCGAGAAAGTCCTCGAAATCGGCGGCGGAGAAAACCAGCATTTCACCCGCGCCATTAACACGAAGGAAATCGTCGCCTTCGCCGGGCCTCGTCATCTTTACCCATTTCGCGAAATCTTCGATTTCCTTTTTCGCGTTCTGCGTGAACAGGTTGTACGCGATCCGCACCGTCAGCTCATTGTGCTTCGCCATATCCATGATGACGGCGTAGTCGTCCGGATAGGCCTGGTAGCCACCGCCCGCATCGATCGCGCTGGTCACGCCGAGCCGGTTCAGCTCGCGCATGAAGTGCCTCGTGGAATTGCGCTGATCCTCCGGTGCGAGCTTCGGACCTTTGGCAAGCGTCGCGTACAGCAGACCGGCGTTCGGCCGCGCAATGAGCATGCCGGTCGGATTGCCGCGCCGGTCGCGCTGGATCTCGCCGCCGGGGGGATTCGGCGTGTCTTTCGTATAGCCGACTGCCCGCAGTGCAGCGGCGTTCAATAGCGCACTGTCGTAGAGATGCAGAATGAACACGGGCGTGTCCGGCGCAATCGCATTGATTTCTTCGAGCGTCGGTGCACGCCGCTCGGCGAACTGGAACTCGTTCCAGCCGCCCACCACGCGCACCCATTGAGGCGCCGGCGTGCGTGCCACCTGCTTGCGCAACATGTCGATCGCGTCCGCCAGCGACGGCACGCCGTCCCAACGCAACTCCATGTTGAAGTTCAGCCCACCTCGAATGATGTGCAGGTGGGAATCGTTCAGACCGGGGATGACCGTGCGCCCTTTGAGATCAACCTGCCGCGTGCTGTGGTTCGCGTGACGCATCACCGTCTCGCGCGACCCCGAAGCGATGATGCGGCCGTTCGCCACCGCGAGCGAGTCGGCAAACGAGCGCTTGTCGTCCTGCGTGGCGATCTTGCCGTTGAAGAACACGACATCGGCCGGCGTCGGCTCGGAAGTACTGGAATTCATGGCGATCCTCGTTGGGAGTGCTCCGGTCTTCACGCGCAGAGCCGGGCCTGGGAAGCGAGCGCTTGTCGCGATCGTCTTCCCATGAAGTATTCAAATGGATTGCGGCCGGCGTGCTGGATTCAGAACTCCGATGCACCGCCCTCGAATCCCGCTGCATCTACCGGCACGTTCGTGCCGGTGGCGGCTCGATAGACCCGAAGTTGACGCGACCCGCACCGTGTTCGAGCCGCCCGCCGGACGATGTCGCGCGGATGTTTACTTCTTGGCAGGCACCGGCGCCAGAACCTCGTGAGAGCCCGCCGCGCGCTGGGGAGCCTTGTGCACCATGGTGTACGCATAGTCCACACCCATTCCATACGCACCCGAATGCTCTTTGACAATCGCCATGACCGCGTCGTAAGTCTCCTTGCGCGCCCAATCGCGCTGCCATTCGAGCAGCACCTGTTGCCAGGTCACCGGAACCACGCCGGCCTGAATCATGCGCTGCATCGAGTAGTCATGCGCCTCCTTCGACGTGCCGCCAGACGCATCGGCGACCATATAAATTTCGTAGTCGCCTTCGTCCATCGCGCATAGCGAAAACGTGTTGTTGCACACCTCTGTCCACAGACCCGCCACCACCACCTTTTTTCGGCCATTTGCTGCAAGCGAGTCACGAACCTTCTGGTCATCCCACGAATTCATGGACGAGCGTTCGAGCACTTTGTGGCCCGGAAACACGTCCAGCAACTCGGGGTACGTATATCCGGAGAAACTTTCGGATTCCACTGTCGTGATCGTGGTAGGAATGTTGAACACCCGCGCTGCCTTCGCGAGTCCTACTACATTGTTCTTGAGTACCTGACGGTCGATGGACTGGACCCCAAAAGCCATTTGCGGCTGGTGGTCGATGAAGATGATCTGCGAATTTGCGGGTGTCAGGACTTCGAGTTTCGGATTTGCCATGGCTTTGTACGTCCTAAGAATTTAGTGAACACGGGAAGACATGCCGCACTCGCCTGAAGTGCGAGAAAAACTGAGGCCCAGTCTATCGACGGCGTTTCACCGAGTCCTTGGCAAAGCCCTTAATAATTCTTAAAAAAAATTCTGGAAAAAGAATCGCGATCATCGCGGCCCGGTCTTTCTTTATTTCCGGTTCAGAACATTTCATATTTTTCTGCGGGACTTTACGTGTGCTGCATTCCTACAATGCAAGCTGCCGGACTCCGGGAACTCACGCAAAGGATTCGCCAGGAACTCGCTGTGCGGCGTGGTTCCTGTTTGAATCGGGACGTCACGCATAACGCCGGGTGATGTGAAGACGCTTGCAACGCGTGAGCACGCCGTGGCTCATCCTTCCAGCGAAATTTTCAGCCGCGCTTCGAGAAACTGCACGAGCGCGCGCACTTTGCTGGAGTGGCGGCGGTTGGGCAAATACGCTGCGTAGACGACTGCATCGCCGTTCTGCGGACTCGCATCGAAGCTCTCGAACAAGCGCATCAGGCGCCCCGCGCGAATCTCAGCCGCGACCTGCCATTCAGGCAACAGCGCGATGCCACGTCCTGCCATGACGGCTTCCAGCAGCATGTCGAGGTTGTTGGAAAGCAGATGACCCCGCACTTCGACCCGCTCCTCTGCGGCCTCCGCGCGAAAGGTCCAGACCTGGCGTGTGCGATGGCCGCCGCCATACGCGAAGCGCACGCATTCGTGCGCTTCGAGTGCCTGCGGCGTTTGCGGCGTGCCGCTGCGTTCGAGGTAGTCGTGGCTCGCCACGACACAGCGCGGATTGTCTGCCAGCTTTCTGACGATCAGATTGGCGTCGCGGTCGGGCAGACCGATTCGTATCGCGACATCGATTCTTTCGAGCGCGAGATCGGCGAAGTGATCGGCGACGACGACGTCGAGAAACACACGCGGATTGTCGGACATAAAAGCCGCGAGGTGCGGCGCGAGCTGCAGGCGGCTATAGGTGGACGGCACTGCGATGCGCAGCGAGCCGACCGGCGACGCACCGCTGTCGAACACGCTCTCATCCGCTTCGGCCAGGTCGTCCAGCACCTTGCTGACCTGTTCGACGTAGGCAATGCCGGCGTCCGTGAGACTGACCTTTCTCGGTGTGCGAGTCAGCAGCGCGGTACCCAACGAGGCCTCCAGCGAGTCCATCAATCGCGTGACCGACGAGGTGGCCACACCCAGACGTTGAGCAGCCTTGGAAAAACCACCTGCGTCGGCCACTTCCAGCAACGTAGTCAGGGCGAGGAGCTTATCCATGTTATGGCCTCATTGACGGGTTGGTTGCGTTGAACGCAACGCGAGATTGCATTTTAGACCGATTCAATAAATTTTCCGCAACAGATAAGCTGCATGCATTACCTAATGAGGGGTGCAACATGCAAGCCATTCAGGTTGAGATCCACTACGACTTCATTTGTCCGTGGTGCTGGATCGGCCAACGGAACCTCGCTGCGGCGCTCATCGAATCCGGCGTCCGCCAGGCTGTTTCGATCCGCTACGTGCCGTTCGAGTTGAATCCGTCGATGCCCGTCGAAGGCATGGACCGACGCAGCTATCGAACCCGCAAATTCGGCAGTTGGGCGCGTTCGCAAGGCATGGACGCGCAGGTCGCGGCCGCCGGTCTGACGGCCGGTGCGCAGTTCCACTACGACAGGATGCTGCGCACACCGAATACGCGTCTCGCGCATCGCCTGATGCAGTTCGCCCAAAGCCGTAGCGAACCGCAAAGGACTGCCGCGCTCTATCACGCCATCTACGCCGCCTACTTCTCGGAAGGCCGCGACATAGGTGCGCTCGACACGCTGGTCGCTATCGCCACCGAACATGCTTTCGATGCGCACGGAGTGCGCGCCTATCTGCTCTCCACCTCCGGCAATGAGGAAATCGACGCGGCGCGTCGTCGGGCGGACCAGCTCGGCATTCACTCGGTTCCCACCATCACGATTGCCGGCGAGGTCATTAGCGGCGCCCAGCCGCCCAGCGTCTTTGTCAACGCGCTGCATTCAGCCGCGCAGCGGAGCGCAGCATGAAATCACGCGAGAGACAGCGTGCCGTCGTGATCGGCGGCTCGCTCGGCGGACTGCTCTCGGCCACCACCTTGCGGGCGGCCGGTTGGGACGTCGACATGTTCGAAACCTCGTCGAATCAGCTCGAAAGCCGCGGCGGCGGTATCGTCCTTCAACCGGATGTGCTGGATGCGCTTCACTTCGCCGGTGTCGCGTTGCCCGATCCTCCAGGTGTGGCGTCGGGCGAGCGCATCTATCTGGACCGTGAAGACAATCGCGTCGAACAGCTGTTCATGCCGCAGATGCAGACCTCATGGAGCCTGCTGTACCGGGCCATGAGAAATGCGCTGCCCGCGGAATCGATGCACATGGGCGAGACCTTTGTCGATTTCCGGATGGAGGGCGAGCAAATCGTCGCGCAGTTCGAAAGCGGCCGCAACGAGCGGGCCGATCTGCTGATCGGCGCCGACGGCATACGCTCGACGCTCAGGCGGTGCCTGCTGCCCGAGATCGTGCCGGCCTACGCAGGCTATGTGGCGTGGCGCGGACTCGTTGCCGAACCCGATCTGCCGCTGCGTGCCGCCCACACGCTGCGTGACCGGTTCACGTTTCAGCAAGGCCATGAGCACTCGGCGCTCGCCTATCTGATTCCAGGAGAAGACGACTCGACCATGGTCGGCGAGCGCCGCTGGAACTGGGTGTGGTACCGCAAGTACAGCGGAGAGAAACTCGACAAGCTGCTGATCGACCGTCACGGCGTCGCGCGTCCGTTCTCGTTGCCGCCGGGCACGACCAAGGGCGCCGACGTCAGGCAGCTTCGAGACGACGCGAAAACGCTGCTGGCGCCGACGTTTCGCGCTCTGGTCGATGCGACCGAAGAACCGTTTATGCAGCCGATCGTCGACCTGCGAGCACCGGCGATGGTGTTCGGCAGAGCCGTGCTGATCGGCGACGCGGCAGCGGTTGCGCGGCCGCACACGGCGGGCAGCACTGCGAAGGCCGCGGCCAATGCGCATGCCCTCGCACTTGCGCTGTCTTCGACGTGGCGGGCCGGCTCGACCATCGATTCGGTACTCAAGCGCTGGGAAAACCAGCAATTGCAGCGCGGCAAGCTGATGACCGATCTGGGCGTTTCGCTAGGCAACCGGCTGATGAGCATTGCCCGCTGAATCCGCGGTTGAGTCTGCATTCGAACCCACATTTTCCATTGTTCATTTCAGGGAGTTGCCATGTCAACCCAAGCACCCGTCACGGCCGGCAGCGCGAGTCAGGTCAAACTGACACGCAGCCTGGTCGCGCTGTTCGCATTCTGTTGCGGCGCGATCGTCGCCAATCTCTACTATGCGCAACCGATCACAGAATTGATCGCACCGGACATTCACATGTCCGGTGGCACCGCCAGCCTCATCGTCTCGCTCACGCAGATCGGCTACGCATTCGGCCTGTTCTTTCTCGTGCCGCTCGGCGACCTGCTGGAAAACCGCAAACTGATGATCACCACCGCGCTGGTGTCGATCGTGAGCCTGGGCACCGCCGCGTTCACTCATCAGCCCGGCTGGTTCCTCACGATCTCGCTGCTGGTCGGATTCAGCTCCGTGGCCGTGCAAATTCTGATCCCGCTCGCCGCTCATCTCGCGCCGGACGAATCGCGCGGCAAGGTGGTCGGTACCATCATGAGCGGCCTGCTGCTCGGCATCCTGTTGTCGCGCCCCATCTCCAGCGTGGTGGCCGGACACTTCGGCTGGCGCGCCGTGTTCGGCTCCGCGGCCGTATTGATGGCCGTCGTCACCAGCGTGCTCGCGCTGACCATTCCGCAGCGGCAACCGGATCACAAGGCCACCTACTTCCAGCTGATCGGCTCGCTCGGCCACCTGATTCGCACCATGCCGGTTCTGCGTCACCGGTCGCTGTATCAGGCGCTGATGTTCGCTTCGTTCAGCCTCTTCTGGACTACGATCCCCGTCGAATTGAGCCGGCAATTCGGGCTCTCGCAAACCGCCATCGGCATCTTCGCTCTGGTCGGGGCGATCGGCGCGACCTCCGCGCCGTTGGCGGGGCGTCTCGCCGATGCGGGCCATACAGTGCGCGCAACGCTGATTGCCCTCGTCGTGGGCGCGCTCGCCTACACGCCTGCCTTGATCCATCCGGCGTGGGGCGTGCCGGGGCTGGTCGCGACCGGCATCATCCTGGATTTCGCCGTGCAGATGAACATGGTGCTGGGGCAACGCGAGATCTATGCATTGCATGCAGCGAGCAGGAACCGCCTCAACGCGTTGTATATGACCAGCATCTTCGTCGGCGGCGCCTTCGGCTCGGCACTCGCCAGCCCGCTCTACGAACACGGTGGCTGGCCGCTGGTCGCCGCGGTCGCAACGGCTTTCCCGCTGGTCGCGCTGATCCATTACCTGACGATCGGGCGTCCGTTGGCCGCCCGCCGCGCCTGACCCATCAGTGCACCATGGAAGGCCGGACGGAACACTGGCCGGTTTAACAACGTTTCAGCGCGGCTTAAGGAAATCCATTAACGCCGGCGATACCCTACCTTTAACAGTTGCAGATCTAAACGACGCTCAGTCGTTTGCAAAGGAACCACCATGTCACCTCTTCTTGGCAACTATGACCTGCACGGGCTGCGTCTGCCGAATCGCGTCGTGATGGCGCCGATGACCCGCTCGCGCGCCCCGCTGCGTGGTTCACCGACGGATGTGATGGCGCAGTATTATGCGCAGCGCGCGTCGGCGGGACTGATCATCACCGAGGCCACCAATGTCAGCCATGCCTCGGCTGCTTTCGAGCTCACGCCGGGGATCATCACGGCCGAGCAGATCGCCGGATGGCGCAACATCACGGATCAGGTGCATGCAGCCGGTGGTCGTATCTTCATGCAACTGTGGCATGGCGGACGCGTCAGTTCGTTCGCACTACTCGGCGGCGACGCGCCGCTTTCGCCGTCGGGCGTGAATGACGATCTCGAACAGTTGCAAGTGTGGGCGCAGTTGCAAAACGGCCAGTACACCAAGATCCATGCAACGCCGTCGCGCGCGATGTCGCTCGACGAAGTGAAGCTCACCATCGGCGAATTCAGGCAAGGCGCGATCAACGCGATCGCCGCTGGATTCGACGGTGTCGAAGTCCACGCGGCGAATGGCTACCTGCCGCATCAATTCCTCTCGTCGACCACCAATACCCGCGACGACAGGTACGGCGGTTCGATTGCAAAGCGCGCCAACTTCCTCCGTGACATTCTCACCGAGATCGGCTCGTCGGTCGCGCTCGATCGGGTCGGCGTACGCATCTCGCCGTACGCGCACTACAACAACGTGCGCGATGCCGACCCGGACGGCACCTACGACTACGTCGGCAAGATGCTCGACGAATTCGGGGTCGCATACGTTCACGCGGCGGACACGAACGGCTGGAGCGGCGCACCTGATTTGCCGCGCATTCTCGAACGCGTCCGCAAGGTTTTCTCAGGCACCTTGATGGTCAATGGCGGCATTTCCATCGATCAGGCCAATGCATTGATCCACGACGGCGAAGCCGACCTGGTCGCGTTCGCTCGCGCTTATATCGCCAACCCCGACCTCGTCGAACGCATTGCGACCCACGCACCGTTGGCGAGCCCCAAGCCGACCGGCTGGTACGGCGGCGAGGAGGCCGGCTATATCGACTACCCATGAGACGGCAGCGCCGGCCAGAACGTGCAAACAGGCGTCGCACTGGCATGACGACGCGTCTCGCGAGCCGCACACACGGCGTGGCGCGCAGCGATTCTTCGGTCCAAGACTTCTGTGACAGGTGCGTGAATGACTCGCAAGCCTAGATTGCTCGCAGTGGGAGGCGTGGTTATCCTGGCCGCGCTGATCGTCGCCGCGTTGCTGATGTGGAAGCCCGCCATCGCGCCGATCAGTCCTCCCGCGGCGGCGTCGTTCGACATGCAGACGAAGCTCGCGGGCGCACGGGTCGTCGCGCTAGGCGACTGCATCGTCTGCCACACTGCCAAGGGCGGCCAGCCGTTCGCCGGCGGCTTGCCGCTTGCCACACCGTTCGGGACCATCTATGCAACCAATATCACGCCCGACGTCAAGACGGGCATCGGCAGCTGGTCGCTGGAAGCGTTCACGCGAGCGGTCCGCTACGGTGTCGCCCGCGACGGACACCTGCTGTATCCGGCGTTTCCGTATATTCACTTCACGCGCATGTCCGATCGCGACATCTCGGCCGCATACGCGTATCTGATGACACGCGAGCCGGTCAACGCGACTACGCCTGCGAACGAGCTGATCTTTCCGCTGAGCTTCCGGCCCTTGCTGGCCTTCTGGAACGTGTTGTTCCTGCACCCCGGCGAGCAACCGCCGAACGCCGCCCAAGACGTCGGGTGGAACCACGGGAAGCGATTGGTCGATGGGCTCGGTCACTGCGCATCGTGTCATTCGCCGCTCAACGCGATCGGTGGCGAAAAGTCGGGGCATGCATTTGACGGCGGTATCGTCGACGGCTGGGAAGCACCTGCGCTGAATGCGCTCGGCTCGGCGCCGAAACCGTGGACCCAGGAGCAGCTCGTCATGTATTTGCGCAGCGGCCGCGCCAGCGAACACGGCGCCGCCGCTGGTCCGATGCTGCCTGTCACGCGCGATCTCGCCACCGTGCCCGAAGAAGACGTGCAGGCGATTGCCGCGTACATCCTGTCGATTCAGAAGCCGCAACCGGCCGTCATCAGCGTGTCCGCCGTCGCCGCGGTTCGCGACAGCACGTCGCCAGCAGCGCAGCGCGGTGCGATCCTGTTCGCCGCCTCATGCGCGCAATGCCACGGCCCCGCCGCCCCGATGCAATCGATCGGCGAGCGCCCCACGCTCGCGTTCAGTACCGCGGTCAACGCAGCGACGCCGCGCAACGCCGTACAGATGATGCTCAGCGGCAACGGCTGGCACGGCGAGGACAGCATGAATTACATGCCGGCCTTCGGCG
The DNA here is from genome assembly GCF_008369935.1 of Paraburkholderia panacisoli. Taxonomy (GTDB): domain Bacteria; phylum Pseudomonadota; class Gammaproteobacteria; order Burkholderiales; family Burkholderiaceae; genus Paraburkholderia; species Paraburkholderia panacisoli. The sequence goes on along the minus strand of NZ_VTUZ01000003.1, from coordinate 143,034 downwards.
AAATCTATAGCAACCAGCAGATCGCCGATCTGGCGTCCTACGTGCGCGAGACCTATTCGCAGCGCGGTCCGTGGCAGAACGTCGAAGACACCGTGGCAAAAGTCAGACAGGAGAACCGGGCGCGATGATCACCCTTACCGTCAATGGCGTACAACAGGCACTCGATATCGATCCTTCGACGCCGCTGCTCTATGCGCTGCGCAACGACTTGCATCTGCACGGCGCAAAGTTCGGCTGCGGGCTCGGACAATGCGGGGCGTGCACGGTGATTGTCGGCGATCAGGCCACCTTCTCGTGCCTGATTCCCGTGGCCTCGATCGGCAACCGCCCCGTGCGCACGATCGAGAGCCTCGGCACGGCCGAGCATCCCGGAGCGCTGCAGAAGTCCTTCATCAAGCACCAGGCCGCGCAGTGCGGTTACTGCATCGCGGGCATGATCATGCGCGCGCAAGCGCTGCTCGACCGCAATCCCCGGCCGACCGAGCGCGAACTGCGCGAGCATATGGAACCGAACCTGTGCCGCTGCGGCACCCATATGCGCATCCTCGCCGCGATCCGCGAGGTCGCGCACCTGCCGGCAAACGACGCTGCGCCAGCGCAACCTCAAAGCGCGGCGAGCCAAGGAGGCACGCAATGAGCGACCAAACCGCGGATATCGACAAGGGACGCCGCCGCTTCCTGACTTCCGGCGCGCTCGTCGTGAGCTTCAGCTTGTTCCCCGCCATCAAGGCGATGGCCCAGCAGGTGATCGCGGATGAAGGCGCCGCCGTACACGTGGCCAAAGCGACCGAGGCGCTCGCGGGCAGCCTGAAGACCAATCCGTTTCTCGACGCATGGATCAAGATCGATCCGGCGGGCAAGGTGACCGTCTACACCGGCAAGGTCGAACTGGGTACCGGCGTGCGCACCGCGCTGCTGCAAATCGCGGCTGAAGAACTGGCCATGGCGCCCTCGCTGATCACGTTTCTGACCGCCGACACGGGCGCCTCGCCAGACGAAGGACTCACGGCGGGCAGCCACACGATGGCTGACAGCGGCAGCGCGTTGCTAAACGCCGCCGCCCAGGTGCGGGGCCTGCTCGTCGACGCCGCGGCCGAACGCTTCGGTGTCAGCAGCAGCGCGTTGAGCGTGCACGACGCGATCATCAAGGCACCCGACGGACGCACGATGACTTACGGCGAAGCAGTGGGCGCGGTCGATCTGCATCGCATGGCCACGCCAGCATCGCCGCTGAAAGACCCGGCGACCTTCGTAACGATCGGCACGTCGTTGCCGCGACTGGACATTCCGGCCAAGGTGACGGGCGGCCCGAGCTATGTTCAGGACATGTTCATGCCGGACATGCTGCATGCGCGCGTGGTGCTGCCGCCGGTCTACGAGGCGAGGCTGATGCAAACCAATACGTCCGATATTCTGGAGATGCCGGGCGTCGTCAAGGTGATCAGGAACGGCAGCATGCTGGCCGTCGTCGCAAAAAACGAATGGCAAGCCGTGCAGGCACAACGCGCGCTGGCCGCAGGATGCCAGTGGAGCGCCGGACGTGCGCTGCCCGACCCCGCTGCCGTGCACCGCGATCTGCAGCAGATCGCCACCGAACACATCGAGATTGCGAACACTCACAATGCAGCCGGCACGGCGCTGAAGACCTTAAGCGCAACCTACACCAAACGCTATATGCTGCACGGCTCGATCGGCCCTTCCTGCTCGGTCGCGCAGTTCAAGGACGGCACCATGACCGTCTGGACTCACTCGCAAGGCGTCTATCCGCTACGCGATGCGCTCGCCGAAATGCTGTCGCTGCAAAAGGACAAGGTGCGCTGCATTCACGTGGAAGGATCGGGATGCTACGGCCACAATGGTGCGGACGACGCCGCCGCGCATGCCGCATTGATCGCCCACGAGATGGCGGGCCAGCCGGTTCGCGTGCAATGGACGCGCGAACAGGAGCATACGTGGGACCACTACACGCCCGCGATGGTCACCGAAGTGAAGGCTTCGCTCGACGCGACCGGCAGCATCGTCGACTGGAACTACGCGCTGTGGAGCAGTTCGCACAACGAGCGGATCGTGAATGCCGGCCGGCTCATGCCGGCGCAATTGCTGGAGAAACCATTCGTGCCGGCGCCGTCGGCGCCGATGGTTCAGCCCGAAGGCGGCGGCGACCGCAACGCGATCCCGCTGTACGCGTTGCCGAACATGCACGTGATGAACAACTTCTCGCCGACCATGCCCTTGCACACGTCGGCGATGCGCTCACTCGGCGCGCATATGAACGTCTTCTCGATCGAGAGCTTCATGGATGAGTTGAGCGCCGCCGCCGGCGCCGATCCGGTCGCATTCCGGCTCAAGCATATGCAGGATCCGCGCGCCCGCGACGTCATCCGGCTCGCCGCGGAGAAGTTCGGCTGGCCGCGCGCGCCGCGCAAGACGAATCACGGCGTCGGCTTCGCGTTCGGCAAGTACAAGAACCTGATGGCCTATGTTGCGATCGCCGTCGAGATTTCCGTGGTGCGCGAGACCGGCCAGGTCATTCTCGAACGCGCCGAAGTCGCGGTGGACTCCGGGCAGATCGTCAACCCCGATGGCATCCGCAATCAGATCGAAGGCGGCGTGATTCAATCGGCAAGCTGGACGCTTTATGAGGAGTTAAAGTTCGATACCGCGAGAATCCGGAGCTTCGATTGGAGCAGTTACCCGATTTTGCGGTTCTCCGCTGTTCCTCGCAGTTTGAACGTCCATCTGATCAATCGCCCGGGTGCGCCATTCCTCGGCGCCGCGGAAGCATCGATGGGACCGACCGCAGGCGCGCTCGGCAATGCCTTGTTCGATGCCACCGGAAAGCGCCTGCGCGATATGCCATTAGGCGGCGACAATCTGCGCCGGCAGAGCGACGCATAGAGGTTCCACATGGAGTCGGCGACAATATGAAAATTGCCATTGCGGGCGGTTCGATAGCAGGACTTGCATGCGCGTTGACGCTGACGTGCACGGGCCACGACGTGCATGTCTACGAGCGCTCGGCCACGCCGCTGCGGGGCCGCGGCGGCGGCGTCGTGGTGCTCCGGCAGATGCTGCGCTTTCTCGAACAGCACGGCCAGCGAACACGCTCAATGCTTGCGGTGCCCACACACCGGCGACGCTGGATCGATATGGACGGCCACGTGATTCGCGACGACCCTGAACTGCTGCCGTTTTCATCGTGGGACGCTGTCTACCGGTCGCTGTGCAGTATGTTGCCACCCGGCGCGATTCACTATGGGCACCATGTTGCGAGCGTGGCCGAAGACGCGGACGGCGTCGACATCCGCTTCGACGTCGGTTCCTCAGCGGTTCGCGCCGACGTGCTGATCGCCGCCGACGGCACCGGCTCGCGGCTTCGCTCACTATTGTTTCCCGGTAGCGCCTCGTCGTACGCGGGTTACATCGCGTGGCGCGGCGTGGTCGACGAAAACGCCTTCAAACGTGACCATGTCGCGGATCTGATCGAGAACATGACGCTCCACCGTTCGGATGCCGAACTATTCATGACGTTTCTGATTCCTGCGCTAGACGGCTCACTCGAATCCGGCACGCGCCGGTTCAATTGGCTCTGGTACAGGAACGAACCTGACGAGTCGTCGACCGACTCGTTTCTGACGGGCCGCGACGGCAGGCGTCACCATGTATCGGTCGCGCCTGGCGAGCTGTCCGAGCCGTCGCTTGCATACTTGCATCGAGCGGCGCTAGAGAGACTTCCACGCATAGTGTCGCAACTCGTCACCGCGACGCCCGCTCCCTTCCTGCAATCCATCTCCGACGCATTGAGCCCGTCTTTCGCCAAAGGGCGCATCGCGCTGGTAGGCGACGCCGCCTGCACACTGCGGCCTCACACGGGTTCGGGCACCTCGAAAGCCGCCGACGATGCCGTGAGCCTCGCTCAAGCACTGGCCACCCCTGCCCCAGACGTCGTGACGGCGCTCGACGACTGGGCGGCCAGGCGTCGTAGCGCGGTCGAACCGCTGCTTCTCAAGGGTCCGCGGCTTGCCCAATCGTTCGGGCTCGGCTACCCGTCACATTGACCGCTTCGGGCCGCCCATGCATCCGGCGACCCGAGCGTTATCTCTCCAGCCCGGCTTCAAACCAGCTCAAGAATCCTGCACGGCGACGACGACCAGATCGTTCCCATCGACGCCTCAGCGCCCCTGTCGGCCAAACTGGCGAAGAACGCCACGTTGAAGGTCGATCCGGGTGCGCCTCATGGCAGGTGCACCCTCTCGATCTGCCGCAGGTGAGCGCGCGGGCGGCGCTTAGCCGCTCATTTCGCAATGGACGAGACCGGGAAATGAAAACCTGTTCGGCTACTCCCGGAATAGCCGCTTCCAGCCTCGAATGCATTTATCGTTTATTCGTCACGCCAATATCTCGACGCGAGAATAAAGACATTTCCCGAATTTCTGATGATTTCGTTCAGAGAAAAACCCGCTTTGCAAGTTGCGGCGTTCGCATGCTCATTGCGACCACGCTGCCAAGGTTAGCGAGGGTCACGACGCGGCTGAACGGGCTCATAGATTAACAATCCCTAAAGTTTCTCCAAAGATAAATAATGCTTTCTTAATGCATGTATTCCTCACACCGCCACGGCAACGGCGGCGAGCACTAATCTGAGCGCCGCACTTCCCGTCTTTTGAGCCTCACAGGGAATCCGGCGAGCATCCCCAAGGCACCTGCACATGCTCTTCGAAAGCCCGCGCAAGGCTTCCAGCCGTAGATCCGCGTGTAGTTTTTTTCGTGCTGGATAGGGAATACCCCCCTTTCCCGTTAATCCAGCAAATCAAGGTAAACCTTTATATTAGGTTTCCCGAATGCAAACCATAAAATGTTTTAACTTTTACTTATTGCTGATCTCGCGCAGCATCTCCTCTCACACGCAGCACGTGCAGCAACTTCCACTCAGCTGTAGTGCGAACAACGAGTAACAGTTTTCGTTAGTGCAGTTCCTCTGGCCGACCATTGGCGCTTCATTGCCACAGGCAAAACCGGTGGCGAAGCGATTCGATCACGTAAGTCCAACGCGCCGCTTGAGCGCGACGGAATATACAGGAGACGGAGACATGGGACTTTCCAATGTGTCGGAGGGCGGCCGCGCACCATTCTGGCATCACCGCTGGGTGCAACTCGCGATCGGCATCGTGTGCATGGGACTCGTTGCGAACCTTCAGTATGCGTGGACGCTGTTCGTCGTGCCGATGGACAACGCCCACCATTGGGGTCAAGCGGCGATCCAGACCGCTTTCACGATTTTCATCGTCACCGAAACCTGGCTCGTGCCCGTCGAAGGCTGGCTCGTCGACAAGTTCGGGCCGCGCCCGGTCGTGATCGGCGGTGCGCTGTGCGCAGCGATCGGCTGGGTCATCAACGCGCATGCGACCAGTCTCTCCCACCTATACGTCGCAGCAGTCATTGCCGGTATCGGTGCGGGCTGTGTGTACGGCACCTGCGTCGGCATGGCGCTCAAATGGTTTCCGGACAAACGCGGTCTTGCAGCCGGTTTGACTGCGGCGGGTTTCGGCGCCGGCGCGGCCGTAACGGTGATACCGATTGCCAACATGATCCAGCGTTCGGGCTACGAGCACGCGTTCATGTTCTTCGGCATTTTCCAGGGTGTCTGCATCCTGCTGCTCGCCACCATGCTGGTACGGCCGAAGCCGCCCGCCTCCGCGATCCCGGCAAAACGAATCGTCGCAAGCAGGATCGACTACAAATCCGGCGAGATGATCCGATCGCCCCTCTTCTGGGTGCTGTATCTGATGTTCGTGTTCGTTGCGGCCGGCGGCATCATTGCGACCGCGCAGCTCGGGCCGATCGCGAAGGAATACGGCTTTGCCAAGTTGCCTGTGAATCTGATCGGCATCACGCTGCCGCTCCTCACCATGACGCTGTCGATCGACAACCTGTGCAATGGACTCACCCGTCCCTTGTGCGGCTTTCTATCTGACCGCATTGGCCGCGAAAACACGATGTTCATGATCTTCCTGGGCGAAGGCGTCGCGCTGCTGGGGCTGATGCAGTTCGGCCACAACCCGTATGCGTTCATGTTCTTCGCGGCCGCCGTATTCCTCTGCTGGGGCGAGATTTTCTCGATCTTCCCCGCAACCTGCGCGGACACCTTCGGCAGCAAGCACGCCGCGGCGAATGCGGGGACGCTTTACACCGCGAAGGGTACGGCCGCGATGCTGGTGCCGGTCGCATCGCTTCTGTCGGCCAACGGCGGCTGGAGCACCGTGTTCATCTCGGCGGCGGTGATATCGATCGCTGCCGCCATCTGCGCGAAGTTCGTCCTTGCACCCATGAGAAAGCGCTGGATCGAAAACTCGGGCGCGCCAGCCGGCGTAACGATCGTCGAAGCACGACTGCAGCAATGGCCCGGCGGCTCATCTGAATAAACGGCAGCACAAGCGCACCAATCACGACCGACCACACAACACTCCACTACAAGGAGAGATGTCATGGCAGAAGCCGACCAGCCCACAACAGACGACACGTTGGATCAACAGGCGACCGAAACGACCGACGGATTCCATCTAGTCATCGACGCGCTGAAATTGAACGACATCAACACTATTTTCGGACTCGTCGGCATCCCCATCACTGACCTGGCGCGACTGGCACAAGCCGAAGGGATGCGCTTCATCGGCTTTCGTCATGAACAGCACGCGGGCAATGCCGCGGCCATTTCCGGCTACATCACGCAGAAGCCCGGCATCTGCCTGACAGTGTCGGCACCGGGTTTTTTGAACGGGCTGACCGCGCTTGCCAATGCGACCACCAACTGTTTCCCGATGATTCTGATCAGCGGTTCGAGCGAACGCGAAATCGTCGATCTGCAGCAGGGCGACTACGAAGAAATGGATCAGTTGACCGCGGCCAGGCCTTACGCGAAGGCCGCGTATCGCGTGCTCCATGCGCAAGACATCGGCATCGGCGTGGCGCGTGCGATCCGCGCGGCGGTGTCGGGCCGGCCGGGCGGCGTCTATCTGGATCTACCGGCCAAACTGCTCGCGCAAACGATGGATGCCGTGAAGGCGCAGCAGTCGCTGGTGCGAGTGGTCGACGCCGCGCCGCGGCAGTTGCCGGCGCCGGAATCCGTCAAGCGTGCGATCGAGGTGCTCAAGAGCGCCAAGCGTCCGCTGATCCTGCTCGGCAAGGGCGCCGCGTATGCCCAGGCTGATGCGGAGATCCGTGGCTTCGTCGAGCAAAGCGGCATTCCGTATCTGCCGATGTCGATGGCCAAGGGTCTGTTGCCGGATACCCACGAGCAATCGGCGTCGGCGGCACGCTCGTTCGTGCTTCAGGAAGCCGACGTGGTCGTGCTGATCGGTGCGCGTCTGAACTGGCTGCTCTCGCACGGCAAAGGCAAAACGTGGGGCGCGGAGCCGAAGAAGTTTATCCAGGTCGATATCTCGCCGACCGAAATCGACAGCAACGTCGCGATTGCCGCGCCGGTGATCGGCGATATCGGTTCATGCGTGGCGGCACTGCGCGCCGGCATCGATGCGAGCTTCAGCAAGCCGGGCGCCGAGTGGATCGGCGCGATTGCCGAGCGCAAGAACAAGAATCTCGCCAAGATGGCCGCGACGCTCGACAAGAATCCGTCGCCGATGAACTTTCACAGCGCGTTGCGCGCGATCCGCGATGTGTTGAAGACGCGCCCGGACATCAACGTTGTCAACGAGGGCGCAAATACCCTCGACTACGCGCGCAGCATCATCGACATGTACGAGCCGCGCAAACGCTTCGATTCGGGCACGTGGGGAATCATGGGCATCGGGATGGGCTTCGCGATCGGCGCGGCGGTCACGACCGATAAGCCGGTTGTGGCAATCGAAGGTGACAGCGCGTTCGGATTCAGCGGAATGGAACTCGAAACCATCTGCCGTTACAACTTGCCCGTCTGCACGATCGTATTCAACAACAACGGTGTGTATCGCGGCACCGACGTGAACCCGACAGGCGGTAAAGACGTCGCGCCGACCGTGTTCGTGAAGGGTGCACGCTACGACAAGATGATCGAGGCGTTCGGCGGCGTCGGTTATCACGTGAGCACGCCGGAAGAACTGACGAAGGCGCTGCTCGAAGCGATCGCATCCGGCAAACCGAGCCTGATCAATGCCGTCATCGATGAAGCAGCCGGCACCGAGAGCGGCCGCCTGACCAATCTGAATCCGCAAAGCGCGGCAATGAAAAAGTAATCCGACGAATCAAGGAGATATCAAATGACCAAACCTCTCGAAGGCATCAAGATCATCGACTTCACTCACGTTCAAGCCGGTCCCGCGTGCACGCAGTTGCTCGCCTGGTTCGGCGCCGATGTGATCAAGGTTGAAAGGCCGGGTTCGGGCGATGTCACGCGTAACCAGCTGCGCGACATCCCCGATGCCGACGCGCTCTACTTCACGATGCTCAACAGCAATAAGAAGTCGCTCACGCTGGACACGAAAAAGCCTGAGGGCAAGGAAGTACTCGAAAAGCTGATCCGTGAATCGGACGTCCTGGTCGAAAATTTCGGCCCAGGCGCGTTGGACCGCATGGGCTTTTCGTGGGAACGCCTGAACGAACTGAATCCGAAGATGATCGTCGCTTCGGTGAAGGGCTTCAGCGACGGCCATCACTACGACGACCTGAAAGTCTATGAGAACGTCGCCCAATGCGCAGGCGGCGCTGCGTCCACCACCGGCTTCTGGGACGGTCCGCCTACCATTAGCGCCGCCGCGCTCGGCGACAGCAACACCGGCATGCATCTGGCAATCGGCATTCTCACCGCGCTGCTGGGACGCGACAAAACCGGCAAAGGCCAGAAAGTCGCGGTGTCGATGCAGGATAGCGTGCTGAACCTGTGCCGCGTGAAGCTGCGCGACCAGCAACGTCTGGAGCGAGTCGGGTATCTCGAGGAATATCCGCAATACCCGCACGGCGAGTTCAGCGACGTGGTGCCACGCGGCGGCAATGCTGGCGGCGGCGGGCAACCGGGCTGGGTGCTCAAGTGCAAGGGCTGGGAAACGGACCCGAACGCTTATATCTACTTCACGATCCAGGGCCACGCATGGGAGCCGATCTGTAACGCGCTCGGCAAACCCGAGTGGATCGCTGACCCAGCCTACAAGACCGCTGAAGCGCGTCAACCGCATATCTTCGAAATCTTCAAAACGATCGAAGCGTGGCTCGCCGACAAGACCAAATTCGAAGCGGTCGACATCTTGCGCAAGTTCGACATTCCTTGCGCGCCAGTGCTGACGATGAAGGAACTCGCCAACGATCCGTCGCTGCGCGCGAGCGGTACGATCGTCGAAGTCCCGCACAAGAAGCGTGGTTCGTATCTCACTGTTGGCAGCCCGATCAAATTCTCGGATATGAAGCCGGAAGTCACCGCGTCGCCGCTGCTCGGAGAACACACGGACGAGGTGCTGGCAGGCCTTGGCTACAGCCAGCAGGACATCTTCAACTTACGCGAAGTCAAAGCGGTTTAACGGCGGCACCCTGGCCCGCTGGTATGCTTGGGCCTGAGAGTACGGCGCCGTCGTCGGCGGCGCCGTACCCGATTCGAACACTTATGTTTCCATCCGGGGCAACGTCATGCAAAGCGCTATCGACTTTCAGCAACTTGCCAACGCAATCGGCGACGCCATCATCATTTCCGATTTACACGGCAGCATTACTTTCTGGAACCCTGCGGCCGAACACATGTTCGGCTTTACGCAAAGCGAGGTGCTCGGAAAATCGCTGGATCTGATCATTCCGGAACGTTTGCGCGGTCGCCATTGGGACGGTTATCACAAAACGATGTCAACGGGCGAAACCCGATATGGCAACGATGTGCTTCGTGTCCCCGCTGTGCACAAGGATGGACGGTCTCTGTCGATCGCCTTCACGGTCGCTCTGCTGCATTCGTCGCAAAACGAACTTAGCGGCATCGTTGCGGTGATCCGCGATGAAACTAAACGCTTCCAGGAGGATCGCTTGCTGCGCAAACGTCTCGCGGAACTTGAAGCGTCTGCGGGCGCTTGAGCGACGGCCTGGCGCAGAAGATTCCGCCTTGTGCCTGCCGCTGTGGCCGGCGTGATGACGGCTGGCCGACGACGTGGTTTCCTTAGCCTTACTCCATGACTGATCGATGATTGCAGTGCACGGGTCCGGTTCAGTATTTCGAGTAAGGCGACGTCGCTGCCCAGTCACTCGCACGAACGCTGTTCACGAGTGGTACGCGTCCTCGCCGCGCGTGCCGAAATCGAGTCCTTCTCGTTCGCGGTCCTGCTCGACACGCAGTCCAATCGTCATGACCGCGAGCTTGAATGCGACAAACGACGCGACTGCCGACCGTACTAGCGACGCCGCCTGCCCTACCATTGCTCGATCAGCCGATCGGCCACATGTAGTCGCCGGCCTTGTTCGCGACGTCATCGTAGACGCCTGTACCGCCGACCCGCGGCGACGGGGACACGCCCTTCTGCAATGCGCCGACGACACCACCCAGGCAATGCACGCCGAACATACCGAGCGAATCGATTCGTGTTTGTACGTACGGGTTTCATGTACAAACGGTGACCAGTAGCCGAGTCAGCAGATTTTGTAAGAACCTACAGCCGCTGCATCGCCTGGATGAAGGCCGACGAAAGCCTACAACCAGCTGACGAATTGTTCTTTAGCCAACAGAGCATTGACTTATATCAACGAGATGTCGACTGCGAGCCCTATTCTGTCAATCAGCCATGCGTCAGCCGCGAAGTCTACGTCGACGATGTCTGCATCTATGCAGATTTGTTGGTCAAGCACGTTAACTACTCAGCAGAGTGCCGCGATGAATCAGCCAATGATCTGGATTACGGCGCCCGACCTGTCCCAAGGGTCCACTGTCCGGTTTTCAGCATACGGTTTCGGGTGGGGATATCGAGCATTTTCGGTCTCATATGAAGCAGTTTGCGAATCGCTCGGGGCGGCCGATTCAACAGAGGAACAGATTCGCCTTGCTTTCCAGTTAGGAAAACGACAAATTCTTCGCGCCGTGCTGCAGCATGAATCACTTCCTTACCAAGGACAGCGGATCGCGCTTTCCCTGGAAGGAACATCGCATTCCATGTCCCTTGAAGCGGGTCAAAGGACTACAGATAGCTGAGAGTCAGGAATGGTTCGATTGGAGAATCCGCCGCTTGGTGATTCGTCTCTATGCATCTTCGATCCGATCAACGACATACACCGAGCATGACGATGCGGGACAAGACTTTGCAATGAGCGCAAGCTGCTGATGACGACTGGCGCACACGTGCGCCCGGACTGTACGCGGCGCTCTCAAGGCGGACCAGCGCCGCTCCTTCGAAAAATCGGGAGACGTGACGGCTGTATGAAGTGATCGGGCGGCTCCCGGATGCGAGGACCTAACTCAACGTTGGCGGCGTTTTCACTATAGCTGCTTTACGGCTGTGCGCCGGATCGCTGATAAGGTCTTGCCCGCTTTCGATGCGGCCAGCAAAGCGGCGTAAGAACCCTGGCTGCGCATCCACCTTCACAGTGAAGTCGTACCAGTTGCCGCTGGCTGATACGGGCCAGCTGGTGTGGCCCACGCCGTTGGCGGGCACGGAGAAGACCCACGGTCCGTCTCCTGCGCGATACGCGTTCGATGTGACAGTGAACTTGCACGCTGCATGGCCCGAATTCACCATTGTCAGACAGACCGCATTGTTTGCGAGGTCGTAGCAAACCCGGATCTCAGGATTCGCAACAGCTGCGCTCAATGGTGTGGCAATGTCGCCCGAAAATGCACGCAGAAAGCCGTTTGCACTATGCAATGCGATCGAGTATTTCGTACCGGTTAGCTGGGAACGCGTCCAGCTATCGGAGATCTGCGTATCAGGGTCGAGCGTATAGCGACGCGGCGGATTAGCGCCCGTTGCAAGGTCGTAAGCGGAAAAGGCAGCACCCGCCTTCCCAGTGTTGGCCATTAAAAGCCAAAACGTCCCGTTCTCCACGTCCAGGCGTGCGCTCGCGTGAAGCTCGTAGGGCAGCGCCCGCGAAGGACGCGTACCCGGCTCCTGTGTTGGCATCGACTGTACTCTTGGCACCGCTGGCGCCGGCAGCGAACTGCATTGCAGATTGGCATCCGCGACATATGTGCTCGTGTCGGGCAAGGAGGGCCACGTTGAATCCGCATTTTTGAAATCGAATGCCGACGTGAGATCCCCGCAAACCGAGCGGCGCCATGCACTGATGTTCGGGCAACGAACGCCAAAACGTCGCTCGATAAATTGAATGATCGATGTGTGGTCAAAAACTTCCGAGCATACATAGCCACCTTTAGACCAGGGCGAGACCACTGTCATTGGCACACGAAAACCGAGCCCGATTGGCAAGCCCTCATAGACCTCACCCGTCGTCGTGATGGTCGACTTGCCTTGCTCATCGGCGCCTGGCGGCGTCGGTGGCGGATCGTGATCGAAGAAGCCACCTTGTTCGTCGTAGTTCAGAAAAAACACGGTCTTCGACCAGACCTCGGGGTTCGCCGCAAGCCCGGCCAGTAGTCGCGCGCTCAGGTCCTCACCCGCTTGCGGGTGATAGTTCGCGTGCTCGGACAGCGCGGTCGGCGCGATGATCCACGAGACTTGTGGCAACGTGCCTGCCGCGACATCCGCCGCGAAGGCCTGAGCGATATCGCCGACCGTCGCCATGCCGTTCCGATAGAGCGGGCTCGACGGCGGCGCTGACTTGAAGTTCTGAAACAACGCAAGTGCGTTGTCGTCAAAGTTGTCCGGCTGCTGATAAACACGCCAGCTGATTGCAGCCGCTTCAAGCATTTCGGCGACCGTCTGCCATTTAAGGCCACGCGTTGGTTGGGCATTATCGAGTGTCGGCTCGAAACCGGCGGAGAGACCGCTGCTCCCACTAAACAGGTGCAATCTGTTGGGATTCGTTTGCGTGAAGGTCGATGCATAAAATTGATCGCAAATCGTGAAGGCGTCGGCCAACGCATAGTAGAAACGCAAATCGCTGCGCGAAAAGTAACTCATGCCGAGACCGGGCATACGAACCGTATTCCATGCGTTGCAAAGACCCTTGTTCCATATTGCGATGTCGGTCAGATAGCTCATCGACGGTTCTCGCGTGCATGTCGCACTCGTGGTCGTCGTGTTGATATGAAACGGAAGGATGTAGCCGCCGCTGGTCGGCTGCTTCCAGACCGGATCGCCATTGGGCAGCCTGATCGCCATTCGGTCGTTGAAGCCGCGCACACCTCGAAGGGTGCCGAAGTAATGGTCGAACGAGCGGTTCTCCTGGGTGAAAATGACGATGTGCCGGACATCTTTGATAGTGCCCGTCGTGGTGGCCGCCGGGGTCGCCCGCACATCGCGGATCAGTGCGGGTATCAGCGTAGCGGCTAGCGAGGCTCCGACCGAACCTGCCGCCACGCGCAGGAACTCGCGACGCGGCGTGGCAGGCCCGCGCCCCCTCGCCTCGTGACGATTTGCGTTGCTAATGCGCGGATTCCAATTGTCTTTGGTTGTCATCGCCAAAAGCACTCCTGGTGCGCGATGAAGAACAAATTGAGGCGCCGATGCGTGAAAATTCAGGACGCCTGATTCCGCATTCTTCCCCCTTTGCCTCGAGTCACATCGAATTGCGGCAGCGCGCGGGCTGCGGCGCTCAAACCGACGGTCGAGCAAGTGCACCGCCCGTGCGCTTCGATGCTAGCGACGTCACCTTAAGGAAACCTGATGTCAGTTAGCACGAGTTCGATGTTCAATGCAGCGGTGCATCAATCGAAAATGACCATCAGGCTTAGACGACCAGGACCAGTGAGTCGAAACCGATGACTTGTGGCCCTACCTATCGGAGAAGTTTTCCGCCTCAGTAATCCTTGTCATAGGCAGGCTTTTTGCTGACACCGAGTAGCCACAGCCTAAACAGGATAACGAACATGTGCTGCGGATCAGACATCAGGTGATGGAGCGCGCTGGCGCCGGCGTGAAGAGTCCCGATCGAATCGTGCTGCTACGGGACACCAGTGGAATCGGGGTCGCCCGGACGCAGGTCGTGTTTCTCCGCGGCCTGCATTCGCCGTTCGGAAGGGCGCTCATCGGGAATGAACTCTACGTTGCGGACACGGACGCTTTGCTGCGTTTCAACGTCAATCAGAAAATGATGCGATTTTCCATTGGCCCTGCCCCGAGCTGAGACGGCCCAACCGGATCACCGGGCCGTTGTCGACGGTAAAACCAGCTCAGTCATGGCCGACGTGAGATGCGCATCAGGCCTCAGTAGGATCCTCCTTGTCGACCGGCTCGCGGATCAGCAGCACGGGGCACGTCGCATAGCGGACGACCCGCTCGGCCACACTGCCGATCACCATGCGCCGCAAACCGCGACGTCCGTGCGTGCCCATCACGACCAGGTCCGCGCCACGGTGTTGTACGCAGCGCAGCAACGCGCTGGCGATATCCTCGGCGATGCCTTGCGTCTCCACAATCTCTGTGTCGCCCGGGACATTGAGGTCGCGCATCTGGGCGAGTGCGCCACGCAGCAGGCTGAGCCCGACCTGCCGCGCAGCGTCCGTCAGAAGATGCGGATCGCAGGCTCCCGCATACGTGAATGCCGCCGACTGATCCAGCACGTAAACCGCCGTCAACTTGCCGTGTGAGAGTTTCGCGAGCTGGATCGCTTCGGAGAGCGCGCGCTTTGCGCCTTCGCTGCCGTCCACGGCCACCACGATGTTGGCGTACATGACTGTCTCCAGAGTAAGAACATCGGAACAACCGTTGCCAATCAGACGCGCGCGACGCCGCGCTCGAGCAACCGTTCGGCCGAATCGAATGCGGCCCGTACCGCGTCGTCTGGATCAGGGCTCTGTCGATGTTCGAGCGGCATCAGTTCACCCGTGCGCAGCACAAGATCGAGACGCACATCGAACTTGAGGTGATCCAGCGTCGGGCCCTGCACGGCGCGGGGGCCGTCGGGTATCTCGCGTATTGCTCGCTCATGCATGGCCTCGATCGCAAGATGGCATCCAGAAATGAATTGGCCGAACCGCTCGAGGCGCAGCAGTTGCACTGCAGCCTCCGCTTCGATCTGCGCGGATCCCGCGAACCCGAAATAGACGATCTGCATATCGATTCCCATGCTGCCCCCGCACGTGCTGTGTCCTATCCATCGACCGTTTCGGTAGCCGAAGCCGTGTACGGCAGCGCGCCGATGAAAACATCATCGGCGCGATTCGCGCGCGTCGATTGACCTGCGTCAACGGTACGGCATTGCGCTGCCGGCCGTGCGCCCTGCGGTTCAAACGAGAGCGCGTCCACACACCACAGCGCAAATGGGCGCCAGCGTGTGCTATTTTTCGGAGCCCATCCCAGCCTATGAGCGGTACGACTATTTCCATGCGCGACACGGATACAGAGACTCCCCTTGCTGTAGCGGCCCGTAGCTCGCCGTGGACGCTCTTCTGCATTTTCCTGAGGCTCGGCCTGACTTCGTTCGGCGGCCCGGCAGCCCATCTCGGCTACTTTCGCGACGAATTCGTCAGGCGCCGCCAGTGGCTCGATGAACACACGTTCAGCGACGTGGTCGCGCTGTGCCAGTTTCTGCCCGGACCCGGCAGCAGTCAGGTCGGCATCGCAATCGGGCGTCTGCGTGGCGGCGTGGCGGGCGCGGTAGCGGCCTGGCTCGGCTTTACGCTGCCGTCGGTGTTATTGCTCGTGGCGTTTGCCTATGGCTTCACGAGTCTGTCGGAAGCGACCTCGCTTCTGCTATTGCGAGGGCTGAAGATCGCGGCGGTCGCCGTGGTCGTGCAGGCAGTCTGGTCGATGGGGCGCATGCTCTGTCCCGACCGCGCACGCGCGACTATCGCGGCAGTTTCCGCCATAGCAGTCATCGTGCTCGGCGCGGCCTATGGGCAGGTCGCGTCGATCGTGGCCGCGGGAATCGCCGGCGCCGCCTTTCTGAAGTCATCGACCGAGGTGCCGAGCGCACCGCTCGGCATGCCGGGGACGAAAACCGGCGCACTCGCCTGCTTCGCGGCTTTCGCGCTGCTACTGTTCGGATTGCCCGCGGTCGCAGCCTATCTGCACAGTTATCCGCTCGATCTATTTGCGGCGTTCTACCGGGTCGGATCGCTGGTGTTCGGCGGCGGCCACGTCGTGTTGCCGCTGCTCGAGGCGGTCGTGGTACCGCGCGGCTGGGTTTCCTCGAACGCGTTCATGGCAGGCTACGGCGCAGCGCAGGCGGTTCCCGGTCCGCTTTTTACGTTCGCCGCATTTCTCGGCGCCACCAGCGCGGGTCATCCTTCGGGCGTGGTTGGCGCACTGATCGCCACCCTCGCGATCTTCCTGCCATCGTTTCTGCTGGTCGGCGCGGCACTCCCTCTGTGGGGCGAGTTACGCGCCTTCGCGTCGATGCGACGCGCAATGGCCGGCATCAACGCCGCCGTGGTCGGCATCCTGCTGGCCGCACTCTATGACCCCGTGTGGACCAGCGCGGTGCATAGCGGGCGCGACTTCGTGCTGCTCGTCGTGGCGCTGGTGCTGCTCGGGTGGTGGCGCGTGCCGTCGTGGGCGGTCGTGCTTTTGACGGCCGCGCTTGCATGGTGGGTCGTTTAAACAACGGCACTGTCCTGCTGGCGAGCTTGCGCGCGAACCGCTTGTGCCGGACTCGCGGGTCGCGTCGCGCTCCGTTGATCCAACTCAACACGCGTTCCTGCCCCGCCGGTATGGTCTAGGCACCACCACGTGCACGACCATCACCCTGCTGGGACTCTCAAATGAATCATTCGGAGCAGCTTGCCACGCAAGCCATTGCGGATACCGCCCGCGACGACGCCAGCGCATCCGGCCATTTCCATCTCATCGGCGGCGGCATTGCCTCGCTGGCGGCCGCCGCGTTCCTGATCCGCGACGCCGATGTGCCCGGCTGCAACATCACGATCTTCGAGGCACTCGACAAACCGGGCGGCAGTCTCGACGGTGCCGGCTCGCCACAGGAAGGCTATGTCGCGCGCGGCGGCCGCATGCTCGAGAGCAAGTATCTGTGCACCTACGATCTGTTCGACTCGATTCCGACACTGGACGGCCGTAGCAGCGTCACAAAGGAAATTTTCGACTGGAACAGCACGATCCGCACCTCTTCGAAAGCGCGGCTCGTGCGCAATGGCCGGCGCGAAGACGCGCCTCCTTATGAGCTTGCCGAGAAGCATCTGCTCACGCTCGGCCGCCTTTCGATCGAACCGGAAGCCCTGCTCGGCGACAGCCGGATTTCCGACCACTTCGAACCGGACTTTTTCGCAACCAACTTCTGGGTCATGTGGTGCACGACCTTCGCATTCCAGCCGTGGCATAGCGCCGTCGAGTTCCGCCGCTACCTGCTGCGCTTCGCGCATATGACGCCGGGCTTCAACCAGTTGCACGGCATCATGCGCACGGTCTACAACCAGTACGACTCGATGGTGCGGCCGTTGCGCAAGTGGCTCGACGAGCACGGCGTGCGATTTCGCGCTAACACGCGCGTCGTCGACCTGCGGCATGACGAAGGCGGCGAACTGAACCGGGTGGCCGGTATCGTATGCGAACACGAAAACCGTCGCGTCGAGATTCCGGTCGCCGAGGCAGACAAGGTCATCGTCACGCTCGGTTCGATGACGGCAGGATCGAGCCTGGGCGGCACGAACCGCGCCGCCGTGTTCGATCATGACGACAGTAGCGGCGCGTGGGCGCTCTGGAAAACCATTGCAGCGGGACGAGCCGAGTTCGGCCGTCCATCCGTTTTCGCCGATCACGCCGACGAATCCAGGTGGCTCTCCTTTACCGCGACGCTGCACGATCCGACGCTGTTCCGCCTGGTCCGCGATCTGACCGGCAACGTGCCGGGCGAAGGCGGCCTGATTACCTTCCCGCAATCGAACTGGCTCGCCTCGATCGTACTGCCGCACCAGCCGCATTTCATCGGTCAGCCGAAGGACGTCGAGGTGTTCTGGGGTTATGGGCTCTTTGTCGAGCGGCCGGGCAATTTCGTCGGCAAGCCGATGGCCGAATGCACGGGCCGCGAAATCATGACGGAGCTGCTCGGCCATCTGCACATTCAAACCGAAGCGGCGCGCATCCTCGACGACGCGATCTGCATTCCGTGTCTGATGCCGTTCATCACCAGCCAGTTTCTGCGGCGCAGGCCCGGCGACCGGCCTCAGGTGGTGCCCGAGGGTTGGGCGAACCTCGCATTCGTCGGACAGTTTTGCGAGTTGCCGAACGACGTGGTGTTCACCGTCGAATATTCGGTGCGCTCCGCGCAGACGGCTGTGTACACGTTGCTGGGTTTGGACCGCTCCGCGCCGCCGGTGTACAAAGGCCAGCACGATCCGCGCGTGGTGTACGGCGCGGTCTCCGCGTTGCACAACCCCGCTTTGCGCAACCGGTAGACGGCCATGCCGTGTTCGCGCCGGTCGACAACCGCGTCGCACGCCGTGCGACCTGCGCCTGCCGAGGCATGCGCAGCGGAGTTCGACGAACCGCCGCGCAAACGCCTGGGCGCAAGTCTCTCGCGGCTCAAGGAGCATCCGCTCGCGCGCATCGGCCCCGGCCTCATCACCGGCGTCGCCGACGACGATCCGAGCGGCATCGCCACATACTCGCAGGCCGGCGCGCAGTTCGGTCTGAACATGCTCTGGACGATGCCGCTTGCGTTTCCGCTCATGGCGGCTATCCAGTCCATGTGCGCGAACCTGGGCCGCGTCACCGGCAAGGGTCTGGCCGCCAACATCAAAGAGGCATTCCCGCCTGTCGTTCTATACGCCGTGGTGCTGCTATTGCTGCTTGCCAATACGCTGAACATCGCGGCGGACGTAGCCGCGATGGGCGAAGTCGCGCAACTGGTCAGCGGCATCGACCGGCACCTGCTGACCGTGGGCTTCGTGTTCGCCACTTTGCTGTTGCAGATCTTCGTTCCGTACCATCGCTACGTGTTTTTTCTGAAGTGGCTGACCATTTCCCTGCTTGCGTACGCGGCCGTACTGTTCACCGTGCATGTGCCGTGGCGCGACGTGGCGCTGCGCACGCTCTGGCCGCGCTTCACCGTGGATGCGAACGCGGCGGCGGTCATCGTCGCGGTGTTCGGCACGACGATCAGCCCGTATCTGTTCTTCTGGCAGGCGTCTGAGGAAGTCGAAGACATGCATGCCCGTCCCGACGGCGCGCCGCTCGTAAGTCACCCGCGCGCAGCGCCCACGGAACTGCGGCGCATCCGCTGGGACACCTGGAGCGGCATGCTCTATTCCGATCTCACCGCCTACTTCATCATGCTCGCCACTGCCGTGACGCTGCACGCCGCAGGCGTGACCGACATCACCACCGCCGCCCAGGCGGCCAGCGCGTTGCGCCCGCTTGCCGGCGACTTCGCGTATCTGCTGTTCGCGCTCGGCGTACTTGGCGTGGGATTCATCGGGGTACCCGTGCTGGCGGGATCGGGCGCTTATGCATTGGCCGAAGCGCTGGGATGGCAGGAGGGGCTCGAGCGCAAGCTGCACGATGCGCGCGGTTTCTACGGGATTATCGCGGTGAGCGTGCTGGCCGCGCTGGCGATCCAGTTTTCGCCGGTCAGCCCGATGAAAGCGCTGTTCTGGAGCGCGGTCATCAACGGCGTGGTGGCCGTGCCGTTGATGGTGGTGATTCTTCTGCTCGTGTCGAAGCGCTCGGTGATGGGCGCTTTTACCGCGAGCCGGCCGCTCGTCGTGCTCGGCTCGATCGCGACAGCGTTGATGGGCCTGGCAGCCGTGCTGATGCTGCTGCCGGCCTAGACGGCGCTTGAACTCAGCAGGTCCATTCCAGCGCTGCATAGTGCGTGAGATGGCGTTTCAGTATGCTCACGAACAACGCCAGCGACGCGGCCACCACGCCGCGCTGCACTTCAGCGGCGCGCACCGCGCACTGCGCGACCGGGGCTCTGCCGGCCAGCTCGCGCATTTCGTCAAAAGCAGCCTGACTGCCGAGGCCACCGAAGCTGCAAAAGAACGCCACATGTCTGAACTTCGAGCGGTTCTCGAGCAGATACGCGCGGATCGGCGCGGACACCGAGCCGCCCCATACGGGCGTGCCCACCACCACCAGATCGTATTGCGCGGTATCGAGCGCTGCCGGCACGATCCCGGCAGGCCGCCTGCGCCACGAGTCCATCAGGCAGCGCAGATAACCCAAGGCGCCGCGCCGTTCGGTGCAGTCGCAGATTTCTTCGAGGTCGGCGGACAGCATCCTGGCGAGCGTGGATGCCAGCATGCGCGTGGTGCCGGTGCGGGAAAAGAAAACGACTAGAACGCGGGGCTCAGACATGACTCGCTCCTCCAGAGGGAAATGCACGGCCGCCAGCACGGCCGCCTCGCATGTCGGGGAGCATAGGCGGGCGCAGAGCCGTGGGGCATGACCTAAGTCAAACACCACTTTCACGCGCCGCGCCGCAGCCGTCGTTGATCTGCATCAACGGGGCCGCCGCCATCGTACCTAGACTCAAGCTCAACTGTCCGCGCGTCACCTTCCTTTCCCGGAGCGACTGCCATGAGTTACAAAACCATCGTTGTTCATCTCGACAACAGCCAGCGTGCGCACCCGCGGCTCGAAATCGCGCTGCGCCTCGCCAAACAGTTCGACGCACATCTGACCGGCGCATTCGCCGTCTTCACGCCGGATCCCCGCTCGCTGTATGTGATGGCGGGAACCGCGCAGTACTACGCCACGCATGAAGAGATGCGCGCGGAGCGGCGCGCGGCGCTGGAACGGCTCTTTCATGCCGAACTCCGGCGCGCCGGCGTGGCGGGCGAATGGGTCGCCCTGGACGAGCCTGCCAGTCTCGCCATACCCCGCGCGGGCCGCTGCGCGGACCTCATCGTGGCCGGTCAGGACGACCCGAAGGATCCGGAATCGTATGTCGGCGACTTCTTCCCCGAAAACCTCATTCTGTCGAGCGGCCGCCCGGTCCTGCTGGTGCCGTATGCGAGCAACGAAAGGTCGACCGGCGCGCGGGTGCTGGTCGCGTGGGATGGCAGCCGCGAAGCCACGCGCGCCGTGCACGACGCGCTGCCGTTCATGCGGACCGCGCAAAGGACCACGATCCTCAGCGTCAACGCCGCGCACGAAAGCGAGCGCGCCCGCATTCCCGGCGCGGATATCGCCACCGTGATTGCACGACATGGCGTAGCTGTAGAGATCGAGAACATTGAAACCGGACCGGGAGGTTCGGTCGGCGAGGTGCTGCTTTCGCAGGTGGCCGACAGCGGCGCCGATCTGCTGGTGATGGGCGCCTACGGCCATGCCCGCTGGCGCGAACTGGTGATGGGCGGTGCCACGCGCACGATTCTCCGCTCGATGACCGTGCCGGTGCTGATGTCGCACTGAGCGCGGCCTGCCCTCTTCCTGTACTGGAGTGTTCGCGATGTACAAGCAGATTCTGGTTGCCGTCGACGGCAGCGCAACCTCGGCGCGCGCACTGACTGCCGCTGTCCAGCTGGCACGGGATTCGGACGCGCGGCTGCAGCCGCTCTACGTCGTTGACGTGCCATTGATGTCCTATGACGTACCCGGCTACGACCCGTCATACGTGCTCGACGCGCTCACCGAGGAGGGGCGGCACGCGCTGGCCGACGCCGCTGCGCTCATGGCCAGGGCGGGCGTAAAGGGGCAGACGCGCATGGTCGAAACCGAGCTGATGACAGGCGAAGACATCGCACACCGCATCCAGCGCGCCGCGCAGGAGTTCAACGCCGACCTCGTGGTGATGGGCACACACGGCCGGCGTGGCGTGCGACGGCTGATGCTCGGCAGCGTCGCGGAACATCTTCTGCGCATCGCCACCTGTCCGGTGCTGCTGATCTCCGGCCACTGCGCATCGCCTTCCGCAAACCTTGCACAAGCTGCCGGAGCACTCGCCAAGGATCCGTCATGAACTGCAAAACTCTACTGGTGCATCTTGACGACAGCACTCATAGCGATGCGCGGCTCGACTACGCGTTGCAGATTGCGGCACGCCACGACGCGCATCTGATCGGTCTGCATGTGGTTTGCGAAGAGCTGACAAGACCGCTCTTTCTGCGTGAAGACTCCATCTGGCTCGCGAGTCGTGACGCGCAACGCGACGCCAATCTGAAGAGCGCGCATGCGCGGTTCATCGCCGCGGCCGGGCGTGCCGGATGCAGCGCGGAATGGCGGGCGCCGGACGGCGCCCCGGCCGAAACGGCGATGCTGCACGCGCGCCATGCCGATCTGCTGATCCTCGGCCAGGAGGACCCGGAGGACCGGAGCGCGTATATCGCGCGGCAGTTCGTCGAGGACGTCGTGATGGGTTCGGGACGTCCGGCGATCGTGCTGCCTCATGCGGGACCGGTGCGACCCCAGATGGAGAACGTGATGATCGCGTGGGACGGCGGACGCGAAAGCGCGCGAGCCGCGACCGACGCGCTGCCGCTCATCCGCCGCGCCAGTTTCGTCACGGTCGTGACTGTGCAGCGTCATCCGCACGCTGGCGAGCCGACCGGTATCGACGTCGCCGCCTGGCTGGCGCGCCATGGTATCGAGGCGAGCTTCACTGCCGCGCCCAAGGTAGCGGGCGTCAATACCGGCGCCGTGTTGCTCAATATGCTGGCCGACCGTCATATCGATCTGCTGGTGATGGGCGCCTATGGCCACGCCCGGGCTCAGGAACGGCTGCTCGGCGGCGTCACGCGCACCCTGTTGCAGTCGATGACCGTGCCGGTGCTGATGTCGCATTGAATAGCGCGGCACTACCCGGGCGGCGCTCGGCCACTGGCATTGCGGGACAACCCGCACGGCGGACGATCATGCAGCCCGGCGGCACTGGCACGAAGCCTATGTTTCACGCACAATGAGCGCAGCCATTTTCCGTTGGCACGATATCCCAGTGGTCCGGTGCCGCGGCAAGCATGACTACGCACGGAACCGGGATGCTCGCACTACGCGCCGCCACCGCAACTCATCGGGCAGCGCAACCGGTCCTTGTCTGCCGTTTCCGAAGAGGCCCACATGGCCGTTCGCGATAAGACGCCCGCTTCGCCCGATCCCCACGCACGCGGCCGGCGAGCCTTGCACGTGACACAGCCCGCAGTCGCAGCCGCGGCGACGTTCTGTGTGGCGCTTGCCGCCATGCTGGCGATGCAACGCTGGTTCGATTCAGCGCGATTCCTTTGTCTCGCCGCCGCCCTTTTTCTGGCGGCGAGCGCCCACATGCTGGCACGCGCGCGCCGCGACGATCTGCTCGCGAGCGCAGAAGCAAGCGCGCAGAGCAGTCAGTCCGGTGTGAGCGAAGCGCGGATGATGGCCATCATCCGGTCCTCGATGGAGGCGATCATCACCATCGACGAGCATCAGCGCATCGTCATCTTCAATCCGATGGCGGAACGCGTGTTCGGCTGCTCCGTCATGGATGCGGTCGGTGCGCCGCTCGATCGCTTCATCCCCGAGCGGTTTCGCGCGGCCCACGCGCATCACGTCGAACAATTCGGGGTGACGGGCGTGTCGGACCGGCAGATGGGCAGCCAGCGCGTGCTGTGGGGTTTGCGCGCCAACGGCGAGGAATTTCCACTGGAGGCGTCCATTTCGCAGATCCCTGACGGCAACACCCGCCTCTACACAGTGATGCTGCGCGACATCACCGAACGCGTCAAAGCGGAGCGTGCGCAACGGCAGGCGCGCGAGGAACTGCGCGAGCTTTCGGCCAACCTGCAAAAGGTGCGCGAAGAGGAGAAAACGCGGATCGCACGCGAACTGCACGACGACCTCGGTCAGCAGCTCACTGCGCTAAAAATGGACCTCGCGTCGGTCGAAGCAGCGCTGGACGCGTCAGCGGGTGCGCCAGTGCGAGCACAATTGCAAAGCATGCGCCAGCTGATCGACGTGACGGTCGCCTCGCTGCGCCGTATTGCCGCCGATCTGCGCCCGGTCATGCTCGACGACCTCGGCCTGATACCCGCAATCGAATGGCTTTCCAACGACTTCACGAACCGCCACGGTATCGACGTGGAGCGTGACATCGAAACGGGCGACGCGCGTTTTACCCAGGCCGGCGCGACCGCACTGTTTCGCATCGTGCAGGAAGCGCTGACCAATGTCGCGCGGCATGCCGATGCCACGCGAGTCATGCTCAGCCTGCACGCCGAGCGTCAGAACTTCGTGTTGCGCATCGCCGACAACGGCCAGGGCGCGCATCGCGCGGCCGAGCCGGCTGTCAAATCATTCGGCTTGCTCGGCGTTCGTGAACGCGCGCACATGCTTGGCGGCGCCGTCGACATTCATACCGCGCACGGCAAAGGCTTCGCGCTAACCGTCACCATTCCGACGCAGACCGTGCAATCGCAGGAGATACAGACATGACCCGCGTATTGATCGCCGACGACCATGCGCTCGTACGCGACGGTCTTCGGCATATCCTGCAAGGCGCAAGCGGTTTCGAAGTGGTCGGCGAAGCGTGCGACAGCGCCAGCGCGGTCGCACTGATCCGCGAGCGCGCCGCCGATGTGATGGTGCTCGATCTGTCGATGCCCGGCCGTAATGGCGTCGAGCTGATCAAACAGATCAAGGAAGAAAAACCGGCGCTGCGCATTCTCGTGCTGACCATGCACGCCGAGCAGCAGTATGCGGTGCGTGCATTCAAGGCCGGGGCGTCCGGTTATCTGACCAAGGAAAGCGCGAGTGCCGAACTGGTGGCAGCCGTGACCAAAGTAGCCGCCGGCGGCGTCTACGTCAGCCTGGCGATGGCCGAGCGGTTTGCCCAGAGCCTGAACGAGCCGACCGATCGGCTGCCGCATCAGCGACTGTCCGACCGGGAATTCGATGTCATGAAGCGGATTGCCGCCGGTCAGACGATCACCGAAATCGCGGCCGAACTCTGTGTGAGCAGCAAGACCGTCAGCACGTACAAGACGCGCATCCTCGAAAAGATGCAGGTGCCGCACGAGGCTGCGCTGGTGCGCTATGCGATGCGTCACAAACTGGTCGGCGACGAAGAGGACGACATCTGAACGCCTGCGCCTCCCCGCATTGGCGGGCGGCCCGCGACACGGTCCGAGCCAGGGAGCGCCGTATTTCCCTTCTGACCTGCCGCGCAGCCCTCACCCAGCGCACCCAGGGATTCCCCCGGTCCGCATCCCCGTGATGTAGGAAACGCCCTACAAACCTTCCCGCTCTCCTACTCGAAGTTCATTCCGCGCCGATTTTATTTTGAGACGGCGCGGCCGATACTTCGAGCCATGAACTCAAACCCTGACCGCCCCGCGTCTGGGCGGCAGCACCGGGATGGAGTCTTCAATCGGGAGCAGATCATGTCTGACGTTGCAGTCTGTTCAGTCGTCTCGCACAAGTTTGTCCCCGCGCAGGGAATGCCCGTCCCGGGACAGGTGCCGGCAAGCGCGCGGGCACCGCGCAACGACGCACTGCGCTGCACGGCCTGCTCCATGCGCGCTATCTGCATGCCGCAGGGCCTGACGTCCGACGAATTGAAAAGGATGGAATCGCTCATTTGCCCATCGCGGACCATCAAACAGGGCGAGACGATCTATCGCGCGAACGATTCGTTCCAGAACATCTATGCCGTGCGCGCCGGCTCCTTCAAGACAGTCGTCATGCACCGCGACGGCGGCGAGCAGGTAACCGGCTTTCATCTCGCCGGCGACTCGCTCGGGTTCGACGGCGTCAGCTCCGGCCACCATAGTTGCGATGCCGTGGCGCTCGAGGACAGCAAGGTCTGTATCATCCCGTTCCATCTGCTCGAAGCCATGTGCCGCGAGGTCAAGGCCGTCCAGCAACATCTGCATCGGATGATGGGCGGCGAGATCGTGCGCGAGTCGTCGCAGATGATGTTGCTCGGCACGATGTCCGCCGAACAGCGCGTCGCGACGTTCCTGCTGAATCTGTCGGATCGCTTAAGAATGCGCGGGTATTCGCCGACGGAGTTTCACCTGCGCATGACGCGCGAGGAAATCGGCAGCTATCTGGGGATCAAGCTCGAAACGGTAAGCAGGATGCTCTCCAGATTCCAGCGTGACGGACTGGTCGATATACGGGGCAAGGACATCCGGATCCTCGATCACGAGGGTCTTGTGCGGGTTTGAATCGGGGTTTGGATGCGGGATTGAAGCACGATCCGGTTGATTGACGGCAGCACCGCAATCGAGGGACGCCGCGTCCTGAAGCGCCCCGGCCGTTAGCGAACGGCAAGCACTGCCGCACCCGTCAACCTGCCATCGCGCAGGTCGCCGAGCGCCCGATTGGCATCCGTCAACGGATAACTCGTCGTTTCGATCGCGAGATGCGTTTCGGCCGCAACGCGCATGAAGGCAAACCCATCGTCGCGCGTCAGATTCGCGACCGACACCACGCGCCGCTCGCCCCACAAAACTGCATACGGGAACGACGGAATATCGCTCATGTGAATCCCGCCGCACACCACCACACCACCCTTCGCGACCGCCCGCAATGCTTGCGGAATGAGCGCGCCGATGGGCGCAAAAAGCAGAGCCGCATCCAGTTCGTCAGGCGGCGCCTCGTCGCTGCTACCCGCCCATGCCGCGCCCAGCCGCAGCGCGAGTTGCTGGGCTGCGCGATCACCCGGCCGCGTAAACGCGTACACCATGCGCTGCTGATGACGCGCGACCTGCGCAACGATATGGGCCGCCGCGCCGAACCCGTAGATGCCGATGCGTTGCGCGTCGCCCGCCATGCTCAACGTGCGATAACCGATGAGGCCCGCGCATAGCAGCGGTGCTGCCTCGATGTCCGTGTATTGAGCCGGTAGATGAAAGCAGTACCGGCTGTCGGCGACCGTGCGCTCGGCGTAGCCGCCGTCGATCGTATAGCCCGTGAAGCCGGGGTCGTCGCAAAGATTTTCCCGCGCCGACAGACAGTAGCGGCAATGCCCGCACGTGCGGCCAACCCATGGCACCCCCACCCGGTCGCCGACAGCGAACCCCGTCACCGCCGCGCCGAGAGCGGCTACCGTGCCGACAATTTCGTGACCCGGGATCACCGGCTGTTTGGGATGCTCGAGTTCGTGGTCGATCAGATGAAGATCGGTGCGGCATACGCCGCACGCGCGAATATCGATCAGCAACTGCCCGGGACCGGGCGTCGGATCCGGCACCTCCTGCTCACGCAGCAACGACGCGCTGCCGTCGAACACCATCGCACGCATGGGATTCCCCTCGAATCTGCACAGCCAGTCCGCACTTTGCTTCGCGCCGACGTGGCGCATCGAAAGCGTCGCTGCTCCGAGCCGCGCAGCGAAAAGTCACTCGCTAAAGCGGAAGAAACCGCTGTGCATGAGCACCGGTTTGGCACCGACCTCGTTAAGCAGTTGCCTTGCTGCGTGTTCGATTGGATGCCGGTTCGAGTTGAATGCAGCAATCAGGTCGTCCTCGCGCAGCGAAACAGCGCCGAAATGGTCTTCGAGCGCCTCCGCAGTGATCGCGCACTGCACGCGCGCGCCGTCCACTTCGGCCGGAAACGCGATGACGAGGTCGCGCGCGCAATATTCCGGAAGTTCCTCTGGAAAATGAATCTTCATGACCACCCTCTGATTCCTTGCGCAGGATGCGGGCTGGAGCGGCGTGTCTGCGCACCTACGGGTTGTGGACCGCCTTCGAGGCGGTCCGCTCTGCGCGACGCCCGCCTGTCACCAGCATAGGAGCTATGCGCGACACGTCAAATTCAGACCTTGCGTGCTGGTTGACCAAGGTCAACGGCATCCAGGTTTGTGCCCTTACACTGAACTCATTCCCCCAGCAAAGGAGTCCGTGCCGTGACTGCCCCAACTCGCAGCTGTCTGGCGGCATGTGCCGTGTTGGTGCTGGCTGGCTCTGTCGCGCACGCCGAGACGGAGCCGGCCGCACTGGTCGATCAGCAACACTGCATGTTCTGCCACACGCGCGACGCGCCGTTTCTCGCGCCGTCGTTCCAGCAGATCGCCGAGCGCTACCGCAACGTGCCGGACGCGCAGTTCAAGCTTGAACATAAGTTGCGGCTCGGCGGCAAGGCGCATTGGGGCGATATGGCGATGCCGCTCCCGGCCGATCGCGGCGGGCCGTTATCGGCGGACGATGCGCACACCCTGGTGCAATGGGTCTTGAGTCAATGAACCGCCTTTCAGTCACGGTTTTTGCGGCCTGGTTCAATTAAACCGGCCCACATGTTTCGGAGAATTTTCATGCGTCTCACAGTACACCTCGACACGTTCGATCGTGTCCATCCAATGGCATTTGCCATTCTCTGGCTCGACAAGGACACACGGCAATGGTCTCGCGAAGGCCACCAAGGGCTCGATCTGCCCGAATGGGGCGCGCTGCATGTGGATTGCGGCAATACGCTGGTATGCGGCCCGCATGACGCGACCCCCGTGTGCGTGCTCGAAGGCCTGGATCTGAACGATTGCAGCGGGCCGTTCGAAGGCGAGACCGGGCGCGCGCAGTGGTGCGCGGACCGCGGCCGCATCCTGATGACCGGCCACTGGCATGTGCAGTGTGTCGATAACGAGCAGGCACAGCCGGAGCACGGCTTGTTTGCTGCTGGCGACGAAGCGTAAAGCGCTGACGTCATCCACATTTCGAGGCTACCGTCATGGCACTTGCAACCGATCTGGACGGCGTCCGCCACGCTTACGGACTGTGTTTCGTACGCGCGCCGTGGGCCTATTTCACACGCGCGCCACTCGACCAGCAATGGGGCGACGGATGGGAGCGCGCGCCTTATGAAAGACATGCCGGCCTGCCCTACGACGACGCGCCGCAGCAGATCCTGACCGTCGCGTTCGACGGGCCGCTGCTGCCGCCCGACGCCGGGTACGACGGCCGCGAGCGCAGTGTCAACGAGATCAATCGCGGTGACGCCCCGTGGCTGCGCACGCAGGATTTCATCAGCAACGCGCCGGTTCGGATCGCTGCGGGCGCGTCGCTCGAAAAATTCGTGGAACTGGTCGAACTGGCTGGCGGCCATGTATTCGCGCCGCTCGGCTGGGGCGCGCTACGGCTCGAGCCGAGCGAGCCTCCCGGGCCGCCGAGGGCTGTAAAGTGCGGACGCGAGACAGATGTTGCATGAGCGGCGCAGCGCAGAACCTCCGCACTTATGTATCGCCGTCGCGCGTCGAATCGAGCAACAGTACAAACGACGCGTTGCCGCCGCCGGTACACGGCGCGAAATAATTTCCGACACCAGAAGCGATTTTTTGCCGCATCGGTAGTTGTGTAACACCGCTGGACCGAGACGTTACTGATGTACCATCTTTTTATCAGGTAACGGCGAGCCAGCGCCAGCTCGGTGGATCGCCCCGTCTGTGATCAGGTTGCTCCCTGCCAGGTTCAGGCTGTTTCCCGGAGACCACCATGCTGCAGTGTAGCTCCGCTTTGTATGGCTCACGTAACCTGAGCGACATCGAAATCGGCCACCGCTACCGCCTGCTGATCGATGCGGTGCAGGATTACGCGATCTTCATGCTCGACCCTGCGGGGAATGTGACGAGCTGGAATCCCGGCGCCGAGCGAGCCAAGGGATATGCTCCAGACGACATCGTCGGTCAGCACTTTTCAGTTTTCTATTCCGACGAGGATGTCGCCGCCAACAAGCCCGCGCAATTGCTCGCCGCTGCGACGTTGCAGGGGCGCGCGGAGGACGAAGGGTGGCGGGTGCGCAAGGACGGCAGCCGGTTCTGGGCCAATGTTGTCATCACGGCCGTTCACGATGAAAACGGCGCCTTGCTCGGATTTGCGAAGATCACGCGAGACCTGAGCGAACGGCGTCGGCTGGAGGAACTTGAACGTGCTGTTGGCACGTCGTCACTCGTGCAGCAGGCGCGCGAGAATGAGCAGAAACGCATCGCACGTGAACTGCATGATGACCTGGGCCAACAGATCACCGCGCTGAAAATGACGCTGGCGCTGCACGAAACCGAACTGGTGCAGCACGTCGGCACGGATGCGCCCGGCGCCCTGCGTTCAGTTCGCGAGCTTGCCGCCCAGATCGATACCATGGCCGCGTCGCTGCGGCGCATTGCGGCCGATCTACGCCCGCCGGTCCTTGATGACCTGGGGCTGGAAGCCGCGCTCGAATGGATGACGGAAGCGTTTGAGCAGCGTTACGGTGTGTCGGCCCGGTGCGAGATCCAGGCTGATGCCTTGCGTCTGAACGATCTCGCCGCTATCTGTTTGTATCGCGTGGTCCAGGAAGCCTTGACCAATGTCGCGCGCCATGCCCACGCGAATCACGTATCGGTCAGGCTGTCGACGGAAAATCGTCAGTGCCATCTGCGGATCCGTGACGACGGCGTCGGATTACCGGAAGATTTCCCGCCGCGGGGCGATGCGTTCGGTCTGGTCGGCATGCGCGAACGAATTCTCCTGCTGGGTGGCGTCCTGTCCGTCGAAAGCAGCCCGGGCAATGGCGTCACCATTGACGCACAGGTTCCGCTGTCGCGGATCCTCGTGAAAGACCAGGCGTGACGACTCAGACGCTGCGCAAACCGTCAGGATCGAGAATCCGGATCTCCTTGCCCCAGGACCCGCACCATCCCATTGTTGTGGAAGCGAATCCGGTGCACCGTCTCGAGCTTCAAGCCCTGTTAGCTGCCGATTGAAAACTGCGCTGTTCTTCAGCGCAATCCCGGTGACCTCCTGGTGGCTACTGTGCAGCCCATCGAAGCCGATGATATCGCCAGGAAAAACTGGAATCCGGCGCTCCATCCCGATTCTTCGATAGACAGGCAGTAGCGGCCGGTCTTCGCTTCCCGACGCATCGGCAAAGATCCCTTTACAATCCAGCACTTCAATTCGACAACCGTGATTTGCGCCATGAAATACCTCCTTGCATCGACACTCGCGGCGGTCATCGCAGCAGCAGGCACAACCGCGAACGCTGAAACATCCGGGGGCAGTGATGCATCCCAACAGCAGTGCGCCATTGGGTATGTCACCGGCGTCGGTGGATCGGCACAGGGCGTTCGCGAATATCTTGCGGCCCCCGACAGGGACAAATATCGCTACCTGGCAGACAACCCGATCCGATGCAAGATCTCCGACGAGGGGCGCGCGTCTGCGTGTACCGGCATCACAAGCCTTCGGAATGAAAAAGTCAGCGTGTACGACGACATCGACAGCACGACGATGGCCGTGGTCGCGCGCGTGGAACTCGACCAGGGGACCTACCCGGTGATAATCGTTGTGCCAAAGCAGGACGTGAAATGCGACGAGTGAAAGCTGTCACGGCACCAACCGATGACGATTTCCATGGGTGGCCGGCGGCGCTTGAGAGCGGTCACCAC
The DNA here is from genome assembly GCF_008369935.1 of Paraburkholderia panacisoli. Taxonomy (GTDB): domain Bacteria; phylum Pseudomonadota; class Gammaproteobacteria; order Burkholderiales; family Burkholderiaceae; genus Paraburkholderia; species Paraburkholderia panacisoli. Next base: position 111,735 of record NZ_VTUZ01000003.1, on the reverse strand, counting down.
GTTGTCACCGTCTTCCGGTTCGACCGTGTTGCTGATACCGCTATCGGAAGGCAATCGGCAAGACCGACCCTCAGGTGACATACGTGAATATCACTGGATGACCGAAGTGGAATCCTCACCCGTCTGACACGGTGCGGCCGAAACGGAATGGACACTGCCTCGCGGCCACCCGCTTACTGTTCCGTCTGCTGTCGTTCATATTCCTTATGTTTCATCTGGAGATATTCCTGCCGATCCAACTCGTGTAGTTGCCGTGGATACTGTTCCGTGGCGTCGAACCAGGTCGTCAGGCGTTGCTCCAGACGCTTGTCGGGTGAGTTGGACAGCGCGCCGAGATAGGCATCGATCGCCAGGTAGTAGCGCATCGTATTGCGTTCCACCAGACCGCGAACTCCGCCAATGTATTCAGTCTGTTCGGAGGACGCAGCATCGGCAGTGGTAAACCCGACCTTATCGCTGCCGATAGTCGCCAGATACGTTTTCATCGCGACCCTCCCCGCCATGCCGTAACTATAGGAGTAGGTCAGGTGCAGAAAGGTCCGGTCGCCACCGATGTCTACCGCTTCGAGCACGATACGGTAATCCTTTGTGCTCAGTGGGCCGCTGTCGGCGTTGAGGACCACCTGGAAGTATCCCGGGCTCGTGGCTGATGCGTGGTAATGGAATTGCACGCGGTAGCTGTCCGAGAGTTTCTGTTCGACTTTTCTGCCTATGTTCACGCTCACGATGCTGCCGCTGCTGCTGGTCGAAGCGTGGCAATACTTGATATTAAGGTGCAGTATCAGCAAGTCGCACCAGTTGGCAGGGCCGTGTACTGGGTCATTGAGTGCACTGTTGACCGTGGCGAATGGGTAGTCGACGACGGCGTAAATGTCACCCTTGAGCGCGGTCGGTGTCTCTGCCGATTCAAGATACAGCGGGCGCCGGAACGGGTTATGTTCAAGCTGTTGCGACAGGCTCTCGTATTTGCCGCGCAACCTCGAAGCATCGTCTGCCGCCGACGCGAGCAGGCCATGGCACAGCCAGCATATAGCCAGCGTCGCTAACAACAGTCTGAATATGCCTCGTCTGTTGCTGCCGATGCTTTTAGCAAGTGCGGCCATTTAAGTGCTCCCGCCTCTGGTTGCTGGTACTTGCCATACAGCATACCCCGTCGGTCATTGCCTGTCCGGGACCGCGCTCACGGAGATCGCCCACCACTCCTGCCGTACGCTGTCTTCCGACTCAGAAATCACCGAGTCGTCGCCGACCTCCACCCGCAGCAAGTGATAGGTATTTGGCTGATCAGCGGTAGACCAAATTTCTTGGGAAACCAGCGCCCCCGGGAGTGGGCCAGTTGGATGCATAAGATAGACGACCGGCAATCCGACCGCTACACCAGCAACGGCAGCGAGGAAAGCGTGCAGCACGATGGGTGGAAGGGCACAATAAAGCAGTTGAAACCGGCTTTGCAATATTACGTTCCATCTTTCTGCGTGTCGCACACGTCGTTTTAACTAGAATGGAACGCAACTTGGCTCATTTCACTTTCATGCGATTCGACTCTTTACTGGCACGCTATGGGCAAGTCTGATTCGTCGGAATGCCGGCCTTCGTCACGGCATGATCTGCGAGAATGCTGAAGTACGGATCACACTTCGGAGGCGCGGACGCGGTCGTGACCTTCACAGGCGCTGACTGTTGCAACTCGCCGCCTATGCTGTCGACGCTCTTGATCACATAAAAGTAGGTAGTGCCGGGCGCGGTGGTGATGTCGACAAATACGCTGCCCACGACAGGGCCCGCGCTATTCAGCTTCATGAACGGACCGCCCGTCGAACTGCCCCGGTAGACATTGGTGGCGACGGCATTCGCCACGCTCCCCCATCTAAGTGCAACCTGCCGATCAGTGAAATCAGTTAGCGCGAGCGCGCCCGGTGTTCGCGGTGTTTGCCAGCCGCTATATCCGCCCGACAGCCGATCGAGCATTCGCCTGATCGCCGCGATCTGCAAGCCTGCTTTGGTCGCGTACGCGCCCTGCGTATCTGTCTGCTGGTTATATCCCCACCAGTCCCAGCAACCCTGTGGATTGTTGATGAAGGGAGCATCGAACGAAGGACTTGACGCGGTCTGCGGATAGAGCACGATCAGGTGGTTCGCATCCGCCCACTCGTTATATCCCGCGTATTCTGCAAAGCGGTCGCCGATCGTGTCGGCGTTCTGGCTGCATCCGTGCAGTGCGACGTGAACGCTGCAAGGCTGCATCGCCGCACAGCTCGCCGGCACGTATACATAGCCGGTCGCACCCATGGAATCGCGGCGGCACTCTTCCGCCCGAGGCTGTCGAGTGCGAACTCATCCTGCGAGAACGTCGCAAGGTCTCCGTGTGGCGTCGCTATCTTGTCATGCAGGTCGCCAAGAAGATGCTGCAACAGCACGCCGGCCGCATCGTAACCGCAGTTCTTGATGTACTCATTCCCGGTTACGCCGCAATCGCAGTTTTGCAGCGGCGGCGGCCCACCCGTTCCGCTCGGACAGTAATCGATGATCTGAGCGTGTCCCGAACGCAGGTTGTCTTTGTAGAACACCTGCGTTCCAGCATAGTGCGCGTAAAAGGCATAGAGAGCGTCGGTCACGGGTTTCTTCACAAGGCCGTCGTTGTAGCCATGGAAAATCCAGACTCTCTGACGCGCGAGATTCTCGACGGGATCGATGTCGCCCCTTGCGGAGAGCGTTTGCACATGACGGATAAAGCCGGCTGCATCAGCGGACTTGATCGCAATAGCCGGATAACTCGGATCGCCCTGCATGCAATGAGCTATCACTCTTCTGGTCGTGAAGTCGCGGTTCAAGAATGTTCCCGCGCAAAAGTACGGGCCGCCTGCCGTGGCACCCACGCCCTTCACAATTGACGAATACGCGACGGCAAATTGCACCGCCATGTAGGCGCCGGACGAAACACCGGAGACCGTGGTCTCGTCCAGCTTGACGTCATACGCCTTGAGCGGCTGGGCGGCCTGCGCGGCGTACGGCACGCACACGATCGACGACGCCAGAACGCAGCCCGCGACGATAGTCTGACGAGCCGCCGTAGCCCGTGCTTTTTCGTTTTTCATCACGGCCCTCCTCGCTTCCGGTCAGCATAGCCGATGCACCGCATCGCACAAGACAAGTCGCGCAGACGGTGGCGAGAAATGACGCGTTCGATAAGTGCAAAGCAAGGGACGCGCACTCTGAAGGGGCATGCGCAATGGCGAGCGGCAATTAGGTCGACAGCCGACCCGCTTCTCACCGGGAAGAACGCTGACCAATCCGTGCGTGCGCCAGCCGATTTCCTATACTGCATCGGTTAGCCCGCTTCGCTGGAGCGAACATGAGCGTGGTGAAAGGGCGTGTCGGCCGCACGAGTCCGATGGGCGCATCGCTGACGACGGACGGCACCGGCTTTCGTACCTGGGCGCCCAACGCAACGGCCGTGTTCGTCGTGGCGGGTGCGGCGCTCGAACCGTCTCAGGCGCAAGACTGGCAGCCTGAGTCGGATGACGCAATGGAACCGCTCGGCGATGGAACCTGGGGCGGCTTTCTGCGTTCGATCAAGGAAGGCGACCCTTATCTCTTCTACGTCGACGGCGCGGGCGGCAGCGGATGGAAACGCGATCCCTTCGCACGCGAACTCAGCTTTGCCCCGCCCCACCCGGCTTCCTGGTGCCTCGTCCGCGATCCAGCGACTTATCCGTGGCATGACAGCGCTTGGCAAGCTCCCGCTTTCAGCGAACTGATCGTCTATCAGTTGCACGTCGGCACATGGTGGGCGCAAGACGAACAGGGCAATGACGTGCGCACGCTGCGCAGCGGGACGTTCCTCGATGTCGTGGCGAAGCTCGATTACCTGATCGATCTCGGCATCACCGCGATACAGCTACTGCCGATCCAGGAGTTCGAAACCAGCTACAGCCTCGGTTATAACGGCACGGACCTTTATTCGCCGGAAATTCCCTACTGCGTTGCGCCCGATGACCTGCGCTGGCGGCTTGCCGGCATCAACGCGATGCTCGCCGATAACGGCCAGCCGGCGCTGACAGAAACGGACCTGACACCGGGAATCAACCAGCTCAAATGTCTCATCGATCTGTGCCATTTGAAGGGCCTCGCGGTGATTCTCGACCAGGTGTATAACCACGCGTTCGGCCATGACAGCCAGGGCGCGTTCGACTCGAGGAGTCTCTGGTTCTATGACTTCCAGCAGCGTCCCGATCCCAACCGAAGTCTTTACTTCATCGATCAGACATGGATAGGACCGATATTCGCCTATTGGCAAGGCTGGGTCTGTCAGTTTTTGATCGACAACGCGCGCTTCTATCTCGACGAGTATCACGTCGACGGCCTGCGCTATGACGAAGTCAGCGCAATCGTGAATCATGGCGGTGAAACGTTCACGCAACACCTGAGTGAAACCGTGCGGGCGACGCGCCGCTCAGCGGTGCAGATTGCGGAGTACTGGAACGGCGATCGCCCACGCGCCATCGGGCCGCCTCCCGGCGGCCTGGGCTTCGACGCCGAGCTCGCGGACGGCTTGCGGGATAGCGTGCGTGCACTGCTCAAACAAACAAGTTACGGCCTATCGGCGGCACTCGATCTATCCGCAGTCGCAGGTTCGCTGACATCGACACCCGTCGAAGCATGGCAGCTCAACACGTGCCTTGAAAATCACGATCTGACCTACGCGGGACATGAAGGCGCCGCGCGACTGCCGTTTCTCGCGGATTCCGCCGACCGGCGCTCGTGGTATGCACGCAGCCGCGTACGAGCAGCCGCGACGCTATTGTTGTGCGCGCCAGGCATTCCATCGCTGTTCATGGGCCAGGAGTGCCTGGAAGACAAGAACTGGAGCGACGATCGAAGCGCTAACGGCCTGATTTACTGGGCCGGCCTGACGGCGGCGGATTCGTCGATGCGCGATCTTCTGCGTTGCTCGACGGATCTCGTCCATTTGCGCCGCGCGTTGCCCGCACTATGCTCGGCCAGCGTTCGGGTGTCCCGCGCACAGGATTTCGAGCGCGTGCTGGTGATGCATCGCTGGATCGAAGGCGTCGGCGGCGACGTGATCGTTGTCGTGAGCTTCGATGAAATCGCCAAGCGGGCGTATCAGATCGGACTGCCGTCGGCGGGCACGTGGCGCGAAGTATTCAATAGCGACGTCTATGACGGCTATCCGAATCCCTCACCGGTTGGCAATGGTGGCCATGTAGACGCATCGGGGCCGCCGCTGGATGGTTTTGCGGCGTCCGCATGGCTCGCGGTGCCCGCGAACGGCGCACTCATATTCGTGAGGGGCTGATCCCGGCCGGCGTTGTCTGACTGGCGTTCGCTTAGGCGGCCTACCGTTAGCAAAACGGCTAGCTCGCGAACGCCAGCTTCGTATGGCGGCAAACATGGCGACCTCCGTCGCGTCCCGTTGGGCCCGAAGATTGCTCGCGCAGCGGAACGGCAGTCCTTGCCGAGTCAAAGCGCCGGACCCAGGTCGGCAGCAGGATCTGTGTAGACATTAACTAGATCTGGGCGCCCAAACTTAGTGTCACGCGGCCAAAGGCAAATTTTTCCGCGCTTGCATTCGCGATTAACGGCTTCGATTTGCAGGCCTTGACCTATTCTCTACAAGAGCGTTCTACACGCCCATTGTCAGCGCACTGTGGCATGCGAAGCGGAGGAGACTATGGCGGACCTTCAACTCGACGCCAACGGGATCTTGCGCACGGTCGCAGATCTACCATGCCCGCACGGTTTGCCCCTGCTGGGAAATCTGTTGCAGATGCCACCGGCGAAACTTCACCTGATCATGGAGCAATGGGCGAGGCAACTCGGGTCACCATTCAGGGCTCAACTCGGCACGATTCCGGTCACGGTGTGGACGCAGGCGGAACTGTTCCAGACCGTCATGCGCGAGCGTCCACATCTGTATCGACGCTTTGCGCCAATGGAATCCGTCATGGCGGAGCTTGGCGGCAACGGACTATTCTCCGCCGAAGGCCCGGCGTGGGAACCACAGCGCCGGCTCGTCATGCGCGCACTGTCTTTTTCCAACATCAAGGCCTTCTATCCGACTCTGGCAATCATTACCGAGCGTTTTCTCGCTCGCCTGCAACAGGCGGCAAGGGAGCATAGAACGCTCGAAATGACAGAAGAACTCAAGCGCTACACCGTCGACGTGACGAGTACACTCGCCTTCGGCGAGGACCCGCATACACTCGAACGGGAACAGGGGATCATCCAGGAGCAGCTTGCTCTCATACCTCCGGCGCTCATGAGGCGCGTCACCGCCCTCTTTCCATACTGGCATTACGTCACGCTTCCCGAAGACCGGCGACTCGCGCGGGCGATGGTGGAGGTACACCGCTACATTCGGAAAATGATCGAACGGGCGCGCGAGCGCATGCGCCAGTCGCCTGATGCGCCACCGCACAACCTGCTCGAAGCCATGCTTGCCGCGCACAACGAGCCCGATTCGACGGTGACCGACGAACAGGTATCGGCGAACGTCCTGACGCTTCTGGTCGCGGGAGAGGATACGACGGCTAACGCGATTGCCTGGGCGCTTATGTACATTGCCGCAGATTCGCGTCTACAGAACCGGCTATTCGAACAGTCGCGTGAGGCGCTCGGTGAGTCAAGGATCTGTCCGGATTACGACGCATTGAAGTATCTCGATCTATGCGAGGCGGTATGCAGTGAGGCACTCCGATTGCGGCCGGTTGCCGCAATACAAACGTTCGAACCACTGACTGACGTGTGCCTGGGAGGTGTTGCCATACCGGCAGGAACGCGCATGCTATTTCTCACGCGTCCAAGCATGCTGGATCCACGTCACTTCGTGCACCCCGAAACATTTGACCCTGATCGCTGGAAGCATCCGCGAGACCCGTCGGACGGTGCGCATGATCAGAAGGCGTATCTGACATTCGGAGCAGGGCCGAGAGTGTGCCCGGGTCGATACCTCGCAGCGGTCGAGATGAGGCTGGTTATATCGATGTTGATGAGGAACTTCAAGATTGAACTGACAATCAATCCGGCCGAGATTGAAGAGGTTTCCGCCTTCACGATGGTGCCGAACAGAATGCCTGTGAGACTTGAACTCCGTGCCTGATTTGCCGACCTGCTGGTTGCCGCACACATTGCGACGTTCCGGGCATGATCGCGGTCAACGCGGTCAAACGGGGCGTTGAACGCGCTTATTTCCGCTCGTGGCATGGCGGCGTTCATGCTTGCATCATGCGCGATAAAGGCGGCGTTCGTTCCTGCAATCCAGTTCATTGTCGTGCTGCACGCAGCGAGGCTTTCTTAATCAAGCCTTCGTTTAAAAGAGCAGTCTCGATGCTCCCCATTAGAACCGCGGCTTATTCTCAGTCGTCCAAACCGTTCTTAACTCCATCGAAACGGACGGGCCGATTCGCCTAAATGCGACACCGAAAGGCACAAAATGACGTGGTTCATTTGGTTCGCTTTCTGATTGCATCTGTTACGCTAAATTACATGTGTCAGAAATCTGAAGCGATTCTTTAATCCTGTATTGGCATGCGGGTTCGCGCGAATTGCACAGTCCATGCTTTCGCGGGACTCGACTGGGTCGTCCCGGCCCATCGATATGTTTCTAGCGCGGCGCTTGCCCCGGAAGTAATCCGGTGTACCCAATTCCTCTTTTAACTTCCAGGGCGGAGGACGACATGTCCACAGGATTGAGTTCACGATTGCTCGTCATTGGGGTCGTCCTGATACTGACCGCGTGCGGCGGAGGCGGGGGCGGCAGCGCGGGCACTACGGATGCCTCCGGCGCCGCAGGCTCTACCGGATCTACCGGCTCGGCCGGGGCAACGGGAGCGGCGAGCCCCGCGTCAGCCGCGTCAGCCCCCAGCACGACTACGCCGACGTTGGCCGCCGCGACACCGGTGATCGACGGGACGACGCTCGGTGATGCCTTCTGGCCTGCGGGCTCGACGTCGTCGGGTGGGCTAGGTCAACCGGTGAGCGGACTCAACTGCGGCCTGCGTAGCACGGCCTATACCTACACGCATCTGTCCATCTATCAGAACGGCCGCCTGCTTGCGTTACCGGGCAATGTCGGCATGGTCGAGCCGACCATGGCCGCCCAGACGGGCTGCGCGTATCCACTGCACACGGTGGATTCGAGCGGGAAAATTCACATGGACACGACCACTAACGCGTCATACACGCTCGGTCAGTTCTTCGCGATCTGGGGCGAAACGCTGGACGCGTCCCAGGTCGCCGGTGTGACCGGCTCGCCCATCACAATCTACGTGAACGATGGCGGCGCTCTCACGAAATACACGGGCGATCCTGCAAGTCTTGTGCTACCCGTGCACGGCGAGGTGACGATTGAAATCGGCACGCCTTTGACTCAGATCCCAACGTACACATGGACCGATCCGCCACCCTTCGATCCGAAGCCGGTCACGCTCGTGTACCTCGGTGTGGTGGGGAACAATTTCTGGCCGGCGGGCAACACGTCGACGGGCGGCACCGGTTCGCCAGTGGACGGTCTGGTCTGCGCACCCAACATGAGCGCGCTGTATCACGTCCATGCACACCTCGCTATTTTCAAGGACGGCAAGTGGCTCGCAATGCCCGCAAATGTCGGCATTCTGTCGCAGTGCGACTATGAAATGCACACGCACGACCAGACCGGCATCATCCACATTGAAACGCCGACCTTCAAAAGGTACACGCTTGGCCAGTTCTTCGATATTTGGGGTCAACCGCTTAGCAGCACGAACGTGGCCGGCGTGACCGGGAACGTGGTCGCCTACATCAACGATAATGGCGACTCGCGCCGCTATATGGGCGATTTGCGCGACATCGAGTTGACTTCGCTGCGCGACATCACATTGCAGATCGGCACGCCAGTTAGCACGCTGGCCACCTATTCGTGGTACGAGCCGCAGTGATTGATCGTGACGTGGCGGACGCGTAATCGTCCGTCCGCCAGTCGCTTCTAACGTGGCAAGTGGTGCGCGGTCCATCCGGCGTTTACGTCATCTGCGCTCGCTGGCGAGCCATGCTCGCCAGCCGCCAAATTCCGTGATGTCGGCCCCGGACTCGATACCATAACCTTCGCACACGAAGCCGGTCACCCACGCGCCATTCGCCAGCTCGACCTTCCCAAGCGCCAGCGGAGAGGGAATGGTCGTGATGAACGAGCCCAATTCCAGACTGGGCATCTCCCAGATCTCGATTGCGATCGCCGTGCCGCCGCGCGCTACTCGCCACATGCCGGGCCGCCTTGTGCCGTCCGGCGTCGCTGCGAGCGCAGACAACCGATAGTGCGGCGCAGTTCGCGTCGCCTCCACCAGCCGTGCGCCGCGGCAGACCAGATCGCGGTTGAGCGGCAGGCCCGCCATGTGGGCGCCGCACACCGCGACGCGTACCCGATCGTTGGCCGCAATCGGCCGCTCGCTCGCATCGGGCCTGCCGCCCCCCACGCATTCGACGCCGCTGATCCGTTGCAGCGTGTCGGCCACGCTCAACAGATAATGATCCGTGAACGCGCGCCCGAACACGGTCACGCCCCACGGCAGGCCGTTCTTCATGAACCCGGTCGGCGTCGCGACGGCCGCGTAATCGAGCAGATTCATGAAGTTGGTGTAGTAGCCGAGCAACGAGTTTGGCCCGATGGGGTCGCGCTCCAACTCCGCCAGCGTGACGGGACGCGGATAAGTCGGCGTGAGAACGAAGTCCAGTGAATCGAGCGCGGCGTCGCAGATGCCCTTCAATGTCTGCAGGCGGTATTGCGCGCGAAACAGTTCGACGGCGGTGGCGCCCGGCGCCTTCGCCAGCACGTCGCGGATGACCGGCAACACGGCCTCCCCGTTCGCTTCGATCAATTCGCCCACGACGTGGTAGCGCTCTGCGACCCACGGGCCTTGATAGAGCAGATTCGCCGCTTCGACGAACGGCCCGAAGTCGATTTCGACGGCCTCGCCGCCTGCGGCTTCGAGCATCGCGCGCGCCTTCGCAAACAACCCCGGACTTTCGGCACAACCCGCGAATTCAAGTCGCGACGGTACGCCGAAGCGGAATAGGGCGAGCTTGCCGAACGCGCGTGCGTTGTTCCATTGCGGGTTCTTGCGGCTGTATGCATCGCGCGGATCGGCTTGCGCGGTGAGCGCCAGCAGTTGGCTGGCTTCGCGCGCGGTCGCCGTGAAATAGGTCACGCAATCGAGCGTGCGGCAGGCCGGCACGACGCCGGCGGTAGACAGCAGACCCTTGGTCGCCTTGAGTCCGACGAGATTGTTCAGCCCTGCCGGCACGCGCCCGGAGCCGGCAGTGTCGGTGCCGAGCGCAAAGCTCGCGACACCCAGCGCGACGGCTAGCGACGACCCCGCGCTCGATCCGCCCGACGGATAGTCGGGATGCACGCTGTTGCGGCACTTGCCGTACGGTGAACGCGTGCCGTTCAGGCCGGTGGCGAACTGATCGAGATTGGTCTTGCCGAGCGGCACGGCGCCCAGTGAGATCAACTGCGCGACGAGCGTCGCCGACTCGACCGGCGTATAAGCGAACGCGGGACAGGCGGCCGTGGTCGGAATGCCGGCCAGGTCGATGTTGTCCTTGATCGCGAACGGAATGCCGTAAAGCGGCAATGCTTCGATATCCTGAGTGTCCAGCCAGTCCAGATAGGGCGCGACTTCCGCTTCGCTAAGAAGGTGGATGAACAGATTGAACTCGGGATTCAGTGCAGCGGCTTTCGCCAACAGTTCGCTGATCAGCTTGCGCGGCGTGAGCGTCCCGGCACGATAGGCGGTGCGTAGCGTGGACAGACGCAAATCGAATGAATACATAGATGTTTTCCCCGCAAATCAAAGACGTTCGATAACGGCAACACGCTGCCCCGCGCGTACCGCAGAGCCGGGCGCCACATGAATTTCGCCGACGGTCCCCGCACACGGTGCGCACACGGAGATTTCCATCTTCATCGACTCGATGACGAGCAGCACGTCGCCTGTCTCGACGGTATCGCCAGAGCTCACGCGCACCTGCCAGAGGCTGCCCGCAATCTCGCTGTCCACCGCTATTTCCCCATCTTTGAGCGGCGCCAGTTCGGCGCCCTCGGTGAGCGGCGCGTCGAAACTCTCCTCCGCCGTTCCCGCTGCTCGCCATCGCTCGCGTTCGGCCTGAAACGCGGCTTGCTGCCGCGCGCGGAACTGCTCGATGCCGACGGATTCACGCGTGAGAAACGTTTGATAGTCGGCCAGCGACAATTCGGTTTGCTCGATCTTCAGCGGATATCGCCCCAGCGGAAAGTCTGCGCGAATGCGCAGCAGTTCGTCGGCAGGCACTTCGTAGAAGCGGATCTGGTCGAAGAAGCGCAACAGGTACGGCCGCCCCGCGAAATCCGCGACTTCGCGGTAGCGGTTCCACATCTGCAAGGTGCGGCCGACGAACTGGTAACCGCCTGGCCCCTCCATCCCATACACGCACAGATACGCGCCGCCGATGCCGACCGAGTTCTCCGCCGTCCACGTGCGCGCCGGGTTGTATTTGGTCGTCACCAGCCGGTGGCGCGGATCGAGCGGCGTCGCGACCGGCGCGCCGAGATACACGTCGCCGAGCCCCATCACCAGATAGCTGGCATCGAAGACGATCTGTTTGACGGCATCAATGGAGTCGAGGTCGTTGATGCGGCGGATAAACTCCAGATTGCTCGGACACCAGGGCGCGTCCTTGCGCACCGTGATCATGTATTTATCGATCGCGAGCCGACACGCGGGATCGTCCCACGACAACGGCAAATGCACGATCCGCGACGGCGCGCGCAAATCCTTCTGCAACAGGACGTGCTGCCATGCACGCTCGACGATCGCGAGCAACTGCGGCAGAGGCAGGGTTTCAGGCTGATAGTGAATCTGCAGTGAGCGGATGCCGGGTGTCAGATCGATCACGCCAGGCAGCGCCATCGCTTCGAGTGACTGCATCAGCGCATGGCCGCGAAAGCGCAATACGAGATCCAGTTCCGCCGGGCCGATTTCGAGCAGCAGATGCGTGTCGCCGGAAACACGCGCGACGAGCCGCTCGCGATCGGTACCGGTATCGAGCACGATAGGCGATGTAAGCGCTGCCGCCTTCGCGAATACCGGTCTCGCGTCGAATTCGAGCGTCTGCAATTCACGCAGACGTTGACGTGCGGCCTCGCGCGCTTCATCGATCCGCACCGGCACGAAGCGTACCTTGTCACCGGCTTTCAACTGGCCGATTTGCCAAAGATCAGCCTCGATGATCGTCACAGGACAAACAAAGCCGCCAAGGCTCGGGCCATCGGGTCCGAGAATCACGGGCATGTCGCCGGTGAAATCGACGGCGCCGACTGCATACGGGTTATCGTGAATGTTCGACGGATGCAGCCCCGCCTCGCCGCCGTCCTCGCGCGCCCACTCCGGCTTCGGTCCGATCAGACGCACGCCGGTGCGGCTGGAGTTGAAATGGATCTCCCATTCGGTGTCGAAAAACTGCCCGATATAACGCGGGCTGAAGTACTCCGGCGCACCGTGCGGACCGTAAATCACACGCAGCGTACGCACGGTTTCCAATGCGGGGACGTTGGCAAGCACCGCGCCCGCCCGTTCGTCCTGCAGCGGGTGAAGATGCAGGACATCGCCCGCACGCAGTGCCCGCCCGCCATGTCCGCCGAACTGGCCGAGCGTGAAAGTGCTGCGGCTGCCGAGATAGACCGCGACATCCAGGCCGCCGCGCACGCAGAGGTAGGCACGCGCGCCCGCGCCGCGGATCGTGCCGAGCGCGAGCGTCGAACCGGCGGTGACAAAGAGCGTCGTGTTCAGCGGCTGTTCGATATCGTCGAGCAGCACGGACAGATGCGCGCCCGTCACCGCAACGACCGCATCCGTGTTGAAGCGCAAGGTCGGCCCACTCATGGTGATTTCGAGCGCGGCAGCGTCTGTGGCATTGCCGAGCAGCCGGTTGCCGAGGCGCAGCGCACGGTCATCCATCGGACCCGAAGGCGGAATACCGACGGCCCAATAGCCGAGACGGCCCGGATGATCCTGCACGGTCGTCTGCGTGCCGCCGCTGACCACTTCGATCGTGCTGGCTCGATACCTGAGTCCTTCGAGACAACGCGTCCACGGTTCGCCTGACGCAAACGGCTGATCGTCGAGAATCTGCCGCAGATAGTCGCGGTTCGTCTCCACCCCATAGATGCGCGTATCCCGCAACGCGTCGTTGAGCGCAACGCGTGCCGCGTCGCGCGTCGGCGACCAGGCGATCACCTTCGCCAGCATCGGGTCGAAGTAAGGCGGCACTTCGCAGCCCGCTTCCACCCATGTATCGATGCGCAGCGCGCGGCCGTCGGCGTGCGGAAACGCGATATCGGTCAGCAAGCCGGGGCTCGGCTTGAAATCGCGGCCAGGGTCTTCGGCGTAGAGCCGTGCCTGAATCGCGTGTCCCTGCGGCTTTAACCGCGCCGCGAGTTCTCGCACCGGGGCAAGCGTGCCCGCGGCCAGTTCGATCATCCAACGCACGAGATCCACACCCCAGACCTGCTCGGTCACGCCGTGCTCGACCTGCAGGCGCGTGTTCACTTCGAGGAAGTAGAACCGCTGCTCGGCGCTGTCGTAGACGAATTCGACCGTGCCGGCCGAGCGGTAATTCACCGCTTTTGCGAGCTTCACGGCGGCGTCGCACAATGCGGCCGACATGCCGTCCGGCAAGCAGGGCGCTGGGGTTTCCTCGAGCACCTTCTGATTGCGCCGCTGCACCGAGCAATCGCGCACGCCCAACGCGATCGCGTCGCCACACCCGTCGCCGAAGATTTGCACTTCGAGATGCCGCGCCCGCTCGATGTACTTTTCAAGGAACACGCCGGCATCGCTGAAGTTGTTCTGGCCAAGGCGCTTGACCACTTCGAAATGCGCGCTCAGTTCCTCGACGCTCCAGCACACCCGCATGCCGATGCCGCCGCCGCCCGCCGTGCTTTTCAGCATCACCGGATAGCCGATCGCCGCCGCTGCGCCGAGCGCTGCAGGCAGATCGTCGAGCAAGCCGGTGCCTTCGAGCATCGGCACGCCCTCTTCCGCCGCGATTGCACGAGCCGTGTGCTTCAGGCCAAACGCCCGCAATTGCGCGGGCGTCGGTCCGATGAACGCGATGCCTGCCGCTTCGCACGCTTCGCCGAAGCTTGCGTTCTCCGACAGGAACCCATAACCCGGATGGATCGCGTGGACGTTCTCGCGGCGAGCGATCTCCAGAATCTTTTCCGTATCGAGGTAAGTGGCCGACGCAGGGCCATCGCCGAGTCCGTGCGCGATGGGCGCCTCGCTCACATGAAGGCTCGCGCGATCCGCTTCCGCGTAAATGGCGACACCGGTGACTTCGAGTTCGCGCAGCGTTCTAAGGATGCGGCACGCAATCGCGCCGCGATTGGCGATCAGGATTTTCTCGAACATGAGGGGGATCTTGATTCATGGGCGGGCCGTCCCGCCACGTGGGAATGCATGCCGGGGTCGTCCGCGGCAGAGGTCCGTGTCAGCGATCTGCGTGGGTCAGTTGTTCGCGCGTGCGGGTGCAGCATCGTCCGGAGCGAACCAGCATGACGAAGTAAAGCCAGTTGCGGATACGCTTCAGTTCCATATCAGCAGCTCCGCGGGCGTCGGGTTATAGGCATTGCACGGATTGTTCAATTGCGGACAGTTGGAGATCAGCACGATCACATCCATTTCCGCGCGCAATTCGACGTACTTGCCCGGCGCCGAGATGCCGTCTTCGAAGGTCAGACCGCCGTCTGACGTCACCGGTACGTTCATGAAGAAGTTGATGTTCGCGCCGATATCCTGCTTCGACAAACGTCCGTCGTGTGCACAGGCGCGCAGATAGTTATCGCGGCAGCTATGCATGTAGCGCTTTTCCAGCGCGTAGCGCACCGTGTTGCTCTCCTGTGCGCAAGCGCCGCCGAGCGTATCGTGACGCCCGCAGGTATCGGCGACGATGGTCAGCATCGGCTTGCCGAGGTTCGAGTACAGCACGGTGCCAGTCGTCAGGTACAGGCTTTTCTGCCGGCGCAGCGTGCGTTGCGGATCGAAGCGCTCGCGCGGATCGGCGAGACTGTAGAACAGCGTATCGACGGCCTGATTGCCTTCCAGATCGAGAATGCGCAGCGTCTGCCCCGCCTTCAGTTCGTGAAGCCACGGTTCACCGGCTGCAAGTGTTTCGCGAAATACCGCGTGTTCGGGGCGCTTGTCGCTGGCTGTGAGCGTCGTAGTCATGGTGTCGGGGCTCCGCTCAAAGAAAGAAGCGATCGGTATTGATGAAACCGCGCACGTTTTCTTCACATGCGGTGCGGCAAAACTCGGCAACGTCACGCTCCGCGTGGCTCAGCGCAAGCTTGACCGGCTTGGGCGCGTATTCCGGATGCGGATCGAGCGGATGCTGGATCGCGGTGAGCACGACGAGCGTGTTCATCGGCGCATACAGGTCGACGTAGTCGCCCGCCTTCGAATTGCCGGGCACGAAATTCAGCGCGCCTTCGTCCGTGACATCGACACGGCTAAAGAGATTGAGCGTCATCAGCAGGTCCCGGATGCCGAGCCCCCACTTGCCCATCTCGACGAGCAGGTTGTCGGTGCCATTGCGATAGAACGCGTTGCGCAGTTCCTGATACCGGCCCATGCCGTAGCGCTCGTGGACCTCTTCCGCATTCGATACGCCGCCGATGCTGTCGTGCCATCCACAGGTGTCCGCCACGATCGCGGCAAGCACGCGGCCCATATCGGAGTACAGGCAATGGCCGGCCGTGAGTTTCGCCGTGTGCTGGCACTTGAGCGTATCGGGCAGGTTGAGCCGTTCGCTCTTCTCGTTTGCATTGACCAACATGACGCTGACGTTCGCTCCGCCGCGCAGGTCGGTAATGCGCAGCGACTGGCCGCGCTTGACGATCAACGATGCATGCCCGCCGCCGGGGACGGTTTCTTCAAGTAGTAGATCCATGTTGTCAAGACTCCTGTCAGGCTGAGACCGCTTCGACACGGGATGCGCCTTCCACCACGGCCTGGGCCATATGAAGGGACGATGCGGAGTCGCGGCTATGGTCGAGCGGGATGTTGTAGGTGATGCGCGCGCCGTAGGCGCCAGGCGCTTGAGGATCGACACGGACCTTGTCGAACACCAGCACGCGGCTGCCCAGCGTGAAGCCTTCCTTCAGGTCGTGCGTGACCATGAAGATCGTCAGCTTCGATTCGCGCCACAGGCTCAGCAGCAATTCGTGCATGTCCTTGCGGATGCCGGGATCGAGCGCGCCGAACGGCTCATCGAGCAGCAGCACGCGCGGCTTCATCATCAGCGCCTGGGCAATCGCAAGGCGCTGTTGCATGCCGCCCGACAGTTGCGCCGGATATTTGTCCAACGCCGCGCCGAGGCCCACGTGTTCCAGCATCGCAGCAGCCTCGTCACGCGCCGCGCGCCGTCGCGCACCGAACAGCCGGCCCGTGAACTTCGCTCGCGGCAATTCGAGTCCCAGCATCACGTTGCGGATCACCGTGAGATGGTCGAACACCGAATAGCGCTGAAACACCACGCCGCGATGCTCATCGGGTTCGCCGGGCAACGGTTCGCCGTCCAGCAGAATCTCGCCGCGCGTCGCGCGCTCCTGGCCGAGCAACAGCCGCAGGAAGGTGGACTTGCCGCAGCCCGATGCGCCGACCATCGAACAGAACTCGCCCTCTTCGATGCGCAGGTTCAATCGTTCGAGCACGACCTGATCGCCGTATTCCTTCCAGACGTTGCGAACTTCGATCATCGGGCGCCTCCATACCAGGGGAACGACCATTGCGTCAGGCGGCGCAGCAGTTCGTCGATGAGCCACGCGAGCAGCGTGATCCACGCGACGTAAGGCAGGATCACGTCCATCGCGAGATAGCGGCGCACCAGAAAGATGCGGTAGCCGAGACCGTCCGTCGCAGCAATCGCTTCCGCGGCGATCAGAAAGAGCCACGCCGCGCCGAGCGACAGACGCATCGCCACCAGCAGACGCGGCAGCAGTTGCGGCAGCACGAGTCGCAGAATCAGCGTCCAACTCGTCGCGCCGAGCGTCTGCGCCTTGACCCACAACTCGGCCGGGATTTCACGGGCCCGCGAATGCAGGTCGCGGATGATCATCGGGGTAATGCCAACCACGATCAGCACCACCTTCGACAATTCGTCGAGCCCGAACACGATGAACAGAATCGGCAACACTGCGAGCGGCGGGATCATCGACACCACCGTGATGAACGGTGAGAACGTGGCGCTCGCCAACGGCAACGAGCCGGTCGCGATGGCCGCCACCAGGGCAATCACGGCGCTCACGACGAGGCCGATGCCGAGCCGCCGCAAGCTCGATACCGTGTCGGCCCACAGCAGATACTCGCCCGTGCGCTTGTCCTCCGTGAAAGCGACTTCCTTGATGGCCTCGCTCATCTGCGTCGCGCCCGGCAGCAGTTTGTCATCGGGATTGGCCTTGAGCCGCATCGACGACCCGGTGAAATACACCGCCATCAGCACGATGAACGGCAGCAACAGCAGCATCAAGCCGCCGCTTCGGCTGGGATGTCGATTGATGAGTCGCATGGATGCCCGCCTTGTCGAATGCGTGGGATATCTGGCTCAGAGCTTGCCGGCCGCCGCCATTTCGACGTAGGTCGGATCGAAACGGAGCTTGACGTTGCTCTTGTTGCCGATCACGACGCCCTTGTCGAACGCCATGCCGACCACGTCCGCGTTTTTGGCATCCTGTCCGAGCAGACCGTGATCGAACGAGAACCGGGCGACGCGCGTCATGATCTTCGGCATGTCGGGGCTGGTGACGAAATCGAGCGCGGCTTTCGGCGTATAGAACAGCGCGGTGGTCGACAGCTGCCCCTTGAAGCCCGCGAGATCGGTGCCCGACGCTTTGGCCATCGCACTGAGTGCGGTGTTGCTGTCGGCGTTGTTGGCGCGCATCAGCGCGACCATCTCGAACCATGCGCCCGTCAGCGCCTTGCCGAGGGCGGGGTTGTCGTGCAGCGTTCTGGTGTTGACCACCATCATGTCCATGATTTCGCCGGGGATCTTGCTGGAGTCGAAGACTTCGGTCACGTTCGGCTGCGCCTTGAGGTCAGCGAGCATCGGGTTCCACGTCACCGTGTTCTGGACGGCGGGCGTCGCGAACGCGCCGGAGATATCGGCATCGGATGTGTTCACCACCTTGAGGTCGCGTTCGCTCATATGCGCACTCTCGAGGGCGCGTGCCAGCAGGTAGTGCGACACGGAGAACTGGACCAGATTGATCTGCTTGCCCTTCAGGTCGGCAATCTGCTTGCCCTTGCCCTTGATGAGCACGCCATCGTTGCCGTTCGAATAGTCGCTGACGATCAGCGCCGTCGAATCCACGCCGCCCGAGGCCGGAATGGTCAGCGCATCCATGTTGGTCATCGCGCAGCCGTCGAACTTGCCGGCGGTGTACTGATTGATGGATTCGACGTAGTCGTTCAGTTGCACGACATCGACGTTGATGCCATATTTTTTGGCCCACTTCGACACGATGCCCTGGGTCTTTGCCTGACCCCACGGCATCCAGCCGGCGTAGATGGTCCAGCAAACCTTGAAGTCGGTGCGGCCTGCGGCAAATGCGGAAGTGGAGGCGAAGGTGGCGAGGGAGACAGCGGCGATGCCGAGAAAGCGAACGAGCTTGCGCATGAGGTTGACCTCGGAAGGGACGGTTAGCGACGGCAGGGAGCAGCGCAAACATCGCGTTCTCTCCCGGGCTTTTGTCCCGCCGTGTAACCTCGCCTGAGGTCGACGGCTCTCGGACCAGCGCCTGCGTGAAGCAGGCCGGAACCCTAGCCGTCCATTTCCAGATTGTGTACTGAACCGGATGATGCGCCGGCTCCTTGCCCTCGTTCTTCAGCGAGAAGCGTGCCATGCGGAAATCACCGCATTTCGGCGCATCGCAGTGGGTTTCCGCCCTGTTCAGGTGAACGCACGCACCCACGGATGCCGATCCGGCACCTTATTCGTGCATGTGCAGCAGGTCTTTGCGCTCATGTCATAAGCTCGCTCAATGCGGCTGTGAGAGCATCGACTGCGAAGTGCACATCCCGCCAGTCCGGCATACGACCCAACGTAGCGCATGTTTTCTTCGGGGCAATCGCCAATGCCGCCGCAATCCGGCAACTGCAACAGCCCGAGACTGACGTGTCCCGATCACGCTGTAACAACGGTGTCTGCAACTAGCGCCTCAACTCGGCGAGAATTTTCTCCGCGAGAAATTCGCAAGGCGGCCGCCTGGATCCGGTGCTTCGCGCGAGCACCATTTCAAGGGCGTCGATATTGGGTAAGCCGTGGGCTTGTCCCAGCAGCACGAAGTGCGGCGGCACGGCGCAACGAGCCAGTGACACAACCGCGAGCCCAGCCTCGGCCATCGAAAGCAGACCGAGCAGACTGGGGCTTTCATATGAAGTCCGGTAAGGGATCTTTGCGCGCTCGAGGCTGCGAATGGCATTTTCCCGCGCGACGCTGCCCGGCAGGAACACCGCGATCGGCAGCGGCCTCTCGCGCCAGATTTCATCGGCGCTCGGCGCGGCTGCCCACTCCATCGGCTCGAAGCGGATGAACTCGCCCGACAAACCCTTGACCCGCGTCGCGCATACCAGATCGACCGAACCGTCTTTCACCAGCGGCGCAAGCGCAACGCTTGGCAAGCCCACGACCTGAATCTCCACCTTCGGATAGGTCGCGGAGAATTTCTTGAGAATCGGCGGCAGCAGCGAGGAAGCGTAATCGTCCGGCACGCCGATGCTCACGCGTCCGGTCACGTCTGGCCGAACCACCGCGGCCCACGCCTCGTCACGCAACGCCAGCATGCGGCGAGCGTAGGTCAGCAAGACCTCGCCGTCCTGGGTCGGGACCACGTTCCTCGGTTTGCGGACGAAAAGCGGCTTGCCCAGCGCGGTTTCGAGGGTTTTGATCTGCATGCTTACCGCCGATTGCGAGCGATGCACCACTTCGGCCGCCCGGCTGATATTACCGGTGTCGGCCACCGCGACGATCATCGTCATGACGTCCAGGTCGAGAGCTTTCAATGCTGGTATCAGAAAAATAGATAGATTCGATCAATATTACGCGATTTTCCTGGAATTCGACATCGGGCATAGTGGCCGCAAAGGAGCCAGTCAATGAACGCCCGTACCGATTTCTCAGTGCTTGCCGTACCAGAACTGTCGTTTGCGACGATCGCATCCGGCATCTGCGTGCCGTATGTGGAGTGCGGGGAAGGCGAACCGCTGCTATTCGTGCACGGGTCGCTGTGCGACTACCGCTACTGGAATGCGCAGACCGCGGCGCTGTCGCAGCATTTCCGCTGTATCACGGTGAGCCTGAGCCATTACTGGCCGGCGAGCGAGGCGTGTATCCAGGGCGAGTTCGGCTGGCAGACGCACGTGGCCGAGCTGGCCGAGTTCATCGAGGCGATCGGTCTCGCGCCCGTCCATCTGGTCGGGCATTCGCGTGGCGGCTGTATCGCGTTTCATGTCGCACGCGAGCATCCGCGTCTCGTGAAATCACTGACGCTCGCGGACCCGGGCGGTCCGCTGCAGATCGAGGGGATGGCGGATGCGTCGCTGCCTGCATCGACCAATGTGTTGCGTGCGCGCGTCGCCGAACTTATCGAAAATCAACAGATCGACGCGGGACTGGAGCTGTTCGTCGACTCGGTGAGCGCGCCTGGATCATGGCGCAGGAGTCCGGTTGCGTTTCGCACCATGGCGATCGACAACGCGGGCACGTTGCCCAAACAGCTGCGCGATCCGTTGCCCGCCTATTCCCGGGAAGCGGCGCGCGACGTGAAGTGCAGGACGTTGCTGATCGACGGCCAGAAAAGTCCCCGGATGTTTCGCAACAACGTCGAAAAGCTCGCCGAATGGATCGACTACGCAGAGCGGCAGACCGTCGCCGGCGCGTCGCATGGAATGAATGTGTCGAATGCCGGTGCCTTTAACAGGCTGGTGAGTGCGTTCGCGCGCTTCTGAACATTGCGCGCGAGGCGCGCAAGCCGGGCTCGTGCAGCACGCGCGAACGGCGGCGCATGCGTCCGCAACAACTCGCGCTAGTGCTGTCCGGCGTTCAGTAACAGCCAGATCTGCCGCGTCGGCGGTCCGGCAAGAATTCGCGCAAACACCGCGCGGCACCGAATGCACGTGTAGTGCTCCTCCGCCCGCGCATCCTTCACCGCCCCAACGCCATTGAGCGTGAGATCGCGGTGCGGGGTCGCGGTGGACGGCTGCCCGTAGAGGTCAGCGCACAGTGCGCAAGGTTGAATCCAAAGGTCCATTCGTGGGCTGCCAACTGTTGCGACGGTCATAGTCGCCGGCTTCTGGAACTACGCGGATCGCAAAACCAAAGCGGCGCTCACGCCGCGAGCCGATGCTCATGATACAGCCGGTCCCGAGCATCGAGAGTCGTGCACGGCTGCCGAATCTCATGGATCGGGATTGCTGTCGCTGCTGATCACGGCCGGGTTGCTCGACGCTTTGATCCGGCTTTAGGGCGACTTCGTCCAATGCGGCGGTGCTTCGCACTGCACGGTAGCCGCATCAGACTTTTCAACGGTAAGGTTGACAGAGCGTGCGCCGGCCGGCCGCGTGCGATGGCGCATACCTGCGGGCACAGTCAGCAACTGGCCCGCCTGGAGGTCGACTGATCCATCCTCGAAATCGACGCTAAGCACGCCTTCAACGACAAAAAATGTTTCGTCCGAGTTCGGATGCAGATGCCAGTAATACGGCTCGTTCATGACGCTCAAGTGGACGTCGTGGTCATTCACGCTCGTCAGCACCTGATTTGAATAGCCTTCACGCGTGCAGCCGGCGACTGCACGAACATCTATCGGTTTGATCATGTCGTCTCCGCTGAAGTTGTAAGCGACGGGTTGGGCTAACGAAAGGCAGCGCGCGTCAGTCCACAAGGACTTCGAGAATTCTAAACGTTGGCCGGAATCTATAGGAAACAGCTCAGGGAAAGGTGGCGTCGCGCGACTATCATGCGGGTTCGATATGTTTATCTGAATTTACTATTTAACCTGCGCATAACCCGGTGTTAGCCTGCATGGGTCCCGCAGGCGCGGCCCATACGCTCGCCTGCTCCGCAAACCCTCCCGCCTGGCGGGGTTGAGAGATCAACAGGAGCGAACATGAGCGTCGAATTCATTGGCATGATCCAGCAGCGAAAGTTGTCTGAAACGCATGCGCCCAGCGGTCCCGCAATCGACGTCGACTACGTGCGCGCTTTCGCTCAGGCGCACGAAAACGCGGGATTCAACCGCATTCTGGTCCCGCATAGCTCGACGACCCCCGACGCCGCGATGACGATTTCCTATGCGGCCAGCGTCACATCGCGCGTGCACTTCATGCTCGCGCATCGCCCCGGCTTCGTGTCGCCGACGCTTGCAGCGCGGCAAATCGCGACGCTCGACCATTTCTCGGGTGGCCGTCTCGCGGTGCACTTCATCTCGGGCGGCAGCGACGAGGACCAGCGCCGCGATGGCGACTATCTGGGCCACGACGAGCGCTATGCCCGCACCGACGAATACCTTCAGATCCTTCGGCGCGTGTGGACGGAGGACAAGCCGTTCGACCACGAAGGCCGCTTCTATCGCTTCGCTCAGGCGTTCTCCGAGGTGAAACCGAAGCAGTCACCGCACGTACCGATCTATTTCGGAGGCGCGTCGGCCCCCGCGCTCGAAGTCGCCGGCAAACATGCCGACGTCTACGCGCTATGGGGCGAATCGAAGCAGCAGGTACTCGAGCAGATCACGCGAGTGCGCGCCGAGGCCGCGAAGCACGGGCGGACTGTGCGTTTCTCGGTGTCGTTCCGCCCGATTCTCGCGTCGACCGAAAAGGCGGCGTGGGAACGGGCGGAACACATCCTCGAAGAGACGCGCCGGCTGCGCGTCCAGCAGGGCTTTTCGCGCGGCGGCCCGCAACAGAGCGAAGGCGCGCGGCGTCTGCTCGCGGCAGCGGGCGACGGGGTCCGCGCCGACGAGCGCTTGTGGACCGCGGTCGCGCGAGAAATCGGCGGCCGGTCGAATTCGACCGCGCTGGTCGGCACGCCCGCACAGGTCGCGCAAACGCTATCCGAGTATCACGAACTTGGCGTGACGACGTTCCTGATCCGCGGCTTCGATCCGCTCGAAGACGCGATCGACTATGGCAGAGAACTGATTCCCGCGACGCGCGAACTGACGTCGCGCGCGCGCCATGCGGCCTGACCGGAACGCGAGATCATGAGCCCCCGACTGCCCGACTCTTCCACTTTGCCGTTTCGCGACCCGCCGATCCGCAAGTTCTGGTTCGACGAAAACGGCCCCGCGAGAACCGTGGCCGAGGAACGCCGCCATCGTCAGGAGCGGCTCGCCGGCGCGTTTCGTCTGTTCGCCCAGGCCGGTTTCGCACAGGGGCTGGCCGGCCATATCACCGCGCGCGACCCCGAATGGACCGACCACTTCTGGGTCAACCCGCTAGGCCGGCATTTCGGACGCATGCGCGTGTCGGACCTGCTGCTCGTCAATAGCCGGGGCGAAATCGTGATTGGCGCGGGCCCGGTCAATCAGGCCGCATTCGCGATCCACGCCGCGATTCACGAAGCGCGGCCCGACATCGTCGCGGCGGCTCACACGCATTCGCTGTATGGCAAGGCATGGTCGACGCTCGGCCGCACACTCGATCCGCTCACGCAGGACTCGTGCTCCTTCTACGAGGACCACGCGCTCTTCGACGACTTCAGGGGCGTGGTGCTGGATACGACGGAAGGCGCACGCATTGCCGCCGCGCTGGGCAACTTCAAGGCGGTCATATTGAAGAACCACGGCATTCTGACCGCCGGCCCGACAGTCGAAGCGGCGGCCTGGTGGTATCTCGCGCTCGACAACGCGTGTCATGCGCAACTGCTCGCTGAGGCCGCAGGCAAGCCACAGCCGATTCCTCACGAGATGGCGGCGTTGACGCACGCGCAGGTTGGACGGCCGGGCGGCGCGCAATATTCGTTCGAGAGCCTCTACGAAGGTCTCGTCGAAGCCGAACCGGAGCTGCTCGACTGATGGCCATTCGCAAACTTCGGCACTTTGTCGGCACCATCGCGGAACTGGTCGACACGGCCGCCAGCGAAGCCGACCTGCTCGAACGCGGCGCGACCGCGTTGAGCGAGTTGATCAGCGTCGACGACTGGCTGCCCGACGCGTACGCGCAACCATCGGCGGATCGCTATCAGCAATTTCTGCTCTATGCCGACGTGCGCCAGCGATTCTCCGTGGTCAGCTTCGTCTGGGGACCGGGCCAGCAAACGCCAATTCACGACCACACGGTATGGGGTTTGATCGGCGTGCAGCGCGGCGCGGAACTCGCGGCGTCTTTCGTGCGCGATCGCGACGGCACGCCGCGCCAGACAGGCGATGAAGTGCGGCTCGAGCGTGGCGCGATCGAAGCCGTCTCTCCGACCATCGGCGACATTCACCGCGTCCGTCATGCCTACGACGACCGCGTGTCGATCAGCATTCATGTTTATGGCGCGAACATCGGCGCGGTCCATCGCTCCACGTATCCACCCGGCGCCACGCCCAAGCCCTTTATTTCAGGCTATTCGAACGACACCGTCCCCAATCTCTGGGACCTCAGCAAGGAACTCGGTCTTTCATGAAGTCATATCGCGAACGTACCTACCAGGATGTGCGGGAAGCGCTGCTCACCGGACGCGAGATCGCGTTGCTCGACGTGCGCGAGGAAGATCCGCATGCGCAGAGTCATCCGCTGTTCGCCGCAAACTTCCCGCTCTCGAAGATCGAACTGGAAGCGTACACGCGTCTGCCGCGCCCGGGCATTCCCATCGTGCTGCTCGATGCGGACGAAGGATTTGCCGGGCGCGCGGCCGAGCGGCTCACCGCGCTCGGCTATACCGACGTGACGTTGCTCGAAGGCGGCCTGAAGGGCTGGATCGCGGCGGGCGGCGAAGTGTTCCGCGACGTCAACGTGCCGAGCAAGGCGTTCGGTGAATTCGTCGAGGCGCAGCGGCATACACCGTCGTTGTCGGCGCAGGCAGTCGATGCGCTGTTGCAGAACGGCGAGGATGTCGTCGTACTCGACGCCCGCCGTTTCGACGAATATCAGACGATGAACATTCCGGGCAGCCTCAGCGTGCCCGGCGCGGAACTGGTCTTGCGCGCGCGGGCCCTCGCGCCGGACGCCAAGACTCGCGTCATCGTCAACTGCGCGGGACGCACGCGCAGCATCATCGGCGCGCAATCGCTCGTCAACGCGGGCTTGCCGAATCCTGTCGCTGCGTTGCGCAACGGCACGATCGGCTGGACACTCGCCGGGCAGACCTTGCAGCACGGCAGCAAGCGGACGTTCGATATCGGCGCGGGGCGCGACCCGGCGAACCTCGCCGCGGCGCGCACGGCGGCGCTTGCGCTCGCCGAGCGCGCGGGCGTGGGGCGCACGTCGCTCGAAGAAGCCGCACGCTGGGCTACGGACGCATCACGCACCACGTACCGCTTCGACGTCCGGACGCCCGCCGAGTACGAGCAGGCTCACGCACCCGGATTCCAGGGTGCGCCTGGCGGCCAGCTCGTGCAGGAAACGGAGATGTTTGCGCCAGTGCGCGGTGCGCGTGTCGTGCTGTTCGACGACGATGGCGTGCGCGCCAACATGACGGCGTCATGGCTTGCGCAGATGAAGATCGACGTCTATGTGATCGACGGCGCGTCGCCGGACCAGTTGACCCAGAGCGGCGCATGGCAGGCGCCGAAGCCGCAGCCATCTGCGACGCCGTCGATCTCGCCGCAGCAGCTCGCCGCGCTGCTGGCGGACAAGGCGAGCCAGACGGTCGTGCTCGATTTCACGTCCAGCGCGAACCATGTCAAAGGCCATATTCCCGGTGCGCGCTGGCTGCTCCGCTCGCGTCTGTCGAACGACTTCGACGATCTGCGCGTATTGCCCGATGCGAAGCGCTATGTCGTCACGTGCGCGACGAATGCGCTTGCACCGTTCGCCGCGCCCGAGGTCGCGGCGCTAACCGGCAAGTCCGTGCAGGTGCTCGAAGGCGGCACGTCCGCATGGATTCGCGCAGGATTGCCTGTCGAAACGGGTGAAGCTTCTCTGGCATCGCCGCGGATCGATCGCTATCGCCGGCCCTATGAAGGCACCGACAACGCGCATGAAGCGATGAACGCCTATCTAGAATGGGAATACGGGCTGGTCGCGCAGCTCGAACGCGACGGCACGCATGGCTTCTTCGTGATCTGATCCGGGCGGTGTCGGCCCGCGTCTCTCTTTACGTGGACCGGCCGCGCGCCGCACACGCGAGCGGTGTCAGGCAGCGCGTGCGAGACGCGCGGCCTTGAAGCTCTGCTCGATACTCTCGGACAACACGGCGATCGCACTCTGCATCTTGCCGAGCGCGCGCGAGCGAACCATCCACACTGCGATTTCGGGCTTGAAGTCGCTGACCGGAACGATGTCCAGTTCAGCTGCGTGCGTGCTCCTGCTGAGGAGCGGAACGGGGACGAGACCCAGCCCCACGCCGTCCGCGACGAGGCCAAGTTGCAGTTCCGTGCCGAGGGTCTCCAGATTGAGCTTCAGCGTGTAGCCTTGCGCGGCGAGCGCATGTTGAAGACCCGCCCGGAAGCCGCAACCATCCGGGTTGAGAACCCAGCCCAAGGGCTGACACTCGGCGAGCGAATAGGCGCGCTTCTTCATGCTGCCCTTGCGCGCGACCACCGCCATCTTGAGCGCTCCAAGCGAATTGGCGACCAGGGTCTCGGGCAACAAACGATTGGCCGGCAACAACACGACGGCAGCATCCAGTTCGCCGTCTTCGACCTTTTGCAGCAATGGGCTGCCCCAGCCCGTCGATACCCTCGCCTGAAGCTCGGGATGCGCCTGTCTGAGCGCATGCAGTGCACTGAGCATCGCCACGTCCGCGACCGTTTGCGCGACACCAAGCCTGAGCACGCCGGCAAGCGGCGCATCGTCGGTGACGAGATGGCGCAGCGCATCGACCTCGCGCACGATCGCGCGACATTGCTCGTAGACCGCGCGTCCCATGGGCGTGGTTTTCAACGGTTTGGTATTGCGATCCAGCAGTTCGACGCCGAGCGCTTCTTCGAAATTCTGAATCCGCCGCGTCACGGCAGGCTGGGTGAGCGCCAGCGATTCGGCTGCCTGACTCAACGACTGGCTGCGCACGACCGCGACAAACGCCTCGATTTCATCGAGTTTCATTGATCTCTTTCGCTTCCGGAACGATATGTGGACTCACCACGTTGATCGGGATTGTCCGAGCTTAGCGCATTTGGCCCGCATCGTTCAACGCCGCGATGCATTGCGCTCTCGCATATTAACAAAGAAGAACAATGCGTTTGCGTAATGACCGGCGCGTCCGTATCGTAGGTGTCTCATCGTTTCTGCGCGCAGCTGCGGCGGGAACTACCCATGTATCGATGACTCGCTTGACCGGCGCACTGCCGGTCAGGCAGTTCCCGGTCGCATCGCCGTGATTCACGAGCGTCCTTCACGCGCCCGACACCGTAAAAAGCATGACGAGCCGACATCCCGACACCAACCTGATCGTTCCCGAGCACAGCCCTGAGCACCACAGCGCGCGCGACGCCGAACACGACCCCGTGGCCGTCTCCGCGCTTGCGGATCTGGACAGCGAACGCGCCGATCGCTGGCTGGCTTCGTTGACTGCGGAGTTCGCGGCAGGCGCGGCCGCGCTCGATCAGGGTCCGCATTTTCCTCACGACAACCTCGCGCAACTGCGTCGCGCGGGATTGCTGTCGCTCACCGTGCCGCGCTCGCTCGGTGGCCACGAGGCGACTCTCGCGCAAACATTGAAGGTAGTTCGGGCCGTGGCGCGCGGCGAACCGTCGACCGCGTTGATCCTCGTGATGCAGTGTCTCTATCACCTTCGGTTGCAAGCAAATGCCAACTGGCCGGTCGCGTTGAAGCAGCAGATTGCCCGCGACGCAGTGGAGCGTGGTGCGCTGATCAATTCGCTGCGGGTCGAGCCTGAACTGGGTTCGCCCTCGCGCGGCGGCTTGCCCGCAACGGTCGGCAAGCGCGCAGGCGATCACTGGATTCTGAACGGCCGCAAGATCTATTCGACGGGCAGCCCCGGACTCACGTGGTTCGCCGTCTGGGGACGCACCGACGAGCCCGAGCCGCGCGTGGGCACATGGCTCGTGCATCGCGACACACCCGGCATTCGCTTCGGCGAGCCGTGGAATCATCTCGGCATGCGTGCGACGGGCAGCCACGAAGTGATCTTCGACAACGTGCATGTGCCTGCCGACTATGCGGTCGACCTGCAATCGCCGGGCCCGTCGAATGGCATGGACCCGGTGACCGCTCTCTGGATGAGCGTGCTGCTGCCGTCGATCTACGACGGCGTGGCCCGCGCCGCGCGCGACTGGTTCGTGCACTGGGCCGCGACGCGCACGCCGTCCGGCCTGAAGGCGCCGCTCGCGAGTCTCGACAGCTTTCAGCAGACGGCGGGGCGCATCGACGCGCTGCTCCTCAACAACCGGGTCCTGCTCGACGCGGGCGCGGTCGGCCAGATCGCGGTGAACGAGGCCGCGACCATCAAGTATCTCGTCAGCAAAAACGCGATCGACGCCGTGGAACTCGCGCTCGAAGCGAGCAGCAATCCGGGACTGAGCCGCAACAACGCGCTGGAGCGGCACTACCGGGATGTGCTCTGCGCACGCATTCACACACCGCAAAACGATACCGTGCTGGGCAGCCTGGGCCGCGCCGCCTTCGCCACCTTCGCCGCCCACTAAACGCCTGCCATTTCATCGAAAGAGGAGAGAAACGCCACGCCGACTCTCAAGCTGATCGCGACGCCGGTAAGCGGCCACCGTCTGCGAATCGATAACGTGAGCTAACACCTCTTCCGCGAGCGAATCCGGGTATTCCGTGCACTCCGCCACCCAGTCGCGGAACGTCGACCGGAATCCATTCACGGTGATCCCATGCCGCGACAGGCCCTTCCTTGCAACCGGGATACAGATACCCGTATTTCGCCTTGGGCAGCGCACTGCGAACTATGTCGATGGCCTGCTCACAAAGCGGCACGCGCAGCGGCCGGCCACTTTTGGTACGGTCGCCGGGAATAGACCAGACACGATTATGCAGATCAAATTCCCCCGGCTGCGCATAGCGCACCTCGTTCGCGCGGGTCGCCGTGAGGATCAGCAGGCGCAGTAATCGTGCGGCACGTCGGGGCGTTGCTCCAGTTCCCGCATGAACGCCGGCAGTTCTTCCCCATGGTAGCGCACGATGATGTTTAACTCGTTCCAGTGCGGGACGGATCTGGGTGAGCAGGCCGCAAATGCGGTTGTTGCTCTGCGTGCTGCGCAGCGAGATCGTCATCGAAACCGCACAACATGGTTTGTCTCGGTTCGGCCCCCTCAGGGCCGGGTATGCCTGGTAGCAACCGTTGCAAGCGGCTCCGGGAGGCCACACGTAGATGATTGACAAATTCGGCAGACTCTGGAGAACGGTCGAGTCTGCAAATCAATCCCCTTCGCGGATTGCCCATCATGTACATCAACCGAATGTGGCAATGCATCACGGTGTCCCGTCGATGATGCGACTCGGCTCGCGCGAGCGCTCCGGGTACGACGCGCCCCCGATTGCAACTGGACATGATTTGTTGAAGTAACAGCACCCCCCCGAAGGGGAGACGAAATACTCAGTTCCAGGACACGACCTCCTGACAGTACCAAGGCCGAAGCTACCAGGCGCACACCATGAATCGGCGCGCGGTAACCATCCAGGAGAATGGCACGCTGCAACGCGATGTGAAAAGGCGCGGGCGGCGCCGGGTGTGCTGCAGCATCCCCTGCATCCGATGCCCGCATGTGTTGCATATCAATTGTCGAAGTGTCCAATCCCTCAACTCGCCGGTCATCAATGCTGGGACACATCAGGCTGCGTCATCGCGAACATCCCGTTTTGAATCCAGTCGCAAGTATTCCCCGTATATGCGGTCAGACCCACGCAATTACGCGTGGCAACTCTGGAGGAGTACGCCATGAAATACAGAATTATGTTCGTCGCTGTCGCGCTGTCTGCAGCGGTATCAGGTGCCTTTGCCGCCAGTGACACGGTTGTGGTCGGCGGTCAGGCCATGTACCCGAGCAAGGACATCGTGGACAACGCCGTCAACTCGGCCGACCACACCACGCTTGTCGCTGCGGTCAAAGCCGCAGGTCTCGTCGATACGTTAAAGGGCCCAGGGCCGTTTACTGTATTTGCGCCGACCAACGAGGCCTTCGCAGCATTGCCGGCTGGCACGGTCGATACGCTCGTCAAGCCGGAAAACAAGGCGATGCTGACCAGCATTCTGACGTACCACGTCGTTCCCGGGCGCTACGACTTCCGCAAGCTCGACCAGGCCATCAAGGCTGGTGGCGGCAAGGCGGAACTGAAAACAGTCAACGGAGCGGAACTGACGTTCACCGAGAATGGTCCGCACAACATCGTAGTCATGGATGCCAGTGGCCACACTGCCGACATTTCTACCTATGACGTCACCCAGAGCAACGGCGTCATCATGGTCGTAGACAAGGTGCTGATGCCGAAGTAATAGGACCAGCAATCCGCTTCAGGCACTCGAATTCAGCGAAGCGCTGTCATTTTCGGTGCCGGGCTCCGACTCACTACATGCCTCACATCTGGACGCAGCAGATGTCTGCCTTGTTTGCATCGGAGTGTCCGCTTGCGATTCACCGCTGCGCAAGCAGTCAGACTTTAGCGGCATACGGGACTTCGGCGTGGATAACGCACGAGCCCGTATCAAAGGAGAAATACCATGGAAAAATTGATGACGAAAACTCTGTTCGCGCGTGTCGCTGTCGCGTCACTCTGCGCGTGCGCCGCGACGTTTGCGCAGGCTGGTGGCAATGGCAACGGTGGAAGTGGCGGTGGCGGCGCGCACGGTGCCGCGACTGCAGGGATGACGTACCACAGCGAACCTATATCGAGCCCATGGAACCGGGTTCCTGGTGACATGAGCAGGAGCGCGGACATGGCGCATAGGGATATGCCCGGGGTAACGCCTGACGACAGCACTATGCCTAAAAAAACTGGGCAGTAAAGGCTCGAAAGTTCGCCGGCGCCAGACGGCGCTGCTCTGCGCGCCCGGCAACATATTCGCAGGTACTCGCTACGTCATGTGCGGATACACGGTGCAAGGGTTGACGCCCTTCCTCCCAATACGCGAGACAAGGGGCTATTCAATATCAGCGGACACGGCCTCCGCATACTGGCTTCAGGCATCGTGCGCACCAACGCCGGAATCGAACACACCAATTCTGTCGTGCCAGATACCAGGCCATTGCGTCGGCGACGGCTGCTTTCGCCTGCTCTTCCGGTGTGGCGGTTGCCGGTAGTGTCGCGGGAGTCTGTTCCATTGCTCTGCGCATGAACTCGACGAATTCACTGGTGGGGCCAAATTCTCTTTTCCGCTCATCCCACGTTTTCGCGTAATTCACGGGAAGTCGGTCGAAGTCGGGATGTCGATAGTCCTTGTATCGATACATCATCCAGTTCTCAAAGACTTCCTCCGGTATCGTGCCTTGCTTGAAGTACACGAATTCTTCGTACTGAAGATTCCATAGCCGGATGAAACTGACTTTCGCCTCGATTCTCTTTTGAGGGGTCCATTGGATTATTGCGGGCGGACGTTCGCCCTCGGCCAAGCGAAACAAGTCAAGGTAAATGTCCCCATAAGTCTCGTGGCACTTGATAAGCACGTTGACTCTTGCAGTTTTCCAGTTTCGCCATGAGAGAACTGCAGCAATACCGCCTACAATTAGCGCCACGGCAGGTGCAATGTACAAAGCGATTAGTTTTTCCGTGCGAGTCGGCTCGTTGTCATTTGCCGGGACAGACAAAACTTGAACCTGAAGGGGTTGCTCGATGGCGACGCGGCCACCGGGTTGTAAGGCGACCGACAGCGCGTAGGGCGACGTCGCAATACCGCTTGCAGGACTGGGGGAACTGGCTGGGACGGCCGCCGACGCCTCCGATGCCGGCGTCAGTGCAGTCTGCGGTGTGCTTGCTGCTGCGTCTGACGCCGGCGGCAGTGCGGTTGTTGTGTTTGACGGGGGGGTGTTCGATACAGATTCCGAGGTTTGCGCTTGGACGCTCTGCGCCATCGTGACAAGAAACAGACTCGTCAGCGCAACACGCAAAAAGGCAAGGGAAGTGCTTAGTCGTGAGACCATGACTACCTCCATCCGCTTACTGTTATTCGTGGCAAGGCATCTGCATTATATGAAGCGTCGTCATTACTCCAAGCGTATCCGGGTAAACATGTGGACGCTCAAGGGCCCGGAACCGTCAGACGCAAATCCGAGAAGAAAACGCCCTCCACTGCTCGCGCCCGATGGCCCGATAACGCTCGCGGTTTTGGGGACTCACGGGTCGCACGTTACAAATGCGTCCCGGGTCTTCGACGCAGTTTGACGCTGGAAGCAAGAGCCTTCCGAACTTGCCTTTCCGCCGTGGCTGAGTACGATGGTCGGTTGGCGTGGGCTTGCGGGCGGGGGCTTATGCCAGCACGTCGGAGAACACTCGGCTCGCGAAACGGTCGGAGTTCGTGCCCGCATTGATCACGCCGACCGATTTCAGATCGTCGGCATATAGCGCGATCTCCTTCCTGAATGCATCGCCGACGGGATGATGGTGGTCGGTGTGACTCTTGAGCATCGCGGTCAACTGACCGACATCCGCGCCCGGCGCGTACGCCGAGAAAATCGTGGCGGCCTCGGCGGGATGATTGGTGCTCCACTCGGTCGATTCCAGCAACGCTTTCGTCAACGCCTGCGCGGTCGCGCGGTCCTTGCGGATCAGCGAGCCGCGTACGCCCAGCACGCAGCACACGCGGTTCTGATATTCGCCGCACAGGTTGTTCGACACCTCCTGGAGATGGTCCGATTCGCGCAGCGTCCAGATCGTCGGGTCGCCGTCTGCGATCGCCTGCACTTCGCCCTTCTTCAACGCTTCGCCCAGCAGCGTCGCCGGGTACTGACGCCAGTGCACGTCGTTGTCCGGATCGACGCCGAGCTTCTTCAGCGTGATCGCAAAGAAATTCTTCGCCGGACTCGCCATGTCGCTGACGCCGACCGTGCGGCCCTTCAGGCCTTGCAGATCGACGATGCCCGAGGCCCTGGTCGCGAGCAGACGCATGCAGCCGCCGTGGATGCCAGCCGTCAGCTTGACGTCGAAGCCCTGCTCCAGCGGCTTGATCCAGCGCAGCGCCATGCCGACACCCGCATCCGATTTGCCAGTCGCAATCGCTTCGAGCAGTTGATCGGTCGAGCCGGCGAAGTTGATCAATTCGACCTGCAGCCCGTGCTTTTCGAAGAGGCCCTGCTTGAGCGCGACCGGAACCGGCGCGGTGCAGATCGCGCCGGCGTTCCAGGAGAGCTTGAGCGGCTGCAGATTGCTCCGGGTGCTCTGCGCGACGGCTTGCAGACCGGGCAAGCCGAATGATGCACCGCCGAGCGTCGCCGCGCCCGCGGTCCATGCTGCGTTGCGCAGCCAGGCACGGCGCGAGAGGTTGCGCGGTGCCGCGTTGTCAGTGAAGTCCATGTCCTTGCTTCCCGGTTCGTAATGTGAGTGCGTGTGATGCGGTTGTTCTGTGTGTTCTGTGTGTTCTGTGTGTTCTGTGTGTTCTGTGTGTTCTGTGTGTTCTGTGTGTTCTGTGTGTTCTGTGTGTTCTGTGTGTTCTGTGTGTTCTGTGTGTTCTGTGTGTTCTGTGCGTGCGCCCGCACGCCTCAAACGTCGAGTCCCAGCTGCGCCAGCACTTCCCGGCGCAGCGCGACCAGCTTCGGATCGTCGCGGTGACGCGGGTACGGCGCGTCGTTGCGCACTTGCGCGACGATGCGCGCCGGCCGCTCGCTCAGCACGATCACGCGGTTCGCGAGATACAACGCCTCTTCGACGTCGTGCGTGACGAGCAGCACCGAGAAACGCGCGTGCTGCCAGAGCCGCACGAGTTCGCCCTGCATCCTGATGCGCGTGAGCGAGTCGAGCTTGCCGAACGGCTCGTCGAGCACCAGCAGTTGCGGATCGTTGACGAGCGCCCGCGCCAAGGCCGCGCGCTGCGCCATGCCGCCCGACAGCTGATGCGGAAACGCATCGGCGAACTTCGACAGTCCGACGAGTTCGAGTGCCGCGTCGATACGTTCGGCGGCGTTCCCTCGACCCTTGCGGCCCGCGCGCTGCGCCTCGGGGCCGAGGCCGACGTTGTCGCGCACGGTTCGCCACGGAAACAGCGTCGGGTCCTGAAACACCACGACACGCGACGGATCGGGACCGGTAATCGGCTCGCCATTCGCCTGCAAGACGCCAGCCGCAGGCTTGTCGAGGCCGGCGACGAGCCGCAGCAAGGTCGACTTGCCGCATCCGCTCGGGCCGAGCAGCGCGACGAATTCGCCGGGTTCGACCGACAGGCTGATGTCGTCGAGCACGGGAAGCGTCTCGCCGCGCATCGCGAAACGATGGCTGACGCGCCGCACATCGATGCGCGCGCCGTCGCGCGCCTCGCTCGGGTTCGCAGCAACGTGCGCGGACGTCGCGAGTGAAGAGGTGGTTACCATTTGAGCAATCCTTTTTGCCAGGCGAGCAGCCGGTCGCGCAGCAGGAACAGTAACGAAATGAGGCCCGAGCACATCAACGCCATCACGAGCAGCGCGGCATACATATTCGAGTAGGCGGCCCAGCCTTGCGCCCATTGCAGATACCAGCCGAGGCCGGCCTTGACGCCCATCATCTCCGCGACGATCAGCACCGAAAACGACGCCCCGAGTCCCATGAACAGGCCGACGAAAACGGACGGCAACGCGGCCGGAATCGCCACCTTCAGAATCAGGAACGACGGCCGCGCGCCAAGCGTGCGGGCCACGTCGTAGTACGCGGAGTTGACGCTGCCGACGCCGGACCACGTCAGCACCGCAACTGGAAACGCCGTCGCCAGCGCAATCAGGAACACGCTCGCGCTGAAGCTCGACGGAAAGAAGAAGAATGCGAGCGGCAGCCATGCGGTCGCCGGGAGTGGACCGATCAGCCGCAAAACCGGATGCAGCCAGTAGCCGACTGCGCGCGACCAGCCGATGCTCACGCCGGCCACGAAGCCGGTCAGCGCGCCCAGCGCGTAGCCGTAGACGAGCAGCCCGAGCGAATGGAAGACGCTCGACGACAGTCGCGGAAAATCGTCGAAGTACACGGCGATCAGTGCTTGTGGCGGCGCGAAGAACGGCCGCGGCAACCATTCGAGCTTGGCGGTCACGATTTCCCAGCCGCTGACGCCCAGTGCGAGCGCCAGAAGCCACGGTGCGGACGCGAGCCATCTGTGTGCGCGCGCGTCGCGGTGTTGCGCCGATGCCGGTACACGCCAGCTACTCACTGCGATGAATACAGAAAGCGCCGCGAGTATCAGCTTCAGAATGAGCAGTTCACTCGTGTAGGGCCAGTCGTCGAGGTCCGGCCACCACTGCGTGATGGCCGCGCCGCCGAGCCATGCAGCTGCGGCAAGCGCTGCGACGGCGAGCTTGCCCGTGTCGCGCCGGGCGGGTTCGCCGCTTTCGTGCAGACCGGTCAGTTCAAGTGTTTGCGGTTGGGTGGACATGTCGAATGCATCCCTATGTGCGGCTTACGCGCCGGCGATGTCGGTATCGGTGATGGCGCGCACGTCAATACGGCGCGGCAGGATCGCGTCGCGGAACGCACTGTCGGCGACCTTCTGCAACGCGGCGATATCGGCGTTGGCAACGAAGCGTTGCTTGAGCGCCGAGCGTTTCGTGATCTGCGTCGCCGCGTCGATAGGCGCACGTGTCAGCGACGCATAGATCCGCGCGTAAGCATCCGGATTCGCCAGCGCCCAGTCGCCCGCGCGCTGTAATCGCAGCAGGACGTCGGCGATCGCGGCGCGCTTGCGCGGTTCCGTCACGGCCGCGCCCGACGCCGTGACGAAACCGAGTCCGCTATTGATGCCGGTTCCGTCGCGCAGAATCCGCGCGCCTCGTTGCACGGCGATGCCGTAGTACGGATCGAACGTGGCCCATACGTCGATCGACCGCGACGCAAATGCGGCGAACGCGTCGACGGGAAGAATGAAGCGGACCGACACGTCGTCCTTACTCAAGCCGGCTTCGGCGAGTGCACCATAGAGCTGGAATTGGGAAATGCTGCCGCGCGCCGACGACACGAACACCGTGCGCCCCTTCAGGTCGGCGACGCCGCGAATCGGCGAATCGGGCTGAACGAGAATGCCCAGTTGCGCGCCCGACCCGACGCGCGTCGCGACGATCTTGAGCGCCGGGTCGCCGACCGCCGCCGCGAGCACCGGCAGATCGCCCGCAGGCGCGAGATCGACGGCACCGGCGCGCTGAGCTTCGAAAAGCGGCGCGGCGCCCTGAAAGTTAGCCCAGCGAAACGCGTACGGCGTGCCGTCGAGCACCTTCGCCGCTTCGGCTAACGCACGCGTGCCGCCGGCCTGATCGCCGAGCACGAGGGTGGTGGACGCAAGATCGGCTGCCCTCGCGTTACCACTGCCCAGTACGCCGAGGGCAGCCATGACAGGAGCGGCCGCAACGAGACCGAGCGTTCGTCGCCGCGTTGGAAAAAACGTTGAAACGGATGCGTCCATAGTTCTTCGCGTGCTCCTCGATTGCGATATGGATGCAAGCGTAACGACGAAGAACGTCCGTGAGAATTATTCTGTTTCGATATGTTTATATGGAATCAATATTTATCGTTTGCATATTTTGATTCGAGCGGCGGCGGCGCGGAAACTGCTTGTGCTTCGAGGGTCGCGACGATGTGCACGGCGTCGTGCGGCTAGTCGTCCAGTTGCGCAGTTACTTCCGCCATCGCTGCAGGCGGATTGCCACCCGCCATTCATGAAATCACCTCATAGGGGCATGCGCCCTACCCGCCTATAAAAACAAGCCAATCCCGGTTAAATTGGCAGTCGAGAACATCGGCTGTGGACCGGGAGGTTATCAGCGGGCGGCATGTCGAACGTGCCAGCGGTGATCGGGCATATCCAGTCTCATCGGGACAGTTCATGTTTTTGGCGGTACGACACAAAGGACAGAAAGAAACTTCGTGTTGCGCATGCAGCGGGCAACACGCGCTGCACGGCTGGGACCCGAAGCGCGATCCGTCCACCACCCGCGCCGATAGACAGGGAAAGCAGCCGTACGAAATGACGGCCCTTTCGGACGCGGCCGATCAGATCGCCAAGCTTCAAAGGGAACTGACGGCGAAGCAAGTGGAAATCGACGTCCTTACCGAGGCACTCGACTACGTGCGCGGCATCATTTGAAGGCTTCCGTATCGTTGAGCAACGCACAACGGCCTAAGCCTTACCTCAATGA
This sequence comes from Paraburkholderia panacisoli, assembly GCF_008369935.1. Classification (GTDB taxonomy): domain Bacteria; phylum Pseudomonadota; class Gammaproteobacteria; order Burkholderiales; family Burkholderiaceae; genus Paraburkholderia; species Paraburkholderia panacisoli. Next base: position 74,279 of record NZ_VTUZ01000003.1, on the reverse strand, counting down.
ACATCGAGCGACTGCTGTCTGCCCCGCGGATGATGGGCACCACGCTCGCCTCTTATCGAATGGAGAATGCATATGCAAAAGCGCAAATTGGGCAACGGCGGTCTGGAAGTCTCGGCGCTCGGCCTGGGCTGCATGGGTTTGAGCTTCGGCTACGGACCGGCGACCGAGAAGGCCGACGGTATCAAACTGATTCGGTCTGCTTTCGAAAAAGGCGTCACCTTCTTCGATACCGCCGAGTGCTACGGTCCATTCACCAACGAGGAACTGGTGGGCGAAGCGGTCGCGCCGTTTCGCGATCAGATCGTGATCGCCACCAAGTTCGGCTTCGAGGACGGTGACTCGAAGAAGCCCCTGAACAGCCGGCCCGAGCGCATTCGTGCGGTGGCCGAGGCGTCGCTCAAACGTCTGAAAACCGACCGCATCGACCTGTTCTATCAGCATCGGGTCGATCCGAACGTGCCGCTCGAAGACGTGGCGGGCGCCGTCAAGGATCTGATCGCGCAAGGCAAGGTCAAGCACTTCGGCATGTCCGAAGCTGGGGCGCAGTCGATCCACCGCGCGCACGCCGTGCAGCCCGTGGCCGCACTGCAAAGCGAGTATTCGCTGTGGTGGCGCGAGCCGGAAGAGACCGTGCTGCCAACGCTAAAAGAACTCGGCATCGGTTTCGTTCCGTTTAGCCCGCTGGGCAAAGGCTTTCTGACGGGTGCAATCGACGCGAACACGTCGTTCGACAAGACCGATTTCCGCAACATCGTCCCGCGCTTTTCCGAGGAAAACCGCAAGGCCAATGCGGGTCTTGTCGACGTACTCGGCAAGATCGCCGACGCCAAAGGCGCCACGCTCGCGCAGATCGCACTGGCCTGGCTGCTTGCGCAAAACCCGTGGATCGTGCCGATTCCGGGCACGACCAAACTGCATCGACTGGAAGAAAACGTCGGCGCGGCCGCGCTCGAATTGTCGGCTGACGATCTATCTGCGATCGAGGCGGCACTGAAGCAGATCAAGGTCGTCGGCGATCGCTATCCGGCCCACCTGCAGCAGCGCGTCGACGGCTAACGCATTGACTGGAGACCATTGCGGTTCCGCCGGTGCAGCCACGCTGCGGCACCGGCGGACCGCTATTGGCCCGACAAGAATGACCGAACCGAATCCACGGACCATGTCGTTGAACGACTCATCATCCACCCCGGCGGGAACATATCCCGGCGATGTGCCCCGGAACACGACGAACCCCGGCGCCAGTGCCGACGTGCGTCACGCCGCCGAGGAGCACGGCCTGCGAATCCTGGCAATCCTGAGCCTGCTGATGGCTTTTGCATCGATTTCGACGGACCTGTACCTGCCCGCGCTTCCCGCGATGGCGCTCGCACTGCATGCCGACGCCGGCGCGGTCGAGCTGACGATTTCCGGCTATCTGATCGGCTTCAGCCTCGGTCAACTGTTGTGGGGTCCGGTTGGCGACCGCTACGGCCGCCGCCTGCCGATTGCGATCGGGCTGGTGCTGTTCGTGATCGGTTCAGCCGGCTGCGCATTGTCGACCAGCGCGCCGATGCTGGTCGGCTGGCGCATCGTGCAAGCCGTCGGCGCGTGCGCCAGCGTGGTCCTTGCCAGCGCGATGGTGCGCGATCTCTACACCGGCCACCGCGCGGCGCAGATGATGTCGATGTTGATGACGGTCATGGCGATCGCGCCGCTGCTGGGGCCGAGCGTCGGCGGGCTGATCCTTCACGTCGCGTCGTGGCGCGCGATTTTCTGGGTACTCGTCGGTGTCGGCATCGCGACGCTGGCCGCGCTGCGCGCGTTGCCCGAAACCCTGCCTGCGGCACGCCGCAACCAGGAACCGCTCGGGCGCGCACTGGCCACCTACGCCGAGTTGCTGCGGCATCGCCGGGTGCTTGGCTATGCGGGCGTCGGCGGCTTTTTCTACGGCGCGATGTATGCATATATCGCGGGCACGCCGTTCGCGTACATCACCTATCACCACGTCTCGCCGCAGTTCTATGGCGTGCTGTTCGCGGCGGGCATCGTCGGCATCATGGTCACGAATCAACTCAATGCGAGAATGGTGCGACGCTTCGGCAGCGATCGGCTGATGCGTGCCGGCGCACTCGGCGCGGCGATCGCCAGTGTGTTGCTGGCCAGCGCCGCATGGACCGATTGGGGCGGCCTGCTGGGCCTCGTCATACCGCTCTTCGGGTTCGTCTCCGCGACGGGATTTATCGTCGCCAACGCGATTGCTGGCGCGCTCGGCGCTTTCCCCGCGCGCTCGGGCGCCATGTCGGCGCTCATCGGTGCGAGCCAGTACGGGACCGGAATCCTTGGATCGGCCCTCGTCGGCTTCTTCGCCGATGGCACGCCCCGGCCGATGGGCACCGTCATCGCGCTAATGAGTATCGGCAGCCTCCTGTGCGCCACGCTTCTCGTGCCCTCAGGCGCCGCCATGTCCAACGAAGCAATGGCGATCGAATGAATCGAATGAGCCGCTCGGCGAGATCGCCGGAACAGACGATCCGTCTCGGCTGCCTCAATCCGTCAGCTTCGACGAACCATTCTGCCGTGCAGCGCGTGCGTTAGCGCTTCTCCTTCTTGCGCATTTCGAAATCGAGCTTGCGCAGATGGTCGAGCTTGTCGGCAATCTTCGTTTCGAGTCCGCGCGGCACGGGCTGATACCAGCGCTGCTCCGGCACATCTTCCGGGAAGTAGTGTTCGCCCGCCGCATAGGCGTCCGGTTCATCATGCGCGTAACGGTAGTCCTTCTTGTAGCCGAGATCTTTCATGAGCTGCGTTGGCGCATTGCGCAGATGCAGCGGCACCGGCCGCGTGCGATCGCTGCGCACGAACGACAACGCCTGATGCCATGCGACGCTCACCGCATTCGACTTCGGCGCGACGGCGATATACACGAGGGCCTGTGCGAGTGCCAGTTCGCCTTCGGGCGAGCCAAGCCGCTCGTAGGCCTCCGATGCGTTCACCGCGACCTGCAACGCTCGCGGATCGGCATTGCCGACTTCCTCGCTCGCCAGAATGATGATGCGGCGCGCGAGATAACGGACGTCGACACCCCCGTCGATCATGCGAGCCATCCAGTACAGCGCGGCATCCGGGTCCGAGCCGCGAGCGGACTTGATCAGCGCCGAGATCTGGTCGTAAAACGCTTCGCCGCCCTTGTCGAAACGCCTCGTGGTTGCTGCCGATGCACTGCTCACGAAGCCACCGTCGATACGCTCGACGCCAGCCGCAACAGCAGCATTGGCGAGTTGCTCGACGAGGTTCAGGAACTTGCGGCCGTCTCCATCCGCGAATCCGATTACGGCTTCCAGCGCGGGCTCTTCGAACGCGGGGCCTTCCAGCGATGGCTGAGCGCGCGCATATAGCTGCCGCAATTCCGCATCGGATAGCGGTTTTAGCACATACACCTGCGCGCGGGAGAGCAACGCGCTGTTGACCTCGAAACTCGGATTTTCGGTGGTGGCGCCGATGAGGGTCAGCCGACCGTTCTCCACGTGCGGCAGCAGCGCATCCTGCTGGCTCTTGTTGAGACGATGAATTTCGTCGAGGAACAGGACGGTGGAGCGACCATGGTGGTCGAGCGCCTGCTGGGCGCGCGCAGCGGCCTCCCGCAGTTCCTTGACACCGGCGGCCACGGCTGACTCGGCGATGAACTCGTAGTCGAAGGCCTTCGCGGCAAGCCTTGCAATCGTCGTCTTGCCCACACCCGGCGGCCCCCACAGAATGAACGAGTGCAACCTTCTGCCGTCGAGCGCGAGGCGCAGGGGACGACCGGGGCCGAGCAGATGAGATTGCCCGACGACATCATCGAGCGATTCGGGCCGGAGTTGCTCGGCAAGCGGCGCGCGAGGTTGGGTAGCAAAGAGGTCCGTCATGTTCGAAAATAGCGTGCGGGTTGCTAATGCAGGTCCGATTGGACGGAACGAGACTACCGCACGTGGCGGCATGGACGAAAGCGCAAAATTCGAGCTTCGGCCACCTTGAGGTCGGTTGCTGAAAGTGGATGCCGGCATTCCGCGCAATAGCTGCGCTGGGGCTGCTCAAGCCTCTGTTAGCCAAAGTGAAGATGGAGCGCGACTTACTGAAAGGTTCGAGACGTACTTCGTGAAGGAGTCGCGGTGAGGTACGGCGTGATTGCATCGCTCAACATCCGGACGCTTCGCCCCGATGAGGCCGACTTTCCAATCGACTACCTCGCCGACTTCAAAACCGTCCAGCCCGACTCGATGTGCTTGCGCATCGCCAGCATCGCGGCGGTGACGTCCCCCGACGCAAGCGCCTGCAGGATCTCGTCATGCTCCGCAACCGCATCCTGACCGCGGTTCTCGGCCGCATTGATGATATCGAACGGATAACGCGCCCACAGAATCTGCGTGAAGTGCAAGGTCTGCGGCATGCATGCGATGTCGTACATGCGCCGATGGAAACGGTAGTTCACACCTCTCGCGGTGGCCCGGTCACCCGACTCGAACGCTTTCGCGAATTCGTCGGCAAGCTGACGGAGTTCCGCGATGTCCTGGGCCGTGATTTTTTCGACCGCAGCTCGCACGAGTTGCGTCTCCAACAGCAGCCGTAGAGTCAGGATTTCCGAAGAGGCCGAAGCGTCGAACGGCACGACCCGCGCACCGCGATACGAATCGGTGCTGATATAGCCTTCAGCCTCGAGCAGTTTCAGCGCTTCGCGCACCGGCGTGATGCTCAGATTGAGTTGCTCGGCGATCTCGGCCTGCTTGAGCCGCGATCCACGAGCGATCACACCCGAGATGATGCGTTCGCGCAGGAAGTCGGCAACCTGATCTTCTTTGGTTCGGTATTCCATCAAATGTAACTCTGGCCGGTATGATTTCTGTTGACAGCAATATGGTCCGACCGTTCTGTGACGCGGCGCCGCTCATGAGCCGCTTCCGACAATTCAGCCATCGGCCTGATTTTAAGCCAAACTGGCGCCCGTGAATTCGGCGATCATGCGCCGCGCGCGATCGACCACCGGTTTATCGATCATTTTTCCATCCACCGAGGTGGCCCCACCCGCGCTGGCCGTGAACGCCGCTACCACGCGCTCCGCCCATTGTATTTCGTCCGCCGACGGCAGGAACGCGGCATTGACTGCGCCGACCTGGGCTGGATGAATGCAAAGCTTGCCGCCGAAGCCCAATTGGCGCGAAATCCGTGCGTCCTGGCGCATGCGGTCCTGGTCGGTGAAGTTGACACTGACACCGTCTGCGGGCGCCGCCAGCCCCGCATGACAGGATTCCAGCACGATCTGGATGCGAACCGGCGTCATCGCGTCGCCCTCATCCGAGATGCCGCTCTCCGCCGCGAAGTCGACGCTGCCGAATGCAATGCGTTCCAGGCCCGGCAAAGCCGCCATCGAACGCAAATCGATATAGCCCTGCACCGTCTCCAGCAACGCGATAATTCTGCACCCTGGGAGCGCCGCGATTGTCCGGGTGAGAGACTCGTTATCGGCCTTGGGAAGCATCACGCCGACAGACGGCATCGACTGGATCAGCCGGATGTCATCCTCGAACCATTCCGTCTGCGCTGCGTTGATCCGCACCAACGCCCGGCGACGCCCATCGAGCCACGCTGCGACAGCATCGCGCGCCGTGGTTTTCTCTGCGGGCGCTACCGCGTCTTCCAGATCGAGAATCACCTCATGGGCGCCGCTTGCACTGGCCTTGTCGAATCGCTCCGGGCGATTGCCCGGCACGAAGAGGAGACTGCGTGCTACTTCAACCATGGTTGCCTCACTCGAAAACAACGTCGACGGATGTCGTTACCACGCAGAAGCGCCTCAGACTTTCGATTGCGTTTTCATGCTCCTGGGTCGACAACCCGCAGCAGCCGTCCTCCAGCACGACCATTTCGTAATCGCGATCGTGACCCTCGCGCACGGCGGCCTGCACGACCGCATTGGTCGAGATGCCCGAGCAGTAGATGCGCCGCACACCACGAGCGCGCAGAATCGCGTCGAGGTTCGTCGCATAGAACGGACTCACGCGATGCTTGACGATGTCGAAGTCGCCACTCTGCTGACCGAGATCCGGATGCACTTGCGTGCCCCAGGTGCCCAGCTTGAAAATGCCGTTCTTGCGCGCGCCGGAAAAAATCGGCGAGTTCGGCGGGCATTCGCGATAGTCCGGTGAAAACCCGACTCGCACGAAGCCGATCGCGACGCCCGCGGCACGCGCCTTGTCGATGGCGCGGCGCGTGTTGGCCAGCACGCCGCGCGCCCTCACCTGCTCGCCGTAGGCAGCCTTGCCGTTGGGGCCGTCGGCATGGACGAGGTCGTTTTCCATGTCCAGCACCAGATAGATAGCATCCTTCACGAAGCTCTCCTTGTCGTATCGATCTGTGTGCGCATCGGGGCGCTCACGAAATCACTTCACGCGCTTCAAGGTCGGCGCGCTGTGCCGAACTCAACCCCAGCAACTCGCCGAACACATAGTCCTCGTCTTGACCGAGCGCGGGCGTCAACGAACGTATGCCCACCTCGCCGCTACCCGAGAAACGTGCCAGCGGGCCCACCGCCGGCCGGGGCGGGATGCCCGGCGCGCTGACCTCGACGACGGCGCCTCGTGCCAGCAGATGAGGATCGGTGGCAATGTCCTGCATATTCGCCGACACGTGCGCGCACACGCCGGCTTGCTGCAAGGCGGCCGCCACGGCGTCGGCATCGCATTGCGCGAGCCACGCAGCGAGCTGCTCGTCCAGTACATCGCGATGCGCGAGGCGCGCCTGCGCCGTCGCGAAGCGCGCATCGGCGGCGGACCAGCCGGCCATCTGCGCCAGCGTGCGCCATTGCGCGTCGTCGCGGATCGCCAGCGTGAGCCAGCGGTCCGGCGCGGCGGTCGCATAGATGCCGTGCGGCGCCATGTCCAGACCGGCGTTGCCTGGGCGCACCGGCGTCATGCCTGCGCTCGCCAGCACGAGCGCATCGCCGATCATCGCCGAGGCGACCTCGCGCGCGGCCAGATCGACATGCTGCGCCCGGCCCGTGACACGACGCTGGTGCAGCGCGGCAACGGTCGCCAGTGCGGCATGCAGCCCGGCTGAATGATCCATCACGTGGCGCATTTCCATCGGCGGACCATCGCTGTAGCCGCTCATCCAGCCGAGTCCGCCCCATGCGCCGAAGAGCGGCGCGTAGCCAGAAAAATGCGAATCGGGACCGCTCTGTCCGCACGAAGACAAGGACATCACGACGATGTCTTCCTTACTCTCGCGCAAGGCTTCGAAGCCGAGTCCGAGGCGCTCCATCACACCCGGCCTGAAGCTTTCGGCGGCGATATCCGAGATCGCCACGAGGCGCTTCGCCAGCACGACCGCCTCGGGCTGCTTGAGATTGAGCCGTACCGACAGCTTGTTGGCCGACACCTGGTCGAAGGTCGCCGCGCACATCCGCCCGTAGACCGCATGCGGTTTGCGAAATGCATCCGGCCGCGTGCGGCTTTCGATCTTGATGCACTGCGCACCGAGTTGCGAAAGCAGATGCGTGCAGAACGGCCCCGCGGCATGGATCGTAAAATCGGCTATGCGTACCCCGGCGAGCGGGGCGCGGGTTCGCGTCATTGCAGCACCTCCTCAGCCAGTTCTCCCAGTGCCGGTACTCTCGCCTCGCGAGGCAAGGGTGTGCAGCGAAACTGGAACGGCGCCATCAGCACGTCGAGCTGCATGCCGCTTTCCAAGGTTGCCTCGCCGAATAGCCCGCGCGCGTTTTCATGCGTGCCGGCCACCACTTCGGCCGGGGTGCGGTATTTCGCGGCCGGCACACCGAGCGCCTGAGCGCGTGCCACGATTTCCTCGACCGGATGCCGGGCCATCCACTCGCGGATGTGTCCGTTGATCTCGCCGCCACGGCGGCTGCGCTCGAGCGGGTCGCTCAGCGCGGCTTCATCCGCCCACGCTGGACAGCCGAGCAATTGCACCAACGCGCTCCACTGCCGGTCTTCCAGCGTGAGTACCTCGACGTGCCCGTCGAGCGCTTCGAACACCCCACCATAGCGGAAACTGCGCGTCGTACGATGTTCGAGCGAGCCGTCGCCGAGCCGCTGCAGCGCGAATGCGCCGACCGCCACCGCGGCATCCTGCACCGACACGTCGACGTACTGGCCACCTGCCAGCGGAGCAGACCACCACGCGGTCAGCGCGCACAGCGCCGCCGAGCAGCCCCCCTGATAGCCCGCGAAGTGTCCGTAGATCATCAGCGGCGGGCGGTCCGGAAAGCGTTCGTTCGACAGGCCGTTCGGCAGCAGGAACCCTTCGCCGCCGGCATGCACCAGATTGACTTCCTCGCCGTCCCAGTCCGCTTTCGGACCGCTCGCGCCGAACGGCAGCACGGACACGTGCACGAGCGCGGGAAAACGTTTTGCAACGTCCGCCGGGTCCAATCCCCGCGCTGCCCGCTCGCGTACCGGCGTATCGTCGAGCAGGATGTCGGCATGGTCGAGCTCGCGCTCGAGCAACACCCTCCCCTCGGACGTCTCCAGGTCGCACACGAGACTGCGCTTGCCCGCGGCAAGGTACGCAAACAGTGCGCTCTCACCGGTCTGTTCGAGCAGCGGCGCCGCCCGGCGCAGCCGGTGCCCGGCGCCGGGCTCCAGCATCACCACGCGCGCGCCCATCGCGGCCAGCAGGCGGCCGGCGTAGGCCGCCGCGACCGTGCGCGAACGCTCGACGACGCAGCACCCGGACAACGGCAGCGCCGCGGCTTTGGGGTTGTCGTTGACGTGCATCTGGACTCCCTCCTAAGTGACCGGGGTGCGCCGCTCAGCGAACGAGCGGCAAGTCGAGGTCCACGCCGGCGCCGTCGATGAACGCCGGCAGCCGGGCGTCGCGCGACGGCAGCGCGACAGTCGCGAGACCCGGCGTGGTGACCTCGCCGCGCTGGTTCACCGCAGCCAGTTCGATGTCCACGAGCGCCACGTTGTCCTTCACGTACTTGCGCACCACCTTGCCCTTGCAGAACGTCGTGTCGCCCATGATGTTGAAACGCCGCATCTCCGTGCGCACACGTTTGATGAAGCCCGCGTCGCCCATCCAGTTGGTGACGAGCGAGCACATCCACGACGAGCGTTGCGGACCGTAGTCGTATGTGCCGGGCACGCCCACCTCCTTGGCGACGGACTCGCGATGGTGACCGATGCCGGTGTATTCGACGCCACCGCCCGCTTCAGGGTTGCGGAAGAAGTGGCCAGGATGCCGGACCGCCGTTTGCAGCACCACACCGTGCGTATGACCGCGACCGCAGCCGACCAGGAAACCCATCGTGTCCATCAGCGACAGTGGGCCGCGCGCGATGGTCGGCAGTTCTTCACCTTCGCGCACGTCTTCCCAGTACCGCACGTTCGCGCCGCGGATCTGGTTCGGTTCGTCGAGCACCATCTCGTCGATGCGGTCACGTTCCTCGTCGCTGTATTCATGCTGGACGATTTCCTTGTACTTGCCGGTCTCGCGCGCCGCCTTGCGTTCGTGACGCGTACACGTGCCGAGCGCGCGCGCCACCAGTTCACTGCGCTGGTTGTAGTAGCACGCCTCCACGTACTGCAACACGAGACGCCCGGAGAACTTGCTCTCTTTTTCCTCCACGCCGACCACGCGCTCGATGGCCGTGATGCGATCGCCCGGACGCACGTGACGGAACAGCTCCCAGTCGTTGCCCGCATAGAAGCCGTGCACGCCCGCGAGCCCCCAACGGGTTCTGCCGAGCCAGCCGAACGCCATCGGAAACATCGGATGCGCGACCATCGAGCCATAGCGCGTCTCGGCGCCGTAACCGTAGTCGCGATACAAGGGATTCAGGTCACCGATACCGTTGCACCAGTTGCGCAGCGTGTCCGGTGTCGCATCCTGAAGGTACGGACCTTCGGGCCGCAGGTGCAGACCGATCATCGCTCTCGCCTCCGCGATCGCCTCGTCGGTGATGCGGCCTTCCGCGGGTGCGCTGCCTACGTCGCTTTGGGGGGTGGTAAGAGTCGTATCCAATTCAATCTCCACAGTTAGGGTTCCGAAATGTTGTGCCAGAGTGCCTTCCATCCGCCCCCCTCGTCGTCACGAGGGGCTTGAAACCTGTTACGCCGTCAGTTGCAGCCCCGCTCGCGGCCAGCGTGCCGCGAACAGCTGGCCGTACCCGGACAGCGTGATGAATGCCGTGCACCGATCCGCGCCGCCGAAGCAGATGTTGGTGCAGTAGCCCTCGGGTGCCTCATGAAATTCGAGCAGCTCGCCGTGTGGTGAAAACACGCTGATGCCGCCGCGCACCAGCGTCGCCACGCAGATGTTGCCGTTCTCTTCCACTGCGAGCGAATCGAAGCGCTGGAATCCCGCGAGCCCATGCACGAGCCGTCCGCCATTCGGCGACGGCCAGGGTTCATGGCCGAGTTCACCGGGCCCGAGCACCGGATAGGACCAGAGCCGGCTGGTTTCCGTCTCGCTCACGTACAGCGTGCGGCCGTCCGGCGACAGACCCACGCCGTTCGGCGTGAGCACCGGATGTGCGGCGCACGTGATGTGGCTGCCGTCCATGCGCGCGTAGTACACCGAACCGCGCATGATGCGATCCTCGAAGGTCTTGCCGAAGTCGGTAAACCAGAACCCGCCGTCGCGATCGAAAACGATGTCGTTCGGTCCGTGCAAAGGGATATCGCCGCAATGCGTGTAAAGCGTCTGAACCGCGCCGGTTTCGAGATTTATGCGCTGGATCGCGCCGCCGCGATAATCGGTGGCTGCGCCCGTGGGACGCTTGAAACCTTTGTCCGTGCGCCAGCTGAAACCGCCGTTGTTACAGATATAGCAGTGACCATCGGGCCCAAGCGCCGCTCCGTTCGGGCCGCCGCCCACCTCTGCGACAACCTTCTTCTCGCCGTTCGGATAGACGCGCGTCAGACGCCCCGCGGCAATCTCCACCACGAGCACGCTGCCGTCCGGCATCGCGATGGGGCCCTCCGGGAACTGGAGTCCGGTCGCCATCACTTCGCCCTGCAGTTTCATGTTCATCCCCTCTCTCCGTTTCAGGTAGTGCGCGAATCAGACGCACGCGTTCGGGAGTTCATCCTGGCGCGCGCCGAGGTACGCATCGACCGCTTGCTGGCGTCCTTCCCGGCTGCGCAATAACGCTTCGTCAAGTTCGCCGACGATATGCCCATGCCGCATCACCCACGCGTGCGACGCGAGCCGCGCCGCCGCGTGAAAACTCTGTTCCACGAGCAGCGCGGCGAGTTGCTGCTCCTGCTGGATTCGCGCGAGCCGTTCGTAGACACGCGCGACGAGCAAGGGCGCGAGTCCGAGCGACGGCTCGTCCAGCAACAGCAGACGCGGTCCCGACATCAAGCCGCGGCCGATCGCAAGCATCTGCTGCTCGCCGCCGCTCAGCAGACCCGCCGGCGCCTTCAGCCGGTTGGCGATCTCCGGAAAGAACTCGAGCACCATCGCGCGGCGGCGTTCGCGGATGCGCGGATTCACGAAGTACGAACCGAGCGTGAGGTTTTCCGTCACCGACAGGTCCGTCACGATCGCGCGCCCTTCCGGCACATACACGATGCCAGCGCGAAATCGCGCGGCGGCATTCAGGCGCGTGATTTCGGCGCCGTCGAAAAAGACCCGGCCCTGGGCCGGCTCCAGCCCGGCGATGGCCCGCAGCGTACTCGATTTGCCCGCGCCGTTGGCGCCGAGCAGCGCGCCGACCGTCGAGCCCGGCATGCCGAAGCTGACGCCGTGCACCACGGGTCCCGCGCCGTAGCGCACGGTCAGTCCTTCGACCGCCAGCAGATTCGGATGCGGCTCACTCATCGTCGTCTCCGAGATAGATGCGAACCACGTCGGCGTTCGACCGTATCTGCGCCGGACTGCCTGACGCGAAGAGGCGCCCGACGTTCAGCACATGGATCACGTCGCACACTTCCATGATCAAGTCCATGTCGTGCTCGACGACTACCAGCACGAGCTGCGGCGAACGCAGCTTCATCAGCGCCGTCGAGAGGTCGCGCGTTTCCACGGAATTGAGCCCGGCGGCCGGCTCGTCGAGCAGCAGTACGCGCGGCTCGCCCGCAATCGCCCGCGCGATCTCGGCCAGCCGCAACACGCCGGGCGGCAACTGCGACGGCATCTCGCCGGCGACATCGGCGATGCCCAGGCGCGCCAGCGCCGCAAGCGCCAACTCCTGATTGCGGGCGCGCTCCTCACGCCCGCGCGTGAACGGCAGGAACGCATCGAGCCAGCCGCAGGCCGATTGCCGCTCGAGCCCGATCATCACGTTCTCGACGATGGTCAGTTCCGGGCACAGCGCCACATGCTGGAAACTGCGCGAAAATCCCAACGCCGCGCGGCCGGTGGGCGGCACGCCTTCCAGATGCAGGTCGCCGAACACGATGCTGCCCCGCTGCGGCGCATACAGCCCTGTCAGGCAGTTGAAGAAACTGGTCTTGCCCGCGCCATTCGGGCCGATCAAGCCGGTGATCTCGCCCGGTTGCAGGCACAAGCCGATATCGCGCAGGACCTCGTTGCCGCCGAACGACAACGCCAGATTCTCGATGACGACCGGCTGGCCTTCGATGACGGGTAGCAAAGCGGCGCTCATCGCCCCCTCCCTTCGAGCCGGCCGCGCAGCGCAGCCGGCAACGCGTTTGCACCGAGCATGACCGCCAGCAGGGCGGCGCCGTACAGAATCGGCACCCAGTCGCCGGCACCCGCCAGCAATAGCGGCATGAGCGTGAGAAACAGACCGCCGATCAGGCCGCCCATCAGCGATAGCGAGTACATGCTGACCACCGAGCCGACCAGCAGGAAGATCGAGGTCCACAACGTGAAGCTGTTCGGGGAGACCGTAGACGAACTGAACGACAGCAATGCGCCCGCTATCGCGGCAATCGATGCGCTCAGCGCCATGCACGACAGACGGGCCCAACTGCGACGCACGCCCAGCGACTCCGCCGCGTACGTCGAGGTGCGGATCAGCAGCAGCGCCATCGCCTGGCGCGAGCGGCGGAAATGCCTCAGCAACGCGACGATCGCGAACAGCCCGAACAACGGCAGGTAGTAGCGCTGCAGCGGCTTCGACACGCCCGGCAGCGCATCCAGCTTGACGTACAGTCCTTCGTAGCCGCCCGACACGTGGGAAAAGTGCAGCAGGATCTCAGGCAGCGCCAGCGCAAGGGCCATCGTCGCAACCGCGAGCGAAATGCCGGACAGGTGCCGCGACGGAAACGCGAACAGGATGCCGAGCAGCGCGCCGACCACCGCCGCCAACGGCAAGCTCGCGACGAGCGAGACACCGAGGTATTTCTCGGCCAGCGCGACCGTGTACGCCCCCGCCGCGACGAACACGCCGTGACCGATCGACACCTCGCCGCCGAAGCGCACGAGAAAGCTCACCGCGATGACCGCAATCGCATTGGCGAAGCACAGGCCGAGCGTGTAGGTCCAGTAGCCGCCCCCGAGAAGCGGCAGACAGAGCAGCGCGAGCGCGAGCACGCCACTCAGCCCGAACAGCCGCCGACGCGTCGCCGGTACTGCGGCAGCGGGTGCATCGGCAGATCGCGGCTTATCCGCGACCGCGCTCGGGCGCATCGACATATCAGGCACGGGCGCCTCCCCGGGCGCCCAGCACGCCCTTCGGGAACAGGTTTAGAACCAGCAGGATCAGCAACAGCATGTACGTGTTGTTGAACTCGGCTGAGACGTAGAACGACAGCAGGTTCATCAGTACACCTACGAGAACCCCGCCCACCACTGCGCCCGGCAGGCTGCTGAAGCCACCCACCACCGCGGCGGCAAACGCCTGCAACATGAAAGACGCGACGCTCGTCGACGACAGGAACGTGGTCGGCACGATCAGCAGCGAGGCGACCAGACCGAGCAGCCCCGCCACCACCCACGAGAACAGATGGATGCGCTGCAGGTTGAGTCCGCACACCCGGCTGGCGAACGGGTTTGCCGAGACCGCCCGGAACGCGATGCCGATCCGCGTGCGCTCGATCAGCAGATACAGCAGTCCGACAATCGCCGCGGTAACCGCCAGCACAGCGAGGTCGTAGCTCGACACACGGATCGCACCGACATGCGCGCGCCACGCAGGCAACGGCAGGTCCAGCGACACCACGTTCGCGCCGAACAGCAGTTGCGTGCCGCCTTGCGCGATCAGGCCGATGCCGAGCGTCGCGATCGTGCTGGTCAGATCGGACTTGAACAGCAGCGGTCCGATCAACGCGCAACTGAGCGTCATCACGATGACCATGATCACGAGGGTCAACGGTACGGCGACACCCCAGCTGAACTGCGCGAATGTGCCGGCGGTGAAGCCGTACACGAGAAACGCGGCCAGCCCGGCCAGGTTGCCGTGCGCGAAGTTCACGACGTTCGAGCTTTTGTAGATCAGTACGAGCCCGATCGCACCGAGCGCGTACAGGCATCCGCTGATCACGCCCGCCCAGATCAGTCCGAGGAAGTCCGCCATGTGATCAGTCCTTGCGAAGAGTCGTCGTGGACGGCAGATCGGCGTTGCCGTCGATCACCTCGATCACCGCGGGAAAATACCGGCCGCTGTAGCCGCCTTGCGCGGCCGCGGCGTAATAGCGCTGCGCGAGCTCGGTGACACGGGCCGCCACCCCGGTCTCGGCCGCGAGTTCCAGCACGTACTGGATGTCCTTGAGCACGTATTCGGGCGGGAACGACTTGTCCGGGAACTGGCGCGGCAGCATCGCCTTGCGTCCGTGATTGCGCAGCACGAAGCTGTCGCCAGAGCCTTTGGATACCGCGTCGAGCAAGGTCGCCGGAGCGACGCCCGCACGTTCGCCCAGCACCATCATCTCGGCGAGGGCAACCGTGTTCTCGAACACGAGTGCATTGTTGATGAGCTTGACCACCTGGCCGCAGCCCAAGCCGCCGCAATGCGTGACGTCGGTGCCGATGTAGTGCAGCAAGGGATCGATGCGCGCGAAGAGCGCCGCATCCGCGCCGACCATGATGCTGAGTTCGCCGCGCTGCGCGGCCTCGCGGGTGCGGGCGACCGGTGCATCGGCGAACGCGATGTCGTGCGCGGCGAGCGCTTCGCCCACCTGGCGCGCGCCGGCCACGGTGGTCGTACTCAGATCGACGATCACGCGTGGATGGCGCGTGCCGGCGGTGAGCCCCTGCGGTCCCAGGCATACCGCTTCGACTGCCGGTGTGCCTGGCAGCGACAGAAAGACGATGTCGGCTTGCGCGGCGATCTCCGCCAGCGACGCGGCGCGGCGCGCCTTCGTGCCGTCGAGGATCTGGAATGCTTGCGGATTCGCATCGAATGCAAGCACGTCGCCCGCATGCTTGAGCGCCATGTTGCGGCACATCGGACCGCCCATCACACCGAGGCCGACAAAGCCGATCACCGCCTGTGTATCTGCTGCCATTGCGCGCTCCTCCGATGTCAGTCCATCCACATGCCGCCGCTGATATCCAGCGACGTGCCCGTGATCCAGTTGGAAGCGGGCGAGCACAGAAACAACGCCGCCTGCGCGATATCGTCGGCATTGCCGTACCGCCCCAGCGGCACCGTGGCGTTGGCCGACGGCGCGACGTTGCCCGTCACGTTCGACCACATCGCCGTTTCCACCGGTCCTGGCGCGAGGACGTTCGCGTACACGCCGTGCGGCGCGCCAGCCTTGGCGACCCAGCGCATCATGCCGTGCACCGCGGCCTTCGCCGACACATACGCGGGACCGGACGCCACACCGCCGTTCTTGGCGGCAATCGAGCCGGCCGCGAGTATCTTGCCGAAGCCGCGCTCGCACATCAGCGGGAACAGCTTGCGTGTCGGGTTGACCACGCCGCGAACGTTGACCGACATGATCGCGTCCCACTCTTCGTCGGTGCTGTCGCCCAACGGCGTGCGGGCGATGATGCCGGCGCACAGCACGAGGATGTCAATCGCGCCATGCTCGGTCAGCACTTCGTCGATCACCCGGTCGGTCTGCGCGCGCGAGGTCACGTCATAGCGGCGATACTGGATGCTCGCGCCGATGTCGGCGTGTTCGGCAATGTCAGTTGCGATGACGCGTGCGCCCGCGTCCCTGAACGTGTTCGCAATCGCGCGGCCCATGCCGCCCGCGCCGCCCGTAATCAAGGCGACCTGGCCTTCCAGACTCGGGGGACCGCTCAGATGCTGTGCCATGTATCACGTCTCCTTTCGTTGTATTGATCGATGCAAGTCGTCATGCGAAAACTGCGGTAGCGGACATCGCAAGTTCGCCGTCGGGACCGCGTGCCCACAGCACGATACTGCTGGCGTCTGCTTCGCGCCCTTCGAGCCTGAACTCCCGGCCGACGAAGAGCGGGCTCACGCCGCGAAAATCGAAACCGGCAAGACGTCGTCCGCCAGCATGCCGGACGGCGAACTGTTGCAGCAGCGTCGCCGTCAACGGACCGTGCACCACAAGATCGGGGTAGCCTTCTTCGTCGCGGGCATAGGACTGGTCATAGTGAATGCGGTGACCGTTGAACGTCAACGCGGAATAGCGGAACAGCAGCGTCGTATCCGGACGGACGCCGACGCCCCATTGCGCCAGCTCGTCGAAACGCGCGGGCGATGCCGCCGACGCCGCGCCGGGCGCAGTCGCATCACGGTACACGATGTCCTGCTCCTCTTCGATACAGAGCCTGCCATCGCTATGAATGCTATGGCCGACGGTGACGAACCACAGGGAGCCGCGCTTGCCCACCTTGTTCTCGACCTTGAGGATGCGACTGCGCCGCGTCGCCTGCGCGTTCACCGGCAGGTCCGCCAGGTAGCGCAGCCGGCTGCCGGCCCACATGCGGCGCGGCAAGTCGATCGGCGGCAGAAAGCCCCCGCGTTGCGGATGGCCGTCCGCGCCGAGACCGCTGCGGCGCGCGGCAGGGTTGAAGAAGAGCCATTGCCAACCCGGCGGCAGCGGCGCGCCGGACGCGGGCGCCGTTTCGAGATCCAGCGTGGCGGCCATCGCGCGCACGGCCGGCTCGGCGATGTGTGCTTCGTGCTTTTCTTCCCGTCCGATCCAGTCTGCGTAAGCGTGTGTCATCGTCACTCCGGTTACGCCAGCTTGGCGTCGAAGACCTGCGCCGGATACGGGCGAAAACCCTGCACGAGTTTGAAGCCGCCGTCCGCGTCCGCCTGGATGATGCCTTCCTGGCGCGCGCCACGATGATCGTCGCTGCTGAAACTCACCCCGCGCGCGCCGCCGATGTCGGCGTTCTTCATCGTCTCCATTACTTCGATGAGACTCGTGCGAGTAAGAGGCTTGCCGCTCGCGAGCAACATCTGGAACGACTTGACGAACAGCATGCCGTTGCTCCAGCCGTTCAGGCCGAACACACCAACCGGATCGTTCGGATAGTACCTGGCGATGCTCTCCCGATAGGATTTGATCGGCGCATCGTTGGACGTGACCGGCATCAGCCACGAAGAAAAGTAGACGCCGTCCAGCAGCGGGCCGGCCAGCTTGCGAGTGGTCGGGTCCGCCGTGAAAAATTGCGCCATCCACTTCGCCTCGAAACCGAGGCGGTCGGCCGATTTCAACGCGGCGGCCAGGTTCGCGTTGGAGCCGAACAGGATCACCACATCTGCCTTCGCATTCGCGAGGCGCCGGATATGCGGCGTGAAATCAGTGTTGCGCACTTCGAACGGGATGGATTCGATCGCCTGCTTTTTCGCCCCGCTCAGGTACAACTCGAACCCGCGTTTTGCCGAGCGCCCCAGCTCGTCGTTTTCCCAAAGCAGCGCAACGCGACTGAGCTTCAGACCATTGAGCGCATAGTCCAGGTTGGACGCGGCGGACCAGCCGTAGTCCGGCAGCAGCGGGAACGACAGGCGCTCGGCAAACAGCGCGCTCGATCCGCCGATCGGTCCGATCATCGGCACGCCGACTTCCTTGATATAGGGGATCACGGCGCCGGTTTGCGCGGTGCCGATCGGCGCCGCGAGCGCAAAGATCTTGTCTTCCTCGACGAGTCGCCGCGTCACGGCGACGCTGCGCGACGGCTCGTAGCCGTCGTCGTAGGTCACGTACTTGATCTTCCAGCCGTTGAGCGCGTTGGTCTCGTTCGACCACCGGAAACAGGACTCCGCCGCGTGCGTGAGGATCGCGTAGAAAGGCACCGGCCCGGTGATCGGCGTGAACGCCCCCACCGTCACCGTCTTGCTCGCGACGTCGATGCCGGGCGACACCTGCTGCGCGAATCCGACGTCGGAAAAAGCCGCTGAAGCGACGGCGGCACCGGTTAAGACGAAGGTTCTTCTGCGCATGGTCGTGTGGAGTCAGTGACGATACGAATGCATTCTATATTCTTTGACAGCGACCGCAATTCAGGGTTTTCACAGTAAATACACAGGTTTACTTAGTCTACCCAGAATATAGAATGCATTATCTTTGTTACAAACAGGCAAATTTCATGGCACGTCTTCCCCTCGCCGGACTGCGCATCATCGAATTGGGCACCATGCTGGCCGCCCCTTTTGCCACCCATATCCTCGGGCAACTCGGCGCCGAAGTGATCAAGGTCGAGTCGCCCAACGGCGATCCGACGCGCAGCCTGGTGCGCGGCGGACCGAGCGGCACTTTCATTGCCTACAGCCACGGCAAGAAGAGTGTGTGCATCGACCTCGGCAAGCCCGAGGGCCGCGCGGCATTGCTGAGGCTGATCGCCAATGCCGACGCGCTGGTGCACAACCTCGCGCCCAAAGCCGCGCGCAAGCTCGGCGTCACGCGCGAGGATTGCGCCGCAGTGAACCCCGCGCTTCTCTACTGTCACATCCGCGGCTATGCGGCAGGACCGCAAGCGGAAGATCTCGCGTCCAATCCCGTCGCCGAGGCCTCGACGGGCGTCATGGAAGCCAACCGGATCAACGGCAGACCCAGCCGACTCGGGCCGTCGTATCACGACCAGTTCGCCGGCGCCTATGCGGTGATCGGTATGCTCGCGTCGATGCTGCAGTCCCGTTATGAGGAGCGCGGCGGCCAGGTGGAAGTCGGGCTCTACGAAACCGGATTGCACGTGGCGTCGCGTGATCTGGTGGGCGTCCAGCTCAAGTCGCAATTGCTAGGTCGGCCTGAGCGCGAACCGCACGGCGAGTTCAGCATGCCGGGATACGGCGCCTATCTCACCGCCGACGAACGCTGGATCTACCTGCTCATGCTCAACGACGGGCATTGGCGAAAATTCTGCGAAGCCATGCAGTTGCCGCAAGCCAACGATGAATCGCTCGCGACATTGCGCCAGCGAAAGAAAGCGCGTGAGGCGGTCGAGGCAATCGTGACGGCGGCGGTCGGCGCCCATCGCTTCGACGACGTGGTCGCGCGCCTGAAGGAAGCGAGAGTCGGATGTAGCGAAGTTCTGCCGCTCGAACGTGTGCTGGAAGCATCGCAAGCGCATCAGCCCGGCAAATTGCGTGCGGTTCGCTATCGTGGGCTCGACTTCGAAGTGCCGGAATTCCCGCGCGTGGGCGCCGACAGTGACACCATGCAAACCCTCCCGCCGCCGGAGCTTGGCGAGCATACGCTGGAGGTTTTGCAATCCGCAGGGCTCAATCCCGGTGAATGCGACGAACTTCTATCATCCGGCGCAGTCAGGACGCATCAGTCCGACGAGTTTGCATGGGCACCCGTGAGCCGGTAACACGGTGCTCGCGCAGCGACACGGCGCGCCCGCCATCCAGGCCACGAAACGACACGAACACAAGGAGACGAAGGATGGCCATCAACGAGACAGACACGATCGCAAAGATTCGCCGGCACATTCTGCCTTTGCTGATGTTGTGCTATTTCGCGGCTTATCTGGATCGCGTCAACCTGAGCTTCGCCGCACTCTCGATGAACGAGGAGCTCAGCTTTTCGCCGGCCGTCTTCGGCGCCGGCGCGGGCATCTTCTTCCTCGGCTACGTACTGTTCGAGGTGCCGAGCAATCTCGCGTTGCGCCGCTTCGGCGCGCGACGGTGGTTCGCGCGGATCATGCTGACGTGGGGCGTGCTGTCGTTTCTGTTCGCGTTCATTCACACCAAGGGGCAATTTCTCGGCTTGCGGTTCCTGCTCGGCGTGGCGGAGGCCGGTTTTTTCCCCGGCGTCATGCTGTACCTGACGCACTGGTTTCCGTCGGCCTATCGGGCTCGCGTGATCGGCGCTTTTGCCGTCGCAATCCCCGCCTCGGCGGGAATCGGCGCGCCGCTCTCCGGCTGGATCCTGAATCTGCACGGCGCGGGCGGTCTGAGCGGCTGGCAGTGGCTCTTCATCATCGAGGCGATACCGTCGTTGATCCTCGGCTTCGTGGTGCTGCGCGTGCTGGTCGACAGTCCTGCGAATGCCACGTGGCTGCGCGACGACGAGCGCCGCTGGTTGACGGCGACGCTGGCCGACGAGCGACGCGCGCAACCGCTACCGTCGGGCCACGCGGGCGCCTGGCAGGCGCTGTCCGATCCGCGCGTCTGGCTGCTCGGATTCATTTATTGCGGCATCGTCGCGGCCAACTATGGCGTGACCTTTTTCCTGCCGCAGATCGTGCGCGCGTTCGGCGCCTCGTTCACGGCGGTCGGTCTGTTGTCGGCGCTCCCGTTCGTCGCCGCCGCGATCGGCGTGCTCTGGTGGGGCGCTCGCTCGGACCGCATGCGCGAGCGGCGGTGGCATTTGCTGATCCCCGGCATCGTGGCGGTGCTCGCGCTGATTGTCGCCGCGCTCACCGACAATCCACCGCTGCGCCTCGGCGCGCTGATCGCCGGCGGGTTCGGAGCGTTCGCCAACCTGCCCGTGTTCTGGACGATACCGCCGGCAATGCTGGCGGAATCCGAAGCGCCCGCGGGCATCGCGGTGGTCAGTTCGATCGGCAATGTCGCGGGCTTTGTCGCACCGTACGTGGTCGGCGTGCTCAGGCAGACGACCGGCAACTTCGCGAGCGGCATGCTGGCGCTGGCGGCATTTATCGCGGTGACGGTCGTCATGGCGGCAATCATGCTGCGGCCCGGCCGGACAACCGGCGCGACGGCACAGGGCCTTGCGCGCTGAACGCGACCACGGAATGCCCGTGACGAACGACTCGGTAAAGCGCCATGCGACCGCGAGCACGCAGCATCTGCAACATGTCGACGGGTGCGATCGTGCCGTATTGGATTGCGGCCAGCTCGGCCTCGACCTTGCGGGAGCGTATGCAACGGAAACTATTCAGGTCGCCACGCCCCCTCGCGAAGTCACTCGACCACAAGAGTCGATTTCAACACGACGGCATTCGCCAGGTTATAGACATTGAGGCCGTTGACGATGGTAGGTTCGTTGGTCTGGGCATTGGCATTCATATTTCATCTCCTTTACCTACGTGGGTTGTTCAGTTTCGATCAGCTCATTGCAACGTGGCGAGCGCAGCCCGGATGCGCATGCCTTGATCTTCGGAGATGAGCCTGTGAAGCACTTCCCCGAAATGGGGATGACGTACACCCGAATGGATGTATTGCCACCGGTAAGCCTCAAGGAAATTCGCTTCGACCGACCGAAGTTCCACCTCGTCGACTGCCCGGCCGCAGTTCGCCACGAAATAGCACGCGTCGGCAGTGGCTTGCGCCTGCAAAATGCCGTCGATCGCGGCGACCAGTTCGATGAACTCGTCGACAGCCTTGTCGCGTTCGCCGGCCGTCAAAGTGGCGTCGTGACGTTCCCATTCGAGTTCGTCGAGGATGGCGTGCTGGCTCTCCTCCTTCCAGTGGTAAAGGAATACGTTCCTGAACAGTTCGGATAGCTGATCGTCCGGATTGATGCTCTGACGGTAGTGGAGCTGCGTGAAGAGTTCAATATGCAGCGTCAGCGCCAGTACGGCCCAGGTGCTCTTTCCGAGAACCACAGTGGCAATGGCATCAGGGTCGACGTCGAAGCGATAGCCAGCGGGCAGCGTTTCACCGATCATTTTGTCGATGCGGCGAAACAGCGCCTGATGCTTGAGCTCCTCGTCGCTGAATCGGACCAGCGCCTCAAGCGCCACCTGGTCGCCGAGCCAGTAGTCGCGGCTGACTTCAAGCACCTTTGCGTTGATGAAACGTTCGACCAGTCCGAACACGTTGGCGTACGTGCGCCCTTGAATCTGACTGACAAACCGCTTCTCGCTCCCGGAAAGGGTGAAGAAATTCGGCGCCAGTGAGAGCCCGTCGGGCAGATACTTCTGGGACGTGTCGAAAGTGCGGCCGCCAATCACGTCACGGTCGATATCCCAACTGACCATCTTTGAAGCCCGAATGCACCGGGCGTAACGATCGCGGTCGGAAAGTCGCGGTACTGCGTTCATAGCCTTTCTCCCAATACGGACCGCTGCGCGGTCGAGCTGTGAATCTTCATCTACCGGTCAGAACCAGATGGCTGATCTGGCATTCCGGTACGCTCAATGTACGATTGGGAAGGGCGAGGTTCTATGATTGGGCCGCCGGACGATATGATCGAAACGCCGCGTTAGCTTTGACGTGTGTGAATGAGCGCTGCGTGGGGCACGCCAGCGATTTGATTTGGCCAATTGGCGCAATGAGCCAACGATCGGTTCAGGCGCTTGCTAATGTTATTCAAGCACCGTTGGACCTGGCAGCCGATGTCACTGAACCAGTGGTGACGTGATGCCGCTCGCGCTGCGCGAAGCTTGCTCGGATGCGGGAGCGCCGTCCATCTTTCCTTCGCTTCTGCGCCAGCTTGCCGGCGGCATTCCAAATTCCCGTCTGAAGGCTCGACTGAACGCCGCCTCCGACTCGTAGCCGACCTGCTCCGCTACGGCCGCCAGTGACTTACTGCCGATCCGCAGTTCGCGCGCCGCAATCTGCATGCGCCATCGCGCCAGATACTGCATTGGCGGTTGACCCAGAATATCGGTGAAGCGTTGCGCCAACGCTGAGCGCGATAACCCCACCTTGCGTGCAAGCTCATCGACGGTCCAGGGGTGGACCGATTGAGCATGGAGCAATGAAAGTGCACGCCCCACATAGCGATCGCGCACGCCGGCCAGCCACCCCGTCTGGTCCGCAGGCAACGCTTCAATACAGCTACGCACCGCCTCGACGAACAGGAGCTCGGACAGTCTGGCCAGCACGATCGTACCGCCCGCACGCGAATCCACCACCTCGGCGGCAGCGAACTTTAGAGAGGACTCAAGCCATGCCGCACGCGGATCCTGACGCATATCAACCTTGAAAAGTCGCGGCAGCGATGAGAGCAGCGGGTTGCTCAGAGTATCGTCACAGGCGAGAAAGCCACATACGATGCGAGTCGTCGCGCCGCCGCCTCCGTAGGACAGCGTCATCACCTCACCAGGTGATTCCGCCATCGGACCGGCTAATAGCAACTCCGACGGCGTGGGCGGAAGATCCATGGCGCTGCCCATCACATGCGTTTCACCTTGCGGCACCACCAGCAGATCGCCGGCATTGAGATGAATAGCCGAACGGGGGTCGTTTGCCAACTTCGCCCAGCAACTCCCTTCTATGATCAGATGATATGAAACGACGCGCTCCGAACGCGGTAGATAGGCCCCGCAGAGCGCGGCATCCGTGCGGCCTATCAAGCACCACGGTGCGGTGAAGATCCCGTTCAGAAACACCGCGCCGCTTAAGCGCACAGCGCGCAGTACGTCAGAAACTGCATCCATGACTAGCTCGCGTGAAATGCGAATTCCCGGACAAGGAACCGCGATGGCGGTCATTCGTCAGATGGCCGAGCGGTACATGTTATACCCGCTGCGGCAGTCGATGACAAATTCCTTACCGGTGCTTTCAGTTCAGTCTGCCTCATAATGCGCGAGGCGGCCCACGGGCACTCGTTAGCAAACGTGTCTTGCCCGATCGGTTCCGGCGTCACGCGGTCCTGAGTTCGCTCATTCTTCTGTCGATTGCGATCTCCGCGGCCATCGCGATTTGGATTCACGGTGTGTCAACGCCGCGACGTCTTGCCTCGTCATTACCTTCCCTTTGGGCTTGCCTCGAACCTTTGAGTGCGTACGCGCCGCTGCGTCGTGCGCTTGTGCAGGAGTGCCGGGCAATCTTTCTGGACGCCCGGCAATGGCCAGGCGAACCATCCGCAAGACTTGGACGATCGGGCAAAAAACGTCGACGCGCGGGCAGGACGACAACCGGGTGCGAGACGCAAAGTTCGTCACAGGACGGAACGTGACAGATCAACGTCAGCCGTCCTTCGCGGCGACATCTTTGATGGTTTTCGGAAACCCGCTGCGCCACCTGATTTGCACAGATCGGTTCGCGTGCAGTGACTTACCGATTCGGGCAAACGACATAGCGTGAGATGTCTATGAAACGCCTGATAAGCCATGCGATGTACCACCCGCACATAGCGCTATCCATGTTCTATTTGACGGAACTGATGTACAACGTCGACTACAACGTCTCCGGCGCTCTGTTCGCTCTGGCAGCGAAATCTATGTCCCGTGTCTTGAGCCTGTTCAACAAGGGTTAGTGTCGTACGGAAGTTCCGATGAGCGATTAGCAGCTCGAGAAGAAATTCTCCGATCTGGCCGAAGGGTTCTTGCGCCGGAGCAAATCCGTGTACCGATCGACCAGTGCGGAGTACCTTGAAGATGAAAGGCAACGCTCGGCAGAGACCCGCAATGTGCGATTGGCAGCGGTCAGGTCCTTCTTCCGCTTCCTCGAGTATCGCGAGCATGTGCGGTGCCGCATTAACTTTTTCCTGGAGTAGCGAACTGTGTCGCCAGTCGCGGTTATTCGGTCACTATACGGGCATCCAACCAATCGGTCGGCCACAAACCGCTGCCCGGAAGGTCAGGGAGAAACAAAAGACCGCTGTCCGTGAGAGCAGCGGTCTTTCTTACGATGGGTGGCGAATGAGGGACTCGAACTCCAGACTTGCGGATTTCGTGAGGATAGTCCGTTACGACACACGCTGAGCGTCTCGACGTCTAGTTCTGCCAGGGCTTGAACTGCTCACGCGCCCATCAGCATTTGCGCGTCCATGACGGCGCTTCGTCGCGAAGTTGTTACTACCCGTGACGCTGGACAGCATGGAACCGTGTAGGTCCATCGAATTAACTGGCTCCTGCTAGTCGCGAAACTGTGGCACCGGCCACAATTTCAACTGCGCCTTACGCGATTGAGGCGCTTAGTCGGTTTGCCCTTACTTGCGCAGGTTGTCATCTTAAACAACTGTTATTGGCCGGCGGCCGGCGACACTACGCTCGGAGTCGCGAGCGTGTTGTGACTCCCGGGAGCGTTGGTGAGGGACGTCGAGCTATTGTTCGTGCTATTCGGCAGGCCCGAGTTCGGCGACCCGGCACCCATGCCGCTGTCCGAGTTGTTGACGCCAGGCGTGCCGTAGCCGCTCGTTGCATTGGCCGGCGACACGCTGGCCGGCGACACGGTGGTCGGGGTCGCCAGCGTGTTGTTGCTCTGTGCATGAGCGCCAGCCGACAGCGTGAGTGCGGCGACGGCCGCGATTAATGTGCTGGTTGCCTTGTTCATGACCCGTTCCTCCTTGATCGGACTGGAATTTCGACGCAAACGATCCATTCATATTTTTCCATAGCAGTCGTTGTACGCTTGGCTCGTGGCGATCAAACAAACTCGCGCGACCGTTCGCAGTGGTGCATGCGAAGCAAACCACAGGTCGCCGCTCAGGGCCGGGGCAACGGGAGGCACTTCATTCCCGGAAAGAATCTACGCCCGCCTAAGGCCTACCTAGGTGACCGGCACCTCGCTTATGCCAACGATGCCCTCTATGTCTCAATCAGCTCAATCGACGCGCGATAAGTCTTCTCAGGCCGGTATTGCACAACAGCGGGGGATCGAGTCCATAGCAGTTGATACCAAGTTTAGGAAAGCGGCCGCTGATAATTAAGCGCGTTGTTCGCAAGGGTGAATTTCGATTTTCGGGGTTACCCTTAATGGGTCCTGGTCCCCAATCTGAGGCCGGCGTGGTTCGGCATTGCGCGTTGCATGCCACGTGACCCGCGAGGAAACTGATTGGGCTGCGTGGATAACGAACAACCAGTGGATCGGGGGTCGGTGAGCAAACTTGCAAACGAACTCCCACACGGTTGGCAACGATCTGCGCGGAAACATCGAACGTCACTTCCTGGCCGGTTGCACCCTTTGAGATATGACGCCGAAAAGCTGCCGCCGGCGCGGACGAAAGTTTTCGACCGGCGGCTCACGGCGAAGGGGCTGAGCGCGTACTGTCGGCCCATTATTGCCGCTCGTCGCACTCACTCCAACGGTCATTCGCTCGCACAGTCATAGTATGTTGCGCCCACTGGTTGAATCCGCATGGCGAGCCTGCCAACGCAGGCCCGGAAAGGTTCGTTCCACACCTGGCTCAGACTTCAGGCGTGCCCCCTCAAGTGACCCTGTTCGGGATGGGCGCCAATTTCCTCCTGGCTGCGGTCCTGGCATGACGATGGAGGAAGGCGACCTCCGTTCGCAACACGTCCGCGAACCCTGCTCCGCCTTCGTAGACGTCGTAATGACCACCGGCGCTGCGGAACAATTCTGCTTGCGGTGCCCTGCGGGCCACTTTGAGCGCGGCAGGCACCGGCGCAATGGAGTCTGCCTCCGGGACGACCAGCAGGAAGGGGACACGCACGGAGGCGGCGCGTCGCACGGGGCGACGCCACGAAAAGCTCAGCAGAGACCGCGCGGCGACGCGGTCGTGCCATCGCGTGCCATCTTTCGGGGTCATGAGCCTCTCTCCAAACAGGCCGTCCGGCGTAGCGCCGATGGACAGCTCCCCGGGTTTTCCGTGACCGGGAATGTAGATCGGCCGGCGGCCGAACAGTGCGCCGAGGAGGTCGAGCAGTGCCAGCCCGAAGAGGCGAATCCCGTTCTTCGGCGGGGCCATCAGCGCAGCGGCCAAGCCGTCCGTGAGCGGGGCCTGAGCGACCGCTCCAGCCAGTCGGGTGTCGGAGGCAGCAAGTTCGATGACATGCATGCCGGCGAACGACGTGCCCCAGACAATGACCTGATGCGGGTCGATGTCAGGCTGTTCAACGGCCCAGCCAATGACGGTGCTGTAGTCTGCGCGCTGGCGCGGGACGGATAGCACTTCGCGCGGCTGCCCGCCGGAACCGCCGAAGTTGCGGTAGTCGAAGGCGATGGCGACGAAACCCTCCTCGCGAAAGCGCTCGGCGAACGGGGCCAACCCTCCCGCCTTGATGGCGCCGATACCGTGGGCCATCACGACGACGGGATGGGGGCCGGTGCCCTCGGGCAGGTAGACCCACGCCTCGATCGCGTCACCCGACGCTGTCGGAATCTGCACAGTGATGCGCGTGGCAGAGGAGTTGCTGGAGGTCGTCATGGTCATCGCCTTTCAATCATTGCGACTTCTGTCGCGTGTAGGAGTCTTAAAGAGTTGGCTGCGGGGCGGCCAACGAACGTGCCGGCGGGATCGACGCGTACTTGTCCGCCGGCCACGCCGGATAGTTCGTCTAACCGTGTTGGTCGCCCCAAAGCGCGTGTCTTGGGAGAACGCAGCGAGCGGCAGCCCCTCCGCGAGGCGGTGCGAAGGCTGCTCAAACCGCTCGCGCCAAAACGAAGCGGCGCCGCAGTATCTCTACGCCCAATCGGGACATGTCTGCATGCTCGCATTAGCGAATGCTTTGCATTCGACACTACCTGGATCCATTCGGCAGTCTTCAATAGTTGTTCTCGTTCTCGCCAGCGGCCCGCATAGCGGCGACAAGGTCATCAACATATGCGTCAGTCATGCCGTGTTCCGCAAGCGAAGTGGAAAGTCGCATCGCGTAATCCACGTTGCGACCAAGATGGCCGGCGGCTCTCGCGACAATCGGCGCCGTGGTCCCGACGGAAGAGTCTGTTTCGTACAGGGGATGTGCCTCATCTACGACAAATACGATTGCGTGCGTCTCATCGCCCCCTTCAAAAGCGATCCGCTCCCACTTCGGTTGATAGACACCGCCAATCATTTCGCGCATCCACACGATGCCCAGCTCGCGTTCCAGGCCGGCTTCGTGCAGCATGAAAGCTAAACCCTCGGTTCGCCCTCCTGCTTCGAGCGCCAGCATGCGGCCTGGGTGCTCAACATTCCCGCGACCCGCGACAAGGCGAATGCAGAAACTACGGTGCCAGCCGTCCAACGTCGCACGTCTCGAATCACTGAATTCGAATAGCGGATTCCAGATGAGCGACCCGTAAGCAAACAGCCACACGGGCCCCTTCGGCCGGCGCGCGAGCGTTCCCTGCATGGAGGCATGAATTTGCCGCTTCGACCAGACCGGATGGTCATGCAAGTCCTGAAAAGACTCCAGATAGTCTCCAGATAGGCACCTGTGCTGATGAGTTTCTCGCAAGCATTATCCTTGCCCCCTCTTTTGCGAACGGCGACTTGAGGGAGACGCACCAAGCATCCCCAATACAGTGACGCGGCTACCTCATTCAATGTCCAGTGCCCTGTAGAGGCTTATAGGCCACACCACCGTTTTGCATCATCTGCGCAAGAAGCATCGTCAGGCTGATTGCCGAAAGGGCTGCGCCTGTCACAGCGGTGTAAGAAACGCCCAATGTACTGATCGTCAGACCACCCAGCAGCGAGCCCAGTGCAATACCGGAGTTGAATCCAGCGATATTGAGCCCCGCCGCCACCCCGTGTGCATGAGGCGCATGTGTTTCTGCGATGCCGATCAGCCGTGCCTGCAACGCCGGCACGGCAGCAAACGTGAACATGCCCAATAGAGCGACGAGGACGCCCATGCTGACAGCGGAATGCGCGAAGGCCCACATACCGAGCACGGTCAGTGCAATGCCCAGAATCACTGTCAGGCTCGCCCGGCTCACCCCCAGTCGGTCGGTCATCTTGCCGCCGATGGCGTTGCCGATGGCAGCAAGGACACCGTAGGCGAGCATGAAGATGCTGACCGTGTGACTACTAACGCCGCTGACTCCTGTCAGTACGGGCGCGATATACGTGTATGCCGAAAACGAGCCCGCGTAGGCGAACACGGTCACGAGTGCACCCGCGAGGAGTTTCAGATTGAAGAGTGACTTGAGCGCCTGCACCGCCGACGCAGACGACTCGTGGTCGGTGGTGCGGACCGGATCGCGCATACCCAGTAGCAGCCCGACGAAACCAAGCGCGCCGAACGCCGCGATTGCTCCAAGTACTGGCCGCCAGGCGATCGCGCCGCCCAGATAGGTGCTAATCGGTACGCCGATGGCCATCGCGATGGTGAAGCCTCCAAAGACCACGGCCACAGCGCTGCCAGCTTTCCTGGAGCCCGCGAGACGAGCGGCTGTGCTTGAGGCGACCGCGAGAAAGAGCCCATGGCCCATACCAGCGACGAAACGTGCAATGAGCAGCATGGGCAGGTTCGCAGCGATGGCCGCCACGAAACTTCCTCCAGTAAATACGAGCGCTGTCACCAGCATCACACTCTTGCGTGACCAGCGCGCGGTCAGTGCAGTCAGCACCGGCGCGGCGAACGTTGCACCAAGCGCGTATGTGGTGATGGCCGTGCCTGCCTGCTCGATATTGACGTTCAGGCTGTGCGCCATGACGTCGGTCAGCCCGATGGGGACGAACTCTGCAAGCCCTAACGCAAACGCGCTGAGCGTAAAGATATAGATGACAAATGGCACGATAACTCTAACCTCGCAACTGTAAGCGGCTGGATAAGCCGGGACAGAAACGAGTCTAGAGAGTGACCAGCGATATTTGAAATTATAATATTTGCCGTAAACATAAATCCATTTATGGCTCGCGGCGGTACCTGGTCCTCTGGCGGCGACCGTAGAGGTCGCCACGTGCATGCAGGATTCCGAATTTCCGGGAGCCTGCGGGTATCACCGCACGGCAAGCCCGCTGTCTCATTTCCGCGATCGGTTGATCCAATGACCACCGAACATCGATCTCGTAGGCGCACCACTTTAGTCGAGAGCACCGACCATGAGCCACCTTACCCATCTGCGGACCTTCCTTGACGCATATCGGCTGAAATCGTTCTCCAAGGCCGCGGAACGTCTCGGCATTACGCAACCGGCAGCGTCAATGCATATACAGGCACTTGAAACGCTCGTCGGGAAGCCGCTATTTATTCGTCGCGCACGCGGTGTCACCGCGACCGAGGCGGCCGACGAACTCGCCCGTTCCGTCGGACCGTTTCTTGACGGCCTTGAGATGAAGTTGGCCTCGTATCGTACGGGCAGTTCATTGGGCGGCACCATACACATTGCCGGCCCATCAGACTTCATTTGCTCACGCATCGCGACAGAGGTCACTCCTTTATTGAACGAGAGCTTTCGGATCCGTTTTCACACGGGCAATCGTGACCGCATCTATAGTCTCCTCAATGAGTCTACCGCGGACCTTGCCATCACTGCGTCCATGCCCGATGAACATTCGCTCGGTTTCGCGCGTCTTCTGACGGAGCGTTTCCTTCTCGTGCTTTCCCCTGAGATGGCAGCCCAGCTAGGCAAGCGCCCAACCGCAGATAGACTTTCGAGGATTCCGCTCATTGCCTACGACGAGGATTTACCCCTTGTCAGAACGGTATGGACATCGATGTTTCAGGTTGCACCAACTCTGCAGGCCGCGCTAACCATCCCGGACCTGCGAATCATCGAAAACCTCGTCACCAGTGGCCACGGGTGGACGGTCCTTCCAGACTATCTTTGCGCCGATGCGCTCGCGACAGGACGCCTCGTGTCGATCACGTCTCGCGAAAAGGCCCCGACCAACGATCTGTATCTCGCGTGGAACAAGATGTATTTGCGCAATCCACGCATTGTTTATGTGCGCGACTACATTCTTGGCCTCTTTGAGAACGAAGTCTGAAAATCGACGGGTGTGCGCGCACTCTCCCGTCGTGATCGTTGTCACGGAATGTAGTGGTTCTCTAGCAATTCCGTCAGCATCTCAAGGTACATCTCCTCGGTATCGATGCAGTCTGCAAATCCATGCTCGCGTGTCTTGATCGTGCTGGCAATGTTGTCGAAGGTCGTCTTGAAGATCGCGTCGCGGAACTTTTACGACACGGGACCAGCCAGCGGTATCCTCGAGTCCGAGCTTCGTGAAATTGAACTGCCCCTTGCGAATGCGGTGCATCAGCATCAAGCCTTTCTCCACCACGATCGCACCGACCAGCGCCAGCATTTGTGCACTCAGCCCGTGCCTATCGAGCAGGTGGCGGAACCGGGTAAGTGGTCAGTGGCCGCCGACAGACTAGTCCGCCTTCACGCCTTCGACCTGAATCTGCAAGCGAGTCAGCGTCTTGAAGCCATAGTTAGTACCCCAATTCACGCCATAATCGGCACGGTCGAATTGCGCACTGGCTTCCGCACCGCACACTTCGCGCTTGATCAGTGGGTTGATGAAGCACTTGAATGAATCAATCTTCAACGTCAGCGGTTTGGTCACCCCGTGAAACGTGAAGTCGCCCGATACTTCGATCGGCGTGTCGCCGTCGAACCGAAGCGCACTCCCTTTGAACGTCGCGGTTGGATACTTGCTGACATCGAAAAATTCCTCCGACTTCACGCGCGTATCGAGTTGCGCATTACCGGTATCAATCGACGCGGTGTCAATCGATACGTCGATTGTGCCAGTCTTCCCGGCGCGATCAAGTGTGACGACGCCGCCGCTTTTCGTGAATTTACCCCGCCAGATCGAAATGCCGCCAAAATGGTCGGATTCGAAGCTGGGATAGGTGTGCCTCGGGTCAAGGTTGTAAGTCGTCGGGGTCGCCATGGCCGATCCCGCGATCAGCGTAAGAACGGCAGATACAATCAGGTGCTTGTTCAATTCAGACTCCTTAAGTTTTGCTGATGAGAAATGCAACTTGACGTTGGCGATGAAGTCACGGTTAGTTTGTCGTTTAAGTTTTACTGCTGTTTACGGGTCATTAGAGTTGTCCTATGAATTGTGAAACAGGACACCGTGGAGTTCTCCTGGACAAATAGTGACGACAATCCGAATGGCAGTGCATCGACAAGAATCCACCGAAGTGCGACCGTCACCCCCCCCCAACTTTGATCCAGCTTTACTCCGTATAACACACATCACTCGCCTAACTGCGCACAGGTGCAGCTACCGCGCATCAGGCTTCTCATTCAATGCAAAGTGGCCTGCATCGAGGAAATGATCCTCAGTTTTCGAAAAAAATGTCGCTGGTAGGCCGCAATATCTGTCAGAAAAAACGACCCACGTTACCTGCCGCGATGTTGAATAGGGTGCTATGCGCGCTTAGCAAAGAAATATTTTTTCTAAAATGTTTTCATTACATCTGGATACCTAACTAATATTTCATTGGTCTGGCAGCAATATCGACAACGTTCATGTGGATATTCTATGCGTGTAACTTGACGAGTACAAGTGAACAGGTTACTTATTCTTTTGCCGCCTACGCAACAATATCGCCACTCCGACTTGGGAATAGAGAATCGCAATTGAGCGTCCACCACATGATTTCTGGCCGATGCTGTAATAGACGAAGTGAACGAGTGGCTCCGGCCAAACTGGTTTTTTCCAGATTGGCCTCGACAGAATGCAGATCGTTTAACCGGCCTCGTCCAGGGTGCAACTCGCGCTGACACCCCCAGTCGAAGCAATTCGGCGTTTTTCAACTCAGGCTACTGAGACCAAATAGACACCTGCGCTGGCCAGAAAAGCACCTTCGCTGATAGCGGCGAGTTAGCTGCCAAAGAAAAATCAACAGGAGGGGAGCGTCAAAGACGACCGACGACGAAGCGTTATTCACATCGGAATAGATGCGCTTCGCTGTCCGGGGGTAGGTCAAATTCAGATGAAAGCCGTGGGTGGGAATGTCATACCTTCCATCAAAGCCGTTGAATCACGAACCGCAATGACCCCGCGTAGTGTTGGTTCTGACCACAGCCTATGCGGCGGCCATCATCGGCCCGACCTGAGACCGTGCCACATCAACGAAAGCCAGCATTGCACTCGAGACATACGCATCATGCCGCCGAATAAACAGCGTTTCGACGTGCGCCTTTTCTGGCGATATCGTGTGGATACTGACGAGATCCTGTTCCGCTGCCGCCGAGACCACGCCTCGCGGCAATAGCGTGATTCCAATACCAGCAGCAACGCACGCAATGATTGCATCCATTGAGCCAAATTCGAGGGGTGCGGCCGTGAGCACGCCCATTTCCGCGAGCAATGCGTCGAGCCGCTGACGGTACGAGCAACCCATACGGAAGACAATTGTTTTGAGGTCCTGCACCGATCTGATCAACTCGAGCGACCGCATGGTACGCGGCGTAACCAGAACCAACTCCTCGTGAAAGACTGTCTCGGTGTGAAGATCCGGATGATCCAGTGGACCTGCTATAAATGCCCCGTCGAGCCGACATTCCGCAACGTCGGCAGTGAGACCGCAACTCGTGCCGGTCGTCAGGGACAGTCGAACCTGCGGATACATTCGAGCGAAATTACTTAATATTGGAGAGAGCCTAAGCGCCGCCGTCGTCTCGAGTGTTCCGAGCGTGAGCGTGCCGCCCGGCGCGCCTTCATCCAGCGCAGCTATCTTGGCATCCGTAATTAGCTTCGCGATACGCGCGGCATAAGGGAGCAAACGCTGCCCCGCAGGGGTCATGCTCACGCCGCGCACATGCCGCTGAAGGAGAACAACTCCGACCTCCCGTTCCAGAGCTCGAATTCGCGCTGTCACATTCGACTGAACAGTATTTAGCTCCGTAGCCGCGCGGTTCATGCTTCCATGACGAACTACGGCTTCGAAGACCTTGAGGTCGGCAACGTCCATGCTTTGCACCTCTATGAAATGGCCACAACCTTGATCAAGCTTTCGTTGTCCGACCAGCACCCTATCAATGCAAGCAATTCGATACTTTGTCCTATTCTACGCTTGCATGGCGAAGCTCATTGAAAATGCATGCAGAATTTCGGCAATTTTCGAAGTCAGCCAAAAATTGCACCGCTATCCAGCACCAAGGGGCGACAAATTCAGGAGGGACAGTAGCCTCGGCAACTGTGCGACCGCTCGAGCAGCGCTGTGAACTTCTCTTCCATCGTACACCAAAGCGAAATTGAAGATCTAACGGCAACGATGCCCAATTGGTCGTTTCGCAAACGCGAGCGCCGGCGCAAAAATAGAGCAGTGTTGTAGCCAGGTTCAGCTTGTTGCCGAACCTGATGGATTCTTTCTCCTGACACGAGAGTGCAGAATAGGCTCGACAATCCAAATGTCAGACGTTTCGAATTTGACGCAAAGACGCAGCGCACACAGGCAAAGCGGATCTCGATGATCCGCCAACATACGCCGTGCCGCTTTGTCTCGCGACGGAGTGCCGAGCCAACTGGTCCGCAAGTTCAACCACCCGACGGCGACACGACTTCTCTATGCCGCCGCTATCTAGTGGCCAACCGGTCCCGCGAATACCGGACGCTCTTGTAGAGTCGCGCTCCGCGCCCGATCAGTATCCGCCTGTTTGCTACGGTCCAGAACGGATACCAACCAGCACGTCATAAACGCGAGCGGCATGGTCACTATGGTGGGTGGATCGATCGAGAAAAGTGGCCTCGTATTTCCCATAGCGTGGACCCAGACCGCTGGGCCTGCGACGGTCAGCAATACGGCGGAGACCAACCCAACCGTTCCGCCCGCAACGGCTCCAAACGTGGTCAATCGTTTCCAGTAAAGGGCAAGTAGTAACACTGGGAAAGTTGAGCTACAGGCGACCGAGAACGTGAGCCCAAGCATGTAAGCCACATTCTGCGTCCTGAATGCAATGCCCAATACCACCGCGATTACTCCAAGCACCAAAGTCGAAATCCTCGACACTCTTACTTCATTGGCTTGACTTGTGGCACCGTTGCGAAACACACACGCGTAAAGGTCATGCGAAACCGCCGAAGATCCGGCGAGTGTCAAACCCGACACAACCGCAAGGATGGTAGCGAATGCAACTGCCGAAATAAACCCCAGCAACGCGTTTCCCCCTACCGCCTTTGCAAGATGGACGGCAACCATATTTCCCCCGCCGAGTGGTTTGCCCGTGGCATCCAGGAAGTCTGGATTTGAGGCGACCAGAGCGATAGATCCAAACCCGATGACAAACACGAGTGCAAAGAATATGTTCATGAATACACTGGCCCAAAATACCGAACCGCGTGCAGCCCGTGCGTCAGGAACGGTGAAGAAACGCATAAGAATATGCGGCAAGCCTGAGGTACCAAACATCACCGCTAGACCCAACGAAAATCCCGATACAGGATCCTTTACCAGAAACTGGGGGCTCAGGATCGCACTGCCCTTTGGGTGAATCTCTACTGCACGTCGCAACAGTTCGGAGAAGCTGAAGCCGAAATCTCGCAAGACCAGAAAGCTCATCATAACTGTGCCAATCAGCAGCAACGCCGCCTTCACCAGTTGCACCCAAGTCGTGGCGACCATGCCTCCGAAGGCCACATAAAACATCATGAGAGTGCCCACAAGAATTTCAGCATAGATGTAGTCAATTCCAAACAGCAGCTTGATCAACTGCCCTGCCCCGACCATCTGCGCGATGAGATAGAGCGAAACAATACATAGTGATGCACAGGCCGAAAAAATACGAATCGGTTTTTCGCCAAGACGTACGGAAACTGCATCTGCGACTGTTTATTTACCG
This sequence comes from Paraburkholderia panacisoli, assembly GCF_008369935.1. GTDB lineage: Bacteria > Pseudomonadota > Gammaproteobacteria > Burkholderiales > Burkholderiaceae > Paraburkholderia > Paraburkholderia panacisoli. The sequence goes on along the minus strand of NZ_VTUZ01000003.1, from coordinate 38,689 downwards.
AGCTTTCGCAGTCTCGTTGCCAGCAGGAATACAACAATCGGCATCCCTGTCGAATATCCAACCGCATAGACAAGACCATCAAATCCACTGCTGAACACCAAAGCGGTCAGGCCAAGAAATGCACCGGCCGACATGAAGTCACCCGCGATCGCAAGACCATTCTGAAATGCGGTTATCTCGCCGCCAGCCGCGTAGAAATCGTCAGTCGACTTGGTTCGCTTCGCGGCCCAGTAGGTAATAGCCAGTGTTCCAGCTACGAAGGCAAGAAAAAACAGTATTGCTACGCCGTTCCCCGTACCTACGTCGCTTCGAGCAGCAAAGGATTCGGTACTCACAACGCACGCGGACGCTGACAGCGCGAGCAAAACGCTATATCGAAGAATAGTCATGGTCGGTCACCAGGTAATCAACGGTTAACTTTCGCTGAATCGGTACGAAAATTTCGTGAGTCCGCTGCGTTTTCGACCAGGACATACACTCCGATTAGCAGCACGCCAGCGACCAGAATTACTATTCCGTACAGAAACGCAACCGTAATCCTCGACCCATCTATCAATGGCGAAGCGAGCGTTGCCGGCGACACAACGGCAAGCGTAATGAACCCAAAAAACATCAACACTTCGACGAGCGTCAGAAATATTGCCAACCCTACGCTCTCACGTCCGGCATCGACACGGTCGGCCACCATCTTTGCTCTGCTCATATCTCCTCCACATTCTTTTGTATTACGTATTATCTATCTCGAAAACTTACCGCTCATCCGGTCTGGTGACCTGGACATGCCTATGGCTTCGCCAGATCCTCCATCGTCGTCGCGTGTATCCGGAGGCTACCGCCGGACGCGAGGCCCGGCGGAACTCAGAACAGACCCTAACCAACTGTTTCGCGTGGCTACCCTACGGACCTCTTGAAGTCCTCTCCATTGATCCGACTGGAAACACTGATATTTTCAGCTGGATGTTCGTGCAAGATCACATTAATAATCTTTGGATCCGACCCGATCGAGTCATGCGTGACCTGGATGATGTCCCTGATGAGTCGCTCACGTCGTTCATGCGTAAGACCGCTCTTGATATGGCATTCGATGAAAGGCATGATATTTCTCCGGTAATTCTATTTAAGACGTTCAATGAGTTCTTTGTCGTTCGCCGCACCTTCAACATACTCGGGGAGATGCTCGCCATGTTCGACGAAATTGATTCCACGTCCTTCTCGAATCACGAGAAAAATGTCGTCCTTCGTTTCACCTGTTGCGGCGCTGACTACCCGGAGTAAGCCCGCAGCAAGTAGCCGTTTCTGTTCGTCGGTCCTACCAAAACGCATGTCACAAGAAATGAGTGCCATATAAATCTCCTAAATATCGTTATGGATTATTGAATCCCCGGATGCGTCACCGGGAATCGTGGCTCTGGACTTACTTTCACCAAGAGGTTCATTAACTCTTCGATCCGGTGTTCCTCCAGCTTCGAGACCAGATCGATGATCTGGTCTCGAAGCTCCTGCTCCGCGTATTGTTCGCTCAACCAGTTGAATTTCTCGACGGTACGTTCCCACGTAAAGGGGTTATCCAATCCGCCTTCGAAGCCCACATGCTCAGTAGCCAAAACCCGACCGTCCTTGCATTTGATCGTCACGCGAGTGTTTAGCGCGCGCGGGTATTGCGCCGAGAATTCGGCATCGGGTTTCACAGTCACTTTCTTGAGCAGTGCCTGTGCATCGGGAGCCTGTACGCGCTCAGGTTCGAGCTGAGCCGGGCCGACCTGATCATCGAGCAACGCAGCTGCAATCAGATACTTGAGGTTGTAGTCCGCCTGCTCTTTAGTCTGCGGGTTGTCTTTTGGGCCGAAGCTGCCGCCGCCGGCAATGTCGAATCCGGTCTGAAAGATGTCGCATTGGACTTCATCCACGTCATCGCTCGTCAAACCATGCTTGCGCTTTAACGCGAGCGTAGCCTCGAGGACGGGTTGACCATGGATGAGCGAACAGTATTTCTTCATGACGGTCTGGTGAACGACCTCGAGCCGCGGGTCTTCCCAATCGACTTCGAGCGGTTGGTCAAACATTCGCACCAGACCGTTAGGTCCCTCGAAAAGGCGAAGCGGACCTGTAAATCCACGCTTGGCAAGCGATGCTGAATAGACGGCCCTCATACCCGTGATGCCAGGAGAGAAGCCCTTCCACTGCGAAACCGGTTCGGAATGCACACACGTCAACGAAATGTTGTCGATCGTTGCAATTGCAATCGCGTTTGCGATCTGATCGGCATCGAGACCGAACAGCTTCCCCGACCCCGCAGCGGCGGACACCGCAAGCTGGATTGCGTGATTGAACCCTTTGGCCATAACAGGAACGATCGCCGTAATACGGCAGCCAATTTCATAGGAGATGGCCAACGCCAGCATGAATTCCTCGCCGCTCGCAGACGCATGTTCAGCAGCAGCCAGAATGGCCCCAAAGTTATCGCTCGGATGACAGAGCCCGCCGGGGGACATGTAGCTATCCAATAGGTCGACATACCGGACCAGACCGGAGTTATACAACGCCGCTTGATCGGGCGAAGTCTTCCCGCCACCGATCAATGAACACGTCCCCGAACCACGGTACTCATCGAACTGATCTCGAAGCGCCTTGAACGGCTTACCTGGCAGCGCCGCTATTGCGCAACCCAGGCTGTCCAGAATATTCCGCTTGAAAATTGCCCTTGCGCCAGGCGTGAGATGCTCTGCGCGCATGTCGTACGTAAAACGGCCGATACGCTGAGCAGTCGTAGGTGTACTCATTTGAAGTCTATTCCTCAAAACGATTCCGGATTGCCCCGAACAGCGGCCCAATTGGCGATTCGCATTCGTTTCTTCAAAATGATGCGCTTCGCCGTTCGGCCACGCCTCTATAGCTGCCGGGCCCTGATTCCCCTTCGCTACCTAACGAATTCGCCTCTTCAGCAGCGACTCTGGCACTTGGTATTTCCCCCGACGTCTACTTCCAATACGACATGGCGGTTCTTAATCCAGTAGTTCAAGTTCGCACCGTTTTAACCGAATATCAAGCGAAGGTATTACATAGGGGTATCTATCCCAGAGATAGCCCGGCCACTTCAGAACGCCGGACAATCCGGCCGCTGCGTCAGTGGAGCCGTTCATGGGATTCCACCTACGTGCTTTATGGTTACGCTGTTTCTCAATGGCCACCAACTTCCAGAATTATTTCCTCGCCGGGATCGAAAGATCTATCGCGATCGCAATCACAATCTCCCACCGCTCTGCCGGTTTCGGCGCGCAACGCCCACCGAAACCATACGTTCCAATCGAGCGATCAATTGCATAGGGATATTTTGCGTTGGCTTGATACCGCAGCAATATAGGCTTCATCAACGAAGCCTCATGACCGGCGGCCACGCGGGACGAGGCAAACGCAGCGTCCGGTTTAAGATTCCCGCCGTGCGATGCTGAACCGAAGGTCCAGCATCGCACTTACTGACTCCTGCCGACGAGCCTTCTGAAGGCCTTGACGCGCACTAAGGTCTACTTGCTCATTGCCGACCAGGCCCAGCCTGCGAACCTCGATCCAAGCCTGGTTGTGAAGTATGCTGACAGGGGTTTTGCATATTCCGGACTTAACCACCACCCGTGGCGAGGTACTACCCACATCCAATGGGGCACTCGAACCCACGCTAACCGCGAGTAGCCGGGCGGTGATTGAACCCGTCCTAACCGTGGTTGCGTGCGCCAGTTGCTGTTGCATAGCGATATCCGTATTGCGCTATGTGCACACAATCGATCTCGTTCAGTACGGGTTGCCACTGCACTCCGATAGCGATTGCGCTGCAGAGGTCAGCGTACGATTTTTCGCGTAAAGCGAGTAGCCAAGTATCGCATCCATTTCTCTGACGATATCTCCGACTATCAATCTGGCCGGCGACACCTCGTGGACCAAGGCAGCAGATTCGCCCGCGATCACGGCAGCGGTGTCGTAGTCGTGTTTTTCACGAGCGCTTGAATACCTCGTCCGCTCTGCATGTAGATGCTGAAACAGTTCGCGTTCGCGGCCAACCCACTTTTCGGAGAACTGGTTTCGCAGCACCCGGCCCGTGTATGGCGCCGGCCAAACGTTATCGCGCGCGATATCAAACAAAATGCCGCGGATGGTTTGCTCGCCGCCCGTACACTCGACAATCCGCCGTTTCGCATCATCGTGCCCAATCGCTTCGGGGCTTGCATGCATGCGGGTTCCCAATACAATGCCCGCCGCGCCAAGCGCAAGAGACGCTGCAAACCCTCTGCCGTCGGCAATGCCTCCAGCGGCAACCACCGGTACCTTTTCACCCACTGCGTCAACGACAGCTGGAACCAGTGAGATCGTGCCGCATGACACGCCATGGCCGCCGCCTTCAGCACCTTGAGCGACGATGATATCCGCGCCCTGGCTAACCGCCTCACGTGCCATCGCAACAGTCTGGACCTGGCAGATCGCGAGAACTCCTGCCTTCTTCGTTCGCTCGATGTGTTTGCTTGCGTCACCGAACGAAAACATGATTGCAACTGGCGAATGTTCAATGCAGACATCAATAAGATGCGGCTGCCTGGACAGACTCCATGTAATGAAACCCACTCCGATTCGAGCCCCGTGTGCCGCGGCAAACTGCTCTCGCAGCCACATCTCGTCGCCGTACCCGCCGCCTATTATTCCGAACCCACCAGCGTCACTGACCGCTGCAGCAAGCCTGCCGCCGGCCACCAGGTCCATCGGTGCAAGCAGTACCGGATGATCAATACCAAGTATCGTTTTGAGTTGCTCGTATCGCTCAAACACTTTTGTCTCCTCGTTTCTTCCTCAACGAATCAGTCTCGCCTGCATCCGCAGGTGTAATACTGCTACTCAGATCACAGCATCTGAAACGAATTGTTTTGATACCAGCGATCTCTCAAGCAGATAGGGCACAGTGAATGTGCACGAATGTGGGTCCTTCAGATGGAAAAAACTCGAAATCCACGCGAAGCGTGTTCATCAGTCGTTGATGCCGCCGGGCCGGGAGTACGTCGAGGCCTGAAGAAATTGAAGCAATTCTTTGTAAGCGTTGCTCTCATAGTCCGATTGGGCGATCAGGTATGTATCGATCGTGGCGATTTTCTGCGTACAAGTATCCATCGGAACACGCTGCAAATTGAGAATCGACCTCGGGCACAGGGCGAAACACGAACCCGCGGCAACGCTAGCTAGAATGGCATGATACGAAACAAGCTCTGTGACCTGCCAGTCACCGTCCGCCTCGAGACTGGCGATGCCCAACCATTGTTCGAGTACGTTCCGATAGGCGCAACCATCGGAAAAGGCAGCCAGCGTCTTAAGCCTGAGCTCCGCAGGCTTGCTTACCGCTGGATGGTTGGGCGGCAGGATGAGCAGCAGATCTTCCTGGTATGCGCGCGTTGCGCGTAGTCCGCGCGCGGCGAACTTTGGCCGCGGGTCACGCGTGCCCAGAAAACTGCTATCCGCAACAAAACCGCAGTCGAGATGTCCTTTCTCCACATCTTCGACAAGTGAGCGCGACGTACCAATCGAAATCTCCAGCTCCACCAGCGGCCACCTGCTATGGTACTTCGAGAGCAGGGCCGGAAGGCGCGCGGCTGCAGTGCTTTCCATTGCGCCAATGCTCAATCGTCCGGGCTGCTGTTCCGGATTCATCGCAAGCCTCGCTTCTTCTGCGAGGAACAGGAGCCGTTGCGCATAGTCGAGCATCGTTCGGCCACTTGGCGTCAAGCTCATCCGCTTTCCACTTCTTGAGAAAAGCTGGACCTGCAGTTCCTCTTCAAGCTGTTGTACGCGCATCGTTACATTGGACTGAACACAGGCCAAATGGCGAGCCGCTCGGGTCACACTTTGCTCGGTAGCGACGGCACAGAATATTTCTAGCGATGAGAAATTCATTTCGCCCCCAGTTTGATTCTCGCTCGGGAATGCAGCCACCACGAGTGTTCAGTTTGGGTGAACACGCCGTCAACCAGCGGGCGGGAAAAGCACTTTTTCCACAGGGGCAATACTTTCAGCATCGATCTTGAGCGGCGGCCTTTGCATGACTTCATTGCGGTTCGCGCCAGTGACAATCACCGCGACCGGGATACCCTGCGTTTCGACGACGAGATAATGTTTTGAAACATGTCGAGCGCGATGTGTAGGATCGGGGCTTGTTTTCGACCTGTCAGACGCCGCACCATGCTATGCGCGGCGTCCGATCACTTGTCGAACCAGCTCGCTTACTTCGCGGTGGGCATTGCAAATTCAGCGCCCTTTTCCGTGCTTTCCGGCCAGCGTTGCATGATCGACTTCTGCTTCGAATAGAACCGGACACCTTCTTCCCCGTATGCATGCGTGTCACCGAACAGGCTGCGCTTCCAGCCGCCGAAACCATGCCAGGCCATCGGGACCGGAATAGGGACGTTGATTCCGACCATACCGACTTCGATACGTCGTCCGAATTCGCGAGCGATGTGCCCGTCCCGCGTGTAGCACGCCACGCCATTGCCAAACTCATGCGCGTTGATCAAATCGACCGCTTCCGAGAAGTCCTTTACACGGACGCAGGCAAGCACGGGGCCAAAAATTTCTTCCTTGTAGATTCTCATCTGCGGCGTGACGTTGTCGAACAGCGTACCGCCCGTGAAGAAACCGCCCTCAAACCCGTCTACCTTAAGGCCGCGGCCGTCGACGACCAACTTCGCTCCTTCGTCGATGCCAATCGCGATGTAGCCTTCGATGCGTTCGAGCGCCTGTTGCGTAACGATAGGCCCCATTTCCGCGTCGGGCTCCATGCCGTTTTTGACAATGAGATTGCGCGCACGCTCGGCAAGCCTGGGAATAATTTTGTCAGCAACATCGCCTACGAGAACAGCCACCGAAATAGCCATGCAACGCTCGCCAGCGGACCCGTATCCAGCGCCAACCAGCGCATCCACAGCCTGATTGATGTCGGCGTCGGGCATCACTACCATATGATTTTTGGCCCCGCCCAGCGCCTGCACGCGCTTGCCGTTCCTTGCGCCGGTCGCGTAGATGTAGTTGGCGATCGGCGTCGATCCGACAAAGCTCACCGCCTTCACATCCGGGTGCGCCAGCAACGCATCGACAGCGACCTTGTCACCCTGAACCACGTTGAAAATACCGTCGGGCAGGCCGGCCTCCTTCATCAGTCTTGCCATGAACAACGACGCAGACGGGTCTCGCTCGCTTGGCTTTAGAATGAATGCGTTGCCCGCCGCAATCGCAACAGGGAACATCCAGCAAGGCACCATGCACGGGAAGTTGAACGGTGTAATGCCTGCGACAACGCCGAGCGCCTGACGCGTTGTCCAGTTATCCATGCCGGTTGAAACCTGCTCCGTATAGTCCCCCTTAAGCAGTTGCGGAATGCCGCAGGCGAATTCGATGACATCGATACCGCGCGCTACCTCGCCTTGAGCATCAGAGAAGACCTTTCCGTGTTCGGCTGTAATGATGGCAGCCAATTCATCGCGATGCCTGTTCATCAACTCAAGAAACCGCAACATGACGCGGGCTCGGCGGATCGGCGGCGTATTGCTCCACTTCGGAAATGCAGCCGTGGCACTTGCCACAGCGGCTTCAACATCTGCGATCTCGCCCAGCAGAAGTTGGCGTGGCCGTTGACCAGTTGCAGGATTGAAAATCGCCTGGGTACGTGTTCCTGACCCGCGTACTCGCTCGCCATGAATGAAATGGGTGACGTCGGCTGTGTCATTGAAGGCTTGCATCTCGACTCCTTGGTTGATGGGTGGTGCATGAAGTTTAGGAGTGTCCATTGAGTCTGCAAAGACGCTAAGATTGAAATGATTGTTTTCGATGGTGAACAAAGAGCATATGGACCCGCAAAAAGTTGAAGGCCTTTGAACTCATTTGCACTGGCTGACAGTTCTTGCAGAACAAGGCACGTATACTGCGGCGGCCGCACGCCTTGGAGTGAGCAAAGCCGCAATGAGCCAGCGCATTGCAGAACTGGAGCGAGCCTCGGGTATCGCGCAGGTGCAACGTACCACCCGCAGCGTACGACTCACCGAAGCCGGACAACGGCTCGTCGACAACACTCGTCTGGAGTTCGAGCACATTGCGACGAGTTTCGCGACGGTACGGGAAATGGCGGGCGTTGCGCGCGGGTTGATCCGGGTAACCGCACCGGTGGCGTTCACGCGGCAGCAGTTGGTGCCGAAAATGTCTGCGTTTCTGCGGGCGAATCCCGAGGTGCGAGTACAACTTGAGGCGTCTGACCGTCTGACCTCGATTGCCACCGAAGGCTTCGATCTTGCCATCAGGCATAGCGCCCAGGTTCCTGAAACTCACGTCGCATGGAAGCTGTGCGGGACGCAATCCGTGGTCGTCGCGACATCCGCATACCTGAAGCGCCGGGGCCAGCCTGAATCACCAACGGATCTCTCCGCTCACGATTGCCTGCTCTACCCTCGTGCATCAGGGTCCGGAATCTGGTCGTTCGAACGCAGAACAGCGCGACGTACGCACTCGGCTGCTCTGATGATCACGGTAAACGGCCCTCTTTCCGCTAACAATAGCGAAGCATTGAGAGACGCCGCCCTTGACGATCTGGGCATCGCGCTGCTGCCAGATTTCACGGCACACGCAGCGATACAATCAGGAAAACTGATTGTTCTCCTGCCCGACTGGCGACCAATAGGCACCTTTGCCGAGCAACTTTATGTGGTCCGGCCATACACCCCACACGTACCACGCGCTGTCGAACTGTTTGTCACCTACCTTAGGAAAACATTCGCTGAAGGATTTCCTCCATAGCGCCCCGTCACGCTATGTTTTCACGAGAATCCAGTCGATTTCGAAACGGATTCCCAAGCGTCGATTTCGCGACTCAGTGCCGATATTTTGGCCCGCACCACGCTTAAAGCATCATCGCCCAGCACGAGGTGAACCGGTGGGTCAGCCTCGTCGATCAGGTCCAGCAGGATCTCCGCCACCTTTGCCGGATTCCCAGGCTGCTTCCCATCCTTCGCCATACGGGCGCGGCGGATCGGCGCAAACACCGGATCGTAGTCTTCGATGTTGTGCTCCGTGCGCACCATCGATCTGCCCGCCCAATCTGTTCGAAACGCGCCCGGCGCAACAGCCGACACCTTGATACCGAAACCGCGCACTTCCTGTTCCAGCGCTTCTGATATCCCTTCAAGTGCGAACTTGCTACCGCAGTAGTATGAGATGCCAGGAAATGTAACTAGCCCCGCCATCGACGTAATATTGATGATGTGACCGGTGCGTCGTATTCGCATCGACGGGAGCACGGCCTTCATCATGGCAACTGCGCCGAACACGTTCACATCAAACTGACGACGCAGTTCCTCCAGCGGTGATTCCTCGAGGATTCCTTCATGACCGTATCCTGCGCTATTCACGAGCACGTCGATTGGGCCAACGCGCTCGGTGACTTCCTGAATCGTTGCGTCGATTGAATCGAAATCGGATACGTCGAGAAGCACGCCGTGAGCGCGGTGCGCGTGCAATCCCTCAAGCTCAGCTTTCGCAGAATCGCTTCTTACAGTGCCAATCACCGTGTTGCCGGCGATCAATGCTGCTTCCGCCAAAGCACGACCGAAACCGGAGCTCGCGCCGGTAATCAAAAAGATCCGCTGTGCGGATTTGCTCATGATCGAAACCTCGCCTTGGGTAATCTTCAAACTGCCGGATCCAGCAGCTGCCGTGGTAAAAAATCGGGTGTCAGATGCAATGATGTCGTCCGCACCAAGCGCTACCTGAATCACTTCATCCGTGGCTCGACACGATTCAAGCAGGCTGACCTCGCGGATCAAAATCGAACTCAAGTCTGGTGCCGCCCGGCTCGTACACCATCGTGTGACGCTTGGGTCCTTCACCCATGTTCTCCGGTGCGAACTCAACCACCACCCCTGGCCATCCGGAGACTCGCGCGAAGATTGCGTCGAGAGCCTCTTGACTGCCAACCCGCAGCGCGAGGTGATGTCGACCTACATTCGTCTTGCGGTCGAAGTCCACACGATTCGCCCGATCCTTGACCTCCCAGAGTGTCAGCGTGACTTGTCCGTCGGACACAAAAGCCGCCGGATAGGTGGGCTTCCCCCCAACCTGTGTCCAGCCGAGGACATTGATGAAAAAGTCCCGGGTGACGCTCAGATTGCGGACCGTCAGACCAACGTGGTCGATGCCAAGTGTTAGAGGTGCGTCAGTCATTCCCACACTCCGCTTGTACCTTCGGATTGTTGAAGTACCGCGTAGAAAGCAGCTTAGCAACGTTTCCAGAACGCGAAAGCGGTTTGTGACGATAGGGGTATCCGGAAAATAGATACCCTCGACGCGAACGTCGATCAGCCACGACATCGCGCTCAACGATTTTTTGCCCAACCGTCCAGCGCCCCACATCCGATCAGCAACGCACCGGTAACGAAGAAGACTGAGCGCATGCCTAAGTGAACGCCAATCAGATCAACAATCAGCGGACCGACAACCTGCCCTGCGTACTGAGCCGACTGTAGGTAACCGAGCATCTTTCCAGACTTTCGTTCGTCAACTGCATGTCGGACGAACTTCGCAATTGCAGAGAGCAAACCGGAGAGCGTCATGCCCATCAAACCATGCAACACGGCAAGCCCACCAGCTCGTCACGAAAGCTTGCGGAATCATCATCAGCCCTGTGGCAACCAGGCAACCGATAATCACGTTCCATCCGCCAATCCGGTCCGCCAGGGCCCCGAGCCGCGCGGCCGTCAGCATGCTGCCAAACGCCGAACACGCCATGACAATCCCGGCCACCGCCCCGCAGCCCGGACTGGCATGGGTTTGCGTCCAAACCGGTCAGCCGGTCGCCCCCAGATTGAAGCGGTCAACGCTGTTCCAAGGAACGTTACGCCAAACGCGACTCCAGACCATTGCACCACCGCTGAACTGGAAGTCACGCCCAATTGCTGGATGTACAGCGGCAGAAACGGCAGCAACATGCTCAGGCGACGAGTGTCGTGAACGCCCCGAATACACAGACATAGGTTTCTTCGCCAATAAAATGTATTGCGCGCGGCTTACGTGGCCTTCTCGACCGACGGGGAGGAAGCAGGAAGTGCGCTTACGGAATCGTCCATCGCGACTAACCGTGCAATCTGTATTAACCTGGACCGAGTATCGAGTCCGAGAGGCTCCAAACGGACGCTACTTTGCTCCATGTATGGAAAAGGTATGTTGCCTTCTCGTTCCGGGGATTGAACTTGAAAGATAGTTTCCTGACGGTAAAGCGAATTGCCCACGGGCAATGAATCACCCATTGGCAGGCGAGGTCGTACGTTGTCCGCTACGCCGCCGCCATCAAAGGTCCGAACTCCGAACGCGAGACTTCGACGAAAGCGCGCATGGCGTTCGAAATATAAGCGTCATGCCGTCGAACAAAAATCGTCTCGACACGTGCTTTCTCAGGCGAGATCTCATGGATGGCAATGAGTTCCTGCTGCGCCGCCGCCGTGACCACGCCCCGTGGCAACAACGTGATCCCAATACCGGCCGCCACACACGCTATGATTGCGTCCAGCGAGCCGAACTCGAGCGTCGTCACGAGGATCCCCCTCTCCACAAGCAGCGCTTCCAGCTGCTGCCGATACGAGCACCCCACGCGGAACACTATCGTCTTCAGGTGCGGGATCGACGTCAAAGACTCCAGCGAGTGTATGGTGCGAGGAGTTACCAGCACCAGTTCTTCACGGAAAATGGTCTCGCTGTGAAGCTCCGGGTGGTCAAGCGGACCTGCTATGAAGGCCCCATCCAGACGACATTCCGCGACATCCACCGCGAGGCTGCAGCTTGTTCCAGTTGTCAGCGACAGTCTGACCTGCGGATACATCCGCGCGAAGTTGCTTACTATCGGCGAGAGCCGCAGGGCCGCTGCGGTTTCCATGGTTCCGAGTACCAGGGAACCACGTGGCGGACCGTCGTCCATCGCCGCCACGCGGGCGTCTGCGACGAGTTTGCCAATTCGCGCCGCGTAGGGAAGCATGCGCTGACCCGCCGGGGTCATGCTCACACCCCGGACATGCCGCTGAAAGAGCGCAACACCAACCTCTCTTTCCAGTGAACGGATTCTGGCCGTTACGTTGGACTGAACAGTATGCAGCTCTACGGCCGCCCTGTTCATGCTCCCGTGGCGAGCGACCGCTTCAAATGCCTTGAGATCGGCAACATCCATAACACTGTCCTATCAAAAAGGCGCCTGTTCAGGCGGTAGCCCAAGCGCGGCGAACTCCGCCTGCTCAGCCTTGCGAGCGAGTGGAATCTGATCACGCATGGTTGGCACATCGCCGGGATATGACTCGATTGCGAACGTTCGCGTTCGGAATGCACCCGATTCTGGACGACCTTCGGCGTGAAATGATTGCAGTGCGCGGCAATTCAATTGTTCCTGCATGTCACGCATGCATCAGCGCTGTGAATGTATTGCGCGGCGTATGGAAACTTGTTGGACATTTGGACAAACACTCAGGCCGATCCAATTGGTCGGGTTGGTCGGTACGCCGCGCCTGGCATTGTATTGGCAAGCAAAGAATGAGGAATCCTGATGATTTGGCCCGGACATGCCCGGTTGCTGCCACGCGATCGCGACATCGCGTTCCGCAATCGGTACATCCAGAATAGGCGCGAGCCAAACACGCCCCTTTTACGCCACACGATATTCGCGGATGACGTCGGGATTCGGTTCAAGGCCCAGACCAGGACGTTGCGAGACCGCGATCGCCCCGTCCCGCGGGACGATAGCGCCACTGTAGAGCTGTGCCTCCAGGTCCAGGCGTCGCCATTCAACCAGGGCGTCTGCGCCGCCCAGTGCCGCGCTCGCATGCACGCTCGCGAGCAACCCCGGGCCGTCATAAAAGGAATGGACCGCCACTTCAACATTGTTGGCATTCGCCATAGCAAATACCTTCCTCAATTCCGTGATGCCCCCCATTTTGGCTGGGCTTGGCTGAATGAAATCGACCGCTTTCGCCTCTAGCAGGTGCTGAAAATCCATTAGCGTCGATGCGTTCTCGCCGGCGGCAATCGGAATGCCTCCTTCTCGGCGCACCTGCGCGAGCCCCGAATAGTTTTCAGGCGGCCAGACAGGTTCTTCGAGCCAACGGAGATTGAATTCCCGCAGCCTGTTCGTCATGTCGAGTCCTTCGCGCACGGACCAAGCACAATTGACGTCGACGGTGATCTCTATGTCATCGCCCGCTGCTTCACGAGCAGCACGGATGCAGTCGATATTGACTTCGTGCAGTTTGATATGGCGAAAGCCATTCTTCAGCGCACGCTCAACGTGTTCTTTCACCAGCGCGGGGTCGGAATACCGGACCAGGCTGGCGTAGCACCGCAGCGACGTCGCGTCGGTGCCGCCGAGCAGTGCGTGCACTGGCTGGTTCGCCACCTTGCCCGCGATATCCCAAAGCGCGATATCGATCGCGGACAGTCCGAAGATAATAGCCCCGCCGCGCCCGAAGATATGAAACTGCCTCTGCAGGTCGCGCATCAGCTTTTCCAGCAGTGCCGCATCGCGACCCACCAGCGCGGGCGCCAGGATCGAATCGATCGCGGCCCTGGCAGCTGGAATGCCTGCGAAACCGAACGTTTCGCCCCAGCCAACTACCCCCGAATCCGTTACAACTTTGACAATCAGCGAATCGACTGTGGGCAGTCCTTTCCCGCCCCACGATCCGATTTCCAGCCGGCCCTCGCCGGCAAGCGGAATCCGCAGTTGAATCGGCTCAACGCTGGCGATCTTCACGATGTTCGTGTCCTCATGTTATCGACGGGCTGCCGCCCGAACTACGGCGAAGCCGGGGCGCCGCTCAATAGGGTGTCTTACGGCCTTGCCTTGCTCGTCCCGCCTATGTCAGGCCTTCGCATGACCACTGACGTACGGCGACAACGCATTGGTGATCAAGGTGTTGACGGGCACGGGAACATCGACCTCCCGGGCCAGCGACACCACGCCGCCACCGAGCCAGGGCAGCTCAAGCCGGTTGCCCTTTTCCAGGTCGTGGAACATCGAAGAGGTCATCGTGTAGGGAAGGTTGTCGACCAGTTCCATGCATTGGTCAGCATAGTCTTCTGGCAACGAAACACCCTGAGCGCGCCCCACCAGCACACCCTCCGCGATAACGGAGCGAAGCACACCCCGGCTGCCTTCGCTTTCGCGAATCGGCCCGATTGTCAGGTGAGTGAGGCAGGTCATGGAGGACAGTCCGACCAGGAAGACGTATTTCTCCCACAGCACTCGCGCGATATTGTCGGACAGGCTCGCCTCGACTCCGGCGTCGGCGAAGCTGCGCACCAGTTCCTCCGTGCGCGCACGCTTCTGGCCGTCGTATTCACCGAGCTTGATACGCTGCAGGGCGCCAACTTGCTTGATCACGCCAGGGCGGCCAATGGATGTCGCCACATAACCCACGCCGCCGATGACGCTCTCCTCGCCAAACTCGCGGCGCAAGACGTAGTCCTTGATCACTCCGTTCTGCAACGAGAGCACCGCGGTGTTCGGGCCGGCGATCTTTTTGAGGTCGCGCGCAATATCCTCCAGGTCCCACATTTTGACCGCGATGATGATCAGGTCGGGTTGGTCCAACGACAGAATGTCATCGGTCGCCTTCACTGTCGCAGAGGCGTTATTGCCAAGGTCGTTTTCAATGTGGAGCCCCGTTTCCTGCATAGCCTTCAGATGAGCGCCACGCGCCACGAATGTCACGTCGTGACCGGCTTGCACCAACTTCAGCCCATAAAACCCACCCACGCCACCTGAGCCAATCACTGCAATTTTCATCTTGTCGCCCTCCAAATTGGGTAGCCAATTAATCAATTGGTTCATTCTCCCTGAACCAATTTGGAGTGTCAAACAAAAAAATCGACTTGCTGGGTGGGACAGAGGGTGAAGCGCACGGGAGCCGCCGGCCCGCCGCCGATCACGGATGCAGCAAAGCCGAGTTGATGTATTGCAAGTGTTCACGTGCGGCACCGAACGCCGCCGCCGAATCGCGGCTGCGTATCGCGGCCAGTATCTTGTCGTGCTCCTTGCGCGAGGCAACACGGCGCTCGGCGGTCAGGAAGCGCTGGCGAATGCTGCCCCACTCTGCCTGCGCATCAGCCGTCAGGAAAGCTTCGTACGCGCTGATCAAGAGCGGGTTGTGCGTGGCCGTGGCAATCGCGCGGTGGAAGCCTTCGTCGGCCTCCTCGTACGCGTCGAAGTTGTCCGCATCGTGGTAGCGCCGCGCGCATTCGCCGAGCCGTTCCAGATCGAGCGTTGTGCAATTCATGGCCGCGAGGCTCGCGAGATTGGGCTCGAACGCGAAGCGGGCCTCGACGATCTGCTTCGGACTGACGTCGAGCGCTTCCGCTTGCGCGCGCGCCGGGCCTGCTCGTTTGGCCGCCTCTCCGGCGGCCTGCTTGACGAGATAAGTGCCACTGCCGACCTTGCGCATGACGCGGCCCTCGGTCTCCATGACGGACAGGGCTTTGCGAATCACGTTGCGCGACACCCCCAGCTGTTCCGCCAGGACGCGCTCGGTCGGCAGTTTCGCTCCGGCTGTCGTAACGGTGCCCAGCAGATGACTGCGTATCATTTCGACGCTTACATCATTCTTCACTTTGTGTGCGCTCCAAAGCGTGGATTGATCGACGGCCGTCTCCGAGTCAAGCAGGCCAGTCACATATTGCATTGGGTACCCAATTCCAGGGGAATCCCGAATTGGTTACATTTTTTGGTTACTATTTGGTTCAACATGGTTTATAACTCTACCACCGTGATCTACATGGAGAAATGACGTGACTGCTGGTTCCTCGTCTGGCGTTCAGCCTGTTTTGCATATCTCAGCCATCCGCACCCGTTATGTGAAAGTGCCCATGCGCTTTCCATTGGGCACCAGCGCCGCCAGAATGACAGCCGCGCCGTTGTTGCTAGTGGACCTTGAGACCAAGGAAGGGGTGGTGGGCCGTAGCTATCTCTTCTGTTACCGGGAAAGCGGGGCCAAGGGCATCGCGGAAGTCATGAAGGAGGCTGCGGGGCTGATCGACGGCATGCCGGTGGCGCCTGCCATGCTTGGCGAACTGCTTGGACGGCGCTACGCTCTGCTTGGCGTGACGGGCATAGTGCGGATGGCGCTCGCCGCTATCGACATTGCCTCGTGGGATGCGCTGGCGGTGGCGGCCAACATGCCGCTCGCCACGTTTTTGGGCGGAAGCCTGGAACCGATTCGTGCCTATAACAGCGACGGACTGGGAATGATGTCGGCGATGGAGGCCGCGCAAGAGGCCGTCAAATTGCTCGAACCCGGCTTCGACGCGGTGAAGCTGCGGCTTGGTCACCCCAATCCTGTCACCGATCTTGATGTGACAAAAGCCGTGCGCGCGGCGATCGGCGAAACCGTCGAGCTGATGGTGGACTATAACCAGGCGCTCACGGTGCCCGACGCGATCCGGCGCGGGCTCGACCTGCGGGATATGAACATCTATTGGCTGGAGGAGCAGATTCGTCACAACGATCTGCAAGGGTACGCGGCGATCGCGAGCGAACTGACTACCCCGATCCAGCTCGGCGAAAACCTCGATGGCCCGGAGGCCGCATACGACGCAGTGGCGGCGAAGGCCACTGACTATCTCATGCTGGACGTGGCGCGCATCGGTGGAGTGAGCGGATGGTTGCGTGGCGCCGCCATTGCAGCCGCGCGCGGTGTACCGGTGTCCTCGCATTTGTTCCCCGAAATCAGCGTGCATTTGCTTGCCGCAACACCCACTGTCCACTGGCTCGAATACACGAGCTGGGCCGATGCGATCCTAGAAGAGCCGTTGCAGGTTTCGAACGGATACATCACGCCGCCGAACAGGCCCGGTCTGGGCCTTCAGTGGTCGAAGGAAGGCGTCGAGCGCTGTCGCGCCGATTGAAGGGTGCGCTTGCCACCGGGCGGGATGGAGTCGGGTTTTCTCCCAGCCCTAGAACACCCGCTTCCAGCACAATTGATCATCGCCCCACCGGACCGGAGAATTCCGGCCGGCAGGTGCGGTTAGCGATAGCAGCGCGCTGTAGTTGAGCGGATTCTCGAGTGACGTTCGTGATTCAATCATTTTTCTGTTTTCGGCAATATATTAATTTGCATTCCTTAATACTAAATTGAACCGTTAATTTGATTCTGTTCACCTCAATCCACTCGATTCGCTTGTGAGGTGGCGTGGATGATGTCTCGTGATGTCGAACGGGCTGTACTTGCACATCGTGAATACCACGCCGGCAAAGCACCAGTGCGGCATCGACATTGAAAATGAGTCACCGGAGATAACTATGCATGACGAGAACCCCTTGGCGTCGGCGTCGCGAAAGATCAATCGACGTTACATTCCACTGCTTTTTGCATGTTTCGTCATAGCGTGGCTCGATCGCGTCAACATAGGTTTCGCCGCACTCACGATGAGTCGGGACCTTGGTCTGTCATCAACGGCCTTTGGGATTGGCGCGGGCATTTTCTTCGTGACTTACGTGATTCTCGAAGTGCCCGCTAACGTCATGCTCGAACGTTTCGGCGCACGACGCTGGTTCGCGTTGCTCATGCTCGGTTGGGGACTTGCGTCAGGCGCCATGATACTCGTGCAAGGAGAGAAATCCCTCTATGCGGCGCGTTTGATCCTGGGTGCCGCCGAGGCTGGTTTCGCTCCCGGGGTGTTTTATTATCTGTCTCTTTGGGTGCCGGCCGAAGCGCGCGGCCGCGTAATTGCCGGCTTCCTGGTGGCAATGCCGGTAGCCAGCGTGATCGGTGCCCCATTGTCGGGACTGCTCATGCAACTGGACGGCCTTGGGGGCTTGCACGGGTGGCAATGGATGTTTCTCATCGAGACACTACCGGCCCTTGCGCTCACGCCTTTCGTTCTCCGCATACTCTGCGACCGTCCTGAGCAAGCCACGTGGTTGACCGATGCGGAGCGGGACGCGTTGAGACGCAGTCTGGTTACCGATGCCCCAGTCGTTTCCTCGGGTCATGCTGGTGTATTGAGTACCATGCGAAACCCACTGGTGCTCGCCTTAGGCGTTGTCTATTTCGGTGTGGTCGGCCTTAACTACGAGTTGAGCTTCTTTTTGCCGCAGATCGTCCACCAGTTCGGCTTATCGATCGTCCAAACGGGGTTCGTGGCAGCGATTCCGTTTTTTGCAGCCGGCATCGGCATGATCTGGTGGGGGCGCAGGTCGGACCGACTAGGCGAGCGTCGCTTTCACCTGGTCATCCCGTTGATACTGGCCGTAGCAGGATTGGCCGGCTCCACCGTCACGGATCTGCCCGTGCTTCGCCTGGTGCTGCTCTGCGCTGCCGCCTTCGGGGTGTTTTCCTCACTGCCGATTTTCTGGACGTTACCGGCGGCTCTCTTTCCCCTCAGTGGGGTGGCAGCGGGTATTGCGGTCGTAAATTCGGTAGGTAGCCTGTCGGGACTCGTCGACTCATACGCCATCGGCGCAATCAAGGATGCGACCGGCTCCTTTGTAGGTGGAATGCAGCTCGTTGCTGGCTTCGGCGCCATTGCAATCTGCATACTGTTTCTCATCACGCGCCATACCGCATGGGCTGCAAAGGGAAATACACAGACGAAGCGCGCCACGCGGTCGGAGGCTGCACCGGAAATTCCGACAGGTCGATAAGTGAAACGGCTGGGGCCTGGATCGATGCCAGGCACGCCCCGGCCGAACCAGGGACCGATAGTTCCCCAGTCACTCAAACGCGGTGCGATAGGCAAACAACGAAGGGGTACCGCCGCTCATGAGAAACAGAACTTTTTGTCCCGCGCCGAATTTTCCACTTTCGACACTCTGAATCAGGCCCGCGAACGCTTTGCCACTATACACCGGGTCGAGTAGCAGACCTTCCTGGCTGGCCAGAAGAGTAACTGCCTGGCGCATTGAACTGGTAGGCAACCCGTAGCCACTGCCGAGCTGGTCACCATGGAGGACAACGTCGTCGCCGGAAACTGTGAGACCGGAATCGATCAGGTCCAGCGTCTGCTGAACCTTTTCGCAGGTGATGGCATAGGCTTTTTCGAGCGGCGCAAGAACCGTATACCCCACCACTTTCGTTGGCGACACGCCAGCAGCGATCGCTCCGGCTACAAGCCCCGCCTGCATGCCGCCGCTGCCATTTGCAACAACAATGTGGTCGAAGGCAATACCTGATTCTCTCGACTGCTCGAAAATCTCAAGTGCACAGGAGACATAGCCCAGACAGCCGACCGGGCTCGATCCACCCAGAGGACACACATAGACTTTTCGTCCCTCGCTGCGCAACGTTGCGGCGCGCTCTTCCGCAACCTGCAGTGCGCTCACGTTCCCTGGAATGTCATGAATGACTGCACCAAAGAGGCGGTCTAGCACCACATTGCCATTTTCGACGTAATCGTCGTCTTCGATCGGAACCAGCCTTGAGAGCACCAGTTCACACTTCATTCCAAAGCGCGCAGCCGCCGCTGCCGTCAACCGGGCATGGTTCGATTGTCGGCCGCCGACCGTGATGATCGTGTCGGCGCCGCCAGCCTGCGCTTCACCGATCAGAAACTCGAGTTTGCGCAGCTTGTTGCCCCCGCCCCCCAGGCCATCAACGTCTTCCCGTTTGACATAGATGTCGGCACCGCCCAGGTGCCGGCTCAACCTGGGCAGCGCCAGAATCGGTGAAGGTCCGTCGCGCAATTGCGCTTTGGAAAACCGGGAAAGGTCTGGTACTCGGAATGTCATTTAATCGCCCCACAAGTTGGCTAATCGTTCGTCTGAACGGAGATTATCGATGCTGCCTCGTCTGAGTTCAAACTGGCGACTGGGCGCACACGCGTATTGGCAACTGGTCGTTTCCACGGCAGATCGGCGGGATGGGCTGCCATCGGATCACGAGATTTGGTCACGAGAATACGCTCGGCGATTGGACCGAGGTCCGCGCGGAAATGCATGGAACGCTTGTTCACCAGAATCCTCATTTTCTCAGGCTGGATGCCAGCCATTCTGAAAAAGTGGCGATCGTTCATCGGAGCCTCAACGGAACTCACCGCGACCCTCACGTCATCGATCCGGAGGCAGACAGTTGGACCGACATCGACTTACATTCCGCGCATCATCGGATGCGTCAAAGATACATTTTACGTCCGAACAGTGGTTGCGATTGCTATTCGGCCATCAATAGCGCATGTATTTCAGACACTACGGCAGCACCTTCCCCAACGGCGGATGCGACGCGTTTGGTTGACGTCGAGCGCACGTCGCCGACTGCGAACACGCCTGGAACACTCGTCTGGAAGGCGAAATGGGCCGCCGCGGACTCCATCGAACCAGTGCGGCCGGTTATAACGAAACCTTTCTCGTCAACCTCCACTCCGCATCCACGTAACCAGCCAGTGGCAGGGTCAGCGCCCGTAAAAAGGAAGAGGTGGCGAGTCGAGATTCGTGTGCGAGTCCCCGCCGAACAGAATTTAACCTCAGACAGGCTGTCCTCGTCGGACACGACAGATTCGATGACAGAATTGCTATGAATTGTCACGTTGGCGAACGAGCTCACGCGATCGATCAGATATCTTGACATTGTTTCGCGCAAGCTCTCGCGTCGAATCAGCACATGGACATGCGCCGCATAGCTCGCCAGGAAGACGATTGCCTGTCCGGCAGAATTTCCCCCTCCCATAAGCACGATTTCCGCGTCTTGACACAGACGACCCTCGATCGACGACGCCCAATAGTAAACTCCACGAATCTGAGGCTCATCGAGGCCGCTGATCTGAGGGCGACGATAGGCGGCGCCAGATGCTATAACCACCGTCTTCGCGCGGGCACACCGACCATCCCGGAGCTCCAGCTTCAAGGGCGATCCAGTGCAGTGTAGTTTTGCAACCTCTGTAGGGGTGACTATTTCCGCCCCGAATTTAACTGCCTGTTCAAATGCACGACTAACGAGAACGTGACCGGAGATGCCGGTTGGAAATCCGAAATAATTTTCGATTCTGGCGCTTGCGCCGGCCTGTCCGCCGAACCCCTTTGAATCGAAAACCAGCACTGATAGTCCCTCCGAAGCGGCGTACACGGCCGCAGCAAGTCCGGATGGACCAGCGCCGACAATAACGACGTCGTAAGTATCGGATTCGTCGAAGCCGCAGAGTAGACCAAGCTTCGACGCGAGGAATGTTTCATCGGGGTTGTACAGGATAGAGCCATCAACCAGCAACGCCAGCGGCATCTGCACTTCTGCGCACTGTGATTTCGAAAGGAAATCGCGAGCCTCATCGTCCGTGGCCGGATCGAGGATCCGATGCGGATGATTAGTGCGCCGTAGCATATCTGCAAGGACGATGAGTCTCGGGTCGGTTGAAGATCCGATCAGAATCGGACCACTACCATCCTGAATCAATCCGACGCGTCGGAGAATGAACGCGCGCATGATCTCTGAGCCAAGCTGGGCTTCCGCAATCAGAAGCGACCGGAGTTGCTCAGGTGCGATGAGGAGCGCGTCGACGTCGGTAGTGGCAATCGCATCAACGAGGTATGGTTTGCCACTCAGGGTTGCCGTCTCTCCGAGAAAGTGCCTCTCACCGACCTCCTGAAAAAGGTGAGACTGCCCAAACCCATTTCGTACGACCAAATGTACCGTTCCACGAGTCAAGATCCTCATGCCTTCGCTCTGCTCGCCGGCGCGAAACATGACGTCGCCGGCTTTCCAGTGTTCCGTTGTCCCGAAGCGAGCCGCCTTGGCTACCCGCGTTTCGGTCAAACGGGGATACATCTGATACCGACGCCGCTCGATCTGGGTGCGTTGCGCCGCCTCGACGGTTTTGTAGTCTTCGGGCGCGACACGACCTCCCGGTGATGAACCGCCTTTCAATGTCATGGGAGTGTCCTTGCCATCTGTTGATGCCCGGCGGTGAGGTACCCGGCTATTTTCGACATCGTCCGAATCAGAGCTCACGGTTCTGGTCACCCTTGAAAGCAGGCTGCGCAATGCTCGCAAGCGAGTTCTGCCCCGACCACCAACGTTTCGCGCCGCAGGTCGTCGCAGGCATTACCCGATACGCCCGCCTGGCGTTGACGGGTACGATGCTCGACGACACGCGAACGTCCATTGGGAGCGTGCGTGACGTGCTCGTGACCATGGGCGGGCACATGTCCCGGATCGCGCCGCCTAGCCACATACAGATAGTACCAAGGCGCTCAATCTGCCGACGCCTTGACAGCCGCCAACTCGGCGAGGCGCAACGGGAAGAACCATTTAACTTCGCCTAGGTCTCAAACCGTTGTTAGCATTTGGTCTACGTTGTGCTCCAAGCGTTTCGAAATCGCCGCCCTCTCATTGGAGATATGTCGGGGAACCGACCGGAAGAACTCGGTGCAGAAATCGACGAAAGTCCTGAGCCTCACGGGAAGCAGTTCACGGTGCGAGTAGAAAAGACATATCTCGAAGCCACTCTCTGACGTGGAGCACTGGGGCAAGATGTGCGTGAGATGTCCTGTGGCAATGTCTTCTCGAACCATAGCTTCAGGTAAGGTCGCGATGCCCGTCCCCGTAAGCGCTGCCGCCCGAAGCAGTACTTCGTTACCGTCCATGGACGACATTGGAAGCACACTCACTCTCTTCCCGTTTTCCAGTAGCTCGATGAAATTCGTGCCCTTCTGCCTCCACGCGGGATCCAGCAAAACGAAATGGTTGGCCAACTCCGAAGCAGCCTCGGGCGTACCGCATCGCTCAAGATAAGCAGGTGCGGCAACGAAAATGTGCGGTGACCTGGACAACGTTCGACGAATTACCGCAGACTGCTCTACAAGATGAGGCGGGAGAATCGCTATATCGAAATGGCCGTCATACAGATTCACCGCTTCTTCCTGGACGGAAACCATCAGGTCCACGTTGGGGGCGATAGCGTGATAACTCGACACAAGACGGGAGAAGGTCTTGCTCACTAGCATCGGATGCACGACGAGTCGCAATCTTCCACTGTCGATTTCACGTTCCTGGGTAATGCGACGATTGGCTTCGTCAAGTTCTTCGAGGAGACGGCAGCAACTGAGATAGTACGGCTGTGCGGCATCTGTCACTGTGACAGATCGGGTTGTTCTATACAGGACCCGCGTCTGGATACTCGCTTCGAGCTTGGCGATGGCTTTGGATATCGAGCCGGTAGTCACGCCCAATGACGCGGCAGCCTTGCTAAAGCTTCGATGCTGTGCGACTGCGACGAACGTCCGCAACATATATAGCTGGTCCATCTCCTACCTCGCTGATAAATTCACAAAGCGAACATCCCCTGTGCATGGGACTGTCGCGGATGTAAAAATCCGGCGACTGCCATCATCGCGGCTGTACCCATCGAAAATCCGATGACCCAAATAACGGCGTTTGTACATTCGCAGTGTTGACGTATCACATAGGAATGCAGCTTAGCAATGTTTCCAGAACGCATAGACGGTTTGTGACGATAGGGGTATCGTGAAAATAGATAGCCAACATGCCACCGTGTTCCGGTGGCATGTTGGCTTGATCCCGAGAGCCCAGCGTTCCAGACTGGCGCGCAGGTTGGGTTGATCGCGGCAGGGAGAGTGGATGGACCGCGATCGCTATGCAAGGCGCCGCTTGTGTTGCCAAGCCGTGGAATTGATCAGCGCCTAACGGATGGCCAAGACAAGCGGATGTGGGTAGCGTGGACTATGCGCGGCCGGCGCTGCGGCCAGCCGCGTTGCGCCGCTCGGCGTTATTGATTCTTGCGGACCGAGTCAGCCGTTCCCTGGATAAAAGCCTGAATCTTGATCACATCATCCTTGCTGAGCTTGCCTGTGAAGTCGGGCATGCCTCTATCGACGAATGGACCGTTGAAAACGATCTTGTCGAGATTGTCGATCAAGCCCGACCCCACATAACCCAGGTTGGGAATCGCTCCACCCTTGTCGACCCCGGGCACGCCATGACAGAACACGCAATTGTTCACGTAGAGCTTTTGACCTGCGGTGACGTTTGCCGGATCGTACTTCACGCCGGTCAGCAGTTCAGCCGCAGGGTACGCCGCCGTCTGAGGCATTGAAGCCTTACCGCCGAGTGCAAACGTGAGCACGCGACCCGGCGCCTGCCTGTTCGTGTGGCGTTGCATCAGGCCGTACACCCCTCCCCAGCCGACCGCGATCGACACATATTGCTTGCCGTTCACAATGTAGGTGACAGGCGGTGCAACCGCGCCCGTGCCGACCGACGTTTCCCACAGCTTGTCGCCCGTTTTCGCGTCATAGGCCACGAGTCGCCCGTCGGCCGTGCCCTGAAATACGAGGCCACCCGCCATCGTGAGCGTGCCTCCGTTCCAGGGAGCAGCGTACTCCCGCGTCCACGCCGCTTTCTGGCGAACCGGATCCCAGGCCACCAGTCGGCCGAAGGGTTTGCTCTTCGGTGGGACCGCGTTGATCGTCATACCCAGATTCCAGCCGGTACCCGTTTGTGGCTCGTCGGTCTTCTCCGACCCTTGTAACCAGACGGGATCGTCGGCAATGGTTGCCGGTACGTTTTGTGCGGGAATGTACACAAGCCCTGTTTGAGGGTTATACGACATTGGCTGCCAGTTATGCGCCCCGAAGGGGCTTGGGATAGCATCGACAGGATCCGTTCCACCTTGCCCAATCTTTGTCTTGATCGCGCGACCGCTAGCGTCATATCCCGACGCCCAATTTACGTCGACGAAGTTGTTCGCCGAAATGAACTTGCCCGTCACGCGATCAACCACGAAGAAGTAACCGTTCTTCGGCGCATGCATGATCACTTTTCGCGGCCTGCCGTCAATTGTCAGGTCCGCGAGAATAAAGTCTGCAGTCGAGTCATGGTCCGCACCCTCGGCCTCCTCTTCCTGATAGTGCCACACGTACTGGCCCTTGTCGGGATTAAGCGCCACGATCGAGTCGAGGAACAGGTTCCGACCCAGCTTCGGGCTGCGCAGCCTCGCGGCCCACGGCGTACCGTTGCCGGTGCCGATATAGAGCAGGTTCAGATCGGGGTCGTATGTTAGCGCGTTCCACGCGTTGCCTCCGCCGCCGTGTTTCCAGTACTTGGCGCTCGGATCCCACGTCTTCGCGGCCAGCTTCATCGACGCGTCCTCGAACGGTTTTGACGGATCGCCTGGTACGATGAACCAGCGCCATAGCTGTTTGCCGGATTCGGCGTCGTAAGCGGAGACATACCCGCGCGTGTCGAATTCTCCTCCACTGTTGCCGATGATGACCTTGCCCTTGACCACGATCGGAGCTTGGGTGATCGTGTATGAACCCGGTTGGCCCTTGACCGTGTCCTGTTCCCAGACCTTCGCGCCTGTCTTCGCGTCGAGCGCGATCAGCCGACCGTCGAATGAGCCGACAAATAGCTTATCGTGATACAGCGCCACGCCACGATTTACCACATCGCAGCAGCCGTGAGAGCCGTAGCGGCGCGGCACCTTCGGATCATAGGTCCACAGGTTTTTGCCGCTGCTCACATCTATTGCATGGACGATGCTCCATGACGCTGTCACATACATTACGCCACCGGCCACTAACGGCGTCGCTTCAATACCACGCATCGAGCTCAGATCATACGACCAGGCAAGCCCGAGGTTTTTCACGTTCGATACGTTGATCTGGTCGAGCTTACTAAAGCGCGTGCCTGCGAAATCAAGACCGTGCACAGGCCATTCGCGGGTGGCCGCTTCATTGGCACGAACAGAGGCTTCGTTGACGTTCAGTGCAACGGAGGATGTCGCGTCCGCCGCCGCGACGTACTGAGAGAAGACGGCTGCCAGCGTAAGCGCGGCGCCAAGCGCAGCGACACGATGCGCAGCACGGCAGAAGCGCAAACGTAGAAACTGCGCTTGCTGTCCAGACGCGATCACGTGTCTCATGACGAAACGATGAATGGGTTTCAAGTATGTCTCCATTGTCGACGTCCGCGTCGCCTTCGCGGGGGTCGGCTTGTTTGGGTTCAGATGTGCGCTAGCTGATCCGCCAGCGCTGATGCCGTCGGCGCTTAGAACACTTTCAGCAGCCGCAGTTTGAGTTGATTTGCCTCCTTAACTCGGTCCTGCACCGAGATGTCCTGCCCGTAAATTGCGAGAACCTGCCATGTTGGCGCGGGAATCATGCAAAGGCCGCCGCGAATTTGTTCGTGTTGGTCCGGTTTTGTTGCGAGACGCCGTCACACCGAGAGCCACGCAAAGGGCGCCTGCCGCCTTGCAAGTCCCAAAACGGTGAAGCGGTTTCTTCAGGGTGGCACCTCCTGACGTGCTTCCGCAGGGGGCTTGCCGTGCTCACACGCAAGCGTCTGAGCGAGCGACCGGCGTTATTGCACAGACGACCACCAAGCGCCCGAGTTTGTCGCGACGCTCAACAATGGGCCGAGCCTCTCCCGGTCGCTGCGCACACTTTGCAACCGCGTCAGTTGCGCCTGCAATCGGATCACGCTTGAGTGGCCTCGCTCGTCTTGCCGGCCCACCTGGCACTGGACGCAAAAGCAATGCCAACGACATGCATTGTTGTGCCATGCGTGATGTCCGCCAGCGTTTTGCCACGCGTTGCGCCTGCTATAGAATCCGGCTTGAAATGCAACAACAGCAAAACTCGTAGAAGCAGGTTATATATAGCGATATAGAGGTGCCTGAAACGAATTGTCGGGGGTGCCGCAGAGTGAGTCAGTGGTGCACGACCTGACTCATATGGAGACACCAGAAGGAGACGCACATCATGCGGCCGCACATTGACCCAGAAGATCGGATATTGAGAGCTCGCCGAGAATTTTTTGAAACCGGGTCCGTTAGTGAACAAAAAGTTTCCGCACTGTTGCTGCGGTCATGGGAACGCTCGCGGGGCCATGGGCTCCAGGCGTCAAGCCGACTCTTGCGAGATGCAGTACGCTCGTCCGCACCCCTTGACATCGAAGAAGCGAACGCGCAACTGATCGGCCATTCACGGTCTGAGATGGAGCGACTACATCATGCGTTTAGTGGTGAAAACTGGTTGGTGGCATTGGTCAATGCGGAAGGCGTCGTCGTACGTTCCGTTGGCGGCCAACACGCCACAACGCGAAAACTCGTATCCGTGCTGCACCCCGGCGCGGATGTGAGTGAAAAGACGATTGGTACCAATGGCCCAGGTTCCGCGCTCGTGGAGCGACGGCCGATTTTGATTCGAGGTCGCGAGCATTTTCTCGACGAAGCGGCGGAATTTGCGTGCGCAGCCGTGCCGTTGGCGGACCCTTTCGGTGCGCTGGCGGGGGCACTCGATATCAGCTACTTGTGCACCGCATTGCAAGTAGATCCTCTTTTGCTACTTGCAACTGCCGCGCGGGAAATCGAGAATCAAATGATCGACAGCCTGCATGACATCAACGTCGTGCGCTTTCACTACCGTGCGGACATGCTCCGCACGCCCTACGCCGCGTTGCTTGCGGTATCTCACGACGGCTATGTGGTCGGCGCGAATCGAGATGCGCGCGCGACACTCCGCCTCGGCGACAGCACATTTGAGCAGCTCGAGTTCTCTTCGTTGTTCGATTTGTCGCTGCCGCAACTGATTGACGCAAGTCGTCTGTCCACCCCTGCGCTGTTGCACCGTCATAGTGGCGTGCGTCTCTACGCGAGTGCCTCCGAGTATCGAGGAAAAGAGCCTCAGTACGTCGCGTCTGCCCATCGTGGTGCAGGCGTGGGAAGCGCGGCAGGAGTTGCACGCTCCGCATCCCGAGCAGCCACACATCGCTCTACCGCTTCCGCGCTCGCACGGCCGAGCGACGAACCGTATCTGATGGCCGATTCACGACTCGAGGCATCGTTCGAGAAGGCGCGACGTGCATTCGACCGCGACATTCCGGTTATCGTTTATGGCGAGACGGGCACTGGCAAGGAAGTGGTCGCTCAGCGGCTGCATGCGGGGGGACCGCGGCGCAGCGGCTCCCTTGTCGCCATCAATTGCTTTGCGCTGCCAGCCAGCCTGGTCGAATCGGAACTGTTCGGCTACGAGCACGGTGCATTCACAGGGGGAAGGCGCGGGGGAGCGCCGGGCAAGTTCGAGGAAGCCCACAATGGCACACTCTTTCTCGATGAGATCGGCGACATGCCATTCGAGATTCAAGGCCGACTGTTGCGCGTGCTGCAGGAGCGCAAGGTCACCCGGCTCGGAAGCAGCCGCGAGACAGCCGTAAATATCTCCCTCATATGCGCGACTCATCGGTCGTTGCCCGGACTCGTCGCAGAGGGCAAATTCCGTGAAGACCTGTTCTATCGCTTGAGCGGTGTCAGCATCACGCTGCCTCCGCTACGCGAGCGCTCGGACCTTCGTCAACTGATCGACTGGCTGCTCGCGCGCGAATCCCTCGGCGCCTTCGCAGAGCACGCACCCTATAGGCTTGACAACGACGCGTTGGACACGCTGCTTAATTATCGATGGCCCGGTAATGTGCGGGAGTTGCGCAGCGTGCTTCGGGCGGCGGCCGCGCTCGGCGACCCAGATGGCAAAATCCGTGCCGAACACCTGCCGTTGGAACTGGTCAAGCAGGTTGACACGGCTCACGTGAATACGCCGTCGTCGTCATGCACACCTGGCACATTGGCGGCAATGGAAACCGATGCGATTCGCCAGGCGCTCGAACATCACCATGGCAATATTGCGGCCACTGCGCGCAGCCTTGGCATTGGCAGAGCGACTCTGCATCGCAAGTTGCACAAGATGTGACCATGCCTGGACGCGACGACTCCTAAGGCAATCCAAATCCACCGTCTTCTACTAGTACTGCTTTGTCGAAACATGCGGTGAATACGCCAGCATATGGCCAGAAGACATCGCCCCGTGTCATTCGGTACGTTGAAAGTCAGCGAACGCCTGACTGTGCCGATAGAGCACGAACCCGTATCCGAGAGAGTGAATGCCGGGTCCTCCCAATACGGCCGTGAGTGCGACGGCGCCAGAAGGAGGATGCACGCATCTAAGCGCGAACATCGCACATAGCGCAAATGCGATCGCGGCAGCCGCCGCGGGCACCGGATCAGAAATAAATTGCGAACAGGTCACACCAATCGTGGCGGAAATCAAATTCCCGCCAACGAACGACCACGGCTGAGCGATCGGACTTGCCGGCACTCCAAAGAGCAAGATCGCCGACGCACCCATAGGCGCGACCAGGAATGGAACCAATGCGCTGCCCTCGTTGAAGCTGCGCATACCCATCGCTGTGATCGCAATGCCGATCAATGCCCCCACGCACGAACGAATGCGTTCGGACCAGCTTACCGAGACGCGTGACGGAATGAAGCGGTGAAGCCAGTCAATCATGGGATATTCTTGGGTCCACCGGAAAGCAATAGATGCACAGGTTGCAATTCGTGCCCCGAACCGTCTGTACGTACGTATCCTGACAGATAGCCGACGAGCGTTTTGCCCAGGTTGACTCAAACTCGACGGTGGCCGGCGTAGCGACTACGCGCAGTACATCTTCAGGAGTCTCGTGTTGCTCCGTCAATGCACGTTGCCGAGGCGACGTACACATACGAATGCGGGCAGCGCCAACAACATGCAACCGCCCGCAGGCCAAGTGACTACGGTCCTATTCAGAAGAAGCCGAGCGGCTTCTCGCCGTAGCTGACCAGCAGATTCTTCGTCTGCTGATAGTGGTCGAGCATCATCTTGTGGGTTTCACGTCCGATGCCCGACTGTTTGTATCCGCCGAAGGCCGCGTGCGCCGGATACGCGTGATAGCAGTTCGTCCACACGCGACCGGCCTGGATCGAGCGGCCGAAGCGGTACGCCCGCGTGCCGTCCCGCGTCCAGACCCCAGCGCCGAGACCGTACACCGTGTCGTTGGCGATCTCGAGCGCTTCATCTTCCGTCTTGAACGTGGTCACGGAAACGACTGGTCCGAAGATCTCTTCCTGGAACACACGCATCTTGTTGTGGCCGTGGAAAACGGTCGGCTTCACGTAATAGCCTTTGCCAAGCTCACCGCCGAGCACGCTACGCTCGCCGCCAATCAGACACTGCGCGCCTTCCCGCTTGCCGATATCGATATACGAAAGAATCTTTTCCATTTGTTCCTGCGACGCCTGCGCACCGACCATAGTCTGCGGATCGAGCGGGTGGCCCTGCTGGATCGCGGCGACACGCTTGAGCGCGCGCTCAATGAAACGATCGTAGATTTTCTCGTCGATCAACACGCGCGACGGGGCGGTACACACTTCGCCCTGATTCAGTACAAACATCGTGAAACCTTCGATCGCCTTGTCGAAGTACGAGTCATCCTGATCCATCACATCGGCGAAGAAAATGTTCGGGCACTTGCCGCCGAGCTCGAGCGTAACCGGGATGATGTTCTGGCTCGCGTACTGCATGATCAGGCGGCCAGTGGAGGTCTCCCCAGTGAACGAAATCTTGGCGACGCGGTTGCTGGTAGCAAGCGGTTTGCCCGCCTCGAGCCCGAAGCCGTTCACAACGTTTAGCACGCCTGCGGGCAGCAGGTCCTGGATCAGCTCCACCAACACGAGTATCGACGCTGGGGTCTGCTCGGCGGGCTTGAGGACAATGCAATTGCCGGCGGCCAGCGCCGGAGCAATCTTCCAGGCAGCCAGCAGGAGCGGAAAGTTCCACGGAATGATCTGACCGACCACACCGAGAGGCTCGTGAAAGTGATACGCCACGGTTTCGCTGTCGATTTCGGAGATCGAGCCTTCCTGCGCACGGATGCAGCCGGCAAAATAGCGGAAGTGGTCGATGGCGAGCGGGATGTCGCCGGACAGCGACTCACGCAGCGGTTTGCCCTTGTCGATCGTTTCAGCCACTGCAAGCTTCCGCAGGTGTGCTTCGATCCGATCCGCGATGCGGCTCAAGACATTTGCGCGATCCGTCGGCGACGTCTTCGCCCAAGCCGTTTTTGCGCGATGTGCGGCGTCCAGCGCGAGTTCGATATCCGCTTCGCGCGAACGCGGAACTGAAGTGAACGGCTGGCCGGTGATCGGCGAAATGTTGTCGAAGTACTCACCGCCGACCGGCTTGACCCACTTGCCATCGATGAAATTCGCGTACTTCTTTTTAAACGGAAACTCTATATCGAGAAACTGCAACTCTGCGTGGTTCATATTGACCTACCTCCAGTAGCTGGCATCCGGAAAGAAGAGAAATGAGCGAGAGCACCGGCGATCTCAATCGACTGGCGCTTTGCGCTGGATACCATCCTTGCGAGAACCATGCCACTTCGGCGGCGCCTGCTTAATGGAAGCGACGCGGCGTTTCAGGCGCTGACGCTTCAATGCACCGATATGCGCAACCCGAAGCGCGGCGACCGAAGTATCTGTATTGTTTGGCGACACATAATCGTGCACGCTGTATCAAGGTGCTACAGTGTTATTCGGGTCTCTGTCAGCGATTCGGATATCTAATCATCATGGGATGAACTGATGGAGCGCCCACCACCCGTCGCCAAAGTTGGCGACCCAGGATGAAGGAAATACGATCTACCTTCCGTTAAATTCACGCATCCTGCGCAGCCGCAATTGCATCTTCCAGCATCGGAGAAGCAATCAGTGCACCGTGGATTCCGATAACACTCGCAATCTCGATAGTCTCCATGATCTCCCCGGCAGTTGCCCCGTGGCGAAGTGCATTGCGCATGTGGATTTTGATGCCCGGCTTGTACAGATGTGTGGCAGCGACATCAAGCGCGCAAAGCACGAGTTCCTTGACCTTCGGCTCGAGAGCGCCGTTCTTCCATGGAACCGAGGAGAACTCGAGGTACGCGTCGAAGAAATCCGGATCGAGTTCCAGGGTCTGGTCCCATATGGGATCCCAATACCCCTGTACTTCGGTGAAACGCTGCTTCAATGCTTGACGACGGCTATCGGCAGGTCCTTCCGGCTGTCGGAGACCTTCTTCATGAAGCACCTCGGCGAGGATTGGCATCGCCACATTCGAAGCGTGAATACCAACCGTACTGGTCAACTCAAGCACTTCCATCAGTTCTTCACGTGTGGCACCAAAATCCACCGCCATTTTCAGATGCATCTGGATGCCGGGCGCGAACAGATGGGTGGAGGACGCATTCAAGGCAATATAGATGAACTCCTTGACCTTGTCCTCCAGATGGTTGTGCCGCAGTGGTACCGCCGAGAGGTTAAGGTAGGCATGCAGGAACTCACAGTCGTTGCGAAGAATACTTTCCCATTGCGGAGCCCAGGTATTCCGCACGCGCATGAACTCGTCCTTGATCGATTGCTGTCTGGTAGTAAGTGTCATCACTTCTCCGTTAGGGATAGACATAGATAGTCTGACAAACCGTTAAGGCGATCCGCGGTTGCCCAATATATCAGGGGAAAGTCCGTCATATCGTCCATACGGTCAGGAGCATGACCAACGTCAACCCTCGCACCGTTTGCTGCGATTGACAAGCGAAGGGAAGATATATGGCTATCTGTTTGACAGATAGCGAAGCTCCGGCAACGAACGACACAGCACATTTGCGGGATCTCATTTGTGCGCTTCGACCAGTGTCTCGCTTTGCGACACCGTGTGCAGGAGAATCGAACGCTGAGCCCTCTTCTCCTTACACCAGCTATACAGATATCGGTCTGCAGCAACTCGACGGCGAAGCGTATTTCCTGCGCCGATGCCACTTTCCACTCCCTGGCAGCTTACGTGCGCTCCATGAGGCTTTGGAATCGTCCCCGGCATGGAGCTTGCACTTGGTGACAATGCCGCATCTGTGAGGCGGCTTTTCATCTACGCTGAACTTAAGGAGACATGCATGCAATGGACTACCCCGGCCTATACCGACCTTCGCCTTGGTTTTGAAATCACGATTTACATCGCCAACCGCTGAATGGGCGCCGCTGCGCCGCTCGCCGGCACTCGCGGGGCGGCGGCGCTGCAGTGGCACCGCATCCACACATGCGCGCAACGCAAAACGCGGCCACGCTTCTTAGGCAACACCTCGTTGCACGCAATGTGCATGCGCCTGGCTAAGCTGGACGCCTCACGCGGCTCGTTGATCGCTAATTTCACAGGAACCATCGTACTTTCCCATGGGCAAGCGCTACGACGTCGACTACCGCGAGTCGACGAGCCGCCCACCAAACCGGAGACGATTTCCAAACGAAGAAGTGGTCGGGCGCGAGCACCGACGCTAAGCCATGGCTTACCGATGGCGGAAGACCGGAGCGCGCTTGGCCAGGAATGCGTACATGCCTTCCTTTTGGCCTTCTGTCGCGAACGCGGCCTGGAAGAGCCGACGCTCGTGCAACACACCCTCGCTCAGCGACGTCTCGAATGCGCGAGAGACCGCCTCCTTCGCAAGCCGTACGGCAGGCAAGTTATAACCTGCGATGGTATGCGCTGTCTCGAGCGCAGTTTGCAGCAAGTCAGTCGACGGAACAACGCGCGCAACGAGGCCGGCTGCGAATGCCTCATCCGCGCGCAAATTCCGGCCCGTGAGAATCAGGTCCATCGCAAGCGACTTTCCGACGGCACGCGTCAAGCGCTGCGAACCGCCAATACCAGGCGGTATCCCGAGCTTGATCTCCGGTTGACCGAATTGGGCATCATGGGCCGCTATGATGAAATCGCACGCCATCGCCAGTTCGCAACCGCCGCCGAGGGCATAGCCGCCAACAGCCGCGATGATCGGCTTCGAAATCGTTCGAATGCGGTCCCATTCGGCAAAAAGGTCTTTCGCGTGCCAGTCGGCGAAGGACTTGTCGACCATTTCCTCAATGTCCGCCCCTGCTGCAAATGCGCGCGCATTGCCCGTGATCACGATGGCGCCGATTCCATCGTCCTGATCAAATTTCGTAAGTGCTGCGAGCACCTCGTGCGACATCTGAACATTGAGCGCGTTCAGGTTCTTCGGGCGATAGAGTGTGATCAGGCCGACACGCTCCCTTCGATCGATCTTGATGGTTTCATACACGCCGTTTTCCGACACGGCTCCGGCGGCAACTACATTCGCGCCCGCGACAGCAGGTCCAGGGTTCGGTTCGATCATCTGCATCCTGGTTTGGTTGGCGGATGCGCCATGCGCTGTTGAAACGTCGGTCTTCATATATTCACCTGTCAGTTCAAAATGGCGGCGTCATGCTGCAAGGCCGGTGGAGCGCTCCAGTTCATCGTCGCCTGATTCGGAATCAGCCTGCGATGTGTAGGCGCCCGACGAAGCCATCAACTCAGCCAGAATCGCTTCGCGATGCTCGTCCACCGCCGGTGCTCTCCTGACTACTGTTACGTCCTCATCGGGGGACGTATTCATCTTGATCGGATTTCCGGCTGTTTTCACTTTCCGCTCGGACTTCCCCTGGACCTGGATGAACATGTTGCGCGCGAGCAGTTGCGGATGATCGATGACCTTGTCGATCGTGTTGATCGGAGCACAGGGCACGCCAGCCTCGTTCAGCTTGTCGAGCCAAGCGCTGACAGATGCGGCGCGGGTTACCCGCTCGATGGCCTCGATCATGGCGCCCCGGTTTTGCACGCGGAGATCGTTCGTAAGGAACAACGGGTCGAGGGCCACTTCCGGCACGCCCAGGGCGTCCGCCATCAAAAGAAAGAGCTGATCGTTGCCCGCGGCAATGATGAATCGGCCATCCCCGGCAGCAAAGCTTTCGAACGGCGCGAGCGAGGGGTGGGCGTCGCCAGTCCTCGTGGGCACCTTCTCTTCGACGTCGAACCTGGCAAACGCCGTTTCCATCAACGCCGCCTGGCAATCGAGCATCGCGATGTCTACGTGCGTGCCTTGCGCATCCCTCGAACGCTTGTATAACCCCGCCAGAATACCTATCACGGCGAATAGTGCTGCACCGAGGTCCCCGAAGGCCGTGCCAACACGGGCCGGCTGAGTGTCTGGCCAGCCCGTCAGACTCATGACACCGCCCATAGCCTGCACTACGGTGTCGTAACCTGGCAGGTCCTTGAACGGGCCGGTGTGGCCAAAGCCCGAAATCGATGCGTAGACGATGTGCGGATGCGTTCTCGCCAATTGCTCGGCGCCGTAGCCGAGCCGAGCCATCACCCCGGGCCGGAAGTTCTCGACCACCACGTCGGCCTTGTCCAACAAGCGGTCGAGAAGTTCGCGGTCACGCGGAGACTTGAAGTCGAGCGCGATGCTCTCCTTTCCTCGGTTGAAACACATGAAGTACGCCGATTCGTCATCGACGAACGGACCGAACGCACGCGTATCGTCTCCCGTGCCCACACGCTCGATCTTGATGACGCGTGCCCCGAGGTCAGCAAGCGTCATCGCGCAATACGGTCCCGACAGCACACGCGAGAAATCGATAACCGTTATTCCTTCAAGGGGCAAGCGCTTCTTCACCCCAGTCTTGTTCTCAGCCATAGCCAATTCCCTGGTTGAATAAAGTCAAACGCCTTCCTGAATCCAGTGGGAAGCTTTCTCGGCGATCATCATGGTGGGGCAGCTCGTATTGCCGCTGGTGATCGTGGGCATCACGCTCGCGTCTACCACCCGAAGCCCCGCGACCCCGCGCACGCGAAGATGGCTGTCGACCACAACATTCGGATCAGCGAACTTGCCCATCTGCACAGTCCCCACTGGGTGGAATATCGTGGTGCCAATGTCGCCCGCCAGTTTCGTGAGCTCAGCATCCGATTCGTACTGTGGGCCGGGCTTATACTCTTGCGGCCTGTATTTCGCGAGAGCCGCCTGGCTCGCGATGCGTCGCGTCAAGCGAAGGCCGTCGACGGCGACTCTCCGATCGTCTTCCGTACTGAGGTAGTTCGGGGCAATGGCCGGCGCATCCTCAAAGTTGCCGCTCTTGATGTGCACCGTGCCCCTGCTTGTCGGGTTCACATTGGCGACACTGGCGGTGAACGCCGGAAACGTGTGCAGCGGCTGCCCGAACGCTTCGAGACTCAGTGGCTGCACGTGATACTCGATGTTTGCGTGCTTCCTTGACGGATCGCTCCTGGTAAAGGCCCCGAGCTGAGAGGGCGCCATGCTCATCGGACCCGACCGGTGCAGCGCGTATTCGAAGCCGATCTTCGCCTTGCCGAGCAGGCTCGACGCAAGAACGTTCAGTGTCTCGCAGTTTTCAACCTTATAGACCACGCGAATCTGAAGGTGATCCTGCAAGTTTGCACCGACACCCGGTGTGTGCTGGACAATATCAATGCCGTGCTTTTTCAAGAGAGACGCCGACCCAATACCGGAGTGCTGCAGAATATGCGGTGAACCGATCGCACCAGCGCTCAGCACGACTTCGCGGGCGGCGCTCACCGAGACAAGCTCGCCATCGCGAACAATTTCGGCACCGGTGCAACTCAGCGCACCGTTTCTGTCACGGTCGATCCTGAGCTTCTTCACACGGGAGTTAGTCCACGTCGTGAGATTCGACCGGTGTTTAATCGGACGCAGGAAGGCCTTCGAAGTATTCCAGCGCCAGCCGTCTTTCTGTGTGACGTCAAAGTAGCTGACGCCGAAATTGTCGCCGGTGTTGAAATCGTCGATGATAGGAATGCCCGCCTGTTCCGCCGCTTTGGCGAACGCATCAAGGATTTCCCACTTGAGACGCTGCTTTTCGACACGCCACTCGCCACCGCTTCCGTGAATCCTCGCGATCGCTTCGACATTGCCCGTCAGCAATTCACCTTGCTTCGGATCGAGCCTGTAAAAGTCTTCATGGGCCCTGAAGTCCTTTAATGAGTTGCTCCACGTCCATTCCGGATTGCCCGTCAGATCCGCCCAATGGTCATAGTCGCGAGCCTGGCCACGCATGTAGATCATGCCGTTGATACTGGAGCATCCGCCCAACGTCTTGCCACGGGGGTAAAGAATCTGCCGGCCATTGAGTCCTTTGTCCGGCTCAGTCCGGAATTGCCAGTCCGTACGCGGATTGTCGACGCAATATAAATAGCCGACGGGGATGTGGATCCACATGTAATCATCGGTGCCGCCCGCCTCGACCAGCAGGACATTCTTCGTCTTGTCGGCGCTCAGACGATTCGCGAGCAGGCTGCCGGCGGAGCCGGCGCCAATAACGATAAAGTCAAATGTCGTACTTTGCGTTTGCATCGGATTTATCCTCACGAGCGGTTTTCAGCTCTGCCGGCATAAATTAGACCGATCATCTATAAAAAGCGGAAAGAAACTGCCTAACCCAGCGCAGCGAAAAGGCCGTTCGCGAGAGTGTGCAATGCCCCCGGGCCTAGAGACGTCGCGC
This sequence comes from Paraburkholderia panacisoli, assembly GCF_008369935.1. GTDB lineage: Bacteria > Pseudomonadota > Gammaproteobacteria > Burkholderiales > Burkholderiaceae > Paraburkholderia > Paraburkholderia panacisoli. The sequence continues at coordinate 1,483 of NZ_VTUZ01000003.1, read as the reverse complement.
GTCAACCCAAGGCTGTCCTGCGCTGGGTGCATCTAATGCGAACAGCTTTTTTATGTCACGTTGACGGATGCGGTCCAACGGACGCGCAGTCAAGCGCAGTCGCCAACCTCGTCAGACTGAACTGGACTTCACATAAAAACGGGAGTCTCCTGCAGTGGCCATACCACTGCAGGAGCCCTCATGGATACGCTTCTTTCACTTCACGCTGTTCCGGCCTCGTGGCTGCACGACAGCGTTCTCGCTCCGTACGTCGCAGGATATTGGAAGTATCTCGCGAGGCGAGGCTACGCCGACCACACCGCAAAGGTGTACGTGTATTGCGTAGCTCACTTCGCCCGCTGGCTACGACGCCGTCGAGTTGCTGCGTGTGACCTTACAGATGATTCGGTTCGGAAGTTTATTACCGAACACCTTCCGCGCTGTGCCTGTCCACCGCCAGTGCGACGGCACGTGCGCGATGTCCGAGCGGCATTGCGGCATCTGCTCATTTCACTGGATGAGGCCGATGTGCTACGCAAGATCGAGGTTGTCTCCGCGGTTGACGACGAACTTTGCCGCTTTGACGAATACATGGATCGCGCGCGCGGACTTGCGCGAAGTACGCGAATGCAGCGACTCAAGATCCTGCGATCCTTTCTGCTACAGAGCCACGTTGCTGGCTCGCGCGTGCTGAGGTCTCCTACTCAGGACGAGCTGCGGCAGTTTATCGAGACAGAGCTTCGGCGATTGTGTCCGGCCAGTGTAAAGCTTGTCGCGGGCACGCTGCGCGCATATCTTCGCTTCCGAGCAACATTGGGCGACTCTGTAGCGCACTTGCTGCCGGTCATTGCATCACCTGCGAACCGGCGCCTCGCGACATTGCCCCAGACGCTGTCGCGGGAGGAGATCGTCCAATTGCTTGACGCTTTTCCGCAAGGGTTGCCATCTAGGCGTCGAGCCTACGCAATGGTCCGCTGTCTCGTCGACCTGGGCCTGCGAGCCAGCGAAGTTGTCAGCATCGATCTGGACGACATCGACTGGGAAGCGGGAACGCTCCGAATCGTCAAGAACAAGTCCCGTCGAGTCGACGTGCTGCCGTTACCGCAGAGCACGGGCCAGGCAATCGCAACCTATCTTCGCGCAGAGCGACCTCCGACGACAAGCAGGCGAGTGTTTGTTCGCCACGTCGCACCGGTCGCAATCCCTATCGGTCCCGAGGTGTTACGCAAGATCGTACGCGAGGCCTATTGCCGCTGCGGACTACCTCATACGCGGGTGCACATACTGAGGCACGCGCTGGCAAGTCGGCTGCTGGCCACCGGAAGCACCCTTAAGGAAGTAGCCGATGTGCTGCGGCATCGTGAACTCGACACTTCAATGATCTATTAGCTACCGTGGATCGTTATGTAGAGTCACCGTGGCAAACGCTTTGTGAGCAAGGCGTCAGCATCAGCTTACTGCGCATAAAGTTTCATGATGAGAGTCCTGGCGGCCATCGGGGCCG